>JAQSWM010000010.1 GCA_029266635.1 Sphingobacteriaceae bacterium | reverse complement strand
GCTCGTTTTTTTATTGATTAACTGCCTCGTGTTTTTTGCTGCCAAGACTTATGCAGGCATTGTGCGCTATACCAGTGCACAGGATTCTTTCCGGATATTGTTCAGTATTTCTATCAGTAACGGGCTGTTTATTGTAGCCAATCTGGTTTTGTTAGCTTTTAACGAAGCTCCGATTATTTCAAATGTAGTCGTAATCGTAACCGGCTTGTCGAGTTTTGTCCTCATGATTACCTATAGGGTGCTGGTGAAGTACTTCTTTATGTATATCAAGAACATGAAGCTGGATAAGCGCAGGGTAGTTATTTACGGTGCAGGGGAGACTGGAATTGCATTAAAGCGCACGCTGGACCATGACCCAAATGTGAATATGCGGGTAATTGCTTTTGTTGATGACGATGATCGTAAGACCGGCAAGGTTATAGATGGTGTCAAGATATTTCACTCAAATGAGCTCAAGCTTTTAACTGCTCCGGATGAAATTAATGACCTGTTGATTGCTGCAAACATTACTCCTGAAAGGAAGAATAGGATCGTTGACTTTTGCCTGGAGAACGATATTAAAGTCTTGACTCTACCGCCGGTACCTAGCTGGGTAAACGGGCATATCAATACCAGGCAGATCCAAAATATCAAGATAGAGGACTTACTGGAGCGGGATCCGATTGAAATTAACAATGACATCATTAGCAGCCAGATTAAAGGAAAACGGGTGCTGGTTACGGGTGCAGCCGGATCTATTGGCAGCGAAATTGTACGGCAGTTAACAAAGTTTTCTCCGCAGATGATCATTTTGAATGATCAGTCGGAAACTCCTTTGCATGACCTACAGCTTGAATTACAGGATAAAAATCTGGAAAATGTCTTTCATGCGTTCATCGGTGATGTTCGGGACTACAGCCGTATGCAATTGCTGTTTGATACCTTTAAGCCTCATTACGTATATCATGCTGCGGCCTATAAGCACGTTCCGCTTATGGAACATAATCCCGCTGAGGCTATCCGCACCAACGTATTAGGTACCAAGACTATTGCGGATCTTTCTGTGAAGCATGGCGTTCGGAAATTTGTGATGATCTCTACCGATAAGGCTGTGAATCCTACCAATGTGATGGGCGCATCCAAGCGCATCGCGGAGATTTATGTGCAATCACTGTATCATTCATTCGGACGTTCCGGGATTGTTTACAATAATGGTCTAAGCCACCTGAATGCCAACAATAATCCGGTAACGCAATTTATTACTACGCGGTTTGGAAATGTATTGGGCTCGAACGGGTCTGTTATACCTCGCTTCAAGGCGCAAATACAGAACGGAGGCCCTATTACCGTTACTCATCCGGACATTACCCGCTACTTCATGACCATACCAGAAGCCTGTAAGCTGGTTCTGGAAGCAGGTTCGATGGGAGAAGGCGGGGAGATATTTATTTTTGATATGGGCAAGTCGGTTAAGATTTATGAGCTTGCCAAGAAGATGATCCGCTTGTCGGGACTGGTGCCTAACCAGGACATTACCATCGAGTTCTCAGGCTTGCGTCCGGGCGAAAAGCTTTATGAGGAACTGCTGAACGATATGGAGAATACTGTTCCTACTCACCATGAGAAGATCATGATCGCAAAAGTACGTACGTACGATTTTGAGGAGGTGTGCAAGCATATTGAACGATTGATTGCGTTCAGCAAGGACTGTAACGACAGGCAGGTTGTGATAAAAATGAAAGAGATTGTTCCTGAGTTTATCAGCAACAATTCTATTTATGAGGAGCTGGACCAGGTAGCTGTACAGGGATAATCTATGAAGAAACTGTTATTCTTGCTGATAGCGGGATCATTGTTTGCGGTCAACAGCTCTGCGCAAATCAAAACTTACCCATACAGTTACGATTTATATCAGCAGATCAATGCCGAACTCTACTCTCCCGACAGCAATCTTCATACGTCCATAAAGCCTGTTATGTTAGGCGATGCTGTAAGCCTCAGGCTGTTGGACAGCATAACGGAAATGGAGCATGATTCTGTAAGGCGTTCATGGGTTTACCGCAAGCTTTTCCAGGAGCACCTGGTTGAGATGAAGAAAGAAGATTACAGCTTATCCCTTGATTTTCTTCCAGATTTTCAGATCGGAAGAGATGTTGAACATCATCGTACTACCTGGCTGAACACGCGGGGTTTCCAGGTACAGGGGAATATTGGGAAAACGGTAAGTTTTTACACCAGTGCGTATGAAAACCAGTCGGTTTTTCCTCAGTATATGAATACATTTATTAATTCACGGAGTATTATCCCCGGGCTGGTGAATGACAAATTTGGCCCTGCGAGAAATACGAAAGACTGGGCATGGGCATCTGCCTTGATCAATTATACGCCGAATAAACATTTTTCTTTTACTCTTGGCCAGGACAAGAACTTCATAGGCGATGGTTATAGGTCAATGCTTTTGTCGGATGTTGCAGCTAACTACCCGTTTCTAAAAGTAGTTACCACCCTTGGAAATGTTAAGTACGTCAACATCTGGGCGCAGTTCCAGGATTTGAACTCTCCGCAATTATCTTATGAGAATGGCTACCGTAAAAAGTGGGGCGTGTTCCATTACCTCGACTGGAATGTGAATAAGCGGCTTTCCCTGGGATTCTTTGAGTCGGTTATCTGGCAGAGTGGAGATGACACGGGCAGAAGGGGTTTTGACCTGAGCTATATAACGCCTATTATTTTCCTGCGTACTGTTGAGGGTTATAATGGCTCGCCGGATAATGCTTTGCTCGGATTCAACGGCAAGTATAAGTTCGCAAAGAACCTAACGGCTTACGGGCAGTTTATGCTGGATGAGTTCACTGCCAGCGAGTTCTTTTCGCGTTCAGGTTACTGGGCAAATAAGTATGGGGTACAGGTGGGCTTAAGGAGTTTTGATGTTTTTAAGGTGAAGAACCTGAGTTTGTTAGGGGAGTTTAATACTGCGAGGCCATATACTTATTCTTCGCGATCTTCGCTTCTCAATTACGGGCATTACAACCAGCCGCTGGCGCATCCGTTCGGAGCTAACTTCCGCGAAATGCTAGGCATTGTAAACTATTCGTACGGAAAGTTCCGGGTGTCGCTGCAGGGCAATCATGCTACTTACGGGCTTGATCCTACAGGAGAGAACTTTGGAAAGGATATCCTGCTGTCGTATAATACACGGCAGGGCAATTATGGCAATGAAATAGGGCAGGGAATACAGACTACCTTCAACTACCTGGATGGACGTGTGTCCTGGCTGGTAAACCCTAAAACGAACTTAAGAGTTGAAGCGGGAGCGGTTTACCGGAAGGAAGCAAATTCTGTTTTTTCTGATAAGACTACCTGGTTTACTTTTGGGTTAAGGAGTTCGTTCAGAAATATATATCAGGATTTTTAGAATGCGTTGTTTTCACGTAGCGGCGCAGAGGTGCGGAGGGCGCAGCGGCGTGGGGTGAGGTTGAGGAGTTTGTTCGCCAATGTTAAAGTAAGTTTTCACGCGGCGGGACAGAGGTGCGGAGGCGCAGCGGTGTTTAAGATGCACATACAGTGGGTTTCACGCGGCGGAGCAGAGGTGCAGAGGCACCATTGTTGACCTAGGGAGTGGTTCGGGAATATTAAAATAAGCTTCACGCAACGACGCAACGGTGCGGAGATGCAGTGGTGAACTACGGCTTGGGCTGAGAGGTGGTATTGATCATTCCAGTTGCCTGGTGATAAATAGCCAGTGTTTCTTGAAAGCTTTTGTCCCAGCAGAATTTTTCAGCATTTTTTATTGCATTCTTAATATGTAATTCTCTGTTTATCGGCTGTTCGAAAAAGCGGATTGCCTGAATGTAGGAATCTTTGGAGCTCGGATTATCAACCAAAAAGGCATTTTTATCCCCATTAACAATCTCGGGTATCGCTCCGCATGTTGTGGTTATAACGGGACATCCAGACTTCATTGCTTCGAGAACCGGGAGCCCAAACCCTTCATATAAAGACGAGTAAATCAATGCGAAAGACTGATTGTAAAGAATATTAAGTTCCTCATCTGTGACTTTTAGCAAGTGCTGATAACGATTGCGCAGGGTTGCTTTTAGCTGTCGTTTCTCACCAACAGTTAACTCGCCGCCACCAACCATAATTAAATTATATTCAGGAAGCTCAGACAAGGCCTTCAATACAACTGAGTAGTTTTTATACATTTTTCTGGAACCGACAATCAAAATGTTTTTTGAAAGTCCAGCTGTGCTCTCCACATTTCGTCTGAAAATGTTAGAGACTCCGTGGTGTACTACAAAAACCTTTTCAGGAGATAAGAATTTATAAGTTTTAAGCAAATCCCTTCTAGTGGTGTTAGAAACACAAATTATGACGTCTGAGTTCTTTATCACCAGCTTTTGATGAATATTTCTGACGAACGCTCGCACGCCACTCAGATAACCTAATTCTGCTGCTAAGTCATGGATGGTCGATATCTTAATAATATTGCTTTGTAAACTAAATTTGAGATAGCTGGAATGTATTATGCTCCCGGGGGGCAGCTGCTTAAAGATCGGCAAGAATCTGCCAAGCTTTAATAATAAGCGATTGGTGTTAGATCTTTTAAAAGAACCTGGAAATTTATAAACTAATAAATTGACATCATAATCCCTATTCTCAAACAATCTACCGGAAAATTCCTGCCAATATCTGCTTATTCCACCTGCGTCTTGTAATGAAAATATTAAATTGTCGATATAAACTTTTTGCATAGCTTGAACGAATATAAGCATACGGGAAAACTCATCTGGTATTTAGTCCCTGTTTTTAATGTCGACGCGACCTCCGGTAACCGGTTGACACCCTTTTTTAAAAGTCTATCCCAGCGTTATGACGTTGTACCTGGTAGCCGGGTAAATCATTTATCGCAGCCCAAAGTTCCGATGACTACTTCGGCTAGGTTGAAACAAATAGGCTATAGGTTGTGGAATAAGCTTTTTTGGGGACATGACGTATATTTCAGTAACAAATTGCCCCAGACGGATTTTACAAATGAGATTGTATTTGCGTCGGGGGGGTATTTCAGCCTTTTCTCATTTGCTTTTAAGATTTCCGTCAAAACGCAATCTGATTTGATTTTAGATTACCGCGATACATGGACCTTTGGCTACCGGCATTTAAATTCGAAGTTGCTTTTTTATCAGTTTACAAGACTAAGGAACCGGAGTGAAGAACTTAAGATATTAAATCGAGCCAAGCTAATAACTACCGTTTCGCCAACCCTTAAGTCGTATTTCCCAAGACAGTTTCAGCATAAGGTATATGTGATCCCTAACGGTTCAAATTATAAACCAACTCTATCGGATATTAATCACGTTCCTGACACATTCAACATTCTGTATGCAGGGACTATCTATAATGATCAACTCAAGGAGGACGTTTTCTTCAAAGCAGTTAAAGCTTTTACTGAAACAAAGGGAAAATCAAAAATTAAGATAATTTTTGCTGGTGCTTCTGGTAATGGAAAGCTGTATAAAACGCTTCAGAAGTATGGTTTAAATGACATTTCAGAAGTACTTCCAAGATTGGGAAAGGATGCACTCGGAGAGTGCCTCTCCAATGCTTCGCTCTTCCTTCACCTCCGCTACGGAAAGCGCTCTGGCATCATCACCTCCAAGCAGGCTGATTACCTAGCATACCGTAAGCCTATTCTCCTCCCGGTAAGCGATAATGGAGATTTAGAAGAGAGTATCCTTACGCACAAAGCTGGTTTTGTGTGCAACGGGGTAGAGGAAACAGTGGCAGTATTGGAGCAGCAGTACGCTAGTTTTATAAACGCAGAAAGCTGTTTGATTGAACAGGATGAAGAGCTTCTCAGAAAGAACACACGGGAGTATTGGGCGGAAGAGTTTGTGAAGTTGGTTGATGAGGTGGTGAGTAATGGTTTTCACGCAAAGGCGCAGAGAAGCTGAGGCGCAAAGGGGCTTTTGTCCGTCATCCTATGTTTGTAACAGCAAGTATTTAAGGGAGGAAAAAGAAATTAAATTAGTTGCAGAAGAAAAGGCAAAGAGCAAGGTTATAGTCCGTCATTAGCCATAAAGGCTGTTCGAAATGCTAATCCCTTTGCCTTCCTGCTTATCAACTTGAACAGTTCATTAGGCATAGAGCCTGCATGTAGGATTGATAAGTGAAAAGCAGTTTCTTCTACAGTAAATAATCCTTAAATACAAATTTATGAATTTCAACAATTACGTAGGCATTGACATTTCAAAAGCTTTTTTTGATGTAGCAATCCAGTCAGGCGAAGGCTACCGTTATTACAAGTTCAGCAATGATTTAAAAGGGTTTAAAGGTTTGCAAAAATTGCTGCCCGAGAACAGCCAGGCAGTTATGGAAGCCAGTGGGCCTTATTACTTAAAGCTTGCCTGCTACTTGCATGAGCTCGGTATCTTGGTAAGCGTGATCAACCCTTTAGTGATCCGCCGCTTTTGCCAGATGCGCTTAACACGGGCAAAAACAGACAAGAAAGATGCTAAAATGATAGCGGAATATGGAAAAGCAGAGCGCCCAAGCTTGTGGAAGCCGGAAGAAGGCTATGTCCTGCAGTTAAAACAAATGCAGGCAGCTATGGACTTGCTGAACAAGAGCAAAACAAGCTTTATACGTCAGGCAGAAGCGTTTGATGCTAACGAGGAAACCAGCAAAGAAGCGGCCAGGGCTATTGCTACAGCCAGGCAGGCCATTGAAAAGCAACTTGTATCCTTAGAGCAAAAGATGCAGGCGCTTATCAAGCAACATCACGGAGAGATGTACCAGCAGTTGCAAAGCATACCAGGCTTGGGCAAGAAAAGCGCCCTGCTGTTGATCGTGTTAAGCGGTGGCTTTGCCGAACAGCAAACAACTAAGCTCCTATATAGGCTTATGCCCCCGGATCTTTGAATCAGGCACAAGCGTAAAAGGAAAAAGCAGGATCACAAAGATGGGCATGAGCAGGATACGAGCGATGCTCTACGTCTGTGCCTGGAGTGCCAAACGGTGCAACAAGGCCTGTAAAGAACTATACGAACGGTTAGTGGCAAAAGGGAAAGCTAAACGGCAAGCGCTCATAGCGGTTGCAAATAAGTTGCTGAAACAAGCCTTCGCCGTTGCTTCTAGCCATTCACCCTATCAAGAAAATTATATAAAAAATACTTGCTTTTAAACACAGTTCATTCCGACGAGGTACGAGGAGAAATCTCGTCCCCGAACACAGTTGAGACCTCTTCCGCCAGCTAGCGGATCGAGGTGATGGGGAAAATGATGGGCGTCCTTTCAGACGAGGCTAGGGGCACCGGTGAGATGGGCAGGAGGAGAAATCTCGTTGTATAACACGGTTGAGACCTCTCTCCGCCAGTTGGCTGATCGAGGTGACGTCAAAAACAAGAGGGATTAAAACCCAAAATACTCCTTTGCATTGTTGTAACAGATATCCTGGATGATCTTGCCTGTCCATTCCATGTCATTCGGTAGCTCTCCGCTTTCGATTTCTTCTCCGAAAAGATTGCAGAGCAATCTCCTGAAATATTCATGCCGCGGATAAGAAAGAAAGCTTCTTGAATCGGTGAGCATCCCCACGAACCGGCTGATCAGGCCCATGTTTGAAAGTGCATTCATCTGCCTGATCATGCCGTCTTTCTGATCCAAAAACCACCAGGCTGAGCCAAACTGCACCTTCCCGGCCACGGAGCCATCATTAAAGTTCCCGATCATCGTAGCGAGCAGCTCGTTGTCGGCCGGGTTTAAGTTGTAAACAATGGTCTTCGTTAATTTGTCTTCACTATCCAACTTGTTCAAAAACTTGGAAAGCTGTCTTGCCTGACTGAAATCGCCTATTGAGTCCCAGCCCGTGTCCGGGCCTAGCTTGCTCAACATCCGTGTGTTGTTGTTACGAAGAGCCCCCAAATGATACTGCTGCACCCATCCTTTTGCATGATCCCAGATGGCAAACTGGAACAGCATTGCTGACTTAAACTTTAGGTTTTCTGTGTGCGAAATATGTTGCCTGTTCCTGATCTTATTGAAAATAGAGCTAATTTCCTCGTCGCTATAATCCTCGGCATAAATTTGCTCAAGCCCGTGATCGGAAACTGAACATCCATTCACGGCGAAGAAATCGTGACGTTGCTTCAATGCCTGGAGATAAGCATCTAAACTGTTGATGCTCGTATCGATAACCTGCTCCAGTTTGTCAATGTAGGCATTCAATGCACCCAGATCATCTGCATTCATGGCTTTATCGGGGCGAAACGCCGGGCGCACCTTAATATCGGCACCCTGCGCAACAATCTGCTGATGGAACTCCAGAGAATCGAGCGGGTCATCGGTTGTGCAAACCGCCTCCACATTCATTTTTCCGAGCAAGCCCTGGACACTGTACTCCGGCTGTTGTAGTTTGTAGGTACAGGTATCGTAAACAGATCTCGCGGTTTTTCCCGAAAGAAGATCATGCACATCGAAATAGCGTTGAAGCTCCAGGTGAGTCCAGTGATAAAGCGGGTTGCGAAGCGTGTAAGGAACTGTTTCAGCCCACTTCTCAAATTTCTCGTAATCGCTTTTATTTCCGGTGATATATTCTTCATTCACGCCGTTGGTGCGCATTGCCCGCCATTTGTAATGGTCGCCGTACAACCAAACCTGCGTGATGTTCTCGAATGTAACGTCGTTTGCGATTTGTTCAGAGATCAGGTGATTGTGGTAATCTATGATCGGCATCTGCTTCGCAAAATCGTGGTACAAACGCTCGGCTGTTTTGCTTTGCAGCAGGAAGTTTTCGTCTAAAAATGGTTTCATAAGCCCCTCTGACTCCCCGGAGGGGAGAATAAAATAGTTTTTAGTTATAGCGATATTCCCCGCTTCCACGGGATAAAATCGTCTTGGCCATGCCGCACGGCTGCCACATCTTTCCCGCCGCTCGCTACAGCGATTACATACTCCAGTATCCGTTCACCGGCTTGTTCAATTGTCTCGTCGCCTTCAATAATGGTTCCGGTGTTGATGTCGATAATATCGTTCATCCGGTTATACAGTTTTGTGTTGCTCGATAGTTTTACCACAGGAGCGATAGGGTTTCCCGTCGGAGTGCCTAAGCCGGTTGTAAACAGTACCACATTGGCACCTGATGCCACCTCCGCGGTAGTGGATTCCACATCATTTCCCGGCGTGCAAAGCAGGTTCAATCCTGGCTTTGTTACCTTTTCGGGATAATCCAATACCGCCGCAACGGGCGATGTTCCGCCCTTCTTAGCTGCACCGGCGGATTTTATTGCATCGGTAATAAGCCCGTCTTTGATATTGCCTGGCGATGGGTTCGACTCAAAGCCGGAGCCAACAGCATGCGCACGCTCGTTATAGGTCTTCATCAGGTGCCTGAAGCGCTCGGCATTTTCCACATCCACGCATCGATCGCTCAGATTTTGCTCAACTCCACACAGTTCCGGGAACTCCGCCAGGATGACTGAACCGCCCAGGGCAATGAGTAAATCCGAAGTATAACCTATCGCCGGGTTTGCTGAAATCCCGGAAAAACCATCAGAACCACCGCATTCAAGTCCGATACAAATTTTACTCAGCGGTGCCGGCTTGCGCTCGCATTTATTTGCTTCTATCAATCCCGCAAAGGTTTGCTTGATAGCAAGCGACAACAGTTCGGCTTCTGTACCGATGTTCTGCTGGTCGAGCACGTAAAAAGGTTTGCGGAAATTGGGATCGCGTTTTCTGATTTCTTCTTCGAGGATTGAAACCTGCGCATTCTGGCAGCCGAGGCTTAAGACCGTTGCCCCGGCGCAGTTGGAATGGGTGATGTAACCTGCCAGCAAGCCGCACAATGCCTGCGAGTCCTGACGCGTGCCGCCGCAGCCGCCCGCATGGTTGAGGAATTTAATTCCATCAACATTTGGGAAAAGCCGCTGCGTTGCAGGGATGCAATCAGGTTGGTTCAATTCTGTGTAGAGGATTTCATCCACACCCTTACCCGACTTGTAAAGTTCAATTAAATGCCTTGCCTGATCCTCGTATTTTTTGTTGCGTCCATACCCAAGCTGCGTCACCAATGCTTCGCGAAGAACATCAAGATTTCGGTTCTCACAAAACACCATCGGGATCACCAGCCAGTAATTTGCTGTGCCAACACTTCCATCGGCACGGTGAAATCCGTTAAAAGTCCTTCCTGCAAATTTCGACACGTCGGGCATTTGCCAGCAGGTGTGTCTTTCGCCGGTTATAAAATCGTTTGCGGCATGTTTTACGTTTGCTG
The DNA here is from genome assembly GCA_029266635.1 of Sphingobacteriaceae bacterium. Taxonomy (GTDB): domain Bacteria; phylum Bacteroidota; class Bacteroidia; order Sphingobacteriales; family Sphingobacteriaceae; genus JAQSWM01. Next base: position 99,977 of record JAQSWM010000010.1, on the reverse strand, counting down.
TGCTGAGAAGCCCGCCTTCAGGAATATCAGTTTGCGCTTTGCCCACTAAAACCCCATACATGATTATTTCTGTGCCTTGTGGGAGCGGTACTGCGGCAAACTTGTGCTTAGCCTGCACAAATTCGGGCAGGATATATTTTTTGCCATCGTATTCTACTTCGCTGCCCGCAGGCAAATCTGTTAGAGCCACAATGACATTGTCGTTTTTGTTGACTTTTAGAATGTTCGTTTTCATTAGGCCGATACTTCTTTCGCCTGCTCTGTTGTTTTCAGAGCGCCCTGCTGTATTATCGTGTTCAACTTATTCCTTACGGCGATTTCAAAGCCGGTAAGGGATGAAAGATCTGTGCCCCACAAGGAAATGTCTGAAAGGACGTTTTTGGCGATGTTCTCAGGCGTGGATTTCTCCCAAAGCTGCGACAGGTATCCAGCCTGGTCATCATTGATCGGGTAGAGCGATGCATCATGTTCGCCAAAGTATTTATCGCCTTTTTTCACTGATCTCATAAACAGCATGTATCCTGCAAAGCCTGCTGCAATGCGCTCGGGAACTAGTTCCGAATTTTTATAATGTTGTAAGAGAAGCGGCACGATCCGCATTTTCAGCTTAGCGGTAAACTGGACTGTAATGTTTATCCATAAATGTTCGATGTGCGGGTTGCGGAAGCGGTCAAGAACTTTATTCGCAAATTCTTTTGCTTCTTCCTTCGGGATTTTGTACGGAATCGCCGTAGCAATTTCCGAAAGCATTAAAGTGGAAATAAAGTCCGACATCTCTTCATTGTCCATCGCTGCTTTCACGGTGGGAAATCCCGACAGGAAAGCTAATCCGCAACTCAGCGTGTGTGTGCCGTTGAGCAGGCGAAGCTTTAATTCGCGATAGATTTCAATATCATCAGCTATGATTACTCCAGGATCAGCTTCGGCGAAGGCCAGCACCGATTTCACCTTTTCTCCGCCTTCAATTGCCCATAAGCGGTACACTTCAGAAACCGTGTAAAGAGAATCGGAATAGCCAAGTTGTTGTTCCGCCTCAGCTACAGTTTTTCCGTCCGGCTTCCCCGGCACAATCCGGTCCACCAGCGAATTGCAGAAATGGTTGCTGTTGTTCAGCCAGTAAAGGAACGGGCTTTCAAGCTTGTTAATGTCTGCAAGCTGGATGATTATGTCTTTCAGCTTCTTCCCATTGTCGACAATCAATTCTGTTGGCACGATAACCAGCCCGCTGTCCTCGCTGCCGTTGAATGCTTTGAAACGTTCATACAAAAATGCGAGCAGCTTTCCCGGGAAGGATTTCGGGGGAGCGTCATCAATCGTATCGGCTTCTTCCAGTTGGATGCCTACTTCCGTGGTATTTGAGATAATCACTTTTATGTCCGGATTATGAGCACATTGCAGAATATCCTGCCATTGGCTTGAGGCAGAGAGCACCCGGCTGATAGCTGAGTTGATAATCGTTTCTTCGACATCCTTGTTATTCTCGATCCCCTTCACGGCCAGTGTGTACAAGCCGTCCTGTTCATCAAATGCAGATGAAGAGCCCGAATCGGTAGATTTCACTACTATAATCCTTCCGTTAAAAATCCCGGAGCGGTTGGCTTTGTCGATGAAATAATCCGGCAAACCACGCAGCAGCACGCCGGTGCCAAATTGCAGTACTTTCTCGGGTAAAGAGAAAATATTGTCGGAAGGCTTCGCTACTCCTTCTGCCTGTATGTTATTTATGTTGGATCGTGAAAGAATCATTTGCTTATTTTCTGGCTTTGGCCTGTTGCAGCAGCCATTGTGCTAAATCGTTGGCTGCCTTGTAGTTTTCGTAATCTTTGGGGAGTTTGCGACCGTCGGGATAATCCTTGCGCCCATCGGTGTACTCATTGTAAAACCACGGATCTCCTGCCGCTACCACCATGCCTTTGCCGTACTTCGCCGTAGCAACTATCACATCTTCTCCTTTTCGGAGCGCAGGCTTTGCCGCTCCATCCAACTTCAAGCGGGAAAGTTCTTTGATGTACACCTTGTTTGCGGTTTTGAAGACGGCATTGTTAGCTGGGATGGTAATCATCCCGTTTTCATATTGGCTGGTTGGAACTTTGTTCTTGCTCTCCTCAATGAAATGGATACCGAAAGTTTCAGCGAGCTTATTGAAGTGTGTGAACTCAGCATTGCCAAGGTCATTGCCGAGGAGCAGCAATACGCCTCCGTTTTTTACCCAGTTAGCAATTGCCGTGATATCATCGGGAGCAACAAAGTTTGGCTTCTCAGTTTCTTTTTCCGTATCTGGATCAACGATGATGTAAACATTCGCTTTCGCGAGGTTTGCGGCCGTTGGCTTGTCGTACAGCGTCGAAGTTGTTGCTCCGCGATAGGTAAACGCCTGTCCGAAGAATGAGTAGCCGTTTGCATCACGTTCATTCCACTGGTAATGGTAACGTTCCTGGCCGCCATCTAAAGCATTTTTCCGATATTCATTGTTGAAGTAGCCGTCAAGGAGCACTAACTTTCCTTTGCCTGTTTTAGGGATTTCCCCCAGTTCCATTTCGCCACTGGCAAGCAGAAATGCGCCAACGCCTTTGGGATCATTGATAATTACCTTTTCACTCAGATAATATTCGGTGCTCCCATCCCGGTAGGGCTTTGTGCCTCCCAGACCTGAAACGCTGACTGTTCCTGTAAGATTTATTCCGCCTGCTGATCTTTTTTCAATGAATTGCTTCTGAATTCCCGCGTAGCCTTTTTTGGCAACCTTCAAATAAGCTTTAGGCAGATACCCATTTCTCACGCCTTTTGCGAGCGCATACACAAACATGCTTGATACAGACGATTCAAGGTAATTTCCTTTGAGAGAAGGCTTATCGAGAATGTCAAACCAAACCCCGGATCTTGAATCCTGAGATCCTTTGATAGCCGATGCAGTGCGGGTGAGAATATTAATTAATTCACCTCTTTTTGGGTGAGAAGCAGGGAAGTTGTCGAGCACATCTACGAGAGCCATCGCGTACCAGCCCATGGCTCTGCCCCAGAAGTTTGGAGAGGTGCCGCTGCTTTTATCTGCCCACTTTTCATTTTTGGATTCGTCCCAGCCATGGTAAAGCAAACCGGTTTTCGGATCGCGGGCATGTTTTTCCATGAAGATAAATTGGTTGGCGATGTCGTCAAAGGCTTTTTCATCATTCACCATTGCGGCGTACTCGGTATAAAAGGGCTCGCCCATGTACAAGCCATCCAGCCACATCTGGTATGGATATACTTTTTTGTGCCAGAAACCGCCTTCGTTCGTGCGGGGTTGGTTTTTTAGTTGCTGATATAGAGTTTCGGCAGCTTTTAAATACTTTTTCTGTCCGGTTACCTTGAAGAGTGAGAGCAGCGTCCGCCCGTTCTTCACGTTATCAATATTGTAATCCGCTTGTTTGTAAGTGCGGATATTTCCCTCCTTATCAACAAAAAGATCCATGCTTTTCTGCATGTAATCAAAGTAGTCGGGATTAGCGGTGCGCTTCCAGAGCGACTCAATTCCTTCCAGCACAACTCCCTGATCGTATGCCCACTTCACAGGCTTTCCGGGAGTAACAACAAGAGAATCTTTCCAGATATCCATCACCGTAGCAGCCATTTGCTCTGAAAGCGATTGCGATTTTAGGGTGCTTGCTAAGAGTACGACCAGTAAAACGACGGAAAATCTTTTTAGGATGTAATTCATTGTTATTTCATTTCAAGTGCGCTGTTGCATGTGCCTTCGCCGTATCTCACTTTGCTTTTTGCTTTTGAGGTATCGGTGTTTTTAACGCTTATAGCTTTGCTTTTTTCTCCGGTAATATTGAAAAGCACTTCAGAGTCATCTTTGTAATTCAGATTGTCTATTGAAATCACACTTGCGTTCTGAATACTAACAACAGGCTTTTTGTTGTCGGTTATCACGTTTACATTTTTGAGCGAAATGTTTTTTGCTTCCTGCAAGTCAATCCCCTGTTTAGCTTTAATGTCAATATTCTCCAGGTAAATGTCCGCGATATTCATCTCAGGCAAGCCACGGATAAAGATAGCTTTTGAAGCGCCGTTGCAAACGATATTGTTAATGTGAAAATCTTTAAACACAGGAGTAGCCTCGGTAACCGGGAAAAGCTGGACTTTTGGAGCGTCGCGTTTTTCACCGGCAAGCGGGACGGGGTCCTGGGCGGCATAATACATGTCAAACAGGATGGCTTCGCCCGGGATGTCTTTCATTACAATGTCTTTCACGAATATCTTCTCTACCACACCGCCACGGCCGCGGGTTGTTTTGAAGCGCAGGCCAATATCGGTACCGTCAAACGTGCAGTTTGAAACAAAAATATTCTTCGCTCCGCCCGACATTTCGCTGCCAATCACAAATCCGCCATGAGCGTGATACACTTTCGAATTGCGGACTATCACGTTCTCTGTCGGCATACCGCGTTTCCTGCCCGCTTCATCACGCCCCGATTTGATACAAATCCCGTCATCGCCAACATCAAACGTACTTCCTTCAATCAGCACGTTCTTGCACGATTCCAAGTCAATGCCATCGCCATTTTGAGCGTACCACGGGTTTTTTGCAGTCACATTTCTAACTGTTAGATCCTGGCACATCAGCGGGTGAAGGCACCAGGCCGGCGAGTTCTGGAATGTAACGCCTTCCAACAATATCTGCCGGCAGTTGTTCAGCACCATAAGATTTGGACGGAGGAAATCTTTTACTGAGTTGTAGAACTCAGGAGTTTTTTCGGGAGAAATCACACCAGGGTTCTTAATTTCAGAACCTGCAAATGATTTTTTGGATGGGTACCAGGTCTTCTGATCTGCACTCACCATCCCGCCGGAAGCCACGAGCGTTTTCCACTGGCTGGCAGTTAATTTATCGTTTTTCACCATTCGCCACGCATCGCCCGAGCCATCAATAATCCCTTGTCCGGTAATTGCAATGTTTTGCTGATTGGTTGCCCAAATTGGCGATTGATTCCGCATCTGTGGCAACCCTTCCCAGTTGCCTTCAACAAGTGGGTACTGGTCAAAATCGGATGTGAATTGGAGGAGTGCACCACTGTTTAGGTGCAGGTTTACATTGCTTTTCAGCTCTACGGGACCACTAATGAATAATCCCGCAGGTATCACTACCACACCGCCACCTTTTTTGCTGCAATCGGCAATAGCCGCATTAATGCTGGTGGTGTTCAGTGCCTGCGCATCAGATTTGGCTGCGTATTTAAGAATATTGAAGGTGTCTTTTTTAAATGAAACTTTTTTAACAACAGGAAGATTTGAAAAAGAATATGGCTTGCCCGTTTTTCCTTGCGCATTAACTGCAATGGTGTAAAACACAAAACTGATAAGAACAAGTATTAAGAGCTTAATCTTCATAATTAGTGGTTCAGCTACAGGGACATTGCAGGAGGGGCAATGAACCCATGCCAGGTTAGTTATTGGAACAATTTTACAGAGATTAGAACGTAAAAAAGCTGGTTTACTGCTAATTATTTATGCAATCGTTCCCGGTTCGGGCTTCAACACGGCGAATTTTATCTGTTATTAAATCTGTGGAGTGCCGTACATTTGATCTGGATTCATGATGATATTACGCTGGTGTTTCTTTGTTCTATTTGTTCTGTTGGGGAAGATGGCTGTTGCGCAGGATTTCGCCCTGATTGCACCGATTGATACTGCGGCTAAGTTTATCGCGGTAGATAACCTGGATAATACATATTTGATCACGCCTAAAGATGAACTGTTAAAGTACAACGCTTCGGGAAAGTTGATGTGGCGCTACAGCAATAAGGCTTTTGGAAAAGCAGGATTTGTGGATGCCTCAGATCCTCTGCGCACTTTGCTTTTCTATCCCGGGCTGCAGCAGATAGTTGTGCTTAACAACAACCTGAGTGAAATTTCACGTTACCGGTTTTCGGATGCATCCCGGCAGGTCACACTTGCATCTCTGTCGAGCACCAATGGGTTTTGGTATTTCGATCAGGCAAATTTCGAACTGCACAGGATCAGCAACAACTTTGAAGATTTGCAAAGAAGCGGCAATATGTACCAGGTGATCGGGAAAGCTCTTCAGCCTACTTTGCTCCAGGCGAACGGTCAGTTCGTTTACCTTTATGATCCGAAAATAGGAATTCTGCAATTTGACAGGTTTGGTGCGTACCTGAAAACTATTCGTATTGAACCACTGAATTATTTCGAGGCAAGAGAAAACAAGATTCTGTATTTAAGGGAGAACACCCTTGTAAGCCTCGATACACAAACCTACGAACCAGCAGAGTTTCACCTTCCGGTGGACGAACAGGTCATACAGGCATCGCTTGGGACCAAAATAATTGCACTGAGAAGCGGCAAATCCGTTTACCTGTACTCCGTGAAAGCAAACATCCGATAAGGGCATCCTCATCTTCAAGAAAAAGCTATATTTTTGCAGGCTTTCGCAGCATTTGGTGCTGCCGAAAATTATTGAACCATGATAGATAAGTTAGAAGCTATAAAGCAACGCTGGGAAGAAGTTGAGCGGGAGTTGAGCGATCCAAGCACAATGAGCGACATGAAGCGTTTTGCTCAGCTGAATAAGGATTATAAAGATTTAGGGAAGATTGTTGATGAGTACAAGGTGTATCAAAACATCCTTAGCAACATTGAAACCAACAAGGATATCCTTGCGAACGAAAAGGATGCCGAGTTGAAGGAAATGGCAAAAGCCGATCTGGATGAGCTGATTGTTAAACGGGATGAACTTGAAGAACGGGTAAGGCTGATGCTGATACCGAAAGATCCGGAAGACGCGAAGAATGCTGTAATCGAAATCCGCGGCGGCACGGGAGGCGACGAAGCTGCGCTTTTTGCCGGTGATCTTTACCGGATGTACACCCGTTATTTTGAAACCAAAGGCTGGAAGACTGAAGTTGTTGATGTAACTGAAGGCACCGCGGGCGGTTACAAAGAAGTTATTTTAAAAGTTACGGGTGAGGATGTCTACGGGCAGTTGAAATATGAATCGGGCGTGCATCGGGTGCAGCGTGTGCCTGATACGGAGACGCAAGGCAGAGTTCATACCTCGGCAGCTTCGGTGGCGGTTTTAGCTGAGGTTGAGGAAATTGATTTTTACCTGAATCCCGCTGATATCGATTTGCAGACTTCCAGATCGGGCGGCGCAGGTGGTCAGAACGTAAACAAGGTGGAAACTAAGGTGCAGCTTACCCACAGGCCTACCGGGATGGTGGTGGTTTGCCAGATTGAGCGGTCGCAACTGGGCAACAGAGAGCGTGCAATGGAGATGCTGCGTACTAAATTGTACGATTTAGAGGTGCAGAAGCAGAGTGGCGACATAGCTGCCAAACGGAAATCTATGGTTTCAACCGGCGATAGGTCTGCAAAAATCCGCACCTATAATTATCCGCAGGGTCGGGTTACGGAACATCGTATCGGGCTCACGCTCTATAACTTGCCTGCAATTATGGACGGCGACATCCAGGAGATTATTGATGCACTACAGTTTGCCGAGAATGCTGAGAAGATGAAAGAGGGAGCAGCGTAATAAGGTTTTGAGACAGAAGGCGTAAGGTTGAAGGTGCAGGTTCATCGGAATGTCCGTAGTAATTAAATTGCACATTTTATTTGGCAAGTAGGTTTAAGAAGCTATATTTGCACTCCCGAAAGGAAAAGGACCGGTAGTTCAGCTGGTTAGAATGCCGCCCTGTCACGGCGGAGGTCGCGGGTTCGAGTCCCGTCCGGTCCGCAGAAAGCTCTTCATAATTGAAGGGCTTTTTTGTTATGCAATGGTTTGTATACATCATCAGAAGCAAAGTCGACGGTATTTTTTACAAAGGCTATACCTCTGACTATCTAAAACGTTTATCGGAACACAACTCTGGTTTATCGCGATATACTTCATCTAAAACGCCTTGGGAGCTGGTATACGTGGAGTTACACGATCAAAAACAGATGCGCTTAAGCGTGAGATGATGTTGAAAAGGCAAAACCGAAAGTATCTGAAGTGGCTGATAGTTCAGCCGTCAAATATCCTGAATGGGTAGAATGCCGCCCTGTCACGGTCTCGGCTTAGCCGAGACGGGTTCGAGTCCCGTCCGGTCCGCAGACAGCTCTCCATAATTGAAGGGCTTTTTTGTTATGCAATGGTTTGTTCGCTTTGCCGAAGCAAGGCAGGCAGGGCTTTTTACACAGGCGATACGGCTAATGTAAATCGCTTGAACACAGCTCCCGCTTACATCTCATCCACTCCCAGAGGAACTGTATCAGACAAATTACAGGCCATATTGCGTGGCGGCGAGCAAAAGTCTTTTCTTAGCTTAGAGAACCAATTCTAACTAATATCTTCTCATAAGCTCAATTCATGAAACGACGTTCCTTTTTAAAAACTGCCAGCGCTGCCAGTTTTGTTACCATTGTTACTCCTTCAGGTATAATCAATTCGTTCATGCCAACGACGGCCAACGATCTCGAAAAGGCATTCGTAAATCCTGCAAATGTGTCAAAGCCATTTACCTGGTGGCATTGGATGAACGGCAATATCTCCCGCAAAGGGATAACTCTTGATCTCGAGGCTATGCAGCGTGTGGGCGTAGGCGGTGTACAATGTTTTAATGTCGGCGATGGCATTCCCGCCGGACCGGTAAATTACTTGAGCGAGGAGTGGAATGACCTCACACGGCACGCAATCAACGAAGCAGGACGGCTCGGCCTACAATTCGACATGCACAACTGTCCCGGCTGGTCGTCAACGGCTGGACCGTGGATAACGCCTGAGGTTGGAATGCAGCAAATAACCTGGAGCGAAACTTTTGTGGATGGAGGGCAGCAGATTAAATTGATTTTGCCAAAACCTGCTGCGCTGCTAAACTACTATCAGGACACCTATGTAATTGCTTATCCAACTTTAAGCGGTGAGCAGTCCGGACAAATCAGTGTGCTTGCTGACTGGAAAGACAAAGCTAACTTCCCAAAGAAATCTTTGGTAAAAATGCCGGGCGGAAAAGGCAAGGGAGTTAAACCCAGTGATAACCTTAGCTCTGATGCTGTTGTAAATCCTGAAACCGTGATTGATCTACGGGAAAACATGGATGCAAGTGGGAATCTGACCTGGGATGCGCCTGCAGGCAAGTGGACTATCCTGCGCATCGGGCATACAGTTATCGAGCAAATAAACCATGCTCCTCCAAAAAGTGGAACTGGCTTAGAGTGCGATAAGTACAGCCGCGAAGCCTTCAAGTTTCATTTCGATAAGGTATTTGAGCACCTGATGCCAACCTTCCAGAAGTGGGTAAAGTCAAGCAAAATCGGGATGTTAATAGACAGCTATGAGGTTGGTTTGCAGAACTGGACGCCAAAGCTCCCTCAGGAATTCGAAGCCCGCAGGGGCTACCCGCTGCTCTCTTATCTGCCCGCTGTTGCCGGCAGGATTGTTGGCAGCGCCGATGATACGGAGCGTTTCTACTATGATTTTAGGAAGACTCACGCCGACTTAATGGCTGCGAATTACTACGGCTATTTTGACGAGTTATGCAAAGAACACAACATCATCAGCTACACCGAGCCTTATCGCGGTGGTCCTTTTGATCAAATAGAAGCTGGTTCAAAAACAGATATCCCTATGGGTGAGTTTTGGATCAGAGGGCCGTTTTTTCTGCCCTCGCTCAAACTGGCCTCTTCCATATCACATGTGTTTGGAAAGCGGATGGATGGCTTGCAGATAGTAGGCGCAGAATCATACACAGGCGACCCCGCCCATTCCAAGTGGCAGGAGTACCCATATTCCCTAAAGGGACAGGGCGATCTGATGATGACCTACGGGCTCAACCGTTTTATCTTCCACCGCTATGCTCACCAGCCACACAGCACCGTAAAACCGGGCATGACAATGGGCCCACACGGCTTCCATTTTGACCGTACGAATACCTGGTTCGAACAAAGTAAAGCCTGGTTGAACTACATCGGGAGGAGCCAGGCGCTATTGCAACGCGGACTGTTTTGTGCCGATATACTCTATTTTGGCGGTGAGGACCAGCCGGGCGATGATCTTTCCAGGATGGTAGAGTTTGAGCCAAAGCCACCGGTTGGATATGATTGGGACAGAACAAATAAGGAAGGATTGCTCACTCGCGTGGCTATCAAAGGAAATAGCATTGTTTTACCTGATGGCGTGACTTACAAAGTGCTGGTCCTTGTGCCTAAACCTGCAATGAGCCTCGAAACTCTCCAGCGAATAAGCGAACTCGTACATAAAGGGATGATCTTGATCGGCAACCCGCCAAAGACAACTCCCGGGCTTAACAATTCAGCTAAAGAGGAACAGCAATTAACTCAATTAGTCGAAGCGCTTTGGGGAACTAATCTAAAATCTGCTCAGGCGGGCCGCAGGGTTGGTACCGGGCTTGTGTATTCGCAACAGCCTCTTCGGCCGATCCTGGAAAGCCTGAAAATCTATCCTGATGCGGAATTCTTCTCCCGTTCGGGCGATGCCCTTATCAACTACATTCATCGGAGAATTGATGATGCAGATGTGTACTTCGTGGCAAACCGCCGCCGCACTACAGAAGAGATAACAGCAAGCTTCCGAGTGTCGGGCCGGCAGCCTGAGTTGTGGGATGCTGCCACAGGTCAAATCACGCCAATAAGTGTTTATCAAACGGCAGGATCGATTACAACTGTACCCATGCAGCTTGATCCTTACGGTTCCTGCTTCGTAGTGTTCAGAAAGCCAGCAAACGCAAATGCTGTGACATCGGTAGAAAGACAAGGCAAAGCCTTAGTTTCAATGCAGCGTTTTGCAGAGCCGAAGCGAGGAAAGTACAACAACTTAACAAGCTCTTTTTCTATAACCGCCTGGGTGAAGCCGGAAACTGATGATAAGCTGGATGGAGAATTTATAGGAAAGCAGATTTCGAGCTATCTTCTTTATCCACCGAAAGGCGAATTGCTGTATGGCAAAGGCCATTCTGCCTGCGGTTTAGTGGTGGCACGCAACGGCATCATTTTATGCGAGCGGACATCGGGATATCTAAAATCGGTTTTGACTGTTCCAGTTGCTTTGTCGGGATGGACACACCTCGCACTGGTTCACAATAGCGGAGTGCCTTCCATATTTGTGAACGGCAAACTTTTAAAAACAGGCACAAAGTCGCCTAACCTTGTTCATCCCGGCGAAGGCGATTATGAGCAGGATGCAAGTGCATGGCTTTTTGAAGGGGATGTTGTGGGGTTGAAAGTAACGGGCAGCGCACTTTCTGCTGCACAGATCAGCCAAATGGCATCAGTGGCGGTGCCTGCGCCATCTGCGCCGCTGCCGGTACAATTGTTCACCGGCAAAAAAGGTATTTTGTTCAATCAGAATGGAGCTTATACCCTGAAACGCGGTGCCCTTGCAAAGCCGCTACAAGTAACAGATATTCCGGCACCAATCAACTTGAGCAATAAATGGAATCTGAACTTTCCGCCCGACCACGGAGCTCCTATGCAAATACAATTAGCAACTTTGATTTCGCTTCACAAGCACCCTGTTGATGGGGTAAAATACTTTTCGGGCACTGTCACTTACACCAGGCAGTTTGAGGTGCCGTCCGGCTGGCTGAAGAAAGGTCATCGGCTCTTCCTGGACTTAGGCCGGGTGGAAGTATTAGCAGAAGTAAAAATTAATGGCAAAGACAAAGGCATTGTCTGGAAGGCACCATATTCTGTTGAGGTAACCGGAGATGTTGTTGCGGGTAAAAATACGCTTGTTGTTGAAGTTACTAACCTCTGGCCTAACAGGCTCATCGGCGACGAACAGCAACCTGCAGAATACGTCTATGGCAGGGCGGCTGATAAAGCCTTAGCAGACAATAAAGAAGTGCGGGATGCTCCGGAAGCTACAGGTGGAATAGCAGAAATCCCGGAGTGGTATCTTAAAGACGAGCCGAAGCCGAAGAGCACGAGAGTAGCATTTACTACGTGGAAGCATTTTACTAAAGATTCGCCTTTGCTGGAGTCGGGCCTGGTTGGGCCGGTGATCTTAAGAGCTGGATATCATCTGGACGTTTAAGCGTTCAGATACACAGATAAACCGTACTAAAAACTCGAAGTATGTTAGTTAAAAATGCCTCTTTGATCATCGTTGCGATTTTTCTTGCCGGATGTGTTTCCAGCAAGTTGGCAGACAGGCTGAAAAATGGCACTGACGACAGCAGGTTCGCCAAGCAATCGAAAGCTGGGCCGCAGAAGGATGGAAGCTACATCGTCCCTACTTCTCAAACCATTACGCCGGCTGGCAAAACCGTTACATTCCCCGGCAGGCCCTTCGATATCGCCTTAAATCCGGATGAAACAATTCTTGCTGTCAAGAACATGACTAATCTGGTATTCCTGGATGTTAAAACCCGGGGAATCATCCAAACGCTCAAGCTGCCCAATCGTGGTAACAGCTTTAAAGGGATCGGCTGGAGCGCTGATGGTAAAAAGGTTTGGGCTACAGATGAGAGCGGGAACTTGCGGTCGGCAAAGATGGATTCAAACGGCGAGTTCGCATGGAGCGATGTAATTGCCCTACCTGGGAATGATAAAAAAGGCCCTTACCCGGGCGGCTTCGTAATAGACGATAGTCGTAACTTGATTTACGTAACGCTGAACCGCACCAACAAACTCGGGATAGTTGATTTAAATACCGGCAAACTCGTAGATCAGATCGATGTCGGCGTTGCGCCTTATGCCGTAGTGTTGAAGGATAACAAAGCCTATGTTTCCAATTGGGGCGGCAGGCATCCCAAGGAAGGGGAGTTGTGGGCGCCGAGTTCGGGCACTCCCGTGTTAATTGATAAAGAAACAGGAATTTTATCTTCGGGAACTGTTTCGGTAATCGATCTTGTACAGCGTAAGCAGATTGCCGAAATTCCCGTGAACCTGCATCCAAGCGGGATGGCATTCTCGCCAGACAAATCGATGCTGTACGTGGCGAACGCGAACAGCGACAATGTTTCTGTCATCAATACACAAACCGATAAAGTTGTAAAGACCATCAGCTCCAAGCCCATGGAAGAGCTTCCTTTTGGCAGCGCTCCCAACGATGTGGGTGTATCGCCGGATGGCAAAACACTTTACATCGCCGATGGTGGCGACAATCTGCTGGCGGTCGTTGATCTGCAAAAAGGTAAGCTGACTGGCCTTATACCCACCGGCTGGTATCCCTCGGCAGTGGAGCTTTCTAAAGACGGAAAAAAGATTTTTGTAGCCAACCTGAAGGGGATTGGAAGCTGGGCACCATCAAAAAAAGATCCGGATCGGGATATGAATGTCAGTGGTACAATGTTGGGGAAAGGGCATAACACCCACGACCAAATGGGTTCAGTGTCATTTATAGATGTTCCTGATGCGGATTCTTTGCAGAAACTGACTATCACGGCGGCTACGAATATGCGCCTTCCCAAGATCAATCAGGAGCTAAGTCTCACGGCGGTGAAGGAACGGCTGGTGCCAGTGCCAACGCAGCCGGGCGAGAAATCCCCGATCAAACATATCTTATACATCATAAAAGAAAATCGGACTTACGATCAGGTTCTCGGCGATATGCCTCAGGGCAACGGCGACAGCAGTTTGTGCATGTTCGGCCGGCGCATCACACCCAATCACCACAAGCTCGCTGAAGAATTCGTATTGCTCGATAATACCTATTGCAACGGTGTAAAAAGCGTTGAAGGGCATCAGTGGACAAGCCAGGGCTATGTGACAGATTATCTTGAAAAAGGTTTCCCCAGCTTTGTCCGCGGCTATCCCTGGAATGGTGGCGACCCGCTTGTGTATGCTGGTAGCGGCTTTATCTGGGATTATGTGCTGAGAGCCGGCTTAAGCTTTCGCGATTACGGCGAGTATGTAAGCGAGGATATCACACCTGCGAAATTCATCTGGAAGGACGTTTACAATGACGTGATGAACGGGACGGAGAACGTAAAAATCAGAGCTGTTCCTACCGTGCACACGCTGCAAGGTAACTTTTGTCCGAATTACACGGGCGGTCCGAGAGAGATCAACGACCAATACAAGGCTAACGTGTTTATTAAGGAGCTTCATGAGTTTGAGAAATCCGGCTCAATGCCGAACCTCATGATGATGTCGTTGCCTAACGACCATACCTCGGGCACGCAGGAGGGCTTCCCGATTCCGAATGCGATGGTAGCTGACAATGACCTGGCTTTGGGGAGGATTGTGGAGGCGGTAAGCAATAGTAAGTTTTGGAAAGAAACTGCAATTTTCGTGATCGAAGACGATCCGCAATTCGGCTTAGACCACGTGGATGGCCACCGTACAGTTGCGTATTGCATCAGCCCTTACACAAAAAGAAAAGCGGTAGTAAGCACACACTACAATCAGAATAGTATCCTTCGCACTATTCAACTGATTTTAGGCTTGCCGCCGATGAGCCAGTTTGACCTGGTAGCAATGCCGATGACAGACTGTTTTATCGATACACCGGACCTTACGCCGTATAAGCATCTTCCTAACAATATTCCGCTCAACCTGATGAACCCTAAACTTTCGTCGCTTTCAGGCAAGCAGTTGTATTGGGCAAAGCAATCCATGAAAATGAACCTGCAGGAGAACGATGACCTTGAACATGAAGAAGAAATTGCCTTGAACAAGGTTCTGTGGCATTCGACAAAAGGGTATAACGTTCCTTATCCGAAGACAACAAAAAAATAAGAGCCAATTTTCATTGGCTCTTATTTAAATTTTAATCTCCGCCGCCATCTCCGCGGACCTTGAACTTGGGCTTAAAGTTGGGGTCGTAAGCGGGATTTTTCTGAGTAGGAATTGGGGCATGTGTTTGAACCTGCCAATCCTTCAACATCTTTTTAAGTTTGGCCAGCACTTCCGGATTTTTCGCTGCCACGTTAACCTTTTCGCCCGGATCGCTCTTTAAGTTGTAAAGCTCAAAAGCGTTGTCTTCAAAATATTGGTGAAGCTTCCAGTCGCCCAGGCGCATGGCTGAACCGGGACGGGTGCGGTAAAGTGGGTCACGCCCGTTATCTTTTTCCATATCGTACGCCTGAAGATAAATAGGGAAATGCCAGAAGAAAGGACGTTCTGCAACGGGAACTCCCTGAACAACCGGAATTAAACTCCTCCCCTCAAGAAATGGCTTTGCAGGCAATTTCAGCAAGTCCAGCACAGTAGGATAAAAGTCCATGTTGGTAACCGGCACGTCTGTTCTGGTGCCCGGCTTGATGTATCCCGGCCAGCTGATGATGAGCGGAACACGGATGCCGCCCTCATAATATGATCCTTTGCCAGCCCGCAGCGGATCCTGTTGCGATATGGAGCGAATACCTCCGTTATCTGATGTGAATATCACGATTGTGTTCTCTGTAAGCTTCAAATCCTCCAGGCGCTTCAGCACTTTTCCTATGTTGGCATCAAGAGACTGGACCATTGCTGCATAAACAGGATTGTCTTGCCCGTTGCTTCCTTTTTTGTTTTTATACTGCGCTATAATATCCTCCTGAGCCTGTAAAGGGGTGTGAACTGCGTAGTAGGGCAGGTACAAAAAGAATGGCTTTTCGTGGTGTTCATCCAGGAATTTTACTGCTTCATTGCCTAGCCGGTCGGTTAGGTATTCGCCTTTCGGGCCGTCAGTTATCGCATCATTTTCATACGGCACAAAGTACTTGTTTGCGCCTTTCATGTTCCCTCCGATATTGTAGTCGAATCCTTGAGTGTGCGGATCTTTTCCCAAATGCCATTTTCCAATTATCCCGGTGTAGTAACCGGCCGACTTCAAAGTTTCTGTAAGGGTTACGATGCTGTCGGGTAGTATTTCGTTGTTCTTGGTTGGGATGAGCTTGCGGGTTTGAGCATCGCCGCGGGCGGAAGTACCAACAGTGTAGATGCCGTGGATGGGGGTGTTCTGGCCCGACATGAGGCAGGCCCGGCTTGGAGCGCAATTGGCAGCTCCGGCATATGCATTTGTAAACAAGATGCTTTGTTTGGCAAGCCGATCGAGGTTGGGCGTATTATAATAGCCGCTGCCCATAAAGCCAACGTCTTTATAGCCCAGGTCATCTGCGACAATCAGGATTATATTTGGTTTTAAACTGTTCTGCGCAATAGCTGGATGGATGTACAGCAAGAAAGATGCACAAAGGCAAGAAAATGTGCGGAAAAGATGCTTCATTGAAGTTTTTTTATTCGAACGTAAGATTATATCAGCAATATATTAAGTATCAATCTTGTTGCTGGCGCTTTGAGCGGTAATTGCAACGAATTGGCCAGAAGCTTAGCGGATGTGGTTGGTTCTAAAAGCTGTCGTCTTTGATTTCTTTTTTCACAACTATGCCATACTTCGCCAGCTTTGGCTCAATTTCGGACGCCTTCCCAATCACCACAAATTGGAGATTGTTTTTTGGATAATATTTGCTGATCACCGCCTTTGCTTGCGCTAAGGTCAATCCATCCACATTCTTTTCAAAATTGTTGATGTAAGATTCATCGAACCCGTACCAGAACATATCGGTAAGCAATTCAGCCAACTGTCCGCTGGTTTCAAATTGCGGCGGAAACTGTCCTTTTACGTAATTCTTTGCGGATGTCAGGCTTTTTTCGTTAATGCCATTTTTCTGAAGGCTATCAAGTACTCTAAGCGCCATATCCATTGCCTCAGTTGTGGTTGCCACTTTGGTGAAGGTGGAAATCCGGAATGTGCCCGAGTTTCGCTGCGGTAGAAAGGCGCTGCTCGCCCCATACGTCAAGCCCGAGTTTACCCGAAGCGCATCGTTCAGCCAGGAAGTAAACCGTCCGCCGAAAACTGTATTTACAACCTGCAAAGCCACATAATCAGGATTGCTGCGGCTCACGCCGATACCGCCTATGTAAAATGTTGTTTCGCGGGCATCGTCTTTATTAACCAACAGCACACGGCTTTTTGTAGGGGCCGCCACGGCTTCAGACACTTTTGCGCTGGCTGCGCTTGTCCCTTTTTGCCATGAGGAAAAAAGCTTTGTCAGTTTTGCTTTCATACTCGCAGAAGAAAAATCTCCCACCACCGCAATCGCCGATCCATTTGGATGGTAATTGGCTGTGTGGAACGACTTCAGATCGGCTTGGGTTAACTTACCCACACTTGCTTTGGTGCCGCTGAGCGGATTGCCATACACGTGCCCTGCATAGATAAATTTATCCCAATAGCTGCCAATCACCGACCGGGGCGTCTGCCTTGCCTGGTCCAACTGCACAAGCGTGCGCTGCTGAAGCTTTGAAAGTTCATCACTGTTAAACGTTGGCTTCGTGATTACCTCGTTTAATATTGCGAGCACTTTATCCTGATCTTTTGCCGCGAATTTAGAGCTCACATTAGTCGCTTCCTTGGTGGCACGGGTGCTGAGGCTCGCCCCAACAAACTCCAGTTCCTTTTCAAGCTGCGGTTTGGAGTAGGATTTTGTGCCGAGTTTCAGCGCATCGGCGGTGAGGCTGGCAAGGCCGCTTTGAGTATCGTCGTAAATCGCTCCTGCGGGCAACACCGCCGAAAAGCTTATCACCGGAACTTCATGCTGTTCCATCAGGTAGATTGTGAGGCCGTTTGGCAACGTGAATTTCTCGTAAGCCGGAAGTTTAAATGCTGCAGCTTTAGTATTCTGCGCATCCGCCGAACGGCAAACAAACAGTAAGAATAGTCCTGCTATATAGATTCGTAATTTCATGATCTTATTGGTCGGGGTTTGATTTTAGAATGCCTACAGTGCGATTGCTTTTGGTGAAATACTGAGCAGTTACCCGGCTGATATCGTCGGAAGTCACCTTCTCGTATTCCTTTGGCGCATCAAACATCTTGCGGTAATCGCCGAAAAATACTTCGTACGTGCCGATGTTGTTGGATTTTCCGTTGATAGTTTCGATCTGGCTGTAGAAGTCCATCAGCTTTTGATTTTTCACCTTCTGGAGCTCTTCGCTCCTTACTCCTTCATTTTTTATCTTCTCGATCTGCTCGTAAATAGCTTTCTCCAAATCTGCTTCAGCTACTTTCTCATTAGCGATAGCATTTATTTCAAAAAGCGTCGGGTCAAAGCTTTCGCCGAAGCCCGCGGAAATTGTGGTGGCCAGTTGTTTTTGATCAACGATGCTGCTGTAAAACCTTGAGGAACGACCTCTTGACAGGATTGAGCTGAGCAAATCCAACGCATAATAGTCCTTGTTTTTTGCTTCCGGGATGTGATAGCCGATCAATAAATAAGGCGTATTTACATCGCGTTTCAGCATTACCCGGCGCTCGCCCATTTGCTGCGGCTCAACGAGATGTACCGGAGGAGGAGGTTCGTGAGCGGGAATTGGAGCAAAATATTTATTTGCCAGCCTCTGAACCTCGGCGAACTTCACATTGCCCGAAATCACAACCACACAGTTGTTGGGGGCATAATAGGTATGGAAATAATCCTCCAGATCTTCTTTTGTCCAGTTATCGATATCGCTCTGATAACCAATCACCGGCCAGTGATACGGATGCTCCACAAAAGCCGTGGCATAGACCAGTTCGCTTAGCGGCTCCCATGGATTGTTCTCCAGTCCTGTGCTTTTCTCCGAAGCCACAACGCCTCTCTCACTTTGCACCATCTTCGGGTCAATGCTGAGGCTTGAGATCCGGTCAGCTTCCAGGTCAAACATGGTTTCCATTGCCTGCGCCGGGAACCAATCGGTATAAACTGTAACGTTGCTCGTTGTGTAGGCGTTGTTGCTGCCGCCGTTGAATTCCATCACATTATCAAAAACTTTCGGGCCATATTTCTTAGCGCCGTTAAACATCATGTGCTCAAAAAAGTGCGATAGTCCGGTTATGCCGGGATGCTCGTTCCTCGACCCAACCTTGTAAAACAGGTACATATTGGCATTCGGGATAGAACTGTCCTCCACAACCAGAATCTTCATTCCATTCTTTAAGGTGAATGATTTAACATCATCAGCCTTGGTTTGCGCTCCCGCAGAAGCACTCAGAAAAAACAAGGCAGCAAAGCAGAATCTTTTCATTTATATGGGTGTTTTAACCGGCAATTTACAAAGCTTGCGGCGAATAAATGAACATCCGGAGGTTTTTAAAGCTGGTAAACCGATTTTTTGAGCAGAACGGCTATCTTCGCAGCAAAGCCATAAATATGTTGCCGAAAATCAATTTTACAGAAACCGATTCATATAAATACCTCAACGATCACCTGGCAGAAATTGCCGACGTGCACATGCGCCAGCTTTTTCTGGATGATCCGCAGCGGTTTTCTAAATTTTCTTTGCGCTTGGGCGATATACTGCTGGATTATTCCAAGAACCGGATCACTGATAAAACCGTCGCTTTGCTTGTTCAGCTTGCAAAAGAATGCGGGCTAAAAGAAGCCATTGAGGCGATGTTTACCGGCGAAAAGATCAATGCAACAGAAGATCGATCTGTGCTGCACATCGCTTTGCGGAACCAAAGTAACCAGCCGATTTATGTGGATGGGAAAGATGTGATGCCGGATGTGAATGCTGTTTTAGAGCACATGCAGGAATTCAGCAAGGCTGTGATTTCGGGTGAGTGGAAAGGGTATTCAGGCAAGGCTATCACGGATGTGGTAAACATTGGCATCGGCGGCTCCGACCTCGGTCCGGTGATGGTCACCGAAGGATTGAAGGCGTATAAAAACCACCTGAACCTTCACTTTGTGTCGAATGTAGATGGCACACACATCGCGGAAACGCTTAAACGGGTAAATCCTGAAACCACGCTCTTCCTGATTGCGTCTAAAACGTTTACCACGCAGGAAACGATGGCGAATGCGCATAGCGCCCGGAGCTGGTTTTTGAGCCAGGGAGCAACTGAAGCCGACATTGCGAAGCATTTTGCCGCTTTGTCAACCAATGCTAAGTCGGTTGCGGAATTTGGAATTAACACGGATAACATGTTTGGCTTTTGGGATTGGGTTGGCGGAAGGTATTCGCTTTGGAGCGCAATCGGATTATCAATCTCTCTGAGCATTGGCTTCGATAACTTCAAAGAGCTGCTACGCGGTGCCCACGAAACCGATCAACATTTCCGCAATACAGAATTTGAACAGAATATTCCGGTGATCCTGGCTCTGCTGGGCATCTGGTATAATAATTTTTTCGGTGCAGAAAGCCACGCCATCTTGCCGTACGATCAATATCTGCATCGTTTTGCAGCATATTTCCAGCAAGGCGATATGGAAAGCAATGGTAAATATGTTGACCGTAACGGGCTGGCGGTGGATTATGAAACCGGTCCGATTATTTGGGGCGAGCCCGGCACAAACGGGCAGCACGCTTTTTACCAGCTTATCCATCAGGGAACTAAATTGATCCCGGCAGATTTTATCGCTCCCGCACAATCGCACAACCCTATCGACGAACACCACACACTGTTGCTTTCAAACTTCTTTGCACAAACCGAAGCTTTGATGAATGGAAAGCTGCTGGAAGAAGTGGTTACCGAGCTTGTTGCGGCAGGAAAGAGCGACGCGGAAATTGAAGCGCTGGCACCGTACAAAGTATTTGCAGGCAACCGCCCAACAAACTCGATATTGGTTAAGAAAATAACGCCTGCCACGCTTGGTTCCCTTATCGCGATATACGAGCATAAGATTTTTGTGCAGGGCATAATCTGGAATGTGTACAGCTTCGACCAGTGGGGAGTTGAGTTAGGGAAGCAACTAGCCGGTAAAATTCTGCCCGAATTAAAAAGCGGGGAAGCGGTCACAACGCATGATGCTTCTACGAATGGACTAATTAATCAGTATAAGGAGTGGAGATAGAGTATTAGGATCAAAGCACACGCGGCACGCGTGCGCTAGCAGAGAACCGTCCGACAAACTCTATCCTGGTAAAGAAGATTACGCCTGCTACGCTTGGTTCGCTTATCGCGATTTACGAGCATAAAATCTTTGTGCAGGGAATCATTTGGAACGTGTATAGCTTTGATCAGTGGGGAGTTGAGTTGGGCAAGCAGTTGGCCGGTAAAATTCTACCAGAATTGGAAAGCGGAGACACGGTTAGAACACACGATGCTTCTACGAATGGACTGATCAATCAGTATAAAGAGTGGAGATAGAGTTTTAGGATCAAAGCACACGCGGCACGCGTGCGCTAGCCGAGGAATGCGAAAACATTTGTATATTTATAGGTTGGTGTAATTTAAAAAGGCCTTAGCCATGAAAAAAGCTTTATACATTATTCTTGCCATAGTATTAGGTTTAACGTTCAAGGCCTTGATAAAAGACTCATTTGAAACAAAAGCTCAGGAGAAAGCGACTTTATCAACAACAGACCCCTGGATTACTAAGTCGTTGCATAAAATATTTATTGAACTGCCTTATGATTGGGAAACTGTTAGTAAAACGTTACCCGAGACACTAAAACCCATTATCGCAAAACAAGAATATCACCAAATCAAAAGGGACGACATTTTTCTGATGAATATTTATTGGAAGATAAATGATGGATATTACCAAAGTTGGGATTTAGACAAAAGCGCTACCGCTGGTATTAACAATATTTTTTTCACACTTAAATGCAAAGATTTAGAATTAAAAAAAATAGAATCATCTTCTTTAGAAGTTATTTATAGAGCAACGGCAACTTGTAAAGATGTAAAAAAGGTCGTCGACGTTAGAGCTATGATGCTTAATGATGAGCTCTATACCACGGCCATCTTATATGACTATGACAATAAGGTTATGGCTGAAGCATCTAAAAGAATTTTGGCGAGTATCAAGGGAGTAAGATAAGCTACAGGATCTTATAAGCTAGCTCTGCGTCAACCACCAAGTCTACTACTTCAAATCTTCGGGTCAATTTTTTGGCTCCCGGGCTGGCGCACGCGTGCCGCGTGTGCATCAGTTCTGCGTCACCGCCAATCAAACGTATTATTTCAAATCTCTCGGATCAACTTCTTTGATCACTCCGTTTTCACTGATCACCATTTTTTGGCCCAACGCTTTTTTCTTCGCTATCAGCCTCTCACCTGAGATTTGCATTGCTTTAATTACCTGGTCTCTCATTTTTTTAAATTCCGGATTTCTCATTGCTTATGGATTTAATATATGTGAGCTTCTCTGAATTATAAATAAAATCTTCGCCTGTTTCGTTCTTTTCATACACTAACGCTGGGACATTGCTCGAGTTGTCGTATATGTAAATAAAGTCGCAGATAGCATGATAAATATCAAAAAAATTCTTGAGACCGCGATGATAGCGTCTTTCTACAACATCTACAGGAATGTCATGTCCACCTTCTTCTACTCTGGTCTTAACCCTCTTCTGGGCTAAGCGTACTGATTCGAGCCAAAAATAAATCAATGTAACACTGTAGCCTGCACTTTTTGCTTTGACAATAAAACTGGCAAAGCTTTTAGTTGCCAATGTAGTTTCAAACGCGAAATCTTCGCCATTTTGCAACAGCTCATTTATTCTCGCAAGCATTATTCGCCCTGCTTCAAAAGAAACCTTCTCCGGCTGGAAAGGTGAGATGCCTCTGGCTATTTCATCTGCGTTCACATATTCTTTGCAGTCAAGAATATCGGGCAGAATATTAAATGATGCCGTCGTTTTCCCCGCTCCATTGCAACCAGCAATAATGTAAAGCCGCTTAATGTCCACAAACCAAAGTTACCGTAATATTATATTGTTATCCGAAGAGAAGTATCCTGCCAGCGTTAGAAGATTCTTCGTGCCTCAGAACGACAAAGTGCCATAGGGTGACAAAGCGCCTCAGAATGACAACGGCAAACTACACCGCCTTCAGCTCCTTTAAATATCCATAATACAAATACGCACTGATATTCTGATAGCCCATCTCAGTCAGCAAGTCCCTGTATTCCTCCACCTGTTTGTAATGCTGTGGCTTGGGCTCGCCGGTAAACTTGAAATCGATGATCAGCACCTGATCGTCACCAACCAACACTTTGTCCGGTCGGTAGCTCTCGCCTTTGCTGCTGATGATGGTTTGTTCGTTAAATCGTTGGTAAGGCTTGTCGAGAATAGCCTTTAGCTCGGGCTGCAGGAACACGCTTTGTGCAAGTTCCATGATCTCCGTCTCATCGGCTTTGCGGAACCAGCCCTCTTCCTGCATTTGCCTGAGCACATCCGGAAGTTCCGCAATGCCCGCCGCACGTGCCAGCAACTCGTGCAAAATCACGCCTCTTTTTTGCTGAGAGTTCCCGCTCAACAGATCAAGCTGCTCAAAAACTTTATGATCTGTTAATGCATCGTTCAGCCGGTTGGAGATTGGATAGGACCCGAACGACCAGTTTTTCTCAGTAAACCGATCATCTATAGCTGCCGCGGATTTGCTTTTGGCTTCTACAGGTTCATCGATCAGCAGCCCGCCATCCGTAAATTCTGCGCCTATTTCTGATGCATACATCGCCAACGATTTCAAAATCATATCTCCCGCAAGGCTAAACTGCTCATCTTTTGCCGAAGCGGGTGCAGTGATGTACAAATGTTTTCGGGTACGCGTAACCGCCACATACAGCATATTCAGCGCATCCATGTAGTTGAACAAAAGCTCCTCAAAATATGCCTTCGCAAATGCCGACTGTCCAAGGCTCTTTTTATAATGAACCGGAACGCTGTTCAGCATGGAATACGGTGTGCCGGCAGTCTCCACCCAAAAAATGCTGTTTGCCATTCCGTCAAGGTTCCAGCTGCAGAAAGGCATCATCACCACATCAAATGCAAGCCCTTTGGATTTGTGAATCGTAATCACCTGAACGGCATTGCTCTGCTCGGATGACGGCAGCGCCTTGCCTTCTCCCTCTTCCTGCCACCAGTGCAGAAAGGTTGAAATCCCACGCTCGCCCAGCTTTGAAAAACTGCTCACGAGATCCCGGAAGGCAAGCAGATAGGGGATGTGCAGGCTGATTTTATCCAGCTGGTATGCAGCGATAATTTGTTCGATCAGCTGCGGAAGCGGGAGTTGCTGCCACACGAGCCAGTTTTGGCAGAGCGATTCAGGCAGGTAAGCGGATAGGTTTTGCACGTCGGCAGTGTTCAGTTTGAGCCAAAGCCCCGGAGCGACCGCCTTGTTGTGCTGCTGATTGTACAGTTGAACGGAGGCAGCTTTGTAGATGCCAACTTCGTCGTGCTTGCCTACCATTGCCTGCAGGGTATTGATGAGCAGGCGCACCGCAGAGTTATTCGCGATGAGCAGAGCTTCGCCTGAGAGCACTTCGTATGGCTTGTAGCCCGCCTGTGCACGGCTGCATTCCTGCTGATGCTGTAACAGATACTCAATAACTTCTCTGGCTTCGCGGTTGCTACGGACGAGCACACAAACCTGGCCGGCCGTGTACCTGCCCGAGCAAATCCACTCGTGAAGCGTGCTCGCCATCCGTTCCAACGCTTCTTCCCTGCTCTCGGATGCCCGTGTGCGGTTATCCGTTACCGGAAGAAAACTCACCTGAACCGTGCCGCCTTTGAGCGTTGATGGGGCTTTTTCCTGCCCGCTTTGTGCGTATGCATTGCTGATTATCTGGTCGTAGCCTTCCGCCTGCCACCATTCGGAAAACAGTTCTTGGCCGCCCTCTTCAAGCACTTTGTTGTTGATATGCTGCTGCAAAAAGCCCGGCGAATGCCTGAACAGAAAATTATTGAAATCTATGATGTTGGTTGTGCTGCGGTAATTCTCCAGAAGGTTATCGTCATGCACCAGTTCTGCCCCAATATGTTTTTTTGCGTGGCTGTGAAGGATGCGCCAGTCGCCATTGCGCCAACGGTAAATGGACTGCTTTACATCGCCAACTATGAGATGATCGATCAGCTTTCCGTTAGCTTCCGCGATAGCATTCTTGAGAAGCGGCAGAAAATTCAGCCATTGAAAAGACGAGGTGTCCTGAAATTCGTCAAAAAGAAAGTGCCTGTAGCGGCTGCCCATTTTCTCCCAGATAAAAGAAGGATTTCCCTCTTGCTCGCCGGTGATTCCACGCAACAGGTTTTGCGCATCGCTGATAAGCAAGGTTGAATTTTCTTCCCTGTATTCGCCAAGCAGCGAAGCCATTTCCTGCATCAGGCGCAGGTAATACAGGTTTGCATCAATCGCTTTTGCCATTTGATACTGTGGCAGGTTAGCCACGTAAAACTTGAAGAGTTTGTCTAAAACGTCGTTTAGCTGTTCGTACAGTTGGGAAACATTCGTAGTCAAGTTCCCTTTTTGCCATTCGTCTGGAGCATCAACCAACTTGTGCAAACCGACAACTTTCGCATAATCACCATCTGCAATCTTAACCAGATTGCCCAGCGGTGATCTCGATTTCCCCTTTAATTCGTCGAGCAAAACTCCCGAATCACGAAATATATCGGAAGCCGCTTTCGCCTGTTTTGAGATGGAGTCTTCGAAAAAGCTGATAATTTCTTTGGTTGCCTGTTGCAGGTCTTTAAACAGGCTGGTTTGGTCGAGCGATTTTAATGCATTTTCAAAAGGCTGATAACGTTCTTTGAAAATCTCTTCCGAAAGCCCGAGCAGCGTTTCATGATAGTTCCAGCTTTTGTTATCGCGGATGCGTTCAAGTGCCAGGTTGATGATCCATTGCAGCAGTTCCGGCTTTCTATCCAGTTGCTGATTCAGTTTTGCTGCCAGTTCCCGCTTCACCTTCGCGGTGTTCATCTCCAGCTTATAGCCGGCATCGAGCCCCAGCTCAAAAGAAAAACTGCGGATTACCTTTTGCACAAATCCGTCAATTGTGTTCACTGCAAAACGACTGTAATCATGGAGGATGCGCCGGTAAATGCGGTGCGCCTGTGTGCAGATGCTGTCTTTGTCGAGGTGCGGATGAGCCGCTAACACGATATCTCTGAACACGTTTGAATTCTCGGTGCCGAGTGCCAGGCCTTTCAGCACCTGCAAAATCCGGACCTTCATCTCGGCGGTTGCCTTGTTCGTGAAGGTTACGGCAAGAATCTCCCGGTATTTAGTTTCTGACGCAAAAAGCAGCGTGAGATAGTGGGCTGCCAAGCTAAAGGTTTTGCCCGAGCCGGCCGAAGCTTGTAAAATCTTGAGAGCCTTATTCTCCGCCATTCTTAGCTACCCTTTGTGCCTCTCGTAAGCTGCTCCAGCATATCCCACATCTCCGCGGGAATAGCTTCAAGTCCGTTGAACTGCCCGGCTCCCTGCATCCACTCGCCGCCATCAATAGTGATTGCTTCGCCGTTAATGTAGCCGGAGAAATCGGACATCAGGAATGCGGCAAGGTTCGCCAGCTCCTGATGCTCGCCAACACGCTTAAGAGGCACACGATTTTTGAAATCAAACTTCTCAGCAAGATCGCCGGGCAGCAGACGTTCCCATGCTCCCTTGGTTGGGAATGGGCCGGGAGCGATGGCATTTGTGCGGATGCCGTATTTGCCCCACTCCGCAGCCAGCGAGCGGGTCATGGCCAACACGCCGCCTTTGGCACAAGCCGATGGAACCACGTACCCCGATCCCGTGAACGCATAAGTCGTGATGATATTGAGGATAGTGCCGGGCTGTTTTTGGGCGATCCAATGTTTTCCTAAGGCAAGTGTGCAATTGGCTGAACCCTTGAGGACAATATCAATAATAGTCCCAAAAGCATTTGCAGACAGGCGCTCTGTAGGGGAGATGAAGTTGCCGGCAGCATTGTTTAGCAAGCCTTCCACGGAACCAAACTTCTCCAGCGTTTTTGCTAATACTGCTTCTACTTCATCGTAATTCCGCACATCGCAGGCTACTGCCAAAACCTTTCCACCGGTTTCCTGCTCCATTTCTGATGCAGTTTTTTGAAGCACATCCAGCTTGCGGCTGGTGATAACAACGTTAGCGCCGAGCTTCAGAAAATAAGTGCTCATGGCACGGCCTAAACCTGTGCCGCCGCCTGTTACAATGATGGTTTTTTCGGCAAGAGCATCGTCGCGGAGCATGCCTGCGCTAGAGTACGGCTGAGTAGTTTTATCCATGTCATACCCTCGCGGGAATTAAGTATTTGCTGGCTTTAAATTCTGGATGATGGTTTTCAGGATAGACCTGGTTTGGGGCGACCACCATTGCTCCAGCATCGCGTTTATTGTTTCTGTCTGATCCGATCCAACTTTAGTTAAGAGGCTTTTTCGAATATTCATCTTGCTCTTCTGCCATGTTTCGGCGTTAAGCTGAATGTATTTTTTCATCTGTCGCTCGGCTGCCGTGCGGATGGTATTCGGATTAACTACTTCATCAACCAGACCAGCTTCAAGAGCCTCCTGCGGGTTCATGAGCTTGCCCTCAAGCAAATATCTGGAAGCTTTTGCATCGCCAATCCAAAAGGAATAGAGATGAAAGATATTCTCGGGCACAATTAGCCCAACCGGCACTTCATTTAATCCGATGATGTATTTTCCATCAGCCATTACACGATAGTCACTGCAAATTGCCAACACACAACCGCCGGCAGGGCTATGTCCGTTAATTGCCGAGATAAATGGTTTTTTGAATGAGGCGAGGCTTTCGGTGAGCTTTATGAATCGCTGCCAAAAATCTTTGATCTGAGCTTCATCGTAATCGTACAATTCAATGAGGTCGAGTCCGGCGGAGAAAAAGCCTTCTTTTCCCGTGAGGATAACGCCCGAAACCTGGCTATCGCTCTCAATGTTCTGAAACATCTGCTGCAACTCATCTACCATGAGCGAGTTGATGGCATTTGCCCTTCCGCGGTTCAGCGTAATAACAGCTACTCTGTCCTGTATGCTAACTTGTATGGTTTCCACGATTATTTTACGATAAAGGTGATTGCTTTTCGCCCAAGTGTGCCGTTTACGTCTAAACCTTCGATTACTGCACGATAGGTGCCGGGACTGTCGGCTGTAAAAAAGTTGAAGCTGATCTTTCCTTCTTTGCTGGAAACAAAGTTTGGATTCCAGTAAACCGTCGTCCGCAGGTCGGGCCTTAGCGTATTCTCCTTAGGGTTATCATAATTTGGTGAATAGAACTGCCTTGATAAATAATAGCCTTGTGGCGAATACGTGATAACGCCGGGCGCATATTTTGCGTACGACGTATTTGCTTTACCACTCTTAGTGGTGATCACCAAAACACCTCCGCCACCCTGCATACCATAAATCGCAGTGTAAGCTCCACTTTTTAGAACCTCAATGGTTTCCACATCCTGCGGGTTGATGCTGCTCAGCATGTCGGAGCCAACATTCATCCCGTCTAAAATTATTTGCATCGGAATTGGACCAGAAAGGCTGCGGGAACGCGTCAGGTAGGCCACCCCGCCTGATACAATAAGGCCAGCCACTCTTCCCTGCAAGCACTGGCTCAAGTCGACACAGGTTTGCAGATCTTCGGCCTTAATAACAGCATCGGCATTGCCGGCTCCATTCAGGTTACTTGAGTTTTGCACGGCAGCTTTTTTCTCGGTTATTTTCACTTCCGATAACACAATGGTTTGTCCGAAAAGGCCGGCTTTGCGCATCTGGTCAAAATCGTTGCGCCTTGCCGCAAGGTAGGGAGCCAGTGTGCTGTTGATGTTGATTTGCACATCGGGCGAGTTCTTGTTTTTGGTAACTATTTGCCCGGGTACGCGGTCGAGCTCAATTTCGACGTTCTTTTTGTCTTTTGCATTCCGTGCCTGCACCAGGAATTTAGTGGTGTCGACGAAAGCAAGGTTATCAAATCTAAACCGCCCTTCAGAATCAGTGATGGTGTCAATTATCAGTCCTGATCCTTTGGTTGCAAAAAGAGTCACCTTTCCGCCAGGCACCGGATTCCCCGACGGCGTTACAACTTTTCCGCTGATGCTTATACTTTGCTCCGGCTTGAAAACGAGAGCAGGTAAGGTTTCTGACTGAACGTTCTTCCACTCCAGGCGGCGCCAGCCCTGAGTAAGCATCAGGTTGTCGAGTTCTTTTGCACGCTGAGCGGTTGGCTCAAGGAAATAATAATTGGGGTTTTCCACGTAGCCTTTGATGTCGGACGTTAGCAGCAGGTTAGAAAGGATGGTGATTTCAGAAGCTTCATCGACCGGCACTTTACTCATATTCGTAACTGCGACAGAAAAGCTCCCGGTAACCGGCTTGTTCAAGGCGTTTGTCACTTCCGCATCCATCCTGACTTTTTCACGTTTTCCATAAGACGTTTTATCTGTTGCTATTTTGATGTTTAGCAGATCGTTATGGTCGATGAAAGTGAGGCGTTCTGCCACAGGCTGATTGTAGGACTCAAATAACGTGAGTTGCAAAATGCCGGTACTGAACCTGTTTTTCGGAATCAGTGCGCTCATCACCGGGTTGTCAAACCTGGCTTTTGACACGTATTTCACCACTCCGTTTTGTTGAGCAATTAGGGTGATGTCCTTGCCACTTGCCAGTCGGCGGCTGGAGAGAATTTTCACATATAAATTCGCGGTGTCGACGTTTGAAACCGATAATACATAGCCTTCGGGTACTGAAGCTGGCAAAAGGATGCGTTTTTCGGAGCCATCGGCGAAATTGATGACAGCCGTATAAGGCTGACCGCCAACGGGAGTGAACGAGAAACTGCCCATTCCAGCATGCTCCGATTTTATTTCTGCTATTTTGGTGTTATCCTTATCGACCAGGTAGCCCTTTATTTGTTCGCCCAGTCCGCTTGAATTCACTGCTTTGAAGCCAATTTTTGATCGCACGCTGTCAACCAAAATCCCGCTTTCGGGAAAAAACTGAACATCAACAGAGTTGGAGGTAGATTTTACAGGCAAGCTTTTGTAGACATATTGCTTGTCGGCAATTTTCATGCTTGTGTTAATCTTTCCCGATTTAAGGATGAAGGGCTGGTTGTTGGTAAACGATATTTTGAGATTGCCATCAGCATCCGTTACCCCTTTGCCCTTAGCGATGTTCCTGAAGTCAAGCTGCACCTCATAACTTACGTCCTTGTTCGCCATAGGCTTGCCATCAACCTCCGTGTAGTTGATCACCGCGTCAACTTTTTGATTGCTGCCTACCTGTGTGAAAGTATAGTTTACGTTGGTTAAGATTGTACTTGTTAGCGCATTCCCAACACTGAATGTTTTGTCGAAATAGAATTCCTCACCAAAATTTCGCATCCAGTTGGTGTAGGCACGTATGCGATAGTTCCCTTCTTTAAGGCTGTCTGTGAGCGTGAAATCTCCCCAGCTAAGCCCTGTAGTTATAGGCAAACGCAAAGATTTCTTGACCGAATCCCGCTCGTTGATAAGATCCACATACAAGATTTTGCTCATAGCGGAAAGTTGATTTTCCTCAGCATTTACCACGTATGCTTTAAACCAAATAGTATCGCCGATTGTGTAATAAGGCTTGTCGAAATGCAGATGAACTTTTTCCTGAGGATATTCTGTGCGAAACTTATCCAGCCTTGCAAGCAGAGTTTTTAAAGGGTCATCGTCTGTAAAGCCAAACGCCAGCACAGATGACAGAGCAATGATGGCTACAAACAGGTACTTGTTTTTCATTAAGAGAGAATTATATCGCCTTATATGATGTAACGGCAAATAACTTAAAAACTGTTTTTCCACATCATGCTTTCTACGGGCCGTGTGGTTTTGTTGTTGTATTTGGCGTTCCCCTTGGTGTTGTACATGGTTTCAATTTCGCCATCCACTTTAAAGTAAATCAGCTGCCCGATAGGCATCCCGGCGTAGATCTTCACGGGTTGAGCACAGGAAATCTCCAGAGTCCAGGTATTGCAGAAGCCCACATCGCCTTTGCCGGCGGTGGCGTGAATGTCGATGCCTAATCGCCCCGTGCTTGATTTTCCTTCCAGAAAAGGAACGTGAGCGTGGGTTTCGGTATATTCTACAGTAACTCCGAGGTAGAGCGTGTTCGGCTGAAGCACAAATCCATCCTTTGGGATTTCAAAATGATCTATTTCGTTGTGCGATTTGGCATCAAGTACCCTGTTTCTGTAGGTGGCCAGGTATTTGCCCAAATGAACATCGTACGAATTTGTGCCGAGACAGTCCCTTTTAAAGGGCTCAATGATAATGGTACCTTTCTCAATCTCTTCGAGGATCAGCTTGTCTGAAAGAATCATGATTTTTGTGCAGATTAGGTGTTTTTGCAAGCGATATCTGGCAATCCAAATAATATACGCTTGTGGCTAAAGTATAACTTATTTGAGATAATTTTACTGTCGAAATATAACAATTAATCAGGGCAGCTTTGCAGATTTTCAGGATTAATAAAGGGATAGAATAGGATGGCTCTGGCACATTACAAGCAAGTAGATGCAAAAACCTCGTTTGCCATTTGGAAGATTGAGGAGTCTGCTGAAGAGCTCTACAATCAGCTGCAGCTTAAAGACCATGAGACAGAGTTTTTAAGTACGCTGAATAACGGTAAGCGAAACCTGCACTGGCTGAGCACAAGGGCATTGCTGCGCAGCATGCTCAATACCGATGAATATATTGATTGCCTGGTTGACGAACATGGTAAGCCGTATCTCGCCAACTTCCCCCATCAGATTTCCCTTAGCCACTCGTACGATTATGCCGCTGTGATGATAAGTGAAGACAAGCCCGTGGGGATCGATATCGAGCTGATCAAGAACAAAATTGAGCGGGTTGCAAAAAAGTTCATGAGCAAAGCGGAACTTGATTTTATTGATCAGAAAAACGCGATTGAGCACCTGTACGTCTGCTGGTGCGCCAAAGAAGCCATTTACAAACTGCACGGCAAGAAGAACATTTCTTTTCTTGATAACATTGAGCTTAAGCCTTTTGAATTTTCGCAGAACGGGCAGTTTGAAGCGGCGTTAAACATCGAAGACACAGAGGAGCAGTTTCAGGTGTTTTTTGAAAAGTTCGAAAATTACATGATCGGAACTGTGGCAGGAGCGATTTGATTGATGAATAAAGAAGTGATTTTTCAGGATTGGGGTATGCTGGATTACCAGGAAGCCTGGGATAAGCAGGAAGCCTTGTTCCAAAAAACTGTTGATCTGAAAATTGCCAACCGCAGCAGCGCTGATCCGCTTCCGACACCGAATTACCTCGTCTTTGTTGAGCACCCGCACGTTTACACGCTCGGCAAGAGCGGCAAGCCTGAAAACCTTTTGCTTGACGAACACGGGCTTGAAGAAAAAGACGCCTCCTATTACAAGATCAATCGCGGCGGCGACATCACGTATCACGGTCCCGGGCAACTCGTCGGCTATCCTATCCTCGATCTCGACAACTTTTTCACCGATATCCACCTCTACCTTCGTACGCTCGAAGAAGCTGTTATCCTCACGCTCGCTGACTTCGGCGTCCAGGCGGGGCGCTCACCGGGCCTTACCGGAGTTTGGCTGGATGCAGAAAATGCAAACGCCCGGAAGATTTGCGCTCTGGGCGTACGCTGCAGCCGCTGGGTTACCATGCATGGTTTCGCACTAAATGTGAATGCTCGGTTAGATTATTTCAAAAACATTGTCCCCTGCGGCATAGAGGATAAAGGCGTGACATCAATGGAGCGGGAGTTGGGGCGGAAATTAGATATGGGTGAAGTTAAAAAAATCCTTAAAGGACATATTTCCGTATTATTTGGAATGGAACTGATATAAAAGTCAGAACCGTGTACCATGAAAATGCTCCTTTGTTGCTTGCTTGCCTTAAGTTTGAGTTTCGGCTGCTCAAAGAAAGCTGTACAGTCTGGTTCAGGGAACGCTAACTATCTCGCCTTAGGCGATTCATATACGATCGGTGAAGCTGTTAACCCGGCAGAATCATTTCCTTTCCAGCTTGCGTCCTTTTTATCTAAGCAGGGCATCGCGGTAGAACCGAAAATTATTGCCCGCACCGGCTGGACAACAAACGAACTTATATCAGCCATTAAGGCCGAAAACATTAGTAAGAAATTTGATCTGGTGACGCTTCTGATTGGCGTGAACAACCAATATCGCGGTTACAGCAAAGAAGTTTACAGAAAAGAATTTGTGGAGCTTCTCAATACAGCGGTCACATTCGCTGGCGGCAATAAGACTCGGGTTTTTGTGATCTCAATTCCCGACTGGGGCGCAACACCTTTCGCTACAGGTCAGGACCGAGCTAAAATTGCAGCAGAAATTGACCAGTTCAACGCGATAAACAAAGAAGAAGCCACAAAAGCAGGTGTGAGTTATACCGATATAACTCCACAGTCCAGGACTGCCCTTTCTGATGTTTCGCTTGTGGCTTCCGATGGCCTGCACCCTTCAGGCAAGATGTATCTGTATTGGGCGGAGCAGCTTTTGCCGAAAGTCGCCGCAGAATTAAAGTAGCGGAATAGAGGCGGACTGTTTGAGCCCTCATATTTTTGCGATAAATTCCCTCTATTCAAGTTCAACTTCAGGTATTCACCATAAAAAATCGTTAATTAGTTTTCCAATTAATCGATTTAGCATGCCCGATAACCAATCCGGTTAAAGGGTTTTGCCATTCTAACCTACGTCGAAATACAATGGAAGATACCAAAAAAAGGCCCATCATTACTGAACGCCGAGAATTTCTGAAATCGTCAATCCTATTAGCCGGAGGAGCCGCATTGAGCTCGCTTCCGTTTTCGGGTGCCTATGCCGCTGGTACGGGAACAATAAAAATCGCCTTAGTGGGCTGTGGAAATCGCGGAACCGGAGCAGCAGCACAAGCTTTGTCCACTAAATACAATGTAAAGCTGGTGGCGATGGCGGATGCGTTCAAAGATAACCTCGACAAAAGCGTCGAGTCGCTGAAAAAGAAATTTGATGCGACAAAATTTGACCTTCCACAAGACCGCCAATTCACAGGGTTTGATGGGTATTTACATGCTATCAAAGAAGCTGATGTGGTGATATTAGCTACTCCTCCCGGGTTCAGGCCGACTCACTTCGCGGAAGCAATTAAACAAAGCAAGCACGTTTTCATGGAAAAGCCGGTGGCAACTGATTCGCCGGGCTTGAGAACAGTGCTGGCCAGTGCTGAAGAAGCCAGAAGAAAAAAATTGAACGTGGTAGTGGGTTTGCAGCGCCGGTATCAGAATAATTACCGTGAAGTGATGGGCAGGATAGAGGATGGCGCTATCGGCGATATTGTATCCGGGCAGGTTTTCTGGAACAGCGGCGGTGTTTGGGTGCGTCCGAGAACTGCCGGACAGACAGAAATGGAATACCAGATGCGTAACTGGTACTATTTCAACTGGCTTTGCGGAGATCACATTCTGGAGCAGCATATCCACAATATAGATATAGCTAACTGGGCGAAGGGCAGCTACCCAGTTTCGGCGTATGGGGCTGGTAGCAGGGCATTGCGTACGGGCAAAGACCATGGCGAAATTTTCGATAATCATAGTGTTGAGTTTGTGTATGCTGACGGAAGCGTGGTGCTAAGCCAGTGCCGCCATTTTGAAGGAAGCAAAAATCGGGTTGATGAAGGTTTTCAGGGGACCAAAGGTAGGGCGTACCTGGCAGCTCCTCAGAACGTTGGAAAGTTGTGGAATGCCAAGGGTGGCGAATTATACAGTTATGCCAGTCCTCAAACTCCCAACCCGTACCAAACAGAGCATGATGAGCTATTTGCAGCCATCGACGCAGGTAAGTTCAAGTTTGCAGATGCAGAGCGGGCAGCAAAAAGCACCCTAACTGCACTGATGGGAAGATATGCCACCTACTCTGGAGCTCTGATAAAGTGGGATGAAGCACTAAACTCCCAAATTGACCTCATGCCCGAGCGCTTAGCCTGGGACGCATTGCCGAAAGTGTTACCTGGTCCGGACGGATTTTATCCGCACGCCATCCCAGGAAAAACCAAAGTTATCTAGTTATGAGACGTGTTGAATTTATCAAAGCCAGCCTCGTAGCCGGAGCAGCACTGGCAACTGGCAGATCTGCCTTTTCACAGCCCGGCAGTGCTGCGGGCAAAACGTTCCACCTGAACTATGCCCCGCACCAAAATATGTTTGCGAGTGCTGGAGCCAGCTTTTTAGATCAGATTCGCTTCATGTACGATCAGGGCTTTAGAGCTATTGAGGATAACGGCTTTTTAAAGCGCAGCGTGGAGGAGCAGTCAGCTATCGGTAACCTGCTGGCTAAACTTGGGATGACAATGGGCGTATTTGTTATTGATACAGGGAACAATACCAAGGTTTCATTCACCACCGGGAAGAAAGAATTCACCGATAACTTTATTGAAACGGTTAACCGCTCCGTGGAGGCTGCCAAGCGCTGCAACGCCAGGTGGCTCACCTTTGTCCCCGGGAATTTTGAACGTTCGCTTCCAATCGGCATACAGACCGGCAATGTAATCGACCTGTTGCGATATGGAACAGAGATACTGGAAAAGCATGGCTTAATTATGGTTCTCGAGCCATTGAGCGATACTCCCGAGCTTTTCCTGAGGCATTCTGACCAGACGTACATGATCTGCAGAGCCGTGAACAGCCCATCTTGTAAGATCCTGTTTGATATTTACCACATGCAAAAGAACGAAGGCAATGTGATAACATCGATGGATCGATGCTGGAGTGAAATTGCCTACATTCAGATTGGCGACAATCCCGGGAGGAAAGAGCCGGGCACAGGAGAAATCAATTATAAAAACATCTTCAAGTTTGTGCACGAAAAGGGTTACAAAGGAGTGATGGGGATGGAACACAGAAATTCAAA
Source organism: Sphingobacteriaceae bacterium (assembly GCA_029266635.1). Taxonomy (GTDB): domain Bacteria; phylum Bacteroidota; class Bacteroidia; order Sphingobacteriales; family Sphingobacteriaceae; genus JAQSWM01. Next base: position 64,411 of record JAQSWM010000010.1, on the reverse strand, counting down.
GCCGGGACGTGAAGGTGAGATGGCTGTAATTCAGGCTTACCGCGATGCGGATAACTTTCTGTAGAGAACTGACGGATTGATTTTATACTTTTAAAAACTAACCAAACCTTATCAAACTAATGGAATCTCAAAACTTCGGGCAGCCGCCCGCATTCAGGCCAAAGAACTGGCTGGTTGAATCAATTCTGGTGACTATCTTCTGCTGCCTTCCTTTAGGCATTGTGAGTATCGTTAACGCGGCGCAGGTGAATAGCCGCTACAATGCTGGTGACTATGCGGGCGCACAAGCTGCATCAAAAGAAGCAGGGAAATGGGTTAAAATTGCCTTTTTTGTTGGCATCGCTCTTGGTGTGATAGGCATTGTACTTAATGTGCTTATTGGCGTAGGAGCGGGACTGCTGGGCAGCTTCTCATAATATGCAAAAGCTGTATATTGTAGGGCTGTTCGTTTTGGCTGGAGTTTTCCTGCTATACGGATTTGTAAATCCTTCAACATACAGCTTCTTCCCCCAATGCCCGTTTCATGTACTTACAGGGTTAGATTGCCCGGGCTGCGGCTCACAACGGGCGCTGCACAGCCTGCTGAACGGGAATCTGAAAGAAGCCGCCGACTACAACCTTTTGCTTGTGTTTAGCATTCCTCTGCTCGTGGTTCATTTCCGCTATAAAGCAGCATCAATCTTTACAGGAAGGGATATCAGATTCCGAGCGCTCGACTATACCCTTACACCAATCCTGATCTTCATTCTGGTGGTTGGATTTGCCGTGCTCAGGAATCTGCCAACAGAGTTGGGAAACTATTTGAAAGCTTAGCTAAACGTATTCCTTGGCGGTGAGATGATTGTAGTCCCTTACCACAGTTTCCAGGAAAGTAAGCGCATCGGTATTAGTTGAGCTCACGTTCAGAAGCTCTTTAACCTTATCCGCCATGCTATAAAGCAAAACAAGGTTGGCGGTTTTTTTGAAATTTCCGATGATCTCGTGGATCAAGGCGATGTCCTGGTCGCTTAGGTCGCGGGCGTTCAGGTACACCGGCGTATAATCCTCTGCTGGGGGAGCAAAGGCGATGTGAGAAGCCTGAGTCCCGGGATGAGTTTTGACCAGTGTTGTGCCTGCGGCGATATCGCCGATCCGTTGCTTCTTTTCCGTAGCTATGACACAGATCATTGCTCCCAGGCTGGAGGTAAGCGTAAAATCAACAATTCGTAGCAGCCAGCGGATAAGGTATTGTCCGAGGGTTGGCCTGCCGCCATCAAGGCTGATTACCCGAATTTTCATCGCCTTCTTTCCAATGCTCTGGCCATTGAAAAAAACTTCACAGATCAAATCATAAAAAGCCCATAATATAATAAGTGCGATCGGCAGTACCGAAAATCCAACTGAGAAATTCTCCAGACCACCTCTCGAAATCATCGCGACCGCGAATACAAGAAGACACAAGGCAACAAAGGTTGCTATATCAATAAGGTTCCCCAAAATCCTATCGCCAACAGAGGCTACTTCGTAATCAATGTCAATATTCTGGGCTGTTGTGATTCGGATGGTTTGCATGTAATCAAATATATACTTCCCAAAAGAAAAATTTATATCGCTCTCTTAATTTCAAAAATTTTAAACAAATTACTTCATCAATTACCAATGAGGGAAGCACTGTTCGTAAAGCAAAATTCTGAGAAGTGGAAAAGCTACGAACAGCTACAATCTACCGATCCGGATGTGTTGGCAGAGCGCTTTATAGAGGTAACTAACGATCTCGCTTACGCCAAAACTTTCTATCCGAAATCTCAAACAACCGCTTACATCAATGGGCTGGCATCAAAATTCCATCAGTCTATTTACAAGAACAAAAAAGAAAAATCAAACCGATTTATTTCCTTCTGGAAAACAGAGCTTCCGCTGATTTTCGCCCATCGCCAAAAGCAATTGCTTTATTCTTTTCTATTTTTCTTCGTTTTCTGCCTGATAGGAGCCTTGTCGGCTAAGTATGATGATCGTTTTGTTACCTTAATAATGGGCGAAGGATATGTGAAGATGACGAACGAGAACATCGCCAAAGGCGATCCATTTGGCGTGTACAAATCAATAGGTGAGTTCCCGATGTTCTTCATGATTGCCGCAAATAACATCTACGTTTCTTTTCGTGTGTTTGCCAGCGGGATTCTGCTGTCAGTAGGAACCGTTTACCAACTCCTCAGCAACGGCATTATGCTCGGATCCTTTCAATATTATTTTTTCAGCAAAGGGCTGGGCTGGCCTTCTGTCCTCACCATCTGGATACATGGAACTCTGGAGATTTCGGCAATTGTGATAGTGGGAGGAGCAGGGCTAACCGTGGGCAACAGTATCCTTTTCCCAAAAACCTTTACGCGGCTGGAGTCGTTCAAACGCGGCGCAAAAGATGCGATGAAAATAGCTATTGGCATCGTTCCTATCTTGATCGTTGCGGCATTTCTGGAAAGCTTTGTAACACGGCACACCGAAATGCCAATGTGGCTAAGCATCATTATCCTGGCAGTATCTCTCCTTTTTATCGCCTGGTACGCAATTTTCTACCCTAACCGTTTACACCGAAACCTAAAACCTGGCCCATACAATGGAAACCTTTGAATTTAGAAAAGTCCGCGATTTCGGCGAACTGATCCATGACACCATCGTGTTTATAAAGAATGTCTGGAAGCCGCTGTTGAAAACCTATTTCACAATTGCAGGCATTTTTCTGTTGGCTAATGTTGTGATAAGTGCTTTTCTGAACTCTAAGCTAAAAGGCGTAGTAGCCGCAAGCGGGCGAAGGAGCGTTGAGCGGTTCCGGCTTTATGGCTGGGAGTATTTCTTTAGCATTGGCGTGAGTATGATAAACATTATCCTGGTTGGTTTGATAACGCTTTGCTTCATTAGCCTGTACGTTGAAAAAGGTAATGAGGCGCCTACAACAGAAGAGGTCTGGTCATACGTGAAATATTATTTCCTCCGGTACGCAGTAGCCAGCGTGCTAATGATATTGTTACTAACCACGGGAACCTTCTTCTGCCTGGTTCCAGGCATTTGGCTGTGGCCGATAGTTTCCCTCATTCTTGCTGTTATGGTGCTCGATAATGGAACTTTAAGCTATTCTTTTAATAAAGGCTTTAAACTCATTCAGCGGAACTGGTGGACAACTTTCGGTGCATTGGCAATTATTTATATTCTTGCCTGGGGAGGGTCTATGGCCATTGTGATGCCCGTAACAATTATAAATATGGGCAACATGTTTATAAACCCTAATCCTAATATATCAATATCGCTCACCATTTTAACCTCTTTGCTAGGGGCTCTTTGTATGTGTGTGTTCATCCTGCCATCCGTTGTAGTATCGCTATCGTACTTTAGCCTTAGTGAATTGAAAGAAGGCACCGGACTGATGAGCCGGATCAATAACCTTGGCAAAGCTCAAATAGATACTGATCTTCCATCGGAAGAATATTAAAGATGCGGATACTTGTATTCTTCTTTTTCCTGTTTGCACCTTTTTTGGCGAGCGCCGGCACTGGGCAAAAGCCGCTTAGCAAGCACGTGCCCTTAATTATCAAGGCTGATTCTTCCGCTGTTCGGGCACGTCATTTTAGCGAGAAGGAAATAAACGAATACAAGACTAGCAAAGACTTTGATTACAGCTACAATGATGCGCCAGGTGCATCTTTATGGGACCGGTTTTGGAAATGGTTCTGGCACCTGTTCGATGGGGTGAATTCAAAAGCTATCCCTGGCGGCTTTTGGAAATATCTTTTTCTCATTCTTGGCCTATCTGGCTTAGTCTACATTGTTTTGAAGCTGATGGGAATGGATGCCTTGCAACTGCTCACCGGGAAATCGAAATCGATTGAAATCCCTTACGAAGAATCGTTAGAGAATATTCATGAAATCAGCTTTGACGAAGAGATTGAAAGAGCGGTGTCTAACAAAAACTACCGCCTGGCAGTGAGGCTGCTCTACCTCAATTGCTTAAAAAAACTTAACGATCGCGGCTTTATTAATTGGCAGCTCGACAAAACAAATGCCGCATACATCAGCGAAATAAATCATCCGGATAAGCAGCAGCAATTCAAAAACCTTACCCTTCAGTTTGAATATATTTGGTACGGCGATTTTCCGGTTGATGGAAACGGCTATCAGCATGTTAATAATTCCTTTCATGATTTTAATCAAAGGCTATCGTGAAAGACCTCAAGATATACATCGGCATCGCTTCAGTACTGCTTATCATCTACGTGATAGCCGAGTACAACAAGCCTGTGCCCGTCGACTGGTCGCCGACTTATGTCAAAACAGATAAGATTCCTTACGGCACATACATTCTCTACAATCGGCTGCCGGATATTTTTCCGTCTACAGAGATCAGCACCCATCGGGAAGCTGTATATACGCTGAGCAACGATTCGCTGTTGAAAAGCGGCAGTTACATTGCTATCGCCAGCAGTGTGGAACTTGATCAGTACGATTTCGCCAGGTTAATTCCATTCATGAAAAAAGGTAACGAAGTCTTTATCGCAACATTCAACCTTGGAAGTTTCCTTGAAAAGTTCTTGAAACTAAAGATAAATTCTGAGGGAGGTATTTCTGACAAAGATGATCTTTCGGTACGCTTCTCCAATCCATCGCTCAGTAAAACAAGCTATACGTTTGATAAAGGAACGGGGCACCAGTACTTCAGCAAATTTGACACGGCCAGAGCCATTGTCTTGGGCACCAATGAGCGAGGACATGCCAACTTTTTAAAATATCCCTTCGGAAAGGGGGCGCTTTACCTGGTGGCAAGTCCACAGTTCTTCACGAATTACAATATGCTGAAGCCCGGAGGCGCCGACTATGCTGCCAAAGCACTTTCGTATGTAAAGCCCGGTGAAAATTTGATCTGGGACGAACATGCCACCAGGGGAATTGAAGGAGAACAGTCGCCGATGCGGGTTTTTCTGAAGCATCCGGAGCTGAGGTGGGCGTACTACATTGCGCTGTTCAGCATGCTGATCTTTGTTGTTTATCAATCTAAACGCAGGCAGCGCATCATTCCACTTACAGACCCTATGACCAACACGACAGCGGAGTTTGTCAAGGTTGTTGGACAGGTTTATTATCAGCAAAGGAACAATCACAACATTGCCGAAAAGAAAATAACATATCTACTGGAATTCATCCGAAGCAATTACCAGCTTAAAACAAGCATTTTGGATGGGGAGTTTCGCGAGATGCTGATTAACAAATCCGGCATCGAGCCAGCCATAATAGATCAGGTGTTGATGTACATTCACAATGTGCGGTCGGGTTATAAAATAAGCGACAGCGAACTGATTGGGTTAAACAAACTAATTGAACATTTTTACTAAGCCTTAATGGAAGAGCAAATATTTGAAAAAAGAACGGATTTGAGCCAGTTGAATGCGGCTGTTGAGCAAATCAAAGCCACCTTAAGCACGATCGTAGTTGGCCAGCAGGCGATGATCGAGTTGCTGATTGCCGGTATTTTAGCGGATGGGCACATGCTGATTGAGGGCGTCCCCGGAGTTGCCAAAACCCTCACAGCTAAGCTCATCGCCAAATGTGTAGATGCCCGATTCTCCCGCATCCAGTTCACTCCCGACCTCATGCCGTCTGATGTGTTAGGCACGTCAGTCTTCAACCCTAAGGATGCAAGCTTCGAGTTCAGAAGAGGGCCAATTTTCGGCAATGTGATCCTGGTTGACGAGATCAATCGCTCGCCTGCCAAAACACAGGCAGCCCTGTTCGAAGTAATGGAAGAGCGGCAGGTCACGATGGACGGTGTCACCTATAAAATGGAAGAACCTTTTGTGGTGCTGGCCACGCAAAACCCTGTGGAACATGAGGGCACTTATCGCTTGCCCGAGGCGCAGCTTGATCGTTTTTTGTTCAAGATTGAGGTTAGATATCCTTCGCTCGAGGAAGAAACTGCCATTCTCGCCCAGCAGCATCAGCAAAAAACAACCGAGCAATTGCAGGAGGTGGAGCCTGTGCTTACGGCGGCTCAGATCATGAAGTTCAGAAAACAGGTGCGGGAGCTTTTCGTAGAGCCGAATATTCTGGAATTTGTTGCTAAAATCATCCATGAAACAAGAAACAACAAGTCTCTTTTTCTGGGTGGTTCACCACGAGCCTCTCTCGCCATTGTAAACAGCGCAAAAGCGGTAGCAGCCATTCGCGGGCGGGACTTTGTGACTCCTGAAGATGTGATTGAAGTAGCACCTGCCGTGCTGCGGCATCGGATTATGCTAACGCCAGATAGGGAAATGGAAGGCATTACGCCGGATGAAGTGGTTGCACAAATCATTCAAAAAATTGAGGTGCCTCGATAATACTGCTATTAAGCCAATCATTCATTGAAAGCACTCCTGACAAAATTTTACCGCAACCTTTTCCTTGGCGATAGGCTGTTTATCTGCCTGGGCATAGCCTGCGTGCTTTTCGTACTTTCTTTTTTCTTTCCATGGCTGGGAGCTATTCCGGAGCTTTTTTTCTGGAGCTTAATGGCGTTATTAGCTATTGACTTGCTACTTCTCTACAGGCTTACGAACGGTATATTTGCCCGCCGCAATTCGCCGGAGCGCCTGAGCAACAGCGACGAAAATCCGCTCAGCATCTACATCGAAAACTTCTACGCTTTTCCTGTCTCGGTTGGAATCATAGATGAAATTCCATTTCAATTTCAAAAGCGGGATTTGTGGTTTACCACCGATCTGAAATCGCGGCAGCACAAAATGATCACGTATCAGCTCAGGCCTACAAAGCGGGGCGAATACGACTTCGGGCAGATTAGGGTTTATGTGCAATCGCCTTTGAAGCTTGTCAGTCGCAGGTACAATTTTAACGAGAAAGAAACTTTGCCGGTTTATCCATCATTTCTTTCGATGCGCAAGTATGAGCTGATGGCGATCTCGAATCGGTTGAACGAATACGGTATTAAAAGGATCAGGCGGCTGGGCAACAGCATGGAATTCGAGCAGATCAAAAGCTACGTTGCGGGCGACGATTACCGGACGGTGAACTGGAAAGCGTCGGCACGCAAGAGTGAATTAATGGTGAACTCCTTCACTGATGAAAAATCCCAGCACGTGTATTGCATCATTGATAAGTCAAGAGCAATGAAGATGCCTTTCGACGGTGTGAGCCTACTGGATTACGCAATCAATGCGAGCCTTGTATTATCCAACGTGGCTTTGCTGAAAGAGGATAAAGCGGGGCTTATAACCGCTTCCGAAAAGATCAGCTCGGTAATTCCCGCGGATAGAAAAGGCACTCAACTCAACAAAATTCTCCAAGTGCTCTACAAAGAGAAAACCCGCTACCTGGAAATCAATATGGAGGCGCTTTATACCTGCGTGCGCTCTACTTTAAAACAGCGGAGTCTGGTGGTGTTTTTCACCAACTTTGAAAGCATGTCGGCTTTACAGCGGCAGTTGCCTTTTCTACAGCGCATCAACAAGTTTCATCTGCTACTAATTGTATTCTTCGAGAATATTGAGCTAGCCAGCCTTAGCAAAGCTCCCGCGAAGGATGTAGAAGGCATCTACGTGAAGGCTATTGCTGAAAAATTTGCGTATGAAAAGAAACTGATTGTTAAGGAACTTGCCAAACACGGCATCCAATCCATCTTAACTGCTCCACAGAACGTTACTGTAAACACCATCAACAGGTATCTGGAAATTAAAGCAAAGCAGGGGATTTGATCAGACGATAAGCGAAACCAGAATTTGCGGTGCCTTCAACACTACCCATTCAAATACTTTTACCGGAATTCTTTTGGTTTTTAAGGGTAGGCTTCGCTTCATGGTTGTTATTAAGCAAAGTACATGCCCGAATAGGAATAAACTTGCTTTTAATCAAATACGAGTATTTCCCCACGGCAGATTGCCAATAGGAGAGTATTAATACTGCTCGGTTGAGCTAAACGTGTAATCAGCTGACCTATAAAAAAATAACCCTTGTCCAAATTAATGAACAAGGGTTTATTCTATTTGAGTAAGTTGGCTTACATCATGCCGCCCATGCCGCCGCCCATTGGAGGCATACCGCCACCATGGCCGCCTTTATCTTCCTCCGGCTCGTCAGCTAACACACACTCGGTGGTTAACAACATCGCAGCGATAGAAGCAGCGTTTTCAAGTGCGATACGGCTCACTTTAGTTGGGTCGATAACGCCTGCGCCAATCAGATTTTCATACACATCTGTACGTGCGTTGTAACCGAAGTCTGCAGTTCCTTCTTTTACTTTCTGAACTACGATAGAACCTTCGATACCTGCATTCTGGCAGATTTGACGAAGTGGCTCTTCGATTGCACGTTTAACGATTTGAATTCCGGTAGTTTCATCTTCGTTAGAACCTTTCAGCCCGTTCAAAGACTCAATAGCACGGATGAAGGCAACGCCGCCACCAGCTACGATACCTTCTTCAACCGCAGCACGTGTTGCGTGAAGTGCATCATCAACACGGTCTTTTTTCTCTTTCATCTCAACTTCTGTAGCAGCACCTACGTAAAGGACAGCAACACCGCCAGACAACTTAGCCAAACGCTCTTGTAGTTTTTCTTTATCGTAATCTGATGTTGTAGTCTCTATTTGAGCTTTGATCTGGTTAACGCGGCCTTTGATGTCATCAGCCTGTCCAGCACCGTTGATCACGGTAGTGTTGTCTTTGTCAACAACGATTTTCTCAGCTTGTCCCAAGAAAGAAAGGTCAGCATTTTCTAATTTGAAGCCTCTTTCTTCAGAGATCACAGTACCGCCAGTTAAGATAGCGATATCTTCAAGCATCGCTTTGCGGCGATCACCAAAGCCCGGAGCTTTAACAGCAGCAACTTTCAGCGAGCCACGGATTTTATTAACTACCAATGTAGCTAAAGCCTCGCCATCAAGATCTTCAGCGATGATCAATAATGGTTTGCCAGTTTGAACTTGTTTTTCAAGGATTGGAAGCAACTCTTTCATGCTGCTGATCTTTTTGTCGTAGATCAGGATGTAAGGGTTCTCCAACTCAGCTTCCATTTTATCAGTATTGGTTACGAAGTAAGGAGAAAGGTAACCACGGTCAAACTGCATACCTTCTACAGTTTTAACTTCAGTTTCCGTTCCTTTTGCTTCTTCAACAGTGATAACACCGTCTTTGCCAACTTTTTCCATCGCAGTAGCGATCAGGGTACCAATAACCTCATCGTTGTTTGCAGAGATAGAAGCAACTTGTTTGATTTTGTTATTGTCTTCGCCTACAGTTTGGCTTTGGCTGCGCAGATTTTCAACAACAGCAGCAACTGCTTTGTCGATACCGCGTTTCAAATCCATTGGGTTTGCTCCGGCAGCTACGTTTTTGATACCTGCAGTTACAATTGCCTGTGCTAAAACGGTAGCAGTTGTAGTTCCGTCACCTGCCTGGTCAGCAGTTTTAGAGGCTACTTCTTTAACCATCTGAGCGCCCATGTTTTCAATGGCGTCTTTCAGTTCGATTTCTTTGGCTACAGTTACACCGTCTTTAGTGATAGCTGGTGAGCCGAATTTTTTATCAATAATTACGTTACGGCCTTTCGGGCCTAAAGTTACTTTAACCGCATTGGCCAAAGTATCAACGCCTCTTTTCAGGGCATCGCGAGCATCAACATTGTATTTTACTTGTTTTGACATTTTTTTGGGATTTGAGTAGTGAGATTTGAGATGTGAGACCTGCTCAATCTCTGCTCTCGTTATTAATCGAGTTAGTTGATATCAACTTAGAGGTGGGTATTCTTATATCTCACATCTAAAGTCTTAAATCTTTTTACAGAACCGCGTAGATATCAGACTCACGCATGATCAGATACTCCTTACCATCGTAAGTAATTTCAGTACCTGCATACTTGCCATATAAAACCTCGTCACCCACTTTAACAGTTAGGGGCTCATCTACTTTGCCACCACCAACGGCAACAACAGTACCTCTTTGCGGTTTCTCTTTAGCGGTGTCAGGAATGTAAAGACCTGATGCTGTTTTTTCTTCTGCAGGAGCAGCTTCAACTACTACTCTGTCTGCGATAGGTTTAATATTCAATGCCATAATGTATTGATTGTTTGTTAGAATTTGTTTTCCTGTGGTCAGTAATTATGCCAAAGCCATTTCTTTTAGGTTCTAAAGGCTTTGCTTGTCAAATTTTCATTTCATGCTGAAAATATGTACTCTTAAGATGTGTTCCCTGTGTCAGGCTGTCAGTGATGTCACTAAACAAAAATGGCTTGCCGTTGTGGCAAGCCATTTTTGAAATGGATACTTTTTACTTCTTACTTGTATCTGTTGGTAAAGCAGGAAGCGTTGAAGCTGGCATCTGTGTTTGTGCCGGCTTGTTAATTTGGTTCTGTAAATCTTCGCCTTTGGTGTTAGTTGCACCTTTTGGAAGGGTTGCATTGATCAACAATGCGCAAACCATCAAAGTTATAACTAAACCCCAGGTGCCTTTTTCAAGGATGTCGCCTGTGCGCTGAACGCCCATCACGTTGTTTGAACCCGAGAAACCGGACGATAAACCACCGCCTTTAGGATTCTGGACTAAAATTAAAAGGCCAAGCAACACACAAACGATAATGGCCAGGATTACTAAAAAAAGGTACATATGTTTTTAATTGATTTTCTTTTCTAATTCCACAATTTGGTTGGCAAAGAACGTGCTTTTTTCCGGGAACTTCAAACTTAATTTTTTGTATGTGTCTATTGCTTTGTGATATAGCATCTGATCGGTGTAGATGCGGGCGAGGGTCTCAGAGACAAGATCATTCGGGTCTTCGGCGCTGCGGCGAGCTTTGTTCTCGCTATCTATTTTTTCAAGCTGCGGCGGCTTAATCTGCGGCTCTTCTTTGATGAACTTTTCTATGATTACAGCCTCCTTTTTCTTTACCTCGAACTCCACTGTTGTGGGATGAAGCTCAGGCTCCATGTTATCCAACGGAGTTTGAAGGTGGAAAATATTCTCAATGATTTGATGATTCAACTCCTCCACAGGCTTGTGACGTATCACCTGCGTGGTATCCAAGGAGAAATTTGCATACGGCTGATAAGTTCCTGAGTGCTGCTTACGGGTTTTGTCGAGCCACCAGAGAAAGGTGTACGGCAACTTGTCATCATTGTAACGCGATACATTTGCCCGGCTGCCGGTTTGCTTTGGCGCAGCTTCTTCCGGTTGCAACGGATCGACTGCGGATTTTTCAAACGCAAAAAAGTCTGATCCGGCAATGCTGCCAATCAGTTTATCCTGTCGCAAAGCTTCCTCTTTTTCTTCGGCTTTAGGCTCATCCCGATCTTCCTCTTCATCAACAAGGTTCTCGGCAGTTTCTATTTCTGGTTCTGAAAAATGGCTTGCGCTGCTATCCTCAACCTCACTCTTATTCTCCTCTTCATTTGGTGCTTCTGCGATTTCTTCGAAGGTTTCATCCTCAATCAGCCCCCGTTCATCAGCCTCAATAAACGCGTTATGCTCAGGAGAAACAATGTTTATGTCATCGGTCTCGTACGGGCTTTGAACTTCTGAAATCTCTTCAATAGGCTCTTCTTCTTCAGCATCTTCCTGCGGGGCGGAAGTGCCGGTCTCATCTAATATCTGCTCAAATATTGGATCGTGCGAACTGAAATCCTCCGGAAGGCCTGTGTTGATGTTGTCTTCTGTTTCGGTATCCGCATCGGCCATCGCCTGGTCCACTTCTTCAAAATGGGAAACTGGCTCAACTGCGTTGCCGGTTAAAAACACAGGCTCCGTATCGGCTGGTGCCATACCCTGGGCAACTTTTACAAGGCTCCACGGCTCATGCACGGCAGCATACAACACTTCACGCTTCGGAGCATAAGCGGATGCTTTGGGCAAGGCTTTTTCAAAAGCATTGTGATCGTTTTTCTGCTTCGCTGCATAAATAAAATGCAGGGGCTGAGAAAAGGGATATTGCTCAATCAGTTGATTGAGAACAGCTTGGTCAACCTGATCGGGTTTCTCCAGGAAAGAACTGAGAAGTAAGTTATACTGATCCGGATTAATCTGATCCACCACCTGTCGATTTGGGTTTAAACTACAAAATGCTTACCAATTGGCAAAAGCACGATTGAAAATATTCTCAGTTAATTGTTTGTTCACATCGGTTATAATGCTCGATTGCTGCGATTCTAAGGTCTGCGTCTGAATAGAAACGTCCTTAAAGGCACTAAACGATTCTTCGAAGCTTTGTGTTTCATCCAGGCTGTTGGTGTATTTTACCGCAACCGTTATAGTCACCCGAACCTGCCCTGCAATATCATTGCTTCCAACTCCGGTTGGCTTGATGTTGTAGTCAGTAATCCTGCCTTCAAAAATCGCGTCGCCATCGGTGCGAACAATGCTGAGCCGCGACTGATCCCGGATTCGAGCCTTAAGCGCTTCGGTAAATTGCTGGCTAAGTGCAGGTATCACCAAAGGTGCATTATTTTCAAAAAACTGAACTGTAACCGTCTTCATCGCATCGGGCACTTTTGCGCCACCCAGCGAGTAAATGCCGCAACATTGCAAAAGCAACAAACCGGGAATCAAAAGCAAATATACCTTCTTTAAAGCAGCCATACGTCTTAGTTTAGGTTTAGTTCTTTGATTTTGCGATAGAGTGTGCGCTCGGATATTCCCAGTTCCTGTGCTGCCAGTTTGCGCTTTCCGCGATGTTTTTTCAATGCCTTTTTAATGAGCTCAGATTCCCGATCAATGAGCGACAGAGATTCCTCAACTTCTTCATCGTGGTGAGTGATGCTGTAATCATGCTGCGGCGCAGGGTTTGCTGTTGCGCCATTCGGCTGATGAATAGTTAGCTTTGGATGAGATGGCTCAACGCCGGAAATCTCAATGTCGCGATAAAGCTGATTAATGAGCTGCGGATTGGCGATTGCCGAAGCGTTTCCATCGTGTTGAATGATTTCTGCCACCAGCTTTTTCAACTCAACCATATCCCGCTTCATATCAAACAGCACCTTGTACAGGATGTCGCGTTCAGAAATATCTTCGCTGCTCTTCTGATTTATGCGCATCGGCAAATTACTTCCTTCGGATGGGATGTAATTCATAATTGCCTGGGCGGTGATATTGCGATCCTTTTCCAAGACGGCAATTTGCTCGGCAATGTTTTTCAATTGCCTCACGTTTCCCGGCCAGCTATAATTCATCAGCACCTGTTGAGCGCCTTCATCTAACTGCACATTCGGGCTCCGATATTTGTCCGTAAAGTCGGCAATAAACTTCCGGAAAATCAGATTGATATCCTCTTTTCGTTCCCGTAGGGCAGGAATTTTCAACGGAACAGTGTTTAAGCGATAATAAAGGTCTTCCCGGAATTTGCCATTTCGCACGGCATCAAAAACATCCACATTTGTAGCAGCAATAACACGCACGTTCGTCTTCTGAACTTTGGATGAGCCTACGCGAAGATATTCTCCGGTTTCAAGTACGCGGAGAAGGCGGGCTTGTGTGCCCAGGGGAAGCTCGGCAACTTCATCTAAAAAGATTGTTCCGCCATCCACCACTTCAAAATAGCCTTTTCTCGCTTCGTGTGCGCCTGTGAACGAGCCCTTTTCGTGACCGAAAAGTTCTGAATCAATCGTTCCTTCCGGGATGGCGCCGCAGTTAACCGCAATGAAAGGCCCGTGCTTGCGGGCACTCAGCGAATGGATAATGTGCGAGAAAACCTCCTTGCCACTACCGCTTTCGCCAGTTATCAGAACTGAAATATCTGTTGGAGCCACCTGACGGGCAATGTCGATCGCTCTGTTTAACAAAGGCGAGTTTCCAATTATCCCGAAACGGTTTTTTATATCTTGAATGTCCATTTTATTCTGTTGTGAGCTGTGGGTTGCGAGTTGCCGGTACTGGTAACTGACAACCCACAACAGATAACCTAAACTATCTTACCAATCAAAGTTGCTGGTGTGCATCGGTCAACGAACACTTCCGCATACTGCCCTGGTTTGTAGCGTTCGTCAACAGGGAAAACTACCATCGCGTTAGCATCATTTCTTCCGCAATAGTCGAGTTCTGATTTTTTAGAAAAGCCTTCGATCAAAACCAGGTGTGTTTTTCCCACCTGCGCCTGCAAACGCTCATGCGAATGCTTCCGTTGCCTGTCAACAACTTCTGTTAACCTGCGCTTTTTAATTTCTTCAGGAATATCGTCCGCGTACCGCTTTGCCGCCAAAGTTCCCGGGCGTTCTGAGTAGGAGAACATATACGCATAATCATACTTCACAAAGTCCATCATGCTTAATGTCTGCTGGTGTTCTTCCTCTGTTTCGGTGCAGAATCCGGTGATAACATCCGTAGAAACTGCGCAACCCGGAATTATGCGACGAATTGCTTCAATACGGTCCATGTACCATTCGCGTGTATACGTGCGGTTCATCAGGTCCAGCACACGCGAGTTGCCCGATTGAACCGGCAGGTGGATGTATTTGCAAATGTTATCGTGCGTTGCGATTGTGTAAAGCACCTCATCGGTAATGTCTTTTGGATGCGAAGTGGAAAAGCGAACCCTAAGGTCTGGTGCAACGGCTGCGGTAAGGGCGAGCAGTTTGGCAAAATTCACCTGCTCTGAACCATCTTCGCTACTCCATTTATAAGAGTCGACATTTTGACCCAGCAGTGTGACTTCGCGGTAGCCTCTGTTATATAAATCTTTTGCTTCTTCAATTATGGAATGCGCATCGCGGCTGCGTTCCCGGCCCCGGGTAAATGGAACCACGCAGAACGAGCACATGTTATCACAGCCCCGCATGATAGAAATGAAAGCTGTAATTCCATTTGAGTTGAGGCGCACGGGGCTTATGTCTGCGTAAGTCTCCTCGCGGGAAAGCAATACGTTCACAGCTCTGTGACCTTCATCAACACGGTTGATGAGGTTTGGGAGATCGCGGTAGGAATCTGGGCCAACCACAACATCAACCAGCTTTTCTTCTTCAAGGAATTTTGATTTTAATCGCTCGGCCATGCAGCCAAGCACACCGATCATCATTCCAGGATTCTCTTTGCGGGCAGCGCCAAATTCCTTTATCCGGTTGCGGACGCGGACTTCAGCGTTTTCACGAATGGAGCAGGTATTTATGAAAACTACATCGGCCTGCCTGAAATCAGAAGTAGTCTCGAAGCCATTATCTGATAAGATGGAGGCGACAATTTCGCTGTCGGAAAAGTTCATGGCGCAACCGTAGCTCTCAATGTAAAGCTTGCGCCCGCCCTTCTGTTCCACCGGAATATCTAAAAGCAGCGCCTCGCCTTGCCTCTCCTCGTCATGCTGCTTATGTTTTGCCTGTACTTCGCTTAAATCCTGATCAAACATCTCTGATAATTGAACTGCAAAACTACAATTATTTGCGTACAATGACAGAATGGCAGGCGATATTTTGGAACTATATCACAACGTTTACAATCTTTCCTTTTACAAAAATCACCTTTTTCGGCTGCTTGCCTTCCAGGTATTTTCGAAAGTCTGTATTGCTGAGGACCAATTTTTCCACTTCAGCCGCTTCAAGGCTTAAAGGGATATTGAGGTTCATGCGCATTTTGCCGTTTACAGAAATAGGATAGGAGAATTCGTTCTCCACCATGTAATCCGGGTTGAACTTAGGGTATTGAGCATACGAGATCGTGCCCGGAGCATTGCCCAGCAAAGACCAAAGCTCTTCGGTAATGTGCGGCGCATACGGTGCAAGCACCACTACCAAATCTTGCACGATTGCACGCTTGTTGCATTTTAGGTCGGTAAGTTCATTTACACAGATCATGAAGCTGGAAACCGAGGTATTGAACGAAAAGCGCTCAATATCTTCTTCTACTTTTTTTATGATCTTATGAAGCGACTTCAGTTCCGCCTTTGTGGGTTCTTCGTCCGAAACATTGAAGTTGAACTCATCATCATGGAACAGCTTCCAGAATTTGCGAAGGAATTTAAATACGCCTTCAATGCCGTTGGTATTCCATGGTTTGCTCTGCTCCAGCGGACCGAGGAACATTTCATACATCCGAAGTGTGTCGGCGCCGTAGCGTTCAATCAGATCATCGGGGTTAACCACGTTGAACTTGGATTTCGACATTTTTTCAACTTCCACACCACAGATGTATTTGCCATTTTCAAGAATGAACTCAGCACTTTCAAATTCCGGCCGGAACTTCTTAAGCGCATCGATATCCAAGACATCGTTTTCTACGATGTTTACATCCACGTGCATTGCCAAAACTTTGTACTGGTTCCTTAATCCAGCCGAAACGAGCTTATTTGTTGCTTTTCCTTCTTCGTCAATCACCCGGTACACAAAGTTCGATCTCCCCTGGATCATTCCCTGGTTAATCAGCTTTTTGAAAGGCTCTTCTTCCTTCACTAACCCCAGATCCTTCAGGAATTTGTTCCAGAAACGGCTATAAAGCAAGTGTCCCGTGGCGTGTTCAGACCCGCCTATGTACAGATCCACATCTTTCCAGTAGGCTATGGCTTTTTCATCCGCAAAAGCGTGCTCATTATTAGCATCCATGTACCGGTACCAGTACCAGCTTGAACCAGCCCACCCAGGCATTGTGCTAAGCTCGTACGGATAAGCTCCCTGGTATCTCCAGTCTTCAGCCCGGCCAAGTGGCGGCTCGCCACTTTCTGTAGGCAGATATTTGTCAACCTCGGGCAGAACCAGCGGCAATTCTTCCTCGTCTATCAGGCATGGCATATCGCCATTGAAATACACCGGTACGGGCTCGCCCCAGTAACGCTGTCTTCCGAAAATGGCATCACGCATACGGTAATTCACCTTTGGCTTGCCGAAGCCGCTGTTTTCCAGCAGGGAGTTGAGAGTGGCAATAGCTTCAGGGTAGTTGGTGCCGTTGATCAAACCTGAGTTGATGTATTTTCCTTCTTTTGTAGCATCAGCTTGATTCTCAAGATCTTTTTGAGAATCAAGTATCTGGATGATCGGCAAATCGAACTGTTTTGCAAAAAGGTAGTCGCGTTGATCGCCCGAAGGCACGCCCATCACCGCACCTGTGCCATAGCCGGCAAGTACATAGTCAGCAATCCAGATCGGAATTTTTTCTCCGTTCAGCGGATTGACCGCATAGCTTCCTGTAAAAGCACCGGAAACAACCTTTGCGTCTGCCATACGGTCGAGCTCGGACTTTTTCTTTGTCTGGGCTATGTAGTTTTCTATTTCTTCTTTTTGAGCAGCGGTTGTAAGAACCGGCACAAGATCATGCTCGGGAGCGATAACCAGGAAGGAAACACCGAAAATTGTATCAACGCGTGTTGTGAAAACCTCAATTACCGCAGGCTTAAGATGGGCAAAATCGTCCTCGTCTTCGCGGGTGTACATAATGCCGTCAACCGTGAACTCCACTAGGGCGCCCACGCTTTTGCCAATCCAGTTGCGCTGCATTTCCTTTAGCGGCTCGGGCCAGTCAATTGTGTCGAGGCCTTTCAGCAACCGGTCTGCATACGCAGTGATGCGCATGCTCCACTGCATCATTTTTTTCTGCTCCACCGGATAGCCTCCCCGCTCTGAAAAGCCATCTTTTACTTCATCGTTGGCGAGCACCGTGCCAAGAGCAGGGCACCAGTTTACGGTGCTTTCCCGCAGATAAGTAAGGCGATATTTAAGTAATGTAGCCTGCTTGTCCTCTTCGCTGAAATTACGCCATTCCTCGGCAGTGAAAGAAGGGACATCATCATCGCAGACTGCGCTGACGCCTTCGTTTCCGTTCTGCTCAAATTTCGAAATCAGTGTCTGGATATTTTCAGCTTTGTCGCTATCCTGATTATACCAGGAGTTGAACAGTTGCATGAATATCCACTGTGTCCATTTGTAATAGGAGGGATCACTGGTGCGTACTTCGCGGCTCCAATCGTATGAGAAGCCCATGTTGTCGAGCTGTTCGCGGTAGCGACTGATGTTGGCTTCGGTTGTGATGGCAGGGTGTTGACCGGTTTGGATGGCGTACTGCTCAGCGGGAAGGCCGAAAGAGTCGTAGCCCATCGGGTGTAAAACGTTGAAGCCTTTGAGGCGCTTGTAGCGGGCAAAAATATCAGAGGCAATGTAGCCCAGCGGGTGCCCGACGTGAAGGCCTGCGCCCGAAGGGTAAGGGAACATATCAAGCACATAGTACTTAGGTTTTGACGATGTATTGTCGGCTTTAAATGTTTGATTTTCTGCCCAAAACTGCTGCCAATCCTTTTCTATGCGCCTAAATTGATAATCCATTCTATCGTTTACAAATGAGCTGCGAAAATACTAAGCTTTTAGCATTTAACCTTTATCATTTAGAATTCGCATCAGCGCAGCAGAAACTAAATGCATGCTTTTTCGCGTTATGGGCTTTAATCTTTATTTTCGCGTGCTATAATCCGAGATTTTATGGAAGAATTCGAAGCCAGCGCTTCCTCTAAAAAGACAAAGACCATTTACATTTCTAATGTTATAAGCATCTCTCTTGTGCTGCTTATGGTTGGTTTGTTGGGCTTGATACTGGTGCACGCCAAGAATCTGTCGAACTATGTGAAAGAAAACATAGTCCTAAATATCATAGTAAATGATGGTGCTAAGGAGGTTGATATCATTGCTCTTCAGAAGCAGATTGATGCAAATCCATCGGTTTTAAAAACCCAATACGTGAGCAAAGAGCTTGCTGCCCGAAACCTTACTAAAGACCTCGGCGAAGATTTCGTTGAGTTTTTGGGATACAATCCGCTGTTATCTTCTATCGATGTTTACATGAAAGCGGAGTACGCCAATAACGCGAGCATTGAAAGCTTTAGCCGGCAATTGCAGCGCAATCCACTGGTGAAAGAAGTTACCTATCAAAAATCTTTGATTGATATGGTAAACCAGAATATCCGCATTATCGGTTTAATCATCCTTGTTTTTGCAACGATATTGACCGTTATCGCAATCGCACTCATCAACAACACTATCCGACTGGCTATTTACTCGCAACGCTTCCTGATAAAAAGTATGCAGTTTGTAGGCGCTACCAAGAGCTTTATACGCAGGCCGTTTTTAACCAGCGGTGTATTGCATGGACTGATCGGCGGGCTTATAGCAATTATTCTTTTGCTCGTAACCTTGTATTTTGCTCAGCAGCAGGTTCCTGAAATGGTGATATTGCGAAACTGGACGGAATTCATAATCGTTTTCGTCGCAGTAATCATTATCGGAATATTGATCTCAGGGCTCAGCACCTATTTTGCGGTAAGAAAATATTTGCGTTTAAAAATTTACGACCTTTACAGGTAATGGCACAAAAGAGAACAACCACCACGCACGAAACGAAGCAGGTTCACTTCGTGTTCAATAAAGAAAACTATCGTTTGATGCTCTTGTGCATTGGCGTAATTATCCTCGGATTTATCCTCATGATTGGCGATACAGACATTTACGATTTCAGGAAAACCGTGCTTGCACCTATAGTAGTGCTGGTTGGGTTTGGCATCGGTTTCTACGCGATCCTTAAAAAGCCTTCCCAAACCAAGGCATAATGAACATTTTCGAGGCGATAGTGCTGGCCATCATAGAAGGCCTTACCGAATTTTTGCCGGTATCATCCACCGGGCATATGATCATTGGCTCTGCGCTGATGGGCATTCAGTCGCAGGAGTTTGTGAAGCTTTTCACTGTTGCAATTCAGCTTGGCGCTATCCTTTCGGTGATTGTACTTTACTTTAAGCGCTTTTTTCAAACGTTCGATTTCTATTTTAAGTTACTAGTCGCGTTTATACCGGCTGTGATTTTTGGATTGTTGCTTAGCAAAAAGATTGATGAGCTTTTAGAAAGCCCTTTGTGCGTTGCCATCGCGTTGCTGATAGGTGGGATTATTTTGCTTTTTGTCGACAAGTGGTTCAGAAATCCAACTGTAAATAGCACGGATGAGATCAGTTACGGAACAGCTCTGAAAATTGGCTTGTTTCAGTGTATTTCAATGATTCCAGGAACCTCGCGTTCTGCTGCTACCATTGTAGGCGGGATGTCGCAAAAGCTATCGCGTAAAGCTGCAGCCGAGTTTTCCTTTTTTCTGGCAGTTCCCACAATGTTCGGTGCAACGGCCAAAAAGCTTTACGATTTCTATAAAGATGGTTACGTATTAAGTAGCGAGGAATTCAAGTTGCTGGCAATCGGCAATGTGGTTGCTTTTATTGTAGCAATGCTCGCCATCCGATCTTTTATCAGCTTTCTGGAGAAGCGTGGCTTTAGGTTATTTGGCTGGTACCGGATTGTTGTTGGAATCGTAATCCTCGCCTTCCTGCTCACAGGCCATAACCTGCAAGTAATTTAACCCGCTTTTTTCTTCTTTATACACTATTGGAAAGCAAATCTCCTGAGTTTAAAAATTTCAATTTCGCCGAAGGTGAACTTCTGCTAATAAACAAACCTTACGGCTGGACGAGCTTCGATGTTGTGGGAAAAATCCGCAATTCCTTCAAGCCGCTCAAGCTGAAGGTTGGGCATGCCGGCACACTCGATCCGCTTGCTACCGGATTACTTATCCTCTGCACAGGTAAAATGACCAAGCAGATTGACGAATTTCAGGCGGAGGAGAAAGAATATACCGGCACCATGATCCTCGGGGCAAGCACTCCATCATACGACATGGAAACTGCGGTTGATCAGCAGTTTGATTTTGGGGATTTATCGGAAGCTCAGATTAAGGCAGCAACTCAGCAGTTCATCGGAGATCTGGATCAATATCCGCCACCGCACTCGGCTGTAAAAGTAGGAGGAGAGCGCCTCTATGAAAAAGCCCGTCGCGGGGAAGAAATAGAGTTGAAAACCAGGAAGGTGACGATCTCAGAATTTGAAATCACTCGCATGGAGCTTCCCGAAGTAGATTTTCGGGTTGTTTGCGGCAAAGGCACGTACATCCGCTCGCTGGTGCATGATTTTGGAAAATCCCTCAGCAACGGTGCTTATCTATCTGCTCTGAGGCGCACCCGCAGCGGAAGTTTCAATGTAGCAAACGCCTACGAAGTTATGGAACTGGTAAACCACATCCGCAGTCTGAAAGAAGCCGGGGAATTACGTTAGTTTTGCGGCAGAATGAAGGTTTACAACCACATTAACGAATTTACAAAGCTCGATAAAGCTGTAGTTACCATCGGCACTTTTGACGGAGTTCACATCGGGCATCAAAAAATAATTTCACGTTTAAAGCAACTGGCGGCGGAGCTCGGCGGCGAAACGGTCATCCTCACCTTCTTTCCGCACCCGCGGCTTATCCTCCATCCTGAAGATCAAAAGTTAAAGATGCTGACCACAATGGATGAGAAGATTGAATTGCTTGAAAAAGCCGGAGTAAATCACCTTATCATCACTCCGTTTACACGCGATTTTTCTAATCAAACACCACAAGAATACATTCAGCAGGTTCTTGTTGACAAGATAGGGACGAAGCAGATCGTGATTGGATACGATCACCGCTTTGGAAAGGACCGTGCAGGATGTTTAGCCGATCTGCAAAATTTTGCTCCGGTGTATGGCTTTGAAGTGGAGGAGATTCCGGAAGAAGATATTCAGAATGTTGCGGTGAGTTCAACCCAGGTGCGGAATGCGCTGCTTGCAGGAGAAATTGATAAGGCCAACAGTTTCCTGGGCTATCCTTTCCACATCACCGGCAAGGTTATAAAAGGCGATCAGCTCGGGCGAACGCTCGGCTTCCCCACTGCTAACCTGTTTGTTGAAGAGTCTTACAAACTCATCCCGGCAGATGGAATCTATGCTGTAACTGTGGAGGTTAAAGTTGTAAAGGATAAAGCTCTAACATCTAAAATCTCACATCTAAAATCTTACAACGCCATGGGCTACATCGGTCACCGCCCAACGATAAACGGCATGTCGCGGAATATCGAGGTTAATCTCTTTGATTTTGATCAGGATATTTACGGTCAAATCATCCGCATTTATTTTAACCATTTCATCAGAGCAGATATAAAGTTCGATTCGCTTGAGGAGCTGAAGGCTCAGCTTTCAGCCGACAAGAAATCTGCCTCAGATTTGCTTGCCTGAGTTTATATCGGTAGCTTCAAACTGAAAACATCGCCGTGGCAAAACTAAACCTCGACAAAAACGAAGCTGATTTTCTTGACAACACCATCACCCAATGGCAAAGCTCGGGGCTTTTAGATGAGGGCAAAGCCTCGGAGCTGCGGGCATCGTACGAGGTAAAAGGATTTGACTGGCGTAGGCTTGCTCAATATTCTTTCTGGGTTGCGCTGGTGTGCGGTGTGGTTTCAATTGCGTCGCTAATCATTGATGATACCGTAATCAGGTGGCTTGAGCGTCTGTATGACACACCAGATATTGTAATTAGTGTAATCTGCGGCGGGCTGGCTGCTTTCTTCTTTTACTACGGCCGACGGATGGAGAACAAATATCCGCAGCGGGTTTTCAGCAACGAGGCAATTATCTTCTTAGGCGTTTTGTTCACCGCAAGTTGTATCGCCTACCTGGGTAAAACGTTCGACAATGGCTCGGGACATTTTTCAATCCTATTCCTGATTTCGGTGTTCGTTTACGGGTTTCTTGCCTACAAATTCAATTCAAGGCTGATCTGGGCTTTTGCGCTGATCTCGCTGGGAAGCTGGTTCGGAACAGAAACAGGCTATCAAACCCGATGGAGTTATTATTTTCTCGGGATGAATTACCCGCTTAGGTTTGTGCTGTTTGGAGCTTTACTGGTTGGGTTCAGCTTTATGATGCGAGGATGGAAGAAACTGGAGTATTTTCAGCTGCCAAGCTATATTATTGGCATGCTCTATATGTTCATCTCTTTGTGGCTCCTTTCGATATTTGGAAACTTCGGCAGCATAGAAGACTGGCTAAGAATCAGGCAGATTGAGCTGTTTTACTGGGGAATTATTTCGGCATTAATCGCGGTAGCTTTTACCGTAGCCGGATTGAAATACAAGGATGAGGTTGCCCGTGAGTTCGGGATAACCTTTCTGCTCATCAATATCTACTCCCGGTACTTCGAATACCTATGGGATATTGCTGATAAAACTATCTTTTTTGGAATACTTGCCATTTCGTTCTGGGCGATAGGCAGAAAAGCAGAAAAGATCTGGAATGTGGGTTTTCTGAAGAAAAAATGAGCAGAGACTAGACGTCTCTGCGATGATCTTCGTCAGTGGCCGGATCGCCGTCTTTAGCGCTCTTAAATTCCTTTACACCTTTACCTAAGCCACGCATAAGTTCAGGAATTTTTTTGCCACCGAACATCAGAAGGATCACTACTACTATGATTATGATCTCCGGACCGCCTAACCAGGCTAATAAAATTGAATTTAACATCTACTTTGTTTTAATGAGTTTGGTCGTTTATAACGGATTTCTCTTCCAGTTTCTTGGTTTCAAGATCTACTGCTAAATCGTCATTTACGGCATTTATGTTCCTGTGGATTTCTGTCTTAACGCTTTCGGAGGCATCTTTAAATTCTCTGATCCCTTTTCCAAGCCCGCGTGCCAGTTCCGGCAATTTCTTCCCCCCAAATAAAAGCAGGGCTACAAACATGATCAGCATCATTTCGGGAGTGCCGATGTTTAAGAATAATAAAGTATGCATTGCTTATAATTTACTGTAGTAATACAAAGATAGACATTTAACTTATCCAAAGGTTTATTAATTGGCCAGCCAACTTTCAGGATTAGTGGGCGTGCTCACCTTCCAAATCTCTAAATGGACCTGTGTTGTGCCATCGTCAGAGTCGGTCGCAACCGTGCCAATATTCTGTTTTGTAGTAACCTTTTGTCCCGATGATACGCTCACTGATCGCAGGTTGGAATAGATGCTGAAATACTCGCCGTGACGGATAATAACCGTTTGTGAGCCGTTGATCGAAACTATTCTGCCCACGGTGCCGGAAAAGATCGCTCTAACCGCAGCTCCTGCAGGTGTTTTGATGTCTATTCCGCTGTTTTCCACCGACACATTTACACCGTATTTGTGAGTTCCAAATGTTTCCACGATGGTGCCCGCAGCCACTGGCCACGGCAAGTTGCCCCGGCTGCCCAAAAAGTCTGACGATAGTTTAGCCGACTCCGGCGTAGCCGATAAAATGCTCGATCCTTTTGCGATTGGTTTTGCTGCTACAGGCGCCCGATTCTCTGCTTTGGCCAACGCAGCCTCTTTCCGTGCCTCTTCTTCCGCCTTGCGCCTTTCCTCTTCTATCTCCCGCCTGATTGCAGCATTTATCGCACTGCTCAACTTCGCTGCTTCTTTCTGCTTTTGGTAGATTTCTTTTTTGTACTTGCTTTCCTGTTTTGCGAGGGTGCTGAGAACCTTTGACTGATTTACTTTTTGCTTGCCTAAAGTTTGCTTCTCTTTCTCCTGATCCTGGAGCAAACTGCTCTTTTTGCGTTTGTTGTGGTCGAGCTCTACAATTTTGATATTAAGCTGACGGGCAGTTTCCTTGATGTATTGCGCCTGCTTTTGCCGGTATTCGCCAAACTGATGCAAATACCGCAACCGCATGTAACCCTGATTAAAATCTTTGGCAGCAAAAACAAACATCAGTTTGCTGTATGCGCTTTGATTGTGAAACGCAAACAGAACCATGCTGGCATAACCTTTCTTGAGCTTCTCCAATTGGCTTTGCAGCGAGTGGACTGTACTAGTGTTGTCAGCAATTTCATTATCTAACAGCCTTACTTCTGAGTTAATGGTGCCGATTTTCTGCTCACGTAAACGGATTTGAGCGTTTAGCGCATTGATCTGTTTAAGAGATAATTTCTTATTGCTGGAAGTGTTTCGGAGGCTTTTATTCAGTAGCTCGATCTCCCGCGAAAGCGCATCTTTGCGGCGTTTTAGTTCGGCACTGCTTTGAGCGAAGGCAGTGCCCGCAATTAAAAGAAAAGCTAAAAAAGGCAGAAGCCTGAGGAATTTCATACCGCTAATTTATAACTTCAAACCGTTTGGGAACTGTAAACGGCATATCTACCGGTTGATTATAAACCGCTTTGCTATATTCTAAGTCTATACTGAGGTTGTTTTCTGCGGTTGATTTGATGGAAACCTGCTGAGGAAGTTCCTGTCCGTTTGCCAGCGACCAGCCGTTGTAAGCAATAGCAAGTTCCTGATTCGCTGATGAATCGTTTAAGTTCAAAGTATTCAGCTTGAACAATTGGTTGAACAAAAGCTTATACTTCAAACTGTTTATGGAACCGCTAAGTTCTGGTCCCTGGTCGCCAATTGCTACAGTGCCCGTCAAAAATCTATCTCCAACATTTCCGATCAGTATTGCCTGCAACATGTTGAAGTCGAGTTCATCTCCGGCAAACTCATGTAAATAGCTGAATGGCTTTTTAAGATAGGTATTATCAAGCTTGTTCATAAGCTTAACGCTGTCGGGCGTGATTAGCGCACGGGCAACCTCCACGCCGGCCAGCGCTGTTACTGCAACCCAAATAGCCTCATTCTTTTTCACTCGGATGGTCAGCGTTGCATCATTGTTTTTCTTTCCGATGTTGATATCGGCTTTTGCCTTCACCGACAGAGTCGAAAAGTTAAGTTGGTTTTTTCGGATGCTGTCAGGAATGTTTACAAACTTATCTGTGTTAGCAGGGATCGTCTTTGGTTCGGCCTTTACCACTTCCTTTTGAGCTGCGCAGCTGCTTAGAAAAAGCACAACGGCACACAAAGAAAATATCCTACTCCAAATATTTCTTCTCATTTATTTTCTTGTTTAAGGTCTCAGACACAACCCCTTTGTCGCGGGCTATTGTCCATTGCGTAACCGCCAGTTCATTTTGATTTAGCATGAACAGGATGTCGCCATAATGTTCAAATAAAGTACCGTTGCCGGTCTTGTCGTCAGCAATTGCCTTTTCAATCCAGGTCCGGGCTTCTTTATATTTCTTTTCCCTGAAAAGTACCCATGCATGGGTGTCTTCATACGACGGATTTCCTTTGTCCAACTCATTTGCCCGGCGAGACATTTGTTCTGCTTTATCGAGCCTTTCTGACCTTAACGATAAATAATAGGCGTAATTGTTCAGGGTGAAGGTATTGTCGGGCTCTAACTTCAACGACTCGTCGTAAGCAAGATCAGATTCTTTGTAGCGTTTTAATGAGTTGTACGAATCTGCTAAAATGGAATAAGTTTGAGCAAGGCTCTCCTTATCGTCAATTTGTAGGGAAACTGCATTTTTAAGATAACTAACTGCTTTTTCATGATCCTGCTTTTGAGCGTAAGCCGTGCCGGTCAGCAAAAACAGGTTGGCTTGGTTCGGGAAGATAGAAAGGGCTTCTTCACCTTCTTTGATGGCTGCGTCGTAATCGCCTTCTGTAACGTCAATCCGAACCAGCTGCTCCCAGATCATGTAAACCTGGCTATTCAGTTCAAGTGCTTTTCTGTAGGAAGTGCGGGCTTCCGGATATTTTTGCTGCTGAAAAAGCACATCGCCATAAACCGACCAGGCTTTCGGCTCTGCCGGATGAGCTTTTGTCATGATCATAGCCAATTCCTCGGCTTCATTGCGTACCTTTTCTGCGGCGAACTGGGGGAAGAAAGATAGGATGATCCTTAGTTTAGAATCAACATCCATTTCGGTGCTGCCGAAAGCGGATTTTAATTCCACGAAAGCTTCATCGTTTTTGCCCTGCCCGCGATATAGATCCGCCAGAGAAAGCTGCACATAGGCATTGCTCGGGTCAGCAGTTTTCGCTTTTAGGAGAGTTTCAAGCGCTTTGGCATTGTTGCCCGCCTTTAAATACACCTGGCTCAACTCAACCAAACTCCGCACATCGTTCGGGTTGCTTTCTGCCAATTTCTGGAGCTCGCCTGCTGCTTTATCGCTCTTTCCCTGTTTTTGATAAACCCGTTGCCGCATCGAGATCAGGTCTTCGCTTAAGCCAAATCTCTTCTCAATCGCGGCGTAAGTTTCAAGTGCCTCGTCGTACTGAGTTTGAAGGAATAAGGCATTTGCTTTATCGAAGTAGTAATCTTCCTTGTCAGGCGAAATCCTGATAAGTTCATCAAAGACTAGAGTGAGCTGGGGAAGATTGCTGGTTTTTTTATAGACATCGGCAAGCAGAAGCCAATACCATTCGTTTTCTGGTTTTACGGTTACTGCCTTACGGGCCAGGTTTTCGGCGTCTTGCTCTTTGCCTGAGCGGTGCGAAATGTAACCTAGTTCATAAAGGGCAGCGTCGTTTGCCGGATCAACATCTAAAATTTTGTTGAAGTACTCTGTGGACTGATCATAATTATTGATCGTCTTTGCGCTTAGGGCTGCAAAAAACCACTCTTTAACCTTAAGGCTGTCCTGAAGGCTTAGCACTCTTCCCGTTACAATAGTCGGCGCAGTTTTTTGTGCGAGGCAAACACTGGCATTAAGCAAAACGAGAAGCAAGGCTATTTTTTTCATATTCCTGTATGTCCGTAGCCGCCGGTGCCGCGGGCAGTTTCAGTTAATTCTTCTGTCTGGCTCCAGGATACTTTTTCATGGCTGGCAACAATCATTTGCGCAATCCGGTCCCCGTTTTTTACCACAAAATCTGTATAAGAAAAGTTGATCAGCAATATCTTGATTTCGCCACGATAATCAGCATCAATGGTTCCAGGCGAGTTCAGGATTGTGATTCCATGCTTCAACGCTAAACCGCTGCGTGGCCGTATCTGAGCTTCAAAACCTGTTGGCAATTCAATGAACAATCCCGTTGGAATGAGCAAGCGCTGCATTGGCTTTAGCACAACATCTTCTATCAAATTTGCCCGCAGGTCCATCCCCGCCGAAGCTTCTGTTTCGTAAGCCGGCAAAGGATTTTGCGAGAGGTTTATGATCTTTATGTTCATCGGTTTGCAAGTAATTGTTTCAGTTCTTTACGTTCCGCGAAAGCTGTAATCGCCGCAAAGGCAAGTAAAAGTGCGTTTCCCGCGATGAGGTTGCGGTGAAATATCACATAAGATAAGTACACCACAACAGCCGACGATAACAGATAAGCGATATTCTTCTTCAAATCGTATGGAATCGGATAGTTTTTCTGTCCCAGGATGTACGAAAGCACCATCATGGTTACATAAGCTGTTAATGAAACCCAGGCTGCTGCCATATAGCTGTATTTAGGAATGAAAATCAGGTTCAACACAACTGTTACGATGGCTCCTGCACCCGAAATATACAATCCATAACGCGTTTGATCGGATAGTTTGTACCAGATCGACAGGTTCATATAGATACCGAGGCTTACATATCCGAAAAGCAGGATTGGCACCACATCCAATCCAGACCAATAGATAAACTTCTGATTGCCGTCTCCCGGGATAAAATATTTCAATATTTCAATGTTGGCAACTAATCCCACGAAGATGAGGCAAACTCCGATCACAAACCAGGTCATAATCCGCGAATAAGTCTCTCCCGAATTCTTGTTTTTGGCGTGACTGAAGAAAAACGGCTCAGCTCCGAGCCTGAAAGCTTGCACAAAAATGCTCAGGAAGATAGCCAGCTTACAGCAGGCGCCATAAATCCCTAATTGTTGCTCGCTTATCCCAACCGGCAACAACCTGCCGAGAAAGAACTTGTCGATATTTTCATTGATTATAAACGACATGTTCGCAATTAACACAGGCAGGCTGTAAAGAAACATTTCTTTGCTGAGCTGTCGATCAAAGCTAAGTTTCAATTGCGAAAGCTCCGGTATTAACAGCAGAAGAGTGATAGCACTGGCTACCAGATTTGAAATGAAAACGTATCCCACCCATCCTGGCCTATACCAGCTCGAGATAGATTCTGCGCCAGCCCAGTGGTTTTTTAGCATGAGCGGGATAACGATTATGAAAATCAGGTTCAAACCGACAAATACAACAATGTTTACCGCTTTGATAATGCCGTACCGGATCGGCCTGCCGTCTGCCCGAACTTTTGCAAATGGTATTACTGCTAATGCATCAAGAACGAGGATGTAGATGAAATATTTAACAAAACGTACGTAGTCTGTAACAGTGGTTGTGATTTTTCCATCCTGTAGCCAGATGGCAATGTCGGTGGGGAAAAGAGTAGTAAATGCAAGAAAGATTATGGAAATGGTTAAAACTGTTAAGAACGTGTTGGAGTAAACCTTTTCTTTTTTGTCTTCGTACTTGTTGAGATACCGAAAAAAGGTTGTTTCCATCCCAAAGGCCAGCACAGCATTAACCATAGAGGCAACACTGAACATATAGGTAAAAATCCCGTAAACCTTAGCGGGATAAACCTTGACGAAAAGCGGCGTTAAAATGAAATTTAACAGCCGGGCCAGAATTGTACTTAGGCCATAAATAGCAGTTTGCCCGGCGAATTTCTTTAGTGTAGACAATGGATGTTTTGAGTTGAGGAATGCGGCGGAACTTCCATCACCACAGCAAATTCTTTTTAATTACTTCAAAATTACGGAAGTTTTTGGCTTCCCCTTCGCTCGTTTCCACTTTTTCAACCCTGGCATTCTGCGGTCCTTCGTGGCACCATTCCACAAACGAATCTAACGCGAAATCATCTCCTTCTGCTTCGATGTAAACTGTGCCGTCCGGCTGGTTGCGCACCAGCCCTTTCACACCGAGCTGATCGGCCACCGCCTTAGTGCTTGCCCTGAAGAACACGCCCTGCACTTTTCCGTGAACTGTAATATTTAGATGCTTCATTTAATTTATCTTCCTTAATCACGCTTTACGAGCCAATTCCAGCGTAGATATCCGCTCCTTCTCCGCGAAAAACTCCTGCCATATATCTTGAAGGATTTCTGCCGCCGGCTTCACAGAATCCACCATCGCAGCAACCTGCCCGATCTCCAACTCTCCACTTTCTAAATCGCCCTCAAACATTCCTTTTTTCGCCCGCCCATTGCCGAGCAGATTAGCCAGTTCTTCACGCCCGGCGCCATTCAACTCCAATTGCTCAACCTGCCTGTAAAAGTCATTTTTTAGCAACCGTACCGGAACCAGCTTTTTCAAACTCAGCTTTGTATCTCCTTCTGCTGCGCCAATTATTGCTTTTTTAAAATTTTCATGTGCCGACGACTCACTTGCCGCAGCAAACGCTGAGCCAACCTGCACACCATCCGCTCCCAGCGCCATCGCTGCCAGCATTGCTCTTCCACTTCCAATTCCGCCAGCAGCAATCAAGGGAACTTTAGCAATGTCCCGGATCATCGGCACCAGGCACATAGTAGTAGTTTCCTCCCGTCCATTATGCCCGCCGGCCTCAAAGCCTTCCGCAACAAGCGCATCAACGCCGCTGTCCTGAGCTCTTTCTGCAAACTTTTTGTTTGCGATGACATGTACGACGGTTATGCCTTTTTCCTTTAAAAAGCTCGTCCATGTGGCGGGGTTCCCGGCAGATGTGAACACAATTTTCACACCTTCGTCCACGATCGTTGCCATATGTTCTTCAACGTCGGGGTACAGCAGAGGCACATTTACACCGAAAGGTTTTGCTGTTGCGGCTTTGCACTTCCTGATGTGTTCCCTAAGCGTATCCGGATACATAGACCCCGCACCGATCAAGCCCAAACCGCCTGCGTTCGACACAGCCGAAGCCAGTTCCCAGCCGCTACACCACACCATCCCAGCCTGAATGATCGGATACCTGATGTCAAAGAGTTTGCACACAGCGTTCATGCTGGTAAAATTGTGTTTTTGTAAGCGCAACAGCAAGAAAATTGCCAGCGGGTGGCTTAGATAAGTTTGGTAACGGTTGACTCGGAAGTAAGTTTTAACCCATCCATATTGTTGATGAGGTTAAGCCCTGGCTTTTTGCCCTTTTCAATACTTCCGAAAAGATCGTCGATACGTAAAAACTTTGCGCCATTGAGCGTAGCCCAGGCAAGTGTTTTGGTGAGTGGGATGGAAGGACAGAATTTCGCTAGGGTTTTGAGCTCTGAAAGCATGCACAAGCCATCGTTAGACGCTAAGCTGTCTGTGCCGAGGGTGATGTTGAAATCGCCGAACAGGAACATCTCGACTTTCGGTAGCCGGTCTTCGATGTACAAGTTCGCGTTAGGACAGAAGCACCAGGTCACATCTCGCCCAAAACGCCTTATAAAGTAAATGTCTTTCAGGCTGGTATAGATATTATGCACCAGCATAATGCTTTGGTTTGCGGGCAGCAGCGGAAGAATGCTCTGAATGGAATTTCTTGCCTGAGGCTTGAAGTAATCTATGTTGACTCCAATGTTTTTGTAAAACTCTACGAACTGCCCGGTTTTGTACCGGAAAAACTTGTTCTCTTCTTCAGTTTCCTGGTTGTGAA
Organism: Sphingobacteriaceae bacterium; assembly: GCA_029266635.1. Taxonomy (GTDB): domain Bacteria; phylum Bacteroidota; class Bacteroidia; order Sphingobacteriales; family Sphingobacteriaceae; genus JAQSWM01. The sequence goes on along the minus strand of JAQSWM010000010.1, from coordinate 33,167 downwards.
CCGTCAATAAATTCTTGTTTTCGGATGAAGAGCTGCTGATCAGTCTCAGCAATTCTTTGCTCACTGAGTAAGCAGCATGCGGAACTATGGAGCTTTTTAGAGTATCCAGTTTCTCCTCCAGCTCAAGACCGCTCTCAAAAATCTCTTTCGCCTTATCAGGATTAAACCCTAATAATTCGATATAGGAATGATAATGAATTTTGCTCTTTTTCTTTACCGGTAGAGAGGAGTTGTTATTGCAAATGTCGCCAACTGCGATGATGCCGTTTTTAAACATCTCCTCGTCTGCTTCCCGTGCAGCTTGTTCAATCGCTTTTTCGCTGTCTGCCCGTTTGGCAAGCACCTGCTTAATAAATGCTATAAGCCCCTGGGATTTCTCGATCTTGCCGCGGAGGTGTGAAAGTTCGAGATGACAATGTGAATTGACAAAACCGGGAACAATAATTCCCTTGCGGTATTCAACGTTTTTCCCTTGCAGATCGTGGTTGTCGCCATCATACACCCGGGCAATTTCGCCGGTGCCAGTGACAGCCACAATTCCGTTTTTGATTGGATCGGAAGAAACAGGTAAAATGTAATCTGCTGAATAGTACTTAATCATAGAACGCTGTCCTTCTCTCCCGAAAAGTTTCGGCAAGATAAAATTTTGCTGTTATAACAACAATTTTTTGACAAAATTGTCGCAATTGTGCCAAACGTTCTATCCCTCGCATTCGGTATCTTTGCACGTGGAATTTCCCGTAAAAAGAATAGATATACGAAGTATTTGTTTTGACGATTTGAAAAATTCGTTAACCGAATTTGGCGAACAGCCCTTTCGTGCAAAGCAAATCTGGGAATGGCTTTGGGCTAAGTCTGCCAAGAGTTTTGATGAGATGAGCAATCTCTCCAAGGCACTGCGGGAAAGGCTTCAGGAAAAGTTCACGATAAACCCTGTTCAGGTCCACCAGTCGCAGTTTAGCTCCGACAAGACTATCAAAAATACTTTCAAGCTTCACGACGGAAATATCATCGAGGGCGTTTTAATTCCTGCTGATGACCGGATGACCGCTTGCGTGAGTTCGCAGGTGGGTTGCAGCTTAACTTGTAAGTTCTGCGCAACTGGCTACATGGAGCGCAAACGCAATTTGGATGCAGCAGAGATTTACGATCAGGTGGTACTCATCGCCAACCAGGCAAAAGAAAATTACGGGCAGCCGCTAAGCAACATTGTTTACATGGGTATGGGTGAGCCTTTGCTCAATTATGCCAATGTCTTGAAATCTGCCGAGCGCATAACATCGTCTGATGGGCTGAATATGGCAGCCAAGCGTATCACGGTCTCAACCGCTGGCATCGCTAAAATGATTAAGAAGCTAGGCGATGATCAGGTGAAATTTAATCTCGCCCTTTCCCTGCACGCAGCCAACGATAAGAAGCGCAACGAAATAATGCCTATTAATGAGCAAAACTCATTAAAGGCGTTAGCTGAAGCGCTAAAGTATTACTATGCGAAAACCAAGAATCCGGTTACGTACGAGTACATCATCTTCAATAACTTCAATGACGAGCTTCAGGATGCGCAGGAGTTGGCAAAGTTCTGCAAGCATCTTCCATGCAAGGTTAATATCATAGAATACAACCCCATTTCGTTCGCATCCTTCCTAAACGCGGAAGAAGACAAGACCGAAGCTTTTGCTGATTATCTGAGAAAACAAGGCATTACTGTAAACATCCGGCGCAGCCGCGGAAAGGATATTGATGCCGCCTGTGGACAGTTAGCTGTTAAAGAAAAACAGGATTAAAGAGCTTGTAGAGCAAAGCAGCTGATTATGTTTTCGTAGTTCTCCAAAAAACTTACATTTGATTCAAACTAATATTCATGGAAAAAATTAGGTTCATAGACTTGTTTTGTGGTATAGGCGGTTTCAGGATCGCAATGGATCAAGCCTGTAAAGAAAATGCTATTGTGCCGGAGTGTGTTTTTTCTTCGGATATTGATAAGTTCTGTCAGGATAGCTACGAAATGAATTTTGGAGAGCGACCCTTGGGAGATATAACTAAAATAGATCCTACTTCAATACCAGATCACGATATTTTATTTGGAGGTTTTCCATGTCAACCTTTTAGTATACTTGGCCAAATGAAAGGGTTTGATGATACAAGAGGAACTCTTTTCTTTCATATAGCCAATATAATAAAGGAAAAAAAACCGAAAGCCTTTATTTTAGAAAATGTAAAACAGCTTGTTGGGCACAATGAAGGCCAGACGTTAAAAGTTATAGTAAAAACATTGAGAGATCTAGGTTATCAAGTACAGTATGCAGTTTTAAATGCACTAGATTTTGGCCTGCCACAAAAGAGAGAACGTGTAATAATAGTAGGTCATAAAGATCCCATCCTTTTTTCTTATCCTTCTCCGATACGACCGTTTAAGCCACTAATCGAAATTTTGGAAAAGAATGTTGACAAGAAGCATCTTGCCTCAGATTACATTAAAGAAAAGAGAAAGGATATGCACAAGTCTGCTTATAAACTCTCAATTTGGCATGAAAACAAAGCGGGCAACATTTGTTCATATCCATATTCATGTGCTTTAAGAGCTGGGGCATCATACAACTATTTATTGGTTAATGGCGAAAGGCGTTTAACTCCTAGAGAAATGTTTAGGCTTCAAGGTTTTCCAGATTCGTATAAAATAATCATTAATGACACACAAGCTAGAAAACAGGCTGGTAACGCTGTGCCAGTAAATATGGTGAAAGCTGTAATTCTAAAGTTATTGCCTTATGTTGCTACTACTTTAGATATGGCTGATGTGCTTAGGGAATATGAAGTGCCTTATAACGAAAATTAATGGAGAGGCCTAAACCAAAGATGCGAACGATGTCTCACGCCGTTCCTGCATTTCCACTCAACGAATTCCCTTCTTATTTACCCTATAAAATTGCTGAAGAGCTGGTTTATATTATGGCGACACGCGGAAACTGTGATGTACAGGGTCGAGAATGGGAGAAAATGTTTGCAGATGCTATACAAGCTAAATGGTCCTATCACCCCGCGGGTTTAGACGATATTATTTTAGGAAATACCGCTTGGGGAGCAAAATCGGTAAAACAATTGAAACCATCCAAAGTTAAAACTGTCAGATTAATTTCCGGCAGAAATGATTTACAATACGCTTATGATGGTCACATTATCAAACCACTTGAAACCGATCCAGATGAAACAGGAGCACTGGTTTTGGACATCTACAATAGCAAAGTTTCAAAAGTAAGAGAAACGCACGAACAACTAAGAACTTTGGTATTCGTTCGTTCGCCTGACCTCTCCGAAGTAGTAATTTTTGAATACAACACAATCCTGTATGACCCCGAATTATTTTATTGGAAATGGAATAAGCAGAGAAATTTGGAAGGTTATTTTAAACGAGATAATAAGCATAAATTCACTTGGCAGTCAGGAGGCACTCAATTTACCATTATTGAAGACATTCCGACGAAGAACGTTCATATAAAAGTCAAAGCTCCCGATGTTGTAGATAAAACCAATTTCCTGAGTAAGATTGGGTTTGACAAGTCGTGGGTTACGATTACAAAAAATAAGTAAACAGCGAAGCTACTACCTATTTATAACTCAAACGATAGCCTTTGTTCGCTCAATTACCTCTTTGTAATACGCTTCGTACACAGGAAGCACCAGGCTCAGATCAAATTCTTTCGCACGCTTTAGTGCGTTTTCTTTAAAGGTTTCCAGGCGTTGCTCATCTTCCAGAATGTAAATCGCATTCTTTGCCATATCCGCTACGTCGCCAACATTGCTCAAAAATCCGGTTACGCCTTCTATATTCAGTTCCGGCAAGCCGCCTGTGTTTGATGAAATAACAGGAACCTTGCAGGCCATCGCCTCTAGCGCTGCCAATCCGAAGCTCTCAGAATCAGATGGCATGATGAAAAGGTCAGAAACAGATAGGATTTCTTCCACCGCTTCCTGCTTTCCTAAGAATCGAACATTTTCTGCAATGCCCAGTTCCCTGCAAAGCTGCTCGCAATTCACACGATCCTGTCCGTCGCCAACCATCAGTAATTTCGATGGGATTTTGGATGATACTTCTTTGAAAACCCTGATCACATCTCCAGCACGCTTAACCTTTCGGAAATTTGAGGTATGGACCAAAATGCGTTCATCGTGCGGGGCAATAGCCTTTTTAAAATGATCTTTTGGCTTTAAGCTGAAGCGGTTCAGGTCTATGAAGTTCTGAATGACCTTTATTTCGTTTGTAATAGCGAAATGGTCGAGCGTTGCTTGCTTCAGATATTCAGAAACTGATGTTACGCCATCGCTCTGGTTTATGGAAAAAGTCACAACCGGCTTATAAGTTACATCCCGTCCCACTAATGTTATGTCGGTGCCGTGCAACGTGGTAATAACCGGAATGCGGATTCCGTAAGTAGCTAGTATTTGCTTCGCCATGTACGCTGCTGAGGCGTGAGGAATAGCATAATGCACATGCAGCACGTCTAATTTCTCAAACCTTACCACATCTACCAGTTTGCTGGCAAGGGCAAGTTCGTAGGGCGGGAAATCAAAAAGCGGGTATTGTGAAACGGAAACCTCGTGGTAAAACAGGTTTTCGGAGAAGAAGTCGAGCCTTGCGGGCTGGCTGTATGTTATAAAGTGTACCTGATGGCCTTTATCCGCCAACGCTTTGCCAAGCTCGGTGGCCACAACGCCGCTGCCGCCAAAGGTTGGATAACATACAATTCCTATTTTCATTTGGGGAACAAAGTAAAAAGTAATATCCCAATGTATTGTTTGTTGCGGGTAAAATTGAGGGGCTTAGAAGGATAAGAACCGCCTGATCTGCTCGTCGGTGAATTTAACAGTATCGGGCTTGAACAAGTTACCTGATTCGTCAAACTCCTTATCAATGGCAGGAATGTGGATGCGCATGGGCAAAACATGCAAGTTGATGTAATGGCAAATGCCTGTGAGGTGGTCTATTCCCCGGATGTTGCCGTACTTGCCGGAGGATAAGCCCACGAGGGCTGCCTTCTTCCCAAAAAAGCTGTCGGGATATTTGCATGCATCTATCAGTACCTTCAGCACGCCCGGGAAACTGCCATTGTACTCCGGAACCACAAAGACAAACTTATCGCTGGCAGTGATAATATCTTGAATAGGCTTGAAATCATCTGCCGCATTTTTGTACATGTCTGCCTGAATCACATTTGGCGGCAAGTCAGTCAGCGACAACAAGCCTGCATCTTCTCCCGCCTCTTTTAGCTTCCGCTGATAATATTGCGACAGCTTAAGCGTATGGCTTTCGGGGCGGTTTGTAGAAGAAATTACAGTAATCATTATGTGGATAATATGTGCAAAACGTAAAAGAGCCCGGCTGCCTAATTTGTTTAAAGTTCGTATCTTAGGCGGTCGGTAAAAGCCGCTAATTGCGGTAAAATTAGGCATTTTCACTTGGTTTAATGATCCGCCGAAAGGCTTTTAAATCACCCTCTTGTAATTATTTTTAAGCATGAGCAAAATCATCGCGTTAGCAAACCAAAAAGGCGGCGTAGGGAAAACAACATCGTCTATTAACCTTGCGGCAAGCCTGGCTGTGCTCGAGTACCGCACACTTTTGGTTGATGCAGACCCCCAAGCCAACTCTACATCCGGCATCGGGTTTGACCCACGCACTATAAAGGCTAGCATTTACGAGTGCATCATCAACGACATAGATCCTCGCGAAGCCATTCAAAAAACTGATACGCCATTTTTGGACCTGTTGCCGGCGCATATTGATCTGGTAGGAGCCGAAATTGAGATGATCAATTTAACGGACCGCGAATACAAAATGAAAGCCGTTTTGAACCGCGTTCGCGACGATTACGATTTCATTATCATTGATTGTTCCCCATCATTGGGACTGATAACCATCAACGCCCTTACAGCATCAGACTCGGTAATTATCCCTGTTCAGTGCGAATATTTTGCGTTAGAAGGTTTGGGCAAATTGCTCAATACCATAAAGATTGTTCAAAACCGTTTGAACAAGGAACTTGAGATTGAGGGCATACTTTTAACTATGTATGATGTGAGGCTGCGGCTTTCAAACCAGGTTGTAGAAGAGGTAAAAACTCACTTTCAGGAGCTTGTATTTGAAACAATCATTCAGCGCAACACACGTTTGAGCGAGGCGCCAAGCTTCGGTGTGTCTGTGATCATGCATGATGCAAATTGTAAAGGCGCAATCAATTATCTTAATTTAGCACGCGAAATTGTGCGCAAGAACGGTTTAGTGAAAGAATTGCCTGCAGGGCAGGAAGCCGCGGGAGAGGCAGTAGTTTAAGATAGAATGACCTACCAGAAAAAAACGGGATTAGGGAGAGGATTAAGTGCATTGCTGGATGATACCGAAGCCGTTCAGAATAATAAGCAAGAGATACCTCCTTCGAATGGCTCTCAACCGGGGAGCATCAGCCATATACAAGTTAGCCAGGTTGAGGTAAACCCATTTCAGCCACGTACCGAATTTGATCGAGAGGCTCTGCTTGAGCTCTCGGATTCAATCAGGCTTCAGGGTTTGATCCAGCCGATCACGGTAAGGAAATCGGGGCAGAACAGCTATCAGCTTATATCGGGCGAGCGCCGCCTGCGGGCCAGCAAACTTGCGGGGTTAACGGAGATTCCCGCGTATGTGCGCACAGCCAACGACCAGCAAATGCTGGAAATGGCTTTAATTGAAAACATCCAGCGGGAAAACCTGAATGCTATTGAAGTTGCTTTGAGCTTTCAGCGGATGCTGGATGAATGCAGCTTGAAACAGGAGGAGTTGGGTGATCGCGTAAGCAAAAACCGCTCAACAGTCACCAACTATTTGCGATTGCTGAAGCTCCCGCCCGCAATCCAGGCATCTATCCGCGATGGGCAAATCTCCATGGGGCACGCGAAAGCCATCCTCGGGCTTGAGCAGGTGGACAAGCAACTGTTTGTGCACAAAGAAGTGATCAGTAAAGGTTTGTCGGTTCGGAAAGCTGAGGAATTAGTCCGCGAAATACAGCAACAGAAGACAACCAAAAAACCGGACGGCAAAAGACCTGAGCCAATCTCATTTCAATACCAAAAAATTCAAGACGACCTTGGCTCAAAATTTGCCACTCACGTAAAGTTGAAAGTGCAGGGACAGGGCAAAGGGTCCATAGAAATACCGTTTGTTTCTAACGATGACCTCAGCCGCATTCTTGAGTTATTAGACTGGTAATGCTTAGATGCCTTCTCATTATTTTATTCGTTTCGGCATTTAGCCTGAGCCTTTCCGCTCAAACGGATAATGGTGTGGTGAAGGTAGATACCAATATGCTGAACCCCGGCACAAAAAATCGTCGGCCCGATAGCACAACAGTTCAAAAGAAGCATGAGGTTGTTAAAGATTCAGCGAGGCTTGCGCTTGAGGCGATGCCTAAGATCGCTTTGCGGCGGGCGCTCATTTTCCCTGGCTTAGGGCAGATATACAACAAACAAGCCTGGAAGCTGCCTTTTGTGTATGGCGGCTTTGTGGGCATCGGGTTGGTGTTTAATTTTTATCAGCAGAATTATAGCGAAACACTAACTGAATTGCAATACCGGCTGGCACATAATGATGCGCATAAGAATCCAACGTTTGATAGGTATCCCACAAGCAGCATCATAACATACAAAGACTTCTACCGCCGTAATCGCGATCTCAGCATTTTAGGAGGCGTTGGTTTTTATGCTTTGCAGGCGATAGACGCTTACGTAAAAGCCAAATTTGCACGTTACGACATCAACAGCGATTTATCATTGCGGCTTAGCCCGTCTGTGCAAACATATCCATATAACGCCTCCAGCAGCGTGCCCTCGCTAAAAATTACACTATCTTTATAGCCTCAACAACAACCTTTAATAAATCACTACATGAATATTGCCCTTTTAGGTTATGGCAAAATGGGCCACATAATTGAAGACGTAGCCCTGAGCCGGGGACATCAGGTAGTCTTAACCATCGATGCCCACAACCTGGACGAACTTACCTCAGAAAACCTTCAAAAAGCAGATGTAGCCATCAATTTCAGCACGCCCGATTCAGCTCTTTCAAACATACGTGCGTGTATTGATGCCGGCGTACCAGTTGTTGTAGGCACCACCGGTTGGTATGGGCATTTGCAAGACATTAAAAATAAGTGCGAAGGCAGTAACGGATCGGTGCTTTATGCATCTAATTTTAGCGTGGGAGTGAACGTGTTTTTCTTCGTGAACAAGATTTTGGCAAAGCTGATGGACCGTTATCCACAATATGATGTGCAGGTTGAAGAAATACATCACACTCAAAAGCTGGATGCGCCGAGCGGAACAGCCATGACTATTGCTGAAGGTATTCTGGCTGGCGTAAAGAGGAAAAGAGAGTGGGTGAATGATGTGGTCGGGACAGGCGAGGAGCTGGTTGCCAAAGGCGATCAGCTGCTAATTGAATCGCACCGTATTGAAGATGTGCCCGGCACTCACACCGTTATCTACAGCTCTGAAGTTGATGATATTGAATTTAAGCACACTGCCCACAACCGCTCGGGCTTTGCCTTTGGAGCTGTGCTGGCAGCAGAATGGCTAAAGGGCAAAACCGGTTTTTACACGGTTGATGATATGTTTGATTTTAGCGTATAATTTAGAATTAAAATGAACTGGAAGTTCTGGAATAAGAATCCTGATAAAAAAACTACTACTGTTAAGAAGAAAAAGAGCGCAGGCCGCGAGTGGTTTGATGCTATTATTTTCGCCGTTATTGCGGCAACCCTAATCCGCGGCTTATTTATTGAAGCCTATACCATCCCGACAGGATCAATGGAGAAATCTCTTTTAATTGGCGATTTCCTTTTTGTAAGCAAGGTGAACTACGGCGCACGAATGCCGATGACTCCGGTTGCTTTTCCGTTTGCGCATCACACGATGCCAGTTACCGGCACCAAAGCCTATTGGGACGGTGTTCAATGGAAGTACCGTCGCTTGCCCGGATTTAATGATGTAAAACGCGGCGATGTGGTTGTGTTCAACTATCCGGAAGGTGATACTGTAATTCTCGAAACTCAGTCAAGTGCCAGTTACTACGACCTGGCCCGGCAAATCGGGAAATCAGTGGTTCGCAGCAATCCGGATTATACCATTGTTTGGAGGCCTGTAGACAAGCGGGAGAACTATATTAAACGCTGTATCGGAACTCCCGGAGATACTATCCGGATCATCAATGCCCAGATTTACATCAACGGGAAAGCTTCAGAAACTCCTCAGTTCGGCCAAACCAATTACCTGGTGAGAACCAATGGCGAGCCTTTCAACCCGGAACGCTTTGAGGAAATGCACATTGATTATAAGGAAAGCCAGATCACAGCCTACGACTACAGCCTTACCCTCACCACTGAGCAGGCGAATGAAATGAAAAAGTGGGTAAATGTGAAGCAGGTTCAGCCGCAAATCAGGGCAATCGACGATTATTCTTCTGCCGTGTTCCCGCACGATCCACGTTTCAAATGGAATGAAGATAATTTCGGACCGCTTGTTATCCCTAAAAAAGGCTGGACTGTAAAGCTGGATACATCAAATCTCGTTCTCTACAGACGTGCTATTTCGGTTTATGAAGGCAACAAACTGGAGCTGAAAGGCAATACAATTTATATCAACGACAAACCCACAAATTCATACACATTCAAAATGGACTACTTTTGGATGATGGGCGACAACCGCCATAACTCGCTCGATTCGCGTTTTTGGGGCTTTGTTCCCGAAGATCACGTAGTGGGAAAGGCGTTGTTTGTTTGGATGAGCTGGGATGATAATGCCTCGTTCCTGAGCAAAATACGCTGGAACCGATTGTTTATGGGAATTCATTAACAACGATAGAATTAAGGCCAGCAACTTAGCTGGCCTTTTCAATTCCTCCACTGTTGAACTGTAGATCGTAAAGCCTTTTATAGTATCCGTTTAGTTTCAGCAACTCTTGGTGAGATCCTGCTTCCATTATTTCCCCGTGATCTAAAACAATAATTTTATCAGCGTTCTGGATGGTTGAAAGCCGGTGAGCGATCACGATGGAAGTGCGCCCCTGCATCAGCTTTTGGATAGCGGTTTGGATGAGTTCTTCTGTTTCCGTATCAACCGAGGAAGTTGCTTCGTCTAAAACCAATATCCGAGGATCATACACCAATGCTCGGATAAAGGAAATGAGCTGTGCTTGTCCAGACGAAAGTGTTGCGCCACGCTCCATTACCTGATAATCATATCCGCCGGGCAAACGCTCTATAAACTCATGCGCACCAACCTCTTTGGCTGCTGCAATCATTCTCTCCCTGCCGATATTCGGATTGTTAAGGCTGATGTTGTTGGCGATGGAATCAGAAAAAAGAAAAACATCCTGGATAACAGTTGCAATCTGGCTTCGCAGGAAATCAAGCTCATAATCCCGGATATCGATGCCGTCTAACTTAACCTTGCCTTTGCTGATCTCATAAAATCGGTTGAGAATATTTATTGTTGAAGATTTCCCCGCACCCGTTGCTCCCACCAATGCCAGCGTTTCCCCCGGCTTTACCTCGAACGAAATATCTTTCAGTACCCAATTCTCCTCATTATAAGCAAACCAGACATGCTTGAATTCTATTTCACCCCGGATGTCTTCAGGCTTAAGCTTGCCCGCATTTACTGTGGCTTCCTTTGTATCCAGCACTTTAAATATGCGGTCGGCACCTACCATGCCCATTTGCAAAGTGTTGAATTTATCCGCCAGTTGGCGGATGGGCCTGAAAAGCATATTCGTTAAAGCGATAAAGGAGATGATCAGCCCCGGTGTAACCCCCTCAAAGTTTTTTAAAACTGCAGCGATTTCCTGGTCAGAAAGTATCCGCTTCGAGCCATACCAAACCAGCAAGCCCAGCGACATCGCCGAAATGATCTCCACTACAGGAAAGAAAATGGAATAGTACCAGTTTGATCGGATATGCGCATCGCGATGAAGCTTGTTCACTTCTTGAAATTTGTGCATTTCCTGGTTTTCACGAGCGAAATATTGAATGATGCTCATGCCGGTAATGTGCTCCTGCAGGAAGGTATTGAGCTTGGCTACCTGCGTGCGAACATCCTGAAAAGCATCTTTTATGGCTTCCTTAAAAATGTACGTGGCTAAAAAGAGCAGCGGCATGGGAATGAGAGTTACGAGGGTCAGCCGCCAATCCTGCACAAGCATCAGCACCAGGATTCCGATTACCAGAAGCATATCGCCGAGGATTGAGATAAGCCCTTCAGAAAAGATATCAGCAATTGTCTCCAAATCCGAAACTGTGCGTGTAATCAGCATCCCGATAGGTGTCCGGTCAAAATACTTCAGCCGCAAAGAACTGATGTGCCCAAAAACATGCTTCCGCAGATCAAGGATAACCGACTGCCCGAGCGAATTGGTTGTAAAAGTCTGGTAGTATTGAATAATGGTTTGCAACAGCAAGAGTCCAACCATCACGAGAACAAGGTTCCACAATCCGGAGTAGTCTCCAGTAAGGATATATTTATCCACCGCCCACTCCATCAATAGAGGCTGTGCAAGCGAGATCACTGAAAGCAGTATGGTAAGTATGGCGGCCATTACAAAGAGGAGCCGGTACGGCCGCACATACCGCATCACCCGCCCCAACAACTTTATATCTACTGCTTTGCCGGTAACTTCAGACATTTGCTGGTATATATGGGTAAACTACTTCTGTTAAATATAGGCCGCAAGCCGGCACCGAACTCCCCGCATTTGAGCGGTTCTTGCTTTCAATAATTTTCCTGATTTCTTCTGGTTTTAAGTTGCCGCGACCAACTTCTATCAGTGTGCCCACAATTGCCCGCACCATGTTGCGCAGGAAGCGGTCGGCGGTAATGTGAAAGATCAATCCTTCCTCAAAATGCTGCCATTCAGCTCTTTTGATAATGCAGTTATTTGTAAAGACCTGGGTGTTCGATTTGCTGAAGCTGCTAAAATCAGTGTATTCTGATAATATTGTTGCGGACTGGTTCATAGCCTCCACATCGGGAAAATCCCGCAATAGCCACGAACGGTTATGCTTAAAAGGGTCTTTGCGAAAGTGGATGTGGTATTGGTAAGAGCGTGAAGTGGCATCAAAGCGGGCGTGCGCATCTGGCAGCACGGAGATGAGGCGCTTAACCGCGATATCGTGCGGAAGCAGGGCATTTATGTTTTGGATGATGCTTTCGGGGGTGGAAGTTTCTTCGGGCAGATCAAAATGAGCGAAGAACTGTGTAGCGTGAACGCCTGTGTCGGTGCGCCCGCAGCCGAGTGTTTCAATTGGCAAACGAAAGAAGGTGCTTAGCGCTTTGTGGACCACCGCCTGAACCGTTACTGCGTTTGGTTGTACCTGCCAGCCATGGTAGTTGTTGCCATTATAAGACAGCTCTATGAATTTTCGGGAATGATCGGCCACGGCCAAAGGTAGCAAGCCACAACCATAATGCCTACAGGTGCTTCCAATTCAGCATATCAGGATTAAATTACCTCGTTATCAGTTTTTTGGAACAGAAGTTGAGTTGGTTGGTGTAAATCTATCAAACACTAATATGGAAACTACAGCAGAAATGACCACTACAATTCTGAACGACTTGGTTCAGATAAATAATGATCGTATCAACGGATATGAAAGAGCTATCAAAGAACTTCATGATGAGGATAGCGATTTAAAATCCCTTTTCGTAAAGATGATCGGCGAAAGCCACCAGTATAAGTTAGCTCTGGCTACTGAGATTAGCGCAATGGGCGACGATGTTGATAAAGGTACCACTGCCAGCGGCAAAATTTACCGTGCCTGGATGGACGTAAAAGCAATGTTTACCGGTCACGACCGTAAAACAGTGCTTAGCAACTGTGAGTTCGGCGAAGATGCCGCTCAAAAAGCCTACAAAATGGCTCTTGAAGATGAAAGCATGCCTGCTCATATCCGTTCGTTGATTACCGAACAGAAACAAAAACTAAGAGAATCTCACGATCAGATCAAAGCATTGCGTGATGCGCAAGTTTAGTGAGGAAGGATTAAGTGCTGAAGAAGCCGCCCTACATGGGCGGCTTTTTATTTACAACAAATCCCACTTAGTATCGTTACAATGGCAGCAACATCAAATCATACAAAATTATCGTGGAAAAATAATTGTTATGGCTAGTAAGCTGATCAATAATCTTCAACACGATATATGTATATTTTAATTTTCTTCATTGCTCACTGGTTCTTGTCCTTATTCTTCCAGACTTTTTTCCAGCACCGTTACGCGTCACACCGTATGTTTACTACGAACAAATTCTGGGAACGCGTTTTTTACATATTAGCATACATTTTTGAAGGAGCTTCATTCTTAAACCCCAGGGCTTACGCACTGATGCACCGGGAGCACCATGCTTACAGTGATACTGAGAAAGATCCGCATTCGCCTCACTTCTTTACCGATGTCTTTCAGATGATGATGGCAACGATAAAAACCTTCCGGGATCACGTTAACAACACCAAAAATCCGGAATTTCGGTTTACCGGAAATTACCCGGAGTGGCCGTTTATAGACCGGGTTGGTTCATCAATTATTTCAAGGATAGCTTTCGGAGGATTATACACCTGGTTTTATATCGCCTTCGCTACTCATTGGTGGATGTTTTTGCTGTTGCCAATCCATTTTTTAATGGGACCAATCCATGGGGCAATTGTCAACTGGTGCGGGCATAAATACGGGTATTCCAATTTCGATAATAACGACAAATCAAGAAACACTACCCCCTTCGACTTCCTCATGTTGGGCGAGCTTTTCCAAAACAATCATCATAAACATCCCAACAGTGCAAACTTTGCCCACAGATGGTTTGAAGTTGACCCTGTCTATCCGGTAATGAAGCTAATGCATTGGGCGGGAATTATTAAGCTCCGAAAAGTGCAGTAATCGCATAAACTCTTTAGTTTTTACAATGAAATAGAAAATAGATATTGTAATACACAATTTTTATTAGAATTTTTGCATCGTTTAAACTATTCACTCTAAGTCAAATAGCCTGAGATGAAAATATTCGCTTACATGCCTGTTTCGGTTAACCTAGCTCAACCTGGTTTTGGGCATGTGCCGGCATGTGAAATTTGCGGAAAACGCACAATTGCTTTTAGGCAACGACGGCCCTTTATGCCGCGGGTTTGAACTCCCCCTCTTTCAAACCTTTACCGTTCCGCACGGTTCTTTTATCAATAGATAATCAACTTATTTTTAAACCAAAGGCTAAAAGCGTAGCCTTTTCCGCTAAGCGGATTTTCTTATAACAAATGGAAGAAAACGATTTTGTTGTAATTCCTGCAACAGAAGAACATACCACATACGCACAGCAAATTTGTGATGAAATGGAGGAGTCGGCCCGAGCCAGGGGCACGGGTATTGCAAGGCGCTCGCCGGAGTACGTGGCCCAGAAAATGCTCGAGGGCAAAGCCGTTATAGCCCTTCACAAAGATGGCACCTGGGCAGGCTTTTGTTACATCGAAACCTGGGACGGCGAGTTTGTTGCTAATTCAGGCTTAATCGTAAACCCTATTTTCCGCAAAGCTGGTTTAGCTAAAAAAATAAAGAAAAGGGTTTTTGAGCTTTCCAGGGAGAAATATCCTGCGGCTAAAATTTTCGGGCTTACAACTGGTTTAGCTGTGATGAAGATCAATTCTGATTTGGGCTATGAACCTGTTACGTATTCAGAGCTTACCCAGGACGAAAACTTTTGGAAAGGATGCCAAAGCTGTGTGAATTACGATATCCTGACCATGAAGGAGCGGAAAAACTGCCTGTGCACAGCCATGCTTTGGGACCCTGCCGACAAGCTGAAACAGAAAGAAGAAAAGCAAAAGGAAATTGAGCAGGAGGCTAATAAGATCGTTGCAAAATCTTCCATTTTTGATGTGATAGAAGAAAAGCTTCGGAACAGCTTAAAAATGGTGCCTGTGCTGCCGGCTCTGGTTTGGAAAGCTTTACATATTTAATCAACACTTAATTGCGAGCTTATCAGAGTTCGCAAATTCGCATAAAATGAAGAAAAAAGTAGTATTGGCATTTAGCGGAGGTTTAGACACCTCATTTTGCGCCATTTATTTATCTCAGGATCGTGATCTTGAAGTCCACTCTGTAATTGTAAACACCGGCGGTTTTTCTGAAGAAGAGCTTAAAAATATAGAACAGCGGGCTTATGCCTTAGGCGTTGCATCGCATGCTGTTGTAGATGAAACCAGTAATTATTACCAAAGCTGCATAAAATACCTGGTGTTCGGCAACGTGTTAAAAAATGCTACTTACCCGCTCTCTGTTAGCGCAGAGCGTGTGAGCCAGGCTACCGCGATCGCAAACTACGTAAAGAAGATTGGCGCTGATTATGTGGCGCACGGCTCAACCGGAGCCGGCAACGACCAGGTGCGTTTTGATATGATATTCAACATCCTTATTCCGGGAGTTGAGATCATCACGCCAATCCGCGATTTGAAATTAAGCCGCGAAGCAGAGATTGAATACCTAAAAAATCATGGCGTGGAATACAGTGCTGAAAAAGCACGCTATTCCATCAACAAAGGGCTTTGGGGAACATCGGTTGGCGGGCAGGAAACTCTTACTTCCCATGGCACCCTGCCCGAAGAAGCCTGGCCAACACAGGTGAGCGAAACGCAATCCCGCAAAATTGAATTAACTTTTGACAAAGGCGAACTGACGGGCATCGATGGAGAAGCGATGGAGCCTGTAAAAGCTATCCAAAAGCTACAGGCAATTGCACAGCCCTTTGGCATTGGCCGCGATATTCACGTTGGCGATACAATCATTGGCATTAAGGGCCGGGTTGGTTTTGAAGCAGCCGCACCGATTATCATCATCAAGGCGCACCACACCCTGGAGAAGCATACGCTCACCAAATGGCAGCTTAGCTGGAAAGATCAGTTAGCATCGTTCTACGGCAACTGGTTACACGAAGGTCAGTTCCACGATCCGATTATGCGGAATATTGAAGCTTTCTTAGCTGATACACAAAAAAGCGTCAGTGGGAAAGTGTTCGTAGAGTTATTGCCTTATCGTTTCCAGATCATTGGAATTGAATCTAAGCATGATCTAATGTCGAGCAAATTCGGCAGCTACGGAGAAATGAACAACGCCTGGACGGGCGAGGACGTGAAAGGATTTTCCAAGATTTTCGGCAACCAGGTAATGATTTACCACAAAGTGAACTCTGATGAAAATTAGGGCTGGCATCGTTGGGGGCGCAGGCTACACCGGTGGGGAACTGCTGCGCATCCTGATCAATCACCCGAATGTTGACATCGTCTTTGTACATAGCAACAGCAATTCAGGCAATCTGATTTCTGCTGTTCACACTGATCTGCTTGGCGATACAGATTTAAAATTTACTGGCGAACTTCAACAAGATATTGACGTGCTCTTCCTTTGCGTGGGGCACGGCGATGCAAAGAAGTTTTTAGAAGCTAACGCGATTGATGCTCAGGTTAAGATCATTGACCTGAGTCAGGATTTCAGGCTTGGAGCAAATCGCGAATCGCAAATCCTGAATCGTAGGTTCGTTTACGGCTTGCCGGAGTTGAATCGCGAGGAGATCAAAAAAGCTTCGAACATTGCTAATCCGGGATGTTTTGCTACGGGAATTCAGTTGACACTTCTCCCGCTGGCAGCAAAGGGATTATTGAAATCCGAAGTACATATCAATGCTACAACGGGTTCTACCGGAGCAGGGCAGAGCCTTTCGGCAACATCTCACTTCACCTGGCGCAGCAATAATCTTTCAGTTTATAAAGCATTTGGTCACCAGCATTTGAATGAAATCGGCGAAAGCCTGAAGCAACTTCAAGCAAACTTTGATCAGGAGATCAGCTTCATACCGCAACGCGGAGCTTTTACCCGCGGCATTTACTCTGCGGTTTATCTCCAAAGCGCTCTAAGCGAGGAAGAAGCGAGAGCTTTGTACGAAACCTATTACGCGAGCCATCCTTTTACGCACGTAAGCCACAAAAACATAGATCTGAAACAGATAGTAAACACCAACAAGGTCTTGATCTACATCGAGAAGCATGGGAATAAGCTGTTTATCATCAGCATTATAGACAACTTGTTGAAAGGAGCCAGTGGACAGGCAGTTCAAAACATGAATTTGATGTTTGGTTTCGATGAGACGGCGGGGTTGAGGCTCAAGGCAGTAGCATTTTGAGGTGAAAGGTATAAGGCTGAAGGTGTAAGGCAATGAGAGACTACAAAAAACTTGATGTTTGGAAGAAATCGCATGAACTGAACATGCTCGTCAAGAAGAATATTGCAGTGCAGTTTCCTCCAGAAGAGAAGTATGAGCTAAGATCTCAACTTACCAGAGCCTCCTTATCAATTCCCCTCAACATAGTTGAAGGGTGCGGGCGCATGACTGACAAAGATTTTGCTCATTTTCTAGATACCGCTTTAGGCTCTACCAACGAAATAGATTATTGTTGCTTTTGCGCTTTCGAACTAAGCTACATTTCAGAAGAGGATTATCTTTTAGTTAACAAAAGAATAAATGAGGTTAGAGCTATGTTAATCTCTTTTATCAAATTTTTGAGAGGCAACGGAAACGACCCTAAACCTTAAACCCTTTACCTTTCTCCTTATGAAATTATTCGACGTATATCCCCTCAACGACATAGAAATTGTAAAAGCCAGCGGCAGCACTGTATGGGCCGCTAATGGCACCGAATACCTAGACCTTTACGGTGGGCATGCCGTGATCTCAATTGGCCACACGCACCCGCATTACGTGAAAAGGCTTACCGATCAATTGAGCAAAGTTGGATTCTACTCTAACTCGGTGAAGATTTCAATTCAGCAGCAGCTGGCAGAAAAGCTTGGGCAGGTATCGGGCAAGCCGGACTACCAGTTGTTCCTGGTAAATTCAGGAGCAGAGGCGAATGAAAATGCCCTGAAACTTGCATCGTTCTACAACAATCGAAAAAAGGTAATTGCCTTCACGGGTGCCTTCCACGGGCGCACCTCGCTGGCTGTTTCCTGTACGGATAATCCAAAAATTCTTGCTCCGGTTAACGAAACAGACAATGTAACTTTTCTTCCGTTCAACGATGAAGTCGCACTTGAAAATGCATTCAGCAGCTTTGGCGATGAGATTTCATCCGTGATTGTTGAAGGAATTCAGGGTGTGGGAGGAATCAGGGTTGCTACAGAAAGCTTCCTTCAAAAGATCCGCTCGCTTTGCGATAAATACAACGCCGTTTTCATCGCCGATTCTGTGCAGTGTGGATACGGCAGGACAGGCAAGTTTTACTCACACGATTTTGCGGGAGTTGATGCTGATATTTATTCAATGGCAAAGGGCATGGGCAACGGCTTTCCGATAGGTGGAATCTCAATTGCGCCAAAATTCCAGCCGTGGTACGGAATGCTCGGGACAACGTTTGGCGGAAACCACCTGGCGTGTGCAGCCGCACTTGCTGTACTCGAGGTAATTGAGCAGGATAACCTTATGCAGAATGCAGCGGAGGTTGGTTCTTACCTGATTGAGGAACTAAAGAAGTTTCCGCAAATATCAGAGGTTCGCGGTCGCGGATTGATGATTGGGATCGATCTGCCTCAAGAATTTGCCAACGCGAAGAAAGATTTGCTCTTTAAACATCATATTTTTACCGGCGAAGCGAAGCCCAACGTGATTCGTCTGTTGCCTGCTTTGAATTTGAGCAAAGCCGATGCAGACAAATTTTTAGAAGCATTTGCGAAGGTGCTTAAAGACTAAAGACCAAAGCCGAGAGAGCATGCGAGACTACAAGAAGCTTGATGTATGGAAGAAGGCACATTTTGTGACCTTACACGTTTACAAAGAAGTATTGCCATTGCTCCCATCTCACGAAAAATATGATCTAAGCAGTCAAATAAAGAGGGCTGCTTACTCTGTTCCGCTAAATATCGTTGAAGGTGCAGGGAGAAACACCGAAAAAGATTTTGCTCACTTCTTAGATAATGCTTTAGGTTCAACACAGGAGTTGGAATATGCATGTTTGTTAGCCAGAGACTTATGTTATCTTAACGAGGAGCAATACTCAACAGTAAACACAATTGTAAACGAAGTTAAAGCAATGCTCATAGGTTTGATTAAGCGCTTACGCCCAAACCTTTAGTCTTTAGTCTTTATGCTTTTAGCTTAATAAAAATGAAACTTTTTTCTTCCGTAAACGATGTAAACGATATTCAAAAGCTGGTTGCCGAAGCTTTAGAATTGAAGAAATCGCCTTACGCTTACCAAGATCTTGGGAAGAATAAAACCCTTGGGTTAGTATTCCTGAACCCCAGTCTCCGCACCCGGCTTAGCACGCAAAAAGCTGCCATTAATCTCGGTATGAGCGTAATGGTAATGAACCTTGATAAAGAAGGTTGGGCGCTGGAAACCGAGGATGGCGTAGTAATGAATGGCAGCACGGTAGAGCACATCCGCGAAGCCGCCGCTGTGATGGGACAATACTGCGATATCCTTGGCATCCGCTCTTTTCCTAAACTCCATAACCGCGAAGAAGATTACAGCGAAGGCTTGTTCAAGAAGTTCGTGAAGTTCTGCAACGTGCCAGTTGTGAGCCTCGAAAGCGCAACACTGCATCCGCTGCAAAGCCTCGCCGACTTGATAACCATACAGGAAACAAAAGCCACTTTTCGTCCAAAAGTTGTGCTCACATGGGCTCCGCACGTGAAAGCCTTGCCGCAGGCTGTGCCGAATTCCTTTTCAGAATGGATGTGCCGTGCACAACAGGAAAATCTGCTTGATTTTACCATCGTGCATCCGGAAGGTTACGAGCTTTCTGAACAGTTTACGCAAGGCGCAAACATCACAAACAACCAGGAAGAGGCGTTGAAAGGTGCTGACTTCATTTATGTGAAGAACTGGAGCAGCTATAAAGAATATGGCAAGGTTCTCACGTACAAAGATGGCTGGATGATGGATAGTGCCAAGCTTACAAATACCAATAACGCAAAGGTTATGCATTGCTTGCCGGTGCGCCGGGATCTGGAACTGGCATCTGAAATCCTCGATGGACCAAATTCGCTGGTTATTCATGAAGCGGGGAATCGGGTTTGGGCGGCTCAGGCAGTGCTGAAGGAAATGCTCTTGTCATGCTGAGCGGTTTACAAGTTTGTCATTGCTGAGCGGAGTCGAAGCATCTGACAAAATGATCTTTGGAAGTAAAGCCTTCGACTCCCCGCCAATCGTCGGGCAGGCTGCTCAGGCTGACAGCACATGCAAAATGAAACCACTCTTCATCATAAAAATCGGCGGGAACGTCATTGATAATTCCGAGAACCTCCACAAGTTCCTGGAGAGCTTTGTTGGCCTTCCCGGGGATAAGATACTCGTCCACGGCGGCGGCAAAGTGGCAACCGAATTGGGCGATTCTCTTGGAATCGAAGCAAAGATGGTGGAGGGTCGCCGCATTACTGACATTGAAACACTGCGTATTGTTACGATGGTTTACGCCGGGCTTATTAATAAAAATATCGTAGCTCAGCTGCAGTTCCGTAACTGCAATGCGATCGGGATGACTGGTGCTGATGCAAACATTATACGTGCGGTTAAACGCCCCGTAATTTCCCCTCCCAGGGGGCAGGGGGTAGATTACGGTTTCGTCGGCGATATCCATGAAACGTCAGTCGCCAGTCATACCATCAGCAAGATCTTAGAAGACGGCCTTGTGCCGGTGCTTTGTGCCATCACGCACGACGGCCAGGGACAACTCCTCAACACCAACGCTGATACGATTGCGTCTGCCATTGCGGTAGCCATGTCGAAGTATTATGAAACCAGCCTGATTTACTGTTTCGAGAAAAAAGGTGTTTTGAAGGATGTTGAAGATGAAGGTTCTGTGGTTCGAGAGATCCGCTCTTCGGAGTTTGACAGCCTCAAACAAGACGGGATTGTTGCAGGCGGCATGATCCCGAAACTGCACAATGCGTTTGAAGCAATAAAAAATGGCGTAAAAGAGGTGTATATTGGCAAAGCCGATGAACTTTCGGAACTGAATGGCCGTGAGTTCGGAACGCGACTAATAGAATAGGACATGCAAAATACAAAAATAGCCATTCTGGGCAGCGGCAACATTGGTTTATCGCTGGCCAAAGGATTGGTAAAGGCAGGCATTTATCAGCCTGGGCAAATCGCCCTTACACGCCGCAGCCTTTCTTCACTTGAGCCGATGGCACAGGCAGGCTACCACACGAGTACGGATAATCTGGATGCAGTAAAAGACGCGGAGATAATAGTTATCGCGGTTCTGCCTCAACAGTTGAACAAATTGCTGGACGAGATAAAAGATGGGATTCAGGCGGATAAGCAATTGTTTATTTCTGTTGCTTCGGGGGTAAGCTGTGCGGATGTGAGGCGGGAGCTAGGCTCAGATGTGCAGGTGGTGCGGGCAATGCCGAATACTGCTATCGCGATTGGACATTCCATGACTTGTATCGCCAGTGATAACGCCACACCTGAAAATCTAAGCACTGTTAAAAGCCTGTTTGATACTGTTGGCGTGAGCATCGAGATCAACGAAGAACTGATGACTTCCGCGACAGCCTTGTGCGCCTGCGGGATCGCGTTCTTTCTCCGTTCCATCCGGGCTGCGTCTCAAGGTGGAACAGAAATTGGCTTTCACGCCCACGATGCCTTAAAAATGGCCGCCCAAACTGCCAAAGGCGCTGCCGACCTTCTGCTTCAGTTAGCCTCCCATCCCGAACAGGAAATTGATAAAGTGACTTCGCCGAAAGGCTGCACCATTGCAGGGCTCAATGAAATGGAGCATAACGGCTTCAGTTCGGCCATGATCAAGGGGATTAAAACGTCGGCTGTAAAGGCGGGAGAATTGTACACGAAGGAAGATTAGAATTCTGCTGGTTAGCTAAAATCACTATCCTTGAGCGCAGGGACTTCAATCTTGTCATCATAGTCGGGTTTATTCTTGCTTACATAAGTGCTGAGACCTCTCTGTTTTTTGGCTCGAGTTCTCATCTCCTTAATTTCAGTTTCGCCAGCACTCTTGTAAGAATAGGTGTACCGAATCATGATTTCCGGTTTTGTTGAGTTGTACCAAAGAATAATCGAGTCCTTGGCGAGTGCATAAGCAACTACACCAAATTCCTTTCCGCTTTTGCTTTGGTAGGGTATTATCTTCAACTTTCGTTTCATGTAAAGAATGAAATAAAATCTGTGCCAACGCGTTTGGAGCCAGATGACACTAAGTCAACTATAATTCCAGGTAATATCTTGGATATTAATTGCATGGCTCGATTTTAATCTGCATTTATGTCTCCCGAATTGATTCTATGAAAGCCACTACCATCTTTTTTCTTTCGCTGTTCTATGCCCTCAGCTGTTTTTCCCAAAACACTTCGACAATAACAGTGCAAACGGATCAAAAAATTCATGAGATCAAGCCTGAATTTTGGGGCACAAATTTCCTTTATTGGATAGACGATGATAGTGCCCTGGCGAACGGAAAAATTGTTTCGCAAATCAGGCAAGCGGGAATCAGGTTGCTGCGCTATCCCGGCGGCACAATTGCCGACAACTTTCACTGGAAAACTTCCACGCTCGACAATCTGAACATGTTCCCTTTCCAGAGCGGGGCTGACGAAACTAATTTCGACGAGTTTATGGCTCAGTGCAAGCTCGCTGGAGCAGAGCCGGAGCTTGTGTTAAATACTGAAACCTGGGCAGTAAGGAACGACTTAAGCGGCGGTGCGCACGAGGCTGCGGACTGGCTGCGCTACTGCAAACGGAAAGGCTACAAGGTTCGATATGTTGAGATTGGCAATGAAACTTACTGGCACCCCATCATGTCGGCAGAGGAATACGGGAACTTAGTGAACGTATATGCTGATTCGTTGAAGCGAGTAGATCCGTCAATTATTGTTGGGATAAACGGGCATTGGGACATCAATTTTGTCGGTACAAAAGAACGCTTCAAACCCGAAGCCTACGAGCGAATGCTGCACTTGCGCAAAAACATCAACAGCAAAAAAGACGCAGCAGCGTACGAGGAATTTGTGAAGGCAAACACCATTATGCCTATTACAAAAGGTGATACAAAGTGGTGGAATACCGTTGCCCGAATCTGCGGCAGCAAAATAGATATGATTATTGTGCACTGGTATTTTGGCCCGAACCAATTGCCGATGGTCACCAAAAAGCTGTTGGAAGTTCAGGAACTTTTCACGAAAATGTATCCCGGAAAAAACTTCCTTCTTAACATGTCGGAGTACAATGTTACCGAGCGCACCGATGAATCTTTCATGCACCTTACAGAGATGCTTGGTTCCATGCTCAACGCGAAGATGGACCTGACGTCACTCTGGCCAATGCGGATGAAATACAAAAAGCCAACGCTGCTTGACTATAAAACTGATCAACCGTCCATTCTTTATCAAATCCATAGGCAGCTTGCCCACAACCTAACGGGAAACCTGGTGCAGATAAAAACGGCTGACAACATTCCTTCGTTCGCATCGTATTCAGGAACATCATCCACTCTCGTACTAAGCGGCAGGAAAGTTGAGGCGCCGACGGAGATTGCAGTCAATCTGGAAGGAAAGCAAAGGTTTCATTCCTGTAAAGTGTGGCGGATCAGCGGGAAGGAGTTTGAGTATAAAACATCAACTGAAGTGCTACCAGCTGGGGCTGCAAATAATTTTACGATCAAGCTTAACCCTCAGGAAATTGCCATCGCAGTATTTGAGTAATCGCGGCGGCTTTCCTTCCAAATATGTTAACTTAGAGCAAGTAAAAATTTGATGAAGAAGTTTGCCGGTACTCTCATTTTAATAGCTTCAATGCTCATTTCAAAGGCATTTTCGCAGGAGCTTCCGCCGGAAGGCCATTTTTACGCAGCAACAGATCAGGTTAAAATTTATTACGAAGACATCGGCAAAGGTTACCCGATCCTCCTGCTTCACGGCTTCACCGGCACGGGCAAAAACTGGAAAGGCTCGGCTCTTTTCTCCTCACTCAGCAAAGCCGGATATCGGATGATCATCCCCGACCTGAGAGGCAACGGCTTATCTGAGCATCCGCACAGCGACGAAGGATATCTTGATGAGATTGAAACAAAGGACCTGATCAGCCTGATGAAAGAACTGAACATCAAAGAATATAATGTTGTCGGGTATTCCCGAGGCTCTATTGTGGGTTCTAAACTGATGACGATGGATCCGCGGGTAAAGAAGTTGGTGATGGGAGGAATGGGCGATAGCTATACTAACAAGGTTTGGCCAAAGCGCCTCCGCACGTATGCTGCACTGATGGGCGACACTTCTGTCCACGAAATGGATGCTACAGTTAAGCGGCTTACCACTTCAGGTGCCGATAAAATTGCGTTAGCTTATCAGCAGAAATATCAGCCGGTTACCACTCCTGCTGAACTGGCGAAAGTTAAAATTCCGGTATTGATTATCCGCGGCACCGAAGACCAGGAGAATGGCTCGGAGACAGTGCTGCAAACGTACATCCCAGGTTCTAAGCTTGTATATACGCCCGGAACACACGGCACCGCTTCCAAAACGCAGCAGTTCGCTGATGCAGTAATCGGTTTCTTTAAATAACTCACATGTTTATACATCACGTTTTCTTTTGGCTGAAAAATTCTGACAATGCTTTAGAAAGAGAGCAACTGTCTGCGGGTTTGCAGTCCTTGCTTAGCATAAAGCTGCACATCGCAGCGCACGTTGGCGTTCCGGCTGGTACAAGCCGGGGAGTTATAGATACCTCGTACGATTTCTCTTTGCTTTTAACCTTTGAATCCGCTGAAGATGAAGAAGCATATCAGGTTCATCCTACCCACGATGCCTTCCGCGAAAATTGCCATCATTTGTGGAGCAAAGTAATTGTTTATGATTCGGTTGATGTTTAAGAACATGAGAAGGTTTCTCTTATTTCTCCTGCTGATTTTAGCCGCGAGTGCCTGTAAAAAGCGTACATCCGATGCACCGGCTGATAATGGTGGTGGAACTACGACAGGCGATTTGCCACTCAACTCATCTGCTGCTACGTACTTTGATGAGTCGGGATTTGCTTCGTCGTTTGCATCTTACGGATTTAAAAATCCTTCACAAATAGTGCTCAAACGTTCCGCGACTGCAAGCGGATACAACTCGGTTTACGGATTTGCAGTTCCTGCCTCAAACCAGGTGAAAGGCTTCAAATGGAATGATGAGGATGAGAAAACCCAGGAGTGGCGTCCACAGGGAATTACAGGTTTTAGCTGGGCTGGAAAATCGTATCTGCTGGTAAGCTGGTATGCAATAAGTCCGAATGAAATAACCGGGGTTAGAAATGAGCATAAAGGCGTGAGGCTGGCGCTGGTGGATATTACTGATATGAATGACATCAGTTACAACTACATTCTGTTGGTGCAAAATATCAGCAACTCTGGCAATACGTTGTTGTATGATAAGCCAAAGAACAGCTTCACTCAGCTTAGCAATTTTATCCCTGTAACGATGCATGCGGGTGGCCTGGCTTATTACAACCAGAAGATTTACATAGTGGATACCAGTCTTGGACTGCGGGTTTATGACTTGAATCAACTGGTTGCCGCTAGTGCCGATGCGACTAAGAACACCATCGGGAAAGATACAGATGGCAGCCTGAAGGCATTCGATTACGAATACATCCTGCCTCAATCTGCTTACTACAAAATCACGAACGGCAGCCCATTCTCCTGCGTGAGCCTTGGCGAGGGCAGCACACCGTCCGACAAGCGCCTGTGGACAGCCCAATATCAAACCTCGGGCGGAACAGCCCAGGTACTCGGTTTCCCAATCTCTTCTGCAGGAGTAGTCAGCGCACCGGCAATACTGGTTAATCCGAAAGATGATAAGGGTTCAACCATGTATGGGATGCAAGGGGTTTACAGGGCAGGCAACAAAACCTATGTTTCGAAAACCGGCAACAGTTCTTTAAACGGTTCTACTGCCCGGCTTGCGAAGTATGTGGATGGGGCGAACTCTGCAACTTACTTTCCATGGGCGCACGGAGCTGAGGACCTGCACCTGGATGATAATGGATTGCTGTGGAGCCTTACGGAATTCGAATATTCTAAATACGCCAAAGACAACAGGTGCGTTTTTGCTGTGCGATTGAGCGACTACTAAGAATCATTTCAGGAAGTATTTGTTCTGCTCGTAATCCTGCACCAGTTCCTGCACAGATTTCTTGCTGAACTCGATGAGCAATTGCGTGCGCACCGGCTTGATTTGCTCGTGCATGGGGCAAGGGCGCAGATCAGAGCAGTTTTTTAACCCCATCACACAGGCGCTGAAAAGCTCATTGCCATCAATCGCACGCACAATATCCACGAGGTACACGTTTGCCGAATTCTCAATGAAGTATCCACCGTTTGGCCCTTTGATTGCTGAGATCACTTTCTTTCGCGATAGCTGCTGAAGGATTTTGCCTGTAAAATGCACTGGCGACCCTATTTCATCGGAAATTTCTGTAATGCCCGCCTTTAGCCCTTTAGACGATTTGTAGGCGATGTAAACAGCAGCCCTGATGCCGTACTCACATGACTTTGATAGGATCATACGTTCACAAACCTAATTATCAACTGCCTATATTTAAAGGATTATCTGAATTATTCCGCTGTTTAACCGCAAACATATAAGCTACTCCCACCAGGAGGAAAATAATCGCGATAGCCAAAAGGAAGATTTGCAGGTTCGGTATGCTCACATTGAAGAAAGCAGCAGCAGGCTGAACAAACAAAACCAGCAAATAAAGCACGGTGGTTGCGATAAAAAGCAAATTAAGTTTTTGGAATAAAAACGTGGCTTTCACCATTCCAGACGATACAAATAACTGCAGGATGATCGGCATGATTATGCCAAGGGTCAGCAAATGGATGTAGCCGATGATCAGATTGCGGTTTGAAAATACCCAGTCGCCAATCGGTGGAAAACAAGCCGGCACCTGGAAAATCACCTTGAGCAAAATGCCTAAAAGTGCAACTTTGATCAAAATCGGCAGGCTTTTATAATTGAGCCTGAGTGACTGGAGGAGTTTAATCCAGCTTATCAGGTTGAAAGCAGCTCCCGCGAAGGCAAGCCAACGCACAATTTGCGGAGGAGAGCCCCACAGCGTGAAGAGGAAATACAATGGCGCCGTTGATAGAACGAAGATCGTAGCCCAAAGCTTTGCCTTTTGGCTCTCGCAATTTTGGGCATAAGTGTTAGCAAAAAGTCCTAAAGCGGCACAGAGCATCCAGCCATTCATCTGGAAATGTAGGTAGAAGTAAATGGCATCATTATACAAAGGCGTTGCTTTATATCCTGCCAAAACCAGCGGCTCCAGAGAAAATGGGCCGAGTGACGAAAGGCACAGGAAAACCAGCGCAGACTTTAAAAGAAGATGCGAGAGCGGAGTGAGTGCTGCCTTAAAGTTCCTATCGTGGAACAGCTTGTAAGCAAAGTAGTAGTTAGTGACAATGAACAGGGTTGAAAAGATAATCGAAACGGCTTTGTAACCTTGGAGCGAAAAAGCTACAAGCATCCCAAAAGCAGATATGAGCGTGAGGATGAAAACAGCCCGATAGTTTTTTAAGCCTTCCGGTGAAATCGCCTTAACCACCAATAGTGCCAGCGAAAGAAATACAAGCCCGGAAAAGCCGAAGTGCGAATGGGCGTGCAGCAAAAAGGAATAATTAAGCAGGGGAATGGGCAGCACAAACATCGCCCTGAGCAAAGTGCCAAATACCGACAGCACAATAAATCCAGCGAATGCCCAATAAACCAGCCTTCTTTCCACCCTCAGCGCCCCAGTTGTTTCAGCCCTTCTTCAGATATGAGTTCATAGCTCCAGGGCGGCTCCCACGTTAAATTTACCTCAACCGAGTAGCCCCGGTAGTTTTCTTCCAGGCAATTACGCACAGAATTAAGAATGGCCTCGCTCATGGGGCAATATCGTGACGACATGGTCATGAGAACGGCAATATGTTTATTGTCCTGCGACGCCTCAATTTCATAAACCAAGCCGAGATCAATGATATTCACGTGCAACTCGGGATCAATTACCGTACGCAGGTTTTCCTGGATCTCAATTTGAAGAAATACATCAGGATTGTTGATATCGAAGTCTTTCATTTCAGCCGGGCAGATTTGTGGGATAAGAGTACAAAGATATTGCCGATGTAAGTCAGCGAGGTGATCAGCAGGCAAATTAATCCCGCCAGGGTAAGCCAGCTATTCTGCAAAAGCATCCCAATGAAAAAACAGGCGCAGAACAGAGTATAAGCAGCGGTTTGGACCTTTAGCAGAGAATGGCTGTAGAGCTCGGCGGGCAAAGGAGTTTTCACCCGCCCCGCCAGATCTTCATACTTTCTAGTCCAGACTATAAATGGAAGCGTTTTGAATGCCTGCCCGAGGATTAGCGAACTTATCCAGCCAATGAAGATCAAAAAGCCATACACATTGCTGTAGAGCACAGCTCGCCCGTCGTTTTGCAGATGGAAATAGATGATCAATGGTAAAATCAGAACTGCAGCAGCAAGTAAGCCGTATGAAATAAGGGTGTTGGTTATAGGCAGCTCTATTTTCTTTTTGAGCCTTGAGCGGAAGCACTGCACAATGTAAATGGCATAAAAAACCAGGCCGGCAACCGCAGCGGCAGCTATCGCGAAGGTTTTGTAATTGATTCCATTGATGTAGCCGTCAACGAGGAAAGCCAGCAATGCCGCGTTTATCAGGTAGTAACTCCAGTTAAGGAGCTTTTCATTTTGCTTCCGCGAAGCCAGGAACATAGGGATAAGCTTAGAGCTTACGCCGATGATCAGAAGCAGGAACCAGCCCGCGATGCCCATGTGTGCGTGCAGTTTTAGAAAGTGCAGGTGGTCTTTTGGGAGGAAAATGTATCTGAAATTTAGCACCAGCAGAAGTCCGAGCAAAGCCGTGGCAAAAAGCCAAATGCAGGCGGTGGAGATAAATTCCTGGTAAATTGCAGCTGCTTTTTTGTTTTGGCGTGCGGTGAGCATCACAGTTGCATTGAACAGAACGATGGCGGTAACGATAAGGGCTCCCGCAAGCTGCATGTAGGTGCCAACATCGAATCTCCAGAACGAGCTTGCCAGCAAAATTACACCGGCAGCCAGCATCACAAAACCGATCCACGGAAGTTTGGTGCTGAACAATTTGGTTTCAAATACAACCGGGATGAGCTGGTAGCAGGCGCCGAATATCACAGAAGTGCCCCAGCCCAAAGCAGCGAGATGGGTAATTGCAAGCAGGTGCGGACTGAAGTAATTGCCGAAAAGATCACCGGTAGAAAATAGCAGCAGTGTTGCGAGAGCAACCAGGCAAAGAGCAGAAAATACGTAATGGGCAACGACAATCCTGTACACGGCGGCAGCTTTACGGTTTGTAAATCAATATAGAAACTTTTCCGGGTGCTTCTTCGTGGATTAGATATTCAAATCCTTCGTCGTGCAAATTAGGCAAAAGATAGACTGGAATCTTTTTGTGATGCACAAAGAGTGCCTGGTCCGGGCCCAGATTCTTTATTTCGTTGAGGATGGTATGCATGGGCTGCGGCATCTCCAAATGTGTAACATCAATTTCCTTCAGCTTGCTGCGATATTTCTCCAGGGTCTCGTCGAAATTCGCCATGGTGTTGATGAAAGTTCCTACAGCAATATCCTGTTCCATTTGATTCTGAGATTTAAAAAAGTAGGTTATTGAAAGATCTGGTTTTTCAAGGCTGGTGTAAGATTGATAGCCTTTTCTGTTCAGGAGCGTGATCAACGGAGTTGGTTCAAAGCTGTTGATGACCTTGAGATATTCGCCCGGCTTTAGCTGCGATGCTTTGTTCACGATTGCCTTGAGCGGATCCTCGTTCCGGGCGAGGATTGGCCTTACGTCGAACTCTATTACAAGGTGTTCGGGTGGTGGAGTAAACGGAGTTTGTTCTGCTGTTTTTGCCTCGCCCGGCTCATCAGCAAGCCTGAAGCCGATGTGCTGCATCGTTTTCAGGAAATCAGGAATGTTGCAGCCGGCAATTTTGCAGGCATCCGCAATCGAAACTCTTTTGGCGAGTAGCTTCCTGAGAATTGGGTTTTTGAGCTTGCTGAAGTTCTTGTTGAGATTTATCAGCGCATCAATTACCAGTCCCTCTTTGACATCGAGAAGGGTTTTGATCGTGGTATTCCGGTCAATTGCTTCGTTTCCAAAACTCATCGGGATAATTTTCTATAAATGGCTGATGCCTGTTTTTTAACTCTTGCCCTATACTTTCCAACACCTCAGCCGTCAGGTTTTGCTCCAGATGAGGGAATAAAGTGCGCTCTTCGAAGCGGATATGAGCATCCAGCAAGTCCGCGAGAAGATTCAAATTTTCAGTATTTGGTTTCTTGCTGATTCTTTTTGCCAAATCCTCTATCTGAGAGTGCTCCTTTAGCGCTTCTTGTATAAGATTATCAGTATCGGCAAGGCTGGAAAAAATAACCTCTTCTTCTTCTCTGAAATGTGGCAGCAATGCTTCGTTCACAAAGTATGATACGTAGTTCTTAATCGCCTCCGGGGCGATCTTCCTTTGCAGGCCCTGCCTGATTTTCCATCCCAGCAGCAAACCATGGTGGTGATCTTTGGAAAGCTCCTGTAGATTGATGTTCCTTTTCATAACGATATTTAACTATTTCAGAAAGTATTTTTCCAGCCAGTAATCAGCTGAGGTTTCGCCTACAGATGCCTTGCTGAATTCTGTGAGCAATTGTGCCCGGAGCGGCTTGATATCGTGGTGCATGGGACAGGGCTTTGTGTCAGAACAGGTTTGCAGCCCCATAGCGCATGCAGAAAAAAGATCATTGCCATCAATTGCCCGCACAATGTCTACCAAATACACTGCCAATGGATCTTTTATGTAGTAGCCGCCGTTCGGTCCTCGTACAGATGAGATAAGCTGTTTGCAAGATAGCTTTTGCAGCACTTTTGCTGTGAAAGAAATAGGGGAGCCTATGGCGTCGGCAATTTCACGAATATCAGCCCGCTTCTTCACTGCTGTTTTAGCAGCAATGTAGATAGAAGCTCTGATGGCGTATTCGCACGATTTCGACAGCAACATAAGCTTCCCCTCTTCCCAACCCCCGTTTTATTTTAATTCTTTTTCAAGCTCAAGAGCTTTGGGGAACAGAATGTTATTCTCCAGGTGCACGTGCTGGAACAAATCGCTTTCGAACTCCTGAAGCTTTTGGAATAAAACAGTGTACGATGCGCAGGCATCAGCCGGTAGGCCAAAGTCGTTTGTCAGAGTTCTGATTTCCGATAGATCCTCTCCAACAGTTTCGTGTTCCATTTCCATCACCTGGATTGGGTTTGAAACGCTTGTAAAGTGCGAAGTCGGCAGAGAAGCCCCGGTTTTTTTAGCCGCTGCCATCTCTTTAATGTATGGGAAAAGAATATTCTCTTCTTTCACCATGTGCATGCTCAGGTCCAGTGCCACACGTGCGAAGGACTGTGCCACTTTTACCAACTCGGGGTGGCGGTCTCCGTGAACACGGGCAACTTTTTGTGAGATCTCACTCAGGAATGGAATGCTTTCACGTACATAGCTGTGGTGGGTGTTCGCAACGTAATCGCTCAGAAATCCAAGGTCCCATTTCTGGAAATCCTGGCCGGAAGGTTGTCCCTCGCGTGAGATGGCTGTCAGCTCGGCTTCTACCGCCTGAATGTCAATGCCTTTTTTATCGCAAACTTCCTGCAAAGTTTTTTTGCCGCCGCAGCAAAAGTCTATACCGAGCTTTTTGAATACCTGGGCCTTGCGGAAATCCTTGGCAACCAATTCGCCTATGGTTTCTTCATCCTGCCCTGCTTTGCGCTTGGCAATTTTTACACGCCAAACCTCAGGGCCGCTTTCAAGGTACTCCCAGTTGAAGATTTGTCCCCGCTCTGCTAATAATTGGTAGTAAAGTGGTTTAGGGTCGTGGTCGTTGTGGATTACGAAGCCTTCTCCGGAGTTTAGCTCGTCAAACTTGCCAAAGATCGTTGGGTGTTTCAGGCGTGGTTCAATCACGCTCACGTTTAAGATATCAAGGGTTTCCATGTGATTTTTAATTTAAGACAAAATTATCCGTTATTATTTAAGTTCCAAGTCTTGCTTGCCAATTTTTATTCTTTATGCAGTTTTCCTGACATTAAAATTATAAAAGATATTTTTATCCGTTATTGTTCGTGATATATCTTTGCCTCAGAACTAATAAGGGTTTATAAAACGAATAATCAATGAAAAGTACACGAAAGCTCTGGGTCCTGTTTGCGGTAGTAGTTGGCCTATCGTTTGCCACGCTGGGGTATTATGGAATTAAAATTTATCAAAAAGCACCTCCAATTCCTGAGAAGGTAGTGTCGGCAGGTAAGGTGCTGTTTACCGGAAGCGACATTCAGGATGGCCAGAACGTTTGGCAGAGCATAGGTGGGCAGGAAGTTGGATCTATATGGGGGCACGGCGCTTATGTAGCTCCAGACTGGACTGCTGACTGGATACATCGGGAAGCCATGTTCATTCTTGATTATTGGGCAAAAGAAGAATTCGGGCATCCTTACAATCGCCTCACGGGCGAGAGGAAGGCGGCATTGCAGGCCCGGCTTACAACAGAAGTGAGAAAGAATACCTTCAATGAACAAACCAAGACTCTTGAACTTTCACCTGTAAGAGCCAAGGCATTTTCTTACCTAAGTCAATATTATTCATCGCTTTTCGCGGATGACCCGAAGTTTAACAAGTTGCGGGAAGCATATGCCATCCCGAAGAATTCCATTAAAGATCCTGTCAGGCTGAAGCAGATCAATATGTTCTTTTTCTGGGCGAGCTGGGCATGTGTTGCCGAGCGTCCGGGCGAAACTGTGTCGTACACGCATAACTGGCCTTCGGAGCCACTGGTTGGCAACATTGCTACCGGAGACCTGATGATCTGGACCGGGTTTAGCGTGATCATGCTGTTGCTGGGCATTGGCTTGCTTGTGTTCTATAATGCCAGGAACCACCAGGAAGAAGTCGCGGAAACTATCCCCGGAGAAGACCCACTGTTAAGCATACAGGCAACTCCGTCAATGAAGGCTACCCTGAAATATTTTTGGGTAGTAACTGC
>JAQSWM010000009.1 GCA_029266635.1 Sphingobacteriaceae bacterium | reverse complement strand
ATTGGTTATGATGTTAAAGTTCAGGACTGGACTGATGAGCAGTTGGCATCTATCCGTGGAATTATCAACGACCGAATTAAAGTTGAAGGTTCCCTTCGCTCTGAGGTTCAATTGAATATTAAGCGTTTGATGGATATTGGTTGCTACCGTGGCCTGCGCCATCGCAAAGGCTTGCCAACCCGTGGCCAACGTACCAAAAACAACTCACGTACCCGTAAAGGAAAACGTAAGACTGTAGCTAACAAGAAAAAAGCAACTAAATAATAATTGATATGAGATTGGTTTGCCAATCTCATGAATAGAAAAGAAATAGATGTGAGTGCCGGGAACGTTTAACGTCTCAAGTCTCACTTCTCAAATCTCAAAAAATGGCTAAAACTAAAAAAGTAACCAAAAAGCGTGTAGTTGTTGTTGAGCCTGTTGGCGAAGCACATGTTAACGCTACATTCAACAACATAATCATCACCTTGACCAACACTCAGGGACAGACTATTTCTTGGTCTTCTGCCGGTAAAATGGGTTTTAAAGGTTCAAAGAAAAACACGCCTTACGCCGCTGGCCAGGCTGCTTCCGATTGCGGAAAAGTAGCTTACGACTTAGGCTTGCGCAAGGTAGAGGTTTTCGTAAAAGGCCCGGGCTCTGGTCGTGAGTCGGCTATACGTACGCTTCAGACTACCGGTATTGAGGTAACAACTATCAGAGATATCACTCCGATGCCACACAATGGCTGTCGCCCTCCAAAACGGAGAAGAGTTTAATTTATACATAATCAACAAAGGTTTTAAAGCTAAGATTCTTCAGCTATAGGCTGATAGATACTTTAAAAAACAACAACAATGGCAAGATACACAGGACCAAAATCCAGAATCGCCCGTAGGTTCAGAGAGCCAATCTTCGGACCAGACAAGGCATTAGAAAGAAAAAATTATCCTCCAGGCATGCACGGCGCATCCAAGCGTCGTGGAAAGGAATCTGAATACAAGATTCAGTTGATGGAGAAGCAAAAAGTAAAATATACCTACGGTGTTTTGGAGAAGCAATTCGAAAACCTTTTCCACAAGGCTTCTTCTAAAGAAGGTATTACAGGAGAGAACCTGTTGAAATTGTTGGAAGCACGTTTAGATAATGCAGTTTACCGTTTAGGTATTGCACCTACACGTTCTGGCGCACGTCAATTGGTTAGCCACAAGCATATCACTGTTAATGGTGAGGTTGTAAATATCCCATCTTATTCCCTTCGTGCTGGTGATGTAATTGCTGTGCGTGAGCGTTCAAAAGCACTTGAGGCTGTATCTAACTCCGTTGCTGGCAGAAAGATAAACAAGTTTAGCTGGTTAGAGTGGGATGCTAACGAGTTGTCAGGTAAATTCCTGAACTATCCAAACCGCGATGAGATTCCTGAGAATATCAAGGAAAACCTGATCGTCGAGTTGTACTCTAAATAAGATCTAAGAATTGAGATATGAGATTTGAGCTTCAAATCTCATTCTTTGTTTCTTAAAAATGATTTGAAAGGGAAGTTGGAGTCAGATAGTATATCTCACATCTCACGTCTCAAATCCATAAACAAAATAAAAAAAGATAAATGGCAATTTTAGCATTTCAGAAACCTGATAAAGTTATTATGCAGAAATCTACGGATTTCGACGGGACGTTTGAATTCCGCCCGTTGGAGCCAGGTTTCGGTGTTACCATAGGTAATGCTTTACGTCGTATTCTGTTATCTTCTCTTGAAGGTTTCGCTATAACTTCAGTTCGTTTTTCAGGTGTATCTCACGAGTTTTCTACCATCAAAGGTGTTGTAGAAGATGTTACCGAGATCATTCTGAACTTGAAGCAAGTTCGTTTCAAGAAGATTAACGAAGCCGGCGATAGCGAAAAAATATTTGTGATCATCAACGGTAAAGATCAATTCACCGCTGGCGATATCACTAAGTTCTCAAACAACTTTGAGGTGTTAAACCCTGATCTTGTTGTTTGTAACATGGAAACTTCTGTTACGCTTGAGGTTGAACTTACTGTAAGCAAAGGCAGAGGTTATATCCAGGCTGACGAAAATAAGGTAGCTGATTCTCCTCTTGGCGTTATCGCGATCGATTCTATTTACACTCCTATAAAGAATGTAAAATATACTATCGAGAACTATCGTGTTGAGCAGAAAACCGACTACGAGAAATTGGTGCTTGATATCTCTACAGATGGTTCAATCCATCCGGAAGATGCTTTAAAAGAGGCTGCTAAAATCCTGATCCACCACTTCATGTTATTCTCTGATGAGAACATTATGCTGGAAGCTCAGGCTAAAGAGGAGACTAAAGAAGTTGACGAGGAAATCCTGCACATGCGCAAGATCCTGAAAACTGAGTTAGTTGACCTTGACCTTTCTGTACGTGCTCTTAACTGCTTAAAAGCAGCTGATATACGCAGCCTTGCAGAATTGGTATCTTACGATGTTGCTGATATGCTTAAGTTCAGAAACTTCGGTAAGAAATCGCTTACTGAGATTCAGGATTTAGTAAAATCTAAAGGTTTGTCTTTCGGCATGAACCTGTCTAAATTCAAGTTAGACGAAGAGTAAAATATAAACTGTACATAATTCCCTGCTGGCATGGTGCCAAAAGACGGTATGTACTTTAAGAATAGAAAATGAGACACGGAAAAAAAATCAACCATTTAGGCCGGACAGACAGCCACCGCAAGGCAATGTTGTCTAACATGGCATCTTCGCTTATCCTTCACAAGCGCATTACAACAACTTTAGCTAAAGCAAAAGCTTTGCGCACATTTGTTGAACCTCTTATCACAAAATCTAAGAACGATACTACGCACTCTCGTCGTACTGTTTTTAGCTATTTGAAAGACAAAGAGACAACTGCAATCCTTTTCCGTGAAGTAGCTGAGAAAGTAGCTAATCGTCCGGGCGGATATACCCGTATCATCAAACTTCAAAATCGTTTAGGCGATAACGCTGAAATGGCTTTGGTTGAGTTGGTTGATTACAATGAAGTATTCACAAAAGGCAGCGCAACTGTAGAAAAGAAATCTACACGACGCCGTGGTTCTGGTAAAGCTAAACCTGCAACGTCAACTCCAGTTGCTGAAACTGCTGCCGAAGCACCAGCTGCTGAAGAGCAGGCTCCTGAAGCTCCTGCTGCAAACGAAGAAAACGCTGAAAAAGGCGAATAAGAATCTCGTAAACAATTACGAAGCCCTGCTAAGAATTTAGCGGGGCTTCTTGTTTTTGGTTAAATAATACGGAACCCGTCTTCTATGAAATAATAAATGACACAAATGTCATAAATGCTGCTGACGTTAATAGCAACAGTAACTGTATAAATCTATTTGTTTTAAGGGCAGCCAACCAATACAACAGGAATGAGAATGCCCATACTACTATAAAGATAACCGAGACAATAGAGTCCGTGCTATCTGCGCCATATGATATTTTCGAATTATCAATCAAAAGAAGGACCACTAGAGTTACTACAGTATAAGCTATAAAGATCCCCCTATTGATTTTTAAGCCAAACGACAGAATTCTATCAATCTTAATAGCCATCCCCATCCAGCATATTGCCTAAACCGCCGAGAATGCTTCCTTCTTCCTTACGATTTGTTGTTCCATAGCTAAGTATCCGGCTTGCAAGCCTGCTTATCGGCAATGATTGTATCCATACTTTCCCCGGTCCGCGGAGTGTAGCGAAGAATACACCTTCGCCTCCAAACAAGGTGTTTTTGATCCCGCCCACGAATTGGATATCATAATTGATTTGCTGAGTAAATGCCACCAGGCATCCAGTATCTAACTTGATCAATTCTCCCGGCTGCAGCTCTTTCTCAAATACGTGCCCGCCCGCATGCATAAACGCCATCCCATCACCTTCGAGTTTTTCCATGATGAAGCCTTCGCCACCGAACAAGCCTGTCCCCAACTTGCGCTGAAATTCAATGCTGATGCTCACGCCCTTCGCGGCGCACAGAAATGCATCTTTCTGGCACACTACTTTATTTCCAAGTTGCGACAAATCTAATGGGATGATTTTCCCGGGATAAGGCGACGCAAAACTCACCCGTCGCTTGCTTTGTCCCACATTGGTGAATGCCGTCATAAACAAGCTTTCGCCAACCAACAACCGCTTGCCGGCACTAAAGAGCTTCCCTAATAATCCGCCTTGTTGCTGGCTTCCGTCGCCAAATATTGTCTGCATCTGGATGCCGTCGTCCATCATCATAAATGCACCCGATTCCGCTACGGCTGTCTCCTGCGGATCAAGTTCAACTTCCACATACTGCATCTCCTCTCCGAAAATGCGATAATCTATTTCATGGTTATTTAACATGTTCTTTTTGTTTGGATGCAAATTACATATCGCATATTACGCAGTCAAGCATAAATTAAGCTTCTGCCAACCTGTCATTTTTAGTTCTCAGACTGACGGAATATATGTAAAGAGAAGCTTATACGGCTGCTGTAAGCCAATTGGCATAACCATTGATAACTTAGCCAAGGAATCAATCATTAAAAATCAAAATAAATAATATGTCAAAAATTATTGGTATCGACTTAGGAACTACGAACTCCTGTGTAGCTGTGATGGAAGGGAATGAGCCCGTTGTAATAGCTAACAGCGAAGGAAAGCGCACTACCCCGTCTATTGTCGCTTTCGTGGAAAACGGAGAGCGTAAAGTAGGGGATCCGGCGAAGCGCCAGGCGATCACAAACCCTAAAAAGACGATTTACTCTATCAAGCGTTTTATGGGTAATGGTTATGGCGAGGTTTCGAAAGAGATCAGCCGCGTACCATATGCCGTAGTAAAAGGAGATAACAATACTCCACGCGTTGAAATAGACGATAGAAAATATACTCCGCAAGAGATTTCAGCAATGATCTTGCAGAAAATGAAAAAGACTGCCGAGGATTTTCTTGGACAGGAAGTTACAGATGCAGTAATCACGGTACCTGCTTACTTCAATGATGCACAGCGTCAGGCTACGAAAGAGGCGGGCGAGATAGCTGGTTTGAATGTTAAGCGTATCATCAACGAGCCTACTGCGGCTGCGCTGGCTTATGGTTTAGACAAAGCACACAAAGACATGAAGATTGTTGTGTTTGACTGCGGTGGCGGTACTCACGACGTTTCTGTACTTGAGCTTGGCGATGGGGTTTTTGAAGTAAAATCTACCGACGGTGATACACACCTTGGTGGTGATGACTTTGACCAGGTTATCATAGATTGGTTGGCAGAAGAGTTCAAGAACGAGAACGGCATGGACCTTGCAAAAGATGCGATGGCGTTACAGCGTTTGAAAGAAGCTGCTGAGAAAGCTAAAATCGAGCTTTCAAGCTCTACTCAGACAGAAATTAACCTGCCATACATCACTGCTGACCAAAGCGGGCCGAAACACTTAGTGCGCACACTAACCCGTGCAAAGTTTGAGCAGCTGGCAGACAGCCTGATCAAACGTACTATCGAGCCTTGTAAATCGGCATTGAAAAATGCAGGTTTAAAAACATCAGATATTGACGAGATCATTCTTGTTGGTGGATCTACCCGTATCCCTGCAATTGTTGAAGCAGTTAAATCATTCTTCGGAAAAGAGCCTTCAAAAGGTGTAAACCCCGATGAAGTTGTAGCAATTGGTGCTGCTATTCAGGGTGGTGTATTAACCGGTGAGGTTAAAGATGTATTGTTGTTAGACGTAACTCCGCTTTCTTTAGGTATTGAAACTATGGGCGGCGTGATGACAAAGTTGATCGAGTCTAACACAACTATTCCGTCTAAGAAGTCTGAAACATTTTCTACGGCTTCCGATAATCAGCCATCTGTAGAGATTCATATTTTACAAGGCGAGCGCCCAATGGCTAACCAAAACCGTACAATCGGAAGGTTCCATTTGGATGGGATACCACCAGCACCACGCGGTGTACCTCAAATCGAAGTAACTTTTGATATTGATGCAAACGGTATCTTACACGTAAGTGCAAAAGATAAAGCTACAGGCAAAGAGCAGAAAATCCGCATCGAGGCTTCTTCCGGCTTGACCGAAGAAGAGATCAAGAAGATGAAGGACGAAGCGGAAGCAAATGCAGAATCCGATAAGAAAGCTAAGGAAGAAATCGACAAGCTGAATGCTGCTGATGCGCTGATCTTCTCGACTGAAAAGCAGTTGAAAGAATATGGCGATAAGATTCCTGCTGAGAAGAAAGGAACTATCGAGGAAGCATTCAACAAGTTGAAAACTGCATATGCAGCTAAAAACTTCACCGAGATTGAGTCGGCTCAAACAGAGCTTACCAATGCCTGGAATGCAGCTTCTGAGGATATGTACAAAGCAACTCAGGATGCAGGCGGCGCTCAGCCAGGAGCTGATGCCGGCGAACAAGGCGGTGCTTCTGCAGGCGGCGGTGATAACGTAACTGACGTTGACTTTGAAGAAGTGAAGGACGAGAATAAATAATCTCTCGTTCCATTAAATAAAAAAATCCCGGTACCAAATGGTATCGGGATTTTTGTTTTTTGGAAGGGATTGTGTCCGCTTATTTATGACCAAAGATTTTCAGGGTACGTACCATCAGCCACTAATTTGCTGATGCTCTCCTGCACAATCGGCTTATCTTCTTTGTACGTAACTCCGAACCATTTAGAAGAAGTTGGAATAACCTTGAATGCTGCTTGTCCCGTCTTGATCAGTTCATCAGCAACCAAAGGAATGAAGAATTCTGCTTTCGGATTATTCTCGTTAGCTTCTACAAATTTCTTGAACATAGGCTCGCTCTGCTTGAACACAGCCGGGGTGAACCCCCAAAAGTTCATGGAAACACGAGTGTCAGTCGGCAAATCTGTTTCAACACCACCTTCTTCGTAAACAACGCCGTCGCCTTTGAAATAAACCTGAGTACGTTCGTTAATCTCTGCCATATTTCCATTCTCGTCAACTTTACAAACGCCACGAGACACAGAACCATGCTCTGAAAGAGTGCGGTCTATTTGAAAGCCGATCAGTGAGTAATTGGTATCAGAAACTTCGGTGGTGAGGAACTTTGCCATTTTCTCGAAAGAATCGTAACCATAAAAATCATCAGCATTGATTACACAGAATGGCTCGTTGATTTGGTTCCTTGCAGCTAAAACCGCGTGAGCAGTTCCCCATGGCTTCGCCCGCTCAATAGTTTTGTCGATTCCAAATTGAGTGAGATCGTAGCTTTGAAACACATAATCAGTTTCAACCCGCCCTTTAAGCTTAGGTTCAAAAATCGCCTTGAAATTGTCAAGAAACTCTTCGCGGATGATGAAGCTTACCTTGCCAAATCCGGCACGTATAGCATCATAAATAGAATAATCGATAATGGTTTCGCCGTTGGGGCCAAAGCCGTCAACTTGTTTCATACTTCCGTAGCGGCTTGCCATCCCGGCAGCTAAAATGAGTAGGGTAGGTTTCATGTGGCTAAATTACAAATTCAGGGAATATATGTTAATGATATTGAATTACATTAACGGATTCGGGCGGGGAGGGTTTGCAAAAAGGAAAAGGGCGGCTAAACCATACATTTTGCCGCCCCTTTCAGAATCCTATGAGTTTATATAACGGGCATACCTCCGTTTTATTCTAACTATTTTAAAAAATGTTCCGGACGGAAGTCTTGCCCGGCTTTGATGTTGAGCAGCGACTCATAAATGAGCCGAATCACATTGTCAACGTCTTCTTTGTGTATCATTTCAACCGTGGTGTGCATGTAGCGCAAAGGCAAGGAGATCAAGGCTGAAACTACACCGTCGTTTGAATATGCAAATGCATCTGTATCGGTTCCTGTGGAGCGTGAGGATGCCTGGCGCTGGAAAGGAATGTTGTTTTCCTCAGCAGCTTTGATCAGGAGTTTGTTCAGGTTGCTTTGTACAGCCGGGGCGTAGGAAATTACCGGACCGGCACCGCAGGAAAGATCGCCGGCAGTGATTTTATTTATCATCGGCGTTTGGGTGTCGTGGGTTACGTCGGTGACAATGGCCAGGTTCGGCTTAATGCGATGGGCGATCATCTCGGCTCCGCGAAGTCCAATCTCTTCCTGAACCGCGTTCACAATGTAAAGACCGAAAGGCAAGCTCTTTTTATTTTCTTTTAGAAGCCTCGCAACCTCAGCGATCATAAACCCGCCTGCCCGATTGTCCATCGCACGACCTACGTAATAGCGGTTATTCAGCACCATGAATTCATCTTCATACGTAATCACGCAGCCCACGTGGATTCCCAATGCTTCAACTTCTTCCTTGCTGGTGCATCCACAATCAAGAAAAATATTCTTTAAGGTAGGAGCTTCCTCTTTCTCGCCGTTACGGGTGTGGATTGCTGGCCAGCCAAATACCGCCTTCACAATCCCTTTGCCTGTATGGATGTTTACGCGTTTTGATGGAGCTATCTGATGATCAGAGCCGCCGTTGCGGATTACATAAATGAGCCCGTCTTTGGTTATGTAATTAACGAACCAGGATATTTCATCGGCATGAGCCTCAATAACCACCTTGTACTCTGCTTTTGGATTGATAACCCCAACCGCAGTTCCATAGTTATCGATATAGTGCTCATCAATATACGGCTTAATGTAGTCGAGCCAAAGGCGTTGGCCCTCCCACTCAAAACCCGTTGGCGAAGCGTTGTTAATGTACTGTTCTAAAAACTTCAGAGATTTTTCTGTTACTACCGGAACGTGTTCTTTCTTTTCTTCTTTGTCAGCCATTTTGTAAGATTGTTTAGGCCCTTAGAGGGGATGCGGTAAAATTAAGAGTATAATTTGTACCGTGAATATTTGTTTGTGTTCAGTAAAGGTGTGATTGCAGCTTACAAGCCAAGCTCAATTATGACAAACTCCTGGTCGCCATCTTTGAATTCACGCCCTGTTTCTTTGAAGCCAAATTTGTGATAAAAACCAATTGCGCTCTTTCTGGCATTGCACCATAGTTTTTTGATGCCTGCTGACTTGCTGTAGCCAATGAGATATTGCAGGAGCTGGCTTCCGTAACCGCCGCGTTGCTTCTCATCTAAAGTAGCAAATTTTCTGAATTGAGCTTCTTCGCCATCGGGAAAAAAAGAAACGACGCTGATCAGCTGGTCATCCTCAAACAAACCGAAATGTAGCCCCGTGGAGTCTTTCGGCAATTTGATGCCGTCAAATTCTTTCTCAGGATACATCACTTTGTGCCTGACAGGCCAGGCTTGTTTTGCTTCGATTTGCTTTATGGAAATCATAGATGGTAAGTTATCCGAGAACACCGATCGTATAAAAAGGTTTTTAACTCTCTGGCTATAAATTTTGAACAGTTATTTCTCTGTTTCCTCGCTTAAAGCGGGATGTTGCCGTGCTTTTTCCTTGGGTTATTCACAACCTTATTCTCAAGCATCTTGAAAGCTTTGATGAGTTTCAATCGTGTTTGGGAAGGTTCAATAACTTCGTCGATAAAGCCACGCTCTGCCGCCCGGTATGGATTGGCGAATATCTCTGAGTATTGCTTTTCTTTCTCCAACCATTTCGCATTCGGATCTTCGGCCGCAGAAATCTCCCGTTTGAAGATAATTTCCGCCGCTCCCTTGGCACCCATCACCGCAATTTCCGCCGATGGCCAGGCGTAGTTCATATCGGCACCGATGTGTTTGGAATTCATTACGTCGTACGCTCCGCCGTAAGCTTTACGAGTAATAACTGTAATACGAGGCACAGTTGCTTCGCTGAAGGCAAACAACAACTTCGCTCCGTTGGTAATAATGGCGTTCCACTCCTGATCTGTTCCCGGAAGGAAACCCGGCACATCTTCAAAAACCAGCAAGGGAATGTTGAAGCAATCGCAAAAGCGGATAAATCTCGCCGCCTTTGTGGACGAATGAATGTCAAGGACACCAGCCAGAAACGCCGGCTGATTGGCAATAATCCCGATACTTCTGCCCGCCAGCCTTGCAAAACCCACCACAATGTTTTCAGCAAAGTCTTTATGTACTTCTAAAAAACTGCCTTCATCAATAACCTCATCAATAACCTCACGAATGTCGTATGGCTGCGAAGCGTTTTCGGGCATGATCTGGTCGAGCTTTGGGCGGAGCTCGTCGGCAGTTTGGTAGGGAAGGGAAGGAGCGGGTTCCTCGCAATTCTGCGGCATATAACTGAGTAATGCCCTGATCTGGCTGATTGCTTCTATCTCGTTGCCGCATGCAAAATGTGTAACTCCCGATTTGGTGGCATGTGTAACTGCGCCTCCTAGCTCTTCGGAAGTAACTTGTTCGTGCGTAACGGTCTTCACTACGTTAGGACCGGTCACGAACATGTACGATGTGTTCTCAACCATCAGGATGAAGTCGGTGATTGCAGGTGAATAGACAGCGCCCCCGGCACATGGCCCCATGATGGCAGAGATTTGCGGGACCACTCCCGAAGCCATGGTGTTGCGGTAAAAAATATCGGCATATCCGCCTAGAGAAACCACGCCCTCCTGAATGCGGGCACCGCCTGAATCGTTCAACCCGACAATGGGTGCGCCATTTTTCATAGCCAGCTCCATTATCTTGCAAATCTTTTCAGCGTGTGTTTCGGATAATGAGCCACCGAATACAGTGAAATCCTGTGAATAGACGTAAACGAGCCGTCCGGCAACCGTGCCATAGCCTGTTACCACGCCATCTCCGGGATACACCTCTTTTTCCATTCCAAAATCGGTGGAGCGATGGGTAACCAGCATCCCGATTTCTTCAAACGAACCCTCATCTAACAAAAAATGTAGCCTCTCCCTTGCGGTAAGTTTCCCTTTTTTATGTTGGGCGGCAATGCGGTCCTCGCCGCCACCTTTTAATGCTTGTTCTCTCTTCTCCTGTAAAACGTTAACTTTTTGTTTATTCACTTTGCTTACTTTAAGGATGCATGTTGTGCCAAGTTGCAAAACATTTTCTTAAACTCACATGCTTTCTATGAAAGGCATACCATCAATTTTTTGTCATATTGAATTCGAGATATAGATTTGAGCGAGCTTTGTGTATTTTCGCAGCTCGCTGTACCAACAGTTAAACATGAAAAACAGTTTCTTAAGAAAGTTTGCTGCTATTTTTTTCCTTTCGGTATTTTTCATAAAAATGCTGATCGGGGCTGTTCCTTTGGTAGTAGATACCTTCGACAGTAAGCTCATTAATGCTGTAATTATGCAGCTTGAAGAAGAAAATCATTCGGAGAAATCCTCAGAGAAAATCAAAGAAAGTTTTTCAAAAGGCTATTGCAACGGGCATTCGGAGTTTAGTTTCTCCAACCCTTCATTGCACACGTTGGCAATTGGTTTTGCCATGGAAGAGCTAATTCATATCCGAACTTTTTACCCCTCCGTCCCCACACCGCCTCCCAGCGTTTAGCTCCTTCTTTTATTTCTTGTCGCTGCAAATTTTGCACGGCATTTTCTATGGAGTTTAACCTTAACTTTTTTATATGGCAGTGAAATCACGGGCTGAAAAGCCCTTTAATATAAATATGTATTTTGCTCACGGGAACCTGAAAAAGGACTTTCCTGCGAGTGTTGTAGTCTTTCTCGTTGCT
Source organism: Sphingobacteriaceae bacterium (assembly GCA_029266635.1). GTDB lineage: Bacteria > Bacteroidota > Bacteroidia > Sphingobacteriales > Sphingobacteriaceae > JAQSWM01. The sequence continues at coordinate 203,200 of JAQSWM010000009.1, read as the reverse complement.
CTTCCCTTGTGCCTTGGCATCGCCCTGGCATCGGGGGCTCCCCTTTTCTCGGGGATTCTGACGGGCATCATAGGTGGGATAGTTGTAGGCGCCGCGAGTGGCTCCCAGCTCAGTGTAAGCGGTCCGGCGGCAGGGCTAACGGTGATCGTTTTCGGCGCAATCGCGAAACTTGGCACCTATGAGACCTTTATGCTGGCTATTGTGATAGCCGGAGCAATCCAGATTATTTTAGGTATAATAAAAGCCGGTACAATCGCCAGCTATTTTCCGTCTGCGGTAATAGAAGGCATGCTGGCGGCAATCGGCATCATCCTGATCCTGAAGCAAATTCCACATGCGGTGGGCTATGATGCCGATTTTGAGGGTGATCAAAACTTTGTTCAGGATAGTGGGAACACGTTTTCTGCAATTGGTGCCGCACTGGGGAGGATTAGTATTGGGGCATTGATCATAAGCTCATTGTCTTTGCTCACGCTGATCTATTGGCCCCGAATAAAAAAGCTGAGCATTTTTCCGGCGCCTCTTGTTGTGGTGCTGATTGGAGTAGGGCTGAATATTGCTTTTGCGGGTACGCCTTTCGGGCTTAGAGCCGAGCAGCTTGTCTCGGTTCCTATTGTGAGTTCGTTTTCAGAATTTACGAGTCTCTTCCGTTCACCCGACTTTTCTCAATTGAGCAACAAGGAAGTGTGGACAGTTGGCGTAACCATCGCGATAGTTGCCAGCCTGGAGTCTTTGTTAAGCCTGGAGGCGGTTGATAAAATTGATCCAACAAAACGCACCTCGCCTACAAATCGCGAATTGGTTGCCCAGGGAACCGGCAATATTGTTAGCGGACTGCTCGGCGGATTACCTCTGACGGCAGTGATCGTGCGCTCTTCAGCAAATGTAAATGCTGGCGCACAAACTAAGCTAAGCGCTATTATCCATGGCTTCTGGTTGCTGGCATCATTGGTGTTTTTTCCATTCGTTATCAACCTGATACCTTTATCATGCCTTGCGGCGATACTGCTTTTTACAGGCTATAAACTCGCGAATCTTACCTTATTCAAAAAGATGTGGAGCCGTGGGCGAGATCAGTATATTCCTTTTTTCGTCACTGTTTCCGCGGTAGTATTTACTGATCTTCTAACAGGTGTTGGCATCGGCATGGCGGTTGGCGTTTTCTTCATTCTGAGAACAAATCTCAGAAATCCATATTTCTACACTATTGCTGAAGAAGGAAATATCAGGATCCGCTTGGCTGAAGAGGTTTCATTCCTGAATAAAGCGGCTATTCAATATGCATTGACACATCTCCCTAAGGAAAGCACTGTGGTGATAGATGGAAAGAACTCAAGGTACATTGATCAGGATGTGTTAGAAGTCATTCATGATTTTCAGCAGAATGCGACAACAAAGTCTATTGAGGTAAAACTTAAGAACATAAAGGAGCATTATACAGTGCCTCCATTGAAAGAAATGATCTATAAACCAGAAAAATTTAATTAATTATGTCACCTAAGCAAGATTTAAACGAAATTCGCCCCGGTATGGGAGAGCAAATACAAGAAATACAAAAAAGTTCTTACGAACAATTGTTACAAGGCAACCGTGATTTTGTAAAAGCTGAAACAGATATCGATCCGGAGTATTTTAGCAGGCTTGCAAGAGGACAAAGCCCGCAAGTTCTGTGGATTGGATGTTCCGACAGCCGCGTACCGGCAAATGAGCTTACCAATACAAAGCCAGGCGAGGTGTTTGTGCACCGCAATATTGCCAACGTTTGTGTGCATTCTGATATGAATATGCTCAGCGTACTTGATTATGCAGTCAATGTTTTAAAAGTAAAACATGTAATTGTTGCCGGCCATTATGGTTGTGGTGGCGTTTTGGCTGCCATGGGAAGCAAGCAGTTCGGGATTATCGACAACTGGTTGCGACATATAAAAGACGTTTACCGTCTGCACAGTCACGAACTCGATCTTATCTCTGATGAGAAGGAGCGCTCGAATCGTCTCGTGGAGCTGAATACAATAGAGCAGGTTTACAATCTTTGCAAAACAACCATCGTCCAGAATGCCTGGAAGGAGAGGGAAGATTTGCAAGTACATGGCTGGGTGATAGATATCTCAACCGGCTTGGTGAAAGATCTGAAGGTGTCTTGCAGCAATACTGATAACCTCGGCAAGGTTTTCGATCTTAGTTAAACGAGAGGTTCAAAAATATCAGCAAACGCCGGAACTTTTCCGGCGTTTGCTGTTTAGTGTTTAAAATAATTCAGGTATATGTTAGTTTTGTTTAGAACAAGAAACCAGATGAAGAACTTATTCATTGTGCTGAGCCTCTTAACTGTTGTGGGCTGCCATCGGGCTAAATCTCAACAGCATCAGGGTAGCGATATGCCGGACTTTACCTTCTATACCTTAAAAGATTCGACAGCATTTACGAAAGATGATATAGAGTCAGGAAAAAAGAGCGTCTTGATCTTGTTTGATACAAGCTGTTCTCACTGCCAGGCAGAAATGGATTCCATTGGAAAGCATTACAACGAATTTAAAAATCTGAATTTCTACCTCGTCACCTTAGATGCAAAAGCTGAGATAGCCAGATTTATGGATAAATATGGCGCAGCTTTAAAGGGCAAAAAAAATGTAATGATCTTGTTAGATTCCGGGCACGAGTTCATCCCCAAATTTCAGCCCACCAAATACCCCGCGATGTACGTGTATTCGGAAAAGAAGAGGTTGGTGAAATCTTTTTTCGGCCAGAAGGACGTAGAAGAGGTTTTGGAAGCTACGAAATAAGTCTACAAGCCTAAAACCTGTTTTAGTTTAGAATAGCCGGTCTTGCTCACAGGCAATTTTTTGCCAGATTTCAAAATGGCAGTGTAGGTTTCCTTTTCATAAGGATCTAACCTGGTGATCTCTGCCACTTTCACAATGTACGAGCGATGTATGCGCACGAAGTGCTTGCCATTAAGTGCCTGCTCAAAATATGACATGGTTCGGTTCTTCAGGTAAGATGCTCCTGCGGTGTGGATGTTCACATAATCGTCGTCGGCTTCCAGGTATTCTATGTCAGCAATCGGGATGATGGTAATCTTCGTGCCTGTTTTTACAACCACCCGATCTTGCTCTGAAGTTTGCGAAACACTATCAATGAGTGCTTCCGTTTGCCGCTTCACCTCTGCCGGACTCTGTTTTTCCAGCCATTTCTGTAAAGCTTTATCGAAACGCTCTTTCCCGAATGGCTTTAACAAGTAGTCAATCGCGTTAGCTTCGAAAGCCCTGATCGCATACTCATCAAACGCAGTTGTAAAAATCACGGCCGGACGGGGTTCCACTAATTCCAGCATCTCAAATCCGTTTATCTTGGGCATTTGGATGTCGAGGAAGATCAAATCGGGCTTATGTTGCTGAATAGATTTCAAGCCCTCAAAACCATCATTGCATTCGTCAATAACCTCAATTTGCGGAAAAGCTTCGAGATATTCTTTTACTACTTCGCGGGCCAACGGCTCATCATCAATCAGTATCGCTTTGATCATACTTGCGGAATTTTAACAGAGGTAGTAAAGATATTTTTTTCTCCGTTAGTTTCAAGCAGGTCATGACGTGCGAATAGTAAATAAAGCCGGCGCTTTACTCCGCTCAGCCCAAAGCCGGTGCCCCGACGTGGGTTTGCGGTAGTTGGATCATATGGATTTTTAATAGTTAGTACCAAATAACTATCTATACAGGCAGCCTGTATGGTGATGGTTACCATTCCGGTAGTATCATATAAACCGAATTTGATAGCATTTTCTACCAGAGGCTGCAGTAACATGGCTGGCAATTTTAAATCGCCACATGCATCTTCCTGTTCTATTTCGGTGGTGAGCCTGTGCCCAAAACGCACTTGCTCAATATCCAGGTACAATTGAAGATGCTGCAACTCTTCGGCGAGCGTTACCCACTCATTTTCTTCTTTTTTCAGCGTTCCACGAAGAAAGTCTGATAACTGATGAACCATTTTCCTTGCTTCTTCAGGTTTGCGGCCCACCAAGGCGCTTATAGAATTCAGGCTATTGAAAAGAAAGTGGGGCTGAAGTTGTTGGCGCAATTTGTATAACTCCGCTTCGCGGGATAACTTCTCGGCGTCAGCCTTGCGTATTTCTGCCTCCTGCTGGTCCTGGCGGCTGTAGAAGATAATGCTGAGCAAAGCCACCCATCCGATGATCAGGAATCCAAAACTGAACCTAATGGGCAGCGATTTGTAAAATAGCTTTGAGTAATCTGCCTCGCCCGGACCGATGTATGCCATTATGTAGTGGCTTGCTACGAGCCAGAAAACTGCCAGCAGAACACACCAAACAACCACATATAAATATCTTCCTTTCTCCGGCTGATAAAACTGAAGGTTATTGCTGATGAGTGCGCTGGCAGCCATCAAGAGCAAGTTGGTTACCCCGGAATCTGTGAAAGCGGTGTCCCACCTAAAGCCGAGCCACCAGAGTATAGCAGCCTGAAGCACTGCCCAGATCAGCCAGCAGGTTAAAAAAACAACCCGCAGTCTATTGCTATGTAGTAATGAGACTGACAAAACTTGTGCTTAGAGGTTCGGCAAAATTAATAGCTCCTGATGTCAATCCCGCCAAAAATCGACGTTCCTCTGATCACCAGTATTTTCCCTCCTTCGCCGGCAGGGTGGATCGGTCGTTTGTCCTCAATACCGCCGAAAATTGCGGCCATCTCAGAATGGATCTCCCAATGCGGTGGCACAATGATCTTGGTGCCACCAAAAACCTGGGTAACTTCAAGTACAACCTTTCCGTTTATATCTGCCTGGATCAGGTTTATTTCTGCGCCACCGAAGAAGTTTACAATATCTCCACCTTTGAAGTTCTTAGACATTATGTTCTTTTTCACGCCACCAAAGACTGAAACAGAGTCAATAAAGTCTTCCGGTGCATACGAGGAAGATGTGGTAGATTCCGCCTGCCCGAATCCCGGCTCTCCGCTTAGCGGCTCAGGGCCGTATGGCTGCTTCTTATCCCATTCAAGATCAGTGACGTTTTCTCTTTTGTTCCAGGTAGACCTCAAATTGTTTCGAAGCCTTTGCTTCCGCTCTTTGCTCAAGATCATGTAAACGCCCAAGCCTATAATAAGCAATGGCCAGAAAATTTGAGAGAAGTTTATATCAGGGAATATTTTGTCGACGAGTAGAAACCCTCCGATGGCGATAACTACAAATGGCCCTGGTTTTTTAAACTCCTGACGCGAGCCCAGATACAGTCCCATTACGATCAGGAACATCGGGAAGCTAACAATCCAATTTGGAAGAAAGTCGCCAACCTGATCCAGCAGGAAAAATATTCCCACAATTATTAAGATCATGCCCGCAAAGGCTTTTCCACGTCCGGGCTGCCGATAGGAAGATATTTTCTGTTTATATGATGATTCTGTTTCCATTGTTCTGTTCTATAAAGCCGTCATGTTCTATCCCGGCATGTTACCAAATGTATATTGAATAGTTAGTGCTTACAAGCTGCTTAATGCAAACCACGGCAGGAACTCGGCAGAGTGGGGGATTTTGTCGGTGAAATTCCCGCCAGTTCTTGGTTCAACTTATCAGCATTGTTGTGTATTCTTCCACACTGAATGACTGTGCCTTTTCAGGATGATCCACAAACCGGCACCAATCAAGAACAGCGGGAACAAGCTAATGCTGATGAAAAAGAACTTCTTGAGCAGGAATAAAATTCCGAGCCCAATTAGAATGAAGGCACCGGGCCTGCTGAACTGATGCTTCGTGCCGCTCACCAGTCCGATTACTATTAAAAGCATTGGCCAGCTGAGTACCCATTCAGGGATGCTTGCACCAAAGTTATCCAGCATGAAAATGCTTCCCATTATAACTAGTGCGATACCGCCGTATATTTTGTGTGATTCTCTGTTTTGGTTTATTGAGGTTTTCATATCGTTTTGATTTATGATTCAAAAGTATGTCAGGGCAGAAAATACTGGAATAACATATTGGCGGAGGCTTGGTAAAACCCGGCGAATCCGGAGTAAAGCTCGGTGAATTTATTTACCGAGTCAGCCGGGCTTTTAAAGTTGGCCGGTTTTTGTAAATTGCTGAAAAAACTCGTGCAAAAAGAACGTAATCAGGCTGTAACAGGCTCTTACATCTGCTGCTCACTTGTTATTGCGGTTCATTTGCTGGCGCTCTTTATTTATCTAAGCCCAGCTTTGTCGGCGGGTATAAAGTACGTGCCATACACCATGGCAGTGTTGCTGGTGTTGATTATGATCAATCAGCCTGATAAATCTGCGAGATTTTGGTTGTTTCTGTTGCTTTGTTTTTCGTTAAGCTTTTTAACCGAACTATTTTCGCTCACTACCGGGATGGTGTTTGGCGATTACCGCTATGGCGACACACTTGGGCCTAAACTTGCCGGAGTCCCGCTGTTGATGGGTGTGTTTTGGGTTGTTATCTCGTATTCTGCGGGAGCATTCGTGAAGAATTTCCACATCAAAGGGCACACAGCCCGTGCTCTTTATGGAGCCCTTTTCATGCTTTTGCTTGAGATTTTGATTGAACCTATTGCAATCAAGTTCAACTACTGGGATTGGGTAAGCATGATAGTTCCGCTTCAAAAATATGCGGCGGTGTTCTGTTTCGGATTTATCCTGCTACGGATTCTTTATCATTCTCCATTCAAGAAGCGTAATCCAGCAGCAACCATGGTCTTTATAATGCAGGTACTTTTCTATGCTGCGCTGAATTTATGGGCGTTCTGATAAACAATTTCGTAATTTTGCGTTAAGAAATTATGAGCTATAATCTTCAGGTAACTATTGATAATTCTTCGGGCTTTTGCTTTGGGGTAGTTTATGCCATTGACATGGCGGAGGAAATACTTGAAGAAGATGGTTACCTGTATTGCCTGGGCGATATCGTACACAACGATGAAGAGGTTGAGCGCTTAAAGTCAAAGGGGTTGCGTATTATTTCTCATTCTGATCTTCAAAACCTTCGCGATGAAAAGGTTCTGATCCGGGCACACGGCGAGGCTCCTGAAACCTACCGCCTTGCTCTTGAGAATAACATCACGCTAATCGACGCTTCCTGCCCCGTGGTTTTAAAACTTCAAAACCGGATCAAAAACTCCCATGATGCGGATGAGAAAATCTTGATATTCGGAAAGCACGGGCATGCCGAGGTGATTGGTTTGCAGGGACAGACCAACAACGAGGCTACTGTGTTTATGGACATCGCGGAGCTTGACAATGTTGAGCTGCCTTCTAAGTTTACACTGTACAGCCAAACTACCAAGAGCACTGATAAATTTTACGCCCTCAAAGATGAGCTCATCAGTCGCGGCCATGAAGTGAAGGCCAACGATACCATTTGCAGGCAGGTTTCCAACCGCCACGATGAACTGGGCGATTTTGTGAAGAACTTCGACAAGATATTATTTGTGTCCGGCAAAAAATCATCCAACGGAAAGGTGCTTTATGATGTATGCAAGCTCCACAATCCGGAAACCTACTTCATTTCTAACGCATCCGAATTGGAACCTTCTATGTTCAATCCCGGAGAACGCATCGGTATTTGTGGCGCCACATCAACACCTATGTGGTTGATGGAAGATGTGAAAAACACGCTGCTTTCCTACTGATTTAAGTCACAAGCTGGTAAAAACCCCCTCTTAAATCCGGCATAGCCGGTTTACTTCTACAGATAATTTACATTTGCGCCGTGAAAGCAATTTATCTGGTTCTAACCCTTTTCCTGCGTTCTGAAGTGTTGTTCGCTCAACAAAGCAATCTGGCGTCCGGGACCATAAAAGGTGTAATTACAGATGTCTTAAGCAATCAGCCGCTGCCTGGAGTAACTGTTAAAATCCAAAACAGTACAAAAGGAGCAATCACTGATTCTGCCGGCATGTTTTCTATAGCAGAACTAAGTCCGGGGTATTATAATGTGGTTTTTTCTTCTTTGGGATACAAGACCAACTCAGTTTTCGATGTGCAGGTGACCAATGCTCGTGCGGCTTTTTTAAATGTAGGTTTAGAGACAGAAGCATCGCGGTTGGCTGAAGTGATCGTGGGGCGCCCGGCATTTATAAAGCCCGTCGAAAGCCCGCTGTCTTTGCGCACCATTGGCTCAACGGAAATAAAGCGGAATCCGGGTGGCAATCGCGATATTTCAAAGGTTATACAATCTCTGCCAGGCGTATCTGCCCAGGTCTCTTTCAGGAATGATATCATTATTCGTGGAGGAGCGCCCAACGAAAACAAGTTCTATCTGGATGGCGTAGAAATCCCCAATATTAACCACTTCGCCACACAGGGTTCTTCGGGCGGTCCGGTGGGGATGATCAATGTTGATTTTATCCGCGAGGTGAATTTCTATTCGGGAGCTTTCCCCGCCAACCGGGGCAATACGCTAAGTTCTGTTTTTGAATTTAATCAGAGGGATGGCAGGAGCGATAAACTTGGCGGATCGCTTACTTTAGGGGCAACAGATCTTGCGGCCTCGCTTGATGGCCCGCTCGGAAGTAAAACCACCTTTATCTCCTCCTACCGCTATTCCTATCTTCAGGGGCTTTTTACCTTACTAAAGCTGCCCTTTTTACCTACTTATCAGGATTTTCAGTTCAAGTTAAAAACACGGTTAAATCCTAAGAATGAATTCACCGTACTCGGTTTGGGAGCAATAGACCGCTTTAAACTTAACTTCAAAACAGACCCCACCGAGGAAAACCTCAATCGTTTAGCAACCATCCCGATAAGCTCTCAGGACAATTACACTATCGGAGCCACCTATAAAAACTATCGCTCTAAAGGCAATTCGATCATTGTGCTGAGCCGAAATTATCTGAATAACGGGGCATACAAGTTTCAGGACAATGATGCTTCCAGGCTTAAAACAATCGACTATTCATCCCAGGAAACTGAGAACAAATTGAGGTTTGAGAATACAAGTCGGGAAGGGAGTGTAATGATCAATTTTGGCGGCGGAGTAGAAACAGCAGAGTACAAAACCAACACGCTCAATGTGCTCCCATTTGGAACGATTAATTATAATTCGAAGCTTGATTTGGTGAAATATGGGGTCTTTGGACAAGTGAGCAGCCCTTTTTTGAACGACAAACTGCAGCTGTCATTCGGGCTGCGGGCTGATGGGAACACCTTCTCCGATAGGATGGGAAACCCCTTAAAAACCTTGTCTCCGAGAGCATCGGCATCATACAATGTGACCGAGAAATTCAGCATAAACCTGAATAGTGGCATATACTATCAATTACCAGCATATACGGTATTAGGCTACCGTGAAAGTGGTGCGCTGGTTAACAAGCATGTAGATTATATACAGTCGAAGCAGTTGGTAATGGGGCTTGAGTACAACACCAGCCGCAATAGCAGGTTTACGGTTGAGGGATTCTATAAGGGATATAATAAGTACCCCATGATAAAGGTACTGGGCGATAGTGTTCCACTGGCAAATCTGGGTGCAGATTTTGGCGTGGTGGGCAACAGTCCGGTTGTAGGCTTTACAGAAGGGCGGAGTTACGGAATTGAGTTTTTAGCACAGCAGCGGCTCAACAAAAACTACTACGGCATACTTGCGGTGACTGCTTTCCGAAGTGAATTCGTAGACAAAAAAGGCAGTTATGTGCCGTCTGCCTGGAATAGCAGGTATATAGTCAGCGCTACAGGAGGCAAGATCTTTCCTAAAAACTGGGAATTAGGCGCTCGTTTCAGGTATACCGGCGGAAGCCCTTACACTCCGTACAACATTCCGGTTTCATCGCTGAAAAGCAACTTCTCGGTTTATCCCCAGGGAATACCTAATTATAATCGGCTAAACTCTGAAAGCCTTGGAGACTTCTATCAATTGGATATGCGGGTAGATAAAAAGTATCCGTTCCGTAAGTTTAGCCTTAATTTGTATTTTGATGTGCAGAACATTACATACAATAAATACCAAATGCAATCATCATTAGTTCTTGACAGGGATGCAAGCGGGCAGCCGCAAGACGATCCGTTTGATGCCACCCGTTATAAGACCAAATTATTAAACGACGAGAGCGGAAACGTGCTGCCGACCTTAGGAATAATCTTTGAATTTTAAATGAGCAAAAAAGGAGTTTTACTGGTTAATCTCGGCACGCCGGATAGCCCTTCAACCGCAGATGTGCGCAAGTACCTCGATGAATTTCTGATGGATGGAAGAGTAATCGACATCAATCTGGTAAGTCGGGCATTGTTGGTGAAGGGGGTGATTGCGCCATTCAGGAGCCCGAAATCAGCAAAGTTGTATAAAGAGATTTGGAGCGAAGAAACAGGTTCACCTTTGCTTTATTACAGCATACGCCAGCAGGAGTTGCTTCAGGAGCAGCTTGGGCCTGAGTACCACGTTGAGTTAGCGATGCGCTATCAAACCCCATCTATAGAATCAGCTCTTGAGAAGCTGCGGGACAGCCGTGTAGAAAGCGTAAGAGTGATCCCTTTGTTCCCGCAATATGCATCTGCGAGCACAGGTTCGGTGATCCAAAAAGTGATGAAGATTATGTCGGGATGGCTTACCATACCGCCGGTTTCGTTCGTGAACTCTTTTCATAACAACGATAAGATGATCAGCGTGTTCGCGGATATGGGAAGAAAGTATCAGCCTGAAACATACGACCATATTCTGTTTAGCTTTCATGGCCTTCCGCAAAGACAATTAATTAAATCAGATCATACCCACAAATATTGCCAGCAGGTTGACAATTGCTGCTCAAATTTAAACGACGCTAACAAGTTTTGCTATTCGGCTCAATCCCATGATACAGCGAGACTGATCGCTGCAAAACTGAATCTCTCTAAAGAAAATTACACCGTTTGCTTTCAGTCGCGGTTGGGTAAGGATCCATGGGTGAAGCCTTACACCAGCGAGGTAATCGCCGAACTGGCAAAACAGGGCAAGAAGCGGCTGTTAGTTTTCTGCCCTGCTTTCGTGGCTGATTGCCTTGAAACGGTTTACGAGGTGAGCGTGGAATATCATGAAGAGTTCAGGTCAGGGGGCGGCGAGCACGTGCAGTTGGTAGAAAGCCTCAACGATGAGCCCAGTTGGATTAATGCGTTGACGGAACTAGCCAAGGGCTAATCTGCGCTCGTACGGTTGTCTTCGTCAAAAATGTACCTCACTATTTTTTCGGTAGCTCCGGTGCGTTTACTGACGTAGTCGCCCGCTTTTGCTCCGGCTTCGCTGCGGTACGACTCGTCTTGCAATAGCTGCATGGCGTTTTGTAAATCTTCTTCGGACTTAATTGTAAACGTACCTCCGAGCTCCAATAGTTCAACAGCTTCGCGGAAACGCTGATAATTTGGGCCGAATATCACCGGTTTGCTGAACGCGGCGGCTTCAAGGGTATTATGAATTCCAACTCCAAATCCGCCTCCGATGTATGCAATTTGCCCATATCGGTACAAAGATGAAAGCATTCCTATATTGTCGATTATGAGCACCTGTTGTTCTGCTGCGGAATTTTCGTGGAGCGTGGAGAAGAGTATCGCCTTATCTCCGAACAGGGCTTGTGCTTCGGCAATTCGCGATTTGTTGACTTCGTGTGGCGCAATAATCAATTTCCAGTCGGGGTAGCTGCTACATAGTCGGGATAGTAACTTCTCGTCTTCAGTCCAGGTGCTTCCGGCCACCAGCACGTTTGAAGTTCCTGCAAAGTTTGCTACAGGTTCAATTGACTTCGGATGCGCTGCGTTCTCAGCTACCCGGTCAAAACGGGTGTCGCCATTTACAATTACGTTGTTGATACCTATTGAACTCAGCAATTCTTTGCTGTTTTGATCCTGTACGAATACAGTAGTAACGAGTCTCAACATCTTCCTGCTAATTAAGCCGTACCACCTAAAGAATGAATATTGTGGGTGGAAGATCGCAGAGATCACATATAATTTAACGCCGCGATGCTTAAGCTCCAGAAAATAATTTAGCCAGTAATCGTATTTGGTAAACACGGCTAATTCCGGATTGACAAATCGTATAAACTCCCTAGCATTTCGAGGTGTGTCCGCTGGAAGATAGAACACGTAATCAGCACTGGAATAATTCTTGCGCACCTCGTATCCCGAAGGAGAAAAGAAGGTGATCAGGATTTTCCTATCAGGATATTCCTCCTTGATCTTCTCCAGCACAGTGCGCCCCTGCTCAAATTCGCCTAAAGACGCAAAGTGGAACCAAATGTGTTTGTCGAGCCCATTTACCTCGCTTTTGATCCGTTCAAGAATGTTCTTCCGACCCGCTATCCAAAGCTTTGCTTTCTTGTTGAAAATTGCACTAAGTTGTATTAGAAAGATGTAAACGTAAATGCCAATATTGTAAAGAAACCGCATCTTAAGCGCTTAATTATTATATTCGCCGAAGTTAAGCTTTAATCAAGAAACCCATGTTTTTGACTAAGATTTAAACAAATCGGGTTAAAATCTCTTGAGGATACCCGTACAATTAAATAGTAATAAATGAAGATAGCAGTTGTTGGAACGGGCTACGTCGGGTTAGTAACAGGTACTTGTTTAGCAGAAACAGGAAATAGCGTTACATGCGTAGATATCGTCCAGGAAAAAGTTGAGAAAATGCGCAATGGTCAGATTCCGATTTACGAGCCGGGACTTGACATTTTGTTCCACCGGAATATTGAGCAGGGCAGGCTTTCCTTCACAACCAACCTCGCGGAAGCTATTGAAGATGCTAAAATCGTATTCCTTGCGCTTCCAACTCCTCCGGGAGGCGATGGTTCAGCAGACTTAAGCTATGTGCTTGGCGCTGCTAAGGACATTGCCAAACTGGTAAAAAAATATAAGGTAATCGTTACCAAATCCACAGTGCCGGTAGGTACAGCTGATAAAGTAAGGGCGGTTTTTGACGAGCATTTAAACAAGGATATTGAAGATGCCGCTGTCGATGTGGTTTCCAATCCCGAATTCCTCAGAGAGGGCGTTGCGGTAGAAGATTTTATGAAACCCGACCGTGTGGTTGTTGGCACCAGAAGCGACCGGGCTAAGAAACTAATGGAGGAGCTTTATGCGCCGTATGTGCGTTCGGGTAATCCGGTAATTTTCATGGATGAGCGGTCTTCGGAGCTGACCAAATATGCTGCTAACTCTTTCCTTGCTACCAAAATCACATTTATGAACGAGATTGCCAATATGTGCGAGCGTGTTGGTGCGGATGTGGACATGGTGCGACGTGGTATTGGTTCGGATGAGCGAATCGGCCGCCGATTTCTTTTCCCCGGTGTTGGCTATGGCGGAAGCTGCTTCCCCAAAGACGTCCAGGCATTAGAAAAATCTGCTACAGAGTACAGCTATGATTTCAAGATATTAAAATCCGTAATGGAAGTAAACGAAGCACAAAAGGTAGTACTCGTTGAAAAGATGCGGAAGTATTATAAAGGTGATTTGAAAGGTAAGAAGTTTGCCCTCTGGGGATTGGCTTTCAAGCCTGAAACAGATGATATTCGGGAAGCGCCAGCTCTTTACATCATTGATGAACTGGTTAAAGAAGGTGCGCAGGTGGTAGCCTACGACCCCGAAGCAATTGAAAATGTAAAGCGGTTAAAAGGCGATGTGATTGGCTATGCTCACGATCCGTACGAAGCCTTGCAAGGTGCAGATGCGCTGATTATTGTTACCGAGTGGTCGCTTTTCCGCACCCCGGATTTTGATAAAATAGAGCAGGGGCTTAAGTCAAAGGTGATTTTCGACGGGCGTAATTTATACGATCTTCAAAAGATGATTGACTGCGGATATTATTACAACAGTATCGGACGTAAAGTTGTGGAGGCATAATGGCAAGAAAACGCATATTGATTACCGGTGCAGCCGGATTTTTAGGCTCGCATCTTTGCGATCGCTTCATCAAAGAAGATTTTCATGTAATTGCAATGGACAACCTGATCACAGGCGATCTGCGCAATATTGAGCACCTGTTCAAACTCGAGAACTTTGAGTTTTATAATCATGATGTTTCCAAGTTCGTGCATGTGCCCGGAGAGCTTGACTATATCCTGCATTTTGCATCTCCGGCCAGCCCAATAGATTACTTAAAAATCCCGATCCAGACATTAAAGGTTGGCTCATTAGGAACCCATAATCTCCTCGGTCTCGCCAAAGCCAAAGGTGCAAGGATGCTCATTGCATCTACATCTGAAGTTTATGGCGACCCTAACTGCAACCCGCAGCCAGAAGAATATTGGGGAAATGTGAACCCGGTTGGTCCCCGTGGCGTTTACGATGAGGCCAAGCGCTTTCAGGAAGCTATCACAATGGCTTACCACACGTTTCACGGAGTAGAAACCAGAATCGTACGGATTTTTAACACATACGGCCCGCGAATGAGACTGAACGACGGCCGTGTGCTGCCGGCTTTTATTGGACAGGCTATCCGCGGCGAAGACCTTACTGTTTTTGGCGACGGCTCACAAACCCGAGCATTTTGCTATGTTGATGATCTGATCGAAGGTATTTACCGTTTGCTTTTCAGTGATTACGTTCAGCCTATGAACATCGGGAACCCAGACGAAATCACGATTAAACAGTTTGGAGAAGAAATCATCAAGCTTACAGGCACCTCTCAAAAAATGGTGTACAAAGACCTTCCGGTTGATGACCCAAAACAGCGCCGCCCCGACATTACAAAAGCTAAAGCCATTTTAGGCTGGGAGCCAAAGGTGTCAAGGGCTGAAGGGCTAAAAATTACGTACGAATATTTCAAATCGCTTCCCAAGGAGGTAATAGAAAAGATCGAACACAAAGACTTCGCGAATTACAACAAATAGAATGAGCACAAAAATTTTAGTGACCGGCGGCACCGGATATATCGGTTCGCACACGGTTATAGAGCTGCAAAATGCCGGCTACGATGTAACCATTATCGACGATCTTTCAAATTCTGATATCGGGATTTTAGATCAGATCGAAAAAATAAGCGGCATTCGTCCGGAATTTGTGCAGATGGATTTGTGCGATGAGGCGCACATTATCGACTACATCACCAACCATGAGGGAATAAGTGGAGTGATCCATTTCGCAGCGTTCAAAGCTGTTGGTGAGTCGGTTAGCCTTCCGTTGAAATATTATCGCAACAACTTCTACTCGCTTATTAACCTGCTCACGGCATTTGCTAATCGCCCGGTAAACTTTGTTTTTTCATCCTCATGTACCGTTTACGGCCAGCCGGATGTTTTGCCGGTTACAGAAGATGCACCGGTAAAGAAAGCGGAATCGCCGTATGGCAATACCAAGCAAATTGCAGAGGAAATCTTGCAGGATACTGCAAAGGTGAACGAAAATTACAAGTTCATTTCTTTGCGCTATTTCAATCCGGTTGGAGCGCACGAATCTGCCCTGATCGGGGAGCTTCCAAGAGGTGTGCCTCAAAACCTGGTACCTTTTATCACGCAAAGTGCAATTGGAAAGCGTGGCCCGATAACTGTTTACGGTGATGACTATAGCACTCCTGACGGCAGCTGTATCCGCGATTATATCCATGTAGTTGATCTGGCTAAAGCTCACGTGGCGGCTATCAAGCGTATGGAAGCTGGAGCGGTTGTTGGAAATTATGAGGTCTTCAATATCGGGACAGGCAAAGGTAGTTCGGTTCTGGAAGTAATCAACGCATTTGAAAAATCAAC
Organism: Sphingobacteriaceae bacterium; assembly: GCA_029266635.1. Classification (GTDB taxonomy): domain Bacteria; phylum Bacteroidota; class Bacteroidia; order Sphingobacteriales; family Sphingobacteriaceae; genus JAQSWM01. Next base: position 187,539 of record JAQSWM010000009.1, on the reverse strand, counting down.
TGGTGTAAAGCTCAATTACCAGATTGGCGAGCGCAGAGAAGGCGATATTGAGCAGGTATGGGGAGATGTAAGCAAATCGCAGGCATTCCTGAACTGGAAAGCTGAGCTTGGAGTTGAGGAAATGATGCGTTCAGCCTGGGCTTGGGAACAGTATATCAAGGAACATCCATTCAGTTAAGATTGATGAAAATATTAGTTACAGGAGGTGCGGGCTTTATCGGCTCGCATGTGGTGCGGAGGTTTGTAAATACGTATCCAAACTATCAGATTGTCAACCTTGACAAGCTTACTTATGCCGGTAATCTGGCGAATCTGAAGGATATTGAGGATAAGCCGAACTACAGTTTTGTAAAGGGCGATATCGTGGATGCTGCATTTATCGACAACCTGTTTGCTGAAGAACAGTTCGATGCGGTGATTCACCTCGCAGCCGAATCGCACGTTGACCGCTCTATCACCAGCCCACTCGATTTCGTAATGACGAACGTTGTTGGGACTGTAAATCTCCTGAACGCAGCCCGAAAGCATTGGGCAGGAAAGTATGCGGAGAACCGCTTTTACCATGTTTCCACGGATGAAGTTTATGGCACCCTGGGCGAAACAGGAATGTTTACAGAAGAGACAGCTTACGATCCGCACAGCCCGTACTCTGCTTCTAAAGCAAGTTCAGACCATTTCGTGCGGGCTTATCAGGATACTTACGGGATTAATACCGTAATATCCAACTGCTCCAACAACTACGGCTCCTACCATTTTCCTGAAAAGCTAATCCCGCTTGCTTTAAACAACATCAAGAACAACAAACCAGTGCCGGTTTACGGGAAGGGTGAAAACATCCGCGACTGGCTTTGGGTAGAAGACCACGCACGTGCAATTGACGTTATTTTTCATAATGCAAAGTCTGGACAGACCTACAACATCGGCGGTCATAATGAGTGGAAAAACATTGATCTTATCCGCTTGTTGTGTAAGCTGATGGACCAGAAGCTGGGCAGGGAAGAAGGAACTTCAGAAAAGCTCATCACTTTTGTAACCGACCGTGCCGGCCACGACCTGCGATACGCCATCGATTCGAGCAAACTGCAACGTGAGTTAGGTTGGGCACCAAGCCTGCAGTTTGAAGAAGGGTTAGCAAAAACCGTAGACTGGTACCTTGCCAACGAAGAGTGGCTCGATGATGTCACCTCCGGGAATTATCAGTCGTACTACGAAGAACAATATGATCATCGCTAATGCTGTTTAACCTTTTTAAGAAGAAAGAAGTTGTATCACAAATTGATTATTCTTCGATAAAGGTAGACCTGCATTCGCACCTCATACCCGGGATTGATGATGGCGCCCAAACGCTTGAGGACTCCATCGAGCTTATAAAGCGAATAGCTGAACTCGGGTATAAAAAGATCATTACAACGCCGCACGTCATGGCGGATTTTTACAGGAATGGTCCTGATACAATCCTCCCGGGCCTTGAGCTGATAAAACAAGAGCTTAAAGCCCAGAATATCGACATTCAGATCGAAGCCGCTGCCGAATATTATCTTGATGAATCCTTCGAGCGTAAGTTGGAAAGTGAGAAAATGTTGACGCTTGGTGGAAAGTACCTGCTGTTTGAGCTATCATTTATCAATTATCCGCAGAACCTTTTGGAGGTGATTGCCAAGATACATGATGCGGGCTACACTCCATTAATGGCGCATCCAGAGCGCTATCCTTTCCTAATTGGGTCTATGGACAATTATAGCCGGATTAAAGACGCGGGCTGCTACCTGCAGTTAAATACAATCTCACTCACCGGGTATTACGGTAAACCTGCCCAGACCGCGGCCGAGCAAATGATAGACAACTATTTGATTGATTTTATCGGCAGCGATATGCACCATATTCGCCATGCGGCTGCACTGAAAAGTGCCCTTAAAACGCCATATCTGTATCGCCTGTTAACAGATTACCAGCTACAGAACGAGTTGCTCTTCTAGATTATTCGTAGCGTAACGACTCGATTGGGTCAAGCTTTGATGCTTTTGAAGCGGGATAAAATCCTGATACAACTCCAACACCGATACAAATTGCCACCCCCAGTACCATCCACGCCCACGGCACCAGAAATGCTGCGCCCAAAAGCATAGCCACAAGGTTGCCGATAGCTATTCCCAGCACAATTCCTGTTCCTCCGCCCATGAGGCAGATTACAATAGCTTCCATGAGGAATTGTCTTTTAATCACAGTAGGAGTGGCGCCAATGGCTTTACGGATGCCGATTTCACGGGTGCGCTCAGTCACAGAAACGAGCATAATGTTCATCAAGCCTATCGATGCGCCCATGAGCGTCACAAACCCGATGATGATTGCCGCCAGCGTTACGTATTTAAGGTTTTCAAGCAGGGTTTGGGCGATGGCATCGCTCTTGGTTATCTCAAAGTTATTATCCTGCTTTACATGCAGCCCCCGGATGTTCCGAAAGAGAGCGGTGGCCTCGCCAACAGCAATGTCCGACTTTTGAGCGTCAGCAGCCATTACGGCGATTGTGTAGGAGGGATTGTTGCTCGTCAGGACCTGCTTTGCCTTGACCAAGGGAATTACACAAACCTTATCGCCTCCGAATCCCATACTTGAGCCTTTCGGCGCAAAAAGCCCAATCACACGGAACTTGTCGCTGCCAACGGTAATTATGTGGTCAATTGGATCAGTGTCTTTAAACAACTTAGTTTTTACCTCATCTCCGATGATCACCACATTACTGCCATATTCCAGTTCGCCTTGCGAGAAGTTCCGGCCAGCGGCAAGTTTGTAGCCACCCGTGTAGAGATAGTTATCGTCGGCACCTAAGACTGCAATGTTTGGGTTAGTTTTTTCATTTCCATATTTCGCTGTTCCGTTAAATGAAGCGAAAACGTTTACAGATACCGTCGCCGGATAGGAGAAATTCGTTTTAAAAGCGGTTGCTTCGTCGTAGGTTATAGATTTATACGGTTTTGGCCTTTTGCCGCCTCCGCCAATGCGAATTCCAATCCCGCGGTTACGAATTGTAAAGGAGTTGGCTCCCATGCTTGTAAAAGTGCTGTTGAGCGAACTTTTTATGGCATCAATCGATGTCAGGATGCCCACCAATGCGGTTAAACCGATGGCTATAATGAGTGCAGTTAAAAACGTCCGGAGTTTGTTGCTTCCAATGGATTGGAGCGCAAGCTTAACATTCTCCTTGTAACTCATTTGTACGGCCATGGTATAAAAATAGAAAAGTCCTGCGGTTTGACCGCAGGACTACAGTATTTGTTACAAGTTTGAGAAGTTATACGGAGAAAGAAGTGCCGCATCCACAGGTGCTTGCCGCATTCGGGTTGTTAAAAACAAAGCCTCGTGCGTTTAGCCCGTCCTGAAAATCCACTTCCATGCCCACCAGGTACAAGCCATGGGCTTTGTGCATATAAACTTTTATACCTTGTATAGTGTATTCCTGATCGCCTTCTTTTTTCTGGTCGAAGCCGAGTACGTAGTTCATGCCTGAACATCCGCCACCCTCAACACCTAAACGCAACCCGAAGGTTTCGTCAAACTCCTGCTGGTCCATCAGTTTTTTTACTTCTTTCACTGCACCTTCTGTAAGTGTGACCGGTGCTGCCGAAATCTCTGTAGCTATTGCCATTGTATTAATCTGAAACTGTGCGATTTTTTTATTTTGACACACAAATATAAGCTAAAATGCACACTTTTGCTGTTGCCGAGGTCATTAATGGCCATCGCTCAACAAACTAATCACTATGAATTTCCCTGACCTTTTAACAGACATTTTTAAGTATTCAATCTCAGGTCTCATCGTCTTTTTTGTAGTGTTTTACGTGTTAAAGTCTTACATCGATGAAGCTCGTTCGCTTAAACTGATCGAACTAAAAAAAGCGTCGCAGGCACATACTTTACCTCTACGCCTTCAGGCCTATGAGCGTATGATCTTGTTTCTGGAACGTATTAATCCTTCTAATATGCTAGTGAGGCTTCATGTGTCTGGCATAAGTGCCAGGGAAATGCACAACATGCTTCTTTCAGATATCCGTGCCGAGTATCAGCACAACACTGCTCAGCAACTGTATGTAAGTTCCCGGTCGTGGGCTGTTGTAAAAAAGCTTAAGGAAGATTCTGTAGCAATGATCAATAATGTTTCCGCCATTATGCCGGAGCATGCTTCCTCAGTAGATCTAAGCAAAGCGATACTTAATCAGCTTGCAACTGTAGAAGAGAATCCATATGATTCAGCTATTGCTTTGATAAAGCGTGACATAGAGGTTCTATTTTAAGGCGATGCAAATTAAAACCACTTCGGGGATTGAAATAAAGGAGGTTTATACCGAGCCTAAAAACCTGAGCGAACTGCCCGGCGAGTTTCCTTATACACGAGGCATTCAGAAGGATATGTACCGCGGTAAAATGTGGACCATGCGCCAATATGCCGGGTTTTCTACAGCCGAAGAATCGAACAGACGGTATCATTATCTTCTTTCGCAAGGCACAACCGGACTGTCGGTTGCCTTCGATCTTCCTACTCAAATCGGCTACGATTCAGATGATCCGATGTCGGAAGGCGAAGTTGGAAAAGTTGGGGTGGCTATTGATTCTTTGCAGGATATGGAGCTGCTTTTTGATGGGATTGATCTTCAGAAAGTAAGCACGTCTATGACGATCAACTCAACTGCAGCAATATTGCTGGCGATGTACATCGCAGTGGCTAAAAAACAGGGCGCTGACATCAAACTAATTTCGGGCACTATTCAAAACGACATTTTAAAGGAATACGCTGCACGCGGGACTTACATTTATCCGCCAAAGCCTTCCATGCGGCTCATTACTGATATTTTCGAATACTGCAGCAAGGAAGTGCCAAAATGGAACACTATTTCTATATCGGGATACCACATTCGCGAAGCCGGCTCAACAGCCGTTCAGGAACTGGCATTCACGCTGGCAAACGGGAAGGCCTACCTAAAGGCTGCAATAGAGAAGGGTTTAGATATAAATGTATTCGCAAAGCGGCTTTCGTTCTTCTTCAATTGCCACAATAACTTTTTCGAGGAGATTGCCAAGTTTCGGGCAGCCCGCCGCATGTGGGCAAACATCACCAAGGAGCTTGGTGCAACAGATCCTTCGGCACAAAAGCTGCGGTTCCATACGCAAACCGGTGGCTCAACGCTCACCGCTCAGCAGCCGCTTAATAATATAATACGTGTTACCAATCAGGCGCTGGCTGCAGTTTTGGGAGGTACTCAGTCCTTGCACACCAACGGCTACGACGAGGCACTATCCCTGCCCACAGAGGCAGCTGCCCGCATCGCTTTGCGTACGCAGCAAATCATTGCCTTCGAGAGTGGCGCTGCTGATACCGTTGATCCATTAGCAGGCTCTTACTTTGTGGAAGCATTGACGGACGAAGTAGAGGCGGCAGCATGGCAGTATATTGAAAAGATTGATGCTATGGGCGGCGCAGTCAATGCCATCGAGCTTGGATATATTCAGGAGGAAATTGCCGCCGCATCATACGACTATCAAAAAGAGGTGGAAAGTGAGGAGCGAAAGATAGTCGGGCTTAACAGCTATGGTGATAAAGAAGAGATAAATCCTGAAACATTCCGTGTGAATGATTCGATCAGGAAAATGCAGATGGAGAAGATCGCATCATTAAAGTCTTCACGTAACAACGTGTATCTGCGTGAGGCACTGAATGATCTAGAAAGAACGGCTAAAGCAGGCGAAAATGTGATGCCGGCTGTCCTTAACTGTGTAGAAAGTTACGCCACGGTTGGGGAAATTTCTAACCTATTAAGAAAAGTGTTCGGTGAGTATTCTACAGTGTAGAAAAACTGCCAAATCTGTGCTCAGAAGCCAAAAAGGCATGAAAAAAATATTATCAGCTTGCTTAACAGTGAGTTAATATTAATTTTCATTTTTAGTTTATTAAGTTAAAAAGTTTTTGAATATTCGATGACCCGAAGGATCGATGAGTTTTCCTTCACCAGACCTTGTAAATCAGATTATTAATTTTTTTGTATGGAAAAAACTAGTGCTATCGTATGGAATAATTGTCTTCAAATCATAAAAGATAACATTCCTGCTCAAAGTTTTAAAACTTGGTTTGAGCCGATCAAAGCGCTAAGGCTGGAGGGGAATGTACTTACCATTCAAGTACCCAGCTTGTTTTTTTACGAGTGGTTGGAAGAGCATTACGTTGGACTGTTACGCAAGACTGTTAAAAAGCAGTTAGGCGAAGAGGGCCGGCTTGAGTACAATATAGTAGTAGAGAAATCATCGAGCGCTAAGCCGTTTACTACCAATATGCCATCCAACGGAAATGGAGCAGCAGGCAAGAATCAATCTATGCCGATGCCTGTTTCCTTGAACAAAGACATCAAAAATCCTTTTGTAATACCCGGTTTGCGCAAGTTGCAGGTTGATCCGCAGTTAAATCCAAACTATAGCTTCGAGAATTTTATTGAGGGAGATTGCAACAGGTTGGCACGGTCTGCAGGCTATGCAGTTGCTGGAAAGCCCGGTGGCACATCTTTTAATCCGTTGATGATCTACGGCGGCGTTGGCTTAGGCAAAACCCACCTGGCTCAGGCAATCGGTAACGAGGTGAAACGTAATCTGCCGGACAAACTGGTAATTTACGTATCGTGCGAGAGATTCTGCAGCCAGTTTGTTGATTCCCTGAAGAATAACACAATCAATGATTTCGTAAACTTCTACCAGGCAATGGATGTGATCATCATGGATGATATCCACAACTTCGCCGGTAAGGAGAAAACTCAGGATATTTTCTTCCACATCTTCAACCACCTGCACCAATCGGGCAAACAGGTTATCCTGACTTCCGATAAGGCACCGAAGGATATCACAGGTTTGGAAGAGCGTTTGCTAAGCCGCTTCAAATGGGGCTTGAGCGCTGATCTTCAAATCCCTGATCTGGAGACTCGCATGGCCATCCTGAAAAAGAAGATGTACACAGATGGAATTGAGCTTCCGGGAGAGGTGATTGAATACGTCGCTCATAACATCGACAATAATGTTCGTGAACTGGAAGGTGCAATGGTTTCTTTACTCGCTCAATCTACATTGAACAAAAAGGAAATAGACCTGAATCTGGCAAAGTCTATGCTGAAGAATTTCATCAAGAATTCTTCAAAAGAGATTTCCATGGAATACATTCAGAAACTGGTTTGCGAGTACTTTGAAGTACCTGTTGAAATGGTAAAATCACAAACTCGTAAACGGGAGATTGTGCAGGCTCGCCAAATTTCCATGTATCTTGCTAAAAGCCACACCAAAACATCTTTGAAGTCTATAGGTGCATTTTTCGGCGGTCGTGATCACTCAACAGTAATCTACGCTTGCCAAACCGTAGAAGATTTAATTGACACCGACAAGAAGTTCAAAGCGTATGTGCACGACATACAGAAGAAATTGAAAATGAGCTAAATGCTTGTTTAAAAAGAAAGCCGCAATTCTCATTGCGGCTTTTTTATTGGAGGATTTTCAGATCACTTCACCTGAACCACCGTCCAGTTGTTCGTCCGCTGGTTCCAGATTATGGAATAGTTCTTTCCGTGCATAAGTTTATAGGTTAAAGCCCGCGGGTCATCAACAAAGCGCATCCAGCCGTAATTATAAATCTCATATCTGAAGGTAAACGGCTGAGTGGTTTTTATGCGGGCAGGAGCGTAGGTTCTTCCATCATCAGACAGGTAAACTATCATGTCAGTATTTCCGTACTGAGAAAGTGTGATCCACCCGGTCTCATTAGCAGTTGGCGGTGGATTCTTTTGCGGCTGGGGTGCCGGATTTCTCACCCCGCTGTTGCTCGGCGTATTCAGCCCTCTTGCATAATTCCACCCACGTTGAATGGCTGTTACACGGTCAGCTTTTCCCGGATGTGTTGAACTTGCCTGCGGGGATGATATCTTTTGGATAGCAACAGTGGCCTGATTTAAACTGCTGCCGAGCTTAGCCATTACGTAGCCGGAAAAATAATCTGCCTCCAGTTCCCGCTCAGGTGTGCTGCCGCCGCGATCCAGTACATGGTTGAAATAATGATGGCCCATTTCGTGCGCCAGTACGCTGATCGATGCCCACCGCGTACCGGCAAACTCGTCCAGATTGCTTAAAAAGTTGTTATCGTAAATTATAAAGCGCTGTCCTCGTATAACAGTGGCGTAGGCATTGTTAATGCCATTTTGTTCTTGTAAATAAAAGTTCTGCTTCCAGTTTATACTATCAAGTACAGTCTCAACCACCCGCTTTGCTTCATAAACATCAAGGAAACTTGACTTCAATGAGGATGGTGGAACCAATATGCCGCACTGGTTTGTGGTTTGTGCAATGCTTGCACTAAAGCAAAACAGGGCAAGAATGAGCGTTAATTTTTTCATTTTAGTGGAGATGCCAAAAGTTTAACATCGTATAGAGCATACATGTTCTGTTTGGGCTTTGTATTTTGAACGCTTGATTAAGTTTTGCAATATTGTAGCTCAACGTAATATTTCACTCACAATCCCCATGATCGCGAAATCCGCTGTACGCAAGGCTTTATTGCTCACAACCACAAGCCTGTTGTTTTGCACCTATAGCCAGGCACAAACCAAAAATATTTATCATAAAAGTTGGATAGATTTCAATAAAAACGGTCGCATGGATGTGTTTGAAGATCCGTCTGCACACGTGGAAAAACGTATCGAGAATTTGCTTTCGCAGATGACGGTAGATGAAAAAACCTGTCAGACAGCAACCTTGTACGGATACGGGCGGGTGTTGAAGGATGAGCAGCCCACTCCCGAATGGAATAACAAAATATGGAAAGATGGCATCGCCAACATTGATGAGAACCTTACAGGAGCCGGAAGTGCTAAGGCAAAAACGCAATATTCTTTTCCCTTCAGCAAGCATAATGAAGCCCTGATGAATGTGCAGCGCTGGTTTGTGGAAGAAACACGCTTAGGCATCCCTGTTGATTTTACCAATGAAGGGATCCATGGGCTCAACCAGGACAGAGCCACCCCGCTCCCCGCACCAATCAGCATTGGCAGCACGTGGAATAAAGCGCTGGTTCGACAGGCTGGGAATACCGTGGGGCGGGAAGCAAAAGCTCTGGGCTATACAAATGTTTACGCACCAATCCTGGATGTGGCCCGCGATCAACGCTGGGGCAGGGTAGTGGAGTGCTATGGCGAAAATCCCTTTCATATTGCGGAACTCGGAAAGCAAATGGTGCTAGGAATCCAGGAAAATGGTATTGCATCTACCCTGAAGCATTATGCAGTGTACAGCGTTCCCAAAGGCGGCCGAGATGGCGAAGCCCGCACCGACCCGCATGTTGCTCCCCGCGAAATGTACCAGATGTACCTGTATCCATTCAGGCGGGTGATTCAGGAGGCTGCGCCAATGGGCGTGATGAGCAGTTACAATGACTGGGATGGCGTTCCGATTACCGGCAGTTATTACTTTTTAACCGAGCTATTGAGGCAGAAGTTTGGCTTTACAGGATACATCGTGTCGGACAGTGAAGCTGTGGAATACATTTCTTACAAGCATCATGTGGCGGAAAATCAGAAAGGCGGCGTAAAGCAGGCAATAGAAGCCGGACTAGATGTGCGCACCAATTTCACACCGCCGGAAACTTACATCTTGCCTTTGCGGGAGTTGATTAAAGAAGGAAGTGTGTCGATGAAGACTCTTGATGATAGAGTTGCGGATGTGCTGCGGGTAAAATTTAAACTTGGTTTGTTTGACAATCCGTACATAGCGAATCCGAAAGAAGCGGACAAAACGGTTCATACAAAAGCGGATGATGAATTTGCTTTGCAGCTGAACCGTGAATCGTTGGTGTTACTAAAAAATCAGGGCAACTTGCTTCCGCTGGATGCAAAAAAACTAAAGAAGGTTCTGGTAACTGGGCCGCTCGCAACTGAGACCGGCTACACCACCAGCCGCTACGGTCCTGTTAATAATCCGGAGATGTCAGTTTTGGAGGGCATTAAGAACTTCCTTGGCAATGCTGTTCAGATTAAAAATATAAAAGGCTGCAATGTTATTGATGCAACCTGGCCTGAAAGCGAGATCATCTATACACCGCTTACTGGCGAAGAGCAGGCAGCAATTGATAGTGCTGTCGCGGAGGCAAAACAATCGGATGTAATCATTGCTATAGTCGGTGAGACCGAGAAGCAGGTGGGAGAGTCCTTATCCCGCACCGGATTGAACCTTCCCGGAAGGCAGTTGCAATTAATACAAGCACTACAGGCAACTGGCAAGCCTCTGGTGATGGTGATGATCAACGGCCAGCCGCTTACAATCAACTGGGAAAATCGCTACGTGCCAGCAATACTTGAAGCGTGGTTTCCTGGACCGCTGGGAGCAAAAGCTATCGCGGAAGCACTTTTTGGCGCCTACAATCCCGGAGGAAAGCTACCAATCACCTTCCCGAAAACGGTTGGGCAGATCGAGCTAAATTTTCCGTTCAAACCCGCATCCCACGCTAATCAACAATCTATTGGACCAAACAGTCGCAATGATTACAGCCGCACAAGTGTCAATGGCGCATTATATCCGTTTGGTTACGGGTTGAGCTATACCACCTTCGCTTACAGCAACCTGGTTGTTAATCCGCAGGGCACCAATACGAAGAGTACGGTGCTTGTGTCGGTGGATGTGAGCAATACCGGAAAGGTGGCCGGTGACGAGGTTGTGCAGTTGTATGTGAAGGACGAGATCAGCAGCGTGACAACTTACGAATATGATCTCCGCGGATTTGAACGCATCAACTTAAAGCCAGGGGAGAAGAAAACCGTGAACTTTACTATTCGCCCAGATGACCTTGCATTGTTAGATAAAAATATGAACTGGACTGTTGAGCCCGGCAAGTTCCAGGTGATGATGGGAAGCTCTTCGGAAGATATCAGGCTGAAAAAGGAGTTTGAGTTGAAGGAGTAAAATTCAGGTGTAACCCGTGTTCAAATAAATTCCTCCAGCATGCCTTTTCCCTGCCTTATAATCTCAAAGTCTCCTTCAGTGCAGTCAACCACTGTGGAAGGTACGTTTTCGCCGTAGCCGCCGTCAATTACCATATCTACCAAGGTTTCAAATTTTTCGTGGATCAATTCTGGATCTGTTGAATACTCCAGGATGTCATCTTCATCGTGAATGGACGTGGAGAGGATTGGGTTGCCGAGCATTTTTACAATACAGCGGGCAATGTTATTATCCGGCACACGGATGCCCGCAGTTTTCTTATTTGAACTTAGCAGTTTTGGTACGTTGTTGTTAGCATTGAAAATGAATGTAAACGGTCCCGGCAAAGCTTTTTTTATCACTCTGAATACCGTGGTATCTATCGGTTTAATGTAGTCTGCAATGTGGCTGAGGTCGTAGCAGACAAAAGAGAAATTCGCCTTCTCAGGTTTTATCCCGCGGATGCGGCACACCTTTTCAATTGCCTTTTGGTTGGTGATGTCACAGCCCAATCCGTAAACGGTATCGGTTGGATAAATAATCAGCCCCCCTTTTTTCAGCACATCAACAACTTGCTGAATGGCTTTTTCATTTGGATTTTCTTCGTAGATGCGTATAAGCATGATACAGGTAAAGGTAAGATAAGCCAGTAAAGTTTTGTTACCGGCATTATTTCAGTTTTTTTAAACTCCCCGCTTTTGCCGATGTTTCAAATGGTACATCTAAAATTAATGTTATGCAAAAGTCTAATGAAGAACAGAAGCAACGCCCTGAACAACATCAGGACCATCAGCCCGGAATAGAGTCTGAGATGACACCCAAGCCGAAGTACGAAGGTGAACGACAGGATGTGTTTTCAAAGCTCGCCGGCAAAGTTGCCATCATTACAGGCGGCGACAGCGGTATAGGCCGTGCGGTGGCAGTTGCATTTGCCCGCGAAGGAGCTCACGTGGTGATATCTTACCTGGAAGAACACAGCGATGCTGAAGAAACCAGTCGGCATATTCAGGAATACAACCAGCAATGTGTTTTAGTTCCAGGCGATATAGCCAACGAAGAACATTGCAAAAAGATTGTTCAGCAATGCATAGACAACTTCGGTCAGGTGGATATTGTGGTGAACAATGCGGCGGTGCAGTATCCGCAAAAGAATCTTGAAGGTATTACAGCCGAACAACTGGAGAAGACTTTTAAAACAAACATATTCCCGCACTTCTATTTAACCAAAGCTGCTCTGCCGCATCTGAAGAAAGGAAGTTCTATAATATGTACCACATCCGTAACTGCTTATCGCGGTAGCAAGGAACTCATTGACTATGCTTCTACGAAAGGCGCCATTGTTGGCTTCATCAGATCCTTATCTGCATCGTTAGCTGATAAAGGTATTCGTGTGAACGGCGTGGCTCCGGGTCCGATCTGGACGCCACTAATCCCGTCCACATTCGAAGCCGAGAAGGTTGCCAAATTTGGCAGCGATGTACCGATGAAGCGTGCAGGTCAGCCCGAAGAAGTTGCTCCAGCGTATGTTTTCCTCGCTTCTGAAGATGCCAGCTACATCACCGGTCAAATTATCCATCCCAATGGAGGAGAAATTATTAACGGATAGAAGAGGTATTTTAAAATAATGATAACAAACTATTTGAAGGCTTGTTAAGCATATACATCTAAAAATTAATGGAGGACATACAATGAATTTAAATCCGGAACATAGCGAAGGCAAGGTTGCAAAAGCTATTGAAGAACAAACCGCAAAATTACCGTCTGATCTGTTTTTGTGGGCCGCACTTGGCGCTATGGGCGTTTCGCTTGCACTTAAGCTTTCAGGCAGAAAACACACTGCACTTTTCGTTGGCCAATGGGCTGCACCATTTCTGCTACTTGGAACTTACAACAAAATTGTAAAAGTAGAAGGGCACGATTAATCCAAGTTCTGATTTGCCAGCAGGAGATCCCCGAACGCTTTTTGCGATCTGGGGATCTCAGTTTGGCTTTATACTCCATGTAAAATGAGCACATCAAATCAAACCCACGATCATCAAAAGATAAAAGAATGGGCAGAAGACCGCGGCGGTGTTCCGGCTAAGATAAAAGGCACTGGTAAAGACGAAGACGACGGTGTTTTGCGCATCCACTTCCCTAAAAACAGCGACAATGACGATCGTTTCGAAGAAGTAGAATGGGATGATTTCTTTGCAAACTTTGAGGAAAATAAGCTTGACTTCTTGTATCAGGATAAAAAGGCTGACGGCGAGACAAGCACCTTCCACAAATTTGTGCAGCGAGCGAAATAGCTTTTTAGGATTCGGGAAGCCTTGAGGAGAGGATCTTCTCCAGATCCTCCGGAGTGTCTACTGCTGCGGTTTCAATGTCGGTAACTGCAACTTTAATGCGGTAGCCATTCTCAATCCAGCGGAGCTGTTCCAAGCCTTCTGCTTGTTCGAGCGATGAAACAGGAAGCTGCGTAATAGCCTGCAGCGTGCTGCTGCGATACCCGTAAATGCCGATGTGCTTGTAATATGGAAACAGCTTGTGCCAATTCTCCAACTCCTGTCCGCGGAGGTGCGGGATTGCGCTTCGGCTAAAATAAACAGCTTCATGGCGGAGGTTCAAAACAACTTTGGGGCTGTTTGGATTCTGTAGTTCTTCGGCTGAATTTATTTTCTTGACAAGCGTCCCAAGTTCAGTGTCGGCTGTTGCGAAACAAGTGCAAAGAAGTGTGATCTGACGTGGGTCGATGAAAGGCTCATCGCCTTGGATATTGATCACAACGTCAAAGCCATGCAGTTTACTCAGTACTTCTGCACACCGGTCTGTGCCGCTCTGGTGTTTATCGGAGGTTAAAATGGCTCTCCCGCCAAATCCATGCACGTGCAGCAGGATGCGTTCATCGTCTGTGGCTACCACAACGTCATCAAGGGAACTGGATTTCTTCGCCTGTTCATAAACACGCTGGATCATACTTTTTCCTAAAATATCAACCAACGGCTTGCCCGGGAATCGGGTGGAGGCGTGGCGGGCGGGGATGATGCCTAGGATTTTCACAATCGACTTGGATTATTATGAGGTGACTAGCGTCGGCTAAAACAGCCCGTGCAACTCCCGCTCAATCGACTGGATTATAAAACCAAGATCTTCCGGATTCTTAGCAAAATCGAGCTTGTCTTTGTCTAAAACCAGCAGTTTGCCTTCTTTGTAGCCGTCTATCCACTTTGTGTATTTATCGTTCAGCTTAGAAAGGTAGTCAAGCCTGATGCCAGCTTCATATTCCCTGCCACGCCGCTGAATGTTATTTACTAAAGTTGGTACAGAAGCTCTTAAGTAAATCAGGAGATCGGGTGCTTTGATAAAACCTGTGATATTGTCAAAGATTGACCGATAATTCTCGTAATCACGTGTCGTCATCAGCCCCATATCGTGCAGGTTCTCCGCAAAAATATAGGCGTCCTCATAAATGGTCCGATCCTGTACAATGTTCCGGTTCTCTTTTTGGATATCCGTAATTTGCTGGAACCTGCTGTTGAGGAAATATATCTGAAGGTTGAAACTCCAGCGCTTCATATCGCTATAAAAGTCTTCCAGATAGGGGTTGTGATCCACCGCTTCAAACTGTGGCTCAAAGCCAAGATGTTTTGCCAGAAGCTCGGTAAGAGTAGTCTTTCCGGCTCCGATATTTCCTACAATTGCAATGTGCATGCTGTAAAATTATAATTAAAAAAATACCGGAACCTACCGAATCAGAAATTTTTGAACCCAATAATTTCTCGCACTTCGCGGATGGTTTTAGAAGCACTTTCACGAGCCTTAATCGCACCGTATCGGGCAACTTCCCGCAGATATGTTTTGTTAGCCTCAATCTCGCTGATGCGTTCACGAACCGGCTGTGTCGCCACGATCATATCTTCGGCTAACTGCTTTTTAAAATCGCCATAACGTATCTGGCAGTTGTTGTAAAGGTTGTCGAAGTGGGCGTATGTATCTTCTGCTGACACGATCTTCATTAAATCGAACAGGTTCTGTATTGCTTCGGGTTTTGGCTGGTTTTCCTCGCTGGGACCGCCATCGCTCACAGCTTTCATCACTTTTTTGCGGATGATCTCCGGTGTGTCGCGTAGGTAAACCGCATTCCCCTCGCCTTCAGACTTCCCCATCTTGCCTTTGCCATCAAGCCCGGGCACCTTTACCAGCTTATCAGTGAAGTTGAAAGCGTATGGTTCCGGGAAAAACTCGTGGCCATACATCCGGTTAAAACGATTGCCAAACGTGCGTGACATTTCCAGATGTTGCTCCTGATCTTTCCCTACCGGGACTTTCGTCGCCTTGTGGATAAGGATATCGGCCGCCATTAAAACCGGGTAGGTTAACAATCCGGCGTTTACGTTGTCCGGATGCGACCGCACTTTATCTTTAAACGAAGTGCTTCGCTCAAGCTCGCCCATGTAGGCGTTCATATTCAAATAGAGATAGAGTTCAACTACTTCGGGAACATCAGACTGGACATAAATAGTTGCTTTTTCAGGATCAATGCCTGCTGCCAAATATTCCACCAGAACAGAACGAACATTGTCGTGGAGATTAGCGGGAGTAGGGTGCGTAGTAAGCGAATGATAATCAGCAATGAAGAAAAAGCACTTATACTCATCCTGCATCTTTACGAAGTTTTTAACCGCTCCATAATAGTTGCCTAAATGCAACTTTCCTGTGCTTCTGATGCCGCTTACAACAGTTTCCATAGGTGGCGAAAGTAAGGATTTTTTCTATTTTTGGTGGAGATGAAGAGGATGTTGAAAAAGGCTCATGTGTATTTTTACCTGTTTGCGATTATTCTGGTCTTTACGCTCCTGTACCCTTTCCTCTATTTTTTTTCGCGGAAGCCGGAGCGATATAAAACATTAAACAAGTTTCGCTATGTGCTTGCGCTTTCAATAACGGCTCTGTCCGGATTTTTTTTCAAGTTTAGGTTTGAACAAAATATAGACTGGTCTAAGAAATACATCATCTGCCCCAACCACAGTTCCAATCTCGATATATTTGTATGCACTTTACTAATGCGCACCAATTTTGCTTTTTTGGGGAAGGAAGAGCTTTTGGGCAACCCCGTGACTGGTTTATTTTTTACTACTATTGATATCCCTCTAAACCGCGATTCCAAAATATCATCCTTTCGGGCTTTCAAACGAGCCGGCGAGTACTTGCAGAAGGGTATGAGCCTGATTATCTTCCCGGAAGGTAAAATAGATGAAGCTTATCCGCCAGTATTGCAGCCATTCAAAAACGGGCCATTCAGGCTTGCTATTGAACAGGGCGCTGCGATAATTCCGGTAACCATAACTGACGCGTGGAAATTGATGTGGGACGATGGCAAAACGTATGGAACTACGCCCGGCATTGCTCATATTTGCGTTCACAAGCCCATTGAGACTTCAGGAATGAGTGTTGATAATGCTGATATATTGAAGGAGCAAGTTTTTGATGTTCTCTCAACTGAGTTGGCGAAACAGCGATCACAACAAATAGTACTTCAGCCTTAGACAATAGACATGAAAATTGATAATCAGACGATAGACAGGATTGCTCATTTAGCGAGGCTGGAGGTGAGCGATGCGGATAAACCAGCATTGTTGAAGGATATGAACAACATACTAAGCTTCATGGAAAAGTTGAATGAGCTTGACACTACAGGCGTGGAACCACTTATTTATCTGACTGACGAGATAAATGTCTACCGCGAGGATGCCGTAAAGCAGGAAATTACAGTTCCAGAAGCGCTGTCGAATGCTCCTGAGCAGGACGGCAAGTATTTCAGAGTGGCAAAGGTTATTGAAAAGAGTTAGCTGTAACATTCAACGCAACAAGCAATCTAATTAAGAAAGTATGGCTAACGAACCCCTCATCCACATAAACGATATCGGCAGAAAGTATGTAATTGGTTCTGAAACCATACATGCCCTTAAATCGGTAACGCTCGACATCAACAAAGGCGAATTTGTAGCGCTCATGGGGCCATCCGGCTCGGGCAAGTCTACTTTGATGAATATTTTGGGATGCCTGGATACGCCTACAAAAGGCGATTATATCCTGAACGGCATCCACGTAAGTGAAATGAGCGATAGTGAGCTGGCTGAGGTGCGGAATAAGGAGATCGGTTTCGTTTTCCAAACGTTTAACCTGCTTCCGCGATCATCGTCTTTAGATAACGTTGCTTTGCCGCTGGTGTATGCCGGAGTGAGCCGGAGCGATCGGGAAGAGCGGGCGCAAAAGGCACTTGAAAACGTGGGCCTTGGGAACCGGGTAGGGCACAAGCCGAATGAGCTTTCGGGCGGACAGAGACAGCGGGTGGCTGTAGCGAGGGCACTCATAAACAATCCCTCTATCATCCTCGCCGATGAGCCCACAGGAAATCTCGACACCAAAACTTCCGTAGAGATTATGGGCTTGCTGGAGGAAATCCATCAAAAGGGAAATACAATCATCCTGGTAACGCACGAAGAAGACATTGCCCAGCACGCTCACCGAATAGTACGCATGCGGGATGGCCTTGTCGAAAACGACTACGTCAACGACAACATTAAAACCGTTCGCAACCGCAAAGAAGAATCTTCTGCTGATGCTCTTTAATATTTCTTGTTAACCTTCCTCTTTTTTACTTATTTGCCGGAATGAAGATATATACCAAGATCGGTGATAAAGGCTATACTTCGCTGATAGGCGGGGTGCGTGTTCCAAAATACCATCTTCGTATAGAGTGTTACGGCACTGTTGATGAGCTGAATTCTTATGTCGGGTTGATACGTGAGCAGGACATTGATGCCGGAGTGAAATCTGATCTGAAAGAGATTCAGGACAGGCTTTTCACTATTGGCTCCTTACTGGCTTCGGATCCTGAGAAGTCGAAAATGAAAGTTCCTGATCTTCATGAAGCGGATATTGAGCGGCTGGAGAAAGCCATTGACGCCATGACCTCGGCTCTGCCGGAGCTGCGGCATTTCGTGTTACCTGGGGGCGGTGCGCCAGCATCTTTTTGCCATGTTGCCCGATGCGTTTGCCGCAGGGCTGAGCGCCTCACGGTGCATTTGAGCGAGGAAAGCCTGGTTGATCAAATGGTGATTGTTTATCTTAACCGGCTAAGCGATTACCTATTCGTGCTTGCAAGAAAGCTGTGTTTCGATTCTGGAAACGCTGAGAATGAGTGGCATCCACGGATTTGAAGTCTCCGCTAAAAATTATTTTATATTCTTATATTTTTTATTATACTTTTGCGAAAATTTTAAAATTCAAAAATTTTAAAGAAATATGTATTGGACATTAGAATTAGCATCGCATCTGGAAGATGCACCATGGCCGGCTACTAAGGATGAATTGATTGATTATGCAATACGTTCTGGTGCTCCTGTTGAAGTGATTGAAAATTTACAGGCCCTGGAGGATGATGGCGAGCCTTACGAAAACATAGAAGAAATTTGGCCTGATTATCCTACAAAAGATGATTTCTTCTTTAACGAAGACGAATATTAGAGCGTTTTTTGCACCAACGTTTTTTAGCTTAAAAGAAAGTAGCACAGCTAAATAAGCATTATTTTTTAAATAGTTTAAACAATTGTGCCGGTTTTGATATTATTCAGTCAATATTAATTAAATATCTATCTGATAATCAAAACTTAAAACAATGGGCAATTTACTTTACATCATCGCAGTTATCCTGATCATAATCTGGGCTGTGAGCTTTTTCGGTGGCTATGCTACTGGAGGCATTATCCACATTTTATTGGTAATAGCAATCATTGCTATCTTGCTGAGGGTGATAAGAGGAGCCGCTTAGGCAGCTAAATATTGATAATGAGAACCCGGCTTCGCCGGGTTTTTTTATTTTTTCAAAAAATGCCCGGCGATAAAAAGGTCTTCGGGAAATGTGATCTTTAGGTTTTTCGGGCTGCCTTCTATCAGATTTATCTCTGTTCCAAGTTTCTCAACAACGCTGGCGTCATCTGTAAACTCATCAGAAAACTCTTGTTCATAAGCTTTTTTTAAGAGCTCAATCTTAAAAGTTTGTGGGGTCTGAATTAAGTAAATATTTTCTCTGTTCAGCGCTCTGGAAGTGTTGCCTGTTGCCTGACGCACAGAATCGCGGCTTTTAATCGCTGTTACGGCGGTGCCTTTTTCTTCAGCAACTTGGAATGACTCGCTGATAATCTCGTTAGATATTACCGGTCGGACTGCATCATGTATTGCAATGACAGCTTCTCCATGGATTTCATTCAATCCATGTTTTACAGATTCAAATCGCGTTGAGCCACCGCTTACTATCTGATGCGGAGTGGTAAAGCCGAATTCGGTGCAACACTTTTTCCAGTACTCGTGAAAAGTTGAAGGCAAAGCAACCAGAATCTCCGGTCTGTAATCAGAATTTGCAAACGCGTCTATGGTATGCATCAAGACTGGCCTACCATTTAAAAGCATGAATTGCTTAGGCAGTGCAGCGTTCATCCGGCTTCCAGAGCCGCCTGCTACCAATATGGCGTAATATTTCAACACCGGATAAAAAAGGTCAGAAAGAAAATCGCAGATATGAAGTTGAAAGCAGAGGAGAGCTGAGCTTTGTCATCGGTGCAGCAATTCTCAATTCTCCAATCTAACATCTTAATCTACTTAGATTATCAGCATAGCATCGCCGTAGCTGTAGAATTTGTATTTTTCTTTGATCGCTACCTGATACGCGTTCATCACGTTCTCGTATCCGCCGAAGGCGCAAATCATCATTAATAAGGTAGATTCTGGCGTGTGGAAATTAGTAACCATACAGTTCGCAATGCTAAACTCGTAAGGCGGGAAAATGAACTTGCTTGTCCAGTCGTTAGCTTGTTTAAGCCTGTGATTTGCAGAAACCGCCGACTCTATAGCACGCATGGATGTAGTGCCCACTGCGCAAACTCGTTTTTTATTTTCGATTCCCTTATTTACAATCTCTGCGTCTTTTCGCTCAATGATAAACTGCTCAGAATCCATCTTATGTTTGGTGAGATCCTCTACCTCAACCGAGCGGAACGTGCCGAGGCCAACGTGCAGAGTAACTTCTGCAAATTCTACACCTTTAAGCTCAAGTCTTTTCATCAGCTCGCGGCTGAAGTGTAAACCAGCAGTTGGAGCCGCAACAGCTCCCTCTTTCTTAGCGAAAACCGTTTGATATCGCTCCTTATCTTCTAGAGTAGCTTTGCGTTTGATGTACTTAGGAAGCGGAGTCTCGCCTAAAATTTCAATATTTCTTCTGAACTCTTCATCTGTGCCGTCAAATAAGAAGCGAATAGTACGGCCTCTTGAGGTTGTGTTATCCACAACTTCTGCTACCAACAGGTCATCATCGCCGAAATAGAGCTTGTTTCCTACCCGGATCTTGCGTGCAGGATCAACCAGCACATCCCACAGGCGAAGCTCGTTGTTCAACTCGCGAAGAAGAAAGACCTCGATAGTTGCACCTGTTTTTTCCTTGTTTCCGTACATACGGGCAGGGAAAACCTTGGTGTTATTCAGGATCATCACATCCTGCTCATCGAAATATCCTAAAATATCTTTAAATATTTTATGTTCAATGGCACCGGTCTTTCGGTCAAGGACCATTAAACGTGCCTCATCGCGGTTCTCTGCCGGCGTACTTGCTATCAAAGAATCGGGCAAATCGAACTTGAACTGGGATAATTTCATATGAGTTTATGTAAATTTCAGGGCGCAAAGTTAGAAAAATAAATCTTTATAAATGAATGGGTAAGCTGGTTTGCTTCGGCAAATGATGTGGGAGATGCTGTAACGTTTTTGACTACTTTTGCTCTAACAGCCATATGATGTTTTTCAAACTGCTTGGAGAAAGCTTCAACTTCGCGTTTGCCGCACTAAGGCAAAACAAACTCCGCACTTTTCTTTCGCTTTTGGGCATTACCATTGGTATTATGACCATCATAGGCGTTTTTTCGGCGGTAGATACGTTGCGTAACAACCTTCAGAGCAGCGTAGAGAAGCTGGGTAGCAATACCATTTACATCCAGAAATGGCCGTGGGCTTTTGGTGGCGATTATCCCTGGTGGAAATACCTGAGCCGTCCGAACCCAAGCATTCGCGATTATAATAAACTTGCGGATAGGGTGGAAGGAGCCGAGGGCATGGCTTACGAGATAGGGATCGGTAATCGGCTTATCAAATACAAAAGCAATAGTGTAGAAGGGGCGCAACTGTCGGCAGCATCACACGATTATTATAAAACCAGAATCTTTGATTTTGCCGAAGGCCGATATTTTACAGACTCTGAATCAAAGGCGGGCAGCCCTGTGGCACTTATCGGAACAGACATAGCCGACGGGCTTTTTCCCTCGGGTAGCCCAATTGGAAAAGTTATTAATGTTTTGGGGCGAAAGGTTACCGTGATTGGCGTATTCGCGAAAGAAGGGGAGGACCTGCTGGGTGTGTCTTCGGACAAAACAATTCTGTTGCCACTAAACTTCACCAGAAATATCATAGACGTTGAGGATGACCGCTACGGACCGCAGATTACTGTAAAAGGGAGAGATAATATTTCCATCAATGAGCTTGAGAGCGAGTTGCGGGGAGTTATGCGATCAATCCACCGCCTGAGCCCAAGGCAGGAAGATGATTTTGCGCTGAATAAATCCACAATTCTCACCGCTCAACTGGACTCAATGTTCGGCATCATAAACTTTGCGGGAGGGTTTATCGGGATTTTCTCAATCCTGGTGGGCGGCTTTGGAATCGCGAATATCATGTTCGTTTCTGTGAAAGAGAGAACAAACATCATTGGGATTCAAAAGTCGCTTGGAGCTAAGAATTACTTTATTTTGCTCCAGTTTCTGATTGAATCTGTGGTGTTGTGCCTGATGGGTGGGGTCGTCGGGCTCGGAATAGTTTACCTGCTGGCCTATTTGGCTACAACGTTCGGCGATTTGAACATAGTCGTGGATTTCGGCAAGGTGATATTGACTTTCGTGATATCGACCGTGATTGGATTGTTGTCGGGGATTATACCGGCGTTTATGGCATCGCGGTTGGATCCTGTGGAGGCGATAAGGAGCAAGTAGAGATTACAACTTCATTGCTTCTTCCAGTAATTGCTGCTTATCAATAGGAACAGCTCCCACGTGCTCACATACCAGTCCGCCCGCCAGATTGGAGATCTCCGCAGTTTTAAATTCGTCGAGCCCGGCAGCAAGGCAGAGTGCAGCAGTTGCGATTACCGTATCCCCGGCACCCGAGACATCGGCAATAGTACGGACGTGGGCGGGTATAACCTTTTCTCCGTTGTCGGAATTAATGTAAACGCCATCTTCCGATAATGTTACCATCACCTGCTTTGCTTGCAGCACTTCTCGTAACTTGTTCACAGCTTCGTCAAGCTGGCTCTTATCTTTTTGATCCGGGTTAACTTTCAATCCTTCTTTCAGCTCTTTAAGATTAGGCTTAAATAAAGTGACGTTCTTGTACTCCAGGAAATTTCGCTTTTTGGGGTCAACTACCGTGATGATGTTTTTCTGATTAGCCAGTTCCACCACTTCCTGAATTAACGAGGGCGTGATCACTCCTTTATCGTAATCTTCAAACAGAATACAGTCTATAGTTTGATCCGAAATAAGCTCCTTTATTTTCCCAAGCAAAACTGCTGTATCAGCTTCCTTTAAAGGCTTATCCGTTTCAGAATCAATCCGGACAACGTGCTGGTTGTGGGCAATAACTCTGGACTTTACGGTTGTTGGCCTTCCCGAAATTCGTATGATCCTCTCGCTCGTGAAATTGTGTTTTTGGATGATCTCGAGGAATTCGTCGCCCTCTTTGTCATCGCCTATGGCAGAACAGATAATCGGCTTTGCGCCCAGTGCCATGATATTCAGGGCAACGTTTGCAGCCCCGCCAAGCCTGCTTTCCTTCTTCCGGACCGTAACTACAGGCACCGGCGCTTCAGGCGAAATGCGCTCGACTTTGCCCCACAGGTAGGCATCGAGCATTACATCTCCGATAATTAGAACTGTTAGGCTATTAAACTGCTGAAACAGGTTTTGCATCTTTCAAACCTTCAAGAGCAAACCGTATCCGCTTGCAGGCTTCAACCAATTTCTCATCGGCAGCAGCGTAAGAAATACGGATAGAATTTGGATCGCCAAACGCATCTCCGCTTACCACAGCCACATGGCCTTTATTCAAGATGTATAAAGCCAAGTCATCGGCATCTTTGATTAATTCGCCATCTTCGCTGGTTTTTCCGAAGAAAGAACTCACATCAGGGAAGAAATAGAATGCACCGCCGGGAAGATTGACTTTCACACCGGGAATGTCTTTCAGCAAACCATAAACAAGGTCTCTGCGGCACTGGAACACTTCACGCATTTCTTTGATAGTTTCCAATCCGCCTTCGTAAGCGGCAATACCTGCACGTTGAGTGATGGAGCAGGTGCCTGAGGTGATCTGGCTCTGCAATTTATCGCAGGCAGCAGCAATTTCCTTGTTGCTAACTGAATAGCCAATGCGCCAGCCTGTCATCGCGTAAGCTTTAGACAAGCCATTGATGATGATTACACGGTCTTTTACGCTCTCAAATTCAGCAATAGAAACGTGCTTGTCGAGGAAGTTGATATGCTCGTAAATCTCGTCAGAGATGATGTAGATTTCAGGGTGTTTTTCAAAAACTTTTACCAAAGCGGCAAGCTCATCGCGGGTGTAAACAGAGCCCGTAGGGTTGTTTGGCGATGAGAACATGAACAGCTTGCTTTTTGGTGTGATGGCAGCTTCGAGTTCCTCAGGAGTGATCTTAAAATCCGTCTCTATGGTGGCGTTGATGAAAACCGATTCGCCTTCAGCAAGCTTTACCAGTTCAGAATACGAAACCCAATATGGCGTAGGGATGATTACTTCATCTCCCGGATTGATCAAGCACATGATCGCGTTAGCTAAAGATTGCTTAGCTCCCGTAGAAACGACTACCTGATCGAAAGTATAATCGAGATTATTTTCGCGTTTAAGCTTGGCAGCGATGGCTTTTCTCAACTCAGGATATCCGGCTACAGGAGTGTAATACGAGTAATTTTGATCGATGGCATCCTTCGCCGCCTGCTTTACAAAGTCTGGAGTGTAAAAATCAGTTTCGCCTAAACTTAAGCTGATCACATCCACACCTTTTGCAGCCAGCTCACGGCCGAGCTTTGCCATTTTTATAGTAGCGGATTCTGATAAATTATTGATTCTTTCTGATAAAACTGCCATAATTCTTATAAAAAGGCAAAGATATAAACCTGAAACAATTAGCGGCTACAATTTTTATCTTAAATATCAGTCTTTAATCAACATCTGCCGTCTTAATTTAGCGGTTCAAAAAATCAGCAATTGCAATCGCAAAAAAAGATCATCCTCTTAGCCCTTGTCATTAGCGCATTGCTAATGCTGGGGAAGTTTGCGGCCTATTTAATCACAGGATCTAATGCAATTCTGACCGATGCTGCCGAAAGTATCGTAAATGTGCTGGCAAGCGCCTTTGCCTTTTATAGCATCTATCTTTCATCGCAGCCGCGGGATATAAACCATCCTTACGGACACGGGAAGGTTGAGTTTTTCTCCATGTTTGTGGAGGGCATCCTGATCATGATTGCGGGAGTTCTCATAGGTTTAAAGTCGATTTATAACCTCTTTAACCCTCAGCAGATAAGTTCTTTGTTCGATGGTTCTATAATCATCGCCATCACGGGAGTAATCAATTTTGTGATGGGGCAGTATCTGGTCAATTCAAGCAAGAAGTACAATTCTATCACGCTTTACGCGGATGGAAAGCACCTGAAAACGGATGCTTACAGTAGCGCCGGGTTGGTCGTGGGTTTGATGCTGATTTACTTTACAGGAATCTGGTATCTGGACAGCGTGCTTTCGATAGCGCTCGGATTCTACATCGTTTTTAACGGATACAAGCTGGTAAGGAAATCAGTTGCCGGGCTGATGGATGAGTCTGACTTTGTGAAGGTGGGAAAAGTAATATCTATTCTGAACGACAACAGGAGAGATCCGTGGATCGACATTCACAACCTGCGCACTCAGCAATACGGCCACGAGTTGCACATTGACTGCCACGTTACGCTGCCATATTATTTCGACCTCAACCATGTTCATGAAGAAATCTCAAAGATTGACACGCTGATGAACGCCAAGAGCGAGGTGCGAACAGAGTTCTTTATCCACGCTGATCCCTGCCTGCCGCAATGCTGCCATTACTGCCGGATGAAAGATTGCCCGGTGCGCAGCCATGAAAAAAATACCGACATTGTCTGGAACATGGAAAACGTGACCCGGAATCAAAAACACTTTGAATAATATGGAAAAGCAATATTACGCTATCAAGCTGGTGCCTTCACGCCCGACATTCGCTCATGATATGACGGATAATGAAAAAGTAATTATGCAGGAGCACATTATTTACTGGCAGCAATATCTTGATCAGGGAATTGTAGTTGCAATTGGCCCTGTGCTCGACCCTAACGGGGCTTATGGCTTCGGCATTTTGGCTGTTGACAGCGAAGAACAAGTAAAAGCACTTATCTCTGCTGATCCCGCGATTAAGATAAACGCCTACGAATATTATCGGATGATGGCGATGGTACCGTCAACTACGCACTAGATACTGCCCTTTAACGAAAAGCTGAACTCTGATCCTTTTCCAGATTCGCTTCTCGCTGTAATGGTGCCCCCATTCGCTTCTACAAATTCTTTACAAATTGCGAGCCCAATGCTCGTGCCCTTTTCGTTGTTGGTACCTTTTGTGCTCACATTTCCGATGGTGAAAATGCTCTCCAGCCTGTCCTGAGCAATGCCCACGCCACTGTCTTTTACAGCAAAAATTACGTCACCTGTTTCTGAACTGCTGCGGGCGCTGATGGTAATTGAGCCTTCATCCGGGGTGAATTTGATAGCATTAGAAAGCAGGTTTCGGATGATGAAATCGTAGTGATCCGGGTCTGCCACAACGGTAGCGTTTTCAGGAATCAGATTGCTTACCCGCAAAGATTTTGCCTCTGCATTTGCGGTAAGAAGTGCAATATTTCGTTCTGTTATTTCCCTTGGTTTAAACTCAATGGGCTGCAGTCGGACGCCTTTCAACTGCGTTTCGCCCCATTTGAGCAATGAGTCCAGGGTGTCGAGCGAGGCATGGCTGGTAGCGGATAATTTCTCGAACAGTATTTTGCGTTCTGCCTGGTTAAACTCATCATCGTCTATCAGCGCAAGCAGGTTGATGATAGAAGCAAGGGGAGAGCGCAGATCGTGTGCAAGCACAGAAAAGAGCTTGTCTTTTATAGTGTTTTCATCCTGTAGCTTGTTGTTGGCATTGTTTAACAGAATGTTCAGTTTCCTTGTTTTATAGTAATAAAATGCAAAGATCAGCAGTAAGATTCCAGTCGCAATTGTGGCGGCAAGAATGATGTTGTTTTTGAATTGCTGCCGGGTGTTGATGTTTTTAAGCTGCTCAATCTTAACCTTCGACTTGCTTAGCTGATACTCGGCTTGCAGGCTGGCAATTTGCTTAGACATTTCGTCGTAAAAGAAGCTGTCGGCGAGGGCATATTGCTGGTCTTTGGCTTGGAAGGCTTCTTCAAAGCGGTTCTGAGCTTTGTACATCCTGGCGATATTATCAAGGATTCCCACCTGTTCTTTATAGGCTTTGTTGTCTTTAGCTAATTGATAAGCCTGGTTTAAATAGATCAATGCGTTTGCCGGATCACTTTTGCCGTACGTGTAAGCAAGGCCGTTTAGTGTTTGGAGCTCCCTGAGATAGTTTTTTATTTCCCGGGCTTTTGCCAGAGCTGCTTTTTGAAGTGCTATGGATTTTTGCTTTAGCCCTTGTCGGGCATAAACGGTAGCAAGATTGTTTGTAAGCGTAATAAAATGCCCCTGAAATTGGGGCTTGTCGCTTTCGTGGATACCTTTTTGGAAAGAGGCAATTGCCTTTGGGTAGTCGCCCTTCTCCCGATAAACAATACCAAGATTATTCAGCAGGTTCAGCGATATGGTAGATTGGGGCAGCGTTGAATCAAGCTTTTCGGCAATGTTTAAGTACTTGAGAGCCGTGTCGTACTTATGCTGGCCCATATAGCCTTCCCCGAGGGTAACGTAAGCCTCCAACTGTCCGGGCTTGTCCTTAATCCTTTCGCTTATTCGTAAAGCTTCCAGAAAGAAGCCGATTGCTTTATCATAATTTCCTTTTCTAAGCTGCACCACGCCAAGCCGGATGGTTTCGGTAGCCACTCCTTTCCGGTTGTCGGCACGTCTATATATGGACTTTGCCAGTAAATACTTCTGCGTAGATTCCTCGTATTTGCCAAGATTATCATCAATCATCCCTAACTGATTGTACATGGCAGCTAAACCATTCGGGTCTCCCAGTTTCTGGGCGAGCGCAATGCCTTTCTGAGCGAAGAATATGGCTGAATCGGGTTTGTAATAGCGGTAACGGCTAACAAGCTTATCGTAATAAGCTATGGTTTTTGGCTGTTCGACGGGGTTTTCTGCTGATGCTGCTCCATTCACATTGCAAAAAAAGAGGATCAGTAGAAAAGGAAACAGTCGGGCAACGGGCATTAATAATGGAAAGAGCTGATAAGTACCTCGTGGTTGAGCAGCAAAAATATTAATTTAATTTACTTGTGTATTGTCGTGGATGCTACACAGATACTAAACTACATTTCTCCGCCGCATTTTCAAAGATACCCCGGTTTAATTCTTGTTACTTAATTTCGCCATCAAACAACAAATATGTACATGTTTAATGTGAGGGTTTACGGCTTGCTGATTGAGGATGGGCGGATTCTGATCAGCGATGAGCAGGAGCATGGCGTCCGCTTTAGCAAGTTTCCCGGCGGCGGACTGGAATATGGCGAAGGCTTGATAGATGGGCTGAAGCGTGAGTTTATGGAAGAATGCAATGCCGAAGTTGATGTGCTGGAGCATTTTTATACCACAGACTTCTTCGTGAAATCGGCGTTCAACGATAGTCAGATCATCAGCGTGTATTATCTGGTAAAGCCGAAACATCCGCTTAAACTAAACTTCAAAGAAAAAATATTCGACTTTGATGGCGAGGGCGATTTGCTCCAGGCATTCAGGTGGAAAGCGATACCCGAACTTTGTGCCGAAGACGCCACCTTCCCCACCGATCAAAAAGTTGTAGAAATGTTAAAGCAGCAATGGAAGAACAAAATATAGTAGAACGGGATAAAGCAGTAATCTGGCATCCCTACACACAGATGAAGCTTGCTCAGCCGCCAATTCCGATTGTTCGGGGCGAGGGCGCTTATCTGATAGCCGAGGATGGAACACGGTATTTAGATGCAATTTCTTCCTGGTGGGTAAACATCCATGGACACTCGCATCCTTACATCGCTAAGAAAGTTGCCGAGCAATTGTTAACCCTTGAACACGCCATTTTCGCGGGCTTCACTCATCCCACCGCAGTCGAACTCGCCGAAAGGCTGCTGAAAATCCTTCCGGGAAACCAGAAGAAGATTTTCTATTCCGATAACGGTTCCACAGCCGTGGAGGTGGCTCTGAAAATGTGCTTCCAGTTTTTCAGCAACAGGGGGGAAGAGCGGCCGAAGGTCATCGCGTTCAAAAATTCTTACCACGGCGATACTTTTGGAGCCATGGCTGTGAGCGCTCGTAGCGCATTTACTGCTCCCTTTGAAAAGCTGCTGTTCGACGTGGAATACATCGACCTCCCTAACGCTGAAAATATCCAGGCTCTCAAATCTCAGATCTCAAATCTCAAATCTCAGGTTTCTTCTTTCATTTTTGAGCCGCTGATCCTGGGTTCCGGGGGCATGCTAATGTATGAGGCGCACTATCTGGATGAACTGATCAGATGCTGTAAAGAGAGCGGGATTTTAACGATCTGCGATGAAGTGATGACCGGCTTCGGGCGCACGGGCGAACTGTTTGCCTCCGATCACTTGAAGCAACAGCCGGATATTATGTGTTTTTCAAAAGGTATTACCGGCGGCACCATGGCTTTGGGCGCAACTTCCTGTACAAACGAAATTTATGAGGCGTTCCTTTCGGATGATAAGCTGAAAACCTTGTTTCACGGGCATTCTTTTACGGCAAATCCTGTGGCGTGTGCTGCGGCATTGGCCAGTATGGACCTGTTGCTCAGCACTGAAACGTTTAACAACCTCAATCGGATAACGGAGCAACATGCAGCCTTCAGGGAGAAGATAGCCGGACATCCGAAGCTTAGGGACGTGCGGCAAACCGGAACCATCATCGCTTTTGAGTGGGAGACAAATCAGGATACTTCTTATTTCGCCGGCTTACGCGATATGCTGTACAACTTCTTTCTCGACGCCGGGATAATCCTGCGACCTCTTGGAAACATCGTTTACATTTTGCCGCCGTATTGCATCACCAACGATGAACTGAGCTTTGTCTATTCTAAAATTGAAGAAGCGCTGGACCGTTTTTAATGATATTTTTGGACCAAATACCTGCCGATATGGATTTGACCAAGCTCTTTGCCCAACTTGTTGCTGATAATGCCCTGCATGCCCGCCTGCTGAACACGCTTTCGCTGATGGAGAATACCGGTGCCCGCAAAATTTCTGCCTGCGAGCATAAAACTGAGGTGACGCTTATCATTTTGAAACATGCGGCAGAAGAGCACCGGCACGCGTATTATCTCAAGAAGCAAATAGGCAAACTTTCCGAAACAGATTGTCCCACTTATGCCGACGAATACCTGCTGGCACCTGCCGACAGCCGTTTGTACCTTAACAAGTTAGACGTGGAAGTTTGCAAGTATTTGAAATCTGAGTTAGGCTTACGCGGATACGATCTCAAGTTTGCAGCTTATTTATTGGTTACTTACGCGATAGAAGTGAGGGCGGATGAGCTTTATCCTGTTTATCAGCAGGCGCTGGATGAAGCGGGAAGCCGGGTAAATGTAAAGTCGATTATTTTAGAAGAAGAAGGACATTTGGAGGAGATGCTGAACCAGTTAAAGCAATTTTCACCTGAATGGGAAAGGCATGCGGAAAAAGCGGTAGAGATTGAGGCGAGATTGTTTGGTGAATGGGTGAAAGCGCTGGAGGGGGAGTTGGTGGAGGTGGGATGATTTACGGCTCATTGGCAAAAGGAGTCGCAGAGCCGTTGTAAGCGCTTCGTTAGAAACTAGCGCAATTGTTCTATGTTTTTTTGATAATCAAGATGAAGAAGCTATTAGTCGTTTGTATTGTATTGGCGTTTTCGATCAGTAGCCTTTATTCTCAGAATAGAATACTTAAAGGAAGGGTAATTGATGACGACCTGGAAACTTTGCCATACGTATCAATTATCATTAATGATACCGTTGAAGTTGGCAAAACAGACTTAGATGGTTTTTTCCAAGTAGAGATACCCAATTCCGTGAATACGGTATTATTTAGAAGTGTGGGAATAGAGTTAGCATCTATAAAGCTTTCAGATTACTGTGATCAGGTCGAGGTTGTGCTGATGTTACGCGGTACTTATGACTTTATAACTCTCAAGAAGGTTGATAGGCTTCGCATGAAAAGATTTAAGAAATTGCCAGAGTTACATAAAGAAGCGTTTGAGAAAAGTATTTTTAAAACGGATAAGGCTTGCTATGCACAAGACTTTATACCTCATTATAAGAAAAAACAAAAGAGATAGTAGAAAAAGAGTAGCTGGATTCCCATTCGCCTTCACATGCTCGTTTGCAACGAGGATGTCCGAGAATTAAAGCCCCTGCCTCACTTACTCCTCATAAAGCCTCAACCTATTCTGAAGAGCAATTAATTCTTCCCGAAGTTCACGCTCTTTTTCCAGTAAATTGAAGATTACATCAATGCCCTCCAGGTTCACGTGGAGTTCATTGTGGAGCCTGATTATTTTCTCCAGATCATTGATCCTATCCTGATGTACAAATTGGTCCTGCCCGACAACCTCAATCTGGATCAAACCCATCTTGTACAAGGAATCAAAGAATGAGACCTCAATGTTATAGTGCGAACAAAGAATTTGTGCCGGTATTAGCTGCTTAGTGTTCATTGGTGCTGATTTTTTGAAGTTCTTTAAACAACTCGATTTCTTTTTCACTCAAATTGGTTGGGATTTGGATCTGGTATGTTATAATCATATCGCCAAACTCTCCATCCTTCTTATACACCGGAAATCCTTTTCCTTTAAGCTTCACTTTCGTGCCGTTTTTAGTGCCGGGCGGCACCTTCAGTTTCACCTTCCCGTCGAAAGTTTTTACATTAATCTCGCCGCCCAAAACAGAAGTGTAGAGGTTTAAATCTACGTTCTGATACAAAGTGCTGCCTTCGCGTTTGAAATCTGTGTGGTTATTTACATTGAACCTGATGTAGAGATCGCCGGCTGGCCCGCCATTTGCTCCGGGCGCACCTTTGCCTTTTATTTTGATCGTCTGCCCGTTTTCTACACCTGACGGGATGGTTAATCTGATCTTTTCACCGTTTACGTCTAAGATTTGCGATTGCGTGGTGTAAACGTCTTTTAAGTCGAGGTGCAATTCGGCGTTGAAATCCTGGCCTTTAAACCTGCTGCCGTGCCCCTGGTTGAATGATGACCCGCCACCTCCAAACATGGATTCAAAAAAGTCAGAATAGTCCTGGCCGCCAAAGCCGCCGTATCCGGACTGGCGTGAAGAATACTGTTGTTGCTGTTGGCTTTGCTGCGCCCGGGCTTTTTCATACTCCTCGCCGTGCTTCCAGTCTTTGCCGTATTTGTCGTATTTCTTGCGGTTTTCAGCATTGCTTAAAACCTCGTTTGCCTCATTAAGCTCTTTAAATTTTGCTTCAGCTTCTTTGTTTCCGGGATTTACGTCGGGGTGGTACTTACGGGCAAGTTTCCGGTAAGCCGATTTGATTTCCGATTCTGTGGCTGTCTTCGGAATGCCTAAGGTTTTATAATAGTCGATGAATTCCATTTAGTTTTTGTCTTACCTCTGTATACAAAAACCTCATGTAAGCCGATCCTGTTTTAATGTCTGCAGTTATTTTGAGTATAACTTACTCGTGGACTTGAACTGAATAATTTATTGGAGGGTTATTTGAAAAACTGTTGTAAGCACTCATTACAAACAGGAATTCGCTATATTAAAGCATACATGGCACGCGGGCGCCAGCTTAGACTGTGAATATTCATTAATGAACAACCTGAATGGCCCTATTTCCCACGAGTGTCGAAGATGGCTGGCTTACTTTCATCGAGAAGGATCTGTTGGCTCTCGATTATAGCAGCTAACGGTTAAGGCTTTGCGAAGATGGCGGATAGAAAGCACTTCATTGTCACCCGGCACAAAACTTAGTTAAATGTAGAAAAATATCGAGAACAACGTCAACCGCCATTTTGCAAAGGCTGTGTTATGCACCGTTTTTGGTCTGTCTGAAAAGCGAGTTATTTTTTACTATAATATTCCTCGTATTCTTCCCAAACCATAGTCATATCTATGTCCTTTGCTTTTTTTCTCGGGTCAAAGAAATAGATGCTCCATAATTGTGGCAGTTCGTCAATTTTAATCAATTGCTCAGACTTGTCGTTACTAATGAACTTAATGTATTTCTTGTCTGTCGTATAAAGTTTCCTAAGTTTAACGCTATCGAGAAACTTGTTCACTGAACTTAGGTAATACAGATAGTCGTCAGCTGCAGTATAAAAATCTTCTTCACTTGATTGTTTTTTCTCCCGTTCAATTCTAATGCTGTCAGGCTCTATAAACACGGCAGCTTGTCTGTCAACGATAAGTGTGTCGTTATTTGCAAAATTCGTCGCCGAAGCAGCCAAAGTCTGTCGAGTTGTGTCAGACTGATGAGCACCGTTGTGAGCTGAGTTGTTACCACAAGCAGCAAGTGTCAAATTAAGTACTATGAAGCTTAGGATGTGTCGCATAAAATGGTGCATAACTAATATATATGGATGATTTTTTCATCCATATCTCCCCATATACCGGTAGATATGGATGATTTTTCTCCATCTTTTTAAATCTAATATAATCATATTTCGGCACAGAATCAATAATCCAAATACTCCTGAAAAACCCTCTGCATATACGCCTTACCCTGTCTAATTAAGGAATCGTCTACAGCTTCAGCTTGTTTTTCTCTCGTATAAATAACATTCTTACCCACGTTGTCAAAAGAAACCGCCTGTTGCGGCGTCACAAATCCAAAGCCATTATCCCAATCGAAAAAGCTGAACTCTTTTGTTCCGGGGTTCAGTAGATCTTTGCTCCAATGGAAGTCGCTGTGATCAATGTTCATTTGAGCAAAAAGGGTGGCAGCAATATCCGTCTGATTGCCAATCTTCTCAACTTTCCTGCCCCGCACATCCTCCTTTAAAGCCCCGCCATAGAACAGCAAAGGAATACGAAAACGGTGCGGATCCTGGATTTCGTATTTTGCTTTTGGCAGCAAATGCCCATGGTCGGCGACAACGATGAACAAAGTGTTTTTATACCAGGGCTTAGTTTTTGCCTGTGTGAGATAATCTGCAAGTGTAGAATCTGAGTAAAAGGCTGTGCTGCGGAACTCGTTCGATACGTCTTTTCCCTTGAACTTTGGTGTGCCCGGCAGCTCAAATGGCTCGTGGTTGGTGAGCGTCTGGATGGCGCAGAAGAAGGGCTGTGGCTCGTGCTCTGCATCGGCTAAAGCCTTGTTGTAAACCGCATGGTCGTAGGCACCCCACTTGGAGTTCATATCCTTTTTGTCGAACGTCGGTTTGTCAACCAGCTTCTGATAATTGTGGCTCAGTACGTACGATTTGACATTGAAAAACTCGCTTTCTCCGCCATAGTAGAATGAAGTTTTGTAGCCCTGTTTAGCCAGCGTTTGCGAGAGCGAAGGCAGTTTTTCCTGTTTGTTGTTCGACTTGATAATGCTGCGGGTAGCCTGTGATGGGAAGCCGCTCAATATCCCAATCAGGCCTTTATCAGTGCGGTCGCCGGAAGCATAGATGTTCGTAAATAAAATCCCATCAGCAGCCAGCTTTTCCATATTCGGGGCAACGCCCGGCTCGCCGCCAAGGCTCTCAATCACGTCCGCTGTAAAGCTTTCCATGATAATCACCACCACGTTGGGGCGCTGGGTTGTAAGGATGGTTTCAGTATTGGTGTTCGGAACCGCATATAAATCAGCAACAATATTTTTTGCTTCTTCGGGCTTGAAATAGGCGTACGGATTTTTTGTACCGTATTTATTCGCCAGGATATCATGCATCAAAGCCCAATCGGTGTTAATTGCTGCATGGTTAAGGATAGGCTTTTCAGAAAAATATGCCATGCTCTCGTTCATTGGCGACAGTTGCCAGCCTCCGCGGATAGCGAGAAAGGTCAGGGCGATGAGCACAAAGCCCAGTACTGCACGTTGGGCGCCAGGCAGCGGCGGAATGGGTTTGATTAGCTTTCGCGATAGCCAGATAAAAAATATGATAAGCGCTCCGATGATAGAAAAGGAGAGAAGTACAGGCGATGTGCTGCTGGATGCTACTGCTTCACGGGTAGAGTTGAAAAAGAAATCAAGCGCCCTGTAATTGATCTTGCTGCCCCACTCGCGGTAGATATTGAAATTTGCTGCCACGATGATGGAGAATGGAACGATGAGCAGCCAGGAATAAATCAGGACAGGCTTTCTGGATATTTTCAGGGAGGGGATTGCCCAAACCAAAAGAAGCCCGAGCAATGGTATGACGGAAAGATATCCAGCCATTGAGGCGTCCATCCACAGCCCATATAAAAATGTCCTGGCAATGTTGCCAAAACCGAGAGTAGATACTTTATCGTGGAAATAAAAAAGAAAGATGAGCCGGTCTGCGAAGAAGAATATCAGCCAAAAGCAAAAAAACCGCAGGCAAAAAAGAAGGCTTTTTAACATAGGCTTCAAAGGTAAACTTTAGCTTGTATGTTAAAAAGCCTCAAAAAGTTCAGCTATTAACGGCGGCCGCCTTGCATTGCCTGCAACTGCTCTGCGGTAATTTCTTCGAAATCATTGCCCGCAGTAAATGAATTTGCTGGAACAGGCCCTTCTTTCAATTCTTTTACGGTGAGTTTTGAAGTAACGCCGTTCTGAATTGAGCTAAACTCAACAGGAACTCCGTATGACGGGTCAAACAACATCGTAAACGAATTTACAGGAACATCAATATCTTTTGTAAACCAGCCCTCAAATTCTTTTCCTGATTTTTTATCTTTCAGCGTGTACTTCTGCACTTTGTAAGCACCAATTGTTTTAGTTTCAG
This sequence comes from Sphingobacteriaceae bacterium, assembly GCA_029266635.1. Taxonomy (GTDB): domain Bacteria; phylum Bacteroidota; class Bacteroidia; order Sphingobacteriales; family Sphingobacteriaceae; genus JAQSWM01. The sequence goes on along the minus strand of JAQSWM010000009.1, from coordinate 152,283 downwards.
TACCTGCTGTTGCTTCCCATTCCGGGAATTTATCGCTCATCATTTCCTGATCTGCAGGGGTAAATTTTACAGAATACTTTTTACCTGCAACCGGGATATCAAGTAGCAAACGCATGTAATCTGTTTTTTTGTTAGTAATCATGTTGATGTTTGCCATGCCCATTTTTTGTACGCTCACAGCAGAATCGCCTTTGAAATAAACAGTGAGCTCTTTAGGAAGCTGGCTTGCCATCGCTTCCATGCCCGCAGGCAAAGTGTACTCTGCCGAGTAAACAATCGTCCCTTCTTTAATCTTGTTTTGAGCGAATGCGCCCGTGGCAATCAATGCAATGGCTGCACTCAATACTAATTTTTTCATGTGTGTTTTTTCTTTGGAATAAGACGTGAAATTACAGCTTTTGTTACTGCCCGTACATCTAAATAATTTTAATCTGAATAATTTTTATATTAGTACTACCTAAATCACAACACACTGAAAACTAACAAGCTTATCGCGGCAGCCTCGCTTTTGTGGCTGCCGGTTTGGGCTTCCGCTCAAACCAATCCCGGGCCTCGTGCCACAGCGCTTGGGATGACGGGCGTGGCGCTGCAGGATAAATGGAGCATGCAGAGCAACCAGGCAGGGATAGCTGCAGTTAAACGGCCGGCGCTTTCCGCAGCATATCAAAGCCAGTATCTAAACCCTGATCTAAGCACAAAATCTGCGGTCCTCGTTTATCCTTTGCAGGGGAATGCTCTTGGCCTTAGTTTTGAGAGCTACGGCTTTTCAGCATATAACGAACAGAAAGCCTCGTTCAGTTACGCTAAAAACTTTGGCGGGAAGCTTTTCGCAGCCTTAGCTTTCAATTATCACCAAGTGAAAATTCCGCAATATGGCGATGCGAAAGCCTATTCTTTTGAAGCCGGCGCACAATATTTCCTTTCCGAAAACCTCTTGCTGGGCGCCCATCTGGCAAATCCGTCCAGCAGCAAATACAGCAATCAGCTAAGCACGGTCATCCCCTCAATTTATGAGGTTGGCGCATCGTACCGGGTTTCAAACAAGCTTTTGCTAAACAGTGGACTCGTAAAGGAACTTGAGTTGAAAGCGGATTTCAGGTCAGGCCTGGAATATCAGGTAATTGACTGGCTTGCCTTCCGTGGAGGAGTGTCGGCCAACCCGTTCAGGCAATATGCGGGCTTTGGTTTGCTGTACAATAATTTCCGGATTGATGCTGCTGTTGCTACTCATCCCGATCTCGGCATTTCACCACAAATAGCTTTGAGTTATGAGTTTTAAAAGGCTGTTTCTTTTGTTCGGGATGCTGGTTTTGTGCGGGCGATATGTTCAGGCACAAACGGAAACAGATCAGGTAATAGAACAGATTCTTGAATCCGTAGCGGAAGATGCCGGAGAGTATTTCGATTATACGGAACTGGCGGAACGGCTCAACTACTATCTCAGAAATCCAATCAATATTAATAAAGCTACTGCCACGCAATTAAAAGAACTGGTATTCTTAACGCCAGCTCAGATCAACAACTTATTGCTGCACATCAGCGAAAACGGTCCGCTGCTGGAGTTGGTTGAACTTCAGTCAATAGACGGCTTTAATCCCGAGGTGGTAAAACGGCTGCTCCCTTTCATCACTATCTCTGCTTCAAACAGCCTGGCAGATGCTAACCTGAAAGATTTTGCGGCTAAGGGGCATAATGACCTTATGTTGAGGTACGGGCGGCTTATTGAAAATCAGCAGGGCTTTAATACGCCCGATGATCCTGATAAATCTCACTACCTCGGCTCGCCGGAGCGGCTGTTATTGCGATATCGGTACACTTACGGACAAAATATTTCGGCATCGCTTACGATGGACAAGGATGCAGGAGAGGCTTTCTTTTCAGGAGGGCAGCGCTACGGCTTCGATTTTTATTCGGGCAACGTTTTCTTCAGGAATGTTGGGAAGATCAGCAAAATAGCAGTCGGAGATTATGCTCTTCAATTTGGGCAGGGGCTAACGCTCTGGTCGGGATTGAGTTTTGGGAAGGGAGCCGCCATTTCCACGGTGCCGAAGCAAAACATCGGACTGCGCCCATATTCATCCACTAACGAATCTCTGTTTTTACGTGGGCTTGCTGCGACTATTAACCTGCAGAAGTTTAATGTAACACCGTTTGTATCCTACCGTGATTTGGATGCCTCTTACACCAATCCGGCTTTGATTACTGATGAAACAGAAGTTAGTTCCGTGAGCGAAACCGGCTTCCATCGCACCGCATCCGAGGTGAGCAAGAAAGGCTCATTGTCGCAAATGGTTTATGGGATGGCGGTTCAATATTCCGAAAAGCGCTTCAACGTAGGTGCTATAGCTTATCAAACGAACTTCGGGCACCCTTTTGAGCCCGGAAATCTTCCCTATAACCAATATGAGTTTGCAGGAAAAAGCCTGACCAATACTGGCGTCTACTACGATTATAACTGGAAGAATCTTTACTTTTTCGGTGAAGGCGCTCACAGCCTCGATGGTGGATTTGCCTATTTGAACGGAGCTATCGCGAGTTTATCGCCCAAGGCATCACTGGTGCTGCTTCAACGAAATTATCAGAATGACTACCAATCTTTTTTCAATCAGGCGATAGCCGAATCTACCAATGCGGTAAATGAAAAGGGCTTTTACTCGGGGCTGATTCTAAATCCAACTTCACAGATCGAGATCAGCTCTTATGCTGACTTTTTCAGATTCCCCTGGCTGAAGTTCGGAGTGGATGCTCCTTCAAAAGGATATGAATTCTTTTCGCAGCTAACTTATTCGTACAAGAAGAAGCTGAAAGCAACGCTTCGCTACAAGTTCAAGAATAAGCAGGAAAATGATGATCTCAATAACACGATCAACTACCTCGAAGATGTAGAAAAAGCCAACTACCGTGCGGAGCTGAGTTATAAATTAAATGACAGTTATCAGGTTCGCACTCGCGGCGAAGTCTCTAATTATCAAAAAACAGAAACTAACGAGTTTGGCTTACTCGTCTATCAGGACTTAATTTACAATCCGCCTGTATCAAAGTTCTCGGGCAATATGCGGCTGGCTTATTTCAACACGCCATCATTCAGCTCACGGATCTACGCATACGAGAATGATGTGCTTTTTAGCTATTCCATTCCTGGGTTTCAGGATCAGGGCTTCCGATATTACGTAAATGGCCGCTATACTTTGAAGCGTGGGCTGGATGTTTGGCTGCGGTATGCAGTTACCAAATACACCAACAGAAACACCATCGGCTCCGGGCTTGACCTGATTGACGGCAGCGTCCGATCGGACTTTAAAATTCAGCTTCGTTACCAGTTCTGATGAACGAGATCATTAAAGGCGAAATCCCATTTGTCCGGATATTAATCCCGCTTTTGTGCGGTATTGCACTCGCTTTGTTCTATGCGTCGCCTCTGGCATTCAGCATGGCAGAGATAATCGCAGTTGCTTGCTTTGCAGGGCTTTCTATCTTATTGCTGCTATACAATTATTTAAAAGTTTATAACCGCAGATGGCTGCCTGGATTGTTGTTCCAATGCTTAGTGTTTTTCCTCGGCTATGCTGCCACAGTTCATAAAAGCCAGAAGTTTGACAAGCTAAACTTCGCCGGAAAAGAATATCAGGCTTTAGCCGTGAAGATTGTCTCTGAGCCAAAGCTTACAGGCGATATTCTGCGCTTCGAAGCGGATGTGGTGCAGGGCTTTCGTGGAAAGAATTTTTATCGCACCAGCGGCAAGCTGCTCATCGCCCTGAAAGCTGATACCAGCGAGGCTGTAGATTTCAAGTATGGCGATGTGCTGATGATTCCGCCTGAATATAACGAAATAGAACCTCCATATAATCCTGCCGAATTTGATTTCAAGAACTTCCTGGCTAACCACGCCGTCTATTTTCAGGCGTTTATCCGGCAGGACCAGATTCAACTGATCAGACGTAATGCAGGCAACCCGATCATTAGTTTTTCATATCAGCTGCGGCAAAAGCTTGTCGCCAAATTCAACTGTTACATTCACGACAAAGATGCCGCTGCGGTGGCTTCCACACTAATTTTAGGTTATCGTGCAGATTTGAGCAGAGAGGTGCTGGATGCCTATTCAAAAACCGGAACAATGCATGTGCTTTCTGTTTCGGGAATGCATGTGATGATTGTATTCACCGTGTTAATGTTTTTTCTGAAATTCATGAATAGAAGCAATGCTTTGCGAATGATTCGGGCGGTGCTTATGATTTTTCTCATTTGGTTTTATGCGATTTTAACTGGCTTTTCTCCATCGGTGTGCCGGGCGGCGCTAATGCTTACCATTGTCGTTTTTGGAAAAGCGATCAACCGAAGATCAAATGGCTACAATCTTGTTGCCGCATCGGCGGTGCTGTTGCTGTTCTACAATCCGTATTTCCTGGTAGACGTGGGTTTTCAGCTGTCGTACCTGGCTGTGCTTGGGCTCATCTATTTCTATCCGAAAATTTATCATGCGATCTACATCAAAAACCGGGCAGGAGATAAACTTTGGAGCTATGTGAGCCTGTCTTTTTCCGCACAGGCAGCCACGTTTCCCATCAGCATGTTTTACTTCCACCAGTTCCCCCTGTACTTCATTATAAGCAACCTTTTCATTCTGTTGCCTGTAACGCTCATCATGTATGCGGGATTGGCATTTATCATTTTTCCAATCGATGCTTTGCAGGAGGCGCTCGGTTGGTTGCTCGAAAAAACGATAATCTTCACCAACAAAGGCTTGTTTTATATTGAAAATCTACCCTACGCCAATTTGCACGGAATTTGGATCAGTACCTGGTTTTACCTGCTCATCTACGTTTTCCTCTTCCTGATAGCTTTTGGCATTTTGTACAACAACAAAAGGCTTCTTTATGCCTCTGCGGCGATTTTACTAATCCTCGTTGTCAGCACATCACTAAAAAGAACCGGTCAGTTGCAGCAGAAGCAAATCGTGTTTTTCAGCCTCCGAAAAAATACTGCGATCGGGTTTTTGGATGGAGCAACGGCTTCTGTTTTAACTGATCTCCAGCCCCGCGACAATGCATTTGCTTTTTCGGTCCGCCCGTGCCTTGAATCGAACGGGTTCGAAAATGTTCAAACCTTTTCGCCCGGAAAGCCTTTTGCGTCTGGAAGCATGTTCGCCGATGGAAGCTTCCTGCAATTCAGAAAGTGGAAAATGCTGATGTGTGACAGCACGTTCAACTACAAACAATTTTCTGAACCGATATTTGTAGACGCTGTGCTCCTCAGGAGAAATCCGAAGCTGAAGCTGAAAGAACTCGTCAGTTGGCTGCATTTTAACATTGCCTTTGTGGACGGCACAAACCCGGATTATAAAATACATCAATGGCAACAGGAAGCGGCTGTTCTGGGATGTAAACTGTATGTGCTAAAGAAAAACGCCGCGTATATTGCAAACCTTGAATAATAACATGGACGATCTTGTACTTTATAAAGTTGAAAACCGGGTTGCGTGGATCACGCTGAACAGGCCTGAAAAGCGGAATGCCTTAAATCCCGAATTGATAACTGAATTGACCCGTGGATATAAGCAAGCGGAGGATGATGACGCAGTTAAAGTTATCGTGCTGAAGGCTGAAGGTGGTATTTTTAGCGCCGGCGCCGATCTGGCTTATCTTCAGCAGCTTCAAAATAATTCCCACGAAGAAAATATTGCCGACTCGGAACGGCTCAAAGAGCTTTTTACAAGCATTTACAACAACTCTAAGATTACCATAGCGCAGGTGGAAGGACATGCCATTGCGGGCGGCTGCGGGCTCGCTACGGTTTGCGACTTTGTGTTTGCTGTTCCCGAAGCAAAGTTTGGCTATACTGAAGTGAAGATCGGGTTTATCCCGGCGTTGGTTGCAGCGTTTCTGGTGCGGAAAATAGGAGAGGGCAGAGCAAAGGAGTTACTGCTGAGCGGGAACCTGATTAATGCGCAAACGGCAGGCAGCTACGGGCTTATTAACTTCGTTGCAGATAAATCTGAGATAGCAGAAAAAGTAAAAGTATATGCTGAAGAGCTGTGCCAAGGCACCTCGGCTGGCTCCATAAGATTAACAAAGCAACTGTTAATAGACATAGAAAATCAGCCGCTTCAACAGGCATTAAACACTGCGGTTCATGCCAATGCAAATGCCCGAAGAACTGAAGATTTCAAACGAGGAATCGGCGGTTTTTTGAAAGGGGAGAAGCTCTCGTGGTGAGCCGATACCAAACAGAAACGCTGCATGTCTGTTCCAGATTAAACCATCCGCTGAGCACTGCATGCCTGAGCCGAAACATCCTTACGAAGTTTTTCTAATCGGCGATACCGGCAGTATCGCAAACGGCAGACCCGACCAGGTACTTGAAACTTTAAAGGCTCACCTTAAGCCCGATCAACAATCTGCCGTAGTTTTCCTCGGAGATAACGTCTATCCCCGCGGCTTGCCGGAGGAAGGGCACCTGCTTCGGAAGGGAGCGGAAGGGATACTCCAGACTTATCATGACACTTTCAAGGATTATCACGGAAAGCTGATTTTTATTCCCGGAAACCACGACTATAATAAAGGCAGAGATGATGGAATTGAGTACGTCATCCGGCAGGAAAAGTATATTGAAAAGCTGTTTGATGGCAGAAATATCTTTCTTCCGTCAAACGGCTGTCCGGGTCCGGCGGAGATAAACGTTACGCCACACGTGGCCATTGTTGCCATTAACACACAATGGTGGATGCAGGGCGGCGTACGGCCTGTAGGAAAGCAATTCGGTTGCAGAGCTAAGTCGGAGGAAGATTTTTTCGACTTACTGGAGGAGTATCTGGAAGAGAACAAGAACCGCCACATTTTGGTTATAGGTCATCATCCTGTTTATAGCTACGCAATCCATGGCGGCAGGTTTAAGCTCAAACATCACATCTTTCCGCTCACCCTCTACGATCCCGACGCCTACATTCCGCTTCCGATCATTGGCTCTTTGCTTCCGCTCTACCGGAAATGGCTGGGCGCTAAAGAAGATATGTCGCATCCGCGATATCGAAATCTCAGGAGCAGGTTGAAGGAGCTTTTTGCCCGCTATCCAAACCTGATCTACGCTGCCGGTCATGAACATAATCTACAGTATGTCCACAAAAACAAGAACCATTATATCGTAAGCGGTTCGGGCTCAAAACTAAAATACGTGTTGCAGGGTGGCAAACATCTTCTTTTTGGGATGAAAGCGAAAGGTTTTTTCAAGCTGAGGTTTGAGAACGATGGTTCAGTTTTCAGCTCTGCCTGGGTGATAGATCCCAAGATCGCGAAGGGAATACTGGCTTATGAACGCCAGATTATTTAGTCTTCGCTGGCAATTTGCGGAGGCACAATCATGGTCAGCGCACCGGGCAGCATCTCAATCTTTATTTTGTTAACCTTGCCAATCACTTCTCCATCTATTTGCAGGGTGGTCTTTTTATCGCACCGCACCTGTGCCTGCTTGCAGCAAATTACTTCCACAAATTCAGAGTTGTTCAGCCGCCCAATAAACATTTTCCAGGCGATGGAGAGCAGATGTATTCTTGGGAAAGGTTTAATCACCACGAGTTCGAAGACGCCATCGTCCACCTTTCCATCAGGATTAATAACGGCACCTGTTCCGTACTTTGATGCGTTGGCAAAAGTTAGGGATACGGCTTTGTGAACGCTTTCTTTATCATCGTGTTTGATGTAAAAGCGATAATGCTTTATCAGGAATACTTCGTTGATGAGGTACTTAGCGTAAGTGGCAATCCCGCGGCGGGAATCCTGTTCAAAACGCTTCACAATGCGTGCGTTTAGCCCCACATCAGCCAGATGGATGCATATTTTCCCGTTTACCTTCAATAAGTCTATCTTGTGCGCTGTGCCGGTTTTTAGGAGGGAAAGTGCTTCGGGAAAGCGGGAATCGATCTGTAGCTCTTTAGCCATCCCATTGGCCGATCCTGCCGGGATGATTAGCAGTTTGGTTTCTGTGTGAGCCAGTATGCATGCCATCATGTTCACCGTGCCATCGCCACCAGCGCAGGCAACAGTATCAGGCGAATACAAATTGAGTTCTTTGCGAACATTTGCTTCTTCATCGCCTCCCTGCATCTTGTAAATGCGGTATTCGTATCCTGCTTCGGCAGCCGAATCGGTAATTAGTTTCTCAAGATTTTCTCCGGAGCCCTTGCCCGACTTTGAGTTGAGTACGAATAATACTTTCACGGGGCGCAGTTATAAACAGCAGCGGGAAGGGGGTGTGGGATCATTTAAAGTTGTTCTTTAACCTCAAGCAGGAATTGCTTCAGCTTCTCCAACGATGAAATGATCTTTTGGTTTTCTTTTACGTCGTTTTTATTTGCTTTCAGGTGCTCTTTTGCGCCTTGGAGCGTAAATCCTTTATCTTTTACCAGATGAAAGATGGCTTTCAGGTTTTCGATATCTTCGGGAGAGAAGAGCCGGTTGCCCTTTTTATTTTTCTTCGGCTGTAAAATATCAAACTCCTTCTCATAAAAACGTATCTGCGAAGCGTTTACATCAAACATCTCGGTCACTTCGCCCATGGTGTAGTAAAGCTTGTTTATGTCGCGTTCTTTGTAAGGCATGGCAATTGAGGAATAAGGATAAAGGTATAAGGTATATGGCTGCGGGGCAAATTTATTGAGATAATTCTCGCTGTAAGCCCACTTACAACTTATCACTTAGAACATACAACTCATAACATAACTCTTAACTAACTTTGCACCATGACCACAAAGGAGATCAGGAAAGCATTTTTAGATTTTTTTGAAAGCAAAGGACATCAGATTGTATCATCGGCACCGATAGTTGTAAAGAACGACCCAACGCTGATGTTCACCAACGCTGGCATGAACCAGTTTAAGGATATTTTTTTGGGCGAAGCTCCTGTAAAATATCCCCGGGTTGCCGATACGCAACGCTGCCTTCGTGTGTCGGGCAAGCATAATGATCTGGAAGAGGTTGGCATAGATACCTATCACCATACCATGTTTGAGATGCTTGGCAACTGGAGCTTTGGCGATTATTTTAAAGCCGAAGCCGCTGCCTGGAGCTGGGAGTTGCTTACCGACGTTTATAAGATCCCTAAAGATCAGTTATATGTTTCCGTCTTCGCGGGAGATGAGAAAGAGGGCTTGCCGATGGATCAGGAAGCATTCGATTTGTGGAAGCAGTTTGTGGATGAAGACAGGATAATCCTCGGAAATAAAAAGGACAATTTTTGGGAGATGGGCGAAACCGGTCCGTGTGGCCCTTGCTCAGAAATTCATGTGGATTGCCGCGATAAAGCTGAAAGGGAAAAGGTAGAAGGTAAAAGCTTGGTTAATGCCGATCATCCGCAGGTTATTGAAATCTGGAATAACGTATTTATGCAGTTTAACAGGCTTAAGGATGGTTCATTGCAACCCTTGCCGGCTAAGCATGTGGACACGGGAATGGGGCTGGAGCGCCTGGTGCGTGTGCTTCAGGGGAAAAGTTCTAATTATGATACAGATGTTTTCCAGCCGCTGATCCAGTTTATATCTACACACGCAAAGATCCCTTACGGACAGGACGAGAAAACAGACATTGCCATGCGTGTTATGGCCGATCACATCCGTGCCATAAGTTTCTGTATCGCCGACGGGCAATTGCCATCGAACAATAAAGCAGGCTACGTTATCCGCCGGATTTTGCGCCGGGCAGTGCGTTATGCCTATCAATATTTGAACTTCAAAGAGCCGTTTTTAAACAAACTTGTGACTGTTTTAGCTGAGCAGTTTGATGGAGTGTTTCCTGAGCTGAAGGCGCAGCAGGACTTTGTGCAGAAGGTGGTGTTGGAGGAGGAAGCAGCATTTTTGAGAACGCTCGAAAGTGGACTAGTTAGGCTTGACAAATTATTTGATAAAATAGAAGCCGATGGAGAACACCCCCTCCTAATTGATGGAAAAGGAAAACAAGTTGCATCAAAGGGTATTTCTGGATCGGAAGTGTTTGAGCTTTACGATACTTATGGCTTTCCAGTTGATTTGATTCAGCTAATTCTGCGTGAGAGAGGCGTTTTAATTGATATGGACGGCTTTAATGCTGCCCTCCAACAGCAAAAATCCCGCTCCCGTGCCGCTACTGCCATCGACACCGGCGACTGGGTAACCGTAAACGAAGGTGACGAAACCGAATTTGTCGGCTACGATGAACTCGAAACCGAATGCCGAATCCTGAAATATCGCAAGGTAAACGCAAAAGGGAAGGAACAATACCAACTGGTTTTAGACCGCACGCCTTTTTATGCAGAGAGCGGCGGGCAGGTTGGCGATACCGGAAAACTGGAAGATTTTTCACGCCTGTTTGAGTTTGAAATAACCGATACTAAGAAAGAAAATGGGCTCATTATCCACTTCACAGACATGCTGCCCGAAGAGATGGGTGGTTCATTCTGGGCAGTGGTAAATCCAGTAAACCGTACCTCAACTGAGAATAATCACTCGGCAACGCACTTGCTTCATGCTGCTTTGAAAGAGGTTGTGGGTTCGCACGTAAACCAAAAAGGATCTTTGGTTAATGCCGATTATCTGCGTTTCGACTTTTCGCACTTCGCGAAAGTAACAGACGAGGAACTGTCGCAAATTGAGTCGATCGTGAACCGCAAAATCCGTGAGAACATCCAGTTAAAAGAGCGGCGGAATGTACCTTACCAGGAAGCTATCAGCTCTGGCGTAACTGCTTTGTTTGGCGAAAAATACGGCGAATTTGTGCGAATGATCACTTTTGATGATCAATTCTCTAAAGAACTTTGCGGCGGAACGCACGTAAAGGCGACCGGGCAAATAGGGTATTTTAAAATCATTTCTGAAAGTGCCGTTGCTGCGGGCGTGCGTCGGATCGAAGCGATAACGGGCGAGAAGGCGGAGCAGTATATCAGCGAACAAAGCCGCCTGGTGAATGAATTAAAAGGCGTTCTTAAAAATCCAAAAGACATCAGCAAGAGCGTTGAAAGCCTGCTTGAGGAAAATAATCGCCTGAAAAAGGAACTGGAGAAAAGCATCCTGGAGAAATCTGCAGGCATGAAGCACGAGATCGCTGCCAAAGCTGAACAGATCAATGGCATCAACTTCATCGCACAAAAAGTGTCATTGCCAAACGCCGATGCTGTAAAAAATCTAGCTTATTCCATCAAAGACATTGTCTCAGATTTGTTCCTGGTTCTGGCTGCGGATATTGATGGCAAGCCGAACATCACGGTGATGCTCAGTGAAAACCTGGTAAAAGAAAAAGGGCTTAACGCAGGCAACATCGTACGAGAACTCGCAAAAGAAATACAAGGCGGCGGCGGCGGTCAGCCATTTTATGCCACGGCAGGAGGGAAGGACATTTCAGGGCTGGAGAGGGCGCTGGAGAAAGCGACAGGGTTTGTGGGGTAGTAAAACCTTAATAAAACTCCATAGTACGGCGACGAAGATTTCCAATTCCAGTGCCGAGGTTTTTCAAACGGTTGGGCGGGATCCCGATCATCAGATAGGCCACGGACGGTTGATGCGATCACAAAGGTGAAAATTGCAACCGAGACAAAGACAATAATATCAGGTTGTTTTTCAAACTCACCAACAAGCCCAAAGAGCCTGAACAGTCAGAGGTTAAAAGTCATCTACTTTCCTGATGTACTTGTTGAAAAAAGTTTTGCCAATCAAAAAAGCAGGGCCAACCAACACCATTAAAAAATATCTGTTAAAATAGTACGGGAAGGCCATCACCAAAAACACTATTGAAATGCAAATTGGTCCGAGCAACCAAAAACGAGGGTTTGAAAAAATTTTGCGTTTCATCATGTTGAATAATTAGTTGGGTAGCTTAAAAATTTCGCGTCACGATAGCCACCACGAGAAAACGACTCTATTCCACCAGTAGCCAAAAGAAACAGACGATTAAGATTATCATAACAACAATTCCATTGTTTAAAAGACAATGATTTTAGATAATCCCCAAAAAATAAAGAGTATAGAACCTTCTTTCCGTCATTCTCAAAGCAAGTTAAAAAATTTTTATTAACTTTTGTTGGATAGCCAAGTCGAGGCTATGCTTGATAAACCCACAACCCGAAAAAATTAGACATAAAAAAACCCGATGTCTCCACCGGGTTTTATGAACCAACCTACAAAACTAAAGGCCTTTGCTGCCTGTCAATAAACCACCGTTATATGCAAGCGTAATTTGTTCTTTATCCGCTTCAACCGTACGGTCGATGCGTGTCAGATAATCTGATGTTTCTGAATAAAATTTCTGGATATATTTACGATATGACTCGTTGTTGTTTTTTGGCAACTTGGCAATGATATAGCTTTGAAGTAAGGCATAATCAACCACCGAGTCTTTCCAGTTTCTGTATTGTGCGTGGCCTCTGTTCTCGCCGATTGCTGCTGTTGGCCTTGTCGCGGCAAGCTTCATCCCGAACAGGTTATGGTTCTCTTTGAAGATATCGCTTGTAAAGTTTCCGGTTTCTAATCTCGCCTGAGACAAAACAGTTTCAGGGTATTTGATTTTCAATTTTTTCATGAAGGCAAGTAAAGCTTGCTCAGAGAACGGCTCGTTTGCCCGTACGCTTGCCGACTGCTCAGCTTCTATAGCCTCTGCTGTTTTTACCGGCGAAAAGTAAAGTCCTCCCAAATAGCTTAATCCTGCTAACAACACATATATAATGTATCTCTTCGGGCTTTTCGTCTTCGTAGTGTTGGCGCTGCTTTTGATTTTAAAAGAACTTCCTAGTTGTTTCATACTGCTTTGTTTTATAAGTAGAACTTTAGTTTTGCCGAGCTATCGTGTTGGTAGGCGCTAGCTCTGATGTTTTTCTTAATCTTAAACGGGCACTATTTTGATTTATTTTGAATTTGGGCTGTGCGCAAGGCCAGTATTATGCCAAGTTGAAAACTGGTCGGCGCTGACCTACCCGGTTCTGAGTTCATTTTCTAACTTTAGGGGCCTTAAAGCCGCTTTTTAGCACTTTTGAATGCTATGCATGCATAAAAAAGCGGATGAAAACTTTTTTTCATCCGCTCCAAAAAGACATTCAAATTACAAAACTCTGTATTCAACAGAATACATCTGTGTACAAAATATAGGCCTATTTTTTGAAAAATAGCTTAGCTAATGCAGTATCGTGGTCATAGATGTCATCCCGGAAGCTCACATTTCCATTGTCATCTGCCCAGCTGGTAAAGTACACCAAATATACAGGCAGTACTTTCTTAAGCTTAATCTGTCTTTCCTTTCTGGCTGATATTGTATTCTCAATTTTTGATCGGTCCCAGCCCGGCATGTCCCTTAACAGATATTCGGCAAGATCAATCGGACGCTCAAGGCGCACACAGCCGTGGCTGAAGTTTCTTTTGCTCTGGCTGAACAGCTCATCGTGGGGAGTGTCATGGAAATAGATGTTGTTCGTGTTCGGAAAAAGGAACTTAACATCGCCAAGGTCATTTTTCGGGCCTGGCCTGCGACGAACGATATACTTCATATTCTCATCCACATTCGCCCAGTTCACTACCGACGGGCTTACCTGCTGGCCTTTGTAGTTTACCACTTCCATGTCCAGGTGATCCAGGTAACCAGGGTTAGACAGCATCTTGGGACCAATCTCATTTTGCAGGATACTTGTTGGCACATTCCAGTAAGGCGACAACACAACCGTTTCAAGCTTATCGCTGAATACCTTTGTTTCATGAAGGACCTTTCCCACAATCACATTCATACTCATAACCTCTTTGCCTTTTTCAACTACGTGAAGTTTGTATTCAGGAATGTTTGCGAGCAAATAGTCGGGCTCGAAGCTTTTAGGAATCCAGCGCCAGCGCTCCATGTTAAGCAGAATCTGGGTGATCCTTTTATCCACCGGCACATTCAACTGCTTTAACGTTTCCCCGCCCACTACTCCATCAGGTTTTAAACCCTGTAATTGCTGAAAGCTTTTCACCGCTGCCACTAAGCCCGGATCATACACGTTAGACGTATCAGCCCGCTTAACAGGCATTATTGCGGCAAGCCTCTTAGATAGCGCGGGTACCATTGCAGATTTATCGCCGGGCTTTAATTTGATACTTGTTGGAAGGCTGGGCCATCCACCCGATGCCTGTACCTTGCGATATTTTGCAAGCGCATTTTTCAAACGGGCATATTCCGGGTGAAGCGGTTTGAAATCTGCATAAGGATACTTGCTGTCGCGTTCGTTCAGTACAGTCAGCAGCGCCTTGTGAAGCTTGATCTTATTCTTTTTCACATCCCAATCAATGCCTTTGCTTTCCTTGGGATTTACACGTCCGCGATAAAAATCAGATGCCCATAAGAAATAAGTGCCTGATAAAGCTAAGTCTGTTTGCTTCTGAAGCTCTGCGTATTTCGCCTCATCTTTCTTGGCAGCCTCCAGGTCAGCAAACATCTTGTTTAGGTCTTTCACCTGATAATCTTTCGGATCAAGCCCATCCTCATCGCTCTTGGCAATGACTTCCTGCAGCTCATGGGCTTGCGGAACCAGTTTGTTGTCTTTGAACCATGCTACGGTGAAGCCATGCTCGCGATAGAAGTCCTTTGCCCATTCTAACTCCCCCTTTAACTTCGGGTCGTTCTTGAAGTAATTCCATACGTAATTACTGTCGAGAGTAGGCTGGTTTTTATCGACAGCAGCAGTTTTACTGCCACTAGTATTTTTTGGTTTGCTGGTGCAGGAGCTTATTGACACCAGGAACAGGAAAGAAAGCCCGAGGAGAGTAAATAAGAAGAATCTTTGTCCAGGGTTTATATGTTGGAACATTGTAGGTTTATACATACACATTTTGATTTAGAAGATATTGTTATCCGGCTGCAGCGGCTCATAACGAGCTTGCCGATTTTGCCTACAGTCTTTGCAACAAATGTGCCGTTAACTTTGGAGTCTAATAAACCAGCTCCCTGAAGGCTGGCAAAGTAGATTCTGCTTTGCTAAGATCGCCCATGTAAGCCCATTTTATGCCCGTGATGTATTTACGTGCAGCGTCCAGAATATCCTGCGGAGTTGCTTTTTCAATCTTTTCAGGTAAAGCCTCAGCCATTCTCCAATCCCCCATAATTTCTGCCTCGCCTAAACCCGCCGCAATATCGCCGGAACTCTCAAGCTTCATATAGTTATTGGTGATGTAGCTTCCCTTCAAAAAGTTAAGGTTTTCATTTCGGATCGTGCCTGACTTTAGTGTCCTGATCTGATCGATAATTGCTTCTACAGATGCTTTTGGATCGTTGGTGGAGACAAAGAAAGTAGCGTAAGGCACTCTTAACAAATTCACTTCGGCTCCGGGATTGTAGGAAAGGTTCAGGCGGGTGCGCAACTCCCGAAACAAACCTCCGCCCAGGAGCGAGATAGCCAGGCGATATGGCACGTAATCAGGGCTGAGCATTGGCGGGGCGCTTACTAAACCACTGATATAGTTTGTAGAAAGCTGTTTTGCTTCTGTAACAAGGCTGTTTTTTGTAAAGTCGGGCACTGTGGGCGCAACCGGCTCATAAGGCTTGGATGGTAATCCCGCGAATGACTCATGTATTTTCTGGCGCAGCTCTTCTTTGGATAATTTGCCTACAACCACCAGAAACATGCGATTTTTATTTAGCAGTTGGCGGTAATAGGCTGCTACTTCGGCCTGCGTAGAAGAAGCAACCAGATCTTCCGTTCCATTGGGATCTTGTGCATAAGGCGTGTTCTTGAATGCGCTTTGCATCGCCAGATCTTCAATATGGCTGTCCGGGTCAGATTCACGTTGCTTGATAGCACTGATCAGTTTGATTTTGATCAGGTCCAGTTCGCGGCTCTCGAATGTAGGATTGTTCACAGCTTCATCAAACAGATCCCAGCCCTGCTTAAAATGCTTGGAAATGCAGTTCAGCTCAATGCGACCGTAGTCGTAATCTGAAGATCCTCCGATTGCAATTCCGTATTCATCCTGGATGTTCTTGAAGGTATTCTTCGGATATTTTTTGGTGCCGCACTCGGTGGCAGCTACAAGTGCCAGGTTTTCGATGCCCGATTTCGATGCCGGATAATTGGTGACGCCGCCTCGGAAATACATCCTTACATTAATGATGTCTTTCACAGTAGGCTTGAAAATTACTTTAATACCATCAACTTCAAAGGAGGTGGCAGCCGGTTGAGCGAGGCTGGCAACCGATATAAATGCGAACGATAGAAAGGCGAAAAACTTCTTCATTGAATATAGTGCTTGGCTCAGTTAGCTTTAAAAAAACGTTCGGGAAGGACTTGGGCAGCCATTTGCGGATTCATTAGTAGCCCAGCGCAATAAGGCTTGCCTTTTATATACTTGCGGACGTAGTTCTGCAGGTCGGCACGTTTTACTTTGTTCAGGTTATCGGTATAAGTGGTGAAGTAATCTATGGAAGCCGATGCCCACCAAAAGGAGAGGGTTTGCACAAAGTCGGATGTAATTTCCTGCTCCTGAACCTGCCTGATCTCCAGCTGCCGTTTGGCAATCTGCACCTGCTCATCAGTGACATAATCTTCCGAGTCGAACAAGGCTATTTGCCGCTTAACTTCAGCCAGGCATTCTTCTATCTTATCAGGATTTGGAACTACAATTAGCGAGATAGGGCCAACGTGTTTCAACGTAAGATAGTTGATTCCCACCTGCAAAGCCAGTCCGGCGTCCACCAGCGACTGATTCAATTTCGATGAGTTCTGGTTGAGGATGAAAGAAAATACATCTGCGGCATAGGTGGATGGGATGTCAGTTCTGGTATCCGGCCCCTGCCATTCAAACATGATGATGGGCACGTTTGCGATGGGCGATTTCACCACAAAATAATCCGGTTTTGTGAGCGGCTTGAACTCAGGCACCGGCCATTTCTTAAACGGATCAAACTTTGAAGGCTTCCAGCTGCCATAAATGCTCTCCACCTGGGCGAACACATCCTCATGTTTGACATCGCCACCTACGGTAAGCAACGAATTGTTCGGCCAGTAATATTTGTTCTTGATGCTGTCCATCATAGCCGGAGTGGCGTTTCTGATAACATCATGATTGCCGATCACGTTTTTTCTGCTGTACAAATCTCCCCACATATGATGCTGCATTTCATCATTCAGGGCAAAGAATGGGTTCGATTCGTTCCTTTGAAATTCCCCATCTACCACAATGTTTTCTTTCCGCATCTCTTCTTCCTTGAATTTGGGATAACGGATAGCGGAGTTCATAAATTTCAACCCTTCTGTGAGGTTAAATTTCGGTAGTGTAAAGTAATAGGCAACTTTCTCTTCGGATGTTTGCCCGTTGAAGTTCATCCCAAGCTCACTGATCCTGTCGAGGAACTTTTCCTGGCTGTCGAAATCCTTGTTGGCCTTAAAGAACATGTGCTCGTATAAGTGACTCAGGCCATTAAACTGTGGCGGCTCTGTGTAGGATCCATTTTTACAGGTAATTTCTATGGTGGCCAGCGGCACGCTGCTATCCTCAATTACCAGCACATCAAGCCCATTCGGCAGCGTGTGCAAAAACATGTTTTCGGGAAGCTTAAGCTGAGCGCCTGCATATAAAGACGACAGGCAAAAAATGCAGGTATAAAGTAGAAGTCTTTTGATCATGAATGGAATTGATGCAGGATTGATCCCGCCTTTTTTACAACGGCAATTTGGCAATAAATCGCAATATTTGTTTTTAAACCTTAAATAATTGTATGTACTCAGCAGGCAACACAGCAGCCATCGCCCTGGCAGTCCGCAGGCGCAGGTTCATCAGAATGTTTGAAGAAGCCGGCGCTATGTCGCCAAATACAGCTATCGCGGTAGATGTTAACGATATGAAACCTCGATTTATGTTTAAGCGGATGGTGGCACAAGGAATTTTTGTTGAGGCTGCAGCCGGGAGGTTCTATCTGGATGAAGCGAGAGAAGCTGAAATGCGAAAGGAGCGGCAGAAGACAGTCGCCGGCTTTGTGATTGTTGTGGCGGTGCTGATCCTTATCGCCTACCTGTTTAGCTCTAAGATTGCCTTTTGATTAGCGCAATGGACTGAGTATCCGATTTTTTTTTAATGTGGCCGAAACTAAATCTTTTTTTTAGCCTTATATTAGATAAAAATTCAATAGATGAACATTTTCGTTGCCAGCCTTCCTTTTCAGTTAGAGGAAGTAGACATCAAGGAGACATTTGAAGATTACGGCGAAGTATCTTCGGTTAAATTGATTGTAGACCGGGAAACCGGTAGAAAAAAAGGTTTTGGTTTTGTTGTAATGCCAAACGATGAAGAAGCTCAAAAAGCAATAGATGAGTTGAACGGCACAGAAATTTACGAACGGAAAATTTCTGTAAGCAAAGCTGAAGAACGAGGCGACAGGCCTTCTGGTGGCGGTGGCTACAAAGGTGGCGGCGGTGGCGGCTATAAAGGCGGCAGCGGCGGTGGAGGTTACGGCGGTGGCGGTGGCTACAACAAAGGTGGCGGTGGCGGCGGCTACAACAAAGGCGGCAGCGGCGGTGGTTACAACCGCGATGGCGGCAATCGCGGCGGCAGAGATAGTTACTAAAGTTTCAATATATAGAAGCCGGCTTAGCCGGCTTTTTTTATAACAATACTAACGATGCTTAAGCGAAGGTTTTTCTCCTTTCGATTCCTCATCTTCAATTTCCCTGGCGTTCCTAAATTCGTACGCCATCCACAGGAAAGATAATGCCAACAATTTTATAACGATCATGGTTGTAAGCTTAAGGTTTGGTCGGGCTTTACGCAAATGATTAGAATTGTTGTTTATCTATAACGCTGACGAAGTGAAAAATTATCTGAATTATGGCATCAAATTTTTTTAGTGTTTTAATCGGCGACGAACTTGTGCGGCTGGAAAAGAGCCGGGTGATTGAAATTGAGCCAGCTTTTCAGGGTACTAAGATCACTATTGAGGCATCACATCTTGAGGAAGAGCCAATCGTTTATACCACCGCCGAGCCTTATGAGGTGGTAATGCAGTCTTATTCATCGTAAATATGCGGTCTCGGATTTTCTATTCTTTGCTGATAGTTTTCTTTGCTGGAGCGTGCAAGCCGAAGTCGGGCAAGTCGCCGGGACTTGACGAGCTTAAAGCGCAAAAACAGCACATAGATTCAATGATCACGGAAAAGTCTATTGTGATCCTGGCTAAAGTTGAGGGCGAAAAGCGGCTGGTGAAAGTGGAGGGAAATAAATATCCCCCAAATATGGAGGCCACTTATAATGTGGTGAAGGATGAAAACGGCAAGACCGTTTACATCGCCGAACTTCCTTTCAGCAAAAATAGCGACTGGTTTATCGCATACAGAAGTTATTTCGATAATGACGGTAAGATCTTCGCCTTTCAGCGGCTTAACAACTTTTTGCACAGCGAATGCGTGCGTGGGGCCGCGATGGAAAAAAGTACCAATTATTACAACCGCAAATTCAAACTCATTGATTCAACTTACACGCTGACAGATTCTCAAAAGAAGCCGTTAGACCGCTCGGATTGTAAGTTTCCGTACAATTTTCCTTACAAGGTTTTTAAAACTGTAGGCGAGTACAAGGATGAGCGGGGAATTGATTAGAGCGAATCGTTCTGATTAAATACCCGTATAGCTCTCATAAACCTTCCCTGGTAATACGGATTTAGCGGAGTCTCGGTTACTCCATCGGCTTTGCCGGAGGTTGAATGAATGAAACGTAAACCTTCATTCGGATTTGAGATGATGATGCCCATATGTCCAACCACTTTCTTTGTGCTGTCCGTGCCGGTGAATAGAATGAGGTCTCCCGGCCGGGCTTCATTCAGCGGAACTGTGTGGGCAGCAGGATCGTCAAAGTCAACCGAACTGCGTGGCACTTGTATGCCGAAATGATTGAAAACGTATGTAACAAATCCTGAACAATCAAATCCCTGCGCCGGATCTATAGAGCCATACTTATAAGGAATATTGGTAAGCGTTTGCGCAAAAGCTACCAACTCCTGTGGCGTTGTTGAACCGGTGTTCACCAAAGAGCTGTCGGAAGGTTTATATGTGCTGTCGGGTTCAATGCGATAGGTGTTGCTGCTGTCCGCCGTGCTATCCACCTTGTAGCTGACCGTTTTTACCTGCACGTTTTCATCGGCGGATGTACAGGAGCAAAAGGCAAGTGCGCCAATCACAAGTAATTGAGCTTTCATATATGTAAGGTACGGAAATTAATTCAGAGCAGCCCGGCTTTTGCCATCCGTTCTGCCTCAATGTTGCCCAGATCGGAGATTGCATAGGTCTCCACCTTCGCAATTTCCATCTCATCCAGAATGTCCACCAGGTTCTGGATGTTAGATTTATCCGAAGGTTTTATCAATATAATGAGGTGTTTGCCTGTGGCGCTCTTTACCGCTGCAGCCGTTCTGAAAATAGCATCACGTATTCCCTTGCTGCCGAAGCCGCACACGGCAGGCGGGCTGATCGGATTCTCCGGCGAGCCGACAAACCATTGCAACTTGTTGTTTTTTCCGAGGCAGATGGTCATGCTGCGATCATCTGCAATCTTTTCCGCAGGCCCCTCTACCGGCATTGCGACTTTCAATTCCTTCTTTTCAGCAAAGGTGGTAGTCAGCATAAAAAAAGTGATCAGGAGAAAGGCAAGGTCAACCATTGCTGTGAGGTCAACTTTTGCGGGTGCATTTCTGCTGAATCTTCCGGAAACCTTGTTGGCGGAAGCTGGGGTATTTAATTCGGCCATGATAAGGAGATTGTTTGAAGTAGTGATGCCGTGTGAGATGAAATTCCATAATCCGTGACACGTGGATATAATCATCTCCTTAACTACAATTTAGTATGTTTGTTAACTAAATTACTGAACTATGAAATTGAGATATTTCTTCTGCCTTGCAGCTGCCGCGATGATTGCCGCATGCAACAATCAGGAAAAAACTACCGGTGCAGCACAGGATTCGTCTGCAACAAAAGGTACCGAAGTAAAGATTAAGGATAGCAAGATCCAGTCTGCATATGAAAACTATATTACGCTTAAAGATGCGCTTGTAAAGTCCAATTCTGCGGCTGCAAAGGAAGCTTCCGTGAAGCTTTCATCAGCACTCAGCCAGATCGATGGCTGCCTCACTTCAGCCCGCCTCGCCGACAGCATCTCATCGTCTAAAAATATAAGCGAGCAACGCGAACACTTCGTTGCGTTAAACCAGGATTTACTGCCCCTTATCAAGAAAATGCCGGTAGAATCAGGCAATGTTTTCGTTCAGTATTGCCCAATGGCAAACGAAGGTAAGGGCGCATATTGGCTCGCATCCGAAAAGGATATTAAAAATCCATATTACGGAGACGAAATGCTGGAATGCGGTGAAGTAAAAGAAGAGATAAAAGCCCAATAAGCTTTCAACGGTTTGAAAGGCTAAAAACTTGAATTTAGCCTTTCATTTTATCTTCAGCACCTTTTCAAACTCCTTGATTGTTTTTAGCCCACTAGCAGGAAGCTCTGCCTTGGTTAAAGGTTTCAACTCGTCGCGATCAGTACGTACGTTGAAGATTTCGCCGGTTGTGTACAGCTTCCATTCCTTGTTGTGGACGTAAGTTTTCTCCTTGAAAGTTCCCCATTTTGGATCGTAGTGGCAAAATACCCAATCACGTTTGGTAGACAAATTGCCTTTTAGCTGCGGATAAAAGCTGAGCCCGTCTTGTATCTCTGTTTTGGGCGCAGGCTGCATGCCGGCAATATCCCGGAAGGTTGGCAAAAAGTCAGTAAAATCAACAAGGGAGGTATTTTTGCTGCCCGGCTTAACTACGCCTTTCCAGCTCACAAGAAGAGGAACATGCGTGCCACGTTCTGTAGTCTGGCCCTTGTCGCCCTGGTAAGTGCCGCCTCTAAAGCGTGAGGTAATAAGCGGACTAGTGCCGTTATCGCCAATAAACATGATAACCGTTTCTTCCCTAAGCCCAAGTTCATCTACTTTGGCGAGCAGCTTGCCAACGGTCTGGTCCATGTAGCTCAGCATATCTTTAAAGTATTTCGGATCGTCTGTTTTTGGGGCTGAACTTTCGTAGTCGGCCGAAGCAGGAGTGGGGATGAAAGGATCGTGCGTAAGGCACATCGGGTAATAGGCAAAAAATGGCCCTTCACGATTTTCCGAGATAAAGTTTCCGATATAATTTACGAACACATCATCGCCAAACTTTCCTTTGAGTTCGGTTGATCTAAGATTGTCTGAATAAACCACCGGGTCTTTGTATCTTGAACCCACCTGGTCTACCTGCCAAACGCAGAATTTGTCAAAGCCTGAATCCTGCGGGTAAGAGCCCTTTCGCCCACCCGCGAGTTGCCACTGTTTTTCATAGCCGTAAAGCTGCCATTTACCGGCAATACAGGTCTTGTATCCCTGTTGCTTTAGTACATCAGCAAAAGTCTTTTCTTTTGAATCCAGAATGCCAAAACCAACATAGTTGCGGTTGTTGTACTTCCCGGTCATTAACTGAACCCGCGACGGTGTGCAGAGGGGCGTTGCATAGCAATTCTCGAACAGCATTCCGCTTGCAGCAAGTTTGTCGAGGTTAGGAGTGAGGTGGTCATCGTTTCCATAGCAGCCTAAAGTTTCCATGCCAAGGTCATCAGCCATGATGAGAATGATATTTGGCTTCTTTTTTTGAGCGGATGCCTGGATACAAAAAGAGGTCAGGATGATAAGTGCGAGAAATGCTTTTTTCACGTTCGGCTATTTGGTTAGGCTAATATGCAAATTGTTCCCGAGAATGGAGCTAAATCCTGCTGCCTTTCGGTTTTGAGAAATACGTAAACCATTAGACAGAACCGAGGTTTACTAATAAACGGAATGTCGAATGAACACCAAAGCAATCATTGCCGCTACCGCGATACTATTTGTCGCCTCAGCATGCCAGAATAGACAATCAAGAGAACAGGATACAGATACACTGGGAATGGCATCCGAACACGTAACTGATCACAATCACGATGCTGGCGGAAACGCCATGATGGCTTCTATGGATAAGATGATGGCTGACATGCACAGCCTGCAAAAGACTGGAAATTCCGACCACGACCTAGCGGCTGCCATGAAAGCGCATCACGAAAGTGCTGTGGAAATGTCAAAGGCAGAGCTTGCCTCGGGCAGCGATGAACAACTCAAGGCAATGGCTCAAAAGATCATAGATGCACAATCGGCTGAGATCGCTCAGCTTGATCAAATCGCAGAAAAATACAAAGACGCTCCTAAAGATTACGATCCATCGAATACAAGTGCTGGCCTGGGCAAAGCAATGGCTGATGAAATGACGGCTATGATGGAAAAGCCCGCAAGTCCCGGCTCTACGCCCGACCAGCAGTTTGCTACGCTCATGACCTTGCATCACCGAAGCGGCGTCAGCATGGCAAACACTATACTGCAGTTTGCAAAAGATGAGGCGTTTAAATCTATGACACGGAAAATGATAGTAGACCAGACTCAGGAAATCAAGGAACTGGAGGAATGGTCGGGCAAGCACCGGTAGGTGTTTGTGAAGGGTCGTGTCTGTTTGCGAAGGATATGGATTTAAAGAAACCATTCCGGCTCCGGCGAGTTAATAAATTAAACGCTTTTATGGCGCTTCGATCCGCGTTGGCATGAGCCGTATTCTTTCACTTAAAAACAAAACGTTATGTCACATCAGCAATTCAAAGACTGTATTGATGCCTGTGTAGCCTGTGCGGTTGCCTGTACACATTGTGCTACCTCATGCCTCCAGGAAGAAGATCCTAAAATGATGGCCAAATGCATACAGATGGATCTGGAATGTGCAGCGATATGCCGTGCAGCTGCCGAGTTGATGAGCCTTGGCAGTGGGTGCAGTCATCACCTTTGCCGTGTATGTGCCGATCTTTGTAACGCCTGTGCGGAAGAATGTGGCAGCCATGATATGGATCATTGCCAGGAATGTGCAGCTGCGTGCAGAGCCTGCGCACAAGCTTGCGAGCAAATGGCAACGGCAGTTTGAAAATCCCGATAGGAGAGACGAGATAGAAGGTGAACCTTTGAGGTGCTTGTAATTTCTCCGGAAATGAGGTTAATGCCCACCAAACCTCCCTTCCAGGTTTTCTAAAGTCTGACCCTTTGTTTCTTTCACTTTTGCCTTTATGAAGAAGAAAGCGACCAGGCATATGCCCGCGTACATGTAGAACGGACCGTATGTGCCCAATTTACTTGCAAGTATGGGGAAGGTAAACACCAGGATAAAGTAGGCGGCCCACAACGCAATAACAGCAACTGAAGTCGCTTTTCCGCGAATGTTGTTCGGGAATATTTCTGAAATAATTACCCACACAACGGGTGCAAGGGATGCGCCATACATGGCGATAGCCAGCAGGACGAAAACGGAAATCCATGCTGGCGAAGCCTGGTTTTGCAATAAAGTTGCCAAGACGATGTAAATGACTGAAAGCCCTAAGGAGCCGATCAGCATTAATGGCCTGCGCCCAAGCTTGTCAACCTGCCACATAGCCAGAAGCGTGAAGATCAGGTTTACCGCCCCTATAGCAACGGTCTCAAAAAGTTGTCGGTCGAGGCTTGCTCCAACCGCCTGGAAAATAGTTGATGTATAGTTGAACACCACATTAATGCCGCAAAACTGCTGGATCACTGCCAGCCCTATTCCCACCAACACGGCCGGTCGCACGCTCCTGTGAAAAACGGCAGCATACGTTCCATGCTCGGCTGGAGATTTTGCCAAGGTTTTCTGAACATTCGCAAACGTGCTTTCAGAAAAGCCTTCACCGCCGATGGTTTCAAGTATTATCTTGGCTTTCTGTGTGTGACCTGCCTGAATGAGCCATCGAGGGCTTTCGGGCAACCATATCACGCCAAGCAAAAAGAAGAGCGACGGAACAAACCCGAGCCCAAACATCCAGCGCCAGGCATCCGGACCATTATCTGCAAGCATGTAATTGACCAGATTGGTTATTAAAATGCCGCTTACGATGGTAAGTTGGTTGATAGCCACATTGCGGCCTCTTTTTTCGGCCGGCGAAATTTCTGCGATGTACATCGGGCTAAGCATTGAAGCCATCCCCACTCCAATCCCTGCTGCAAAACGCATGATCACAAAAGTTGTGAGTGAGCCGGAGAAAGCCATTCCTAAGGAAGACACGGCGAATATCGCAGCAGCCAGCATCAATCCCGGTCTTCTGCCATATCGGTCAGCAATTTTCCCGGCAATCAAACAGCCAGCGATACAGCCCAAAGCCAGAGATCCGGTTAAAAAGCCTTCCCACCATGGAGTAAGATTAAACTCGGTCCGCAAAAAAGGCAATGCGCCAGATATCACAGCAAAATCAAACCCGAACAAATATCCGCCCAAGGCAGAGATAAACGAGATCCCGATTATGTATGAGTTGTTGAAACTAGTTTTCATTAGATCCAAGGCAACTATTTGGTTGGGTTGATGAGGATAATACGGCTCTCGTATTCTTTAGTAAGTGGCCACGCAATACCAACATTCATTAAAAACTCACCAGTGTACACGGTTCCTTTTTCGTCTTTGTTGGCAGCGTTTTTAACGACGTAATTTTTCTCCGGGCGTAATCCCTGCAGCCTTAAAGTTTTGGAACCTCTGGTGCGGTCCTGACTTCCCTCTAAGTACTTCGCCATGTTATGGCAAATGAGCACAGACGACAAACTGTCTGGGCTGTTATATTGGAGAGCAGAATTATCTGTTGTGAACGGCGACCGAAGCCTGTACAGAATGCCTTGCTGAATCAGCGGGCGGATCAGTTTATAAGTTTCTATCTTCTTCCTAGCAATTTCCTTGTCAGCCGCAGTCCACTTTGAGATGTTATCGCCAATGCCGAGCACGCCGCACATTGCAACATCAAACTTATAATCAAGCGACTGTACCGGACCGGCGCCAATTACCCAGGATATCATAGTGTTTGCAGGGAAGGCGCTCAGATAACCATATTGAATCATCAATCTGTCTAACGCAGTTGTATTATCGCTTACCCAAGCCATATCCATTCGTGAGAGTATGCCCGGATCCGTTCTGCCGCCGCCGCTGGCACAAGACTCAAACCATACGTTTGGGTGCCGCTTTTTCAATTCGTCTATCAATCGATATAAGTTCGCTGTCATGCGAATGCGGACTTCCCGCTGCATCTCCACCGGTGCATCGGGCCAGCCCGGCTCTCTCAGAAAACTGTTTTGATCCCACTTGATGTAATCGATTTTATTGCTGCTCAATATTCCATCGAGCGTGTTCAGCAAATATTGATAGACATCTTCTTTGGCAAGATTGAGGGTTTTTCTCGGGTTGCCATCGCGGTTTGGAAAGTGAAGTGCCCAGTCAGGATGTTTCTTATACGTTTCGCTTGTTACATAAATGTTTTCAGGCTCAACCCATAGGCCGAATTTCATGCCCAAAGCATTTACCCGCTGTATTAGCGAAGTTAATCCATTCGGAAACTTTTTGTTGTCAATCTCCCAGTCGCCGATCTCATGCCAGTCAGTGCCGCTCACTTTATACCATCCGGCATCTACCATAAACAATTCTGCGCCAACTTCCGCCGCAACTTTTGCCAGTTCGACCTGCTGATCTTCATTCAAATACTGCTTGGTAGCATACCAGCTGTTGTATAGAACGGGGCGGAGGTCATTTCTGTGTGGCTCAGGAAGAATCTCGTTCCTGATATAAGCTGCATGACTGCGTGCTGCGCCTTCCGCACCTTTAGTTGTAAAGCCAACCGAAAATTTCGGAGTGGAAAATGACTCACGCGGTTCAAGGGTTAAGGCGCTATCCCAAAAGTTAATCCCGCCGACAATCTGGAGCGTGCCATTGAAAACTTTGTCGAAATGCAACGCCCAGTTGCCACTGTAATGTACCGAACCAAACCAGGCTCTGCCGCTTGAACCGTCGGAACTCTTGGGCTCTGCCAAAAACCATGGCGCATGGAATGTAGATTTCGATCCTTTTATATCAATAGTTTTCATTCCTGCAGTGACGTCAGTTTTGACGATCTGAAACTCGGTGTTCGGAAGTCCGGAAAGCTGTGTTAGTTTGTATTCGTCGGATGGCAGCACGATACTTCCTGACAAGAGATTTTCCACCTGGATGTTCCCCTTTTTTGCTGTATTTCTAACACTGATCCATTTTTCAAGAATGTCGTACTCAGGCAGTACCCGGATGTAGGATGTCACTTGAAGCGGATAAACTTTATCTTTCTGGACGATCTTCAACAAAGGGTGCTTATCAAGGCTGCTGATCTCTGCGCTTACAAATTCAAGTGCAGCATCCCGCACGTGATCGCTAAAGATCACCTCAAGCACGGGTACTTTAAAAGGAAGCTCGCCCCGTACGGGCACTTCATCTATATCTTCAAACCAGGGCGTGTTTTTGTTGCCGTAGTCTGTTTGCCCGGCAACACCGAAATACAGAGGCTTAACCTTTCCTGCCGGAGTAAGCACAATTTGATATTGGGAGGATTTTGTCTTGATCAGCCAACCCTTTGGCGTACTAGTCTCAGTTATTGTTTGGGAAGAAGCTGAAAAAACAACTAAGCTAAGGCTAAGGCAAAAGGCAAGTTTCAGGCTTACTAAAATTGGCTGTTTTAAAGATTTCATGAATAGGTTCAGGCGAAACAAATATAACTTTTAGCTTGACAAATCAATTGTTTGCGCAGCCATAGCCACACACTTCAATACTTTTATGAAAATATGCTACTTTCGAACAAAAACCTATGCCTCTTAATATTGACCTTTCCGGTAAGACGGTAGTAATTACGGGTGCTTCTTCCGGTATCGGCGCCGGCATTGCAAAAGTTTATGCACGTGCAGGAGCGAACATTGCCGGCTGTGCCATCGAGCCCACAGATCACGCAAACGCTCAGGGTTTCGTGAGAGTGGTGGAAGAAGAATCGGGCAAGAAACCCTTGTATGTGCAGGTGGACGTGACAAAGGTTGAGCAGCTGGAGGATTTCGTCCACAAAGCTGCTGAGGCTTTTTCTGGGATTGACATCCTCGCTTCGAACGCCGGAACTAACGTTTTTCGCGGAGCAGAAAGCTGCAGCCATGACGATTGGCTTTTCAATATGAACCTGAATCTGGAGTCGCATTGGAATGTGGCAAGGCTTTGCAAACCTTACCTGGAGAAGAGTGGGAGCGGAGTGATCATTATAAACTCCTCGGCACACAGCAACAATACCATGGCGGGAAGCTTCCCTTACAACGTAGCAAAAACCGGCTTGAAAGCGCTAGTCCAAAGCCTGACAATTGAATGGGGACCTTCCATCCGGACGGTGGGGCTTGCGCCAGGGTTCATTAACACGCGGCTTGCGGAGGAATATTTCGACACTTTCCCAGACCCCCAAGCCGAACGCCTGAGAACTGAGCAAATGTATCCTTTAAAACGTTTAGGAACTCCCGAAGAAATTGGCGGATGGTTCGTGTTTTTGTCCAGTCCTTACGCAGCGTTTGCTGGTGGACAAACCTATGTGGTAGATGGCGGAAGAAGTGCAATCATGATGTAAGATGGGCATTAGCCGGAAACTGGTTGCCAATTACGGGGGAGAGGATATCTACCTGATTAGCCTTTCTAATGCTTCAGGCTGTACAGTTACGATCACTAATTTTGGTGCTACGATTAAAGAAGTGCTGCTTCCTCAACCCGATGGCTCAAACGCAAACATGGTTTTGAGTTATAACGATGTAAAAGATTACTTTGATGATCCGTATTACATCGGTTGTACCGTTGGGCGCTATGCCAACAGGATTTCGGGTGGCTCATTTCCCCTGGTGGGCGAGCAGGCCCGGCTTTCTTTGAACGAACCTGCAAAGAACAATCACCTGCACGGCGGCTTTAAGGGCTTCAACAAAAGAGTTTGGACAGTGGCAGGCACTTCCGAGAGTGATTTGGGCACTGAGCTGGTGTTGAAGCTCTTTAGCAAGCACCTCGAGGAAGGCTATCCCGGCAATCTGGAAGTGGAACTTCGCTACACCCTCACAGATGCCAACCAGCTCATATTGGTTTACAAAGCAAGCACGAACCGGCCCACCATTGTAAACCTCACCAACCATAGCTATTTCAACCTGAGCGGAGGAAGACAGGATATTTCCTCCCATATGTTGCGTTTAAAATCTGATTCGTATACACCCGCCGACCAGCGATACATCCCGAACGGAGAAATACTGCCTGTTGAAGGAACATCATTCGATTTGCAGCAGGCGAGGGCAGTTAAGGATTTTATGCATGAAGCTGATACGGTGAACTTCTGTCTTGAAAATCAGCGGGAGCTTCAACTCGCCGCTGTATTGACCGATCCGGAAACCGGCAACAGTTTGGAAGTTAGCACTACTTGTCCCGGGCTGCAATTATATTGCGGTAATTACCTGGGTGGGAGCTTTAAACCGTTTTCGGGGATATGCCTGGAGCCGCACTACTACCCGGATTCGCCTAATCACGCCAACTTCCCATCCGCTCTGCTCATGCCCGAAGAGACGTATGACGAAACAACAGTTTACAAGTTCAATTCAGGAAGTAAATAGGATGCTGCTCAGGCAAGTGGGATGGTGAACCAAAAGGTGGCACCTGCACCGGCCTCGCTCTCAACCCCAATCTTGCCTCCGTGCCTGCTAACCATATCAGATGCAATAAACAGTCCCAAGCCAAGGCCGGAATATTGTATTCCCGAGGTGTCAACGCGGTAGTAACGTTTAAACAGGTGCGGGATCTTTTCAGCGGGGATGCCGGGGCCAAAGTCGCGGACAGATATTTTCACCTGATTTCCTTCTTCGCTCGCCGATAAAATAATCTCCTGCGAGTTCGGAGCATATTTAATAGCGTTATTTATCAGGTTGATGATAACCTGGATAATCCTGTCGCGGTCTACAAACACGGAAAGGTTCAGGTCGCCCTTTTGATATATCTGATGGTGCGAGATGATATTAAAGCTTTCGCAACAGTCGTTGAAAAGCTCTGCAATGCTGCATAAAGATTTATTCAGATGAAGCTGCCCCTCGTTGATCCTGGTATCATTTAAAAGTTCTTTCAGGATATGGCTCAGTTTGTTAATGTTGCTATTGGAAAGCTGTATCAGCCTCTGAACTTTCGGGCTTACATCTTCATTCGCCATCCACTGCGACAACAATTGCATAGAGCCTTTGAGGGTGGTGAGCGGGGTTTTAAGCTCGTGACTGGCAATCCCGATAAAGTCGTCTTTTTGCTGCTGCAATTGCCTTCCTGCCTCCAGCTCCATTTTTAGTTCCTTCTGGGCGTGCAACAGCTGCTGTTCGCTATGCTCTAGTTTTTTTCTGGCTGTAACCTGTGGCGTAACGTCCTGACAAAGCGCCATTACCCCGGTAACGGACCCATCCTCTTCCGTATAAGGCTGGTAAACGAGATTAAGAAAGCCCTCACGTTTTTCGCCATTTACATATACAAAGTAGGGATGCTCAGTCAGGTAAGCCGCCGTTCCGGTAGTGCGCACCTGTTCTATCAGTTGCTTGAAATCCGCTTCCGTTTCTGGAATTACGTCGAATACTCGCTTTCCAAGTAGCTCGTGGTAATTCTTATCTATCAGCGTAGCATAAGCCTGATTTACAATCTGGACGACATGGTCTTCGCCCGAAAGCACAATAATTCCCACCGATGCATTCTTCACCAGGTTTTGGAAACGCTTTTCCGATTCAGTAAGCCGTGCCAGGTTAACTACGCTCGCCGTAGTTTCGGTACAGGTAACCACCACGCCCTGCACTTCGCCTTTGCCGTTGTATGCCGGACTGTAACTAAATGTCCAGTAAATTTCTTCTACTTTCCCGTTCCTGTAAAAAGGTACTAGTTGATCTTCAAACCAAACCGGTTTTCCGGTAGTCATCACACCTTCAATCAATGGGCCTATAAACTCCCAAATCTCCGGCCATACCTCTTTCGCCGGCTTTCCTATTGCAGGGTGTTTGCCCGAGGCGCCCAGGCTGGGACGGAAAGCATCGTTGTAAAAAGAGATCAGATCCTCGCCCCAGAACAGGAACATGGGGAAGGCCGAGTTTAGAACAATTCCTAAAGAAGTAAGCAAAGATTCCGACCAGTATTCGGGCGGCCCGAGCGATGTTGATTCCCAATCATACGATTTGATGATTTGGCCCATCTCTGAAGACTCTTTGATAAACGGAAGAGGTTTCGTGGTTTGGCCGATATCAGAAATCATAATTTTAGGCTTCCGGTTATAGGATAATACGAACTTAGCGCATCCTTATTGAAAATCAAAGTAATACGTAAATAAAGTGGGGTGGGTCATACGCCAATGCTGCGATTGTGCGAGCCCTGCTTAATGAGAGTTCAACCAGACTTTCAAGGGTGCCCTTTCGTCTTTGTCCTCCTGAAGCGCTTCCCTCAAACGGAAGAGTATGCTGTATATCAGCTTTTCTGTTGGCCTGCATTTCAACCATTGGTATTTCCGGTATACTAATTTCATGCTGCTTAAGCCACAACATCCATACCATTCAGTATTTATGCAGGTCATTTTATGCAACATAAATTTAATTGGTAAGGTGCTATTTTATTGTAGATTTATCCATAATAGTCTGGTAGCTTATACTTAAATGGACGAATCACCAAAGGTTCACGGCTCTATATTCTTTTTGCTGAAAAAGTATGTCAATGCCGAATTCGCAGCCGGCACTTGGGATAACCTGATCAAACTATCGGGCGCTGTGGGCGAGTACGAGCTCACGTACAATTATTCCCTTCAGGAAATTGGCTCCATTGTGGCGGCAGCTTCTCAGTTGACCGGTATATCCCATTATAATATCCAGGAAAGATTTGGAGAATACCTGGTACCCGATCTTTTTAAGCTGTACGCAAGCTATCTCCGACCGGAATGGAAAACTTTTGAAGTTCTCATGCATACTGAAAACGTGATGCACGGAGCAGTAAGGAAGTTGAACAGCGCCGCTAACCCACCGGTGTTATATGTTAGTAAAGTAAACGAAAAGCTGCTCATAATTGATTACTACTCACAAAGACGGATGAGCGCTCTTGCTGTAGGCATCATTAAAGGTATAGCGAAGTATTTCGGCGAGTCCGAACGCATAAATATCAAGCCAATGAGTGATCCCGATGCTGAACGGGTGCAAATAAGGGTTCAGTTTCTGTAGTGCTGCGGGGAATGTCCTGCTTGGTGTTGCTGTCACTCTGAGCAGCCTGCCCGACTACTGGCGGGGAGTCGAAGAGTGTGGGTGGGCAGAAGTTCATGAGTTAGAGTCGTAGCGAGAAGCCACAACTAGTGAGTATTCTAAGTTATTTCTTACTTCATTTTTTTTCTAAAATATTTTGCATTTAAAAATTAATCGTAATATTGCGATATTAATATGGGGGCAACTAAGTCACACGAGTTCAGCACAAAGGAAAACAGGTTAGCCAGGTATGCTAAAGCCCTGGCACATCCGGCAAGAATTGCCATACTGGAGATTTTGGCAAACAAAGCAACTTGCCAGTGCGGAGATATAGTTGAAGAATTGCCCCTTTCACAAAGCACCGTTTCACAACATTTGAAAGAACTGAAAGAAGCAGGGCTTATACAGGGTGAGATTGAAGGGGCTAAAGTGTGCTATTGTATAGATGCAAAAGAATGGAAGGCTGCACAGGTTTCGCTTATTCAACTATTTGACAGCTACAAAGATGGCAGCAATTGTTGCTGACCTTTTTTTGAAAATAGTCATCGTAATATTTCGATAAAATTCAAATTAAATATCATGCAAACACAAGAGGAAGTAAAAGAACTGGTAAGGCAGAAGTATTCTGAAATCGCTTTACAAGACAAAGAAACCAACCAGAGTTCCTGCTGCGGTTCAGGTGGTTGTTCAACAGAGGTTTACAACATCATGGCTGATGATTACACCCAGCTTGATGGTTACAACCCTGATGCCGACTTAGGCTTAGGCTGTGGCTTGCCTACCCAATTTGCAAAGATCAAGAAAGGTGATGTAGTTATTGACCTGGGTAGCGGTGCAGGTAATGATGCCTTCATCGCACGTAATGAAACTGGAGAAACCGGCAAAGTAATAGGGATAGATTTTACGCCCGCCATGATTGAGAGAGCCAGGCAGAACAATGAAGTAAGGGGATTTAACAATGTAGAATTCAGACAAGGTGATATAGAAAAAATGCCCGTTACGGCGAACACTGCCGATGTAATTGTAAGCAATTGTGTATTGAACCTTGTGCCGAATAAAGACGGAGTTATCAAAGAAATTTACAGAGTGCTCAAGCCGGGTGGCCACTTCTCTATATCAGATATTGTTTTAGAAGGAGAACTGCCGAAGCAAATCAAAGAGGCTGCTGAAATGTATGCAGGATGTGTTGCAGGCGCTATTCAAAAGCAAGTGTATTTAGAATTGATTGAAGCGAATGGGTTTACAAACATCACGGTTCAAAAAGACAAAGCAATTATTATCCCTGATGATATTTTAAGTACCTACCTATCCGCAGAACAACTTGCAGCTTTCAAAGAATCAGGAACAGGAATAACAAGCATTACAGTTTACGCAGAGAAACCAACGGAAGAGAAGAAAGCCTGCTGCGGACCGGACTGTTGTTAACTAAAAACTACAATGAAGCAGATATTAGTTTTATGTACAGGCAACAGTTGCAGAAGCCAGATAGCAGAAGGATATCTCAGGCATTTTGCAGGCAGCAAGGCGGAGGTTTACAGCGCAGGAGTTGAGACACATGGCGTAAACCCAAAAGCCATTGAGATAATGCAGGAAGATGGCATAGACATTTCAGGGCATACTTCAAACAACGTGAATGAATACGCAGATAAACATTTTGATTATGTGATTACTGTTTGCGACAATGCGAAAGAACGCTGCCCCAACTTTCCATCAACTGCCAGGAAGTTCCACTACAACTTTCCCGACCCTGCAAAAGCAACAGGTACAGAAGATCAGGTTAAACAACAATTCAGAGATGTGCGTAATATGATTAAGCAGTACAGCCGGGAGTTTGTTGCAGCGAATTTATAAAAGGCACGAGTGCTAGAGGCTATCATTCCGTCTCGCTACGGTGTGTTGCTGTCACTCGGAGCAGCCTGCCCGACTACTGGCGGGGAGTCGAAGAGTGTGGGTGGGAGCTCGTCAGATAAGAGTTGTAGCGGGACGCTTATGACTAGTGGGAGCGGGAGAGATTTACGAAGTTTCTGAAACTTCGTAAATCTTCACTAGTCCCTAAAACTTAAAAACCTCTTTCGCTTTCTGCCAATTCTTCTTCAATATCGGAGTGGCGTAAGTAGTAAGCCCGTTAGACGGCTCTCCTGAAAAGTGGCAGAAATTTTCCTGAAAGTCTTTATTCTCGTACTTCGACCAGCTTTTATATGCTTCAGCAGAAAGCGGCTTGTCTTTGTTAAAGGGGATGGGCTTTCCTGTGCGTATACAATAGCCTAACGGCACAGCCGGGCTCTCTGTCTTTCCCTTGCCTTTATCTTTATCGTAAGATTTGTAACCGGTGAATGCAAATCCAGCTTTGGGTTTGTCAAAAAATGCTGTAAGAAGGTCTGTTTCTATTTTTGATTCAACATAGTTTTTGCTTAGGCCCATAAAACCGCCTTCTTCAAACAACGGAGTTCGTTTAAAAAGCACTTTGCTGTTTTCAATTACTTCTTCGAAAAAATGAAATGCTTTAACGTCCAGGTCAGTTTCTTTTGCCCATCCGGTTAATTTGCCTACTAGTGTTTTCGGTGTTTCCAGGTAAACTCCAGCCTCTATATTATTATCCTGAGAAACATCGTACAGATTGAGGGAAGTTATCAAGGCACCATCTTCACTTGCATAATATTTCGCGTGGAGGTTCTTTTCGTATCTTATTTCAATGTTCGGAAAGCTGGTCAAAAACTCCAGGTCATCTCCTGAAATGCGGTTGTTCTGATAAGCTTCTGATTTTCCAAATACCACAGTGATAGCCAGGTTGGGGCTGTTCTTCTTTGACTTTAAAGCGTCTGTAATCTTAGAATGGAGCTTGATATACGGCGAGATTAGAAAAAGATACTCATCAGCATTCCTGATAAGATTATTCAGTGTAAAGTTTAAGTGATCGCCGTGAACGAATTCTGCCATAATGTAAATTTAATTAATCCTCATTATTCCCAACCATCAATATATTGCTTTTGTGTTAACCCGCTCTTCCTTCACTTTTACCATGCTCAGTGCAGGCTAGCTCAGGAATGATGAGCGCCTTACCAACACGCTCGTCATTCCGCATTTGATGCGGAATCCTAAAGCAAGTGAAGGCTAACCGCTTTAGGGTTCCTGCCTTCGCAGGAATAATGAACGCCTTACTACATCCTTTTTCATCGTGCGAAAATGAGAATTGTGGGAGAAAAGTATCGATTGTAAATCCCAATTTGGCCTTTAATTATCATTGCCATAATCGCGAAACCACGCGGCCTAATTTGGTGTATACTAAAGAATGGACTATACCGACTACCAGCAGTTGTTTGATAAGATTTTGAACAATCCGCATCCGCCGCAGCCCTACGACGATCCAATGTATTTTGAATATACCAAGCTCAACAAATCGAGGATGAAGCGCTGGGACAAGTTGCTGGTTTTGGATGAGCAATTGGTTCTAGGGCTGAAGAATATATCTGAGCCTCAGCACTGGATCATTCTAACTGAGCCCTGGTGCGGCGATGCTGCGCACATAGTTCCTTTTCTGGTCCAAATGGCGCAACAGTCAGAATACATAAGTTACGAACTTCAACTTCGCGACAGCGAACCTTTCCTGATCAACAATTATCTAACCAACGGCAGCAAGAGCATTCCTAAGCTGATTGTAAGAGATCAGGCAGGAGCCGATATTTTTGACTGGGGACCTCGGCCGAAAGGGGCACAGGATGTAATGGATGAGATGAAGGCCGCTAACTCAGACTTTGAAGCAATAAAAATTGGCTTGCAGAACTGGTACAACCAAGATAAAGGCGAATCAGTTTGCCGGGAAGTGCGAGAGTGTCTTAATTGATTTAAGCCGCTAAAAAAGCACAGCCATCCAGCTACTTGCCGGAAAACAATTTAATCTGCCAGCTTGTAAACAGGAATAGTGAAGTGGAACTTTGAGCCCACACCCTCTGCACTGTCAACCCATATCTTTCCGCCGTGTTCTGCAATTATTTTAGAACTGATATAAAGGCCCATTCCCAAGCCAGAATGTGTTTTAAGCACACCGTGATCGCGGTAAAATTTGTTGAAAATAGATTTAATACTATTTGACGACATTCCCATTCCCTGGTCTGCAATAGAAATTTGAACGAAGCCGTCTGTAATGGCTGATTCTACGCTGACCACAGTTTCGGGTTTCGAATACTTTGCAGCATTTCCGAGCAGGTTTGAAAATACTTGCTCCAAGCGCAGCCTGTCAGCATTTACAAATGCATTCTGGCCCAGATTAAGAGTTAAGGCATTATGAGGGAGAATGTTGCCCATCATGTTAACCATCTCGGTGATAAAAGAATTCAGCTCAATAACTTCCAGGGAGTAAAGCAGGCTCCCGTTTTCCATTTTCGAAACATCTAATAACTGTTGTACTAATGTCACCAGCTTTGAAGACTGCTCATCTACTTTTTCGAGAATACCTTTTACGTGTGCACTGCAATGGTCAACCGATACCTTTTTTACCATTTGCGTGTAAGCCTTGATGATAGTGATTGGTGTTTTTATCTCATGGCTGGCAATTGAGATGAATTCTGTTTTTTGTTCATCTATGATGCGGGAGCGCCTGATCTCTTCCTCATGTTCTTCAGCTTTTTTAGTTAGCGATACGTTGCGCTTTTTAATTTCTTCATAAGCATTTATCGGAGGCTCATTCAGGAAGCTGTCTTTGATTACTGTGATCTTATTTGAATCGAGATTCAGCGACCTTGGCAGCCCAATCTTCATCTCGATAAATTTCAATCCATCTGTTTCGCCGGTATCAAACTGCGGCACCAATTTCTGGGCATAATAATAGCCTTCATCGGCATTGGTAAAGCTAACATCCCTTTCAAACGAAACATAAGCTGTCAGGTTGTAGCCGTGTGTTTTTGGTTCCAGCCCAAGCTTTAAATTTCCGTTGTTGGTATGCTCGATAACGGTACGGGCTATTTCTGATACCGCAGTTGCAAACGTTGTTTGTGTAGCGATGGTAAGCCCGAGTTTCTCGGCAACCTTCATAGATCGCTTATGCGCAAGAACAAGGTCCATTTCGTTCTCAAGCGATATAGCAACAATGTCAATCATATATGCTGACTATTTAATTTTTATAGCCACTACAGACATATCGTCTGTCTTTCGTGCATGGTCTTTATAGATCGCAGCGCTCAGCACTGTCAGGTCGTGTTTGCTTATCAGCGGATATTTGACCAGATCCCAGCGTGTCTTGATCCCATCCGAGCACAAAATTACCTGATTATATTGTTCCGCAGCATATTGCTGATCATTCATGGATGTAGGAATGTTGTGGCCAACAATCCCGTTGTATGACATATGGTTGCGAAACGTAGCCGGTCCAATCATCCGCACAGCAATATTGCCGATCCCGGTAGAGGTCCATGAGCGTTTCTCGTAATCGAAACAAATCACATTTGCTACAGCGCCCCTGCTTTTCCGAATATTTCCATGAATGAATCGCAAGGTTTCCGTGGGGCTGAACTCAGGAAAAACTTTAAAACTTGCAGCTGCTTCGTTGATGGCTTTATTAGCTTCGGGCCCGTGCCCAAGCCCGTCGGCGAGCATAATTTTAACATACTTATCACTGTGCTTTATTACCAGGCCATCGCCGCTTTGGGTTTCGCCGGGTTTGGCCACTACTATCGGCCTTACTGTTACTTTCTGGTTAGCCTTTGCCGCTTTTGGATCATCGTAAACCCTGCTTAACACGATGGTTCCCCAGCCCACCAGGCTGTACAGATCGAATACGTCTGATAACCTTTTGATGCTCCCCAAGCCGTGCCCCATGGTGTTGGTGGTGGAAACTCCATCCTGCATCATTCTGGTTGGGTTTGCCATGCCCGGCCCGTGGTCAATACTGATGATTTCGATGTACGGCGAACCGCTATTTCTAAACACGCCCAGCAAGATTTCCCCGCTTTGACCATACTTAAAAAGATTGGATGTCATTTCGGCTACAATCAGGTCTATTTCATTGAGCCGCGTATTGTTAATGCCAACTTCTTCTGCCCGACGGTGTATTTCTTTTTTTAATAAAGAGAAATAGCTACGGTCAGTTGCTGCAAAGCTTATGTGGGTTGCGTCAACCATTTGCCCATTTTATTATGGTAACAGTAGTGCCCTCGCCAACTTTGCTTTTAATATCGAATTCGTTTACCAGGCGCTTGGTTCCGGGCAGCCCCAGGCCAAGGCTCTTTCCGGTAGAATAGCCATCTTTCATCGCGAGAGCAATGTCGGGTATTCCCGGTCCTTTATCGATGAAAGTTAAACGGACGCCGTTGTTACGGCCACTCGATACGATTTCTACGATACAGTTGCCACCGTTGGCATACCGAAGCATGTTTCGCAGGAGTTCGCTGGCTGCTGTGATGAGGCGTGTCTGATTCACCAGCCCCATTTTAATCTTCACGGCAACTTCCTTAACACGGTTCCGCAGAAGCACAACGTCCTGCTCTTTTAAGACTTTGATGGTTTCTTTACTCAGCGAAAGCATCATCTTGCTCGTCTAAATCAGCATCATCTACATTTTCATCTATCATCGACTTCAACAAGAGCATGCCTTTTTCTACATCTAGAGCAGTATGAACGCCTTTTAGAGGAAGGCCGAGTTCTATGAGAGTTATTGCAACCGCGGGCTGCATGCCCACCACAACAGTTTCAGAATCAAGTATTTTAGACATACTGGCAATATTGCCAATAATGCGGCCCATAAAGGAATCTACAATTGAAACCGCAGAGATATCTATCAGGACACCTTTTGCATTGGTTTTTTTTACCATTTGGACAAGGTCTGCTTCCAGGGTAAGCGCCAAACGATCATACAGGTCTACCTGTATAGTAACCAATAAAAAGTTCCCCATTCTGAGAATAGGAATTCTATCCATTACAGTAAGTTAGATTTTTGTACCGCATTTACCTTTCTCACCTCAAGCCTCATCACCTTAAATGCGTAAGCGAGTGCGCTTGCTAAGCTCGATTTGGTTATAATGTTGGAAAGATCAATTCCTAAATGCACAACCGTTTGAGCAATTTCCGGGCGGATGCCACTAATAATACATTCAGCGCCCATCAGCCTTGTTGCACTAACCGTTTTGATCAGGTGCTGTGCAACAAGCGAATCTACTGCGGGCACGCCCGATATATCTAAAATAGCAATACTTGATCCGGTTTCTACAATTTCCTGAAGCAGGTTTTCCATCACAACCTGTGTGCGGGCACTGTCTAAGGTTCCGATTATTGGCAAAGCAAGAATGCCGTCCCAAACACGGATAACAGGAGTTGAAATATCAGTGATCTCGTCCGTTTGGCGAAGAATGACTTCTTCACGGCCTTTAATAAAAGTTTCAAAAGTGACTACGCTCAGATTATCCATAATCCGGCCTATCTTCAATGTTTCTGAAAATAATGCCTGGATATCGTTCTTCAGTTCTTTTTGTAATACTTCAATTAAGGCTTCTTTCAAAGAGAACACAAAGTTTCCCGTTTCCCGGGGGCTAAACCCTTGCCTCGCACGCGTGATGGCTATACCGCCCAAAATCTCGATCACCGGGCTCCATTCATCTGAGTTAATGTCTTCAACGCTGTTCGAGCTGAGATTTCCAATTAGCGCCTCAATCAGTTCTTCCGACTGGCTGCGAAGCTCATCATTGCTTATGAGGTCTTCACGGAGCCCTTCGTCCGCAAGCTGGTTTTTCATCCAGAGTTCCAGGACCTCTTTTTTCTTTTTTTGTAGCAATTTGTAATTATTAGATGACATGTGATAAATACAGGTTACTGATTCTATATTAATAACTAAAGTGGAAAGGTAACAATCCTTTTCTTGATTTGAAAATCAACTCTGCATGCATATTGATTCATTCGGAAGAATAACGTTTGAGCTTAAAAGCCGCTGAAAGCGACTATGCTACTTTCCGGAGAACCTGTAAATTCTCTTCCGCTTCAGCAGTTTGCTGGTTCGCATATTTTATCCATTCAAAGGCAGTCACTTCCAGCGAGGCTATGTCAAAAGGTTTAGAGATCCAGGCATCTGCACCACATTTAAGGGCCTTGTGATCCAGCTCGGGAACAGCCGAAACTAGAATTATGGGGATGTGCCTCGTGCGCTCATCGTTTTTGAGGTCAGCGCAAATCATGTCTCCATCAATTTCATCCATCCAGTAATCGAGCAAAATAACCGTGGGCTTGTACTCAATTAAAGTCTGCTTGTAATTACTCTCGTGAATGAGGAGTGTTTCGCAACCTGAGTCATCGAGAATTACAAAGAGAAGCTCTGATAAATCGTCATCATCTTCAATAATCAAAACTCTCTTGTCCATGGTTTAGGGTGTTAGGATACATCAGCTAAACCCATGAGCACAAGATTTGTTGGAGTTGATTCATGATAATTGATCTTTTCGCTGAGGTATCTAAAGTACCTTTTGACCGAGCCTCACATATACGGTTTTATATAATTGTAAAATTTACACTTATTGGAAAATATTGTATTTTGGGCAGACCAATTATACCTGAATTATTATGCCTGCTGATGCTTTTGTTATTGGTGTCGATTTCGGCACCGACTCTGTGCGTTCCATTGTTGTAAATGCCATCAATGGAAGCGAGGTCTGTTCGTCTGTGTTCTATTATCCCCGGTGGAAGAAGCAGCTTTATTGCAATGTTTCGCAAAACCAGTTCCGTCAGCACCCGCTTGATTATGTGGAAGGCTTAGAGCATACCTTGCGGGATTGCGTCCAGAAAGCCGGTCCGGAGGTTGCCAAAAACATCAAAGCTATTTCGGTTGATACCACGGGCTCAACTCCCGTGGCAGTAGATCAATCCGGCACGCCACTGGCCATGTTGCCTCAATTTGCGGAAAACCCAAACGCCATGTTTGTGCTCTGGAAAGACCACACTGCGATAAAGGAAGCTCAGGAAATAAACGACCACGCTGCTTCGCAGGATGTAAGTTACCTGGAATTTGTCGGTGGGATTTATTCATCCGAATGGTTTTGGGCCA
Source organism: Sphingobacteriaceae bacterium (assembly GCA_029266635.1). Taxonomy (GTDB): domain Bacteria; phylum Bacteroidota; class Bacteroidia; order Sphingobacteriales; family Sphingobacteriaceae; genus JAQSWM01. Next base: position 111,147 of record JAQSWM010000009.1, on the reverse strand, counting down.
AGATATTGCACGTCTTGCGTAAAGATGAAGCAGTACGCAAAGCAGCTGTTTCGTGGGTTGAACATTGCGATTGGATACCATTCCTGCTGACTGGCGGAAACGACATCAGCAAAATAAAAACAGGCATCTGCGCTGCCGGGCATAAGTGTTTATGGGCAGAAGAGTTTAATGGCTTTCCGCCGGATGAGCTCTTCTCCTCCCTCGATCCGCTTCTTGGCGGCATTACCTCCCGGCTTTATACAGAAACTTTCACCGCCGACCAGCCCGCCGGGCATTTGTCTGCAGAGTGGGCAGCCAAGACTGGTTTAAGTACCGATGTTTTAATTGGAGTTGGAGCTCTGGATGCTCATTTCGGAGCTGTGGGCGCTCAGATTGAACCTTATTATCTCAGCAAAGTAATGGGCACTTCTACCTGCGATATGGTTGTTGCTCCAATTAGCGAGGTCAAAGACACACTCGTGAAAGGCATTTGCGGACAGGTTCCGGGTTCTATCGTGCCAGGAATGATTGGGTTTGAAGCGGGGCAATCTGCTTTCGGCGATGTATATGCTTGGTTTCAAAATCTGATCTCCTGGCCTGTTAACACATTATTGCAGCAATCGTCAATCATAGACACTGAAACTGCTACTGCGCTTCAGGACGAGATGAAAGGCAGGATTATAGCTGCGCTGAGCGAAGCAGCTAAATTTCTCCCCCTGGAAGAGAATGCTGAATTTGCTGTTGACTGGCTGAATGGCAGGCGCACTCCTGATGGAAATCAGTTGTTGAAAGGAGGATTGATAAACCTGAATCTCGCTACAGATGCCCCGCGTTTGTTCAGGGCGCTGGTTGAGGCAACCTGCTTTGGCGCAAAACGCATCGCTGACAGGTATGTTGAGCAGGGAATTAAAATAAAAGGATTGATCGGCTCGGGTGGGGTTTCTAAAAAGTCGCCTTACATCATGCAGGTAATGGCGGATGTGATGAATATGCCTATATGCATACAAAAATGTGATCAGGCTTCCGCGATGGGGGCGGCGATGTTTGCAGCTACTGTGGCAGGCATTTATCCAAAAGTTGAAGATGCAATGAAAGCGATGGGCAGCGGGTTCGAGAAAAAATATTACCCCGATGCGAACAGAGCCAGGATTTACGAGACCCGCTATAAAAAATACATCGCCTTTGGCCAGTTCATCGAAAGCCAAACTCCATCAGCCGGCCATGAGTAAATACGCATCAGTTAAAGAAGAAGCTTTCGAGGCAAACATGCAGTTGCCAGCGCTCGGGCTGGTGGTTTTTACGTTTGGGAATGTGAGCGTGGCTGATCATCAGAATGGAGTTTTTGCCATAAAGCCGAGCGGTGTTCCGTACGAGGAACTTTCTGCGGATAAAATGGTGATCCTTGATTTTGAAGGCAAAATAGTAGAGGGCGATCTCCGTCCTTCCTCCGACACCAACACCCACGCTGTCTTATACAAAAATTGGGAAAACATAGGCGGCATTGTGCATACACACTCAACTTATGCTACTGCCTGGGCGCAGGCCAACCGGAATATCCCGATCTACGGCACTACGCATGCTGATCATTCCACTTCCGACATACCCTGTGCGCCGCCCATGAGCGACGAGATGATCAAAGGAGATTATGAATATCAAACCGGTTTCCAGATCATTAATTGCCTGCAAGAGAGCAGTATTTCTTACCAGGAAATAGAAATGGTGTTGGTTGGAAATCATGCGCCATTTACCTGGGGAGCAACAGCAAAGAAGGCGGTTTATAATGCCAAGGTGCTTGAAGAAATCGCCCGTATGGCTTATCTCACAGAACAAATCAATCCTTCCGCTTTAAGGCTGAAGGATGCATTGATAAACAAGCATTTTGAACGAAAACATGGTCCAAATTCTTACTACGGCCAATAACATATTATGGAACTGAAAAACTTTGAGGTATGGTTTGTTACTGGCAGCCAGCATCTGTATGGCGATGAAATACTCAGGCAGGTTGCTGAAGATTCTACAGCCATAGCGGGGGCACTGGGCAAGTCGCAGGCTATCCCCGTGAAGGTGGTCTTCAAGCCTGTAGTAAAAAGTACGGAAGAAATCTATAGCGTTGTTCAGGAGGCTAATTCTACAGGCAATTGCATTGGCATTATCGCCTGGATGCATACGTTTTCTCCTGCCAAGATGTGGATTTCGGGGCTGAAAGTGCTGCAGAAACCTATGCTCCACTTCCACACGCAATTCAACAGAGACATTCCGTGGAACAGTATTGATATGAATTTCATGAACCTGAACCAGAGCGCTCACGGCGACCGCGAGTTCGGATTTATGGTTTCGCGGATGAGAATGAACAGGAAAGTGGTTGTGGGTCATTGGCAGGATCCACAGGCTCTGGAGCAAATCGGCACGTGGTGCAGGGCTGCTCTCGGCTGGCATGATTTGCAAGGGGCAAAAGTCGCTCGCTTTGGCGATAACATGCGCTTTGTAGCAGTTACGGAAGGCGATAAGGTTGAAGCTGAAATGAAATTTGGCTATTCCGTAAATGGCTACGGAGTCGGAGATCTGGTGAAAGTGATCAATGATGTGCCTGAAAGTGCCGTGAACCAACTGCTACAGGAATACGAAGATAGTTATACGCTTACACCTGCTCTATTGAAGAGCGGAGAGAAGCGTCAGTCGTTAGTTGAGGCTGCAAAGATTGAGGCGGGGCTGCTTGCCTTTTTACACGATGGCGGATTTAAGGCGTTCACTGACACATTTGAAGATTTACACGGAATGGTGCAATTGCCTGGCTTGGCAGTTCAAAGGCTGATGGCAAAAGGTTATGGCTTTGCCGGGGAAGGTGACTGGAAAACCGCTGCTTTGGTGCGCACCATGAAAATGATGGGAGCGGGTCTGAGCGGAGGAAACTCGTTCATGGAAGATTATACCTATCACTTTGAGCCGCAAAATAACATGGTTTTAGGCGCTCACATGCTTGAGATATGTGAATCTATTGCTGATGGAAAGCCATCGTGCGAAGTGCATCCGTTGGGGATTGGCGGGAAGGAAGATCCGGTAAGGCTGGTGTTTAATTCGGCAGCGGGACCCGCGATCAATGCATCTGTAGTAGATATGGGAAATCATTTCAGGATACTGGTAAACGAAGTGGATGCCATCGCTCCCGAGCATGAGTTGCCAAAGCTTCCCGTTGCCCGCGTGCTCTGGAAACCCCAGCCTGATATGAACACCGCTTGCACAGCCTGGATTTTGGCGGGCGGCGCACATCACACCTGCTACAGTCAGAACCTTACCTGGCAGCACATGAATGATTTCGCCGACATAGCCGGAATTGAGTTCCTGCGCATCGGAAAGGGCACAGATATTTATCACTTCAAGAATGAACTGAGGTGGAACGAAATCTATTATCGTTAATCAGCCGCTTCCATGTCGATTGTCCATTATGAAAAATATGATAGCCTACTGGTAGCAGTAGATTGCATTGTGTTTGGGTTTGATGGATCGGAACTGAAAGCTTTACTGATAAAGCGGGATTTTGAACCGCAGATTGGGAAATGGTCGTTGATGGGAGGCTTCATTCACCAAGACGAAAGCGCTGATGATGCAGCTGTGCGGATATTGAACAGGCTTACCGGGCTTGATAATATTTACATGGAGCAGTTACATTGCTTTGCAGACGTTAATAGGGATCCGGGCGGGCGTGTGCTGTCGATTGCTTATTTCGCTTTGATAAACATCAATGATTATAGTCAGCAGCTTATGTTTACCCATAATGCGCAATGGTACAGCCTCAAGGATGTGCCGGAGCTCATATTCGACCATAATACAATGATGAAAGCTGCACTTGAGCATATCAGGAGCAAAGCTGCCAACCATCCGGTCGGCTTCGCACTATTGCCAGCGAAATTTACTTTGCCACAATTGCAGAACTTATATGAAGCTATTTACGATTCCAAGATGGACAAACGGAATTTCAGCCGAAAGCTTCTTTCACTGAATATCCTGATCAAGTTGAACGAAAAAGATAAAGCTTCCTCGAAGAAAGGGGCATTTTACTACATCTTCGATGAAGAGAATTATAAGCGCTTAGAACATGAAGGGATAAAATTTATTTAAAGAGACTAGTGCCATCTTCTATCAAATATTTTCAGGAACATGAAAAATATACAAATGAAACTTAAAGGTAAAGCTGTGTCGGGCCGGAAGCAATTTTTCCTCTTTGTCCTGATGCAGATTTTTGTATTCAACTCGTATGGCGATGCTGTAAAGCAGGTAACCGTCAGTTCCCCTGACAAGAAGTTACAGATCAAGCTTGACTGTGCAGGAAAGGGCATCTCCTACGCAGTGTTGATTGATGGCAAGGCTGTGCTTGAACATTCGAGAATGGGACTACAGTTTCAGGGTGCCACATGGGGAGAGGCGTCAACGATAGCAGATGTTGATACCCGAAGCAATGACTCCACGTGGACAAACCCGCTGGGCAAGAACAGCAACGTTGTTGATCGTTATAACGAAGCTAATATTGAGTTTAAAGAGAGTGCAGGTGGAAAGTTTGCGATTATATTGCGGGCTTACAATGACGGGCTTGCCTTTCGATATGTGTTACCGGAGGATAAGTCCGCTGCTCTTAGCACTTTGACCGCCGAGCAAACGGAATTTGCCTTCAGCGGCGACTATCCGTGCTACAGCGGCAACCTTCCGAAAAATGTTTTCAACGGTAAGCATGCTTACGAGTGGGAGTATCTGCCCGGGAAATTGTCGGAATTAAAAGGCGGACAAGTTTTAGGTATTCCACTGCTTGTACAAACTCCTGCAGCCTGGGTGGCAATTGCCGAGGCTGATCTCTTAGATTGGTCGGGCATGTGGCTTTCTAAACCTGCAAATTCATCAGCATCCACCAAGGTAGGAGTTCAGCTTGCGCCGAGGCTTGAGGACAGGGGCTGGTGAAGATAGGCGACCAAAAGCATTCGCCGTGGCGTGTATTGATGGTTGGAAGACAGCCGGGCAGGCTGATGGAAAGTGATATCATCGAAAATCTCAGCACACCTTCTAAGATCGGAGATGCGTCGTGGGTGAAGCCCGGGATGATGGCTTGGGATCACTGGTGGACGGGCAACGTCCGTATGAATACTGCAACCATCAAAGATTATATCCAGCTAGCTTCTGATATGGGCTGGCCTTACCAGCTAATCGACTGGCAATGGTACGGTCCGTTTAATAAGCCTGAGGCTAATATCACCGCTGTAAACCCCGACGTCAACATGGACGAAGTGAGGCAGTTTGCAAAGGATAAAAACGTCAAGTTATTTCTTTGGATGCATTGGGCAGATGTGGAGCGGAATCAGGCCTATGCAAAGGCTTTTGCGCTTTACGAGAAGTGGGGCATAGCAGGGGTGAAGATTGACTTTATGGATCGCGATGATCAGGAAATTGTGAACTGGTATGAAAAGATCGCGAAAGCCGCTGCCGATCATCATTTGATGTTGATATTCCACGGCGCTTACAAGCCAACCGGACTTGAGCGCACCTATCCTAACCAGATAACCCGTGAAGGAATATTGGGTAACGAATACAATCGCTGGAGCAAACGTGTAACGACAGAGCATAAGCTCACGCTGCCTTTCACCCGCTTTCTCACCGGACCTGCCGACTTCACTCCGGGAGGATTCCTGAACCGCCAGCCGGAACAATTTAAAATTGATACAGCCGCTGCACAGGTTCAGGGTACGCGGGCGCAGGAATTTGCATTATTTGTAGTTTACAACAGCCCGATTACTGTAGCCTGCGATCTTCCTGATCATTACAGGAACCAGTCCGGCGCAGATTTCCTCAAGATAGTCCCAACCGTTTGGGATGAGACGAAGGTGATAGACGCCTCCGTTTCAGATTATATCGTTGAAGCAAGAAGGAGCGGTGACAACTGGTTTATCGGTGCATTTACCGACAATACAGCCCGTAATTTCAATATTCCGCTTAACTTCCTGCCAAAAGGTAAGTACAAGCTAAAAGTTTGGAAAGATGCCAAAGACAGCAACATAAATGCTGAACATCTGGAAATGGAGGAAAGGATTGTAAGCGCAACAGATAAGCTGTCAATTTCCATGGTGATGAACGGTGGCTACGTTGCCCGCCTGGAAAAACTTTAAGTATTGTTCTTCAACAAAAAGCCTCAAATTATTGAGGCTTTTTGGCTTTTAATCGTCATCGTCTTTTTCCCGTTTAGGCAAAGTCATGTCTTTTGGATATGGCTGATTTCCTTTCGAAGCAAACCATAAAATCCGGTTTAAAAGATCATCGTTGCCGCCGTCAATGTGGTCAAACTGAGGTGAGGCTGATAACATCGCGTATTTTTTAGCTTTTCCTGTAAGTGAAGATGTTTTCTTGTTCATCTCATCTAAAGGAATATTGTTTTTTAGAGTCGTATACGCTACGGTGTTTGCCTTATCAGTAAAGCAATCGAACATGGGCAACGCTGTCGCATCAATCACATTCATCGGCGGCAAGCCTAAAATCTGCTCAATTGTGCGCACGATATAGGTTTGATTGTAATTGGTATGAACCGTTTTTTCTAAGTGAGAATAGGGGCTTATTACAAATCCGGTGGTGCGGTAGGCAGAGACATGGTCGTAGCCAGACTGCGAATCGTCTTCGGTTACAAATACAGCTGTGGAATCCCAAAACTTGCTTTTAGTAAGCGCCTCAATAATGCGGCCGAGCGCCAGGTCATTATCGGCAACCATAGCACGCGGCGTTGGAAAACCTTCTCTCATTCCAGCCGTGTGATCAGCCGGAAGCGCCAGGATCATAAGGTTCGGCAACTCGTCGCCGGGCTTGCTTTCATATTCATTTAGTTCTTTTATGAATGCATCTGCACGTATCTGGTCGTTGAAGTTCTGGCTCTCGTAACAAGGGTAAGTTTGAGAAAGGATTGGCGTAACTCGTGAGATCGTGCTCTCGTTGGTAAATTCAATCGGCTTTCCCTGCTGGTATTTAGCGTAAAAATCTTTCCAGCCCAAGCCTTTCTGCCAGGTTGGGGTACAAGCCTCACCGTAAATGCGTACAGATTTCCCGTGATCGAGCGCATTGTTCCAGATAAAGCCCTGCTTGTTGTAAACGAGAGCATCAGCCAAAACATGCGGATAGCTCCTGAACCAGGCTCTCACATTCTTCTCCACATAATCAGTTACTATAGCTGCATCGGTCCAGGAGTGCCCTTCGGCGGAAGCCTTTCCGGCTGCATAATAATTATCTAGAAGCATGTACTCTTTAGCAAGCTTATGCTCGTTCGGAGTCACTTCATTGCCGTAAATGCACAGAGATTTCAGCCCGTCGCCTTGTGGCATATCGCCAAGCACCTGATCGTACGTTTTATTTTCCTTGATCATGTAAACAACATGCTTGAAGACGGAAGGCTCGCCAATCCGCTCAGGTACGGGCTTTGGGGCGATGCCTTTTCTCGGCAAGAGCTGCGAAACCTTCGACCGAAACACCAGGTTTGCCGCCTGCACTCGTTTGGTGTATGCGTCTAAAGTGCTTTTATCCGGTAATGGAATGATAGAAACTGTTGCCTGCTGATTGTGGCTGGTGTAGTTGCCATCTTTTGGCGATCTGGCACCTTCGCCTTCCAGATTTGCAACGAAAAGCGTTTGATCCGTAAGCACCAGACCGGAAGGGTAGGCTTCTGTAGGAATAAAGCCTTTGATTGCCGATTTGCCGTTTCCCGATGAAGAGGCTGCCGAACCAAGTTTCACCACCGCGATGGCATTGTCCATTCCATTTGAAACATACAAAATCTTCCCGTCTGCGGCTATGGCAAGTGCATTTGGCGAATCGCCTACGAGCGCACCTCCATCTTCCATCAGTTTAACGGAGATATCATCCACAACCTTGTTTTTCTCGGTACTAATTACTGAAACTTTATCGCTGTTGCCGTTTGCCACGTATACAAAGTTTTTGTCGCTGCTGGCGATAATGGCGTTGGGATGTAAACCCACTTCAATTTCGGTTTCAAGTTTGCCGGTTTGTAAATCTATCACACTTACAGTGCCCATCGCGGTAGCACCTGTTCGTGGGTCTATGTACACATTTGCGTACGGAATGCCTGCGGTTTCTTTCTTTGCATCCGCAGGGACCGGACCTGCCCAGTTGCTTACGTAGGCTTTGGAATCTGCGATAGCTATCCCGAAAGGAGCCATGCCCGTAGCGGTGGTCCAGATCACTTTTTTGTTGCTCAATCGCAACTTGGTTAACTGGCTATTGCCATTTAAAACCACGTACAAGTAATTCTCGCCATTTTCGATGTTGATTGCTACATCGTTAGGCAGCGCCATGGGCGAAGGTGCTACAGCGGCAAGCTTTACGGGTTCAGCAATGCTGGCTTTTTTGCCATCCCACACCGCATCCATCACGTAAGAAGCTGTTTTCTTCGGATCAGCGGCGCCCCAGATAATATGCACGGATTTACCATCATCAAAAACTTTGATACCGGAATACGTACTCATCAAAGCCTTGTAAGCGCCCGTATAATCAAGATGATAAATGATCTTATTTGTTTCCAGATTCAAAAAGGCAAGTCCAACGCGGTCTTCGATCACCAGTACTTTCTTGTCGGGCAATAAGGCGCAGTCGAGGCTGTGGTTCTCCTGGCTCGGATCGCCAAAACGCACAACCACTCCCGCCGGATCAATAAAGCGATTATAAGGCATCAGGATAGATGCATTATTTACCGCAAGCGTAGTATCATCGTAGCTGCTGTGATAACTGGTTTTGGTGCTTACCGAAGTTTTGTACTGGGTTGTTTTACACGAGGCAACAACAAGGCCAAGCAGGGTACAAGCCTTCAGTGAATTCAGGCGAAGGGGCATGCGCATCGGCTACTTTAAATCTTTAAACAGATTTGGATAATCTGTAATGATTCCGGTTACGCCCATGTTTTTGAATTTCTGCATTTCGTCGATGGTGTTAACTGTCCATGGAACAAAGCCGATGTGATCTTTTTTGCACTTGTCAATTGATTCCTGGGTTACAGAGGCAGCATTAGGGCTGTAAACATCAGGATTAAACCCAAGCAGCTTAATGTTTTCATCAAACTTAGGAGTGCTCACCAGGTAGCCAAGCGGCACTTTAGGATATTTTTTACGGATGTGCTGCAATGGCCGGACATCAAAGGATTGGATATAATAACGGTTACCGATGTTGCTTTTATTGACAACTTCCATCACCGCGTCCGAAAGCTCCGCAGGAACAGCATTAAACTTGTTGTCATAATCTTCCCGGTTTTTCAGCTCGATCAGGTAAATAGGTTTTGGGAGATTGTGTTTGGCTGTGTAGTTCTCCACTGAGTCTATCATTTCAGACAGTAGGGGCAGATAAGTTTTAATTTTTGCCTGTTGCGGAAATTGCGGATAATACTTAGTTCCTGTATCAAATTTCCGGATGTCGGCATAATTCATTTGGTGCAGGATGTATTTTTTTTCGTCGGCTTTTTTTATCTCGCTTCCATCTGCGTAAAGCATGTGCGTACTGTTTGGAGTTGGGTCGTGAGAGACGAAAACCTGTCCGTCTTTTGAAGTGTACACATCTGTTTCAATTATGTTGGCTCCCACTTCCATTGCTTTTTCCATTGCCTGGATAGAGTTTTCGGGCATCAAGCCACGTGTGCCTCTGTGACCCACTTTAAAAAATGAGGGAAAGCTGGATGGGATTGCCGTATGTTGCAGGGTACTGCAAGAGGCATAAACAAACGCTGATGCAACAAGTGCCAGTGCTCCTTTTTTACTAATTTTCATGTTTTTTGACTTAAGAATTCGAAGATTAACGGCAGAATATCTGCGCATCGAAAATAAGCACAATTCTATAATTTGGATGGAGATATGCAAAGAAATACAGATCCGAAAAGAAATGTATTAAGCTTATTACAAGGGTGCCTTAGGCTGAGCTTTTTAGTCTACGGATTGTCGGAAGATTCGCATGCAGTACGGTAGATCTTTGATGCTTCCTGCCAATCAGCGTGGGCTTGCAACAACTGTTCGTCCTTTTCAAAAGTGCCATCATTAGCTGATTCTTTCTCAATCTTCAGCTTTAGATAATCAGATTGCTTTTGCAATGCGATCTTTCCTAATTCGAACAGGTCATTGTTGCTTTCCACGTGAGGCTATTGTTGCGGTTAAAGTAACAACAAGTTTTGGTTTAGGATGCTTTTTTCAACTGCTTTATTGCGGTTGCCGCTGCAAGTCCGCCCACAAGGTACCAGGCAACGGTTAGGATCCTGGTCTTCGTGCTTCGGGTAACAGGTGCATCATTTAATCCCATCGGCTTGGGCAGGGCAACCGCACCAATGCCGGCGGCGAGCCCATAAGCGGCTCCGCGGTACAGGATTCTCTTGTTTCCTGATGCACCGATCAGGCTATAATAAAGTGTGTTGCTGAAAACATCTCCGGCAAGCGTGGCAAGATAGAGATCATTGCCCGTGGGCGGGCTGACACCCGCGGACTCCAGTGATTTGGACAGAGCCTCTTCGCCGACCAGGGCTACACGTGGTGCATCACTATCTATCTTGCGGTAAGTTTCATGCAAAAGGCTCAGGGCTAGAGCTCCAAGAAAGCCGCCAGTCAGATTCTTAATAGCCTCCATTGCCGCCTCCGTTACACTGGCCCAAAAGGAAATATATTATTACGAATACGATTATTGTAGAAAAACAGCCGCCGCCTAATTTCTTTGCGCCGTAGGCTGCAATAATGCCTCTGAAGAAGTTGTTCATGGTTTGTCTTTTATAGGTTTGATATTAAACCCATAAACAGATGAAATGGTTTGGAGATATGAGGCATAAAAAAACCCGGCAGAGCCGGGCTTTGATTTTTACATCGGATGGTTCATACTCATATCATGCGACATGTTGTTGCCACTGAATCGATTCTTTACCTCATCCATCAGTGGCTTGGCTTTATCCATCCACTGAGGCGCTTTTTCTTTAATATCATCCATGATTGATGTTCCATCCTCACGTTTCTTTGTAATATGGTGGATGCCCGCGGCTACCGCAGCACCTACAACCATTAGTTTTAACATTCCCATAGGTAAAAGTTTTAGTTTCGTATCAGATTGCAATCGCGATGCCACAAATTTTCAATCGGCTATCTTTTTAAGATTTCTCTGCTAATCTCTCCCAAGCTTTATTCGTCATCAAAGGGAATAACATCGACGGCTTTTAACTGCTTTTGTTACCAAAAAGCTACTGATATGGATGGAGAAATATACAGCCAAACACACTAAGTGCCCAAAAATTAGCCATAAAAGCAGGATTTACAATATTGGCATAACATTAGCATACAAGTATATAGCAACCAACTGCTTAGAAATTGATTGCATGAACGGCTTGTTGAAAATGTAAAAAAGATTGTCATGAAAACTACTTTGAAAATAAAACAAACAGCTTATCCAGACGGCACTACAGTTAAATACTTATATGGGATGGCGCAGCCGGAAGTTAAGAATTTAGGCCATTTGATGAAGGAAGCTGTTTATAACTATATCATCCACTACACGATCTATAGTATTTAAAACTATCTCTTCGTCTTTACCTTGGAAAACCTGATAGACAGGTACTGATCTTGCCCCGATCATAGCATGTATAAACATGCTTCCAACAGGCTTTTCAGGCGTTTCGCTTCCGCCGGGAGTCGTAAGTCCGGTAATACCAATATGAATATCTGCTTTAATGAACTTCTGCAGCCTGCGGGCAAGTTCTTCAGTTATTTCTGCCGATTCGGGCGTGAATTTTTCGACTAGTTCTTCCGGCACACCTAAGATATCCTTCTTCACGTTCGCATCGTAACAAACCAATCCGCCAATCAGCACCTTGCCTGATGTTGGCGTTAGCGAAAACTCAGCGGCAAGCCGCCCAGCGGTGGCGCTTTCTGCAAATGCAATGGTCAGATGTTTATCAGCCAATAATTGACTGCAATCCAGTACTACTTTTGAAGGCATTTTATTTATGTGGAGGGTTCATTTGCGGAATAGTGTATTTCTCTCCTTTAGAAAGGATGTCAACCTGTAAGCCTCTTATGGATACAAGTTCTTCGTCGTTGAAGTTGGTGATGTTTGAGCCGTGGCTATGTTTTCCATCAATTACAATCACAACGCCGCAGCCAACAACTTCTGCATCTGTGCCGTTGCGTACAACCAAAGCAGTATTTTCTTCAATGCCGAGCCCAATCGCCGAAGGATTTGTAGCAATAACCTGGGCCATGCGCACAAAGCGCCCGCGGTTTACAAAGTGTGTATCTACACACACATCGCGTAAAAACTCCAAACCTGTTGTGATCTTCACATTGCCTGCAATCATTTCGTCGCGGCCTACCCCTGCATAGATCATGGGGGTTGACATCGCCATTGCTCCGGCACTGGTGCCGCCCACAACGAGATTATTATGGATGTAACGTTGCTTTATCAGGTACATCAACTCAGTGCCGCCATATATGGAGGTCAACTTCAGCTGGTCTCCGCCGGCAAAAAAGACACCGTCTGCGGAATTTATACGTTCCTTCAATTCATTAATATCTACTTGTTCGCGTGCATCATGCCGAATGTGATTTACTTTGGCAGCGCCCAGGCTTTTAAACGACGCCTCATATGCTCTGAACGAAGCTTCAGGATCAGCTGTGCCCGCACTGGTAATAACTTCTATCGTAGGTTTTTGAACTTTAATGGTTTTAACGTATGCCTCAAGCACCTCCATTTGGGTTGATTCTTTCTTATCTGCATCTCCATTTTTCTCTTCAGCTCCTCCAACCAAAACCAAAACTCCCGTTGGTGCAGGGCATTCAGTATCATCTTTTAAATGCTTATTTTTCATCTATCTCATTATTTGCCGGTTTGAAAATGAGGCGCATCAACAGGTTTTGATTCTGGCGAACCCTGTTGGCGCAGGTAAATACTCAGGAATACGATAGCGGCTACGGACATGAATTCGCTTTGCCAGTTCTGGAAAGTCTCGAACCAAAAGCCCGGCTCACCGAGATATTGCAAGAGTGTTTCTGAGGGCTTATGCCTGATAACTTGTTGAACATTGAACTCTTTCCAGCTACCAAGCATGTGAAGCGCCCAGCTCACCAGAAATAAAATGGTAAAGCAAATTGAAAGCGACTGACTGTATAGTTTCAATATCCAGCCACCTTTTTTCACCGGGGACGGAGCCATCTTTGAGGCTTTAGGCTTTCTATCTACTTCTTCCTGCTCGCCTAGTTTCTTTGATTCAGCAGAGCCAGCCTGTCGCAGATGTATGGTTAAAACAACATACAGCGCCATTTGCAAAAACTCGCTTTGAAAGTTTTCAAACGTTGAAGAAATAAAATGACCCGTAGTGAGATAGGCCGAAAAGCCGATCTCTCGCACGTGCTCGTCAGCCAGATCCTGGTTGTGCTCTTTCCATCCGGTAAACGCCTGGGCAGCAAGCGTGATGATAAAAAGAAGCATGAAAACTATGGTAAGCCCGTTGCGATAGAAGTATGAATAGCGCTTTTTGTCCATTGACCGTCTTTCTTAATGGAAACTGAAAAGGCATTCTTTTGTTTAGGTTGAAAGATATTCCTAATAAGAAAAAGGCAGCAATACATGAAAGAAACCATAATTGGCATTGTTGCCGGAGTGCTAACCTCTACCTCCGCCATCCCTCAGCTGGTTAAAACATTTAAAGAGCGCAAAGCAGATGAAATCTCTACCGTGATGTTTTTGGTGCTGTGTATCGGCACGAGCCTTTGGGCATACTATGGCGTGCTGCGGGAAGATTGGCCGATCATCATAACCAATGCGTTTTCATCGCTGATCAGCATCACCATGCTGATCCTGAAATTTAAGTTTCGTGGAAAAGGGAAATCTTAAAAGAGCGAAGGGTTTCCTCCGGTTTTTATCCTGCCGAGATGCTTATATGCAAGTTCAGTGCATTCGCGGCCGCGGGATGTCCGCATCAGATAGCCTTCCTTTATCAAAAATGGTTCATAAACTTCCTCGATAGTTCCTTCGTCTTCGCTTACCGCTGTTGCGATGGTTTTTACGCCAACCGGCCCGCCTTTAAACTTGTCAATAATCGTAGCGAGGATTTTGTTGTCCATCTCGTCCAGCCCGTGCTCATCAACGTTTAATGCATTCAATGCATACTTAGCGATCTCGGTATCAATTGTTCCGTTCCCTTTTATCTGGGCAAAATCGCGTGTACGCCGTAAAAGTGCGTTGGCAATACGCGGCGTGCCACGGCTACGGCGGGCAATCTCATAAGCGCCCTCATCGCTGATGGGCGTATTTAAAATAGATGCAGAGCGAAGGACAATGGTGGTGAGCAGCTTGGAGTCGTAATATTCCAACCGCGAGTTGATGCCGAAGCGGGCACGGAGAGGAGAGGTGAGCAGACCGGAGCGGGTGGTAGCGCCAATCAATGTAAACGGATTCAACGAAATCTGGACCGAGCGTGCATTCGGTCCGGTTTCGAGCATGATGTCGATTCGGAAGTCTTCCATTGCCGAGTACAAATATTCTTCTACCAGCGGGCTCAAGCGGTGGATTTCGTCTATGAAAAGGATATCGCCTGTATCGAGGTTGGTGAGGAGGCCAGCCAAGTCACCTGGCTTGTCTAGTACCGGACCGGATGTGATTTTAATTCCAACGCCCATCTCATTGGCAATGATGTTGGAGAGGGTAGTTTTGCCGAGTCCAGGAGGGCCGTGCAGCAGCACATGGTCGAGCGCTTCGCCCCTGAGTTTTGCTGCCTGAACAAACACGCGAAGGTTTTCCAGGATTTTGTGCTGTCCTGTAAAGTCTTCAAAAGCCTGAGGGCGCAGGACCTTTTCGATTTCGCGTTCTGTAGTAGAAAGGCGGTCGAGGTTTGGGTCCAGGTTGTCGTTCATAACGCTAATTTAAGCTGAAATAAGTTATTCTGCCGTTATTTCTACAAAACCTCCGCTACCACAAAAGTGCTGCCGCCAACAAAAATCAGATCGTCTGTCGGGGCATTGGCTTTTGCCGCATTAAGGGCACTTTTAACCGAATCAAAAACCCTTCCCTCCAATCCGCACGTAGCTGCTTCATCTCTTAGCTGCTGCACCGGCTTGGCACGTTCCAGATCAGGCTGGCAAAAGTAATAGGTGGCAGATCGGGGCAGGAGTGATAGAATTTTGCCGCTGTCTTTATCATTTACCATCCCAAGCACCACGTGCAACTTTTTGTGCGGCGTTGATTCGATGTTTTTCAATACTTCACGAATCCCATCTTCATTGTGGCCCGTATCACAAATAATAAGCGGACTTTCATTTATTGTTTGCCACCTGCCCATCAATCCTGTTAAGCTTTTAACCTTTTTCAAAGCAGATTTCACAATATCATTTGGTAAGCGATAGCCCTGCTTCCTAAGCTGCTCCACAGATGCCAGGACGGTGCAAACATTTTTCGCCTGATAGCTGCCGGTTAAATCTAGCTCGAAGAGCTGGTCATTTAGGCTTACTTGAAGAAATCTTTGTTCCTCGTCGCGAGTGACGCCCTCAACCGTGTACATCTCGGATGCAAATACTAGCTCAGAACCGGCTTCTTTAGCTTTGTTTAGGAATACTCCGGCACTTGCCTCCTGCTTTTCACCAATTACAGCCGAAATGCCCGGCTTGATGATTCCGGCTTTTTCGGATGCAATTTCACCGAGGGTATTGCCCAGCAAGTTCATATGATCGTATCCGATATTGGTGATTACCGAAAGGAGAGGAGTTATCACGTTTGTAGAATCCAGCCTGCCACCTAAGCCAACCTCAATTACGGCGATGTCAACCTGTTCATCAGCAAAGTACTGAAACGCCATCGCTACAGTTGCTTCAAAAAATGAAGGCTCAATTTCTTCGATGCTTTCCTGCTGTGCTCCTACAAAGTCCACCACATAATTTTCAGGAATCATTTCTCCGTTTATGCGGATGCGTTCACGAAAGTCCAGCAAATGAGGTGATGTATAAAGCCCAGTTTTGTAGCCTGCAGTTTGTAAGATAGCAGCCAGCATGTGCGAAGTAGAACCTTTTCCATTTGTGCCGGCTACGTGTATAGACTTAAACCGGTTTTCAGGGTTGCCGAGCCGCTTGCACAACTCTATGGTATTGTGGAGGTCTTTTTTGTATGCAGATGCGCCCACACGATTGAACATGGGCAGGCGGGAATAGAGATAATCAAGTGTTTGGTTGTAGTCCATAGCAATCGTCCATGGCTGGCTCGAGTGTTGTGCTTGTTTAGCGCACTTTGAAATTGAACACTACAGTTCCGATTTGCAGATCAGGTGCAGATTCAAGCTGATTTAGCCGTGCGCCAAGCACCGCCTGCTCGCATTTTCGCCACAACTCCTGATTAGCCAACGTTGTGCCTTTAGCGCCAGCACGGGCATACTGAACTACACCGCTCTTGTTTACACGAATTTCTACCGCGATTCTCCCCTGGCTCTGGCCTTCGTCCTGTATGCTGGGGATACTCACAAATTTTCGGCTTGCCAGTGAAAGGCTTACGCCGCCGTTTCCTGAGCCACCTTCTCCATAATTGTTAGAGAGCGGATCACCATCCTTATCACCTTGATTCCCGGGAGTGCTGCCGGTTCCATCACCCTGGCCGGTGGCGTTATTTTTATTGCCTTTATATAACGCGTTGGGGTTGATAGTGGGTTTGCTGATCTTTGTTTCAGGCGATACCGACGGACTTGCATTCGTTTGTTTAGCAGTAGTTGTTACCGCTGGCGCATCCTCCACATTCTGTGTGACAATGTTTTTATCTGTCGTTTCGGAGGTGGGATTTTGCTGCGGGTTAGTGTTGGGAACAACTTTATCTGGAGCTTTTCCGTTGGCGTTTGGATCCATTGAAGGCTCCTCAACGCTCATGTAATCATCTCCCATACCCGTAAGCGACGTGCCGTAATTCACAATAATGCCGCCAGTTCCAACCTCCTCAATCGGCTCTGGCCTGCTCACAATCCACCAGAAGCTGAGCAGCACCAAAGCAGTCATAATCACAAAAGAGATGATGATTGCCTTTGGGTAATTATTCTCGCCGTATCTGTCGGGAACCGTCATTGTTTTGTTTCAGTAGCTAATACCAGCTTTATCTTCAGCTTGTTCGCGATGTCTGTTAAATTTATAACATTCTCAATTGCTATAGTACGATCAGCGTACAAAATTATTGTCAGATCCGGAGAGGCTTTCTGATAAGCTTCGATCCGCTGATACAATTGATCAGCCGCTACCGGCTCCTTCTCCACAAAATATTCCAGATTTTTAGTAATAGAAACGTTAATGGTTTTTTGTGGCATCGCCTGCCCTGAGCTTGATCGCGGAAGGAAAAGCTTGACCACATTCGGGTTAACCACCGCCGAAGCCAACAGGAAGAACAGCAGCAGGAAGAACATAATGTCGTTCAATGCCGACGTATGCACTTCTACATTGCCTCGTTTTCTCTTTCTTAAATTCATTTGCCCGGCTCCTCTAACAAGTCAATAAATTCAATCGCGTCGGTCTCCATTTTCAGGATGATCCTGTCAACCATGATGTTCAGGATGTGATACAGCACATAAGCGATGATTCCAATAATCAAACCAGCAGCAGAGGTGATCATTTTGGTGTACAAACCGCCGGAAATAGTTCCGATTTCAATAACACCTTTAATAGAAACATCATGGAAAATGGTAATTACCCCGATGATCGTACCAACGAAACCCAGCATGGGTGCAATACCCGCGATAATCCCCAAAAGGCTGATGTTTTTCTCGAGCTTTGACACCTCAAGTTTGCCCACATTCTCTATTGCAGCCTCAATGTCTTTGATTGGGCGGCCAATGCGCAGAAGCCCTTTTTGAAGCATCCGGCCGAGTGGCGTGTTGCTGTTACGGCAAATGGCGATTGCAGAATCAAGTTTGCCCGACAAAATGCTTTGCTTTACCTGAGAAAGCAGGTTAGTTTCATCTCTTGATGCTTTTCTGATGGTGATGTACCGTTCCACAAAAATCACCAGACCGATAAAGGCAAGCAATGCAATGGGAATCATCACCCAACCGCCTTTAAAAAGAAGGTCTATAAAGCGAAGCTCCTGTGCAATTTGCACAGTCTGGCTTGCTGCGGCGTGCAAAGTATCTGTTGGAAGAGTATTAACGGGAGAGTCTATTTGCAATAAGAGCATGTTTAAATATTGATTATTTTATGGGTAAAATGGAAGCGTTAGGATAAATATCTTTTTGGATCCGGGGTAATTCCAATGCAGCGGACTCCAGATCTTTGAATGAGCCGAGCCCAACCTTGATCCGTGTGCCCGGCAAACCCTGGATTATGTATGCGTAAACGCCTTTGCTGTGCATATTTTTTATGAAAGCCGTAGCCTGCGACATTTTTGCAAAGGATGGCCCCACAATCTCGTAAGATTTCACTGTGCCGGGAGCATTTAAATCTTCGGCTTTTGTGCTTACGTTTACTGTGTCGAGCGGTTTTTCGGCTTGTAGGCCCTGTCTTTTAAGAGCTTCTACAATACTATCTGCTGAAGAAAGGCTGTCGGACAAAGTTTTTGGCTGGGCTGGCGGCGCAGGTTTCCTGACGGCTTTTGTTGCTGCCGGTTTATTATTCCAGTTGATGAAGAGCTCATTTAGCTGATGCCGATAAAAATATCCGGCAAAGGTTAGCCCCGCTACGAGCAATACGGCAACAATTTCTTTTATCCACCTTTTTCTTGGAGCTTCTTCTTCAATAGTTTCTTCGTCCTCTGTTGGCGGTACCGCTTCATCTGTATCCGGCGGGACGGGCGGCAAATCTGAATTATCGAAAATATTGGAGTAAAACCGAGCCCCCGGATCTGCTGCGGATTTTTTAGGCTGCTCAGCAACTGAATCGGTTTCCTCCTGATGGGAAAGATGCTCAGCAACGGGTGGGGTGTCCACAAGCATATCTTCACTCGCCGGGGCGGGCGGCTGATGAATTGGCGGTTCGATTTGTGGAACGGTATCCTGTTCGGCTGTGGCTTGTAGCTCGTCGGGATTGTCTGAAGGAATATCTTCAGCAACGGGCGTCTCGGGGATATAATCAGGTTCAGGAACAGCTATCAAGCCAAAATTTGCAGGACTGAACGAAGCTGTTTTGGCATTGAGGCGCAAACCCATCCTGGTTTTTTGCAAAACACCAAGTTCGCCGAAATTAACGGAGCCACTTGACTGAAGTTCTTTATTTATTTCTCTGCCAAATTTCTCTGCAAAGTAGTCTGCAGACGCTGGAGAAATATTTTTGATTTTACTGATATACTCAACTAGAGCCTTGTTTTCTGACACCTCCTCACGAAACGCAATCTGAGTGCCGGGCGGCCTGAAAGCGTGGTCGAACGCGTCGAATCGGGCTATTGCATTTTCCTTGAAAAATGTACCTAAACCGGGTACGCTTACTTCATCTTGCTCCTGCAAAATTGTTGAAATGTAAAGCGCAATATCCATTCCCGCAAAGGTAGTTTTTAAATCTAAATCGGCAAAAGCCGCTTAAAACGAATAGTTAAAGCCTCCCAAAACGTTCAATCCTAACTTCGGATAGTAGAGATATTTTTCATAAGCAGTTCCAAAGAGGTTGTTGGCTCTGATGTACACGCCGATTTTATTTTTTAGCTGATACTCGGCACCTGCGCTCAGGTCAACAAAGCTGTTTAGCGAAACAGTACGTTGTTCAAAAATTGGGCTTGCAACAAATTCCCTCCCCTTTGAGTCGCCGTAGATATGCACATCTCCATCTACTATAAAACGCTTGTTGATAGAAATCCGGGCATTGGAGATCACCTCTAATCCCGGTTTAAACCATGCTTGCTCTTCGGAATCCATTTTATAGGAATTGGCAAGCACTTTCCCCGTCCAGGTAAATGTCTCTGAGGCGTTCAGGCTGATTTCGCCTTCAATTCCGAACACTTTTGCATCATCGTAAATAACATCGAATTTCTGAAATTTAGGATAGTTGTTCACGAAAAGCGGCATGTTTTCTATTGTTTTATAGTGTGCCGAAACCTTGTACCCAAAGCCTGAGCCTGCATTGCCTTTTACACCACCATAAATATGAGATCGTTCAACGGCATTGATAAGCGCTGTGTTTTTGTTTAGGTAAGGATTTTCGCGGCTCAGCTCAAGCAATGAAGTTTTCATAACGTCGCCGGTGTAGCCGCCAAAAATGGTGGCATATCCCGGAACTATCGGGAACTCGGCAGTAACCGCAGGCAGCAGGTTTGTTTTGGAGAAATCTCCAACCTCGCTCACAAAGTTTAAACCTACAATCAGCTTGTAGTTTGCTCCCTGTAATTTCACGTAAGGGTTAGCTTTGAATATGTTGTTGTTCCTGTTTATGCTTGAATCTTTTGCGGTTGTGAAATCTGCGGAAGCGTTAACGCCAAAATTGAATTGGTTCCAGGCTTTGTTTAAGAATCCGCTTAACGCCAGTGAGTTTTCCCTTTTTTCATTGATGTCTCTCAGCAAGTAAGCATCGGCTTTGCCGGCAAAATCAAACTGAGATTCGTCTTCGGTATAGTTTTTCAGTACCTCGCCTTTGAGGTGAACTACATTGTAGCGCTGGTTTGCAGGCTGAATATTGATGGCGGGCAGCATTGGTTGGAAGCCATAGAAATTGGTGCCTAAGCGATCATAGTTCAGCTCGCCATTCAGGCTAACCTGATCTTGTATGCTTCTGCCAAATACACCAAACTGCTGACGGGATATTCTTTGACTGTTAAAATCGCCCTTTTGAGCAAGGTGTTTAGCAAAGAAACCAGCCTGTAGAGCCGGGTCTTGCCCGGTGTTCAGATACAACTCGCCGAGGCTGCTATTCATAGTGCCGGCGCCAACTTTGACATAGTTGTTTTGTAGCACAACTTCTTTCTGATCTGCTAATTGCTGCGCCTGTAGCTGGCGGATATCCGTGTTCAGCTCAAGCCTTTTGTCAATTATGCTGTAACTAAGGTTGGGTTTAAACGGCTTTGTATTATCGAGATTAGGGCTCCTGCGGATTTTTACCGCGTCCGCCAGCACTGGCTTATAAGGGCGCACTACCTCGATTTCCTCTGTTATACCAGGTTTTTTTTCGGGCTCAGGTTTCTTATCGTCTGGTTTTACCTGCGCAAATGTGCTAAGGGCAGAAAAGATCAATCCGAAGCTCAGAATATGCTTGAATGTAAGTTGGATTTGCATCAGTCTAGTTCTTTTTGTTGTTAAGTGCTTCGAGTTTCTCTTTTGCGGTAGGCAGAATATCATCATCGCCTTTATAATTATCTATGAGGCTTTGTAGTGTGCTTTTTGCCTGAAATTCATCCTTTTGGGCGACATAGTTATCAGCGAGGAGAATAAAGGTTTTTGCCACCCAGTAATCATACGACGCCATTTTGTTGATCAGGTCAAAGGCAGTTTTTTCTGCTGCTTTAAAGTCTCCTTTTCGATGCTGAATCTCGGCGATATTATATTTAGCCTCGGCAGCGCTGACGGTTTTTGATTTATTTACGACATCTGTAAACTGCTTAACAGCCATTGATGTATCGCCTTTAGCGAGGTAAGCCTTGCCGGCATAGAGCGTTGCGTGGTTTTTGTCTTCAGTAGATGACTTCTCGAATTTGTTGATAATATCCACGTATTTAAGCACGTCATCCGGCATTCCCATATTACTATAGGCTTCCAGTAAGTTGCTTATTGCGAAGCCATAGTTAGCCTTGTATTCTGAAGTAAGCTCCAGTTTTTTCAAATAAACAATAGCTTCATTGTACTTCTTCTGCTTCAGGTAGATGTTGGTGATGCTGATGAGCGCACGCTCTGTGTATTCGCTTGTCCAGTCGTTTAGAATAAACGTATAATCCGGAATGGCTTCATCAGGCCGGCCAAGTTTCACAAGGCTTTCAGCACGGATAAATTTAGCTTGCTTGTCGTGGATAGGGCGGGGGAACTTGTCGTAGTAAGCATTGATCGCTTCCACAGTTCCCTGATATTCTCCACGTAAAAAGCGGTTGTTAGCAGCCTGGAAGGTAATGTTGTCCTGCTCCGATGTGCTGATATTACCGATGTTGGTGCCGTTGGCGTAAGTGAGAAAGCCACTTGCATCGCCACGGTCAACGTAGATATTTTTAATCGATTCCAAAGCCTGATTAGCTTCTTCGGTAGTAGAATAATCCTTTACCACACGCCCAAAAGTCTCCAGTGCGGCATTGTCATCATCCTGATTGTACTGTACCAAACCGATAGTCACAAGCGCCCGGGGCACATAGCTGCTCCTCGGATATTTTTCAACCATCGCACTAAGCCCTGTTTTTGCTTTATCGTAATCGTTTTTAACGAAATAGGTGTAAGCAATTTCGAAGCTTGCATCGTCCGCGTAATTGGATTTCGGATACTGTTGCAGCAGCGATTGGTGTGTTGCAATTTTTGCATCGTTATTGCCCTGCAAGCCCTGGATCATCCCACGCTGAAAAAGGGCATAGTCCTCGCCTTGCGCATTCCATGCAATGATTTTGTTGTACTGAACCATTGCCTGATCGTAAGCTTTCAGCACAAAATATGAGTCTGCAAGCCGTAGAGTAGCGTCGTTAATGGTGTTCTTGTCTTTTTCAGATCCTCTCAAAAAGCGTTCAAAATAGTTTGCGGCTTTCTGGTAATTGTCATTCCGATACGCGGAGTACCCGAGCGCATAATTCGCAAAGTTGTAAACGTCGGTGTTTTTTGCCGCCGGAAGTGAGAGGAACTTTTCAAACTGCGTAACAGACTCGCCATATTTACGAACTTCAAACATCGCCTCGGCGAGCCAGTAAGTGGCAAGCGCTTCAATCTCATCATCAACCGGATTATTGATGGAGCGCATGAACATAGAAATACCGTTTTCAAATGCACGTTCATTATAGAATTCCAGCCCGCGGTAGTAAGTAACTTTTTGATAAGCTTCCCTTGCTTCGGCGTTTTTGTTGCTGACGGTTTCCAATACGTTAACAGCTTCTTTGTAGTTCTTGGTGCTGAGCAGAACTTCGGCGAGCAGGGTTTTTGCTTCGTTCAGTTTGGTTGTGCGTGGGTAGGTTTTCAGGAACTCCTGGGTGGCATCGAGCGCTACCGAGTGGAACTGTAGCTCATAGGAAAGTTTCGCATAATTAAAAAGCCCCTCTTCCTGTAAAGCTTTATCGAATGTAAGTTTAGAAGCCCTGAAAAACGCATTTCGTGCACCTTGTTTGTTGTTGGTTTTCAGAAATGCGTTGCCCAACGTGATCATCCCATTCTGGTAATACACGTCGGCAATATTCATTTTCTCCAGTTCGGTGATGGCTTTGACGTAATCGCCCAGTTTAAAATAGGTATAACCTATCTGGTAGCTGTCCTGATTGTTTTGGGTTTTACCGGCATCTTTAGCTTGGAAACGCTGGTAATACGATGCTGCTGTTTTGTAATCTGAACGGGCAAAATAAGTAGCTGCAATAATGCGGTACATCTCTGCTTTGTACTGCTCATCAATAGTTTGAAGGGCAGGAATGCCATAACTCAAGACCACATCATAGCGCTTGTCTAAAAAGTACAATGCAGTTAAATAATAAGGATAGCTGTTCTCGTATGTTTTTGATCCTTTTAGCTTTTCGAATTCTGTAAGAGCTGTTTTATAATCTTTATCCAGGTAGTTGATGTAGGCGTAATAGTAAATGGAGGCTTCGGAGAATTCACTCCGTTCATCTTTCAGCTTGGCAAAAAGCGGTTCCGCAGAGCGATAGTCTTTTTGCATAAAGTAGGAGTATCCCAACTTAAACCGGTATTCTGAGCTCTCTTTCCCCGACAGGCTGTTTGCATCAAGCTTAGTAAACCATTCTATAGCTTTTAAATAGTTCTTCTGGTTGAAGTAGGATTTCCCAACTTGAAAATAAGCTCCCTTGGCATTGGCACTAGCAGGGAACTCTCTGATAAACTTCAGAAAAAGGCTCTCAGCATCTTCATTGCCCAACTCCAAAGCGCAAACAGCTTGATAATAGCGGGCATTTTCCTTTAAAAGTGAATATTGTTGTTGGTCGGCTGCTTGCGCAGAGGGTGCTAGCCTAAGTTCATCAACATGGCCGAACTGTGCACTTGCTGCGGCGAACTTGCCCTTTTCGAATAGCTCAATGCCGCTTTTGTATGATTGATTTATTTCGTACCAGGCTGTGCTTTGGCCAATGGCAAAAAAGGTAGAAAGGAGAAATATCGGGATAACAAGAAAATATTTTTTGAGCATGTGTCAAGTGTGATGGGGCTAAATTAAAGCTTATGAAAGGGCAAATCTACAATAGAAACCAACATCTGTTGAAAAGCCTCGAATTTAACGATTAAGGCTAATAATTGGTATAAATGATGCAAATGAAGCAAAGCTTTTTCGCTGCCGGTGTGTTATACAACTTAATAATGTACTACTTTTATCAGCAACGGCGCTGCCGTGTTCTGATAAACAGCTAACCGCAAAACGCTATGAAATTAGTATCCTACAAAACTGAAGGCCAGGAGCATCTGGGCATTTTCGCCCGCGGGCATATTTACAATCTCAATTCGTGCGATAAGCTAATTCCTGATAACATGAACGAGTTTCTATGGGGCGGAGAAGAGCTGATGGAACGGGCAAAAAAGATCAATGATTCTATTCGATCACGACAGCTTGAAGCTAAAGAGGAGGCGTTTTTCGAACTTCTTGCGCCGGTGCCACATCCAACTTCCTGCCGAGATGGTTACGCTTTCCGCCAGCATGTGGCAGCCGCACGCCGCAACCGCAAGGTGGAGATGATCCCGGAGTTTGATCAGTATCCGATTTTTTACTTCACAAATCACAATGCTGTTCAGGGTCCGGGAGAGATTGAGTGTATGCCGGATCATTTTGAAAAGCTGGACTTTGAATTAGAAGCCGCTATAGTAATAGGAAAGAAGGGGAGGAATATCAGGGCAGAGGAAGCCGACACCTATATCGCCGGTTATATGATCATGAATGATATGAGCGCCCGTGCCTTGCAGATGGAAGAAATGAAACTGAACCTCGGTCCTGCAAAAGGGAAGGACTTCTCTACCGTTATTGGTCCTTGGTTGGTTACACCTGATGAGCTTGAGCAATATAAAACTTCGCCAAAGCCCGGGCATGTAGGAAATGCGTATGATTTGAAAATGAAATGCCTGGTGAACGGCGTGGAAGTGTCGAGCGGGTCTGTGGCCGATATGGACTGGACTTTCGCGGAGATCATTGAACGGTGTGCGTATGGGGTGGATATCCTTCCGGGGGATGTGATCGGCTCGGGCACCGTTGGTACGGGATGTTTTCTGGAACTGAACGGCACGGGCTTACTGAATGATCCCGATTACAAAGTTCAGTGGCTGAAAGAAGGCGATATAGTTGAGATGGAAATTACAGGGCTCGGGATTTTGAGCAACACGATTCGGAAAGCTGACACCGATTTTTCAATTTTGGGATTAAAGAAGGGAAACCTTTAAACCTTCCAAATCTTGAAAACTCTCAACCCCTCAGAAATCCCTACCGCCGAGCTTCAAACTTACATGCAGGCGGCAATTGCTCCGCGACCAATCTGTTTTGCTTCCACTATTGATAAAGCAGGTAATGTAAATCTCAGCCCGTTCAGCTTTTTTAATATGGTGAGCACCAGTCCACCTGTGTGCGTTTTTTCGCCGTCGCGGAGGGTGCGGGACAATACCACCAAGCATACTTTGGAAAACTTGCTTGAGGTGCCAGAGGTGGTGATCAACATCGTGAATTATGACATGGTGCAGCAAACATCGTTGGCAAGCACGGAATATGCGAAGGGCGAAAATGAGTTCGTAAAAGCCGGATTAACCGAGTTGAAGTCGGAGTTGGTGCGGCCGCCTCGGGTGGCTGAGTCGCCGGTGCAGTTTGAGTGTACCGTGCGGGAGATTATCTCGCTGGGCGAAACTCCGGGTGCGGGAAATATTGTGCTTGCAGAAATAAAGCTGGTCCATATTAACGAAGAGATCTTGGGGGGCGATGGAAAAATAGATCAGGAAAAGATTGATCTGGTAGCACGTCTAGGCGGCGACTGGTATTGCCGTGTTACTAAAGAAAACCTGTTTAAAGTTGCCAAGCCGCTTACAACCAAAGGGATTGGTGTAGATAGGCTTCCAGCGCACATCCGGAATTCTAATATTCTTACCGGAAATAATCTCGGGCAGTTAGGCAACGTGGAGTCTTTGCCGAGCGATGAGGAGATTGATGAAATGAGCCACACGAATCCCGTAAAGGATATACTTGACGCTACCATCGGCGACAGCCATAACCGCAACCAGCAACTACATTTACTGGCAAAGCAGCTTCTGGATAATGGCGACGTGAACCTTGCCTGGAAAGTTCTGCTAGCGGGATAATGAAAAAGGCAGCTTGTGGCTGCCTTAATCTTTTATTCCTGTTCCAAAAACGGATACCTGTAATCCTTCGGCGGATCAAAAGTTTCTTTAATTGCCCGTGGCGAAACCCAGCGCAATAAGTTGATCATCGAACCTGCTTTATCATTTGTCCCAGAACCTCTGGCACCACCAAAAGGCTGTTGCCCAACCACCGCTCCGGTACATTTGTCATTGATGTAAAAGTTCCCTGCAGCATTGCGCAAAGCCTGCGAAGCCTTTTCAATCGCATATCTGTCTTGCGCAAGCACCGCACCAGTCAACGCGTAAATCGAGGTTTTATCTATTGTTTTGAGAATCTGGTCAAATTCGGTGTCTTCGTATACGTGCACTGTGAGCACCGGACCGAACAACTCTTCGCACATGGTTGTGTAGTAAGGATCTTTGGTTACAATGATAGTTGGCTCAATAAAATAGCCTTTAGTCTTATCGTAAGCCCCGCCTGCAATAATCTCAAGCGATGCATCGCTCTTAGCTGCATCAATTGCTTTTGAAAGTTTATCGAACGACTTCTCATCAATCACAGCATTGATGAAGTTGCTGAAATCTTCAGTTGGGCCCATTTTTATCGACGCCAGGCCTTTCAAGATTAGTTCTTTCAGTTCAGTCCAAATAGAAGCGGCTACATAAATCCGCGAAGCAGCGGAACATTTCTGTCCCTGATACTCGAATGCACCACGCACAATCGCGGTAGCCGAAGCTTTCACATCTGCCGAACCGTGTACTAAAATAAAGTCTTTTCCTCCTGTTTCGCCTACAATACGCGGGTAGGTTTTGTACTTATGGATGTTGTTGCCAATCGTTTTCCAGATATCCTGAAATACCGAAGTTGAGCCGGTGAAGTGGATGCCCGCAAAATCTGGATTGTTAAAAATTACTTCGCCAGCATCAGGGCCAGAAACATAAACAAGGTTGATGACGCCATCAGGCAAACCCGCTTCTTTGAAAATCTGCATCAGCACATTAGCTGAATAAATCTGTGTGTTTGCTGGTTTCCAAACCACAACATTTCCCATCATGGCAGCAGAGGTGGGCAGATTTCCGGCTATGGCCGTGAAGTTGAAAGGAGTGAGGGCAAAGACGAAGCCTTCGAGAGGGCGCTGTTCCACACGGTTCCATGTGCCGCGGGGCGACACAGGCGGCTGCTGAGCATAGATGTCGCTCATGTATTTTACGTTGAACCGCAGGAAATCTATGAGTTCGCATGCCGAATCAATCTCCGCCTGATAAGCATTTTTTGATTGCCCGAGCATAGTTGCTGCGTTCAATTTATAGCGATAAGGACCGGCGATAAGGTCAGCGGCTTTCAGGAAGATTGCTGCACGATGTTCCCAGGCAAGATTTTCCCAGGCTGATTTTGCGGACAAGGCTGCGCTGATGGCTTGCTCCACATGGCTTTTCTCGCCTTGGTGATAATAGCCAAGAATGTGCTGATGATCGTGTGGCGGGCGGATGGCTACCTTCTTTTCGGAACGTACTTCCTGTCCTCCAATATACATCGGGATATCCAGTTGAGTTGAGCGTGCGTCGGCTACAGCTTGTTTTAGCAACTGGCGTTCTTTGCTTCCAGGAGCGTAGTTTAAAACTGTTTCATTAACAGGCGCAGGCACATTGAAGAATCCTTTTATCATGTGCCAAAGATACCAATAGTGAGAAACAAAACTCATGAGCGAAAACAAAACTTACCTGGATATGAGACTGTGTCAGGTTTATTCACAGCGGTTTTCCACACTTGTTAACTAAAAATTCAGATAGTGTAAACTATACATTATGCAGGATGTTAAGATATTGTAAATCAACCTAGTGAAAAACATTAAAAAACGCTCGTTATGGCACCAAAACAGGTATCATCTATTAAAAGCTGGATCAAGTCGATGGGATTTAAGTTAGAAGGATCCCATACTTTGAAAAGCAGTTCTAAAAAGATCAAGTACTACATACTTGATAACTTCGGTGTTTACGAAGAGATACCGTTGAGAAAAACAGACGGCAAGGCTTCAATATCTGAAAAGAACAAGAAGTTTATTTCATGGACGCCATGGGGCGAGAGGTTTGAGATCAATTCCGTGCGGGATCTGAGCGGTGCCTACCAGGAATTTTTGAAGTACAATCCAGATGTGAGGTTAGAATATTAACCTCGTTCACCTTTTCTACGACGTGCAAAACAATTTTGTGCGGAGGAGGTTATTGCAACAATATCACACTTCTTTAAAAGCCGAAGATTCCTTCTTTGGCTATACCCATTTTTGCCATAACGTTCTTACTACCAGGTCCTTATATTAGTAATTTATTCTGTTGGTATGGTTTTTGGATGACTGGTATTATCTACAATACTGGTACTATGAAAGCACTTCTATCCAACTCATATTATAATTACTTAAAGGTCCCGGTTATGCTGGGCTTTATTCTGCTTGTATCGAAATCTGTACAAGCAGACACATTTGTAAGCAACAGCGGTACTTCACTTGACTGGAACGCGGCGAGTACCTGGACGACTGTAAGCAGCCATTCCATTCCAACATCTGCTGATAATGTAATAATAACTAGTGGAACTACTGTTGTAATTACGTCCGGCACGGCAGAGTGCGCAGATTTAAAGTTAAACGCACCGATAAGCAATTCATCGGCTATTGCTCAAATAACTGTAAGCAGTGGTGCATCCCTGTTGGTGTACGGAGATGTCACTTTAGGCTCCAATGGCTCTAATGCCGATAAGCTTGTATTTAATGGGGCATCAACATTCCGTTTCGGATCAATTAGCGGAGGTGTGGTAGCTTTTGATATTACTGCAACTATTGTAGATGTAAACTCGGTTTCACCAGTAAATTTCCCTTCTGGTTTTGGGACTACATGGGTTAGTGTTGCAAATCCTACAGTATCAACGACAACCTTCAAAACACTTAAGATCAATGCACCGGTAAGTTTATCATCTTCACTAAGCGTTACCAACCTGATAATTGGGGATGAAAGGGCCTCGGCTGTACTGGATGATGGTTCTAACCCTATAATTATTAATGCTGCAGGTTCGCTTAAGATGAGCAATGCAGCAAAATATGTTTACCGGAGCAATACACCTGATCCTTTCAAGTTCAGGGCGAGTGACGTGATTGATGCAAACACTACTATAGAAATTAGCAACACGGGCGATTTTTCGATATTCATAGACGACAATACAAAATTTCAAAATCTATCTATCAACGGCACCGGTGTCAAGACTATAGACGGAAACGTAACAAGGCCACTTTCAATAGGAGGAAATCTTACTGTTAACTCTCAAATTGTGTTAACAACAAGGATAAGCTCAATTTCGATTGCCGGTGATTATATGCCTTCCACGCAGTTGCTAAATCCTGAAACCCGTCCGGTTTATATGGCTGGCGACTGGCTTGATACAGCAGTACAGCCTATCAGAGGAACATTTACCTATAATGGTTCCGGTGATCAGATTGTCGGTGCCCTGGCATATACCAATCTTGTCCTTACCGGCGGCGGCATCAAGAAGATCTCCTCTCCATATTCCGCCACCATTGATCCTGAAGGTATTGTTACAGTTGATGCAAATACAACCTTGGATGCAAATGGTAAGCTGTATTTATTGGCTGATGCTCACGATAATGCCAACATTGCTCCGCTTGCAAATGGAGCCAGTATAACCGGAAATGTGATTGTGCAATCGTTTTTCACTGGTGGACTGAACTCAGCTAATAGAAGTTTCAGAAGTATTTCATCACCAATAAACGATAATCTGCTTTCTTCTAACAAAACGCTGGAGCAATTAAAAGGATACATGATTATCACGGGAAACGGTGGGTCTACTAACGGTTTTGACCCTGGCGGCAATGCCTCCCCATTTAGCACAACCTTAAAGCGCTATAACGAGTCTGCTCCTTCGTCAGATGCACAACATCAATTCCTTACTCCATCAAACATCTACGAAAGCCTTGAACCGGGAAAGGGTATATTTTTGTACTTCCGGGGGGACAGAAGCAATTATACTCCGGCAACTGCTACCACATCTAAAAAGGTAAACTCCCCATATCTTGCACCTGAGGACGTGTTGATGCAGTATGTTGGTCCGATAAATCAAGGTGATATTACTATTCCATTGTCATATACGGAAAATTCCGGTCCCGATGACGCTACATATAACGGATATAATTTAGTAGGAAATCCATATCCAGGCACTATAGATTGGACCTTGATGGATAAAGCCAACACTGTTGATCAGGTTAGCGTTTACAAGCCCGGCGGTGGCTATGCTACATATCTGAACGGCATCTCAACAAACGGCAGCAATGTTAACCTTATACAAGCAGGTCAAGGCTTCTGGGTGCGAGCAAATGCATCGGGTGCTTCCATAACGTTCAAAGAGAGCTCGAAATCTGTAAACAGTTCGCCGGCACGCTTCCTTTCTGCTCCTACAGATAAACTGCTAGCAGGTACCAAGGGTTCTATTCCCGCAACAACGAGTGGTGCGCCATCCTGGAAGCAGCTTCGCATAAACCTTCAGAATGGCATCAATAAAGAAGAGGCGGTGGTGGTTTTCAATGATGGAAGTAATCCTAATGCAGGTTTCGAGGACGCTACTTTTATGGAAGGTAGCAGCGTAACTCTGACCACTCGCTCAAGTGACGACAAAGACTTGGTGATCAATTTCATGCCCAACATTAGCCAAGTTTCTGAACTTAAGTTAAATGTTAACGCTACCACATCGGGCAATTTAACCTTGAACTTCGCTGATCTTTCCGCTACTCGCAACTATACTACTTTGCTTAAAGATGAATTCACCGGTAACCTGTTAGATGTAAAAGCTAATCCGGTTTACTCCTTCACAATTAACAAGTCTGATGCAAATACATATGGTCCCAATCGTTTTAAACTACTGTTCCAACCACCCACAAATTTGCCCGTTACTCTGCTCTCGTTCTCGGCTAAGAAAGTAGGTATCGGAGCTTTGATCACCTGGAAAACAGCGACCGAACAGAACAATGATCGTTTTGAATTGGAGAGTTCTCAGGATGGAAGGAACTTTAAACTTCTTTCCGTGTTGAAAGCAAAAGGAACATCTAATTCGGCCGCATCTTATACTTATTTGGACAAAGATCCCACAAAAGGTACTACTTACTATCGCTTGAAGCAGGTAGACCTGAATGGCGACTATGTGTTCTCAAACCTTATTTCAGTCGACTTTGAACGAGACGTTGCTGCACCAGTTTTTGTGCTGTATCCTAATCCGGTAGTTAACGAGGTATACGTCGATTACGACAGCGAGTGCAACGATCCTCAATCATATAAGTTAATGGTTTACGATAAAGATGGTCGCGAAATGACCCATTCCTTGGTAGAACACGGGCAACCACTAAAGCAAAATGTTACTTCGTTAGAAAAGGGGATTTACATTCTTCAAATGGTTGAAGCTACTACAAATAATATAATTGGCAAAACTAAGTTCATTAAGAACTAGGAAAGTGTAAACCCGGTAAAACTTTTTTCATAATTTTGCAGTATATCAGAGATAAAGAGAGAAGGATTTCGTATGTTAAGAACTATTAGGAGAGGTATAGGGTTAGTGGCGGTGTTATATGTTTGTTGTTTAGAGGCTGTCGCTCAACAAAATCCGCCCACAGTGTGTGAAGATGGAACCGTTTTAGCAGATGAAGATGACGCATGCCCAGTACCCCTCGACGGTGGCGTCCTCTTCCTCCTTGCCGCAGGCGCAGCCTATGGCGCAAAGAAAATCAGAGATAACAAGCAGGATTCCGCAGAAATTAGCTGATTACCCAGCCTTTTCCCGCTTCAAGATAAACTGAAACAGCTCGTCAATCGGGTGTTTCAGTATTTTACCTACCTGAACGCCATTATCTTTGCAGGCTTGGGATAAAATGTCCTTGAAGTGGAATGCTATTGACCCCACAAAATGGCAGGCAAACTCCTGGTGTTTGGGGTAGGTGAGAACGCAGGTTTTGATGAAATCGTCAAAGCTTTGGTACAGTAAACCATCTATATACTTGTTGCCCCGTTGCTCGCTCAAAAACCTGGCAAATGAAGCGAGATAAAGGTTAGCTGAAGGCATCATATACACATGCTGAATTACTGTTTCTTTATCTACTTTGTGGCTTTTGATAAACAGCTTTTTTAAGTTGTCGGGCATTCTGCCGTATAAGTAATCAGTTAGCAGCTTTTTGCCAAGATAAGTGCCAGAGCCCTCATCGCCCAGGATAAAGCCCAACCCGTGATTACTCTGGTAGATATCTTTTCCGTCAAAAAAGGCAATGTTTGAGCCGGTGCCAAGTATGCAGGTAAGCCCTTTGTACTCGCCGCAAGTGGCGTAAGCGCAGCCAATCATATCGTTATCCACGCTCACGAACGCCTTTTTGAAAAACGCCGACAAACCGTTGGAAACTACTTCATGCTTATCGGGGCTGGAGCACCCGGCACCGAAAAAATAGATCTCTTTTACTTTATCGGCGTAAGGCTGAATTTCAGCAACCTGATGAAATATCTTTACTATGTCCTTCTCAGAAAGGAAATAAGGGTTAATTCCGGGGGTGCGGAATGCCAGACGCTTGGCGCCGGGAAGCGATAATATCCAGTCGGTTTTTGAAGAGCCGCTATCTGCTACTAAAATCATGTTAAATACCTTCCAGCGCCTGGGAAGAAAGTGGTTTGCCGATGAACTTGGTTACAAGCTGGTGATCGTCTATCCGCTTCAGGTCATTTGGATCAAGTGATGAAGACAAGACATAAATTTTGATCTTTTGTTCTGCCAGGCCATTGATGTTTTTGATTTCTGATAGAAAATCAAATCCGTTCATTTCGGGCATTCGGATGTCAAGGAAAATCACTTCAGGAATGTCAAGGTTTTTGTCGAGGCATTGACGTATGTAGTCAATTGCCTGTTGGGGCGAATCAATAACAGTAATCTTTTCAGCAAAGGAATTATTTTCCAGTATTTTCCGGCTGATCAGGTTATCTATGTAACTGTCATCAATCAATAAAGCTGATTTGTATCTGTATTGATTCATTAGCTGTCAAAAATAACATTTTTCCGGTATGCAGAAAATCCTGTGCCAAGCTTCCAAACTCCCACTTAACAACAATCTATCTGACGTTCAGGGTTCCTGATAATTCCTTTAACAGCACTTCTGCTAACTTGGCGTCGTATTGCGCATTGTTAAGCCGAACGCTTGCGTCCACATAATTCCTCTGTGCTTCTCTGAACTCAAGTGGTGCAATGCTGCCGAGCCTGAATTTTTCTAAAGTGATGTCGAGATTTTGTTTCGCCACATTCAGGTTTGATTCTTCAAGGCTTACAAGATGAAGGCTGGTAAGATAAGTTTGGTATGCAGATGCAAGTTGCGATTGAATGCTTTCGCTGATGCGGCTATAGTCAAGGCGGGCGCTTTCAATTTCAATAGCAGCATTTCGTTCGTTTTTCTTCTGAAGAAATCCATTGAAGATATTTACAGATGCGGTTAGCCCGTAATTGAAACCGCGGCCGTTGGACTGTCGGGCAAAGCCCAGCTCCGACTCTGATTTACTAAAATTATAGCCGGTATTAATTCCAACAACGGGATACCGGAGAGATTTAACCTGTTTTAAGTTTAGCTCCGCGATGCGCTGGTTGATGAGTGCCGACTGAAGGGCGGGATTTTGTTGTGAACCCGCTTCTGTGAGTTTTTGGATGTTTAGGGTACTGTCGATTGAGAGATTGTCGGAAACCGAGAAGTCCGTGTTTACATCGCGTGCCAACAGTGTATTCAGTTGAATTTTTGTATTTTTAATCAGGTCTATTTGGCGCAAATAAGTAGTGGTATCGGTATTTAAATCTACTGTTGCAGCTAAAACTTCCAGCTTTGCGGCCTTCCCGATCTCGTATCTATTCTGAGCAGTGTTGAGGCGCAGTCGCGATAGTTCCACAGCAGTTTTTGACGATACCAGGCTTTTTTGTTGCCGCATAATTTCGTAATACGTATTAACTACGGTGAAAACAGTACTTAGCACCGTTGTTTTCAAGTTGGCTTCGCCTAAATTCTGTAGTTCCTTCAGGCGATCGTAAGTAGTAAACATCCCGAAGCCATCAAAAATGGTCCAGTTTAAACTCGGACCGTAATTCAGATTCGAATTTTTGGCGCCTTTTCGCGTTACTTCCAAGCCGCTTGACTGAGTTTGCGTGGTGTTTGAAATCGTCGTGTTAGTTGAAAAATCGCCCGTCACCCTTGGCAGCATTCCGGCGTTAGCCCTGCTGACGTTATTTTTGCTGATCTCAACATCATTTGAAACCAGCCGGATATCATAATTCCTTTCAAGCGCTATGTTAATTGCTTGTTCTAACGTAAGCACTTCCTGCGCTTGTGATTCGAAGCAGCTAAAGCATAGCAGCAATAGCGCTAATATTTTTATTCTCATAAATTTCTTAGACATGTTCCGCCAATGCCTCTTTTTCATATTGCTCAGCTTTCTCAAGTTCAATGTTCCTTTTATGCTCCCTGGACCACATTGAATAGATTGCCGGAATAATAAACAGGGTTAAAATCAGTGAAAAAAGGGTTCCGCCGACGATTACAATCCCCATTCCCATACGGCTTTTCGAAGCTGCTCCTAATGCTACCGCGATTGGCATGGCCCCAAGCGCAATGGCTAAACTGGTCATCAGAATCGGGCGCAGCCTGGCTTCCGCAGCTTCGATAATCGCTTCTTGTACAGATCTTCCCTGTTCCTTGAGTTGGTTGGCAAACTCTACGATCAGAATACCATTTTTGGTAACCAAGCCAATAAGCATAACCGTTCCAATCTGGCTGAATATATTCCAGGTCTGGCCAAAAAGCCACAGCGAGAGCATGGCTCCGGCTACTGCCAGTGGCACCGTGATGATAATGATCATCGGATCTATGAAACTTTCAA
Source organism: Sphingobacteriaceae bacterium (assembly GCA_029266635.1). Taxonomy (GTDB): domain Bacteria; phylum Bacteroidota; class Bacteroidia; order Sphingobacteriales; family Sphingobacteriaceae; genus JAQSWM01. Next base: position 75,863 of record JAQSWM010000009.1, on the reverse strand, counting down.
ATTGTGCCGCAAGAATCAGGTACACGAGCAGCAGAGCCAGCCCGAACGCAAACAGGGTATTCGATCCGCTTTCTCTAAAGTCTCTCGACTCTCCCGACAAATCTGTTGAGAAATTCTTATCAAGAACCTTGTCGGCAATTTTGTCCATTGTCGCAATTCCGTCGCCAATAGTTTTGCCCGGAGCCAAGCCCGCTGAAACAGTGGCAGACAGAAAACGGTCTGTGTGATACAACTGTGGCGGACTGCTTTGTTCCTGAAGCTGTACCAGGTTGTCTAGCTGAACCAATTGTCCGGTACTGCTCTTCACAAAAATGGAAGTAAGGTCTAAGGGATCATCGCGGTCTGCTCTGTCGAACTGTGCGATAACCTGGTATTGCCTGCCGTTCATGGTGAAGTAGGCAAAACGCCCTCCGCTCAGGGCGAGCTGCAGAGTTTGGGCAACGTCAAGCACTGAGACCCCGAGGCTTTGGGCCTTGTCGCGGTCTATCGTCAGGTTAATTTCCGGCTTGTTAAATTTCAGGTTTACATCTACTACCGAGAACGTAGCATCGCTGCTTGCAGCTTCCATAAACTTCGGCACTTTTTGTTGCAGCTGCTCAAAGTTTGGCGCCTTGATAACGTATTGGATTGGCAAGCCGCCCCGCCTGTTTACGGAAATAGTAGGCTGCTCAGTTACCAAAACCCGTGCTTCAGTATAATTCTTGGCTATTTTGTTCAGTTTGGTAGCCACTTCTTTCTGGGAGCGTTTTCGTGTCTCGGAAGGCACGAGCCTGATGTACATCCGGCCTGAGTTAGTGGAACTACTGCTTCCCGAGCCGATAATTACAACGTTTACTTTCTTTTCCGGGATGGAATCGTTGATCACTTCAGCAAATTCACGCACAAAACGATCGGTGTATTCGAATGAAGCGCCTTCTGCAGTACTGATGCTGGCAGAAACCTGGTTCCGGTCATCGTAAGGGGCGGTTTCTTTCGGGATAATTGTCCAGAACAGCGCAATAAGCCCAAAACAGACAGCGATAATGGGCCAGCTGATCCACTTTCTTCGCATGAAGTTGTTCAATGACTCGGCATATCCGGTGGTCATCTTTACAAAATATTGCTCTGTTATATTGTAGAACTTTGAATGTTTATGTGCGCCGCCTTTCATCAAATACGCATTCAACATCGGCGTAAGCGAAAGGGAAACAAAGGCGGAGATAAGCACTGCCGCCGCTATGACGACCCCAAACTCCCGGAACAGCCTTCCCACAAAACCCTCAAGGAAAATAACAGGCATAAACACCGCTGCCAGCGTTACCGAGATCGAGATAACAGCAAAGAAAATTTCGTTCGAGCCCTTAATTGCAGCCTCAATCGGCGACATGCCTTCCTCCACTTTTTTGAAGATATTCTCCGTTACTACGATACCATCGTCTACTACAAGCCCTGTTGCCAGCACGATGGCCAACAGCGTAAGCACGTTAATGGAGAAGCCAAACAGGTACATGATGAAGAAAGTGGCTACCAGCGATACAGGAATATCGATCAAAGGCCTGAACGCAATTCCCCAGTCGCGGAAGAACAGATAAATAATGAGGATAACCAGCACCAGCGAGATCAGGATGGTTTCGGCAACTTCCATCACCGACTGCTTGATGAAAAGCGTGTTGTCTAACGAAACGGTTAGCGTTATGTCTTTCGGCAACTCATTTTGAAGCTGATCAAAACGTTTCATTACAAAATTTGAAATATCCAGATAATTAGAGCCCGGCTGTGGGATGATTGCCATTCCCACCATCGGCTTCCCGGACTCAAGCAGGTTGCTTTCCAGGTTTTCAGGCCCAAACTCCGCTCTGCCAATATCGCTCAGGCGGATAATGTTGTCGCCGCTATTTTTGATAATCAGATTGCTGAACTGTTCTTCGGTAGATAAATTTCCGGCTGTTTTAACCGTAAGCTCAGTGTTGGCTCCACTCACCTTTCCCGAAGGCAGATCAACGTTCTGGCTGTTCAGGGCACTGCGCACATCCGCCGTAGTCAAGCCATAAGAAGAGAGTTTCATTGGGTCGATCCACAAGCGCATGGAATACTTTTTCTCGCCGTAAATGGAAACGCTGCTCACTCCGGGAACGGTTTGCAGTCGTTGCGCAATCACGTTTTCTACATAATCGCTCAAATCCAAAAGGCCGCGGGTTTCGCTTTGAGCAGTTAAGATCATGATGGGCGAGGAGTCGGCATCAGATTTTGAAACTACCGGTGGCGAGTCAATGTCTTCAGGAAGGTTTCTGGCTGCCTGCGAAACTTTATCGCGGATGTCGTTTGCAGCCTCTTCAAGGTTTTTGTCGAGGTTGAACTCAACGTTTATGCTGCTTGAACCCTGGTTGCTGGAAGATGAAATGCTCCTGATGCCGTCAATGGAGTTGATGGCTTTCTCAAGCGGTTCAGTGATTTGCGACTCAATGATGTCTGAGTTTGCGCCCGAATAGCTTGTGCGCACCGAAACAATAGGCGGGTCAATAGACGGAAATTCCCTTACGCCCAAAAACGTAAAACCGATGATGCCGAAAAGCAGCAGGATAAGGTTCATTACGATGGTAAGAACCGGGCGTTTTATGCTGATTGTTGATAAACTCATACCTTAGTGTTGTACCACTTTAACTTTTACAGGAGTTTCTGGCTTCATAGACATCACGCCGGTGGTAAGCACAGTATCGCCCGGCTTCAGGCCCGACACTACCAGAACATCTTTATCTGTACGTGCTGAAGTTTCAATCATAACTTCTGTTGCGATGCCGTTTTGCGACACATAAACTTTCTTGCCATCCTGCACAGGCACAACTGCCTGGGTGGGAATCAGGATTGCATCCGCGATATCAGCCAGAGGCATATCTATCCTGGCAAAAGTCCCGGGACGCAGTTCGCCGCCCGGATTTGCAGCCTTCGCTCTCAGTTGCAGGGTACGTGTGGTGACGTCAATTCCGGGCTCTACGGCATAAACCTGTGCATTGTATTGCTTCTGAGATCCGGCAACGGTAAAATGAATGGTTGAGTTGCGGGTAAGCTGCCCTGCATATTTCTCCGGAACTGAAAACGAAATCTTAACAGGATTGGTGCTGAAAAGCCGGGCGATGACGGTGGTTGGGGTAACATATTCGCCTACGGAAATTGAACGCAAACCTATTTTGCCACTGAAAGGAGCCCGAACGGTGGCTTTCGCGAGTTGCGCCCGGATGAGCTGGGTTTGTGCACGGAGAGAGCGCAGATCCGCAAGAGCAGTATCATATTCTTCGCGGCTAATTGCCTCCTTTTTTAACAGCAAAGCTGCCCGACGCTCATTTTCTGCTGAAAGTTGTTCTTTGGTAAGTGCTTGCGATAGCTGTGCCCGCAGTTCTGAATCGTCAATACGGACCAAGGCCTGTCCCTTGCCCACACTGCCGCCTTCCTGAAAGTTGATGGAACGCACCAACCCGGATATTTCGCTGCGGATATCCACCTGCTCGTTGGCTTCTATCGAGCCGGATACTGAGAGGGTATTGGAAAATGGACGGGCTTGCACCACAACCCCATCTACACGCATCGGCGCTCCCGAACCGCCTTTTCCGCCGCCCTTGCCTCCGCGTCCGCCAGCCGAATCGGCACCTTCCGACTTGTTTTTTATTATCCGATAGCCAACCAATGAACCAAATGCAATGACCAGGATAGCATAAACAATGTACTTTGTTTTCATATTATTTGACTTCGAATTTTTTGTATTCTACGAAAATATTGGGCCTCGAATCAGACAAGTTTGCTTGTATCATATTCAGCACTTCTCTGTATGTTTCCAGCTGCTCCTCGCTTACGTTTTTCAGCGATTTTTTGTTCAACCGTTTAATCGCCGTTCTTATAACCGGAATATCCTGACGGGCTTTATCGGTGAGCCTGATAATCTGCTCACGCCTATCCTTCACGTTCTTTTCTCTGGTAACATACCCGCGTTCTGCCAGATAATCAATTATGTTCACCATAAACGACTTATCTACATGCAAAAGGTTGGCTAATGCCTTTTGTGTAAGCTCGTCATTCTCATCAATACGGAGCAAAACGAAATGATACCGCTCCAGTTCCAATCCTTCCAGTTCTTCTGAAAAGGCACTAAGGTATTTCTTCGTAACCGAAACCAACGGCCGTGTCAATGGTTCTTCAAGGTACTTCATTTCAGATAAAAGCAAAACTACCGCTTGCGCCGAAAGATAGTTGGAGGTATCAACTATTTTACAGCCTTCAAAATGAGCTTGCTGTATTCTGAAAAATTACATTTGTACCAATTATGAAAATTAATATTTCACTTCACGCATTATTTTTATTCCTTTTTATGTCTGTTACTTCCGGAGCTTTTGCAGCTTCTAAAATAGAATTTACCCTTTCCTTTCCCGAGCCGCAAACACATTACGTAGAGGTAAGCATGCAGGTAGATGGCTTAGCAAAAGATTTTGTGGATGTAAAGATGCCGGTATGGGCGCCGGGCTCTTATCTAATCAGAGAGTTTGCCAGAAATGTGGAAGCCGTTAGTGCAAAGAACTCTTCGGGAAAAAGCCTCCCGGTAGAAAAGACCAGTAAAAATACCTGGCGTGTACGTTCAGCAAAAGGAAATTTTACACTGAACTATCGTGTTTATTGCTTTGAGATTTCAGTACGTACTCCTTTCGTCGACACAAAGCACGGATTTATCTCGCCTACAGGCGTATTCATGTTTGTAGATGGGATGATCAACCATCCGGCTACTGTTACGGTTCAGCCGTATAAAGGATGGAGCAAAATCTCTACCGGGCTTGAGCCTGTTGCAGGAAGAGCTAATACATTCTATGCTCCCGATTTTGATATTCTGTTCGATTCGCCAATTGAGGTTGGCAATCAGGATGTGTTTGCATTCAACGCTGCGGGCGTGAATTACGAAGTGGCGATGTATGGCGGCGGCAACTACAATAAAGAGCGCTTAAAGAAAGATATGACGAAGATAGTTGAAGAGGAAACAGCTGTTTTCGGCGAGAACCCCAACAAACGCTATGTTTTCTTAGTGCACAACTACAATGTTGGGAGCGGCGGACTGGAGCATCTAAACTCAACAGTTTTGGGCGTAGCCCGGAACGGCTACGATACAGAAGCCGGTTACTGGGGTTTTCTAAAGCTGGTTGCGCATGAACATTTTCATTTGTGGAATGTGAAGAGGCTGCGCCCGATTGCTTTAGGGCCGTTCGACTACGAAAACGAGAACTATACTACCAATCTGTGGATCGCCGAGGGCTTTACCTCGTACTATGAGAAAGTGATCCTGGAGCGGGCGGGGCTCACACCTCCGGAGCGCTTCGTGGAAGGCTTGGCAGGTGATATGGCTGCGGTGGATAATCAGCCGGGCAGCAAAGTGCAATCGGCAAACGATGCCAGCTTTGATGCGTGGATCAAACAATATCGCCCTGCGGAAAACAGCAAGAATACCACCATCTCATACTACAGCAAAGGCTCACTCATTGCTTTGGTGATGGATCTGGAGATCATCCAGGCTACAAATGCCAAAAAGAACCTCGACGATGTGATGAAAGCGATGTATGAGGAATACTATAAAAAGAAAAAGCGTGGCTACACCGATGCAGAATTTAAAGCGATGCTGGAGAAAGTAGCCGGTAAATCATTCGATCAGATTTACCAGGATTATGTGTACGATACCAAAACTATCGACTATAATAAATACTTCAGCTACGCCGGTATCAGCGTGGTGAACGACAATGCCAACAGCAGTCAGCCGTATTTGGGTATCGCTACCGACGAAAAGAACGGGAAGGTAGTGGTGAGCAACGTGTCAAGGGGCAGCGCAGCTTATGTGGACGGAATCAACTTCAACGACGAAATAATCGCGATAGATGGCGTACGTATCAATGCTTATCAGTCTGATGCTCAGCGGGCAGGTGAGTTTGATCGTGCCTTGCTCAATAAAAAAGTAGGAAATAAGCTGAAGTTTACCATCTCCAGAGACGGGCTCGTGCAGCAAATTGATGTTACTCTGCGAGCAAACCCGAATGTCAAATACAGAATGGTTGCTGATACTTCGCCCACTGCGGAGGAACTGGCGGTCAGGAAAAAGTGGTTGAGTTTGAAGTAACAAATAACAAAAAAAGCTCCTGTGAGGGAGCCTTTTTTGTTTAGAAGGTAAACCTGATTGCCAGGCCCACATCGTCTGTAAGCACATCAGTATCAGGAGTAATTTCCAGGCGTGGGCGCCAGTCTAAAGCGAGGTTGAGCGGTGCGCCGGGGATTTTGTAATCCAGGCCAAGCACGCCGTCGGCACTCAGGAATAAATCTCCGTCTTCTTTCTTGTAACGCCAGGAGCCAAGGCTACCGCCCGCACCATAGTACCATTTAAGTCCGGCAGCTCCGCCAACCGGATTGTGAACCTCATAAAGTGCGGTAAAGAAAATCCGCTTGAAATCATTTTTATCCCTCACAGAAAGGTTCAAATCTATTGCCCTGTTCGCAGCAATAAAGGTTTTGAAGTTAATTCCGGTGTTAGAGCCAACCCGTACGCCGATGGCATTGTTGTAGTCCTGTGCATGCGATTCTTTACCTACCAGGAGCAAAATTCCGGCAGCAAGGCATGTGATAAATAACTTTTTCATAATGTTGTGATCTGTTTATGTCCCGCAATATTACGGCAGAAACATAATGTTCAATTAAAATTCGTTAATTAGTTGGAGGATTTCCACATCCCGCTAACCGCTTCCATAACATGAATTTAATCCGAGTGTTTGATCTTTTGCCTCATTCTGATGCTAATTTCAGGAGAGACGACGTAATTGCGGGAAAGGTTGCGGGCGTTTGGGTCAAGTATTCAACTGCTGATTTTAAGGAAATTTCTGATAACGTTAGCCGCGGGCTGATTGCGCTTAATATCCACCCCGGAGAGAAAGTTGCCATCATGTCGGCTAATCGCCCGGAATGGAACTTTTGCGATTTTGGAATTATGCAGACCGGCGCTGCCCAGGTGCCCATGCATCCCACGCTGGCAGAAAACGACATCCGTTTTATTCTCAAGGATGCGGAGGTGAAAATTTTGTTTGTCTCCGGGAAAGAGCTGGCGGATAAGGTGCAGGGCTGTTGCGGGGAGTTGGGCGTAAAGATATATTGCTTCGACAAAACAGATGGCATTCCGCACTGGCTGGAAGTCGTGGAGCTCGGAAAGAAAAACTCACACATTGATCTCGAATCCTATAAACAGAAAATCCAGCCCGACGACCTGCTTACCCTCATTTATACCTCCGGCACAACCGGCACGCCGAAAGGTGTAATGCTCACCCACGATAACCTGATGAGCAACGTAAAAGCTTCTTCAGTGCTGTATCCGGAATCGTACAAAAAGGCGCTTAGCTTTCTGCCTTTGTCGCACATTTTTGAGCGCATGGTGATCTACATGTATTTCTATCTCGGCATTTCGGTTTACTATGCTGAGAGTATGGATACTATTGTTGCCGATATTAATGATGTGAAACCGGATGGATTTACCACCGTTCCTCGTCTGCTTGAAAAGGTGTACGACCGCATTGTGGCGAAAGGTGCGGAACTGACGGGCATAAAGAAGAAAATATTCTATTGGGCTCTGGATCTCGGGCTCCGTTATGAGCTGGATGGCAAGAACGGCGTGTGGTACGAAATGCAGTTGTCGCTGGCAAGAAAGCTTGTGTTCAAAAAATGGCGGGAAGCTTTGGGCGGAAATATCCAGGCGATAGTTTCGGGTGGAGCGGCATTGCAGTTAAGGTTAGCCAAGGTTTTTTGGGCTGCGGGAATACCGGTGCTTGAAGGGTACGGGCTTACTGAAACTTCTCCGGTTATCGCCGTTAACGGCTTGAAGAAAGGGCAGGTTGCATTTTCATCTGTGGGCAAGCCGCTTAAAGACGTGATTGTGAAAATAGCTGATGATGGCGAAATCATGTGCAAAGGCCCCAACGTGATGAAAGGCTATTATAACCGCCCGGATCTTTCAGAAGAAGTTATTGATAAGGATGGTTTTTTCCATACGGGCGATATTGGCAATCTTAGCCCCGAAGGATTTTTATGCATTACTGATCGTAAAAAAGAAATCTTTAAGACCGCAGGAGGCAAGTATGTGGCCCCGCAGGTGGTAGAAAATAAGTTCAAAGAATCGCTGCTAATAGAACAAGTGCTGGTGATTGGCGAAAACAGGAAATTTCCCTCGGCCCTGATCGTTCCCGCTGCGCAGGCTCTGGAAGAATGGTGCTCACGGCACAATATTCCGTGGACTGGCATAGACAACGCAATCAAGAACGGGGAGGTAATTGCGAAATTTCAGCAGGAAATTAGCCACTACAACGAGAATTTCGGGCATTGGGAGCAGATCAAAAAGTTCCGGCTCCTGCCGAAAGAGTGGACCATCGACAATGGTGAGATGACTCCCAAACTCAGCCTCAAACGCAAAGTTATTCTCGAAAAGAACAAAGACATCATAGAAGATATCTACGCTTCCGCCTCCAACCCGCAGTAGCGCTCATTTGCTTCCCTATAAATTTTTGAAGATATTGTCTGCAAATTTCAGCGGATGATTAAGCTAAAACCTTATTTTCTTTATTTCCTCGTGCTCCCGGCGATCTCATCGTGCGTGAGCGGCCAATTGGGCAAGAACAACAGCGGCGAATTCCGAAACGGGATGGTTGTCACCGCACATCCCGAAGCTTCCAAAGTAGGCTTAGAGATATTAAAAAAAGGCGGCAATGCGGTTGATGCTGCTGTTGCTGTGCAGTTTGCCTTAGCCGTTGTCTATCCGAACGCAGGCAACATTGGCGGCGGCGGATTTATGGTTTACCGCTCAAAGGACGGAGAGATTGCATCGCTTGATTTCCGGGAAAAAGCACCTAGAAAAGCGAGCAGAGATATGTATCTGGATGCTTCAGGCAATCCGATAGAGGATAAAAGTTTATACGGCCACCTTGCTGCTGGTGTGCCCGGAAGCGTTGCCGGGATGGTGGAAGCACATCAGAAATATGGGAAATTGAAGTGGGCTGAGGTGGTGCAACCGGCCATCAACTTAGCCCGAAATGGCTTCGCAATCACCGAGCGGCAGGCGAGAGAGCTTACCGGCTATCAAAAGGAATTCAGCAAGTACAATCCCGGGAAGCAGTATTTTATCAAATCAAGCTATGCTGCGGGCGAGAATGTGGTGCAGGAAGATCTTGCTAAAACACTGGAACTGATCAGAGACAATGGGAGAGCCGGCTTTTACGAAGGACCGGTAGCAGAATTCATCGCTTCCGAAATGGTTTCAGGTGGTGGGCTCATTTCGAAAGAAGATCTGAAAAACTACCGGGCGATCTGGCGCACTCCGGTGAGCGGTACATACAAAGGTTACAAAGTTATAACCATGCCGCCGCCCTCCAGTGGTGGTATTGCCTTATTGCAATTGCTCAAAATGGTAGAGCCGTACCCGCTAAAACGATGGGGCTTCAATCAGGATTCTTCTGTGCAGGTAATGGTTGAGGCAGAGCGCAGGGTTTACGCGGATCGGGCATCTTACCTCGGCGATCCGGATTTTTATACTGTTCCCCAGGCACAATTGCTGAAGACGGAATATTCGCTTTCGCGGATGAGGGACCTCAACTGGAACAGGGCTACTTTAAGTTCGGAGGTAAAGGCAGGTGAGTTTGGCTATGCAGAAAGCGACCAAACCACACATTTTTCCATCGTAGATCGCGATGGAAATGCAGTTGCCATAACCACTACCCTTAACGGCTCTTATGGCTCTAAGGTGTTTGTAAAAGGTGCGGGCTTTCTGCTGAACAATGAAATGGATGATTTCTCAGTGAAGCCCGGCGCACCAAACATGTATGGGCTTGTGGGCGGCGAAGCGAATGCCATCGCTCCAAATAAGCGGATGTTGAGTTGTATGACACCAACTATCGTGGAAAAAGATGGCAACTTGTTTATGGTTGTGGGTACCCCGGGCGGTTCAACAATTATTACTTCCGTCTTCCAGACGATAGTGAATGTGATTGATTTTGACAAGAGCATGCAAAGCGCTGTAAACGCCAAAAAGTTCCATCATCAATGGTTACCTGACGAGGTGAGGTATGAAAAAGGAGGTTTAGACAGCCTCGTGAAAGTGAAGCTTCAGCAAAAAGGATATAAGCTTGTGGAGGGCGGCAACATTGGGCGGGTGGACGCAATTCTGAAAACTAAATGGGGCTATCAAGGCGGCGCTGATCCGCGAGGGGATGATGTGGCAGTGGGCTGGTGAAAGTAAAATATACACAAACAAGAAAGGCATCTCCACAGAGATGCCTTTCTTGTTAATGGCAATTCTATTATTCTCCGCCAGCGGCAGGTTTCTTTTCTTTGCCTTCGCCGCCTTTAGCTTTAGCATCTGCAGCCATTTGTGCGTAAGCAGTTTTTTGCTCTTCAGTCAGGATTCCAAGAACCTGAGCCCTTGCCTGCTTGCTTGCAGCCATCATCTTCGGACGAAGTGCTTTCATGTCAGCGTTTTCGCCTGCAGCAGTGCGAATGCTATCTTGTGACTTGTTCTGCGCAACCAAAATAGCAGTGATTTTTGCCGATTGATCAGCGCTCAGGTTCAAAGCCGCCATCTGCTTAACCTGTCTTTTTGCCTTTTCTTCAGGAGTGCCTGCGTGCTTAGCATCCTGTGCTTTTACCAGGGCTGTCATGCTAAACAAAAACACGAATAGAATTGATAATTTTTTCATCTTAAATATTGATTTTCCTATCTGACAAGGGCTGCTGATAATGGTTTAACAGCCTAAGAATTATTTCAAGTCTTCCGAAAGCAGCAAACAAGTAAAAAGAATTATGCTTGCATAATAAATCCTTTATTTCTAAATTTGCTATGCAAGCATAATAAATGAAGCCGGAAGAGACTATAGATTATTTCCTGAAGATTTCCTGGCAGACTGTAGCCAATAAGTACAATCAGATAGCCTCGGGTTTGGGGATTACACAAGCTCTGGGTTATATGCTCATTAATATTCACGAGGAGGGCACGGCAGTATCGCAGATAGCGGCATTGCTGGGAATAAAAGCAACCAGCCTCTCACGGATGCTCAACAATATGGAAGAGTTAGGGCTCATTTATCGGCAAAGCGATAAATCTGATAAACGGTCTGTTAAGATATTTTTAACGCCTGCCGGAATAGAGAAACGCAAGCTTGCTAAAGATGTGGTTCGTAAGTTCAACGAATATTTGAACACGCACATCAGCGAGAGCGAACGGCTTCAGCTTACCGAAACCTTAAAGAAAGTAAACGAAATTGCCGCAAGTTATAATCCTGATTAATGACCGATGCAGTCTCAACTCTCATATCTAAAATCTCACATCTAACATGAAACGTACTATAAAGAAAGTTGCGGTATTAGGGTCGGGAATAATGGGTTCCCGCATTGCCTGCCACTTTGCAAATATCGGGCTGGAGGTTTTGCTGTTGGACATTGTGCCTAAAGAGCTTATAGCCGATGAACAATCGAAAGGTTTATCGCTCGAAAGCAAAGCAGTGCGTAACCGAATTGTGAATGCCTCTCTTGAAACAGCTGTAAAAAGCAATCCGTCTCCGGTTTACTCGAAGAAAGTGGTGAACCTGATTTCCACAGGCAACTTCGAGGACAATATGAAAGATATCGCTTCGTGCGATTGGGTAATTGAGGTGGTGATTGAGCGGCTGGATATCAAACAGCAGGTTTATGATCAGGTTGAAAAATATCGTAAGACCGGCACCCTTATCACGTCCAACACATCCGGCATCCCAATTCACCTGATGGCAGAAGGCAGGAGCGATGACTTTAAGGCTCACTTCTGCGGAACCCACTTCTTTAATCCGCCCCGCTACCTGCGACTGCTTGAGATCATTCCAACTCCCGACACAAAGCCCGAAGTGGTAGATTTCCTGCTGCATTATGGCGATAAGTTCCTTGGCAAAGCCACAGTGCTCTGTAAGGATACGCCGGCGTTTATTGCCAATCGGGTGGGAGTCTATTCCATTATGGCGCTTCTGCACCTGGTTGAGAAAATGGATTTGACGGTAGAGGAAGTTGATAAGTTCACCGGTCCGGCACTTGGCCGCCCCAAATCTGCCACCTTCCGCACCAGCGACGTTGTGGGTTTAGACACCATGATCAACGTTGCCAATGGCTTGTTCAATAACCTGCCGAATGATAAGGCGCATGATCTTTTCCAGCTTCCGGAATACGTGAAGAAGATGGCTGAGAACAAGTGGCTCGGCGATAAAACGCAGCAGGGTTTTTATAAAAAGATTAAAAACGCGGACGGGGCAAGCGAAATCCTCGCCCTTGATCTAAAAACACTTGAGTACAAGCCACAGCAGAAGATAAAGTCGGCTACGCTGGAAGCAACGAAGCCTATTGAAAAACTGCGTGAGCGGATGACGGTTTTCGCCAAAGGAACAGACAAGGCGGGAGAGTTTTTTCGAACCTCGTTCTACGGATTGTTCGAATACGTTTCTGATCGCATTCCGGAAATATCAGATGAGCTTTACCGTATTGACGATGCAATGCGGGCAGGTTTTGGATGGGAGCTCGGACCGTTTGAAGTCTGGGATGCACTCGGCGTCAAGGAAACTGTTGAGGCTATGAAAAGCTACGGCAACGAAGCTGCTCGCTGGGTGCACGAGATGCTTGCTGGCGGAAATGAAAGCTTTTATAAAGTAGAAAACGGAGTCAGGAAATATTACGACATCCCATCAAAAACATACAAGCCCATCCCGGGAACGGATGCCTTCATCATCTTAGATAACATTCGCCCAACGAACACGGTCTGGAAAAATTCAGGAACAACGCTCACAGATTTGGGCGACGGCATTTTGAATTTGGAGTTTCATACCAAGATGAACACCATTGGAGGCGAGGTTTTGCAGGGCATCAACAAGGCGATAGACATTGCTGAAAAGGATTACCGAGGACTCGTTATCGGAAATGATGGAGCAAATTTCTCCGCCGGGGCGAATGTAGGCATGATCTTCATGATGGCTGTTGAGCAGGATTGGGATGAGCTGAATATGGCGGTGAAGATGTTCCAGAATACGTCAATGCGTATCCGGTATTCATCTATTCCGGTAGTGGTTGCGCCATTTAATCTTTGCCTTGGCGGCGGATGTGAGTTTTCGCTTCACGCTGATCATGTGCAGTTAAGCGCAGAAACATACATGGGGCTGGTGGAATTTGGCGTCGGGCTAATCCCGGGCGGTGGCGGCTCTAAGGAGTTTGCGTTGCGTGCTTCGGATGAATTTAAGGAAGGGCAAATTGACCAGATGGTTTTAAGAGACCGATTCCTAACTATCGGGATGGCAAAAGTGTCGACATCTGCAGAAGAAGCTTTTGAACTAGGCTATCTTCAAAAAGATAAATATAGCATCACCATGAATCGCAGCAGGCTCATCGCGGATGCAAAGGAAAAAGCACTTGAGCTGGCTGAGGCGGGTTACGTGAAGCCGGTGCCGCGGAAAGACATTCGTGTGCTCGGGAAGCAAGGGCTGGGGATTGTGTATGCCGGAGCAAACTCCATGTACGCCGGGCATTACATCTCAGAACACGACAAGAAAATATCAGAAAAATTAGGCTGGGTGCTTTGCGGCGGCGATTTGTCGCAACCCACATTTGTAACCGAAAAATATCTGCTTGATCTGGAAAGAGAAGCATTTATGTCGTTGGTTGGCGAGCGGAAGACGCTGGAGAGAATACAAAGTATAGTTACGAAAGGAAAGCCATTAAGGAATTAGTATTGAGTAGTGCGATTTGCGTATTGGGTTGCCGCATAGGAGCCCAGTCCCAATACTCACTACACAATACCCAATACTCAAAGAATGCAGGAAGCATATATCATAGCAGGTTTCAGGACCGCAGTAGGAAAAGCGCCAAGAGGTGTTTTCCGTTTTACACGAGCAGATGAATTGGCTGCGGATGTGATTAAGCATCTCGTTGAATCAGTGCCGAATCTGGATAAACAGCAGATCGACGATGTGATTGTCGGCAACGCTACGCCCGAGGCAGAGCAGGGGCTTAACATCGCTCGTATGATCTCAATGATGGGACTGGATACGGATAAAGTCCCCGGTGTGACTATGAACCGGTATTGTGCATCGGGATTGGAAACAATTGCAACGGCAGTGGCAAAAATCCGAAGCGGCATGGCAGATTGTATTGTAGCGGGTGGGGTAGAAATTATGTCGGGAATGCCTTTCGGCGGATGGAAAGTTGTGCCCAATCCGGAAGTTGCCAAAACACATCCTGACTGGTATTGGGGGATGGGCCTTACTGCCGAGGCTGTTGCAAAGGAATACAATGTGAGCCGGGGAGATCAGGATGAGTTTGCGTTTAATTCCCATCAAAAGGCGATAAAAGCAATCCAGAACGGTCATTTAAAGGATGGTGTGCTTCCAATCACTGTTAAAGAAACATACCTGGATGAAAACCTGAAAAAGAAAACCAAGGAATACGTAGTTGACACGGATGAAGGCCCGCGGGCTGATACTTCGTTAGATAAACTTGCAAAGTTAAAGCCCGTTTTCGCTGCTGATGGAGTGGTAACCGCTGGAAACTCTTCCCAAACCTCGGACGGAGCAGCTTTTGTTCTGGTTGTTTCTGAAAGTAAAATGAAAGAGCTGGGCGCAAAACCCATTGCACGGTTGGTGAGCTATGGAGTGGCGGGCGTTCCGCCGCGTATAATGGGCATCGGACCGATAGAAGCCATTCCGCTGGCATTGAAGAAAGCGGGTATGAAGCAGGAGCAAATCGATTTGATTGAATTGAATGAGGCGTTTGCATCACAGTCGCTGGCAATCATCCGCACACTTGACCTAAACCCCGAGATTGTAAATGTTAATGGCGGTGCTATTGCACTTGGCCATCCGCTTGGCTGTACGGGCGCAAAGCTTACGGTGCAGATAATAAACGAATTAAAGAGAACAAAGCAGAAATACGGGATGGTGACGATGTGCGTAGGCACGGGACAGGGTGCGGCTGGGGTGTTTGAGGTTTTTTAGTATTGGGTAGTGAGTAATGGGTATTGGGTTGGGGGCTAGCATGCAGCAGACCTTGTGATAATGGTGGGCTATGCTACTGAGTTGTCGCTTAGCATGAGAGTATATTGGAATTAAATCAAACCTAACAATATGCATAACATTAAAGAACTCAACGTATGGAATAAGGCACTTGATCTCGCGGTAAGTGTTTATAAGCTCTCCGAGAAATTTCCTGTAGACGAAAGATTTGGCTTGACATCTCAGGCTAGACGATCTGCAGTGTCAATTGCGTCCAACATTTCTGAAGGGGCAGGCAGAAATACCAAAGGAGAATTCAATCAGTTCCTTGGCATCGCTACTGGATCGTCTTACGAACTGGAAACGCAACTAATAATCGCTGAACGACTGGGCTTCGTGTCTACTGAAGACAACCACGAGCTATTACAAAGTATCGAGGCGATACAAAAGATGAATTACAAACTTCAGCGATCACTTAAAAATACATGAACGTTGAGTATTGGACACAGCAACCCACTACTCAATACCCTATACTCAATACTATGTCACTAAAAAACACAACCAAAGGCGGCGAGTTCATCATCAAGGAAACTCTTGCCGAAGATATTTTCATCCCCGAAGAGTTCGATGAAGAACAGTTGATGATCAAGAAAACCTGTGAAGATTTTCTCGCCAGTGAAGTATTCCCAAACCTCGACCGCATAGATGCTCAGGAAGAAGGTTTAATGGAGAGCCTCATGGACAAAGCGGGGGAGCTTGGGCTACTAGCAGTCTCTATTCCTGAAGAATACGGCGGTTTTGGCAAGAACTTCAACACCTCCATGCTTGTGGCGGATGTGATAGGAGCGGGGCACTCGTTTGCCGTTGCGCTGTCCGCCCACACCGGTATTGGCACTTTGCCGATCCTGTATTACGGAAATCAGGCACAGAAAGACAAGTACATTCCCAAACTCGCTTCAGGCGAGTGGAAAGCATCTTACTGCCTCACCGAGCCCAACTCCGGTTCTGACGCGAACAGCGGCCGCACAAAAGCTGTGCTCAATGCCGAAGGTACGCACTACCTGATCACGGGCCAGAAAATGTGGATCACCAATGGTGGTTTCGCTGATGTGTTTATCGTGTTTGCCAAGATTGATGATGATAAAAATCTGACTGGCTTCATCGTAGAGAAAACCTTTGGAGGCATCACGATGAATCCCGAGGAGCATAAGCTCGGGATTAAAGGCTCATCCACCCGTCAGGTATTCTTTAATGAGTGCCCTGTGCCGGTGGAAAACATGCTTTCAGAACGTGAGAACGGGTTTAAAATAGCGGTGAATATTCTGAACATAGGCAGGATAAAGCTCGGCGCTGCCTGCATTGGCTCGTCCCGCATGGCACTTAATTTCGCTGTAAATTACGCCAACGAACGCGTGCAGTTCAATTTGCCAATCTCAAAATTCGGAGCCATACGCTACAAACTTGCCGAAATGGCCACACGCAATTTCGCGATAGAAAGTGCAACCTATCGTGCCGGACAAAATATAGATGACGCTTATGATGCTTTGGTGGCAGGAGGTATGGATCCGGCGAAAGCCAAGCTCAAGTCCACCGAGCAGTTTGCTGTCGAGTGTGCGATCCTGAAAGTTTGGGGATCAGAAATGCTGGATTACATCGTCGACGAAGGCGTGCAGATCTACGGGGGGATGGGTTATTCGGCTGAGGCGCCGATGGAACGTGCCTATCGCGATAGCCGCATCAACCGGATTTTTGAAGGCACTAATGAGATCAACCGTCTCCTGATAGTGGATATGCTGCTGAAGCGGGCGCTGAAAGGTGAGCTGGATTTGATGACTCCGGCGCAAGCGGTTGCCGGTGAATTGATGTCGATCCCTGATTTTGGCGAAGAAGATGATTCTTTGTTTGCCGCTGAAAAGAAAATCCTTCAAAACCTTAAAAAAGCAGGCCTGATGATTGCCGGTTCTGCCGTGCAGAAGCTGATGATGAGCCTGGCGAAAGAGCAAGAGATATTGATGAAACTTGCCGATATCATTGGCTCGGTATACGTGGCTGAATCGACGATCTTACGGGTGGAGAAATTGGTAAAGCAAAGGGGAGAAGAGGCCTGCAAACATCAGCTAGATATCATGCGGATTTATGTCTACGGAGCAGTTGATACTGTTGCCCTCGCAGGAAAAGAAGCTTTGTATTCTTTTGCTGAAGGCGACGAATTAAGAATGATGCTGGTGGGCTTACGACGTTTCACCAAGGCTGAGCCATTTAACATTAAAGATGCAAGGCAAAGGGTTGCGAAAGCAATGATCGACGCCGGCAAATATTGTTTTTAAGAGTAGTTGGTATTGAGTAATGAGTAGTGGGTATTGGGCTGGGGGGTACTCGTCTCAATACATCGGACTTTATACACTCAATACTATTCCTGTTAAAATATGTTAATTCATCAGATTTGCCGTTTAAAAGAATAAATTTGCGCTTTCTTACAAAATGAAAAATCTATTCTTTGCTGCGCTGGTGTTATTGATCGGCGTTAGTTCATGCTCAAAAGACAAATACGATGCTGAGGCGCAGGCCGCTAAAGACGAACAGCTGATCAAAGATTTTATCTCGGCTAACAACATCCAGGGCGCTATAAGACATGAGAGTGGTTTATACTATGTCATCAATGCGCCAGGCACCGGAAATGTAACCTACTCTTCAGGTACAAGCGTTACCGCTAAATACACCGGGAAGCTGTTATCGGGACAGGTTTTTGACAGCAACACCACAGGTTTTAGTTTTAAGCTTGGGCAAGTAATACCGGGCTGGCAGATTGGTATTCCGCTTATTCAAAGAGGAGGCAAAATCCGGCTTTTAATTCCATCTGCGCTTGCGTATGGCAATACCTCCGCAGGCTCTATCCCTCCAAACTCAGTTCTGGATTTTACCGTTGAACTGTTATAATCACAACAAATGAGACTATCTTTTCATAAAAACCTTCTTATCCTCGCTCTATCAGCATCGGTTTTAACATCGTGTACAAAGGAGTATGAAAGCGTGGAGCAGCTTGACGACCGGAACATACAGGCGTATCTTAAACAGAGTAACCTGTCAGGATTTCAGGCGTACGCCAATACAGGCATGTATTACCAGATCACAAAGCCAGGTACTGGCTCCGCAATGGAGTATTCTGATCAGGTTCCATTGGTTTTTTCATTCAAGGCAATTGACAACTCTTACGCCACTGCCGATACGATCGCGAATCATTATGCCAACTACCTTGGCTATTTCAGCCTTGAAGGGGTACGTACGGGTGTAAAGGAAATACTTAAAAACAGGGGAGGCGAGATCAGGCTGATTGTGCCTTCACGGTCGGCTTATGGGCGGAATGGTTCAGGGCCGATTCCTGGAAATACATCGATAGATGTGACAGTGAAGGCACTCGACATTGCTGGTTTACCTGCTTATGAGGATGCCATGATTACCAAATACATGCAAGCCAATAGCCTGACGGGATTCACCAAAAGCAATAAAGGTATTTACTACAAAATCACTACAACTGGTACCGGGAGCAATATAGCAGTGGACTCAACTGTCACCGTGAACTTTACAGGGAAGTTGTTGAATGGATCTACTTTTGATTCAGCAACAGGTTACAGTAGCCCGTTAGCTTTCTTAGTACCTGCATGGCAACAGATACTTCCTTTAATTAAACAGGGAGGCTCCGTGAGATTTATTACCCCTTCTCCCCAAGGCTACGGCTTAAAGGGATCTTCTGATGGAACAATACCAGGCTTCTCACCTTTAGATTTCGAAGTTTCGGTCACCGATGTGATCGGCAGTAACTAAAAAAAATTAAATGTAAAAAGCCCCGACTTCTGCTGAAGCCGGGGCTTTTTTATGGATCAAAATTCGCTTAGAATCTTACTCCCAAAGTGACAAATACGTTGTTTCGTGTATCTTTAATATCGGCTGCAAAGCCGCTGCCGGTTGTTGGATAATCAGGATAAGTGTCTGAAATTGTGTATGGGGCGCTGCTGTAATTTGTTTGTGAGTTAGCGTAAGTAACATCCAGGTACATTACATTCTTGCGGTAACCAATGCCACCTGAAATAACTCTAGACGAGTATTCCTGCTTCTGGTAAGGATTTCCGGATTCATTGTATCCCGCCCTCACCGCAATGTTGTTGATCTTATATTCGCCGCCTAGTTTAAAATTTACGGCGTTTTTGTAGTTGTTCCTGATGTTTCGATTCGTGTTGTCTGTAGATGATTTGCTGTCGGATGAGAAATGCATTGACGCGTAATCAACGTACTCCACATCGCCCGAGATAAGCCCCATGCCGCCGAATGTAAAGGCTATTCCGCCATTTACTTTGTAGGGTGTGCGAAGGCTGTATTTAGAATCATAAATTTCTTCATCGTTGGTGTAAGGTGCGATAGTTGTTCCATTTGCACGGGTGTATCGCGTATCCAGAGTTTCAGAAAAACGATCATTTATGGAATACCAGGTAGGCGATATAAAGCTTAATCCCACACGCACATTCTCATCCAAACGGGCAATTGCTCCAAACTTCAGGTTGAGCCCTGCTCCGGTTGTGTTTTGGGTGGAACGGTAGGATAAAGCATAGGATGAGCCGGTAAAATTGGCATCCTGACCTGGAAAGCTGCGGATTTTGCCCGACTCGGAAAACTCCCGATCTGAAGTGTAATCTATGTTTGCAATACCGACAGATGCCCCAAGGTAAATGCTGTTTCCATAATTTGCACCACCACCAATATTAAACTCTGATTGCGAGCCGGTACGGAAATCATTATTCTCCTGCATATTGTTCAACGCAGGCGTAGCAAAATAACCTGATGAATTGTACTCAATCAAATAGTTGCGGTAACCCATTTTCTCCAGCGAGCCTGTAGGCAAAGCACTTGAATTGGTAGCCGGATTTCCGTTAGCTAAATATCCTGATGTTGCTAAGTCGGCAATATAATCGGCAAACGAACTCTTAGGGTTTGCTCCGGTGAAGTCAATCGTTGTGTTAAAATTATTCGTTTTATTATAAGAAAGCCCGAAGTTAAATCCCAACCATCCTTTTGTAAGATCGCTTCCTTTCGACTTATAAGATGGAATGTGGAACACAGCGCCTAGTTCGTTAATGTCCAGCTTGTCTGTACCTAAAGAAGTGCTCGTGTTGATGTAGTGGGATTCCTGGGTGCGGTTTAGAAAGCCGGTAGTGAGGTTCAGTTCGCTTTTGGTAAAAAGCCCCAAGCCCGCCGGGTTAGAGGCCGCTGAACTGATGTCGCCGCCAAGTGCTGTCTGCGCACCACCTAAAGCTTTAAATCTTGAGGTAGTGCCTTGCTCCGTATTGGAAAATCTCAACGCATCTTCTGCGTACTGGGCATAGCTGAACGCGGGCAATAGCACTCCTGTTAGAAGGATTATATTCTTCAATTTCATGTTTCTGTGTTTAAATAAGTACAAGCGTAGTGCTTAGTTGCGGGTTGGCCTATCGCCACTGCTGCTGCCTCCACCGCCGCTGCTTCCACCGCTGTTTGACGGCGATGATGATGGTGGCGGCGAGTAGCTCTCCCGCTCAGGCCGTGATGGCTGAGGCTGCTGCTGAACAGGCTGCTGCTGCGGGCGGCTGTAGTCATCTCTTGACGGCCGTGAACTTGGCTGCGGCTGATCCTGCGGCTGTGAGCTGATCCTTCCTCCAGAAGAAGGGCGGTTGTTATCAGAACCTGTTACGCCAGAGCGCTGTGGCCTTCCACTGTTAGAAGGTGTGCTGCTTCCGCCCGAAGGTGTGTTATAGATGCTTCCGCCGCGGTTGCTGTTGCCTTCGCGGTTTGGCCGGCTGCGATAGTTTGGATCATTGTAGCCGTTGTTCCCATTGCTGTAATATCCGCCATAGCTGTAGCCAGGGTAGTAGCTAGTGTATGAGTATGGCCCCCAGTAGCGGCTTCCATAAGAATACCCGTAAACAGGGGTGTAGCTCCAGTAAGGATCGTAGCGATAGCCGTAAAACGGATCGTAGCGATATCCCCAGGGATTGTACTCCCAGTTTGGCGCACTTCCGATGTAAATTGAAACGCCCGGACCGTAGACATAGCCGTATCGGGAACCATAACGATTATTCCACGGGCTGTAACTGTAGTTATACCAGCTATCGTAATAATTGCTTCTCCATGGAGAATTGTAGTAGAACCTGTTTATGCGACTGGCATAAGTTGCATCATAGCGATCATAGTAATCGCCATTATTGTAGCTATCACCATAAAGCTGCTCGTCATTCCGGTAGCTTTTCTCAGGCTTCGATGTTTGAGTTGCAACATATTCAGGCATTTCTTTCGCCTTTGCCGCAGTGTAATAAACGTCGTCGTCTGCTCCGCTTTGTTGAGCTAGTTTATTGGTGGAGCATGCACTTATGAAGAGGGTGCATGCTGCGGAAAACAATAGTAAAAAATTTTTTCTCATGGCCTTCAGGTTAAATAGGTGTTCTCTGTATTGCTGACGCTTAAAGTAGAGGTTAGGTTGCATGTATTTTTATTTAATACATCAGCTTGTTTTATAACTTTGGCGACTATAAAATTGTTGCATGCAAAATACGTTTGCAAGATGAAAACTAAATGAAAATACAGGTTTTCACCCGCCGCAACTACATGTAAAAGTACATAATTCATTCCAGAACCGCATATGAGCAAAGGCCTTACGAGCAGAAACGAAGATTATTCTCAATGGTATAACGAACTTGTTACCAAAGCCGATCTGGCCGAGCATTCAGCCGTACGAGGCTGTATGGTCATTAAGCCGTATGGCTATTCCATTTGGGAGAAAATGCAGGCTGCTCTGGATAAGATGTTCAAAGACACCGGCCACAGCAATGCTTACTTTCCTTTGTTTATCCCGAAGTCGTTTTTTTCAAAAGAGGCTTCGCACGTTGAGGGCTTTGCTACAGAATGTGCTGTCGTGACACATTACCGTTTAAAAAACGATGGCAACGGAAACATTATTGTTGACGAAGATGCTAAGCTGGAAGAGGAACTGATCGTCCGCCCAACATCCGAAACTATAATCTGGAACACCTACCGGGGATGGATCCAAAGCTACCGCGATTTACCCATCCTTGTAAATCAGTGGGCGAATGTGGTGAGGTGGGAAATGCGCACCCGCCTTTTCCTCCGCACTGCCGAATTCCTTTGGCAGGAAGGCCACACCGCACACGCTACCAAAGAGGAAGCCATTGAAGAGACCGAGCGCATGCTCGACGTTTACGCCACCTTCGCTGAAGAATTTATGGCTGTTCCGGTAATCCGGGGAAAGAAAACAGAAACAGAACGTTTTGCGGGAGCTCTCGACACCTATTGCATCGAAGCTTTAATGCAAGACGGGAAAGCGTTGCAGGCAGGCACATCCCATTTCCTTGGCCAGAACTTCGCAAAAGCATTTGACGTAAAATTTACAAGCAAAGAAGGCAAGCTGGATTACGTTTGGGCAACTTCATGGGGCGTTTCCACGCGATTGATGGGCGCTCTGGTTATGGCTCATTCAGATGACGCCGGACTTGTGTTGCCACCAAAATTGGCACCAATTCAGGTGGTGATTGTGCCAATTTACAAGGGCGATGAAGAACGGGCAAAAATTTCTGAAGTAGCGGATGGCATTGTGGCAGGGCTCAAAGCCAGGAATATTTCTGTTAAGTACGATGATCGCGATACACAACGACCGGGCTTTAAGTTCGCCGAATACGAGTTGAAAGGTGTGCCTGTGCGCATTGCCATGGGCGGCCGCGACCTGGAGAACGGGACGGTGGAGATTGCCCGTCGCGATACGAAAGAGAAGCAAACCATCAGCCGCGAAGGACTGGAAGAACATATTTCCGCTTTGCTGGATGAAATCCAACAAAATATCTACAACAAAGCCCTGGCGCTCCGCAATGAAAAAACCACAGAAGTAAACTCGTACGATGAGTTTAAGCAGGTTCTTGATACAAAGGGCGGCTTCATCTCAGCCCATTGGGATGGCACTCCCGAAACCGAGAAGAAGATCAAGGAAGAGACAAAAGCTACAATCCGCTGCATTCCGCTTAACAACAAGCAGGAAGAAGGTGCATGCATTCTCACTGGTAAGCCCAGCAGCCAGCGGGTACTGTTTGCGAGAGCGTATTAAAGCTGTGACAATGTGATTTGGCCTAAATTGCTAAGTTTGAACTGAGCTCTTAACCTGCTCCTTGATAAGACAGCCATTATGCGCCATATCTTTTTTTTACTTTGCTTTTGGACGAGTTGTGGCTTCGCAGCCATAGCCCAACAAGTTCAGGACCGCCCCAATATCTTGTGGATTGTAAGCGAGGATAACACTACAATGCTCGGTTGTTATGGCGATAAGGTTGCCACCACTCCGAATATTGACAAGTTCGCAACAGAAGGCGTGCTGTATGAACATGCATTCGCACAGCCTGCCTGTGCTTTGTCGCGATCAACTTTGATTACCGGCATGCTTGCCTGCGACATGGGCACCGAACTCATGAGGAGCAATTATCCCATCCCTGACTTTATAAAATTGTTTCCGAAATATTTACGGCAGGTGGGCTACTATGCTACCAATAACGATAAGGAAGATTACAATTTTAACAGGCACCCGAACACTTGGGATGAATCAAGCACCAAAGCGACTTACAAAAACCGCAAGCCCGGTCAGCCCTTCTTCGCGGTGTTCAATCTCGGCGTAACGCACGAGAGCAGCATCGGCATCCGCGGTTCCAAAAAGCCAACCCAGCACGATCCTGAAAAAGTAATAATCCCGCCCTATTTGCCCGCCACACCAGAAATGAAGCACGACTGGGCAGCTTATTACGACAAGATAGAAACAATGGATCAGCAAGTTGGTAAGCTGCTGAAGGAGCTTAAGGAAGCTGGTTTGGCAGAAAATACCATCGTGTTTTACTATAGTGATAACGGCGGCGTACTGGGGAGGAGCAAGCGCTTTATGTATGATTCGGGTTTGCACGTGCCCCTCATTATCCGTTTTCCCAAAAAATATGCGAATATAGCTTCAGCACCTGCCGGAAGCCGAATAGACCGCATAGTGTCGTTTGAGGATTTCGCCCCGTCCGTGTTAAGCCTGGCGGGGATTAAAGTGCCTTCATATATGCAAGGCAAGCCATTTTTGGGAGATCAAAATACGCCTGAAAAGGAATATGCCTTTGGTTTTAGAGGAAGGATTGATGAGTCGCTGGAAATGATACGCACTATCCGGAGCAAGAAGTACCGATACATCCGAAATTATATGCCTCATAAAATTTACGGCCAGCATAACGAATACTATTGGGAAACTCCATCGATCGTCTCGTGGGAGAACAGTTACAAAGCCGGCAAATTGACTCCTGCACAAACGGTTTTTTGGAAAGCAAAGCCTTCCGAAGAGCTATTCGACACGGAAGCAGATCCGTACAATATGCACAATCTTGCGGGGGATAAAAAGTATCAAAGCCTATTGGAAAAGATGCGCAAAGATTGCAGGGATTTAATGCTGAAGAACGTCGATGCGGGCTTTATCCCGGAATCCATGCGGGTTGATATCTCAAAGACCGGTACAGTTTACGACTATGCACATAGCTCTAAATATCCATTAGAACGCATCCGTGAAACAGCTGACATGGCTACCAGCAGAAATGCTGCTTATTTAAAGGAATTGTCCATTAGGTTAAGTGACGCGAATGCTATTGTGAGGTATTGGGCCGCCACTGGCTGTACGATTCTCGGAAAGCAGGCAAAGCCCGCAAGCACTAAACTCACTGCTCTTCTGCATGATGCCGTTCCCGCTGTACAGATTGCCGCTGCCGAGGCTGTGTATGGCTTAGAAGGAAACGCGAAGATTATCAGTGTGCTATCGGATGCGCTTAGTTCAGAGAATCAGTTTGTACGTGTTGAGGCTTTAACCGTGTTGGAAAAGATGGGTAAAGATGCTATGCCCGCATTAGGCTCAATCAAGCAAATGGCTGCTCAGCGTGAGGATAAGAAAACCGCAGGGGAGGCATTGTGGCAAGCGCCTCATGATGTGAAAATTGCCAAACGGATTATAGCGAATATTGGCTGAAAATTATAAACTCAAGCACATGATTCAAAAACGGATAAGCTTCACATTTCTCGCGGTCTTATTCTCAGCGCAGCTTTTCGGTCAGACAGATTCTTTGCTGTTTTCTAAGCTGAAGTGGGAGAAAGAAAAGATCGCCCCCGGAGTTTTGCTAAAGCACTATTGGTTTAAAAACAACCTTTTTAATTCAAATCAAAACATCACGATAGTTGAGGTCAAACCGCGAAGGCGTAACCAGATCGACTTGGCGTATGAGGAAAAGGAACTGAAACATACCAGCGAATTCGGCAAGGCAGTTAACGCGATTGCTGCAATCAACGGTGATTTTTTCGATGTGAAGAATGGCGGTTCCAGGGATTTCGTCAAGTCCGATGGAACAGTGATTTCACAGAACAGCCCATATCCCGAAGGGAGGGCTATTCATCAAAAAGCTGCTGTTGCCATAGATAAAGGCAAGCTAAGCATTGTGAAGTGGGATGGAACAGAGAGTTGGGAGAACAGCCTGAAGGCGGAGGATGTAATGAATACCGGAGCTTTATTGTTGTTGAACCGAAAAGAGGAACCGATGGACACGGCGGCTTTCTCTCGCTTAAGAAATCCACGTTCTGCGGTAGCCGTCCTGCCGAATAAACATGTTCTCTTTATCACGGTGGATGGCAGAAATGCAAACGCTGCCGGCATGAGCCTGTTTGAGCTGCAGGACCTGATGCGCTGGTTGAAAGCCAAAGATGCCATCAACCTGGATGGCGGCGGCTCCACCACACTTTGGATAAAAGGCAAACCGGACAACGGAGTGGTAAATTATCCGAGCGATAACAAGAAATGGGATCATGCTGGTGAGCGCAAAGTTGCCAATGTGCTGCTGGTAAAACGGCGCTAATTTAGTTATCGCGGTGTATCGCGGTTAATATCCGCTCCATTTCAGCCCGAACCACAGAAGTTGGAGCAGTAAAGTTGTTGTTCATAAAGGAGAATATCAGACGTTTTCCCGACTTGGTAACCAGGTATCCCGAAAGGTTATGGTTGTTTGACAAGGTGCCGGTTTTAGCAAATACGAACGGAGGTTCTCCCTTGAACATGTTGCGGATAGTGCCGGCTTTTCCTCCCTGTGGAAGCAGATTAAAAAGGCGCTCCTCATTGTTTATAGTATCCCAAATTTTCTCGCAAATCTTCACCATGTCGCGGGGAGTAAAGAGGTCGTGCCGGGACAGCCCGGAGCCATCTGCCCACTGCGGCTTATCTGGCAAATCCTGCAAAAAGTTCTTCGTAACGTATCTGATCACAGAATCTGTGTTCATAGGCAGGTTGTTCTCGGCGGCATAGTTCAGCAGTAAATGCTCTGCAATGAAGTTATCGCTTGGCAGGAGCAGGTGTTTAAAAACCGTATCTGCGGGGAAGCTGTAAAGCGTCTTGAAATTTGCAGGAGCTACATACGGGATTTCGCCTGCGTAGTTCGGAAGCATGTTTTTTAACAGCACATCCTGGAAAGCGCTGTTAACCTTGTAAGGAACTTCCTGGCTATATGGGATTAAAATCGCTCCGGGCGGATAATGAAAGGTGTTGTTCAAAATATCACGCTGCACATAAAAGCCTTTCGCTGCCAGATCATCCTTGAACTCAGCAACATCTTTGAGAATGCCCAGTGCGGGTATCGCAGCCAAATTGCCTACGGTATTTGAAAAGCGTATGATGTTCCCGTATAGCGGAAGCTCAGAAATTTCCGTCTGATAGTAATCGTTATAATCGCCGTATGGCCAACCGGTGCCATAAAACTCGCCTGTGTACCTGCCCTTGGCGAAGTAGAGTTTCTTGCCAGAAGCATTAAGCTTTTGGATGATGGGCTGCCGATCTAAAAAGTCGGGGTGAAGGAGCGTGGGATCGCCTGTGCCCCAGAAGATGAGCGAATCGCCGCTGATGCGGTACTGTAATCCGGGAATGGAATCTTTTAGCAGCTTTAATCCTGCGTAAAAAGTATAAAGCTTGGTATTAGAAGCAGGAGTGAAGTATTTATCAGAGTTCTGCTCCACTATCATTTTACGATCTTTCAGATCATACAAGGCGAATCCGGCGAAGTATTTAGACAGCACTTCTGAGCGCTGAAGTATTTTCCTGATTTTGCGTGCTTTAATGGGCCTGGCGAAGCCAGGTAACATGGCAATGAGCAAAGCTGCGGCTAACAAAGATCTTTTCATGAAGTATTGACTGTATCCACAAATCTAAATATTGTGTGAGGATTATTTGTGCCAAAAGAAAAGCCGCAATTTGTAAGTTGCGGCTCTCCTTAATCCAGTATTGGAAGAATTATTTCTTTGTCATGTTTAAAATGATGTAGGCTCTGGTTCCGCCGGTGTCAACAGGTAAGCGCAATACCACGTTGTTCGCATCGGCGCTGCTTACGTCCATGCTGTAGCCGGTAGTAACATTTCTGGCTTTTTCGCCTGGATTTACCTTCTTGAACTGGAAGCTTGCAGGGCTTTGCGCTTCATTCAACGACCAATAAATTGGTTGTACGGTGCCGTTGGTCAGGGCAATTGTCCCATTCCCACTGCCAGTTAACGTCCAGGTGCTGTTCTGAAAGGCAGTCGGCGGTGCCAGGTCAAAAATAGTTTGGACGTTATTCTCAATAATACCTTCGTAGCTAATATTGCTAACCATCCAGGTCCCGCTTACCCGACCATGGCTTACGTTGCTGGTGGTTGTAGCGGTTTTCGTGCTTGAGCACGAAGGAAGAACTATTGCAACAGCAAGTATCATTGCTGTCATTGTTATTGCTTTTTTCATAATCTTAAATTTAGAGGTAACTATTACATAAACCCTGCCAGTACGTTATAGTTTTAATGGAGCAAAAGCAGCTATTCCGGTTCATTATTAATCCGAACTACTTAGGGCGAAATGTTCTTTAATTGTTAATTTTGCGTGCAACTACTATTATAATCATCTGATGGATAATTTGTCGTACCTCAGTAATGCAGACGGAGGATATATAGATTCACTTTATAAAGCCTACCTGGAAGATCCGGAATCGGTTGAGTTTGGCTGGCAAAAGTTTTTTGAAGGTTTTGATTTTGGCAAGGGCGCACAGGGCGGAGCGTCGGCATCAACCGAGGGCACGCCTGAGCATGTGCTGAGGGAGATAGATGTTTTGAAGATGATCAATGGCTATCGCTCAAGAGGTCATTTATTTACTAAAACCAATCCTGTCCGGGAACGGCGGAAATACTTTCCGGGGAAAGAGTTGTCAACTTTCGGGCTTAGCGAAACTGACTTAGATACTGTTTTTAATGCGGGTATAGAGGTTGGCCTTGGGCCGGCAAAGCTTCGGGATATTTTACAGTTGTTAGAAGATACTTATTGCCAGTCTATTGGTGCTGAATACAAGTTCATCCGGAATCCTGAAAAGGTAAAATGGTTTGAGCAGCGTATGGAATCTGAGCGTAATACGCCACAGTTTTCTATTGATACAAAAAAGCGCATCCTTCAAAAACTAAACGAAGCCGTTGTTTTTGAAAACTTCCTAGGGACTAAATTCCTCGGCCAAAAGCGTTTTTCTCTTGAAGGAGCCGAAAGCGTTATACCGGCGCTGGATTCTGTAATTGAGAAAGGTGCTGAGCTAGGAATAGAGGAGTTTGTGATCGGGATGGCGCATCGCGGGCGGCTGAATGTGCTCGCCAACATCATGCACAAAACTTACAAGGAAATATTTTCTGAGTTTGAAGGCAAGGCTTACGAAGAAGGCAAAAATTTTGGAGGCGACGTAAAATATCACCTCGGTTATTCAACTGATGTTGAAACCGCAAAAGGCAAGAAAATGCATTTAAGCCTTTGCCCGAATCCATCCCACCTGGAAACAGTTGACCCGATTGTGGAGGGTATGGTTCGTTCTAAAATCGATTTCAAATACGGGGGCGATAACAGCAAAATTGCTCCGATTCTAATCCACGGAGATGCTTCTATCGCCGGACAGGGCATTGTTTATGAAGTGATACAAATGGCTAAGCTGGAAGGTTATCAGACCGGTGGCACAATCCATTTAGTTATCAATAACCAGGTTGGCTTCACCACCAACTACAAAGACGCCCGTTCATCCACCTATTGCACCGATATTTCAAAGGTTACCTTGTCGCCCGTTTTTCACGTGAATGGCGATGATGTAGAGGCGCTTGTATATGCCATTAACATGGCGGTAGAGTATCGCCAACGATATCACAACGACGTTTTCATCGATCTTTTATGCTATCGCCGCTTCGGCCACAACGAAGCAGATGAGCCAAAATTCACTCAGCCGCTTCTTTATAAAACCATAGAAAAGCATCCCAACCCACGGGAGATCTACAATAAGAAACTTACAGGCGAAGGCGCCATCAGTGCCGATTTAGCCAAGGAGATGGAGAAGAGCTTTCGGGCTTTGCTGCAGGAACGTTTAAATGAGTCGAAAGAAGAAGCTTACGCGGATACCAACCCGATGTTCTCGGGTGCGTGGACGGGCTTGGGACTTGCTTCGCCTGAAGAGGTGAGGGCTTCTGTTGATACGTCTGTATCTAAAGAGGTTTTCATTGACATAGCAACTAAAATCAGTACCCTGCCGGGCGATAAAAAGTTCTTCAAAAAGATAGAAAAGCTGTTCGACGACCGTAAGAAGATGGTTCAAAATCAAACCTTCGATTGGGCAATGGGTGAGCTGATGGCTTACGGCACCTTGCTTGAAGAAGATCTTCGGGTTCGGGTAAGTGGGCAGGATGTTGAGCGAGGCACTTTTTCTCATCGCCACGCGGTGCTAACGCTCGAAGATTCCGAAGAGGAGTACGTTCCATTAAAACAACTAAAAAACGGAAGCAAGTTCGATATTTTTAACTCCCACCTTTCTGAGTACGGAGTTTTAGGCTTTGAGTACGGGTATGCCCTTGCAAATCCTCAGTCTCTTATCGTTTGGGAAGCGCAGTTCGGCGATTTCTTCAATGGCGCACAAATTATAGTTGACCAGTTTATAACCAGTGCCGAAACTAAATGGCAGCGCTCAAATGGCCTCGTGCTTTTGCTGCCGCACGGCTATGAAGGACAGGGCCCGGAGCACTCATCCGCTCGCATTGAGCGTTTTATGGAACTTTGCGCCGATGACAATATTACGGTAGCGAACTGCACCACACCAGCCAGCTTTTTCCACGTCCTTAGGCGTCAGGTAAAGCGTTCTTTCCGCAAGCCTCTTGTGGTATTTACGCCAAAAAGCCTGTTGCGCCATCCGCTTGTTGTAAGCAAGCTTGAGGACTTTACCAAAGGTGGGTTTAAAGAAGTTATTGACGATACTTTTGTAAAAGCATCAGATGTGAAACGCGTGTTGTTATGTACCGGAAAGGTTTATTATGATCTTTTGGAAAAACAGCAAACCGACAAACGGAAAGATGTAGCAGTAGTACGGGTTGAACAATTGTATCCAACTCCATACGCTCAAATAGACGAGATCAGGCAGAAATACTCCAAAGCGAAAGAGTTTATCTGGGTACAGGAAGAGCCGGAGAATATGGGAGCATGGCCGTATTTGTGCCGTAAATTCCGCAACAGCGATCTTACAGTGATATCCCGTAAGGAGAGCAGCAGCACGGCAACCGGTTACGCCAAACAGCATATTGCCCAACAGTTGTATATTGTGGGCAGAGCTTTCCAGGATAGTGCCGGGCCTGAAGTTAAACAGGCGATTAAAGCAACTACACGGAAAGCGGTCAACATAGATTAAACCTTATCATATTTTATGAGCTTAGAAATAAAAGTTCCGCCAGTAGGCGAATCAATAACAGAAGTAACCTTGTCGCAATGGATCAAAAAAGATGGAGATGCGGTAGAAATGGACGAAGTTATTGCCGAACTGGAATCGGATAAAGCAACCTTTGAACTTACTGCAGAAAAAGCAGGCGTGCTGAAGACCATTGCGAAAGAAGGCGATACACTCGCTATCGGAGCTGTGGTTTGCTCCATCGAAGAAGGAGGCGCTGCTGCCCCGGCTCCGGTACAGAAAGAAGAAACCGCTGCGGTAGCTCAAAAGCAGGAAGCTTCGGCTTCCGCTCCGGAAAAATCTGCAAGCTATGCTTCAGGCACTCCATCGCCGTCGGCAGCAAAAATATTGGCAGAAAAGGGAGTGGATCCTGCTTCTGTGAATGGAAGCGGAGTAGGAGGAAGGCTTACAAAGGAAGATGCTTTGAAGGCTGAGAAGGGGGGAAGTCAGAAAAGTCCGGAAGCTCGCCAGGCTGATGCATCGTCAGCCAGCCCGCAGCAGCCAGCTGGTGCGAGAGCCGAGCGCCGGGAAAAAATGTCGTCTTTACGGAAAACTGTTGCCAAACGCCTGGTTACTGTTAAGAACGAAACTGCCATGCTCACCACTTTCAACGAAGTGGACATGAAGCCTGTGATGGACCTGCGGGGAAAATATAAAGACAAGTTTAAGGAGAAGCACGGCGTTGGCCTCGGCTTTATGTCGTTTTTCACCAAAGCCGTTTGCGAAGCTTTGAAAGAATTTCCGGCAGTAAATGCTCGCATAGATGGAGAGGAGATTGTTTACAACGATTTTGCAGATATCTCGATAGCCGTTTCTGCACCAAAAGGGCTGGTTGTTCCGGTGATTAGAAATGCTGAATCAAAAAGCCTGGCTGATATCGAGAGGGCGGTAGTTGAGCTGGCTACAAAGGCTCGTGATAACAAATTGTCGATAGAAGAAATGACCGGAGGTACTTTCACCATCACAAACGGTGGTGTATTTGGGTCGATGATGTCTACTCCGATTATCAATGCTCCGCAATCTGCCATTTTAGGAATGCACAACATTGTTGAGCGTCCGGTTGCAGTAAATGGCGAGGTTGTGATCCGCCCGATAATGTATGTAGCTTTATCTTACGATCACCGGATCATCGATGGACGTGAGTCAGTTGGATTTTTGGTGCGGGTTAAGCAGTTGCTGGAAGATCCTGCACGCCTATTATTGGGAGTATAGAACTTACAAAAAACCTAATATGCAAAAAGGGCTGCCATTTGGCAGCCCTTTTTGTTTTCTAATATGTGTTAGAATTTTGAAATTGAGCCCGAGCCGCTCTTGGCCTGTGTAACGGATGCGTTCCCGGCATAATTGATGCTTCCAGATCCGCTCAAAGCTGCATCTATAGAAGTGTCAGCATAAACCTTCACATTTCCGGATCCACTAACCTTTATATCTGCGCTATGTGTACGCAGGTCTTTGCCCCTGAAATTTCCTGACCCGCTTACAACAATATCTGCATCCTTGGCTGTACCCGCAATATTGAGCGACCCCGATCCGCTAACTACCGAACGCAGGCTGTTTGCGCTTGCGTTTAAATCCATATTTCCGGATCCGCTTACCTTTGCCTGCAGGTTTCCTGCCTTCACAATTCCATCAATCTTCATATTGCCAGATCCGCTTACCATCAAGTTATTCAATGTCTTGGCAGTTACATAAACTGTTACCTTTTTGCCGTCCTTCCATCCGAGCTGAAGGTTTTTCTTATTCCGAATTTTGAGTATGCCGTGTTCAACAACAGTCTCAATCTTGCTGATTTCATTGGCATCGCCTTCAAGCTGGAGCGACTCTTTTCCGTCCAGTTTTACAAAGACATCATACGACCCACTGGTTGAGATTCCTGTAAAGCCCGACACCTGCCTTTCTTCCTGGCTGCTTAATGTGTTTACCACAGTTCTTACTCCTGCCACGCTGATTAACGGCAGCAATAGCATCAGCCAGCCGAATGATGTAACAAATCTTTTCATGTTATTAGGTTTGAGTTTGGATATTAGACGCCACGTGCAGCTAAAACGTTGCAAAGAATTTTACAAAGATTTCACTACTGTGAATTAGGTGAGCAGGATACCTGTTTTTTAGCTTAGTTCATCTCTTCGACTAAAATCGAAATGCCCAATAACTTGTTTTTGTCGAAAATTGGGGTAAATTCTGACTGAACCCAGAGCCGGACTGACTCGTAAGCCACTTCTTGTTCAGAATGCACGACGCGTCCTGTAGAAGCTTTACCAAAGTTAGCGATGAAGTCACCGTCAACGCGGTTTTGCGTATCGCGGGCATAATCTAAAATACTGTCTTTGGGATTAAGTTCTCTGCCGTGAAGGGCGATGCTATTCTTCATGGCTTTTTCATTGAAAGAGATGATCTTGTAATCTGGGGATACAAAAAACCACACTTTATCCAGATCGTTGTACTTCTCCTTCAGTTTAGCGGCTGTTTTTTCCATAATGCTAATATATTGATTAACACCAACAATTAAAAAAAATGGATATATAGCTCTGTTTAATCATTTGCCTCTCAATAAGTTGAACAGCGAGCGCAAGTCGTGTGCACCGGAACTGCCAGGAGTGTAAACATCTTTGTAAGCCGGCTCGGCAGCAATTTCTTCCTGAGTCAGGGAACGGAAGCTCATAGACCATTCAGGGAAAAGGCGAATGCTTGTAGGGCCTTCTTTCAGCGTGATGACCGCTGTGTGGCGGGTATCAGCACAGATATCTTTGTAAAGAAGTTTGACCTGGCTCTCCTCGCCCTCCAGCAATTGCATGAACTTGTTATCGAAAAACAAAAGCATTCCCGTAACGCCCATAGCGGGGTTTCTCTCCCGGGATTTCGCAAGGATATCTTTTAGAACTTGGTCTGTTATAGGCTGAGTGGCCTGGCTGCGATAAATTAAGAAATACATTTTAATATTAAACTCTATTGGAACCCTCTACGGCAGTAGAAGTTTCACATTCGGTTAAATCAATTAATTGTTTTTGTGTCAATATAGAAGTGATCCGTGTCTATAATCAGTTTGTTCAGCTTTGTCCTGATGGATTTCCACTGCGTAGTCGGCTTTATCCAAATCCACTCGCCGTTGGTGGAGGTTTTTATCCGTAGTGGCATATCAAAGCCCGCTACATCTGCCGCCCACTTATAAAACACCTGTCCTTTGTTCTTTTTCATCTCCAGGTTGGGAATGCTGGCGTACCTGAGATACTGATCAAAAACCTTGGTCAGATTTTTACCAGAGTTTTCATTGATAAAATTCACCACGTCCTCTGTTGTGGTGGTTTTTAGCCCGAACTCTTTGTTCAATCCTCGCAGCATGTCCCGAAATTTCACATCGTCATCAATGATCGTCCGCACTGTTTGCAGCAGATTGGCGCCTTTGTAATACATGTCGCCTGAACCTTCGCGATTTACATTATAAGGGCCGATAATTGGAATGTCGTTAGAAATTGCCCTTCTAACTCCAGCTATGTACTTAGTTCCCGCTTCCTTTCCTTCCTGACACTCAACAAACAAACCTTCCGAGTACATGGTAAATCCTTCATGAATCCACATATCCGCAATGTCTTTCGAAGTAATGTTGTTGCCGAACCACTCATGCCCGCTTTCATGCACAATGATGTAATCCCACTTCATGCCCAGCCCTGTTCCCGAAAGGTCTCGGCCCATGTAGCCTTTTAAATATTTGTTGCCATACGCCACCGCCGACTGATGTTCCATTCCCAGATAAGGTGTTTCTACAAGTTTATAGCCGTCGCGATAAAAAGGGTATGGCCCAAACCAGTACTCAAAACATTTGAGCATCGGCTTAACATCAGCATTAAACTGTGCCTTGGCTTTTTCGAGATTCTCTTTCAACACATAATAATCCAGCGTCAGATCGCCATTTTCTCCTTTAAAGCTATCGCTGAAATGTGCATAATCTGCGATGTTGAGCGTGGCAGTGTAATTATTGATGGGGTATGAAACGAACCAGTTAAATCGGGTATAGCCGTCAGGAAGCTCTTCTGTCGAGCGAAGCCTGCCATTGCTCACGTCCATCAAACCTTTCGGCACAGAAACGCTGATTAGCATGCTGTCTACTTCATCACTCTGATGATCTTTTGTTGGCCACCATGAGCTTGCGCCAAAACCCTGGCAAGCCACTGCAACCCACGGTTTCCCGGCTTTGTCTGTAGAGAAAACGAATCCACCGTCCCAGGGGGCACGTTTCGCAACCGTAGGCTTGCCATTGTAGTACACCACAAATTCATCCTTCTGCCCTTTGGGGATAGTGTTTGGGAACTCAACGAAAACAGCGTTCAATTCACGCTTATAAGCAAGTTCTTTTCCCTTGTAAAGGATCCGTTCAACATTGAGATTTGCGAAAAGGTCTATCTGCAGCGTTTTAAAATCCTGCACGGCAGTAAACCTGAATAGGTTCGACCCACTTATGGATTTATCGGGGATGTTGACCTTAACATCGAGGTGATAGTAATTGATGTCGTAGCAGGTGCGCAGGGGCGTAAGCATCCCGCGGAGCGTATCGGCTCTGGTGAATTTTGGTTCAGTTTGTGCCGAAACTTTCAGTGCAAAACTTATCAGCAAAAAGGATAACAAGAGTTTTATTTTCATGCGAGTATCAGGTAAATATCATGCTTTTATCCCAAATAGAATAATGGGGATAATTTTTCATAGCGTATTAGAATAGTTTAACTTTGGCCAGAATCAAGATTTATGCAATACGACGTAGTAGTTATTGGCAGTGGCCCCGGCGGATATGTAGCCGCCATACGGTGTGCTCAACTGGGTTTGAAAACAGCAATTATAGAAAAGTACAGTACCCTTGGAGGCACCTGCCTGAATGTAGGCTGTATCCCCTCGAAGGCTTTGCTTGACTCTTCCGAGCACTATCAAAATGCTGCCCACACTTTCAAAACGCACGGTATTAACATAAAAGGATTAGAGGCTGACCTTACTCAGATGATGGCCCGCAAGGATGTGGTTGTGAAAGAAAACACTGCCGGCATCACGTACCTGATGAAAAAGAACAAGATCACCACTTACCAGGGATTGGGTTCTTTCGTTGACAAAAACACTATTAAAGTTGCCAAAGCAGATGGCAGCTCAGAAAGTATTAATGCAGAAAAAGTAATTATCGCCACCGGCTCAAAGCCAACCGCTTTGCCCTTCCTGCCCGTTGATAAGAAAAGGATCATTACTTCTACAGAAGCACTCAGCCTGCCCGAAATCCCCAAACATCTTGTGGTGATTGGCGGCGGCGTAATCGGGCTTGAGCTCGGCTCCGTTTATGCACGATTAGGAGCTAAGGTTACTGTAGTAGAGTTTATGGATTCTATCATTGCCACAATGGACAAAACGCTGGGCAAAGAGCTCCAGAAATCACTTAGCAAATTAGGGTTTGAGTTCATGCTTAGCCATAAAGTGACAGGTGCTTCGGTAAAAGGCAAAAAGGTAATTGTATCTGCCGACAATCCGAAAGGCGAGAAGATCACCGTTGAAGGCGATTACTGCATTGTTGCGGTGGGAAGAACTGCTTATACTGAAGGGCTCGGATTAGAGAACATCGGTATTTCTCTTGAAGAGAGAGGGAAGAAAATTCCTGTAAACGAACATTTGGAGACATCGGTGCCGGGCATTTACGCCATCGGCGATGTGATCAAAGGCGCAATGCTTGCGCACAAAGCCGAAGACGAAGGCACTTACGTAGCCGAAACAATCGCCGGGCAAAAGCCGCATATAAACTATAACCTGATTCCGGGTGTTGTTTACACCTGGCCGGAAGTTGCCAGCGTTGGTTACACCGAAGAGCAGCTAAAAGAGCAGGGCAAAAAATATAAAGCAGGTTCGTTCCCATTCAAGGCGAGCGGGCGGGCCAGAGCGAGTATGGACACAGACGGATTTGTGAAAGTGCTTGCAGATGCTGAAACAGATGAAGTTCTTGGCGTGCACATGATCGGTCCGCGGGTTGCCGATGTCATTGCCGAGGCGGTGGTGGCGATGGAGTTCCGTGCTTCCGCTGAAGATCTCGGCCGTATTTGCCACGCTCACCCAACCTACACAGAGGCATTGAAAGAGGCTGCGCTTGCCGCTTCAGAAAATCGGGCTATACATATATAATATAACTATCGTCACCCTGAGGCTCTCGAAGGGTAATTACTACATGCTTCGAGAGCCTCAGCATGACAACTTGCTACCATGCCCCAGATCCTGGAAAATATTTCTCTTAAAAAGTTCAACACCTTTGGCGTGGAGGCATCTGCACGTTGGTTTGTCGAGATACGCGACGAGGAGGAATTAGCAGAGCTGTTTGAAGACAAGAGGTGGAAATCTGAGAACCTGCTCGTGATAGGGGGAGGGAGCAATATGCTTCTGACGAAAGATTTCGATGGGCTGGTGATCAGGATGTGCATTAGAGGAATTTCAAATGAGATATCCGGCGACGACATCTATGTTACGGCAGGGGCGGGCGAGGTTTGGAACGACTTTGTAAATTATTGCGTGAATCGTGGTTTTGCCGGCGTTGAGAATCTGAGCCTTATCCCGGGTTCTGTGGGGGCATCGCCGATACAGAATATTGGTGCGTATGGCGTTGAGCTGAAGGATGTGTTCCATTCGTGTCGGGCTTTTGAGATCGGCTCTGGTCAGATACGCCGTTTTGATAACAAAGATTGTAAGTTCGGCTATCGTGAAAGCGTATTCAAAAGCGAGCTGAAAGGCAAATACATTATTACTTCTGTAACGTTCCGCCTCTCGGCAAGTGTACAGCTAAATATTAGTTATGGAGCCATTACCCAGGAACTCCAAAACAGGAAAATCGAAAATCCCACCATTAAAGATGTATCGCAGGTGGTGTCCCACATCCGCGTAAGCAAACTTCCAGACCCATCAACCATCGGTAATGCAGGTAGTTTTTTCAAGAATCCTGTAGTATCGGTAGACAAATTCAGACAGTTACAGTCCAGTTTTCCAGACATTGTACATTTTTCTGTAGACAATGGCATGGAGAAAATCGCAGCAGGCTGGATGATTGAAAAATTAGGCTGGAAAGGCAAAACAATTGGACATGTTGGCACGTGGAAGAACCAGGCTCTTGTGTTGGTAAACCACGGAAACGCCACTGGGACAGAGCTTTACGATCTTTCGTCGGAGATTATTAGTGACGTAAAATCTAATTTCGACATTGAACTTCAACGCGAAGTCAACATAATATAGAGGCTCCCGGACTCTTATTTCCTATCCTTTTACTACATTTTTTCATGAAGGTTTTTTCTGATTAGCACAGTTGTTGTATTTATTCTGACACAAGTGTTAAAATAATATACAGGACTTAATATCAACCTTAAAACCTTCACATATGACTAAGATCGAATTTAACACCATGGTAATGCGCCAGGCAAGCTCTTTGAAAATGTATGCTTTGCATTTCACTCACGATGCTGATGATGCTAATGATCTGGTTCAAGACACGTTGCTAAAAGCGATCACATATTATAACAAGTTCAAAGAAGGCACAAACCTTAAAGGATGGTTGTACACCATCATGAAGAACACCTTCATCAACAATTACCGCAGATTCGTAAAAATCAGCTCGTTTGTAACTAAGTCTGATGAAATATCTTCTGCAAACCTTGTATTCAGTTCAACAAAAAACCAGGGTGAGTCTAAATTTATCATGGACGACATCAAGCTGGCTTTGAATAAGTTGCCTGAAGAATATTACGTTCCGTTCAGCATGTATTTTGAAGGATTCAAATATCATGAAATAGCAGATCATCTGGCTATCCCGATCGGAACTGTAAAAACAAGAATTCACGTAGCTCGTAAGCTGCTGAAAAAAACCCTCAAACCATACGATAACGGCGTTAAAAAGCCGGTGTATGCAGAGATGGACTAACATTGCCCCTTTTCTAAACTCATCATATAAAGCGCACAGGCCCCCAACCTGGCGCTTTT
Organism: Sphingobacteriaceae bacterium; assembly: GCA_029266635.1. Taxonomy (GTDB): domain Bacteria; phylum Bacteroidota; class Bacteroidia; order Sphingobacteriales; family Sphingobacteriaceae; genus JAQSWM01. The sequence goes on along the minus strand of JAQSWM010000009.1, from coordinate 37,039 downwards.
CTCTTTTTAGGGCTTTTCTGAAAAGGCTTTCAGATCTCTCAAGCCATCTTCAAAATCTTTCCCGATCATTTTATCCATCGCCAGTCCCATCCACTTCTCCATCACAGTCTTGTTTTCTCCGCTCATGGCCCAGGTCACATTTGTGCCGCCATTATCCGCCGCTAAAAGAAACTTGGTGTCGGCAGTGCTTTCAAAGGGTTTCAAGAACTTCAGCTCGATATCTACAAGCGAGTTTGGCTTTGTTGCTTTCAATAACATTTGCCCTTCGCCTGTTTCTTTGCCATTCCACTGATATAAGTGCCCCGGCTGTGATGCAGTTCCCGACACCGTTACTTTTGCAGAAGGCTCCATCTTAGACCATGGATTCCATTTCAAGAACCTGGTGAAGTTTGAAGTGTTGTTGTAAACCACACTGTCGGGCGCTTTGATGAAGATAGAACGCTTAACCATGTAGGTTTTTGGCAAGAAGAGGCTGCCGATTAAAACTATTGCTACCAGCGAGACAACAATAATCAGGAAGATCTTTAAAAATTTCATAATTGATAAGGTTTGGTATTATGAAATTAAATCTTTTTTAAGACTTTGTGAAACATGGAAGAACTGCCCATTTATACGCGGCAATATCTGGCATTGCGAAACGGGCAAGACAAGCCACAGGTATGGATCGCCTACAAAGGCATAATCTATGATGTGACCAACAGCAGGTTATGGCGTAACGGTAAGCACTATGAGCACTGGGCAGGGCAGGACCTCACCGACGAGCTAAAGGATGCACCGCATACAGAGATGGTATTCGAGCGCCTCCAGGCAATAGGGAGGCTGCAGTGATTCAGTAATTATTTCTCGATTGTAAAACTGCTCAATTGAACAAACTGCTCAATACGTTGGGCAACTTCATCTGTAGATAAGTTCTTGATCTTCTCGGTACCGAATTTTTCTACGCAGAAGGAAGCTAAAGCGGAGCCATAGATGATTGCATTCTTCATGTTATTGAAGTTTACCGTTCCAACTTTGGCAAGGTAGCCAACAAAGCCGCCCGCGAATGTGTCGCCTGCGCCGGTTGGGTCAAAAACTTCGGCAAGTGGAAGGGCAGGGGCAGAAAAGACCTTGTTCTCGTGGAACAAGAGTGCGCCGTGTTCGCCTTTTTTGATGATGAGATACTTCGGTCCCATTTGCAAAATTTTGTTGGCTGCTTTAACAAGCGAGTATTCGCCTGAAAGCTGACGGGCTTCTGCATCGTTGATGGTAAGTACATCAACCAGTTTCAGTGTTTCAAGAAGATCATCCAGAGCAATGTCCATCCAGAAGTTCATAGTGTCGAGCACGATGAGCTTGGGGCGTTTGTTGAGGCGCTCTATAGTTGTTTTCTGGACCTGCGGGCTCAGGTTTCCTAATAAAAGATATTCGCAATCCTGGTAAGAGGAGGGGATGATCGGATCAAAATCGGCAAGTACATTCAAATCTGTGATCAGAGTGTCGCGGCTGTTCATATCGTTGTGATATTTGCCCGACCAGAAGAAAGATTTCTCACCTTCCTTGATCTGCAGCCCTTCAACATCGATACCGTGCGCCTTGATTTCTTCTATATCCTCCTTGTGAAAATCATCGCCTACAACCCCAACAATCTTTACTTTATCATAAAAATAAGAAGCAGCGAGGCTTGCGTAGGTAGCGGCGCCGCCCACAATTTTATCTGTCTTTCCAAAAGGGGTTTCAATGGCATCAAATGCAACAGTTCCGATAACAACTAAGCTCATAAATCTTTTTAAAAAATCTGTGCACAAATATTGCATTAATAATTTTAAATCCCGAATATTGCATTCCCAAATCGGGGGTGCTACAGCATCAATAACCGGATTAAAATTCCCGAATAGCTCAGCCGGTTAGAGCATCTGACTGTTAATCAGAGGGTCGCTGGTTCGAGCCCAGCTTCGGGAGCAAAAAGCCAACTTATACAGTTGGCTTTTTTATTTAAGGGAGGGCGAGAAGCCTGTCCTGACGAAGGAAGGGAGCCCAGCTTCGGGAGCAAAAAGAATAGCCACGCAACTAGCGTGGTTTTTTTGTTTAAGAGACTTTCAATGGATTCAACATCCTTTTTCTAAATTCGTTAGTTAGCGGTCTAGAATGTTGTGTTAAGAGAGGTATATCTTTGTGGGAACGAATTGCCGCCAACAGCCTCAGAAATCTAGATGATTATAAACGTGCTTCGCATTTGTTTGTCCATTCTGTATTTACTCTCTTTCAATACTAATGTATCTGCATTTGTTTTTACAGTGACCAGCAATGCTGATTCAGGCTCTGGAACACTTCGCGAGGCGTTAGGTTTGGCGGCAGCGAATGGATCATCAGAAATTGATTATATCAAGTTTAACTTACCGGGGTCTATACCCGCTGACAAAACCATATTTCTTTCTAGCAAATTACCCGACCTGACGTCAAGCTTGGTGATTGACGGTACCACGCAGCCTGGTAGCAAATTAGGCGTTTCTGATGCGAAAGTGAAGTTAGTCGCTAATTACCATGGTAATTATCGTGGAATGATGGAAGTTTTCAAACAAAAGGATATTGAGATTTATGGATTAATGTTTGAAATGTCTGCAACTGCGTCGAATGTCTATGCGTTTTATTTGACGGGTGCCAAAAATTTTCAGCTCGGAAGGGCTCAGAAGGGAAATGTAATAGCCACGAGCATACGGTCAGAATATTCCTTTGGCAAAAGCGATTTAGCGGCACATTGTGAGAAGGTGACGATTAGTGGGAATATTATTGGGCTACTGGAAGACGGTGAAACATTAGCGCCCAGAATGTTGATGGACCTTATAGCGGTGATAGACCTTACTATTGGCGGACCCGATCCGGCAGACGGTAATTGTATTAACTGGAATTTGAATTACGTAGATTATGTGTTCACCAGCCTCTCTACAAAAAATTTGCTAATCCAAAATAACCGATTCGGCGTAAATTTCCAAGGGAATGTTGCGGTTCCAAACGCACGTGCCGTTAGCAATGTGAGCATCTTTGCCGACGCTGCAACTAGTGTTGAAGTGAAAAACAATTTGGTTAGTGGTGCTGCGAATATGGGTTTTACAAATATAAAGTGTCCGGTAAAAATCGCTGGAAACAAGTTTGGTACTGATATCACAGGTACCCAAGTCCTCGGTATCTATGATAATGCAGCTATTATAGTTGGAGATTGCTCGGGACATGTGTTAATTGGTGGAAGTAGTGCAGCAGAAAGAAATATAATATCGGGTACGTGGCAAAACATCAGGAGTTCAGGACTTACTGCTTCGATCTTAAACATCAGGTCGTCTAAATTGGAAGTATACAATAATTCGTTCAGATGCAATAACACGCCCTGGCAGCTTGCGGTGAACTCAGTTGCAAATGTGCCGGTAATAAATATTACCTCGCGAACCTCTAATCAGATAAAAGGAACTGCTACTCCAAATTCGCGTGTAGATCTTTATTACTCCCTCTCTTGTTCGTTCTGCGAAGCTGAACAGCTCATTGCGTCGGTAAGTGCCGACAACTCAGGAAATTGGGTTTATAGCAGTGTGTTGCAAACCGGTTATAATATTATTGCGGCAAGCACACTAAATGGGCTTACTTCAGAATTTACTTCGCTTAGGTTTGACTATGAGCCTGCTGATGTCAAGATTAAAATGCTTTGTGACGGGGCTAAGGGAGGGATATCTGGTCTTAAATATAAAAATGCCATTCGTACGGAATGGTATCACGAGGATGGGAGGCTGGTAGCGTCAACTCCCGAACTTACAGATGCTCCTGTTGGTAAATATCGGTTTGTAATTGGTGACGGATATTGTACGCTGATGTCACCTTATTACGAGATAAGCGACTACTCGATCGTGGCTAACTTAACCAACATGAAAATAAAAAATGCCGGATGTAATACAGCAAACGGAGGTATTACCGACATAGTGAGTAATGGTACATCGTTTTCTTGGCGTGATCAAAATAACAACCAACAAGGGAGTGCTCTAAATTTAACCAATGTTCGTGCGGGTTCTTACACGCTAACCATTTCTAACGGTAAATATTGCGAGAAAACGTTCGGACCATTCCGGGTACAGATAGGTGGGGGATTACAAATTGACGAATCGCAATTGTCGGTCACGAATAGTACATGCAATTTAAATAACGGAGCGATTACCGGAATAAAATCAATCGGAGCAGTTGGGCAGCTCACCTTTGCTTGGCGGAACTCTGCACAGGCTGTAATTGGGAACTCGCTTGATTTGTCGGGTCTTGCCCCCGGTACATATATACTCGAGGTCAAGGATGGTTCCGCATGCTCCGTGTTTTCATCTGCAGTCACAGTTGATGCTGGTGATCAATTAACGATTAGTGAGACGTCTGCATCCACTACTCCGTCAGCCTGTGGTTCGCCGACGGGTGCCGTTAATGGCATAGTGGTAACCGGTGCCGCCAAATATGAGTGGCTCGATGAAGGAGGTAATGTTTTTCGCACTACTAGTAACGCCAATCTCACTGACGCCCCTGGAGGGAAATACAAATTGCGTGTGTCTAATAGGAGCTGCTCAAAAGAAAGTAAAGTGTTTACAATTACCCAACCGGCTTCGGTCCAGTTCCCGAATTTTCCTGTCATCTTGATGCATCCCTGTGGGTCTCAGACCGGTAGCATACAATTAGATCATGGCAATACTACCGTGTCAGCTGTTCAATGGCGTGATGAAGCGGGTGATCCAGTATCCAGCAATTGGTCAATTAACAATTTGCGAGCAGGTATATACCGCCTTTATCTCACAGACAACAATGATTGCACAAATTTATATCAAACATATACGTTGTACCAGCTTCCTCCGCTTATAATCGATATATCAACAGCAACAATTAAAAATGATGTTTGTGACCTAGGGGTCGGGAATATAAAGGGCGTAAAAGTTTCGGGCGGAACAGGTGTTTTTACCTATAGCTGGAAAAATGCAGATGGAATTCAATTTGGCAAAGAATCTGACTTAAGTTTAGCAAGGCGGGGCAGCTATCGGCTGGAGGTATCAGACGGAAGCCAATGCAAAGCGGTGAGCATGCCGTTGGAAATAGCTGATGATTCGCAACCTGTGTATCCCCCAGTTATAGTTCCGGTGAGTATCTGTAACCCAGGCACAGCAAGAATACACGTAAAAAATGCCGTTCCAGGTACATATAAGTTGTATAGCTCAGAGGTTGCACCTGAACCCATCGATCAAAATTCAACAGGTATATTCGTAGTTAATGCAACGCCGGCAGACAATTATTTTCTTACATATAGTGACGGAGCTTGCGAAAGCGTGCGCTCCAAAGTTGAGATTAGCATTGCTTTTCCTAATATCCAAATTCAAAATTCTTTTACACCAAACGGAGATGGCGTAAACGATTATTGGTACGTCAAGGATCTTGTAGACTATCCAGAAGCGACCGTACAGATTTATAATAGATTTGGAGCGCTTATTTATAAGTCGCGAGGCTATTCAGCTCCGTTCGATGGCAAACTAAGAGGCAAGGAGCTTCCAGCCGGTACTTATTATTACATTATCGAATTAAGTGCTGGTTGCACGCCGCTTAAGGGGAGTGTTTCTATCTTAAGGTAAGCTTGCGGTGAGAATTGCTGAGCGTATTTAACACTAAAATTAAAAAGTAACTATCACTGTGGGATCAAGTAAACTTAGTGAGTCGCCGTAGGTATTGACTTGAATCCTCGTAAATTTGCTGTTATATGGAATTAGGCATCAGTAGTTTCGGGGAAATTAAACCTGATGGGACATCCGGCAGGGCAGTAAACGCTCACGCTCGTGTTCAGGAACTTTTAGAGGAAATCAAGTTGGCGGATGAAGTAGGGCTGGATGTATTTGCACTGGGCGAACACCACCGCCCCGATTACGTAGTCTCCGCTCCGGAAGTTATCCTTGCCGCAGCAGCCTCCATCACTAAAAATATCCGCCTCTCCAGTGCCGTTACCGTGCTCAGCTCAGTCGATCCCGTGCGCACGTTCCAAAATTTCGCGTCGCTCGATCTTGTTTCCAACGGACGGGCAGAGATAATGGCGGGCAGAGGATCGTTCATAGAATCGTTCCCTTTGTTCGGCTATAAACTTGATGATTACGATGACTTGTTCACCGAAAAACTTGAATTGCTTATAAAACTCAACCAGTCTGAACGTATTGAGTGGCGGGGAAAGCACAGGGCTTCTATCCCCGATGTTGGCGTTTACCCGCGGCCGTACCAGGAGGCTCTGCCCATTTGGATTGCTGTTGGCGGAACACCCGCTTCCGCAGCACGGGCGGGAAAATTGAACATCCCAATGACGGTGGCTATGCTGGGTGGCCCTCCCGACAGGTTTGTGCCTCTGGTAAACCTCTACAGGCAGTCGGCGCAGCAGGCAGGCCATAATGTTAATGCACTTCCTTTGTGCATGAATACTCACTTCTACGTTTCTGATACATCTCAGCAGGCAGCCGACGAGCTTTACCCAACCTATATCGCTATGATGAACAGGGTAGGAAAGGAGCGGGGCTGGTCGCCGATGGACAGGGATCAGTACGAATATCTGCGCACAAGCGGGCCGCTGATGGCTGGAAGCGTGGAGGAAGTGACCGAGAAGATCCTCTATTTATATGAACTTTTCAAAAACACCCGGTTCTTAGCTCAGTTCATCAACGGCGATATACCACATCAAAAAGTGATGCACGCGATTGAGCTTTTCGGAAGCAAAGTGGCACCGGCTGTGCGGAGCGCTATCGCAAAGGCAAAATAGAAAGGAACGATTAGCCGATATTTTTAATTATCGGGTATTTAACCGATAGTTTGTGTTTATCGGTATATTAACCGATATTGCATTATGATAGCGATATTAACAGGCGATATAATCAACTCCCGCAAGGTTTCTGATGCGGAAGTATGGCTTTCTGTTCTGAAATCTGCCCTTAACTTCATAGAAAAGAAAAACTGGGAAATCTATCGCGGAGACAGTTTTCAGCTAAAGGCAAAGCCCGAAGATGCGCTGATCCACGCCATCTACATTAAAGCGGCTTTAAAAACCATCAAGGCTTTAGATATCCGGATCGCGATTGGCTTAGGTGAAGAGGGAAAGCGGGCAAAGCAGCTCGGGCAATCTAACGGGGAGGCGTTTGTTTTTTCAGGGAGCACTGTGGAAGCGCTTAAAAAGGAAAAAGTAAACCTCGCCATCCGGAGCTCACAGCCCGATTTTGATGAAGAAATAAATACAGCAATACGCCTTGCGCTCACTTTTATGGATAGCTGGGGACCGGCTACAGCCGCAATGGTTAAAGCAGCTATCGAATATTCAGAACTTCCGCAACAGGAACTGGCATCCCGCATCGGCAAAACCCAATCCTCTGTAAGCGAAGCCTTGAAGCGGGCGCACTTCGCCGAACTAAAAGAACTTGATGCGCTTTATAGAAAGAAAATAGGCAATCTCAGGCCACAGAAATGAACATCATATTGATCAAGCTCTTCGTAGCTCATTTACTTGGCGACTTTCTTTTCCAGCCCAACAGCTGGGTAGCTGAAAAGGAAAGCCGAAAACTCAAATCGCCCAAGTTATACCTCCACGTTGCTATTCACGCAGTTTTGATGTTCGTGCTGACCATCGGATCGGGCTGGTACCTCCAGATACTGCTTATAACACTTTTTCACTTGATCATAGATGCCTTGAAACTCAGCCTTCAGAGGGAAAACACCCGGCGTGCGTGGTTTATCGGCGATCAAGCAGCCCACATTGCAAGCATTCTGCTCGTATGGTATTTTACTCTAAAACCTGCGCTGAGCTTTGATCTTTATAATAATCAACGCTTTTGGCTCGTCGCCTTGGGCGTCATTGCGATAACCTGGCCAGCTTCCATCCTCATCAAAATAGCCGTCTCAAAATGGGCGCCGCAGCTCAATAACTCTCTTAGTAACGCCGGCAAATACATCGGCATTATTGAGCGCCTGCTCGTCTTTGTATTCGCGTTCAGCAATCATTGGGAAGCAATTGGGTTTCTGCTGGCTGCCAAGTCGGTATTCCGCTTCGGCGATCTCAAAGATTCGCACGATCTGAAACTTACCGAGTATGTTTTGATAGGAACCCTGTTGAGTTTTGGTATTGCGATACTCGCAGCTATGGCGGTGAAAGCGATGATGATGATATAGAATCCTCTGCTGTTAGCCCATTATCATATTCCGGTACGCCGCGTGGTTGCCGAACATGCTATTCAGGAAGTAGTTGCCATACAGCGGCAGAAAGGCATAAACAGGTGGCTCCCATTTAAATTCTATGGAGCGTTTTAGCTCAGTCTGCAGGCTTGGTTGTATAACCTCAAAATGCAGGTGCGGCCCTGTCGTATATCCTGTGTTTCCTGAATATCCGATGATTTGCCCCTTGTGCACCCACTGTCCTTCCTTAACCAAGGCGCCGCCCTTCTTCAGGTGAATATAGTTGGCAATTGTGCCGTCGGGGTGCATAATGGCAATGACGTTTGCCTTGTCGGTAAGCGCCTCATCAGCTCCGCCCAAACCCGAGTCATTTTTCACCAGTGCTACAATTCCTTCGCGTGCTGCGGTAATAGGTGTGCCAACCGGCATTGCAAAATCGTAAGCAAAGCTGTGTTTATGGCTGAAGGTGCCGCCCGGCCCTTGTGAGATTTTAAATGGCAACCAATTTTGATAAGGGTAGCGGTAAGGGTACTTCAAGTCGGGAGTTTTGGAGGTGTCGCCTAAAACAACTTTCCAATTGAACGTACATTCCGTAGCGCTGTAGGGATCTTTGATCTTGAAACGGGCAATTACCTGTCCTGAGTCGGCTGGTGGGATGATGGCAAAAATCACGGAATCCTGCAGACCTTCGAGGTTATCTGAAAACAGGTGAGCTCTGAGGCTTACAGGTATCAGGAACTTGTTAGTCACCTTTACAGCCAAAGAATCCTGAGACGTTCTTTCTGTATAGATCTTTGTGCGGTCGTACAAGCTTGACTTCGAATAGGCGGAGTTTACAACAAGTAGTAACATCAAGCAGAAAAATAATCTTCTCCTGCTCATAACTTTCCTGGTCAATGCCTGATGCTCTTTTCTTTTAACAGGTGCTTTCTCTACCATCTCTTTTAGTAAAACGCTATCGCGGCTCACTTGGTGCGGGAGAACGGAAAATGACACTGCATTGTCGGGGTGAGGACTCGATTGTGAGTCTAAGCGGAGTCATATGTCAGTCTGAGCGGAGCCGCTTGTCAGTCTGAGCGGAGTCGAAGACTGGTTGTCTCTGGTTGTTTAGCGCTTCGACTCCCTCAGCGTGACATACGTTTTAAACTATTATTTGTCAGTCTGAGCGGAGTCGAAGACTGGTTGATACTCTCTGGTTGTTTAGCCCTTCGACTCCCCGCCTGTGGTCGGGCAAGCTGCTCAGCGTGACATCCCGTTATCAAATAATTACATTTATGTAATTACATTTCTGTCAGTCTGAGCGGAGTCGAAGACTGGTTGATACTCTGGTTGTTTAGCCCTTCGACTCCGCTCAGCGTGACATACATATATTAATGTGGGTTTGTCAGTCTGAGCGGAGTCGAAGACTGTTTGATACTCTCTAATTGTTTAGCGCTTCGACTCCGCTCAGCGTGACACACAGGTATTAATAATTACATATTTGTCAGTCTTGATCGAGTCGAATATCAGTCTGAGCGGAGTCGAAGACTGGTTGATACTCTCTGGTTGTTTAGCGCTTCGACTCCCTCAGCGTGACATACATATATTAATGTGAGTTTGTCGGTCTGAGCGGAGTCGACGACCGTTATTAAGCTAAGCCTTATTGCTATGATGCGTATCATTCATGCACACAGACAGCTCCTTTAACTTCTCCCAATTGTCATTGATAATAGCCTCTTTCTTCTTCCTTGACCAGCCTTTTACCTGCTTTTCAAAAGCTATGGCTTGGTTAATATCGTGAAAATGCTCTTCAAAGACCAGCTTGACCGGCCGCCGCGAATAAGTATAGCTGTTTGCATGAAGTCCGGTTTGATGTTCATAAAGTCTGTTGTCTACATCATTCGTCACTCCGGTATAATATGTCTGGTCTGAACAAAGCAGGATATAAACCGTGTACTTGTGCATACATAAAAATACCAAAATTTATTTAGGTATGCTTCGACTCCCCGCCAGGGGCAGGCTGCTCAGCGTGACACACGTTTTATCAAACTACTATTTGTCAGTCTGAGCGAGTCGAAGACTGGTTGATTGTTTCTGATTGTTAGCGCTTCGACTCCGCTCAGCGTGACACACAGGTCTTAATAAATTACATGTTTGTCAGTCTGAGCGGAGTCGAAGACTGTTTGATTTGTCTAATTGTTAGCGCTTCGACTCCGCTCAGCGTGACATCCCGTTTTATCAGTAATTAACATGTTTGTCAGTCTGAGCCACTCAAAAACGTGTTTTTACCTCCACACGACAAACCATTTTCTACCTTCGCACCTTCATTAAGCCACCAGCATTGAAAATGAGGATTATTAAAGAAGGCCACCACGGGATCAGCACTATTCTGGCATTCGCACTCATACCATTATCCGGATTTGCTACAGATATATATATTCCCTCACTGCCTTCCATGGCAAAAGAGCTGAACGTTTCTATATCGGCAGTGCAGCTTACGCTCATGTTGTTCATGGTGAGCTCGGGCGTAGGGCAGCTTTTCGTGGGAAGCCTGCTGGATAGCTTCGGCCGCTTTCGGCTGGGAGCCACTTCCATCCTGGTATTCGCCCTTTCATGCGTTGCCATTGCAATCTTTCCGAACATCTACCTCATTTACGCCATGCGCATTGTGCAGGGCATCACGGTAGCGCTGATCGTAGTGGGCAAGCGGGCGTTCTTTGTTGATATCTATTCGGGCGAAAAGCTGAAGCACTTCACCAGCCTTTTTTCTATCATTTGGGCAACTGCTCCCATCGTTGCGCCTTTCCTCGGCGGATATTTACAACACGCATTCGGCTGGGAGTCTAACTTCTGGTTCCTAAGCGCTGCCACATTGCTGCTGCTGTTCCTCGAACTGAGGCATAGCGGCGAAACCCTCAAAACCTTCCAGCCCTTCAAAGCACGCTCCATTGCGAAGGTTTACCTCTCCACCTACAAAACCCTTGATTTCTCTTTGGGATTAGTTATCCTCGCCCTGAGCTACTCCATGCTTGTGGTGTACGGAATGGCAAGCCCCTTCATCATTGAACACGTGTTCCACTATTCGCCGGTTGTTACCGGATATTGTTCCCTGCTCTCCGGAGTGTCTCTTTTAACTGGCGGATTGATTTCCAAATTCCTCCTTAAAAAGCCGCTTGCCCGCAAGATCTCAATAGCCGTTGCTTTGCAGATCACTTTTTCGATGCTGATGTTTGCCACCTCGGCACTGCGCTCAGACCTGTACACCCTGATGGGTTTCACGCTTCTAGTTCACCTTATTTCCGGTTTTGTGTTCAATAACATCTTTGCCTATTGCCTGGGGCGATTTTCCACAAACGCAGGTATTGCCAGCGGCGTTACCGGAGGCTCTATGTACATCTTCACTTCCATTTTTAGCTATGGGATTGTAACTGTGATCGCCATTGATAACCAAAAGATGTTGGCAACCGCTTACCTGTGCTTTGCCGTCTTGCTGTGCCTGATACTTGTCCTGTTCCTGAGGGCAAAGAAGGCTTATGCGGTAGGTGAGGTAAAGGGCGACGTGGGTGTGTTAGCGCATTAAATAGCTCCTAAGTCTTAACGCCGCCCGACGCTTTCACGAGATTAAATAGCTTTTGAATTCCATTAAGCTATAAGTACATTTGAATCTGTACATCTTCCCCCAATTATACGATCAATATGAGCCAAAAGCCTTCAAAGGGTATTCCTTCTCCCCGCGACAGCCGCAGAGATTTTCTCAAGCAATCTGCCGTTCTCACCGGCATTGCCCTTACGCCTAAAGCGGCCATTACTGCCGCAGAAAACCAGTGGGATGAGAAGCTGGCGGATGCTATAGAAAAGATTCCGCTGAATATTGAGATAAACGGTATTCAGAAAAGCCTTTCAGTGGAGCCTCGGGTTACGCTGCTTGATCTGCTGAGAGAGCAACTGAACCTTACCGGCACCAAGAAGGGTTGTGATTATGGCCAATGCGGCGCTTGCACGGTTCACGTAAACGGCAAACGCGTATTATCATGTCTCACGCTTGCAGTAATGCACGACGGCGAGAAAGTTACCACGATTGAAGGCCTTGCCAAGGGCGATGAGCTTCACCCGATGCAGGAAGCATTCATCAAGCACGACGGATTCCAGTGCGGCTATTGCACATCGGGGCAGATCATGTCGGCGGTGGCTTGCATCCGCGAAGGCCATGCAGGTTCTGAAACCGAGATCCGTGAATTCATGAGCGGCAATCTCTGCCGTTGCGGAGCCTACCCGAACATTGTTGACGCTATTGTTGAAGTTAAAAAGCAGGGGAAAAACATATGATCCAGTTTCAATATACCCGTGCAACCCAGCCGAAAGCAGCTGTAGATGCGGTGACGAAAGAAAAAAATTCCATGTTCATCGCCGGAGGCACCAACCTCGTCGATCTGATGAAGCGGGGCATCACAGTTCCGCAGCGACTCGTGGACATCAACCGGCTGCCACTCAAAGACATCAAAAAAGAAGGCAGCAGCCTGCGGATAGGCGCCCTCGCACTCAACTCGCAGGTGGCAGAAAATAAAATGGTACTGCAAAGCCATCCGCTGCTCGCCCAGGCGCTTAATGCCGGAGCCTCTGCCCAGATTCGCAATATGGCAACGGTGGGAGGGAACATGCTTCAACGCACCCGATGCCCGTATTTTTACGATACCACCATGCCCTGCAACAAGCGGCAGCCCGGCACCGGCTGCGGCGCTCTCGAAGGTTATAACCGTATGCACGCCATCTTCGGCTTTAGCGATAGATGTATTGCCGTGCACCCGAGCGACATGAGCGTAGCTCTGATGGCTTTGGATGCCAGTGTGCTCGTTACGGGTCCTTCCGGCGACCGCCGTATCCCGTTCGCTGATTTCCATCGCCTTCCCGGCGACCGCCCCGACATAGACACCACACTCCGCCCCGGCGAGTTGATCACGGCAGTTGACGTTCCCGACAGCCCTTTCACCAAAAACGTGCATTACCTGAAAGTCCGCGACAGGGCTTCTTACGCTTTTGCCCTGGTTTCTGTAGCGGCAGCGCTTGATATCAAAAAGAACAGGATTGAAGGTGCCCGCCTGGCGATGGGAGGAGTGGCACATAAGCCATGGAGGTTAGCAGAAGCCGAAAAGTTCCTGGTGGGCAAACCTGTCTCGGAGGCAACGTTCACCGAAGCGGCAAACATCGCCATGCAGGGAGCCAAAGCTTTTAAGCACAATGCCTTTAAGCTTCGGCTGGCGCCAAACTCTATTGTGCAGGCTTTAAAAACTGCAGCAAAACTTGTCTGATCATTAAAATCTTATTTCCACAACATGGAAAACTTCTTTGATAAAGTAGCCGGTGAGCCTATTGACCGCGTTGACGGGCGCATGAAAGTTACGGGCAAAGCTAAATATGCCGCCGAATACGAACTGCCCGATATGGCATACGCGGTGCTCGTGTCGAGTTCCATCGCAAAAGGCACCATCAGGCGTGTAGATGCCAAAGCGGCTTTGCGTGCACCCGGCGTCTTAGCTGTCATCTCGCACGAGAACTCTATCAAGGTTCCGGCTCATGCGGATAATGAGCACCCAACAGAACCGCCTACGGGTGGGCAGCCTTTCAGAGCTTTTTACAACAATAAAGTTTATTTCAATGGCCAGCCTGTAGCGGTGGTAGTCGCCGACACCTATGAGCGTGCCCGACATGCCGCCATGCTGGTGCAGGTGGAGTACGATAAAGAAAAGCATACTACATCTTTCGAGGAAAATATTGGCAGTGCGAGAATTCCCTCTCAGGTAAAGAAGAATCCAAAGTCTTCCCTGGCAGATTACGATCGCGGAGAAGTGGACGGATACAAAAAAGCACCTGTAGTAGTGGAGGCGGAATACCTGCTTCCAAACGAGATGCACAACCCCATGGAGTTGCAGGCAATCACCGCACACTGGACTGCCGACGATAAGCTTACCGTGTACGATAAGGTGCAGGGCACCAAGCCAACTCAGGCGGCTTTCGCGAAAGAGTGGAAGCTGCCTGTCCAGAATGTAAAAGTGATCGCCGAGTTTGTAGGCGGTGCATTTGGCAATGGGCTGCACCAGTGGCCGCACGAAACTGCGGCTATCATTGCCGCTAAAATGGTGAAGCGACCGGTGAAGCTGATGCTAACCCGTGAGCAGATGTTTTATATGGTGGGATATCGCCCCCGAACCTGGCAGAAGGTGGCAATAGGAGCTAATCCCGACGGAAAGATCGTGGGCATCAGGCACGAAGCCATTGGCCAGACTTCCTCGTACGAAGATTTTACGGAGTCGGTGCTTCAGCAAACACGGATGATGTACACCAGTCCGAATGTGAGCACCCGTTACCGCCTCCTGCCGCTGGATGTAAGCACGCCCATCTGGATGCGTGGCCCGGGCGAGGCTACCGGAGCATTTGCCCTTGAGTCGGCTATGGACGAGCTGGCATTCAAGCTTAACATTGATCCCATACAGCTCCGGCTCATCAACCACACCGACGTTGATCCCGATAACGGCTTGCCCTGGTCAACCAAATACCTGAAAGAATGTATCCAGCTCGGCGCTGAAAAGATAGGGTGGAGCAACCGTTCTATGAAGCCGGGCGGGCGCCGCTCAGGCGAGTGGCTGGTTGGCTATGGCATGGGAGTGGGATGTTTTGGCGCTCATCGCGGAGCCGCTGCTGTTCGGGCAAGGCTGATGGCAAACGGCACGCTGCAATTCCAGAGTGCGGTAACAGATATTGGTCCCGGCACAGGCACCGCCATGGTGCAGATCGCTTCCGGGCAAATCGGTATCTCTCCTGATAAGATCACTTTCCAGCTTGGCAATTCAGATTTCCCGCAGGCACCAAACCAGGGAGGCTCGGCAACAGTAGCCACCGTGGGATCGGCTGTGGTTGCGGCCTGCAACGTGTTAAAGGAAAAACTGCTCGGCATGGCTGCATCCGCTGAAAAGCGTTTCACCGATGTTAAAATGGAGGATGTTTTGTTCAGCAGCGGACAGATCTCTCTGAAAAACTCGCCGTCGGTGGGTGTGGCTTATACAGACATCCTGAAGAAGGAGAACCTTCCGGAAATTGACATCATCCAGGATTCCAAGCCCGGCACCGAGGGCAGCAAATACTCAAAGTACTCCTTCTCTGTTCATTTTGCAGAAGTGCATGTGCATGCGCTCACCGGCAGGGTGAAGGTGAACAAAGTGGTAAGCTGCGCCGATGCGGGAACCATTGTAAACAAGAAAACCGCGGGGAACCAGATCATAGGCGGAGTTGCCGGCGGCATAGGCATGGCGCTGCAGGAAGATGCGGTGATGGACCATCGCTTTGGCAGGTACATAACCAAAGATTTTGCTGAGTACCACATACCCGTGCACGCAGATGTGCCGCACGTTGACGTGATCTTTATTGATAAACCCGACTACATCATAGACCCCATGGGCACAAAGGGGTTGGGAGAGATCGCCATCATCGGGGTTGCGCCCGCAATTGCTAACGCGATATTCAACGCAAGCGGCAAACGGATCAGGGAATTGCCTATAACGGTGGATAAGTTGGTGTAAATCGCCACCCGGTTTTTGTACCCGTCACTTCTCTCCGCCAGTTGGCGGAGAGAAGTCTGTTGTTCACAAACGTTATAGTGCTGTCAACAAAAGATTTCTCCTCCTACGGTCGTCGAAATGACGTTGCTTTTAATTTACCGTCACCTCGACGCAGGAGAGGTCTGTGGTTCTTGACACCGATTTCTCCTCATACCTTTGTCGAAAAGACTTTTCTTTTAAATAGTTTTAACCATGGGCAAGGGCGGCTGCATCTACATCCTCACAAACAAGAATAGAACAACGCTGTACATTGGCGTTACCTCCGACTTGCGAAGCCGCATACTTGAGCATAGGAACCGGGTTTATCCTCGTAGCTTCACCGCTAAGTACAACCTTCACGAATGCATCTATTATGAAACCTTTTTCAGTATTGAAGAAGCCATAAACCGCGAAAAAGAAGTTAAGAAGTGGCGACGCGATAAGAAAGAAGCTCTGATTAATGCAGCGAATCCTGAATGGAAGGATTTGTGGGAAGAAATTGAGATATGGTAGGTAACCGTCACTTCGATCGCCGGTTGGCGGAGAGAAGTCTGTTGTTCAGGAGACGATCTTAGTGCTGTCAACAAAAGATTTCTCCTCGTACCTCGTCGAAATGACGTTTCTTTAAATTTTACCGTCACTTCGATCCGCCGGTTGGCGGAGAGAAGTCTGTTGTTCACAAACGTTATAGTGCTGTCAACAAAGATTTCTCCTCATACTTCGTCGAAATGACGTTGCTTTTTATTTACCGTCACTTCGATCCGCCGGTTGGCGGAGAGAGGCCTGTCGTTCAAGAGACGATCTTAGTGCTGTCAACAAAAGATTTCTCCTCCTACCTCGTCGAAATGACGTTGCTTTTGAATTTACCGTCACTTCGATCCGCTGGTTGGCGGAGAGAAGTCTGTTGTTCACCGATAAGTTGGTCACTGCTTTAACCCACAGATTTCTCAGTTCGTTCGAAATGACGGGTTTAGTTACGAGATTCCTCCTCGTGTCTCGTCGGAAAGGCGGGAGCCGATTGTCATCCTGAGCAGCCTGCCCGACCACTGGCGGGGAGTCGAAGGGCTAATTAATTATCTCCCCCTTATTCTCCTTCAGCCTTTCACGCCATTGCTTCACCTGCTCAGGAGGTGTCCTTTCCCAATCCATTGCTTCGCCGGTTATCTTTAATGGCGAAGCAGTGCGGTACGAACGCGTAGGATTGCCCGGAAACTTCTTATTCGTAACATTCGGGTCGTTCTCAAAACTGCCTGTTGGCTCCACTATGTAAACCCGCTCAGAGCCATCGCCCTTCGCCAAAGCTGCGGCAAGCCCCGCCCCGTTGATCAGCGCAGTGAAATAAATGTGGTTCATCACAAGCCCGTCCTGGTAGTTGGAAACTTTCCCTGGCGTCAGGAAATCGCCCACCTGCAGATCTGCCCGGGTGCCATGGTAAAAAGGGCCGCCATCCGCCGGACTTTCGCTAAACGAGCCAGCCAGCTCATAATTTTTTTTCGCATTCTCGGTATCCCCGACTTTCTCATAGCATTTCGCGAGGTTCGAATACAGCAAAGGCAAAGCCGCCTGTACTGCTTCGTCGTTTAGCTCGAGCGCCAGTTGCAAAGCCGTTTTCGCCCATTGTAGTTTGTCGTTAACATTTGTTTGATGCCGTGCCACGTAGTAAGCAGCCAGAAACTTCTCAAACTGGTTCGACGCCTCCTCCCAGGCTTCCAGAAATAAACACTTCGCCTCTTCAGGCTTGCCCTGGTCTTCCATGAACATGCCCTGCAGGCAAAGCTTAACAATAGGGTTGTTAGGAGTTCCATGTCGCCTGATTATTTGATAGCCAATTAAATCACACATAATGTCAGTGCCGGTTTTCTTTCAGCTTACAGATACGGGTCAACCGAAAGCTTAATCATATGAATGAGTTCCTCGTCCATAAACTGATACTCGTCTTCAATGTCAAGAACTACTACAGTTTTGCTTGCTGTTTCGTTTGGGAACTTGTCCATCAGCCTCTGTTTGTGTTTTTTCTCCATCACAAAAATCAGGTCAGCCCACAAAATGCTTTTTGCTGAAACTCTGACTTTTGCAGAAGGCTCTGTGACTGCCGACTTAAAGTTATGGCCTTGCGTGTTTTTATAAATTGTTTCTGCTGTGGCGCTTCTCCAAACGTTCCTGCTGCAAATAAATAGTACGTTCATTTTTTACCAGCAAATTAAGCCAAAATCTGAAGCCGGCTGCCTTATTTGTCTGTCAGTCTTCTGTGATAGTTGACTTGCCCAAGGTGATAGGCCAGGTGAGTAGCCAGGTGCACTAACATGTATTCAGTAGAGGTTTTTTTGTCAAATACCAGAACAGGGAATTCATCTGCCAACGTACTTTCATCCAGCTTGCCGAGCGCTTCGTTAACCACACGTGCCGTTTCAGCAATTTTGCTGAGCAACTCGGTTCGCGGGATATTCTTCAATGAAAACTCCGATGCTCTGTCCCGTACATAATCAGTGCCGCTAATTTCCTTCCCTATGTAAGTATTTAAGTTCCCCACCAGGTGGAGGCAAAGGTTCCCGGCCGAGTTCGCAATATTCCCGTCAGTTTTCCAGATGTTTGCTTCATCCTGATACTGTTCAATTTCGCTGCGCAGCTTGTTCAGGTCCCTGGTAAATAAGAGTTTTAAGGTTTCAAGTAACATGGGTTATCTTTAAGTTCTCCTTTATTCTTTTGTAAAGGTGAACTTTCCACCACCTTGTTTTAGAAGCATCGTTTTCTCGGAAGGGTTAAATTCTAAAACGATTCCTGCTTTGTCAAACTTGAATTTATCCTTGCCGGTTGCTTCAAGTGGAAACGCTGATTGCCCCGTGGCCTGTGCAAATAGAGCCTGATTCTCTTGGGTAATTGTGATTTTTATAGGCAATTGCACCGAAGCATACACGCCCGGGTACTTATCCAGTTCTTCCGAAGTTACCGTGTAAGTTTTGTGATTTGAAAATTCAGGAATGTCATTAGGTTTGCCATACACAGCACTTAAAACCGCAATAGAAATATCATTAGTGCTGAACTTTTCCCCGTTCGATGTTAAAGCATAAGCAATTTTTCCGTCAGAGAAGTATGAAAATACAGAACGAAAGCCGTCAATACCACCTGTATGTCCGTAACCAATTTTATCGTAAAAAGGTATAGGTAACAAGCCAATGCCATAATGATCTTTAACCGTTTTCATTATTTCAAGGCTTTCCGGCTTTAAAAGTTTCCCGTTAAACAAGGCATTGCTAAATTTTGTCAGGTCGCCGGGCGTAGAAACAATTCCCCCTGCACCCATCGGAACAGACATATCAGTTTCAGGTTCAACCTTCCAGGTTTCTGCGAAGCTGTATGATTTACATTCGTTTTTGTTCGGGTTGATTTTTCCGCCAAAGGAAGTATTTGTTAGCCCCACAGGTTGAATAATATATTTTTGTAACAGGTCAGCATACGGTTTCCTGAATGTTTTTTCAAGAATATAGCTTAAAAGCACAAAGTTTGAGTTACTGTACGATGCTTTACTGTCTGGTTGAAAATCACTGCCTCCATTTGCAATAATTTCCACCATTTCGTTTTCCGTCTTTGCTTGTGTGTTCCAGGTAAGGTAATCTTTGTCGTTTGTAAAATTGTGTATGCCGCTTCGGTGGCGGAGCAAATCCTCTATGGTTATTTTCTCAGCATTCTTGATCGTCGGGAAGTACTTGTCAATGGTTTGGTTTAGCACTAATTTTTTGTCTTCAATTGCTTTTAACACAAGTACAGAAGTGAATGTCTTTGATATTGAGCCAATCCTGTATTTAGAACTTTCGTCTGCTTTTACCTTCTTTTCAACATCTGAAAAGCCAACAGATTTTGAGTAAATGATTACTCCGTCCTTTGAGACAGCCACGCTTCCCATAAACTTGTTGTTTGCTTCAAGAGCGTTGAAGTAATTGTCTAACCTGGTCTTGTCAAAGCTTTGAGCGAATCCGGTTTGGCTTAGCGCCGCGAGTAGTACTGTTGTAAAAAATCTATTCTTCATCTTAGTTTTTGTTGTCTTATATAGCACCAGTATAGATGATTGGCATCCTGGAATACCCATAGAAGGGTTTGATATTTGATTTTCTTATACATCTCAAATATAAACTTTATCATAGTATCGCCGCCATCAGCACTTGATTGTTGAACAGTTCAGGCCATTATGCACCAAAAGCCGAATTGCCGCGTTCTTTTTTCGCACCGGCAAATCGTAACTCGTAAATCTTACATCGTAAATCAATGGATGTTCACTCCAAAGAAACCCGCAGCTATAATATGAGCCGCATACGCAGCAAGGACACCAAACCTGAAATGCTGGTGCGCTGCTTTCTGCATAAAAATGGTTTCCGTTACCGCCTGCATGTGAAAGATCTGCCCGGCAAGCCGGATATTGTTCTGCCCAAGTACAAAACGGTGATTTTTATTCATGGTTGCTTCTGGCACGGGCATGAGGGGTGTAAGTACTTTGTGGTGCCGAAGACAAGGACGGAGTGGTGGTTGAATAAAATTCAAACCAATTCTTCGAGTGATAATAAAGCTGAACTACTGCTTGCTCAGACAGGCTGGAAAATCATAAAGATTTGGGAATGTGAGTTGAAGGCAGGTAACCTTGATAGGACTTTTAGCCACCTTCTAAATACACTCTAAGCTTCTTTAAAGTTCACTTATATCCGATTGACTTATAGTCGAATTGCAGATAGCTTGCGGAATGGATATCCGCAAAAAGGTAGGTCTGAGAATCAGGGAACTACGGCAAAATTTAAAGCTCACCCAAGAAGCTTTAGCATTTAAAGCAGAGATAGATAAGACTTACGTAAACGAGGTTGAAAACGGAAAACGAAATGTCTCTGTCATCAATTTAGAAAAGATCGTCACTGCGCTTGATGTATCCATTGCCGAGTTCTTTTCTGCTCCCGATTTCTCCCAGATCGGAAAAGATGGGAGGGACGCTTGAAGGCCCAAGCTCAAACACCTGTACCCATCATAGATTTGTTCGCAGGCCCTGGGGGATTAGCAGAGGGATTCAGCTCAGTAACCGATCGTAACCATCAAAGGGCTTTTAATATAAAACTCTCAATAGAGAAAGACCCGCACGCTCATCAAACTCTAACATTACGTTCTTTTTTAAGGCAATTTCCGTTGCATAAATTTCCCGAAGAATACTATCAATTCATAAGAGGAGAATTATCGCTTTCACAGCTTTACCAAAGATATCCCGCACAGCACGCTACCGCTTCGCATGAGGCATGGCAGGCTACTTTAGGTGTTACTCCGGAAGCTGAGATTGACAAAAGGATAAAGGATGCTCTGACGGGGTATAAAAATTGGGTACTTATTGGGGGACCTCCCTGCCAGGCGTACTCACTTGCAGGAAGGTCCAGGGTGGGGGGCATCCATGCGGAGGATCATCGGGTTCATTTATACAAGGAATACCTCAGGATTATTGCAGCCCACCAGCCAGCAGTTTTCGTGATGGAAAACGTGAAGGGCTTGCTATCGGCGAAATTAAATGAGGAGAGCATCTTTCCCAGAATACTAGATGACCTGAAAAATCCGACAACCGTTTTTCCAAAATTTGAGTCTGCGAAGTACAAGATTTTTTCACTCGTAAGCCAATCGGTAAAAAAGGATTCGGATTATCTTATTAAAGCTGAGCAATACGGTGTCCCCCAAAGAAGGCACCGTGTAATTTTGCTAGGTATACGACAAGATATCAACGAAATCCCGGGAACTCTTACTACCTCAAATATGGTTCCTTTGCAGTCGGTAATTGGTCAATTTCCGCAGGTGCGAAGCGGTTTATACAGGTCTTTTGATAGGAGTGAAATTCAGACCATAAATGGGGTGGGTAAAAAGAAGCGGTACTACAACAACATTAAAGATTCGTTTAGTAAATGGGAGGAAATAGTTACGGCCTTTAGTCGGGAGCTTCTAGTGCAGATGGAGATGCCGGAAACCAAAATGGATTTGCCGTCGACAATAGGCGAGGAGTTTAAAGCTTTTGAGATCAGTACTATTTCGGCGGACCATCCATTAAAAGAATGGTATACGGATAACCGGCTTGGCGGCATTCTCCACCATGTTTCGAGAGGGCATCTTACACAAGACTTAAAACGATATCTTTTTGCGAGCTTGTATGCTAAAAAGTTCAAAAAATTCCCTCGTATGGTGGATTATAAACTGTATGGCAGGGATCTTCTACCTGATCATGAAAATGCAGAGTCTGGTAAGTTTAATGACAGATTTAGGGTCCAATTGCCAGATGAGCCCGCGACCACAATTACAAGCCATATTTCAAAAGATGGTCATTATTTTATTCATTATGATCCTACACAGGCCAGGAGCCTTACTGTCAGAGAAGCTGCAAGGATTCAGACTTTTCCTGATAATTATTATTTCTGTGGGAGCAGAACGCAACAATTTCATCAGGTGGGGAATGCAGTGCCACCGTATCTAGCTTTTAAGATCTCAAAAATAGTTTTAAATCTGTTGTCGCCGAGCGGCAATGATTAAACCAAGCAGATTTCCCGTTGTATTAACTGTTTGTCAGCGACCATAAATAACCTGTTGCTAAAGGCATTATAGCGGCTAAAGCAGTTTCTTATTTCAGCTTGACTAAATTTGCGATTTTCCAGCAGTATAGCTTCAGCCATCAATTTCGAAATTCGGTCACTCTCGCTTAGCAGTTTATTGCCCTCTAATTGATTTAAAAAATCTTGGATGGCTGCGTCTTTATCTCCTTTGAGGCTCTCTGAAATTTTTTCTAAATAATAATATCCTTTCGCTGGGTCGTACAATCTATTTGCAATCCACCAGTATCTGTAACTATCAATCCTCTGACTTCGTGAGGTATGCTGTATGATTTTTTCCTCATCGAACTTCTTTTTATTTAGAGTTATACCAATTGCACGACCGCAAATAGCTTTGGCATTGCTATACCAATTAGCTGGATTTTCCGGAGGTGACTCCCAACGCCATTTTACTAATTCGATAAAATGGAATAACGTGATATAACGCCAAAAGTCGTAGTCGATAACAGCCGCCCGGGGGAGGGGAAGATGTTCGTGAAATATCTTTGCTATATCTAAATCCAACTTGGATTTTTTAACGTTTGCATACTCCTTTTTTAAAGCTTGAATACTATCTTGGATTTTTAGTAGGCAATCGTCCAGTTCTAGATTGCCGGCACCCAAGCGTTCAATACCTCTACGTCTGATTTCTGAGGAAAATAGTTGTTGATTTCCACTTTTTTTATAAAACAACTCTTGATTTGTTGGATTACTTTCAGGTGAAAGAAGCTCAATTAAGTCTGTATTCGATTTGTTTACCCTATACAATTCGCCAGATTTTAGTGTCTTATTTTTCATTTCGAACAATATTATAAAGCATTTTTTTCCATCCACTGCCTACGTTCTGAACTGCGTCGAAAATACAAGCCGAGAGCTTTAGATATTCGTCTCTTTTTTTTAGCTCATCAGCCTCTTCGGTGATAGATTTCAACTCATATTCACGTATTTCACAAAGTTCTCCTATGTACTTAATAAGTGCTTTATGCTCTTTTTTCTCGTAGTTAGGGTTTCCATATACGACCCACTTCAGCAGCTGCTCTGCGTAAGGAAGGCCAATCAAAATCATGATCGCTTGGACAGTTTCATAATCATCCCCGTTATTGAAAAAATCTTTAAACTGTTTGTGGTAAATTAATACTGGAGGACCATCTGTCAAGGAGGAATTTTTTATAACAAACATCTTGTCTTTTGTGTCGCCGGGCAGAATCGGAAGCGCAGTGCCGCCTATGTCATCGACCTCGTCAATGAAGAATGATACTGAACGGTTTCTTGCAAGAATATTCAGGTTTGAAAATGCTAGTGTTGGGCCAGAAGGAGTGGTGTGTTTTACCCGAACGAGCTCGCTCTGAACTTCTACTTTGCCGACTACATCGTCAAGATAAAATGGGTGAAACTTTATTGGCGTTTTAGAATAGATATCTGTTATTGATATTATTCTGCTTTCGATTACAAAATTGAGCTTTGGGCAGACCAAACGTATAGTAAGAGCTAGCGAACTGTTAGCGTCCTCGCCGTTGTTAAGAATCTTTGGTAAATCAGATTCAAACTTAAGCCTATCTACCCAATCTGGTAACAATTCGATAATAATCGCGAGACTTAGTTCTCGCAGCGGTATTGTACCTTCGTCTGATCTTCTTATCTCGTGTAGATCTATACTAAAAGAGTTATATCCACGAGCTGTCGGGGTCTCCTTTCCAGGAGATATGGGTAAAATGTTCCCACTTAAGTCATAGACACGTTTGATATACTCAACAACTGGGCTAGTAAAGCATTGATAGGTTTTAATTTCAAATTTTTGCGATCCCATATTAATTAATTATTGAATCATTTATTTCTAGCAAAGGGCTCAAGTTTTTAAAGAGTGGATTGCTAGTAAGTCTACAAGTTTTAACTGTGATTTCTTTTGAGATGGCAATATCCGTTGCTGCGTCATACTCAAGTACTATCGATGTTTGAGTAGTTTGATCTTCGTATACCGTTAATTCAACAAATTCGGGCACGCCAAGCTGAGTATATTCTTCTGGGGAAGTGATAGGTCCTTCTAAAGAACTCAGATAGTGTTTGAAATCCAACTTGACCTTGCCGTCCTGCCGATTTGACTTTACTTTTAATTTCCAAAAATATCTGCCCTCTTGGTCGAAACCCTCATCAACCGTTTGGTAGCTAAAGTTTGACTCCCCTCCTTTTTCACCGCCGATTGAGGGTAACTTGTAAAGCTTCCTCCAAAATGTGCATATCTCATTTTTTTCAGGTGGCTTGTCATCTTTTGGAAAAAAATCACTGATAGCAAGGGTTATCTGTGTAAATAAGCCTTTAACTTTGTTAAACGGATAACTAGTTTCCTCGAAACGTTTAAGATGACAGCGATTCTTATCAACCTTGTCATGTATCCATTCGTTATGTGCCGGATTCTCAGAATAACCAAGGAATAGCTCAGTGTGATTAATAATCTCTTCAGGCTGCGTTTGTCTTACCATCCGCCCGGCAAAAAGTATTCCCTCAAAATCGTTATCGCCTGCTAACGCCTTTAAGCTAGCCTTACTACTACTATGGTATGGAAAGTGATTTACAATCATCCCTTTATTTCGAACTAAGGCGACTCGGTTTACTGTCCCCACTGAATCATCCTCAAAACCCCGAAAATGTTTTTCTTCGTCATTTAACACTCTAATCACGAGGTCCACTAAAGCAAAGCTTTTTTTACTGCCAATTTTTGTTTTATACTGATGCTCAGCTCTTTTAATTTGTGCTTGGGTGAGTACTGGTAGTTCAATACGAATATGCTTGATTTTGAAGCGCTTATCATTATCATCCGGTTTATCATACCATTCAATGATTTCCAACTTATGCTTGAGCTCAGGGATATTATATAATTCGGACTTATTAATTACGACATCATCTACATCGCTGTCTAATATTTTTATGCTGCACCGGAGTATGCCATTGTATATCGGAATAAACCATCTTTTTACTATTTGAAGTCTCAGTTCGTTTGCCAACTTCTCAGCGTCCATATCCTCCAGACTAATGTCCTCGGGCCAGAAGACTGGAATAAACGTAGTGGTCCCAAATTCCGAATCGTCACGTAGAGGAATGTTAAATTTCCGGGCTTCTCTGTGAGCATCTTCGTTGGTAAATGGCAATCCTTGTTGAGGATTGTTTGCTACGTATTCACTCGGAGACTCTGGTTTTGCATACCAAAGTGGACCTCCATAACTTCGGTTTTCGTCTCGGTCAATAAAGGGAGCAATCATGCCCCGACCCACAAACCTCACATTAGTTCCTTGCCATGGTGTTTCTAAAACTGAGTATGCAAACCAAAGCCACAACCCAGAACAATAAGTGTAAACAGAACTTCCCTTACCGAAAGTACCGCCAGATATATCGTCCTTTTCAGACTTATTTATATGGCGCATAAGCGCATGGTACTTTGACCCTTTGGATGCGCCAGTTTCATCACCTATTAACCCAATAGTATTTTTTTCTTTGATGGTTAAAGAAAACCATTTGTCAGGGTTTGCTAATGCCAATTTTACCTTTTCGACTTGTTCCTCAATGTCTTGTGACTCTGATTTCTCGAAAGATTTTTTTAAAACGTTAAAAAACTTTGGTCCTAACAGACCTTCTAGTTTCACCTTGTCGTCTGGAGTTAGCTTCTTAATCTCATAGGTGATTTCAATACATTCTTTTGTGTGAGATTTAGCGTCCAGAATATTTTGAATATTCTCGCTTTGAAAAACTTCAATGTTGTGACTGGGTAAATCGTCATACCTGTCTGGTATGTCCGAATTTCCCGCAGTTCCAGGCGAGGTCTTGTAGTCTAACATGTTCTAAAATTCAAAAGTTTGCTTATTTGATTTACTGTTCGTTGTTTCAAAAGACAACCGTACTAGTGTTAGTTTTTCGTTTATAGCTTTCATCATTTTTTTAACGTCCTGTTCTGAATAGTCGTAGATAGCCATATTGGAGCATTTTGAGAGGCTTTCCAGATCGTCCAGAACTTTTTGAACCCTTCTGCCTGCTACCGTTTTAAACCTGTCCCGTTTAATCGTATCTTTTGCCATAAGTTACTGCTTTACACAAACTTAATATAAATATTTTGGTATGTTAAAAATAATTGTTAAAATAATTGTATAATTATTATGGTGTACATGCTAATGGATTAAGGATTTATTACTTTTTATAGCGATATAATTATTAAATTATATCGCTATATTTAGTTAAAATGGAGAGGGTGGCAATGCTCATGCATGACCGGCAGCAGCTTCTGCACTCGACATTGTTTATTATCTTTGATATTGCCCTGGATGTAAATGGCTTCAAAAGTAACTCTCACAAGTTTTCTCTCCCGATTCTCCCACCTGAACCGCGGCATTACTGTCTACGGCAAAGCACCACATAAACCCATCCTGCTCATTTCCTTACTTGAACTGATTGAGAAGGGACTTATACATAACAACCGCGTCTACATCACCGCAGATTTAGTGGGTACCTTTCAGGAAAACTGGCGCCTGCTGGTAACAACATTAAACCAGCCGGATTTAACACAACCTTTCTATTATCTGCAAAGCGAAAAGGCAGAAGGCAAGCCATTCTGGTTTCTTCAACCAAAGTTTGGCTGCCAGATCAATTCGCATATCAAAAGCGTAAACACGCTGGCGCAGCTCTTGGACTATGGGCATTTTTCAGAAGACTTATATTTGCTCTTAACCGATCCGAAATCACGGGCTATTCTCAAAACGGTTTTGCTGGACACGTATTTCCCGGATACTAAGGCAAAATACGTCCATGCTAAAGCAACTGGCGAAGGTTACATACATGACCTGCAGGAGTTTATTCTCAATGAGCCCGATGCACAGTACAAGACCGTCAAAATAGAAACCGAAGAAGATGTATTTGTCCGCGGTGGAATGTTTAAGAAGCTGGTGCCAAAAGTATATGACTCCACATGCTCCTTCACCGGTATGCGGCTTGAATCTGTATACGGTCACAGCTTCATTGATGCCTGCCACATCGTGCCCTTTAGCTTAACGCATGATGATAAAGTAACGAATGGCATTGCTTTATGCCCAAACCTGCACAGGGCATTCGATCGGGGATTAGTTAGCCTCGACAACAGCTACCGTATTCTCGTGAGCAACAATCTTACAGAAATCGAAGAACACCCTTACAGCCTCAAGAAGCTTGAGGGAAGAAAAATCAGGTTGCCTTTTGGCATCAGGCATTATCCTGCTATAGAGAACCTGGAATGGCACAGGAAAGAGTTATTTAAGAATTAAGTTCCCTACACCTTCGCCCAAGCATCTCCCTGCCTCCATCGAAGGATGGAGCCACCATCACTACACCTCGGCTATAGGACGAGCCTTGGAACAATTGGCAATTAACAATTGATGTATTAACTTTAAATAAAAAGGAAAATCAATGGGAATTTCCAAAAACCCGCTCTTAAAAGATTTTCACGGGCACATTGATAAAACGATTGTAGTGAAGCAATATCCCGGCAATGTGACTGTAATTACTGCGTACCCGGATATGACGCACATCGTACCCACAGAAGCACAGAAAGAACAGCGCCTCCGGCTGAAGGCGGCACAGGCAAAAGCATCAGAAATATTAAAAGACCCGGTGCTCAAAGCCGAATATCAGAAGCGCTGCGCCCCGGGCAAGCGGGCTTATAACCTCATCATCTCAGAACTGATGAAATCCGGGCAATTCTAATCAGGCTTTTTGCCTCCTCTGCCTTGACAGCGTCGGGCTAATGACTACACATGTCCCGGGCCTCATCGAAGGATCCCCGAAGCAATCCCGAAGCGGGGTGAGAAGAGTGGGCGTCAACTAAGCCGGTGGATAGGCTAACAAAGAATAAGCCTAAACACGGGATCGTCATTCCTGCAACAAGCAGGGATTGTACAGTGCCAGGTATTTACAGCATACCTGTATGCCCGGCGGTTGCCGGCCACAGAGATTCCTCACCAGGGTTCGGAATGACGATCGTGTTAATCTCTGCGCCGGCCCGTGCCGGTACAGACGTGGCAGTCAGGGATCTTAAAGCGGGCGGACGGCGTAATGTCACTTCATATCATTACGCATAGGCCTGGTTCATACCAGGTTCAGTGATCCTTCGATGAAATAAGCCTTTTGCCGAATATGAACTGAATGAGGTATGAACCTGTTGTTTCTTCGCCATTGCCCTGCTCAAACTTTCCCTCTACTTTGCTGTTCTCAATAGATTGTCACCTAATTATTTATCATCATGAAGTATTTCTCAACACTCCTCATCGGCGCAGGTTTATTAGCAGCCGCAGCCTGCAACAACAGCAGCACAACATCCAGCACTTCCGACAGCGACAGCATGGCGCAGGATCATGCCTCTATGCAGTCCGACACCATGGCGGGCATGGAAGCAAGCACCGACACGGCAAGTGCACAAAGCGCACATGTTGACATTAGTGCAACTAAACAGGATACTACCGGCGGCGGCAGTGCAGATTTTACAGCAATGAACGGCAAAGTGCAAATGAAACTCACGCTGTTGTTCCCAAAAATGGCGAACAAGTCAGTAGCGGTGCATTTGCATGAGCATGGCGACTGCGGCGATATGGGCAAAGGCGCTCATGGCCACTGGAACCCAACAAATGAGAAGCACGGCAAATGGGGTTCGGGCGAGTACCACAGCGGCGATATAGGCAATGTGCAACTGGATGGATCAGGAAAAGGTAGCCTAACCTTCGACTCAGACCGCTGGACTTTAGGTGGCGATGCGAAGACCAATATCCTGGGCAGAGCAGTTATTGTACACTCAGGTGTAGATGATTATACAACGCAGCCTACCGGGAATGCAGGCAGCCGTATTGGTTGTGGTGTGATTATGCGTAAATAAGATATCAGTGAGAAGCAGGGCAAGCATAAAAGGGCATCCAATCCACCCTATGTTGATTGGGTTGCCCATCGGCTTTTTCGTAGGCACAGTAGCCTTCGATGTGCTCTCGCTTTTTCTCGGTAAGCCATCTTTCTGGCAAACCGGCAGCCACCTGGAAGCTGCCGGTATTATTTCAGCAGTACTTGCTGCTATTCCGGGCATCATAGATTTCCGGTACACGGTGCCTCCCAACAGTTCCGCAAAGAAGCGGGCAGCTAAACACGGGCTGCTTAACAGCTCTATGCTGATCATCTTCACGGCCGCTTACTTTTTGAGGGACGACCTGGCTGCGGGCTATATCGTCGCGATGGAAGTGATAGGGGCTGCCCTGATGACCTATTCCGGCTGGCTTGGAGGTACACTGGTGCATCGCAACCAGATCGGCGTTGATCCGCGGTATGCCGACGCGGGAAAGTGGAAGGAGGCTTACTTCGATAAGAGCAGCGGACAAATCGACGTTGCATCCGGTGATGAACTCAAGCTAAACCAAATGAAGCTGCTGCACATCGGCGAGGAGCGTATTGTGCTCGCCCGTACCGAAACGGGTTATGTGGCCTTTGATGATTGGTGCCCGCACAAAGGCGGCTCTCTTGCAGGCGGCTCCATGATGTGCGGAACGGTGCAGTGCCCGTGGCATGGCTCGCAATTCGACGTGAGCAGCGGTGCCCTGAAGGCTGGCCCGTCTAAGGAAGGCATTCCGGTGTACGAGGTTGTTGAAGAGGGTGGGAGAGTGCTTGTGAGGGTGTAGATACCGGAGTTACAATCGCGAAGAGTGATTCAGAGGAGGTTTTCAAGTATCTATACTTTTTCTCGATGTATATGCATTATAACATCTGATTTACAGACGTCTATAATTAAACAAATGACATCGTGTCAGTAGCGCTTCAGGCCTAAAACCTTCCAGTAATTGTGTGGCTTTCGTTTTCGCTAACCCTGATCTGCCTGATTTCTTTCAGCAACCAGCCTGTTCCATTCCGGATGCCTTTCCAGGAATAACTTCACGTAAGAACAAAGAGGCACCAGTTTGAGCTTGTTCTCTTCAAGGTACATTAAGGTCTTTTCAACTAGTGCAGAGGCAATGCCCTGGCCTTCCTGTTCTTTAGGAACTTCGGTATGGAGCAGGAAGGCTTTGTCGCCTTTGATCTGGTAATCTATGAAGGAGCGATGCCCGTCCACCCACAGCTCAAAATTGTGGATGGAATTGTTATCGATGAGCTGGATTTCTCGGTATTTCATATTGCAATAATAGTTCTTCTTGTAAGACCTTCTTACAGTTCCTGTTGGGAAGCTGTTATTAACCGTCACTTCGATCCGCCGGCTGGCGGAGAGAAGTCTGTTGTTCTAACCAAAGATATCTCCTCGTACCGTCGATATGACGTTGACACCAACTTCCTTCGTCGTGTCAGGATGACATGTGGGTTAGCAAAGCGGCTTAACTCCCTGTCATCCCGAATACGCCAGTTGGCGGAGAGGGAACTTGGTACCGGCCACCACTAAGTTCCTTCGTCGTGCCTCCCCAGGATGACAAATGGGCTAGCGTGTGTTTTAATCTCCCTGTCATCCCGAATCCGCCAGTAGGCGGAGAGGGAACTTAGTTTCCGTACTGCCAAGTTCCTTCGTCGTGCCTCCTCAGGATGACATGTGGGTTAGCAAAGCGCTTTAACCTTCCTGTCATCCCGACGCAGGAGGGAACTTGGTGTTGGATACTACCGGTACTATATATCCTACCCTTCATAAACAATAAAGTTCCAGTTCGGATTCTCGGATTCAATCAGATCGATTTTCTTTTGTCTGCGCCAGCCCTTTATTTCTTTCTCTCTGGCAATGGCATTGTTGATGTCGCTGTGATGTTCGTACCAAAGCAGGTGGTGGCAATGATACTTACCAGCGAATGTGCCTTTCGTGCCTTGATTCTGCTGATGTTGCCAGAGCCGTTCTTTGAGGTTGTTGGTAACTCCGGTATACAAAACTGTCTTGCCAGGATTGGTAATGATGTATACATAGTAGTTATAGTTCCACATGAACTAAAATAACGGAATTATTAATACTAAGTTCCTTCGTCGTGCCTCCTCAGGATGACACGTGGGTTTCAGGATGACATGTGGGTTAGCAAAGCGGCTTAACTCCCTGTCATCCCGAATACGCCAGTTGGCGGAGAGGGAACTTGGTACCGGCCACCACTAAGTTCATTCGTCGTGCCTCCTCAGGATGACATGCGGACTAGCAAAAGCGACTTAAGCTCCCTGTCATCCCGAATCCGCCGGCTGGCGGAGAGAAGTCTGTTGTTCTAACCAAAGATATCTCCTCGTACCTCGTCGATATGACGTTGACACCAACTTCCTTCGTCGTGCCTCCTTGGGATGACATGTGTTAGCAAAGCGACTTAAGCTCCCTGTCATCCCGACGCAGGAGAGAACTTGGTACTAGCCACCACTAAGTTCCTTCGTCGTGCCTCCTCAGGATGACATGCGGGTTAGCAAAGGCTCTAAACTCTACGTCATCCCGAATCCGCCAGTTGGCGGAGAGGGAACTTGGTACCGGCCACCAGTAAGTTCCTTCGTCGTGCCTCCTCAGGATGACATGTGGGGTTAGCAAAGCGCTTTAAGCTTCCCTGTCATCCCGAATCCGCCAGTTTGCGGAGAGGGAACTTAGTTTCCGCACCACTGAGTTCCTTCGTCGTGCCTCCTCAGGATGACATGTGGGTTAGCAAAGCGCTCTAAGCTCCCTGCCATCCCCAATCCGCCAGTTGGCGGAGAGGGAACTTAGTTCCGCACCACTAACTTCCTTCGTCGTGCCTCCTCAGGATGACATGAGAGCTAGCAAAGCGCTTTAAGCTTCCATGTCATCCCGAATCCGCCAGTTGGCGGAGAGGGAATTTGGTGTTAGTACCACTAAGTTTCCTCCTTGCGGCTCTTCAGGATGACGGGCACACCTAAGCTGCATCTCTTTTTTTCACTACCGGTCCCGCAGCAACTACCTCTGCGTCAATGTCAGAACCAAGTTTGCTAAAGTTTTGCTTGAACAGCTCCACCAGCTTTGCTGCCATCGCATTGTACTCCTCAACGCTGTTCCAGGTATTTGCCGGGTTAAGGATTTCTGCAGGCACGCCCGGACAGCTCGCAGGCATCATCAGTCCGAAAGCAGGGTCTCGTTGGTATTTCACATTATCCAGGGATCCATTCAAAGCCCCACGCACCATTGCTCTTGTATATTCAAGCTTTATACGTTTCCCTGTGCCGTAAGCGCCGCCCGTCCAGCCGGTATTGATGAGCCAGACCTTAGGCGAATGCTTTTGCAGCTTTTGCTTCAGAAGGCTTGCGTACTTCGATGGATGAAGCGGAAGGAACGCTTTGCCAAAGCATGCAGAAAACGTCGCCTGTGGCTCGTTAATGCCGTGCTCTGTTCCTGCTACCTTCGCGGTATATCCCGAAAGGAAATAATAGAGCGCCTGCTCCGGATCAAGCTTAGAGATAGGGGGCAATACACCGAACGCATCGGCAGTGAGGAAGAATATGTTTTCGGGTGAGTTTCCCATCGCAAGCTCCGCTGCATTATCTATATAGTACAATGGGTACGAGACTCTTGTGTTCTCCGTCTTCGAGATGTTGTTGAAGTCGACTGTAGTGGTGCCCGGGTAGAAATTAATGTTCTCCAGCAAGGCACCCCAGCGGATTGCCTTATAAATTTCAGGCTCGCTCTCGGGCGAGAGCCCTGCGCACTTCGCATAGCAGCCGCCCTCAAAATTGAAGATCGTATGATCTCCCCAGCCATGTTCATCATCGCCGATAAGCTCACGCTGGCAATCTGCCGAGAGCGTGGTCTTGCCTGTTCCGGATAAGCCGAAGAAGATAGCTGTGCTGCCGTCTTTTCCCTTGTTTGCTGAACAATGCATAGGTAGTACGCCTTGCTTCGGCAGCAGGAAATTGAGTACAGAGAACATTCCCTTCTTTATTTCGCCTGTGTAGCCTGTTCCGCCGATCAGGATAATCTTACGGGAGAAATTGATGATGGAGAAATTATGCTGCCGTGTGCCATGGGTTTCAGGATCGGCTTTAAAGCCAGGTGCAGCAATGATAGCCCACTCAGGTTGTTCGTAGCTTGCTTCATCCGATTCGATGAACATATTGCTGGCAAACAGGTTCTGGAAGGCGTATTCTGTTATAATCCGAACTGGAATGCTGTAGCCCGGATCTGCACACACACTGCTGTCGCGTACGTAAATTTTACGCTTGTTCAGGTAATCCAGTACCTTATTGTATAAGCCATCAAACTTAGCGGGTGCAAACGGGATGTTGACATCTCCCCACCAAACTTCATCCTTAGTAATCTCATCGCGTACAATAAAACGGTCTTTAGGGGAACGCCCGGTGAATTCTCCGGTGTCAATCGCGAGTGCATCATTATCACATAAAACACCTTCTCCTGCATCGATTGAGCGGTTTATGAGCTCGCCGGGACTAAGCTGGCAATGCAATTCCTGTTCGTTTGTGAAGCCCAGATAAGATAGGTCTACTAAGGTGTTTTTGTTGGTGATTTGTCTCATATCACTGTTGTTTTACATTAGTGTTAACAGCAAATCTACCAAGTGGTTGTTGATTTCAAAATAAAAAATGCCTGATTATCAACTAATTGTACAAGATACACTAAGTTGTTCGCCCTTGTGGAACAGGCAGATAGAAACAAAAAAGGGTGCCTGAGCACCCTTGTTCTTTTTATAATCAGGAAATGATTAAGGCCTGCTTTTCAGGATCAAATCTCTTAGTGCCTGAAGCTTTTTGCCGATAAGCTCTTCGGCCGCTTTATCAGTGAGGCTTCCCTGTTCATCAAATTTCTGATTTGCGTGCGATATCAGCACTTCAGGCTTAAAAACAGGTTTCATATTAAGGAACACGAAAACTGGAAGGAAGGCTGCCTGCATGCGCACGGTGCCAAAGCCGCCGGGAGTTGCGCCTATCAGAGCCACAGGTTTGTTCAGCAGTGGCGAGTCAGTACCACGCGATGCCCAGTCTATGGCATTTTTTAATGTGCCAGGTATAGAATAATTGTATTCCGGACTGGAGATCAGGATGCCTTCAGCTTCCGCGAGTTGCTGCCTGAAAGTTGCCACTGCTGCGGGCCTTTCTGCCGCGTCCGGAAGGTCCAGATCGGCGTTGTAATGCGGCAGCTCTGCAATAGATACAATATTCATTTCCATGTCTTCAGGCAACAGCCTTGCTGCTACATTTAGGAGCATGGTGTTGTACGAGCCTTTCCTCAGGCTTCCCGACATGCCAACAATTTTAATCTTGCTCATATAATGAAAAAAAAGCCCGGTTTTTCTTCCGGGCTTAGTTTATGTTTGTTTCACTAGTTGTATTTCGGCATGTACACGGATATCGTCGCTTACTACTACAGCTCCGGCTTCGGTTACAGCATTCCAGGTTAATCCGTATTCTTTACGGCTGATTTTGCCTGAAACTGTAAAGCCTGCTTTTGTCTGGCCGTATGGATCAACAACTGTTCCGCCAAATTCTACGTTTAAAGTGATTGGCTTGGTGGTGCCGCGGATGGTGAGATCGCCGTGCAACTGAGCTTCCTCGCCCGCACTTTCATATTTTTTGCCAACAAACCTCAGCTGTGCGTGTTCGCCTGAATTGAAGAAATCCGCCGACTTCAGGTGCGTGTCACGTTGCTCATTGTTCGTATTAATCGAATCAATGTCAGCAGTGAACTCTATCCTCGAAGCGGTGTTGAAATCATCGTTCTCCGTCTCTACTTCAAGATCAAACTTTTCAAAATAACCCGTAACTGTGGTTATCATAAGGTGTTTCACTTTAAACTGCACTTCGCTGTGCGTAGGATCAATTTTCCATTTAGTTGCCATAATATTCTGTTTTGGGGGTTCTTGATTAACCACTACAAACGGTGGTTGTTTTGATTAAAACAAAATAAATGTTTAAACATGTATTTGTTGTCTAGTGAAGGCCACAATCCAGAGCGAGGTATAATCTTGTGAGAAATTTGGATAGCGTTGGCACAGATAGGCCCGGGAAAGTGGAAGAGCTTTCCCGGGAATGTTTCTGGGTAGGGTCGGAAGGCGAAATCGAACTATACGTGTTTCAGGTCCTGTTCTGTAACTGCGGTGTGCTTGTATTTAAACATCAGCGGGAATATTATGCCCAGCAAAAGTGCATATCCTGCAAAGCTCAGCCAGATGCTCTGCCAATCTTTGACATCGCCGTGAGTAAAGTAATCAACCACCCAGCCGCTTATCATCCCGCCAAGGAAAGCTCCAATCCCGTTGGTCATCACCATGAAAAGGCCTTGTGCGCTTGCCCGCATCTTTACGTCGGCTTCTTTCTCAACAAAAAGAGAACCTGAAATATTGAAAAAGTCGAATGCCATGCCGTAAATAATCATTGAAAGCACCAGTAGCCATAAGCCGCTGCCCGGATCGCCTATGGCAAAAAGGCCAAACCTCAGCACCCATGCGAATATGCTCATGATCATTACAGATTTGATTCCGAACCGACGTAGGAAGAAAGGAATAGTGAGGATGAACAGTGTTTCTGATATCTGCGAAATAGAAATGAGGATGTTGGAATGCTTTACGCCAAAAGACTCTTTATAAGCAGGATTGCTGCCGAAATCGTCGAGGAAGGGTTTGCCAAAGGCATTGGTGATTTGCAGCGCTGCGCCCAGCAACATGGCGAAAATGAAGAACACTGCCATTTTCTTTTGCCTGAACAAGACAAAAGCATCTAAGCCGAAGGTTGAAGCCCAGGATTTTTGTTTCTCTGACTTTGCAGGGATACAGGCCGGCATGGAGAAGCTGTAAAGCCCCATGGCAACAGAGGCAACCGCACTTAGTATAAACTGCATCGGCGAAAACGCCCAGCCCGCTAAATCCACTACCCACACGGCTACTATGAAACCCACCGTTCCCCACACGCGGATAGGAGGGAATACCTTCACAACATCATATCCGTTTTTCTCCAGTGCTATATATGAAACTGTGTTGTTTAATGCGATGGTCGGCATGAAAAACAGGGCATTTATGAGCATCACCATATACATGGCCTCCGGGTCGTTTACGCGGGATGCCCAGAATAACAGAGCTGCGCCGATGAGGTGGCAAAAGCCTAAAACCCGCTCCGCATTAATCCATTTATCAGCTATGATCCCCATGAGGGCTGGCATAAACAGGGAAGCGATCCCCATGGTGCCATAGGTAGCGCCAATAATGCTGCCGCTTGCGTGCAACTGCCCGAACATATACCCGCCTAAAGAAATCAGCCATGAGCCCCAGATAAAAAACTGCAGGAAGTTCATGACAATCAGCCGGAATTTTAGATTCATATAAACGATGGTTTAAATCAAGCGTAATCTATAAAGATTAAAAATCAGATGCAATTAAATTTAAAAGGGCAGGGACCTGATATTCAGAGCACATCAGTTTCTGATTAGCGGATTCTTTGAATAAATATGTTTGGTGAAGCTCAGTTTGACAGGTTTAGGGAGCTTAGTTGAGTGGCGGGGAGCTTAGGAGCCTCGACTCCCCGCCAGTGGTCTGGCAGGCTGCTCGGCATGACAAGGGCTTCGAGAGCCTCAGCCTGACCAAGGGAGGGGCGCAGTTTACCCTGGCAGTCACCCCTGGGGTACGAGAGGGTGTTTATAGCGCTTCGACTCCGCTCCTTTAGATTTGCTATGTTAGATTTTATAATGAGAAAGGAAGCAAAAGCGAACTAAGACACCCGCTCCGAGATTACGCCTCAGACTCTGATCCAGGCTTTTGCTTCCCTTTCATC
>JAQSWM010000002.1 GCA_029266635.1 Sphingobacteriaceae bacterium | reverse complement strand
ATCGAGGTATTGTACACCGGTAAATGAAATACCACCAATTGTATATTCTTTCGGATTAAGATAGCTCGGATCGTCAGTTAGCGGAGCACCTCTGCGCAAGCCAGAGCCGGGGTTAGGTCGGCCTATCTGAGCCATGGCGCTAAAGCCCGCTAAAAAGAAGCATATAGTAAGAAAAAGTCTGTTCATCTATTTGTTTAACTGCGCTAAATTAACTCAATCAGTTGTTAAAAATTGTTAAAAGGTAAATTAGTTAACCTGCTCGCTGGTCATTCCAAAGCGCCTTTCACGCTTCTGAAAATCGATTATAGCCTCCTGCAGATCTTCTCTTCTGAAATCTGGCCAAAGCTTTTGGGTGAAGTAAAGTTCAGAGTATGCAAGCTGCCAGAGAAGGTAATTGCTAATGCGGTGTTCGCCGCTAGTACGTATCATTAATTCAGGGTCGGGCATTTCTGCCGTGCAGAGTTTACTGGCGAAAAGCTCCTCCGTAACATCATCTAATTTTATCTTGCCGTCTTTCACCTCTTCCGCGATGGACTTTGCCGCATTGGCGATCTCCCAACGTGAGCTGTAGCTCAGTGCAAGGGTTAGAGTACACCTGGTATTCTCACTCGTCTTCCTGATTGCTTCCTGCAGTTCGTTATAACATTTCGGTGGCAGCGACTTCAAGTCGCCGATGGCATTTAACCGCACACCATTTTTCATCAAAGTCTTGGTTTCCTTATTGATTGTAGAAACCAGCAACTCCATCAATGCATAAACCTCAAGCTTGGGCCGATTCCAGTTCTCGGTTGAGAACGCATACAAGGTAAGATACGGGATACCGAGCTCCACAGCTCCTTCAACAGTATCGCGAACAGCAACAACGCCATTCTGATGACCAAAGACCCGCATTTTGCCTTTCTCCTTTGCCCATCGCCCGTTACCGTCCATAATAACGGCAATGTGCTGTGGCAATCTTGCCATGTCTATTTGATCGCGTAAACTCATCAGTTTTAACTGTTAATAACCGGGCAGCTATTAAATTTCAGGCTGCAAAGGTAAAATTTACTTGCGGTATTCCGCATTTTGCTGCTATACTTTATTGTACCACAGGGCACTTTTGAGAAATGAACGTAAAGGTGAGGCTGAGGCCGGTGAACATGTAGGTATCATGTTTGCGCAAATCACCACGTTGAGTTCCGGGCGCCCCGGTATAAACGCCGGTGTATTCGCCCGTGCGATCGGACAATGCAACTGCCGTAGCGTTATA
This sequence comes from Sphingobacteriaceae bacterium, assembly GCA_029266635.1. Lineage (GTDB taxonomy): Bacteria > Bacteroidota > Bacteroidia > Sphingobacteriales > Sphingobacteriaceae > JAQSWM01. The sequence continues at coordinate 388,337 of JAQSWM010000002.1, read as the reverse complement.
AAGCTTTGACTTGTCAGGATAATAGCCACTTACATCGTCAAGGTGATCTGAATACGCCGTGCGATAACCGATTTCGCCAACCAGGCTCCAGGCACCAGTAATATTGTACTTAACCCCTACGCCGTACGGCACAGATAAAGCATATCTTTTGTAGGGCTTGGCTACATCTTGCCCCTCGGTGCCATATGCATATAGCTCGTACGTTTCGCCATTGTATTTAGTTTGAGGATTGAAAAGCACACCGCCCACACCGGTAAAAAGATAAGGCGTATAGCGTTTCTTGCTTACGGATGCAATGTATTCAAAGAAATTAAACTCTAATTGGAAGCCTATTTCAGTTATCGGCGAGAAGAAATTAAGGTTGCGCCTGCGATACTGTTCATCATCCAACAGGGCATCGGCACCAAAGATTTTGCCATGCTGAGCATTGAGCTTGAGCGACCAGTTGGCATCAAAATTATGTTTAACAAATCCGCCATAGGCGAAGTCGCGGATATTAAAAGGGTTGACAGGGTTCAAGTCGCCCATATATCCGGAAGCACCCGCGAAGCCGCCGATCTCCCAATTTTGAGCAGATACAGAAACGGAAAGGATGCAGAAAAAGGAAACGAGAAAAAATTTTCTAAGCCCCAATTGTTAACGGATTTATCATGAGCGCCTGCAAAACATTTGCTGACAAGAACGGCTGCTTATGCATTAATAATTACGGGTATCTATGCCCCATAACAACTTTTTCCTTAACGTAGATAAGTAAGTTTCATTATTGAGCCTAACTAAATTGATCTGGAATTTCTCTCTGCAAACCTGAATCCTGATTGAGGTATCAATTGGCTCTGTCCGCGAATCGCAGGAAAGAAGATACTTGGAACTGCGGCCTTCAATCTCGAAGCTAAGCACGTTGGTATCCGACAGCACTACCGGGCGCACATTCAGGTTGTGCGGAGAAACGGGCGTAATGACGAAGTTGCCGGATTGCGGAAAAATGATCGGGCCACCGCAACTAAGCGAATAAGCTGTAGAGCCGGTTGGTGTTGCAATAATTAGCCCATCAGCCCAATATGAGTTCAAAAACTCACCATTGAGATATGCATGGATAATCATCATGGCGGAGTTGTCACTCCGATGAATCACAATATCGTTCAGAGCGAAATTTGCATCGCCAAATAATTCTTTGTCTGAGGTTACAGACAGCAGTATACGCTTATCCAGCGTGTATTCTTTATTTACGAGGCTGGTAATAGCATCAGAAATATCGTCTTTGTTGACGCTTGCCAAAAAACCTAACCTTCCAAAATTTATGCCGATAACGGGGATTTGCGAATCGCGGATGAGCGCAACAGTGTCGAGCATGGTGCCATCGCCGCCAAGGCTTATCATTACATCTACGTTTCCATTCAGATCCTGATAACTATTAAAATGCTGGAACTTTTTGGGAAAGAATACTTTCCCGGAAATGAAACGGCTAAACTCGCCATAAACGAAAGTTTCAACGTTGTGCTGAGCAAGCGAATCGAACACATGCTGTACATAGGGAAGCACTGTATTGCTGAACTGCCTGCCGTAAACTGCTATCTTCATTTTTTAGATGTGAGATTTGGGAGTGGAGAGATCAGGCAAAGCACTGTTGCATGGCTTACAAGCTTAGATAGTTCATCAATTGATCGTAGCGGTCGAGTGTGGTATCGTTGTTTTTGATGTCGTTGTAAGTAGCTTTCACCGTGTAATCATAACGGAGAAAGGAAGCTACAATAGCCGACATATCTGAAACATTGACTTTCAGAGTTACCTCGAGGCGGGTAGAATCCGGGAACGACTGCACATAAGAACTCAATATTTGTGCGTTGTTGGATTCTACAATCTGAGAAATATGAGCCAGGGAATTGCTGCGGTTGCTTATCTCCACTACTATGATCCCCCCCGGATCTTTCACTGATGTTAAAGTGGCCATATGTTCCACGATGGTTTGGAGCGATATCAGCCCAAGATAATTGTGAGTTGCATCAAGCACAGGCACTACGCTTAGCTTGAGCTCAGAAAAAAGCCTGATAGCATCGTAAACATGCTGCACATCGTATAGAAAAGCGTTTGTGAGAGAAAGGCTGAGCCCACCGATTGCGGTGCTGTAGTCTGTCGCTTCGATCAGGTCAGCATCAGAAACCAGCCCGAGGAACTGCACGTCGTTGACAATGGGCAAGTGGCTTACGCGAAATTCTCCCATACGGTCCAAAACCTGCTGAACAGAGTCGGAGGTTTTTACAGGGGGAATTACATCTGCTAACAGCTCTTTTGCAATCATTTTTTTAGCAACACCCGATCCAGGAACCGGCTTACATATTTATTAAATTCGGCGGGTTGCTCCATCATCGGCGCATGCCCGCATTTATCAACCCAGTTAAGCTCTGAATTTGGTAGCAGCTTATGAAACTCCACACCAACATCCGGCGGCGTAACTTTATCATCCCTTCCCCAGATAAGGCAAACCGGAATTGTGATTTTGTAAAGATCCTTTGCCATGTTATGCCTGATTGCAGATTTCGCGATCGTCAGTATCCGCAGCACACGATTGCGGTCGTTTACTGTTTCAAAAACGTCATCAACCAGTTCTTTTGTGGCTATCGCCGGATCATAGAACGTAAAAGCGACCTTCTCTCTTATAAACTCATAACTTTCTCTTCTGGGGAATGATCCGCCAAAGGCATTTTCATACAAGCCCGAGCTTCCGGTAAGCACCATAGCTTTTACATCTTCCGGATGAGAAAGCGTGAGTACCAGCCCCACGTGGCCGCCCAGCGAGTTGCCCAAAAGCGTTACCTGCTCAAGTTTTTTGAATTTGATAAATTTATGAACCCACTTGGCCAGGCTCTTTACGCCGGTAGTGAGCAACGGCAACTCGTATAATGGCAGCATGGGAATAATAACGCGGTAGTTTGGCGCAAACTCTTCCACCACATGTTCCCAGTTGCTTAAAGCGCCCATAAGCCCGTGCAGCAAAAGCAACACATCGCCTTTGCCCTGGTCGATATATTTAAAGCCGTTCTCTTCCTTAATTGGGTATTCCATGGTTATGCTTTAAAGCAAATGTGTTAAGTGCTGCAAAATACATTCTAAATACGTTTTTCAACAGCAATATTATACTTTTTTGAGCTCAGGCGCCCAAAACATTGATAACAATCAGCTTAGCAATTCTTTCACCACTTCAGAAATCGTCCTCCCATCAGCCTTACCGGCAAGCGCTTTGTTGGCAATGCCGATTATTTTTCCCATCTCCTTAATGCCTGTGGCACCATTCTCCTCAATAATAGATTTTACCTTATTTACTACCTCATCGCGGCTTAATTGTTTGGGAAGGTAGGTCTCGATCACGTTCATTTCATCCACCTCGATCTGGTAAAGATCGTCGCGGTTCTGTGTCTTGTAAATATCGGCTGACTCCCTCCGCTGTTTAACCAGCTTTTGCAAAACCTTGATCTCTGCCTCTTCCGATAACACATCCGAGGCTCCTTTTTCTGTTTTGGCGACGAGTAAAGCTGCCTTTATCGCCCGCAGGCTTCTGAGTCTAATTTCATCCTTTGCCAGCATTGCGGCTTTGATGTCCTGATCTATTTGTTGTTGTAGCATGTGAGGTTGGGTATTGAGTATTGGGTTGTGAGTTGTGGGTGATGAGTTATGGGTTGATTGATTAGTTATTCTTAATTCTTAACTCTAAATTCTTAACTCTTTCGCAGCAAATGCGATGTATTCGCCTGTGCGATTGGGGTGATTACCATATCATTAATATTTACATTTAACGGACGAGACACTGCGTACCAGATTGCGTCGGCGATGTCTTGTGCGGTGAGGGGCTCATATCCCTCATAAACTTTCTTGGCCCGCTCCTCATCACCTTTGAAACGCACTTCCGAAAACTCGGTCTCCACCGCACCCGGATTTATTGCCGTTACTTTGATACGATGTGGCAGAAGATCAATCCGCATTGCCTGGCTTAGTGAATCCACCGCGTACTTGGTAGCACAATAAACATTTCCGTTAAGGTACGTTTCTTTTCCGGCGATAGAGCCGAGATTCACGATATGCCCTTGCTGCCGCCTCACCATCCAAGCTGAAACAACTTTGGTGACATACAAAAACCCCTTCACGTTGGTGTCTATCATCACATCCCAATCATCGGTATTGCCTTTGTCGATTGGATCAAGCCCCTGGCTCAGGCCCGCATTGTTGATCAGAACATCAACTGCTTTCCAATTTTCCCACAAAGCCTCAAGCTTTTGCTGAACATCTTCATTGTTCCGCACATCGAGCGTGATAGTTTGTGTTTCGATGCCGTATTCGGTTTTAAGCCGTTGCGATAATTGCTCAAGCCTTTCGGTGCGACGGGCAATGAGTACCAGATTGTATTTCTGTTGCGCCAACAAAATAGCTGATGCCTCCCCTATTCCGGATGTTGCGCCCGTAATCAATGCGATCTTTGACATGTTTGTACGTTAATGCGGCTAAATTACAAAAAGGCAGGGAGCAGATTCCTCAAGTCGGGCTTATTCGAAAAATAAGCTGAATTGGATGGAGTGCAGATACAGCTTGTCCAGCGGCGAGGAGTACGGGTGATTTTCAGCCTTGAGCACATTGCCTACTGAGTTGGAAAGCTTTAGCTCGGGAGATAACTTGAAGAATTCAAAGTAAAAATCAAACCCAACACCAACTTCATAACTTAAATAACCCTTGTTGTTTTTTACAAACTTTTCCAGGAGCGCAAAGCCACTGTCGTCTGTTTTCTTTTTGGATATGATATCCATTGAATACTTTCCGCCGGCAAGCAGATAAGCCCGGAAATTATTTCTCCTGTCGGATTTTACTTTTATCCCGATAGGAAGATCAACAAGGGTTGTTTGTACGGCTTGCTGCTTGAATTTATTCGGATCGAGATAATTGTAATCTATATAGCGGTCAGAAAAGCTGAGACCTGGCGTAAAGCGGATATCAGCATTTTCACTGAGGCGGATGTTGCTCACGAAGCCGATGCCAAAGCCCTTGGCAGAGGGCGAGCTGAGGCTGTACAAAGAATCAGTGATGAAGTTTCCGTTCTCCGGATCGCGGTACGGATTGCGCCAATTCGTTGTCTTAAAGATCTTATAATCCGAAGAAATATACTGGAACATAAAGCCGAAGTGGAACGCCTCATCATCAACCCCGCCCGCCCAGTTCTGGGCTTTTGAAGAGGTGAAAAACAATAGGCAAATCAGCGTTACGTAAAGGCTTTTGATCATTTAAGGCCGGTGTAGATCGAACATATGCCAAACGTAAGGGGGCGGTATTTGGTATCGCGATAGCCAACTTTGTGCATCACTGCCAGGAATTCTTCGCCGGAAGGAAATGCCTGTACTGACTCCGGCAGGTACGTGTAGGCGCTGCTGTCTTTTGAAAAGATTTTGCCAATTGTTGGCGTTACGAACCGGAAATAAAAGTTATAAAGTTGCTTGACCGGAAATCCTTTGGGCTTTGAAAATTCCAGGATCACAGCCTTTCCGCCTGGCTTCATCACCCGCAGCATATCGCTCAGCCCTTTCTCTAAATTCTCAAAATTGCGCACACCATAAGCAACAGTCACCGCATCGAAAGTGCCGTCTTCAAACAGAAGCTTTTCAGAATCGCCTAAGCGCACTTCGAACTTCCTCCCCAAGCCTCGTTTCACTATTTTCTGCTCAGCAATGTCCAGCATCCCACGGGAAATATCTACGCCCACGATCTTCTCTGGCTTTAAAATCTTTAGCGCTTCAAAAGCTAAATCGCCCGTGCCGGTGGCTACATCCAGAATGTATTTTGGCTTATCAGATTTCAATTGGTTGATCGCTATCTTCCGCCAGATCACGTCAATTCCCGCCGACATGAAATGATTCAGGAAATCATAAGTCTTCGAAATATTGTTGAACATAGTGGCTACCTGCTCTTTTTTGGTAGCATTTGGGTCTTGGTAGGGCGTAACCGGATTTGACATTGGCGCAAAGATAGAGAATTGGGCGGATTGGCTGATAGTCGATAGGCCATAGACCATGGACCATGGACTACACCATTAACCAATTCCTTACAATTCTCCCATCCGCACATTTCCCTTACCTTTGCCAGAATGATAATCAAATCGGCAGTTTTCATATCCAGCAACACACGAACTGACAAGCTGATGGCTCCCACTCTTCCTGAGTATGCGTTCATCGGCAGGTCGAACGTGGGGAAATCTTCGCTCATCAACATGCTGGTGCAGAAAAAGGGCTTGGCTAAAACCTCGCAAACTCCCGGAAAAACGCAGCTTATAAACCACTTTTTGATAAATGATAACTGGTACATTGTCGACCTTCCGGGATATGGATATGCAAAAACCTCCCGCTCAACTCGTGGCGAGTGGGATAAATTCATCCGCTTCTACCTCCGCAACCGCGAGAGCCTGCAATGCGTTTTCACTTTGATAGACAGCCGGCTGGAGCCTCAGAAAATTGATGTGGATTTTTGTGCCTGGCTCGGCGAGCACGGCATTCCATTCGTGATTGTTTACACCAAATGCGATAAACAATCGGAACACAAAACACTTCAGAACGCATCGAAGTTTAAGAAAGCACTGCTGGGATATTTTGAAGAAGTACCGCAGGAGTTCTTTACCTCATCAGAAAAAAGCAGCGGACGTGAGGATATCCTCGGTTTTATAGATGATATCAACAAAAGGTTTGTGACGCCGCCGCAACCACCGACTATCACACCGAATGAATTAACTTAAGCAGGGTGGTTGGTGGAGACCAACCACGGCGTTAGAATAATGCTTCGACTACGCTCAGCATGACAACGACCTATTAAATACATGGCAGGCATCGCTCAACATTACAAAATGATCTAAAATCTGTAAATGAAGAAATATTTTTCCCTCGTACTCTTCGCTCACACCATCTTTGCCATGCCTTTTGCTTTCATCGGATTTTTTCTGGCGATTACCACAACCCCGCACACGTTTTCCTGGCAAAAACTGCTGATGATGGTGCTTTGCATGATCTTCGCACGCAACTCGGCGATGGCTTTTAACCGTTACCTCGACCGCGGTTTCGACGCCAAAAACCCACGAACCACCAATCGCGATATTCCCGCGGGGAGGCTTTCAGCCAAATCAGCGCTCACATTTACGGTCGTAAACTGCGTGCTGTTCATCGCCACAACTTTTTTCATCAACCCGCTTTGCTTTTACTTATCGCCGATTGCGCTGGCGGTCGTTTTGGGCTACAGCTATACCAAACGCTTTACTCCGCTTTGCCATTTGATCCTCGGGCTTGGGCTTTCTCTCGCTCCGATCGGCGCCTACCTGGTGGTTACCGGAGAATTTGCCTTGCTTCCGGTTATGTTTTCGCTTGCGGTTTTATGCTGGGTGAGTGGCTTCGATATTATTTATGCTTTACAGGATGACGAATTCGACCGCAATGCCAATCTCAAGTCCATCCCCGCATGGCTGGGCCGCAAAAAAGCCCTCCAGGTTTCTACTTTTCTGCATACGCTCTGCGTCCTTTTTGTCACCATTCCGCTCATGCTTGCTCCTTTTGGCTGGTTCTACGTAGCCGGAATTGTATTCTTTATCGGCTTGCTCATTTATCAGCACAGCATTGTAAAACCAAACGACTTGAGCCGGGTTAATCTGGCATTCGGCACCACAAACGGCATCGCGTCGGTGGTGTTTGCGATATTCTTCTTATTGGATGTTTATTGGCGCAATCAATTTTAAACATGGAAAACTTAACGATCACAAAAAAACAACGCACATACATCCCGCAGGATTTACCTGTTAAATGGGAAAAACTGGAACCAATTCTCAACGAGCTTGTAGCCCGACCCATCAATTCTGTGCAGGAGTTGGAAAAGTGGCTAAAGGATAAAAGCGAGCTGGAAGCAGCTTTGGAAGAAGATTTCGCATGGCGATACATCCGCATGACTTGCGATACAACTAACGAAGAACTGGTACAAAAATTCCAGTATTTCGCTACCGAGATAGAGCCGAAGATTGCTCCCGTCAGTAACGAACTGAACAAGAAATTCATGGAAAGCCCTTTTGTGGATGAGCTTGATCAGGATAAGTACTTTGTGTACATCCGGGCAGTAAAGAAAGCTTTGGAGCTTTTCCGCGAAGAAAATATTCCGTTACTGACCCAAATCCAGGTTGAGCAGCAAAAATATCAGGCAATTTCCGGCTCCATGAGCGTAACGCTGAACGGCAAGGAATACACGCTCGAACAAGCTTCCGTTTTCCTGAAAGACACCGACCGCAGCGTGCGCCAACAAGCTTGGGAAGCCATTACTGCCCGCCGTCTTCAGGACAAAGAAAAACTCGACGAACTTTTCGATGGCTTGCTCAAACTCCGCCACCAGGTTGCGTTGAACGCCGGATTCGAAAACTTCCGCGATTATATGTTCCAGTCGCTGGGGCGATTTGATTACACGCCGCACGATTGCTATAAATTTCATGAAGCTATTGAGAGAGAAATTGTTCCTATCCTCCAAAAACAAGCGGAAAAGCGCAAAGAAGCTTTGGGTTTGGATGTGCTAAAGCCTTGGGATATGGATGTGGACATTTCCGGCAAGCCTGCGCTCAAGCCTTTTCAGAACGGACAGGAATTGATTGAAAAATCCATCGCCTGTTTTCAGGGATTGGATCCGTACATCGGGCAGCGACTGGAAATTATGAAAGCTAACGGCCTGTTTGATGTGGAGAGCCGCATGGGCAAAGCGCCGGGCGGATACAATTATCCACTCGCCGAAACCGGAGCGCCATTTATTTTCATGAACTCGGCAAATACCTTCCGGGATTTGACCACGATGGTTCACGAGGGCGGGCACGCGGTGCATACCTTCATTTCCGCTGATTTGGAACTGAACGATTTTAAACACCTGCCCTCCGAGGTTGCTGAGCTTGCATCTATGAGCATGGAGCTGATTTCGATGGACAAGTGGGATGTGTTTTTTGACAACGAGGAAGATCTAAAGCGGGCAAAACGCGATCAGTTGCGGGACGTGCTCAAAACTTTGCCGTGGGTTGCAGTGGTGGACCAGTTTCAGCATTGGATTTACACCAACCCGGAGCACACTGCCGATGATCGCACCACCGCATGGAAAGAAATCTTTGAGCCTTTCGGCGAGAACTTTGCCGACTGGACCGGACTTGAGGATGCGCTGGGCAATTTGTGGCAAAAACAGCTTCACATTTTTGAAGTGCCTTTCTACTACATCGAATACGGAATTGCGCAATTGGGAGCTATTGCCGTTTGGAAGAACTACAAAGAAAATCCTGAAGAAGGTTTGCGCAAGTACTTAGAAGCCTTAAAGCTTGGTTACACGAAAACGATCAAAGAAATCTATGAAACAGCCGGCATCGAATTCAACTTCAGTGCCGACTATGTGCATGAACTGGCGAAGTTCGTGAAGGGCGAATTAAAAAAAATGGGATAAGCGAATCCCTTAGCTAGTTCCAGAGAAAGTTCCTATCTATTAGCTTCGCTTAACCAATGAAATTGTCTTTCAGCCAGCTGAAAATGCCGGTTTGTTTTTACGAGCTTTACGTATAAAGAATCCTTAAGCATTGATCCTCTCAGAATAATGGTGCGACTGTCCGGCTGTTGATAGTTAAAGTAAGCGATTACAGTTGGGGCCTGTAAATTCTTTTTAAATGTGATAGTCCTTTTTGATATATCGGAGGAATATTCAAAATAACCTCGTCCGTACCTTCGCCGGAACAAAGTATCCGCAGTCTTGATGCTACCGCTGCCGTTAGCGTCTATTACAAGTTCTTGCCACCGCAGCGAATCTGTGGTTATCTGTGCTATGGTGTCCTTATTAACTACAAACGTTTCTACATTATAAACCCCACCCTGAAAAGGCTTCGTAACTATGGGCTTGGACTCAGATTTATATCTTTTATATGTGCCGAAAATCATGGTGCAAAGAATAATTGATACGCCGGCTTTTAAAATTATCCTGCCAACTCTAGCCCATTTTTTCGTAAATGATTTATGATAGATCGGGGTCGCGGAGACCGGCTTATTCAGGATAAAAAAGGTAAATAGCCTAGGGGTTTCGCTTGCCAGCAAATAAAAACACTGTAGCACCAAATTAATTGCATTCAGCTTGACCGGAATATCATAACTAAGATTAAGCATCATTACGTTAATAAATACAGCCGTTGCTAATAACACGCCTAATACCGCAGTTCTTCTATAAAGTAATAACAACGCGACCATTACCTCCATGACGCCAGAAAAAGCTTGGTACATAGTTGAATATCCGATAAAAAGCCAGGAAAGGCGCATCGGCAAAAGGTCGCCAACTGGTGTAGCCAACTGACTTTCAGTGGGAGACGGCATTTGAAGTCCAAGAATTTTAATCAAGCCATAGCTGAACGCAGTCATGACAAGGCTATATCGAATTAGTAAACAAAGAAGGTAATTTAGCTGTCGGTGGCTACTGTACCGGTATCCGGCAACGGACCATATGAATGCACCGATAGCTGCGAGCGAGATGGAAAGCCACTGGAAAGCCCAAGAATACGAAGTATCTGCACTGCCATTAGAGATAAACTGCACGTGCTTAATACCGAATACTTGAAAAATATTTTCGTTAGAGGTGATTACGGCCCAATCCAGTGCATCGTAGTAAAATTCAAGCAGGTAATTGACTCCGGGAATGATAGAGAACCAAGTCCAAGGTGAGATGGCAAGTAAAAAATAGATAAAGAAAAACCGAAATGTAGTTTTCTGAAGCAAGGTCCATGGGGACTTGTGCAATGCTAAATCTTTCATAACCTCTTGAATTAGCAAGATATAAATTTGCATTCAACTAATTTACAACGGACGACATTTGTGCATTTTGGCTATTGCTGAACGATGATTTAGCAGCATCAACAGCTCTCGTATTATGCGAATGCATTTGAAAAGGCTTTCAGGCGGGCGCTCTCCGCAAATAATAATCGTTAACCAATCCGCCTCTGGCTTAAGCTTCTGCCGAGTCACGGGGTGGCTTAGCTTAATGCCTGCAATAAAATGAAGCTTGTAGCTTCAGCTCACTTTAGTCGTAGTAGCGAGCGTCGGCATTCCCACCAAAATTCCTATCTTACTTCATGTTTCTTCCCAAACTCAACCTTCTCTTTTTGGCTCTAATTTTAGCCGCCTCAACCAATGCATTCGCCCAGGCGCAAAAAAATCTTAAATGGTGGGATCCTGCAAGCAGTTCTTTTCCGGTGTTAGAAGGTCAGGGCTGGGCGAAAGACCTCAAAGAACCATACAATCGCCTGCCCGCCCGTGCAGAGAAACTGGTAAGAAAACCCGTGTGGGCATTGTCCTGCAACTCCACGGGGCTGATCATCCGGTTCAAAACCACCGCACCTGGTTTTACAGTACAGTATGCGGTGAAAGGCAGGCTCAATATGCCCCATTTCTCAACCACCGGAGTGAGCGGATTAGATCTCTATTCACCCAACCACGATGGCGGTTGGAGCTGGGCTCCTGGCGATTATAAATTCGGCGAGAAGCCCGGCGACACCATCTCCTACACCTACAATATCAGCAGCGACAACGCGGCTTACAAAACCGGACGCGAATATTTTCTCTACCTGCCCAACTACAACACCGTTGATTGGATGAAGATCGGCGTGCCGGAAGATGCCGTGTTTGAGCCACTGCCCGTGAGAACGGAAAAGCCAATCGCCATTTATGGCACCTCCATCACCCAGGGAGCCTGCGCTTCCCGCCCCGGAATGACCTGGCCTGCAATTGTGGGCAGAAGGCTGAACCAGCCGATGATAAATCTGGGCTTTTCGGGCAATGGCACGCTGGACAAAGAAATGATCGACCTGTTTGCTGAAATCGACGCCCGGATGTATGTACTTGACTGCCTCGGCAACATGATGGACCGTAAATCATTTCCGAAAGAAGAAGTCAAACGTCGCGTCATTATCTCGGTAAAATATTTGCAATCCAAGCGTCCCGGAGTTCCTATTGTGCTGGCAGAATTTGGTGTTTTCAATGATGGCCGCCTGGATCAGAGCCGGGGAACAGCTATCAAAGAGCAAAACGAGGTTTTAGAAGATGCTTTCGCAGAATTACAGAGAACAGGAACTAAGAATATTTACCTGCTCAGAGCTAAAGACATGAACATGGGGATGGAAGATACTGTTGATTACGGTCATCCAACTGATCTTGGGTTGGTACATTACGCCGATGCTTTTGAAAAAGCTTTCATGCGGGCACTCGCCGGAAAGAATGTTCGCTAAGCCTGGAGCGCATCTCATTTATCCGATCCGAAATCTTAATATTGCTTAATCTAAAGTGAAGGCAAATGGAACTCAATTTCATCACCATATTAGACCTTCTGGGAACCTTTGCCTTTGCGATCAGCGGAATTCGCATGTCATCGGGGAAACAGATGGACTGGTTTGGTGCCTACATAATGGGATTGGTAACGGCTATTGGAGGCGGAACGACCAGAGATTTGCTGTTGGGCGTTACTCCGTTCTGGATGGAGGACGGAAGCTATTTTCTTACTACGGGGGCTGCGTTACTAGCCACGCTGATATTCAAAAACAGGATATTCAGGTGGGGCAATGCCCTGTTTATATTTGATTCCGTCGGGCTAGGGCTGTTTACCGTGGTGGGCATCAGCAAAAGCCTGGCTGCCGGACTGCCAGTTTGGGTTTGTATCGTGATGGGCACGATCACCGGTTCTGTGGGTGGCGTTGTTCGGGATGTTTTGCTGAACGAGGTGCCGCTGCTGTTCCGGAAAGACATTTACGCCCTCGCCTGTGTCGCCGGAGGATTGGTGTATTTTGTCTGCTACCACTTCAATATGCCGCCGAGCTTTCAGGAGTTGATTGCTGCTCTTACAGTAATTGTGATCCGGATAATAGCGCTGAAATTCCATATCCACCTACCGATTTTAAAGTCCGGGGCCGAGGATACGACATAGCCCTGGAGCGATCCCTTCCACAAACATTCTTCTCCCTCTCCCGTTTGCTTTAAAATTTACCGCATGAAAAAGCTAATCCTGCTAATTTTCTTCAGCATACTCATGTTTTCCGTGGCGGCTCAAACCTGGAAAACCGTTCAGATAGATAGCTCAGTGTCTGTTAAACTGCCTTTTGCTTACACGACCAAAGACACGCTGGGGCAAAAAATTATCACCTCCAGAGTTTCGTATGGCGATGTTCAGATACTGGTAACACCGGATAATCCCATGAAAATGCCGGATATCGAAAAGAAAAAACACCTCTTAAAATACTACAACAGTTATGTTAAGAAAGTAAAAGCGTCATCGGCAAAGGGGAATATCACCAACCAGGATGAGAAAACAATCGGGAATTTGTTCGTGAAAGATTTCACTCTTGAGGTAGACAGCGGCCGTGGAAAACAGATCAGAGATTTTAGGATCCTGCATGAAAACGGTGCCACTTACACCTTCCAACTGCTTTACCAGGGCATCCATACCGAATACATGGCTGAAGAGCGAGACCAATTTTTCAACTCCATCCACGTTGCCGATAACCCTCCGCTCAAAAGCCAGTTCACGGACAATCCCGACGGCGGAAGTTCAGGCAATAAGCTGATTTACATTGGTGGCGGCATACTACTCCTGTTAATTATCATTTTTCTCGTCATCCGCTCCAGAAAGAGACGAACTGACCCGGATTAAACAAGCAACCCGGATTGTTGCAATGTGATGCCTGCCATAGAAAATTAATTTTTATGTTTGGTGGAAAAATCCCCAACGTTTCGGCTGATGGCAAACAATATTTTCAGAAAGAAATCTATTCCGGTAATTTTAGAAGAAGCTGCCAGCGGCTTACATGATTCGCACGGCGGCTCAGGCTTGAAAAAAGTCCTCGGCGTACGCGACCTGACCTTTATGGGGATTGCGGCTGTTATTGGTGCGGGGATTTTCAGCAGTATCGGGAAGGCGTGCTTTGACGGTGGCCCGGGAGTGATTTTCCTCTACATTTTCACAGCCATTGCTTGCGGGTTTGCGGCGCTCTGCTACGCCCAGTTTGCCTCCACTGTTCCGGTTTCAGGCAGTGCCTACACCTATTCTTATGTTGCTTTCGGCGAGATATTCGCCTGGATAATTGGCTGGGATTTGTTAATGGAATACGCCATCGGGAATATCGCGGTAGCCATTTCCTGGAGCGATTACTTCACTGGGTTGATGGACAAAGCCGGTTTCCATATCACGCCCTGGCTCACCATGGACTACGTGACAGCTCATAACGGCTACAACGAAGCGCAAGGCTTGCTGGCTCAGGCTGGCAATACGTTCGGCAACATTGACGCAACGCTCGCTTCCAGATACACTGCCTGGACAGAAGCGCCTCAGCTTTTTGGCATGCACCTGATCATGGACTTGCCTGCATTCTGCATCGTGCTCCTGATTACAGCCATCGTTTACCGGGGCATCAGCGAATCGCGATCAGCAAGCAATGCTATGGTGATCATCAAACTGGCAGTTATTTTCATGGTGATTGTTTTGGGAGGATATTATGTACAGCCGGAAAATTGGAGCCCTTTTTCGCCCAACGGTTTCACCGGAATTATGAAAGGCGTTTCGGCGGTTTTCTTTGCATATATCGGCTTTGATGCTATCTCTACTACTGCCGAGGAGTGTAAGAACCCTCAGCGGGATTTGCCTCGCGGGATGATCTATTCGCTAATCATATGTACGATTTTATACGTCTTGCTTGCACTCGTCCTGACCGGGATGATCCCTTACACACAATTAAACGTAGGCGATCCGCTGGCACTGATATTTGATGCTCGTGGCTTGAAATGGATTGCCGGGATAATTGGGGTCAGTGCGGTTGTAGCTACAGCTAGTGTGTTGCTGGTATTTCAATTAGGGCAGCCGCGTATCTGGATGAGCATGAGCCGGGATGGGCTGCTGCCGAAGATATTTTCCCGCATTCATCCCAAGTTTAAAACACCGTCATTTTCAACTCTGCTTACAGGAGCAACGGTAGCGATACCGGCTTTATTCCTGAATCTGGATGTGGTTCTTGCCCTCACAAGCATAGGAACGCTGTTCGCGTTTGTGTTGGTGTGCGGCGGGGTTTTAGTGCTGGATCAGCAGGAAGGCGGTGCAGAGTCGAAATTTAAGGTTCCTTATGTTAATGGCAAATACTTGATCCCTGTCTTATTTATCGCTTCTATTATTACCATTGCTACATTGGTGCCAGGGTATTTCAGCGGGCTTTTGCGGCAGGAGGGTTTCCCAATGATATTGTTCTTTGTCGTCGCGACTGTGGTAAGCGTGATGGCATTTATAAAGAGCTATTCACTTATCCCCGTACTCGGGCTTATAAGCTGTTTCTATCTGATGGCGCAGGAAAGCCACTCAAACTGGTATCGCTTTTTGATCTGGCTGGTGATTGGGCTGGTGGTGTATTTTACCTACGGCTATAAAAACAGCCGTTTGCATAAGCAGATATAGATCAATTAGAGGAGAAATCTCCTCTAATTGATTCTCTTCAATTCAACGTTCTCTGTTGTGGAGACAATCAGCGGCACTTGCTCAACTGTTACAAAACTGAGGTCTAAGCCGAACCCACGTTCTTCAGAAAGGCTGAATTTCTTTAAGATAAAATAGTAATCAAGTACAAGTCGTTCAAGAAACTTCAGCTTATTTGATCTTGAAAGCACTTTTTCCAACACTATGAACTTAAAGTCGCCCACAATTTTGTGCTTCTTCAATGAGTCGTAGGTACTTGTGATATCAATCTCGCCGTTCTTCACCAGTTCTTCTACAACCAGTCGATAAAGCAAATTGATCTTCTGCTCAACCCGGAAGCCAAGTTTAAAATCGATTCTGATCATTTTTCCCGGTATGAGGTGATCTACGCGGTACTCCCGTGTATAAGGCTCATCGGTTACATCCACATGCACCAGCCAGTACACATCGGCACGTTTTGGCTGCTTTTGCAGGATGGAATACATGATTTTAGATTCGATCTCTGATTTAAAATTGGCGCTGGTCAGATACACCAATTGAGATGCGTACTTGGTTACGCTGGCATCCTCGCTCAGTTCTTTGATAATCGGGAAATAGTCCTCAATCTCTACAAACTTCACGAATCTATTTTTAATTCTTCTTGCAGATGACCAAGCCCACATCACAGACAACATCAGCAGAGCAAGCAACATGGTGAGCCAGCCGCCATGCAGGAACTTCGCCATGTTTGCAGTTAGGAAGATCAGCTCAATGCTTCCGTAAACAGCTGCAAAAATCACGATCAGATAGGTTGGGTATTTCTTGCGCTTCAGGTAATTCGACATCAGGATGGTGGTCATCAGAAACGTCAGCGTGATGGCAAGCCCATATGCACCCTCCATGTTTTCAGACCTGCGGAAAATCAGCAAAACCACAAGGCAGCCGATCCACAATACCCAGTTCATGGATGGCACGTATAGCTGTCCTTTCTGGTCGGAAGGATAATTAATTCTCACTTTCGGCCACAGGTTCAGGCGCACCGCCTCGGCGATAAGGGTGAACGAACCGGAAATCATAGCCTGGCTGGCGATAACCGCCGCAATTGTTGCTATACAAATGCCGGGGATCAGGAACCATTCGGGCATGATGTGGTAAAACGGATTTTCGCCATCGAGCGTAGTACCCTGATGTTGCCACAACCACACGCCTTGCCCGAAATAATTCATCACCAAACAAGTTTTTACATAAACCCAACTGATGCGGATGTTTGACCTGCCGCAATGCCCCAGATCCGAATATAGCGCCTCGGCTCCGGTGGTACAGAGGAAAACGGCACCGAGAATGAAAAGGGTATTGGGGTTTGTAGTTAAAATATGATAGGCCCAATATGGGTTTACCGCTTTAAATATTATGGGGAACTGAATCACATAGGCAAGACCCAGCACCAACAACATGGTAAACCACACCAACATCAAGGGGCCGAATGCCTTTCCGACTATTGATGTGCCAAACTGTTGAATGATGAAAAGCATACTAATAATTACCATCACGATGGGCATAGTAGGAAGATTGGCGTAAAATATTTCCAATCCTTCTATAGCCGCGGAAACCGTAATGGGTGGGGTGATCATGCCATCTGCGAGGAGCGATGCCCCTCCTATCATAGCCGGGATTACCAACCACTTCGCCTTTTTCCGCACCAGGGAAAGCAAAGAAAAAATGCCACCCTCGCCCTTGTTATCGGCTTTAAGCGTGATCATCACATATTTGATGGTGGTTTGAAGCGTAAGTGTCCAGAAAATACACGAAAGCGAGCCAAGTATCAGGTCTGTGGTGATGATATTGCCACCAACAATCGACTTGAATACATATAAAGGAGAGGTTCCAATATCGCCGTAAATGATCCCTAAACTGATAAGAAGTCCTGCGGCAGAAAGCTTGTGCAGATTTTTGTGGTTTGTCACCCTGTGTGGTTGTAAATGAGGTGACAAAAGTACATTATGCATCAGAATAAACAATGCAGATTACTGTGGTAATTTTTTTTTCAAAGACCTAAACCTTACGTCTGTCCGCTTGTTAAAATTTGTTAAATACGGCAACTTATTTTGGGCATTGGAGTATAATAGATTTTTAATTTATAATTTTGTATCAACAACCCTACTGAATGAGAAAACTCTACTTCCAATTTGTATGCTTGCCTCTACTTGTATTAGCTGCTTTGACTGCTAGTGTGAGTTCTGGTTTTGCATACGATGGCCCGAATGTAGATACTCTCAAAAATAAACAGCCTAAAGCTTCCGGCAAAATAACTGATACCCGAAAGAACAAACCTTCAACTGCGAACAGCATTAAAGTTGACTACGTTCCTTTCAAGCCGTTTAACACGAAAGATGCCGTTGTAGCTACTAACAATGCAGGCGCATCTAAGCCCGTCAAACAGGATGACGGAAAGATCCTTAACAATGTAAAGGTGTATCCAAACCCGGTAGAAGACGAACTGAACCTTTCTTATCACATCAACAAAGATTCAAACGTCACCATCAAGATTATGGACGTGCTGGGGAACGAAATTGCCACGCTGTTCTCTCAAAAGACCTCGGCCGGCGACCGCAGCAACACCTTTAACCTATCCTCACGCCTCAAAAGTGGATTTTACTTCATCCGATTGGTAGCTGGCCAGGAAACCATCATCAAACGGATTTCGGTACTTTAAAACCACTCTTTCTTGTTGAATTAATATCTTCGCCCTATGAAGGTAATTGCCATTGGCCGTAACTACGCAGAGCACGCAAAAGAGTTAAACAACCCCATTCCAATTATTCCGGTGATCTTTATGAAACCGGATACGGCTGTGTTGAAGGACAATAAACCCTTCTACTATCCGGAATTTTCAACGGATATACACCACGAGATAGAAATCGTGCTTAAGGTTTGCAAAGAGGGAAAGCACATCAGCGAAAAATTTGCAGCCAACTATTACGATGAGATTGGGCTTGGTGTTGACTTTACTGCCCGCGATATCCAATCAAGGCATAAAGAGAAAGGTTTGCCCTGGGAACTTGCCAAGGCCTTTGACAACTCTGCGCCTGTGAGCAAATTCATTCCAAAAAGCCGGTTTGAAAATCTGTATAATTTGAATTTCAAGCTGGATGTAAACGACAAAACAATCCAGGCTGGTAATACTTCAAACCTTCTGTTTTCCTTCGAGGCTCTCATCAGCTTTGTTTCGCAATACGTTACGTTAAAAAAAGGCGATCTTATCTTCACAGGAACGCCTCAGGGTGTCGGGTCTGTAAAAATCGGCGATCATTTGGCAGGCTATTTGGAAGGTGAGAAGCTATTAGACTTTTATGTTAGATAGCTCCCCTCCTACATGCAGAAATACTTCCTTTTAATTTTAATCTTCTTTCCTTTTTTCGTTTCAGCTCAGGACATAATTGTGAGCAAAGAATATCCGCAAAGCGATTTCAGGCCACCACTAAACCTGGCGCCGTTATTGGCGGGGACTTTTGGAGAGCTCCGCTCTAACCATTTCCACTCCGGGCTGGACTATCGCACCAACCAACGCGAGGGCTATCCGGTTTACGCTGCTGCGGATGGCTATGTGTCGCGGCTCAGAGCCCAGATTGGCGGGGGCGGCAATATCATCTACCTCACGCACCCGAATGGATACTCAACCGTTTATATGCACTTGCAGAGTTTCAGCCCGAAAATTCACCAGGCGCTCAGGGACAATCAATACAAAAGCCAGCGCTTCGATGTTGATTTCTTCCCCGAAACCGATCTCGTCCGAGTGAAGAAAGGCGATGTAATTGCATATTCGGGTAATACAGGTGGCACCGCCGGGCCGCACCTGCATTTTGAAATCCGTGATTCAAAAACAGAAGAAACCATCAATGCGCAGCTATTCGGGATTGACATTCCTGATAATGCAAAGCCAATAATAACCGGTTTGTATTTGTACCAGTTGAATGGTCAGCCGTTCAGCGAGAGCACCCGCAAACAACACATCCCGATCAGCGGGAAAGCAGGAAGTTACCAGGCAAATTTCACTCCGGTTAATGTAAGCGGGCAGACTGCATTTGGCATTGTTACCTACGATCAATACCGCCCCGGGGTTGGCAAGAATGGCGTATATTCCATTGAGCTTACAATGGATGGAACAACCATCTATTCATCGGTTTGGGAGAAGTTCAACTTCGCCAACAGCCGTGCCATCAACTCACATGTTGATTATCCTGCATTGTACAGCTCCGGAGTAACCGTCCAGAAGAGCTTTGTAGAGCCGGGAAACCCCTTAACTATTTACAAACAGGTGCTCAACAACGGACTGATCAGCATTCAGGATAGCGAAGTACATTCGATGGAATACATCGTAAAAGATGCAAAGGGAAACGCCAGCACGCTCAGGTTCAAGATCAGGAACAGTGGCAATGCGCCAGTGATGGCCAATACGGCAGCAGGTGTAAAGCATTTCCCGTACAACGAAGACAACGACTTCAGCACAGATGATTTCCGCATGTCTATTCCGAAAGGCAATTTGTACAGTGATATCGACCTGAAATATAGTGTAACGGCACAGCCTCAGCGTGGATATTCTTCATTGCATCACGTACACACCCGGCTTATCCCCATACATGATTCCTTTTCAATTTGGATAAAACCAGATTCTACCCTCCGCGAAGACTTGAGAGACAAAGCAATCATTATAGATGCCAGCCGTGGTTCGACCGGAGGTGTTTATGAAGATGGATATGTAAAGGCAAATGCCCGTTATTTCGGCAATTTTTATGTGGGAGTTGATACCATTGCGCCTGTTATTCGCCCGGTGAATATCTCAAATGGAAAGTCGATGGCAGGAGTGAGCAAAGCAATTGTCAAAATATCAGACAACCTTTCGGGAATAAAAACCTTCAATGCAACAATAGACGGAACTTGGGTGTTGATGGAATATGATCAGAAAACTGCTACCTTGTGGCATACTTTCGACAAGGATCTAAGCAAGGGCAAACACGTTTTTGAGCTTGTTGTTACTGATCAAAAGCTAAACAGCAAAACATACACCGCTAATTTTACCAGATAATGGAAACTTTGAAAGAAGGCGACAAAGCCCCCGATTTTACAGCAAACGACCAGAATGGCAAATCAGTTTCCTTAAGCGATTTCGCAGGGAAGGAAGTAATATTGTATTTCTATCCGAAGGATGATACGCCGGGCTGTACCGCCGAAGCATGTAGCTTTAGGGACAACTACCAGTCGCTGCAGGCGGAAGGATTCGAGATCATCGGTGTGAGCACAGACGATGAAAAATCGCACACCAAGTTTGTGTCGAAATACCAGCTTCCGTTTACCCTGATTGCTGATAACGACAAAAAGATTGTAGAGGCTTACGGCGTTTGGGGCGAGAAGAGCATGTATGGCAAAAAGTATATGGGCACAACCCGCAAAACCTTCATCATTGGTGCAGACGGCCGCATCAAAAAGATAATTGATAAGGTAGATACTCAGAATTCTTCACAGCAGGTGCTGGATTTGTTGAAATAACAGTTGGGACTATTTTAAAACAGTCCCAGCTGTCCTTTATCATCAATCTCCACATCGTTCGGATTGGTGATTTCAAACTCGATCTTCTTCGCAGGCTTCGCTTCTGGTTCTGGCTCAGGCTCAGGCTCCGTGGCTGTTTCGGCAAGTTCCTGTAATTCGGGCTCAGCCGAGATCTCCTGTTCAGCTTCAATCTCTTCCTTTTCCTCCTTTACAACCTCTTCCAAAGGCACCTCCGCTACCGGATCAGGCACATCTGCAGCATCATCGTGTTCTGTTAAAAGCTCCACAGTTTGAATTTCGAATTGCGACAAACGATTGCCCTGCGCCCGCATGCCTTTCACATCGATAGCATCAGCAAGATTGATTTCTACCGTTTCCGGGACAAGCGTTTTGCCCTTCAACTGATCAACCTTAACAACCGGCTGCGATGCGCCTGAAATCAGCACAAGCTTGGAGCCCGGCTCATCGCTGATAATACTCGCTTGTTTGCCGATGGCGGTATTTTCAAATTTGAAGCGTTTAATAAAATAGTTCTTTGCTTTGCCTTCGTAATGAACAACGCTGTACACCTTTTCGGGATCGTACTTCTCGATCAGGATCATCTTATCATCGAAATGATTGCTCAGATCAAAACTCACCAGTTCGCTGATGCCGTTGCTCATCACTGTCAATATCTTGTCCTCACCGTCAAAAGCACCTAAGAACTTGCCGCGGCCATCAACATTCAGGCGCTTCAAAACATCGTCGTACCAAATCTTTCTTCCGGCAAGGGTAGAAACACCTTTAGACTTAAGCACTATTTTCTTGACGGGATATTTGGTGACGGTATTCCCCATCGAACTGCGGCCTTTAATAGCGATATCTGCGAAGTTCAAGTCGAACTGCAGCTTCTTGAGCTTGGAATGTGGTTTCAACTGCACATTTACAATCTCAGCTTCTCCATTCGGATTTGCAGTAAAATAGAGCACTCTAGAGCCTTTTCCACCTTTGGTGAGATCGTATTCCTTATCGCGGGTAACGCCCAGAACCGAGAACCGTTTGATGTAGGAGTTTCCGCTCTCGCCATCTTTGTAGATCATGTTGTAGACCGTCCGCTCGTCATTCTTTTTAAAGACAGCGACGTGGAGAATATCTTTGCCTACAAACACCTTGTCTTGAACCTTGGTGACCAGGCACCTTCCATCTTCGCGGAAGACGATTATCTCATCAAGGTCAGAACAATCGCACACAAACTCGTCCTTCTTAAGGCCTGAGCCGATAAAGCCATCCGCTTTGTTAACGTACAGTTTTACATTCGCCAAAGCCACTTGCGCAGCCTCTACCCTGTCAAATGTGCGGAGCTCAGTTTTGCGTTCTCTGCCTTTGCCGTACTTAGCCTTTATCTTCTCGAACCAGGCAATTGCGTAATCATTTAGATGTTTAAGGTGATGTTTAACTTCCTTGATCTCTGCTTCTAGCGTCTTCATTTGCTCATCCGCTTTTTTAACGTCAAAGCGGGTGATGCTGCTCATCGGCTTTTCGATAAGCCGTTTATAATCTTCGGGAAGTATCTCGCGGTAGAACTGTGAAAAGAAAGGTGCAAAAAGCGTATTCAGTACCTCTACAACAGCCTCGAAGTTGCCGGCATTTTCGTACTCGCCGCTTTTATACATACCTTCCTGAATGAAGATCTTAAGCAAGCTGCTGAAGAATATTTTTTCCTTCAGCTCATTCAGCCTGATTTCCAGCTCCTGCTTCAGCAGATCTTTGGTATACAGCGTGCTTTCCGTGAGAATATCATTCACACTCATGAAATGCGGCTTGTCGGCACGGATCACACAGGTGTTCGGCGAGATAGAGACTTCGCAGTCGGTAAAAGCGTAAAGCGCATCAATCGTAACATCGGGCGAAATGCCAGGCGCAAGATGGATGATAACTTCTACGTCCTTCGCTGTATTGTCTTCAATCTTCTTGATCTTGATCTTGCCTTTATCATTCGCGGCAATCACACTGTCGATCAAGCTTCCTGTTGTAGTTGAGAATGGGATTTCCGTTATGGCAAGTGTTTTCTTGTCCCGCTCCACAATCCTCGCCCGAACACGAACTTTACCCCCGCGTTGGCCAGCGTTGTAATTAGAGCAATCCGCAAGACCTGCGGTTGGAAAGTCCGGAACAAGATTCGGCACATTGCCGTTCAGCACCTCTATGGAAGCGTCAAGCAATTCCACAAAATTGTGTGGCATTACCTTGGTGGCTAAACCTACGGCAATCCCCTCGGCACCCTGGGCCAGCAATAGCGGGAATTTAACAGGGAGCGTGACAGGCTCGCGGTTCCTGCCATCGTAGCTCAAAGACCATTCGGTGGTATCCGGATTAAAAACTACATCAAGAGCAAACTTAGATAGCCGGGCCTCAATGTAACGCGGAGCTGCGGCTGAGTCGCCAGTGACGGGATCGCCCCAGTTTCCCTGGCAATCAATGAGTAGGTTCTTCTGCCCAATCTGCACCATGGCATCGCCGATCGAGGCATCCCCATGCGGGTGATACTTCATGGTATTACCAATCACGTTGGCGGCTTTGTTGAAGCGGCCATCGTCCATCTCCTTCAGCGAATGCAGAATTCTTCGCTGAACGGGTTTAAGCCCGTCGTGGATATGCGGGACAGCCCGGTCCAGGATTACATACGATGCGTAATCCAGGAACCAGTTCTCGTACAGTCCGCCGATTGGTATAACGTTATGTAATTTCTCTTCCCCCTGCTCGGGTAAATGGTTGTCTTCGTGATTTGTTTCTTCGCCCATTCCTGGCTAAACTCCTAAGGGCATAAATATAAGGCATCGCAGGAAAACTGTTCAAGGAAGTTTTGAACAGAGCCGCATCACGCCCGTCACATTTTTGAGGTGTTCTGTCACTTTTATTTATTGCCGCGGATATCCTGCGGTAACATTGTACCATAGTTAACCCACAGAGAAAAATTATCCGCAGTTCACCGATGAAACTATATCGTTCACCGAGATTAAATGTTAAAAGTATGTTAAATGCAGTTTTTCGCTCTCCCAGCGTGTAACGTTCGCTTAGCAACTGGCGTCTATTAGACAAACAATCAAACAAACACATAAAACTTACAACACTAAAAAATACCACATCATGAAAACTCTAAAAATTACCTTCGCATCCTTAGCATTAGTTCTGTTCACATTCGCCGGCAAAGCCGATGGCAAAAAAGTGGACGAAAAAATGAGCATGACCTATGCAGTAAAGACCTTCGTAAATGCATTCAGCCACGGCAAAGCTTCCGGTATATCTGAGATCTTCGACGACAATGTAAAGCTTACAACATCCCGCGGAAGCAAAATTGTAACCTATAGCAAATCTGACATCTTACAAATGCTTAAAAACACAAATGGAGTTGAGCAGAACTGTAAAACAAGCTATTCTGTAATAGAAAACCTGCCAAGCCAGGTGATAGTAAAAGTTAACCAGGCGTATGACTCGTTTACAAAGATCAATTATGTGACCATGGCCCAAACAGATAAAGGCTGGAAAATCACCAACATCTCAAGCGCTTTTCAATAAGTTTCGATTAATAATAATGTGTGTTAAGCCTCTTCGCGAAAGCGAGGGGGCTTTCTTATTTACGTGAGTTGCAGGCCGATTAATATTTATATTTTCATGGCACCATCTCTACAAATTGAACCATACAGAGCTCTTACAAAGAATTGCATCAGCTGACGAAGTAGCCTTCTCGGAGTTCTATGAAGTTTTTAAGGACCTGGTTTATCGCATTGCTTACAGCTACTTGCAAAATGAGCAGGAAGCTGAGGAGCTAACGCAAGATGTTTTTGTCGAAATCCACCGGTCGGCAAAGACATTTAACGGGAAATCTTCAGTTAGCACCTGGGTTTACAGGATTGCTGTAAACAAATCACTCGACAAGCTCAGGTATCTCAAAGCAAGGAAACGCTTCGGTTTTATTTCTTCGATTTTTTCCGTCGGCAGCAGCTTACCACTGGAAGATTCTATAGCGGATACATCCGATCACGGAACAAACGCAGACAAGAAGGAAGACTTAGCAATGTTGCTTTCGGCGATGGAAAGGCTTGTCGCAAACCAAAAAACCGCCCTTATCTTAACTCAACTTGAAGGCTTGAAAGGGCGGCAGGCTGCGGAAATCATCGGAGTAACGGAAAAGGCAGTTGAAGGGCTCATCCAGCGGGGGAAAGAAAATCTTAGAAAAACTCTGGTTGCTATTTACAATCAGCGGGGGAAACACACAATTTAAACGTCTAAAGAAAAACATGGATAAAGAAAGAGAGCAATGGGTTGCCCGGGTACTTGATTCAGCGGAAGAGGTTAAGGGCTTGCATGCGCCCGGGCATCTTTTTCCGCGGATACTGGAATCTGTTCAAAAGGGGGAAAACGAAGTTGTAAAACTTCCCCTAGGCCAGATCCGCATAGCCTTAGCCGCCGCTTGCATCCTGGTGTTACTAAATGTTGGCATATTGCTGACCGCTAAG
The DNA here is from genome assembly GCA_029266635.1 of Sphingobacteriaceae bacterium. GTDB lineage: Bacteria > Bacteroidota > Bacteroidia > Sphingobacteriales > Sphingobacteriaceae > JAQSWM01. The sequence goes on along the minus strand of JAQSWM010000002.1, from coordinate 362,817 downwards.
CGCATTGCCCCAACGGATAGCTCCAATTACATCGAATCGTATGATCTAAACCTTTACAAATGAGCAAACATAAGATCCTGGTATATTGTGTCATCGCACTTGTTGTGCTAAACGTGGCATGTTTGGCTTTTATCGTGTTGGGAAGGCCTAAGCCGCCGCTGGAAAGATTTGATAAACAAATCATCAGAAGCCTTAACCTGAATCAGGAGCAGGTACAAACATTTAATAAACTGAAGGATCAGCATCATGGCAGGATGACGGAGATTGACGAACAGATGAAGCAACCTTTTGAGGAATACTTCGGATTACTAAACCGCAGCGGAGACCAGACAAAGAAAGATTCTCTTGAAATTGTGCTGGCTAGTTTATACAAGCAAAAAGTTGATGCTACTTACGAGCACTTTGATGAGATCAAAAAAATTTGCTCACCGGAGCAGCAGAAAGGTTTTGAAAAAATTATCCCATCACTGATGCAAGTTATCTCCCCGCAAAAAAATGATATGCCCGGGCGGGGGAAATAATCTCATGTTCCGTCTAACATGTAAATTAACCTTAGAACTATGAAATTTTTCCTAAACGTATTAGTAACAGGAGCCCTTGCCTTTGTCGTCTTCGTAAGCTGTAAAAAGAATCAGTCCGACAGCAGCGTAGCAACAGCCGATCTAACCATCTATAAACGCATTTACGGCGCCACAAGCGTATCGCAGGACGGCAACTATGTGGTTATAAAAAGCACCGCCCTTCCCGATCACAAAAGCCCCTATTACCAGGGCACACAGTGGGCTGCCTCTATGTACGAGGCGTATAACGGCTCCGGGCAGTTCGCACAAAACCCGAGTAAAATCGTATCGCAAAACCTCACATTCCGCATTCCGCTAAATCCATCGCCCGCCGCAACCAAATCTGCAACACCCATGGGACCGATCGGCGTTTCGCTAAACGGAGTTCCTTTTTTCAACCAGTACGCTGCAGGCGGCTCGCCTCTAACCAACGAGATTGTCAGCTTTGACCAATACGACGGACATCCGCAACAGCAGGGGCAATATCATTACCATGCGGAACCTTTCTATCTTACAACAAACAAGGGAAAATCAGCGCTACTTGGCTTTTTGCTGGACGGTTATCCAGTTTATGGCCCGATGGAAAATAGCGCAACAGTAACGAATGCACAATTAGACGCTTATCACGGACATACCAGCGCAACTGCAGATTACCCGAACGGCAGTTACCACTATCATATCACCTCCACCGATCCTTACATTAACGGAAATGGCTTTTACGGCACGCCGGGCACTGTCAGCAATTAAGCTGCTGGTATTAGCTGCCGCTGGTCTGGCTTCATGTGGGAATGTGCGCCAGGACACCAGCTTAAAAGCAATCAATGTTGATAGCCTTGAGCTGAGGACCGAAAACGGACTTATGTATAGTGGGACAAAGGCATTCAGCGGGAGAGTGTATGCGCTTACCTCAGCCGGAGATACGATATTCAGCAAATCCTACCGGGATGGAGCTGAGGACGGACAACAAAAGCTTTGGTTTTCAAATAAGCAGCTACAGGAAAAGAGATGGTACAAGGACGGCAAAAAGGATGGCGTGAGCTACGGCTACTGGCCGAACGGAAGCAGGCGATACAAATATCATTTAGCCAAGGATGTGTATGAAGGTGTTCAATACGAGTGGTATCCAAACGGGCGGCTATTTTCCAAAAAGATCTACAAAAGCGGACAGGAAAGCGGGCTGCAGCAAACATGGGAAGAGAATGGCAAAATCAAGTCAAATTATGAGGCAAGAAATGGACGTAATTATGGCAACATCGGCAAGAAGAACTGCTACTCCGTTTTCCGGGATGCTGCCTTTCATAGCACTCCTTAACCTTTCTTTGATTGTTGGTGGCTGTGCCGACCGCAAAAAGGCAGAGGTTCCGTATTATAACGATGCCACCTTCACTCCTGTATGGAATCCCGGGGCTACGGCACTGGATAAAATGCATCGGATTCCACCTTTTAATTTTACAGACCAGTACAACCATAAAATTGCTGCAGAAACTGTTAAGGATAAAGTTTATCTCGCAAACTTTTTTTTCACCTCATGTCCCAGTATTTGCCCAAGACTGACCAAAACAATGAGCCTGGTTCAGGAACATTTTAAAAATAACTCAAACGTACTTTTCATCTCCCACAGCGTAACGCCCGAAATTGACAGTGTTCCGAAGCTTTATAATTATGCCGTTAAGAACCATGTGCTGTCGCCGCAATGGCATTTTATAACCGGAAACAAGGAGGAAATTTACCAGTTAGCGAGAAAGAGCTATTTCATTGAAGAAGAGACAGGGTTTTCTAAAACCTCTTCCCAATTTCTGCACACGGAAAATTTCGTATTAATTGACCAGAAAGGTCATATTCGCGGCATTTATAACGGAACGCTTGAAGCGGAAGTCCCGCGAATAGTGGAGGATATTGAAGCGCTGCTATAAACTTCTCTGTATCTTGTAGCACTAAACGGCTTCTCAGCGTAGTAGTGTGAAGAAAATATATGAAAGCTCCTGTTATCATCCTTCTAATCCTCTTTAGTTTAATTTCCAGCTGTAAAAAAGAAGATATTGAATCCAGTCTGGTGGGAACCTGGGAGTTAAGAACGCTGGAAGGCGACATGGGCACAATTACCTACCCCCCCGGGAACGGCAATGTAATCAAGTTCACAAAAGGTGAATACCAGATTCTTAAAAACGGAGCAGTCACAAAAGCTGGAACTTATACGATTGTTGCTGATGCCGGATTTGAGATGTCCATTTGCCTCGTCAAGAAGAAAGGTGAATTTGAGAACCGGATTATTTACGACGGCGATAATTCATCCCAAAAGACATTCATCCACATATCAGGCAACAAGTTATTTCTGGCATCAGGCTGTTTTGCGAGCGATGGAGGAGTCAAGAAAGAATATGAAAAGCAGTGATGCACAGAAGGCGCATCACTGCTCAATTTTATCTTTGAGGAGTTGAGCTGGTGCCGGCAGAGCCGTGGCTAACAACTCTCTGACTTACTATCTTTCCAGCCTTATCAGTAACCACTTCAATAACAGTCCCAGTCGTGTCGCGTACACGTTTCACAACCTGACCCGCTGCATTGGTGGTTTGGCTGATAACGGGCAAGTCCAGCAGCTTGCCTACAGTTTTGGTGTTCAACACCTTCCCGGTAGAATCTAGAGTTTTCTCTACAATGTTGCCGGTAGTGTCTAAAGTGCGCTGAACAGTTTGCCCAAGTGTATTAACAGTTTGGCTTATTACTCCGCCCGGCTGTAGCGCTGTGTTTGCTACGCCTCCAACTGTGTTAACGGTATTGTCTACAGTCTTTAAAAGTTGATCAATTATTTGAGGATTTTTATCTAACGTTTCCAGGGTTTTCTCCAGAATCGCCCTAACATTATCTAACCTTACAATTAATAATGCGGAAGCCTGCACACCTTTAATCGTGATCTTAACTTTGTCTACACCTACATCTACACCTGCTTTAAGAGTGACGAGGTTTGCCACGCGTGCATCCAGAGAAAGGTTGGCAGTCAGGTTTTCAACATCAAGGGTTATCTCATCAACAGACAAATTCGGCACATCAAGCAACACGTCAGGCGGATCTTGCATATTCACCGGATCTGTAGGACGATAAATGCTTTGCACGGGCTGGTTTCTCTGATTTGCAGGTACATTCTTCCTGGAAGATGTAGTAACCGAGGTATTCTGGTCGCCTTGAGTTCTGCGCCTGGTTGAGTCTTGCTGGGCATCCGCCTGTAGATACGCGAAGGCGAAAAACGCGATTAAAAAGATTAGTTTTTTCATGTTAGAGTATGATTGGTCATAAAGTAGTTACAAACTACCTGAAATAATGTTTAACTATTCCACCTCAGCTAACATCGGCTCCTCTTCCACTATATCCACTTCAATTCGGAGGTTCCCAATAATGTGCTGCTGCCTGTCGGGAGTGTTTTTGCCCATATAATATTCCAGCATGCTCTTGATGGTAAGCTCTTTTGAAACAATTACGGGGTCAAGCCTGATATCTTTCCCGATGAACAGGCCAAACTCCTCCGGCGAAATCTCGCCTAAACCCTTAAATCTTGTAATCTCTGGCTTGTTTCCCAGCTTCATTATCGCACGTTGCCGCTCCTCATCACTGTAGCAATAAATGGTTTCTTTTTTATTCCGCACCCGGAAAAGCGGCGTTTGCAAAATTGAAACGTGCCCTGCCTTTACCAGGTCAGGGAAAAACTGAAGGAAGAAGGTCATGAGCAGAAGGCGGATGTGCATGCCATCGACGTCGGCATCGGTAGCGATTACAATGTTGTTGTAGTGCAGTCCTTCCAGCCCATCTTCAATATTCAAAGCATGTTGTAGAAGGTTAAATTCCTCGTTCTCGTACACAACTTTTTTGGTAAGTCCGTAGCAGTTCAGTGGCTTTCCCTTCAAGCTGAATACGGCTTGGGTCATTACGTCCCGTGACTTGGTAATTGAGCCGCTGGCAGAATCCCCTTCCGTTATGAACAAGGTGGTTTCTTGATGTCGATCGTTCGAATCGCCGAAGTGAATCTTGCAATCCCGCAGTTTTTTGTTGTGAAGCGATGCCTTTTTCGCCCGCTCGTTTGCCAGTTTTTTGATGCCCGCAATATCCTTCCGCTCACGTTCAGACTGCATGATCCTTTTGAGAAGTGCATCCGCTGTAGCGGGATTTTTGTGCAAATGATCGTCTAACGCTTTCTTAAGGAAATCATTGACAAATCCCCGCACCGACGGCCCATCCGGACCAATATTCTGAGAACCGAGCTTTGTTTTAGTCTGCGATTCAAAAACCGGCTCCTGCACTTTAATCGCGATAGCAGCTACAATGGATGCCCGAATGTCCGCCGCATCGTATTCTTTTTTGTAAAATTCCCGAATGGTTTTTACCACAGCTTCGCGGAAGGCTGCCTGGTGTGTTCCGCCTTGCGTGGTGTGTTGGCCATTTACGAACGAATAGTATTCTTCGCCATATTGCTGGCCGTGCGTCATGGCTATCTCAATGTCTTCGCCCTTTAGGTGGATGATTGGATAGCGGCTGGTTTCAGTGTCGGTATTGCGGGTGAGCAAGTCATACAAACCACGTTCTGAGTGATATTTCTGCCCGTTGAAGTTAATGGTCAATCCGGAATTAAGAAAGACATAATTCCAGATCATGTTTTCTACAAACTCGGGAATGAAGCGGTAGTGGCGAAAGATCGAGTCGTCAGGATAAAACTGAATGGATGTTCCATTTCTCTGCGTGGTATCCTTCTCCTTTTCATCGCGGATGAGTTCCCCTCGTTCAAATTCTGCAACTTTCGTCTTGCCATCCCGGTAGGATTGCACGATAAAATTCGTTGACAATGCATTTACAGCCTTAGTACCCACACCATTCAAACCCACAGATTTCTGGAAGGCTTTGCTATCGTACTTACCGCCTGTATTTATTTTTGAAACGCAGTCGATCACTTTCCCCAAAGGGATGCCCCGGCCATAATCCCGCACGGAGACCTTATGATCGCTCATCGTGATCTCGATCGTTTTGCCTGCCCCCATCACAAACTCATCAATAGAGTTATCAATAATCTCCTTCAGCAATACATATACGCCATCGTCGTAAGCAGAACCATCGCCCAGCTTACCGATGTACATGCCGGGACGCAGGCGGATATGCTCTTTCCAGTCGAGCGAACGGATACTATCTTCACTATAATTACTCTCAGCCATAATTATCAGGTACGTTCAACAAAGCTAATTATTGGGAGCCTACGCCCGCGACAAAAATATCCACATTTGATTGTATCATCTGTGACATTGTACTGACATAGCTACATTGAATGTATTGCAATGTCTACAACTCAAATATCTTACCACCTACAAACCTTGTCAGGATAGCTGTTTAAGACCTCCAATTGTAAAAAAGAACATTGGTATGCTTTTCGCCTTTCTACGAATACTTAAACTTAGAGCAATGGGTGTAACCAACAAAATTCCTGTAGATCCCGAAGATGAAAAAGGCAAGCAATGGGATAATCCGGCTGAACCGGAGAATGCTGCAGACGCCAGGGATGCTGAGCAATTAGCCCGGCAAAAAAAAGAGGCCGAGCTCAGAAAGGCCAATTTAACAGAAGACGATAACGAAGATCAATAATCATTAACCTAAACCATCAATATCATGAAAAATTCAAACAAAACTCAGGCAATCAAAATGATCGAGAAATTTGACAGGCAATTACGCGATATTCTGAAAGAAGAATTAAAATCGGTTAGGGCTGCAGTGGTTGATTTAAGAAATGATAACAACTTACTGGTTGCTTAAAATACTACATCTACCTATACAAAACATCATTCTACCTGTAAAATAAGCTCTGAGCAATCAGGGCTTATTTTTTATAGCAGAATTGCTCGCGTCTAAGCCTCTACTGGCTACTAACAAGATAAAAAGGAAGATCACGTAAATAACGTTAATACCAAACAGCCACGCATCGGAGTGTTTCCACGAGATCATGAACTCAAGGTTCAGTGGATCGAACATTTGACCGACATCGATTTGATGACTTAGTTCATCCTTGTATAGAAAAATGACATATTCGGAACCATTTGTCAACTTATAGAAAAACCCGTTGGAAAATACCTGGAACACCTCTAAAAGGCAGATCGCAGCATTGATTTTTATCAATGCCTTACTTCTCACAAATAGCAGATAACCATTAATTGCTCCCGTTCCCAAAGTAATGACGGTAAGAATAAAAAGGATAGCAGTGTTAGCAAACCCATCTGTTTCTGTGGTAAAAATCGCGGTAAGCGAATAAGCTAAATTCCAGATTGATACGACCAATAAATAGAGACAGACCAACAACAAACTGAATTTCAAATACACTTTCAAAGATATTTACTTGTTTGCTGCAACCGCTCGTTTATGACTTACTGCATTGGTCAGGCCTGAAGTGTCTCTTGAGCTGCGACTTGAATCGCTTTTAATATGCTCGCTCATAATAGAACAATCTCATCAATAACCTTGCTGCCAGCATACTCGTTCATTTTGTCAAGGATCTGAGTTCTCATCATCACCAGCTCATTTTTAATAACTGCCGATTCAAGCTTGATGTAAAGCCGGCGCTCGCGGATATAGATTTGCTTGGTGCGATTGGCCACCATCGGCCCCATCAGCTCGGGCCAAACGTTCACCAGCGAGGTCTCATCAAACTTCCGTTTTAGTTTGTATACCTGGAGCATTTGCTCAATAGCGTCTTTCAGTGATTTATCGTTTGTACGGCTCATATTGGTTCTGCGGTTCCTTTAACTACGTCAAATAACCTGACATCAACTTCAATTTCCTTAAAGATACGGCTTATACGCTCGCGGCTGGTATCGGTGATGAAAATTTGGCCAAACCCTTCTTCCGAAACCATTTTCATTAGCTTGCGGGTACGCTTCTCATCCAGCTTGTCAAAAATATCATCCAATAACAGAAGGGGCTTAAACCCTTTTTTCTGAAGAAGATAACTGTACTGGCTAAGCTTTAGGGCAATTAAAAACGACTTTTGCTGCCCCTGCGAACCAAATTTCTTCATCGGCATTCCGTGAATCGAGAAAAGCAGGTCATCTTTATGGATGCCGGTTGTGGTTCGTTCCAGCACACGATCGCGTTCTAAGGACTTTTTTAGAAGTTCAGCAAAGTTGTCGTGAAGCAAAGGCGAATCGTAAATCAGTTCTACCTGCTCGGCACTATCGCTCAGGTAGCTATAATGCTGATTGAACACAGGCGTAAAACTCTCCATAAACACCCGGCGCTTCTGGAAAATCTGTGTGCCCAAAGTTGTCAGTTGCTCGTCGAAAATTTCCAGAAGTTGCGGATCATACCTGCCTTTTTCGGCAATCTGTTTCAATAAGGCATTGCGGTTTGCAAGGCTTTTATTGTAAGTGATCAGTTCATCCAAATACTGATTATCTGTTTGTGAGATAGCATTATCAATAAATTTTCGGCGGTCTTCGCTCCCTTCAATAATGATGCTGATATCATTTGGCGAGATCATCACCAGTGGGAATAAACCAATATGGTCTGCGAGCCTTTGATACTCTTTTTTATTTCGTTTAAAGATCTTTTTTTGGTTTCTTTTCAGGCTGCATGCTATTTTATCTTCCCGGCCGCCATTCTCAAAATCGCCCTGCACCATGAAGAATTCTGTTCCCTGCTTTATCTGCTGAACATCAATCGGATTAAAATAGCTTTTGCATAAAGAGAGGTAGTGAATAGCATCCAGCAGGTTGGTCTTTCCCGCACCGTTATCGCCTGTAAAGGCATTCACGCCAGCCGAAAAACCAAGCTCCGCCTCAGAATAATTTTTAAAGTTTAAGAGAGATAGGTTTTTGAGCCACATAAAAGGATGGCAAATTTACTCATTTGCTTTGCTTGAGCTTCTAATAAATTTATTGGCGATGTAATTTAAGGTGTTGATTGTAACACTTAAAACCTTATTTTTGCGGACTTTAAATTAAAACCGCACATGGCGAGCACCCAGAAAGATATTGTTGCTAAACCTACCAAAACAAAGAGCGCCCAAACTGCAGCGCCTGCAAACAACACAGGCAACTTTGTCAAAGAAAATCAAAAAAGCTTATCAGCAATTGCAATAGCCATTGTTGCACTGGTTCTTTTATATCTTGGATACCAAAAATTCTATCTCGCCCCAAGGGCAGAAAAGGCAGCAAACGAAATGTTTAAAGCCGAAGAATATGTTGCAATTGATTCACTTCAGGAGCGTGCAATAAAAGGAGACGGCTCTTATCCGGGCTTCGAAAAAATCGCCGATGAGTATTCAAATACCAAATCAGCCAACCTTGCGAACGCGTATTTAGGCGGTTTGTATCTGCAAAAAGGCGAATACCAAAAAGCTATCGAAGCGCTGGGAAATTACAGTAGCACTGGCAGCCCGGTGATTGATCCATTAGTTTTGGGGATGCTGGGCGATGCCTACAGCGAGCTAAAAGATTATTCAAAAGCAATAACCTACTACAAAAAAGCCGCAGATAAGTCTGAAAACACGTTTACCTCACCATTATTCCTAAAGAAACTGGGTTTGGTATACGAGGAACAAAAAGACTATTCATCTGCTTTGGAAGCTTACAAACGCATCAAGGAAGAATATTCTGAGAGCAACGAAGCATCTTTGATCGATGCGTACATAGCACGTGCGGAAGCAAAACAATAGGCTTAATTATCTTTTTCTGAATGGCCACCCAATTAAAAAATCTGTCTGATTTTTCTAACATGGCTATACCAGATGCGGGCATTTTCCGTTTTGGTATCGTTGTTGCGCAGTGGAATGCGGAGGTTACGGGCGCTCTCTATAATGGAGCATATACCTTCTTAACAAAGCACGGCGCAACTGAGGCAAACATCTTAACTATTGAGGTTCCGGGCAGCTTTGAGCTTACGAGCGGAGCTGATATGTTGCTGTCTGACGTAGATTTAGATGCTGTTATTTGTTTGGGATGTGTGATCAAGGGAGAAACCCCGCATTTTGATTACATATGCAATGCGGTTGGGAATGGAATCACAAACGTTGCAATTAAACACAACAAACCGGTAGTGTTTGGCGTATTAACCACCCTTAACCTGGAGCAAGCACTGGACAGAGCAGGTGGCAAGCACGGCAACAAAGGCGATGAGGCCGCAGCAACAGCGATTCAAATGGCACAGATTAAGCGAAACATTACCTATGGCAGGTTCTAGTTTTGTTTTTTAAAATTATACTTATATTTAAGCAGTGATAAAAAGTTAATTATGAGACGAGTAGCTATAGGATTGTTAGCAATTATTATCCTTTCCACCATTCTTGAGGCTTGTTCATCCAAGCTTTGCCCAGCCTATAGCTCTTATCCTAAGGCTCGCCGTAAATAAGAATTCGTTCTCTATAACAACTCCAGTTGCCACCTTCAGGTGCGTAACGTTTACAAACACAATTTCAATTTTCCAGTTTTATGATAGTGCAGGCCGATAACGTAAAAGAACCCATGACATGGACACAGTTGAACAGTTTAGAGCAACTGAATCAAATTAAAAACGCTTCAGGCTACAGCTTGATTTTCAAGCACAGCACCCGGTGCTCCATCAGCATGATGGCGAAAAGACGCTTTGAAATGGACTGGGATTCTATTCCTGACAATACTCCGCTGTACTTTTTAGACCTGCTTACCTATCGGGACATCTCAAATAAGATCGCTGATCTTTTCCAGGTACATCACCAATCCCCTCAAATGCTTTTGATCAAAGATGGCGAGTGCATCCTTGAAGCATCTCACAGCGACATATCTGCAGAAGAAGCTGCGGGACTGATTACCACTTAAAATCAACCGTTTTCTTAAGATCGGGATGCAGGCTCAGGTACACCGGGCATGTTAACGCGGCATTCTGCAATATCTTCTGCTCTTTGTCTGAATAATTATTTGCGGGAAACTGAAGTGTGGCCTGGATTTCTCCCACCCGCCGGGGCTCAGCAGCCATAACTTTCGTAATTGAACAGGTAGTGCCTTCAATATTAATACCATGCGTATCGGCAGCAATCCCCATGATGGTAAGCATGCAATTGCCAAGTGAGGTGGCAAGCAAATCGGTGGGAGAAAAAGCCTCACCTTTTCCTTTGTTGTCAACGGGTGCATCGGTGATGATTTTGTCGCCTGATTGAAGGTGGATAGACTCTGTGCGCAAGCCGCCTAAATAAGTAACTTCTGAAGTAGCCATGTTTTGAATTTGAAAGCTCAAAAGTAAAAATTAAACAACCTACTATTTCATTATTGTGGTTTAATCGTTCTTTTGTCAAATCAATGCTGACGAGCTCAAATCTGTAGCTGGCACCTACAATCTAATCTGATTCTCCTTATCTTCGCAGTATGATAGAATTGCCGGTTATTCAAGCTGATCAGGTTCAAAAAAAACCTGACTGGTTACGTGTCAAGCTCCCAATAGGCAAAGAATATGCACATGTGCGCAGCCTTGTTGATACCCACAAGCTCCACACTATTTGCGAAAGCGGTAATTGCCCGAACATGGGCGAGTGCTGGGGCGCAGGCACCGCAACCTTCATGATTCTTGGAAATATCTGTACACGCTCATGCTCGTTTTGTGCTGTCGCAACCGGCAAGCCGCTTCCTGTGGATGTTGAAGAACCGCAGCGGGTAGCAACTTCCGTGAAGCTGATGCAGGTAAAACATTGCGTAATCACATCCGTTGACCGCGATGACCTGAAAGATGGCGGTTCTATCACATGGGCAGAAACTATCAACGCCATCCACCGCGAAAGCCCGCACACAACCTTGGAAACGCTGATCCCCGACTTCAGGGGAATCTGGGAGAACCTGGAACGTGTGCTTGCCGTTAGGCCTGAAGTGGTATCGCATAACCTTGAAACGGTGCGCCGCCTCACAAAAGAAGTTCGCATACAAGCAAAATACGACAGAAGCCTCGAGTGCCTCAGCCACATCTCACAAGCCGGGCTCCGCACCAAATCGGGCATTATGCTCGGTTTAGGAGAAACAGAAGAAGATGTGTTGGAAGCCATGCAAGACCTTCGCAACGTTGGTGTGCATATTCTCACGCTCGGCCAATACCTGCAACCCACACGCAATCACCACCCAGTTATAGATTGGATAAAGCCAGAACAATTTAATCGCTATAAAGAGATTGGCTTAGAAATGGGTTTCCGGTATTTAGAAAGCGGCCCGCTTGTTCGCTCGTCGTATCACGCAGAAAAACATCTGTTTGAAATGTAACTTCAAGTTTCTACATTAGACAAATTGGCAAACAGGAAAATCAAGTTGTCTGAGGAGGAATTGATCAGGGCGTTGCGGGCTCGTGAGAAAATTGCCATTGAAGCATTATATGATATGTATTCATCATCGCTTAATGGTATTATTTTTCGGATTGTTCAGCACGAAGAGATCGCCGAAGACCTGCTACAGGAAACTTTTGTAAAAATCTGGAATTCTTTTCCGTCATTCGACTCCGAAAAAGGGCGTCTGTTTACCTGGATGTCTAACATTGCCCGCAATCTATCTATTGACAAGGTACGCTCAAAAGACTTCCGCAATAATTCAAAAAACCAGGACATTGATAATACCGTAAATTTCGTTGATGAGCAGCGGAACACGTCTTTAAACCCTGACACAATGGGCGTTAAAGAGCTCATTAGCAAGTTAAAACCAGAACAAAAGACGCTACTAGATCTGGTTTATTTTAAAGGATATACGCATGTGGAAGCAGCCGAAGAACTTGGCTTACCGCTTGGAACGGTAAAAACAAGGTTGAGGATGTCTATTATCATGCTCAGGAAATATTTCAATTGAAAGTGGACAATATCAAGGAATTTATTGAAAGTGGAATTCTGGAACTTTACGTGATGGGCGATTTGAGCCCTGACGAAAGCCAGGAAGTGGAGTTGATGGCAGAGAAACATCCTGCAATCAAACAGGAACTGCTTGAAATTGAAACTGCGATGGAAGTTTATGCGAACGCTACCGCAGTAGCTCCGAAAGATTCCTTACGGGATAAAATCATCAATAGCGTAAATGCAGTTGAAACTAGTCACGTTGCGCCTGAAACAAAGGTTGTGAGCCTTCGCCGGGAGTCCAATAACGGGTTCTACAAAATTGCTTTCGCCGCTTCTGTAGCGATACTACTGATTAGCTGGGCGGCTTTGTTTCTGGTTTACAACAAACTTCAAAACTCTCAGGAGCAGATTGCATCTCTGCAAGGTTCCAATCGCCAATTTGCAAATCGGGTAAACTATTTCAACAAGCAACTGGAAAGCAGCAAAACAGAAATTTCGGTGCTCCGTAGCCCGGATTTTAAGTTTGTGAAACTTCAGGGGACTAAGAACGCTCCCGATGCAAGTATTCTGGTAGCTTTTAACCCGAAACAAAAAGAAGTGATGCTTGACCTCGCTTCTGTAAAGATGCCAGAGAACGACAAGCAACATCAATATCAGCTTTGGGCGTTAGTGGATGGAAAACCTGTTGATCTTGGAGTATTTGACGCTTCTGCCGATACTACTGGAATGATCAGGATGAAGGAGCTTTCAAACGCTCAAGCTTTTGCAGTTACGCTGGAACCACGCGGGGGCAGTGCAAACCCTACCATGGAACAAATGATGGTGATGGGGGCGATCTCAATTTAACCGATGACAACTTCTACTTGGCTAATGTACTTGCTAACCTAGGTTATCAATACGTGTAATGAAGCTACCTATAATCATCCTGTTAATGTCTTTTGCAGGGATTTGCCAAGGGCAAAAATTCACTGGAAAGAGTTCTGACGGGAATAAGCTTCACCTAAAGATTAATGAAGATAGTACTTTAATCTTGGCATCTACAGAGGGTGGCTATTCAGAATTCGAAGGGAAGATTAAGAAAATTAGTGGTGATTTATTTACTATCACATGGCATCCACGATTCAGCCAAGGCGTAATGATGGCGTGGCAAGGTAGAACCAACTACTCCATTATATTTGTTGACTCGCTGTTAAACTTCAAAAACCAGGTAGGCAAATTGATGGTAAAATACGCAGGAAAGGTTACAACCTATGACAGTGTTCCTGATAATCGTGTGCGTGTTTATTATGATAAAGCAAACTCGCAAACATTAGCACAGATTACGACCAACCACCGCAACCTGATAACAAATGAACTAGTTTCCTCGTCCGTGGCATCTGGATCAAATGTTGTGATTAGCTCTCTCAGCCATATTGAGCCGGAGACATTCCGGGTGGTATGGAAAGGAAGCGAAATCTGGACGATAGGCGAGTACCCACGTTACAGCCTGGACTTTCACCTGAAACGGATTGATTGATCCGCACTGCCCCTATTCTTTTCCAAACCTTTCATAACCTCCGGAACCAGCTTACATAATTCAGAGGCAGGACACACATACCCGCCACACCTTTCTGCGCACAAGCCGTGGATATAAACTCCCAGCAACGCTGCCTCTCTTGACTGGTAGCCTTGAGCGAGGAAAGAAACAATCATCCCGGTTAAAACATCGCCCATTCCTCCTGTCGCCATATTCGGTGCACCGGTTGGATTGATCAAAACCTGCTCATCAGGCAAAATAATAAAGGTGAACCTGTTCTTCAGCACAATCACAATCCCGAGTCTTTTCGCCATTTGGCTTCCGGTTTCTACCCGCTCCCACCAGCTTTCATGCTCGCCAAATAAGCGATCAAACTCTTTCATGTGCGGGGTGAGGATGGTGCCTTTGGGCGATCGGTCTAATAAGCTTGGGTTTTTAGCGATTATATTTAGTGCGTCAGCATCCAGCACGAGGTGTGCTTTTGCAGTTGTAATGAGTTCATCGATCAATTTTGCCTGAGCCTCGTCAGTGCCAATTCCCGGACCGGCAGCCACAGCCGAGTACTTTTCGAGCGAAGGCAAGACGAAATCTTCATCTCTCAGCAAAGCCATTACTTCAGGGAGACGTGTATTCAGGGCGGTCAGACCATCAGCAGGAATGCAGGCAGTTGTAAGTCCGGAGCCCGTGCGAAGGGTCGCCTCCGCACAAAGCAGTGCAGCGCCCATGGTTTCCTTCGCCCCGGCTATCAAAAGTGCATGCCCGTAGGTGCCTTTGTGGCTAAAGGGCTGGCGGGGCTTCAGGATTTCTCGGGCATCTTCATCTTCGAGCAATTTGAATTTCGATTCCTGCGCCTCAATAAATCCCTCATCCAATCCAATATCTACCACTTCAAAGCGGCGCACGTATTCGGCAGATTCAGGAAAGAAGAAATTGAGCTTAGCTCGTTGAAAACAGATCGCCAGTTCAGTTCTGATTGCAACCAGACCGAGGTTGATTCTGCCCTCCGCGGGCATCCCGGTAGGAATATCTACTGAAACGATCGGCTTTTTGCTGCTATTCAGATATTCCACAAGCTGCTTCCAATCGCCATCCAAAGCCCTGCTCAAACCGGAACCGAGCAGCGCATCAAAGATTATATCTGTATTTTCTTCACTAAAGTTTCCTGGATCGATTCTTAAATATGTCAAACCCGCACTTTCCAGCCGGACAAGGTTGGCTTTAAAATCAGCAGACTGATTTACATTAAAAAAAGCAATCTTAACATTTACCATATATCCCCGCTCCCTCAGCAAACGAGCAATTGCAAGTCCGTCGCCGCCATTGTTGCCGGTGCCGCAGTAGATACTAATGGACTTTTTATCAGGAAAGTGGTTGATGAAGCAGTTTACAAAGGCTATAGCCGCGGCTTCCATCAAATCAATAGACGTAATTGGCTTGTTAGCGATTGTAAAAGCATCTGCATTACGCGTTTGTGATAATGTAAGCAGTGTTTTCATTTGGAATTTACATAATCATTCTTGCAAGCGGAGCCACATCCTGTCCGACAAAGTCCTTCTTCAGGAACTTGTAGTAGCCAGCTATCGCGATCATGGCCGCGTTATCCGTGCAATATTCAAACCTGGGCACGTAGATGTTCCAGCTATATTGTTCAGCAGTTTGGGCTAGCATATCCCGTAAGCCGGAATTTGCCGATACGCCTCCTGCAATAGCAATCTCTTTAATGCCGAACTGCTTTGCGGCCTTCGCGAGTTTGTTGAGCAGGATTGTAATTATGCGATGCTGCACCGAAGCGCAAATGTCAGCAAGGTTGCTTTCAATGAAATCAGGATTTGCAGCTACATTATCGCGGATGAAATAGAGGATTGAGGTTTTTAATCCGCTGAAGCTGAAATCAAGTCCTGGGATTTGCGGCTCGGGAAATTTATATGCTAAATGATTTCCCTGCTTTGCGTACTTGTCGACCAGCGGGCCGCCCGGGTAAGGAAGGTTTAATATTTTAGCTGTTTTGTCGAAGGCCTCTCCCGCCGCGTCGTCTGTGGTTTGGCCCACCACTTCCATATCGAAGTAATCGCGTACAAGCACAATTTGCGTGTGCCCGCCGGAAACCGTGAGGCACAGAAACGGGAATTTCGGTTTCGGGTCTTCAATAAAGTGCGCAAGGATGTGTGCCTGCATGTGGTTAACCTCAATAAGCGGAATGTTATTAGCCAGCGCAAAAGCCTTGGCGAAAGAGGTGCCTACCAGCAAGGAGCCCAGCAAGCCCGGGCCCCGGGTAAAAGCTACGGCATCAATGGCATTTTTGTGTACTTTTGCCACACTAAGGGCTTGTTGTACGACAGGTATAATGTTTTGCTGGTGCGCTCTTGAAGCTAATTCAGGAACCACGCCGCCAAAATTTTGATGCACTAGCTGATTGGCGATACTATTCGACTGCATTTCGCCGTCAATACATATTGCTGCTGAGGTTTCATCGCATGATGATTCTATACCCAGAATTGTAGCCAAACCCGTGAAGTTAAATTTTGTTGTAAAAGCTTAATACGCAAAACTATCAAAAAAGCACTTAAGATAAGCCTTTGGACATTATCTGCCATTATTTTATTGGTAGCTGCTTTATTGTTTTCCCTTCGGTTTGAGCCCGTTCAGACTTACGTTGCTAAAAAAGCTGCAAAGTACTTGTCGAAGGAATTAAAAACACGGATAGAAATTAACAGCCTATACGTAAAGCCCTTCAAATCTATAGTGCTGAAGGGTTTGTATGTAGAAGATCACGAAAAGGACACCCTTCTTTACTCCCCAAGATTCACGGTTGATATCGACCTGTTCTCCATGAAGCTGCGAAAAATAAATCTGAATACGGTGCAGATGGATAACGGGCAGTTTTACCTGAAGGACTATAAAGACGGCAGCAGCAACCTTGATTTTATTATTAACTATTTCAATGCCGGAACAACCAAGCCGACCAAACCAAAAGGGAAGCCATACGAGGTAACGTTCAATAAAGTCGTGCTGAATAACATTAAATTCAAATACCGCAATTTCAAATACAACGATAAGGTTGATGGTGTTGACTTCAACGACATCGCTCTGCAAAACCTGAACACCACCATTTCTGGTTTCAACACCAGGAACCATCTTGCCAGCTTTCACATCGAGAACCTCACCTTGCGGGAGAAAAGCGGCTTTTACCTGAAGAATTTAACTGCCGATGCTAATATTGACAGCAATGCACTGGAATTTGAAAACCTGCTCCTTGAAACAAACAGGACTCGTATACGCGATTACGTGCAATTCAAATTCAATGAGTTTAATGATTTCAACCATTTCGTAAAGAAGGTATACGTAAAAGCGATCTTAAAAAACTCAAGGATCAACGCCCGCGATATCGGCTTGTTCATCCCCGAGATCAATACTGCGACATTCGATGTTCTTGCCGACGGCACAGTGAGTGGGTATGTTGATAATTTCAAGGCCAGGAATTTTTCAGTGCGGACTGGACAGGCTACTTACCTCAAGGGCGATTTCAAAATTACAGGTCTTCCTAAGCTGAGTGAGACTTTTCTCGATCTTGACTTCGACCAGGTTTACACCAATAAGAAAGATGCCGAGCTGATCGCCAAATCATTCACAGGCAAAACGCAGAAGCTTCCCAATGTGATCAATAAATTTGGCAACATCAGTTTTAAAGGCCGGTTCACCGGTTTTCCAAAGGATTTTATTGCCTACGGGGAATTTAAGACAGCTTTGGGCCGGGTGGTTTCGGACGTGAACATGAAAATTGCGGGCAACGTCCCGGTTTACTCTGGCACAATTAAAGCCTACGATTTTAATCTCGGAGAGCTTCTGGATGAAAAAATGCTAGGGCGGGTGAGCATGTCTACCAGCATCAAAGGCACTAGTTTTGACCTTGCCAAGCTACGCGAAAACATAAACAGCAATATCTCTTACATCGACTTTAAAGGCTACCGCTACACAAACGTGCATATAAATGGTCTTTTTAACCGAAAGATGTTCAATGGTGTTGCCAGTGTCAGAGACCGGAATTTAAACCTGGATTTCAAAGGAAGCTTCGACCTGAATCCCCGTTTGCCCGTCTTCAATTTCGCCGCCAGTGTCCATAAAGCCAACCTTCACCGGCTTCATCTAATGAAGGATACGCTCCAGATTGAGGCGGATTTTAAAACAAACTTTAGAGGAAACAACCTGGACAACATCGAAGGAAAGCTCGCTATAAGAAAAATAAGGCTCACAAATCCGAGACAATCATTTGTGGTAGATTCTGTGTATTTGACTGCTTCTGGCACCGGCACCCGGCGGTTAATGGTGCTGAATTCGGATATTCTGGATGCTACTATAAAAGGCCAGTATGATTTGAGCGATATGCCCGACTACTTTAAGTGGGTGGCTAAGAAGCACATTCCATCCCTAAAGACCGGTGTTTTGCACCCGGGTGTACAGGACTTCGAAATTGACGTAAATGTCAAATATTTTGAACCATTAAGCCTGCTTCTCGCACCTCAGCTCAAAATCCCAGATGGCGCAACTCTCCACGGCAAGTTTCAGTCGAAAAGCGATGTGGCCACGCTAAATGGCTCGGCAAAGCTAATTCAGTACGGAAACATCAAAATCAATAACCTGATTGTTGATGAAACTAACAGCCGGCAGGCCCTCAACATTTTTGTCACTTCAGACAGGGTTGATCTGGATGACAGCCTCTACGTTAAGAACGTGAACATCGCCAACTTTATCCAGAATGACAGTTTGATGCTGAACGTTAAATTGTCCGACAAGGATGCAACCAATCAGCTCGACTTAAACGGATTGGTGGAATTTGGCCGGGATACATCCGCGGTGTTAAGCCTGCTTCCTTCAGACGTAGTTATTAATCGCGAAAGCTGGAAAATACAAGAAAAAGTAAGGATAGGTTTTGATAACGGCAAGGTTTCCATTTCAAACTTTCAGCTGTTCAGAGACAATCAACTGCTTACTATTGATGGCGTAATCTCTAACGATACAGAAGATCATATAAAGGCTGAGTTCAGAAGGTTTAAACTGAGCACATTTAACGCCCTTACAAAAAGTGCGGGTATTGCAATGAGCGGCGAGCTGAATGGCGAAATATCGGTAGCTGCGGCTGAAAAGGCGCCCCATATGGACGCTGACCTTCGCGTAGATTCTATGAAGCTCAACAACACACTGGTAGGCGATGTGGTATTTAGCGCCGGCTTCGATAACGAAACAAAGCTGGTGGATGCCAAAGCTGTTGTGTTAAAACAAGGCAAGGAAACATTAAATATAGCAGGTACTTACAACGCCAAAGCCACTGAAAACAGCCTCAACATGGATGTGACAATGGATGAAAGTGAGATTGTAATTTTTGAGCCGTTCATTAACAAGCTTGTTTCCAATCTCAAGGGCACCGCTTCGGCGAACCTTAAACTAACAGGTACATTACTTGATCCGAAAATTAACGGGCGTTTAAAGTTGAATAACGCCGCCATGACAGTTAACTATTTAAAAACACCGTATCGGATAGATGACGAAGTACTGGTAGAGAATAGTGTGATCAGGTTAAACAACCTCATCATCCATGATATTAATAACAACGAGGCAATCGCGAACGGCACCGTCAACATGAATGATCCGAACAATCCGGATATTGATGTGCGGATCACTGCCCGAAACTTCATGGCGCTTAACACAACCGCAAAAGACAATTCCCTTTACTACGGTACCGCCTATGCAACGGGTGTATTCACGTTTAACGGTCCAACCGATAACATGGTGATTGATATCGATGCTAAGACTGAAGAAGGCACCGTGTTCAATATTCCACTAAACTCTGCCTCGAAAGTAGGCGACAATGAATTCATCACCTTTGTTGCCAAAGATTCAACGCTTACGGCTAAGAAACCACCGGCGTTTAACGGTATTTCCATGAGCTTCAGGCTAAATGTAGATGAAGGTTCTGAAGTGAACATCTTTACAGACCTCGGAAAACTGTCCGGCAGGGGGAATTCAAACAATCTTCAACTGAATATCACCAGCGGCGGTATTTTCGAAATGTTCGGAACATACTCAATTGCGTCAGGGCAGTTTGACTTTACTCCGAAAGATTTCATCAACAAGATATTCGATATCACCAGCGGAGGATCGATCAAATGGAATGGCGATCCGACACAGGCACAAATAAACCTCACTGCGGTGTACTCGTTGCGCACAAGTTTGCGTAACCTCTACATTGCAGCGGGTCGGCCGCCGGTAGATCAGGTGGTGCTTACTGAAGCCGTGATGACTTTAACTGAGACTTTATTGCATCCAAAAATAGCATTGGGTATAGAATTCCCCTCCAATGCTTACGTAAAAGATGAGATTGGCAGCTATTTCAGCGATGCAAATAATGTGAACACCCAAGCTCTAAACCTGATTGTAAGAAGGAATTTCAGCCCGGGCACCGGCTCTGAAGGACTCACAGATCAGATCAGCCGCACAGTTCAAACCGGGGTTACAGAATTATTCTTCAACCAGGTTAACAATATCATTTCACAATCCTTAGGATTAAACTTCGTTGATTTAAGCATTCGGTCTTTCAATGATGCAAGTGCATCTTTCCGATTGTTCAATGGCAGAGTAATCCTGACGGGAGGAGTAACCGACAGACGAGCGATCTCTGATCTAAATTTGATAAGCAGCGATATTACCCGAGATATTGAAGCTCAGTATTTGATTAAAAAAGATGGTAGCCTTTCATTGAAAGCGTCGAATCGCCTTGATAACCGCAACTTTTTGAACTTAAGCCAAACTGATAAATATGTAAATGCTATCGGATTAGTTTACCGGCAGGAGTTTGATAACTTCAATGAGTTCCTAAAAATATTAATCGGGCAAAAACGCCGTGAAGACAGGCAGAAAGAAGCTCCAGCTCAGCCGGCCGTTGCTCCTCCAACTACTCCGAGCAGCCCTCCAACAACTTCGCTTCCCGCTAAAACTGGCGGACTTTAGCCATTTTTCAGGATGCTGTGCCCCATCCTGTCGCGTTTGGTTTTCAGATAAAGTTCATTGTGGACGTTTGATTCTATTTCTATCGGCACATTCCCAACCACTTCAAGCCCGTAACCGATAATCCCGGCACGTTTGGTAGGATTATTTGACATCAGCCGCATTTTTGTTATGCCCAGGCTGCGCAGGATCTGAGCACCGATGCCGTAATCACGCTGATCCATTTTGAAGCCCAATTGAAGATTGGCATCGACTGTGTCAAGACCGTTTTCTTGAAGATTATACGCATGAAGCTTGTTGATCAGCCCGATGCCCCGACCTTCCTGGTTCATATAAATAATTACGCCCTTCCCTTCCTTATCAATCATTTCCATCGCTTTATGAAGCTGAGGGCCACAATCGCAACGGCAAGAGCCAAAAATATCTCCGGTAACGCAAGAGCTATGGACACGCACTAAAATAGGCTCATCGGGCTCCCACTCGCCTTTAATCAAGGCTAAATGATGCTCGCCTGTGTTTAGTTGGGTGTAAGCTACCATCTGAAAATCGCCCCACTCTGTTGGGAGTTTCACTGCTACTTCCTTTTTAATGAGCGATTCTGTAGATAAGCGATAAGAAATCAGGTCCTTTATGGAGATGATTTTGAGATCAAACTTTTCGGCGATCAGCATCAGATCAGGAAGCCTTGCCATCTCGCCATCCTCATTCATAATCTCTACGATAACTCCGGCAGGATACAATCCAGCGAGGCTGGCAAGATCAACGGCCGCTTCCGTGTGGCCAGCACGCCGCAGCACGCCGCCTTCCTTTGCCCGCAGAGGGAAAATATGTCCCGGACGGCCCAAATCTTCGGGTGTTGTGGCAGGATCAGTTAAAGCTTTTATAGTTTTAGATCGGTCGGTAGCGGATATCCCGGTGGTGCAGCCATTGCCTATAAGGTCTACAGAAACGGTAAAATTCGTCTCGTGAGTGGCAGTGTTATTGCCCACCATCAGTTCAAGCTTCAACTCGTCGCAGCGTTGTTCAGTGAGCGGGGCGCAAATCAGCCCGCGACCGTGGCGGGCCATAAAATTGACTACTTCAGGTGTGGCAAATTCAGAAGCAACAAGAAAGTCTCCCTCGTTCTCCCTGTCTTCATCATCGACAACAATGATAATCTTACCGCTTTTTATATCTTCTATAGCGCTTTCTATACTGTTCAGCTTGATTTCCATTGAAATGTATTAATTGGCAAAATTAAGCGATAAGCGCAAGTTATAACCAAGGGTAATATAATCTGAGGGTAATTAATCAGCTTTCTTTTTCTTGAAGAGTTTAACAAAAAACTGCTTATAGTTATCGATATTAAATATCGCTGAATCTACCGTAGCCTTGTATGTTAAGAAAACTCCAAGAGGCGTAAGTATGATAATGGCCAGCCACATTCCCAAAATAGGTTCTAACGACCCGTCTTTGGCAGATTTCTCGGAGATGGTAGAGATTATGTGAAAAATCAGGAAGAAAATAATCGACATTACAACAGGCATCCCCAAGCCTCCTTTTCGGATGATAGCTCCGAGGGGTGCGCCAATAGAAAATAGTACGAGGCAGGAAATCGCCAAGGTGAATTTACGCTGATACTCAATAATGAACCTCCGGATTCGCTCCTCATCCGTTTCGAAGTTTGTAACCTTACTTTTAAGAACCTCAGAAACAGACGATATTTGCGATTGAGCGTTGTTAATTGCTTGCTGCCGGTCATCTTTGGGCACGACTTCAAGAATGGTGCTCTTGTACTTTCTCGCCGGCAATTTCTTGCCCACAGATAGCCCGTGCGCAAAAGGCAAATAAAGGCGGTTAAAGGGCCGTACAGTACGAAATGTTGTTCGTACGCTGCTATCGGATTGAACTAAAAACGAATCGCGGTAGTGCTTAAGCTGTTTGAGGTTAAGCATTGCGTAGTTGTTTTTAAACAAGTCCTCATTCGTACGCTGCATCTTGAAAGCAGACAAGTCGAACTTTTGCTCTGTTTCCTTGAAGCGATAGCGAATGAAGCGTTGGCGCATGTCATAGTGACCATTTACGTTCGACTCTTCATATCGCACGCCATTAAACAGCTTAAGAGCCAGTGTGCGGTCCTGGTCTGTGATGTACATCTTACCCTTCTCTGCCCTGGTAACGGTAACATTGCTAGGAGTTGTGTGATCATAAATTATGATCCCATTCAGGGTTTGCCCATCCTGGCCTTTTTTCTGCACCCGAATGGTATACCCCTGAAAGCTGTTGTTGAAAACGCCTTCCTGAATCATTGGCGAAGCTTTCTGCTGGGTTACATCCCACAAAAGCGACCCCATTTTCAAATTTGCAATGGGCAGGATGTAATTGGAGAACAGCAAAGCTACCATACCGATCACGCCTACAAGGCACAGCAGCGGGAACATGGCCTTTTGAAGCGAAATGCCCGCTGCCTTGATGGCGACCAGTTCGTAGTTTTCGCCCAGGCTGCCAAAAGTCATAATAGAGGAAAGCAACATGGCCAGCGGCAGAGCCATGGCAACTTGTGTGGCAGATGCATACCACAACAGCTGCAGGATTACCGTCCACCCAAAACCTTTGCCAATCAAATCGTCAATGTACTTGTACAAAAACAACATCAGCAACACGAACATCACGATGAAGAACGTAACGATGAACGGGCGGATGAAGGCTTTAAAAACCAGCAGGTGGATTTTTTTCACGCGACAAAATTAAGCAATAATTGCCTGCTTAGATTTTAGAAAAACGTTGAAAGTAATGGGAGATTATCAGGCGCCTATTACTCGTACCAGGTATTGGATTTGATTGTCCCAAATTTGCTTGCGCTCCTGCATAGTTTCTTCAGTAGCAAAATCGGTGATAGCAAGTGCAACATCGTTAGTGAGTTCATCCTGCACAATCTCCAATTCAAAATAGCATTGTGGATCGTCATCAAGCCAGCGGAACTTGATTAGTTTATTTTCTTTTTGCGACAGGAGCTTGGCTTTGTGTTCCTCATTGTCCCAGGTGAAAGTATATATCTGGTCACGGTAGGCAACATCGTCGGCAAACCATTGGGCAAGCGCATTAGGTTCGCTGATGAAACTAAATAATATTTTAGGCGAAGATTTTACTTCGTATTCCAAAGCAAACTTTTTCTTTTCTGACATCCTGATGGTTTGGTTGAAAACGCTCCCCTTTATGCGTTTTTTACATTTCTTTCTAAAGAAAGGGATTTTAATCTATATTTGCAAACCATTTGAAAAAGCAAGTTTTCAGCCCTTGGCGGGGTATCCGCCAGCAGGCGGAGAACAATTCATATCCGCCGATGGGCGGACGGCAGTGTTGCTGAATTTGCGTAAAATGGCGGGGTAGCTCAGATGGTTAGAGCGTAGGATTCATAACCCTAAGGTCGGCAGTTCGATCCTGCTCCCCGCTACAATTGAAAAGCCATCCGAAAGGATGGCTTTTCCTTTTAAAGTGGTGATCATCTAATCCGTCGAATGTTCCGCTTTATATTGCCTTTTCAACTTGTCTAATTCCAGCTTCATATTTTTAACTACAGATAGGTAAGCAGGATTAGCATACTCATTGTGCATTTCATGCGGATCTTTTCTTAGATCGTAAAGCTCCCACTCCCCGAGTTCATAAAAGCTGATAAGCTTGTATTCCTTAGTGGCCACACCTTCATGTTTGGGCACGTTATGTTCTGCGGGATGATCGTAATAATGATAGTACAGGCTTTTGCGCCAGCTAGAAGGCGTGTGCCCCTTCATCACTGGCAATAAGCTCAGCCCCTGCATACGTTCCGGAGCTTTGCCTCCAGCCATTTCAATAAATGTCTGCGCAAAGTCGAGGTTAGAAACCAGATCGTTATTGACTGAACCTTTCTTTATTACTCCCGGCCATTTCATCAGCAAGGGTGTACGGAACGATTCTTCGTACATAAATCGCTTGTCAAACCAACCATGCTCCCCGAGGTAAAATCCCTGGTCTGAGCAATAGATCACAAGTGTATTTTTTGAAAGGCCGTTCTTATCCAGATAATCCAGCACCCTGCCTACGTTATCATCCACAGAACGCACAACAGCAAGATAGTCTCGCATGTACCGCTGATATTTCCATTTTACAAGAGCTTCGCCCGAGAGGTTGAGGCTTTGGAATTGAGCTGTGATAGGGTCATAAACCTTCTTTACAGCGGCGAGTTGCTCGGCATTCAACCTCGCATATAGTTTGTCGTCTTCAGGATTGGTGTGGATTTTCAAATCGCTCCGGAGCGTCATGTTCTTATCAATGCTCATTTCCTGTTTTTTAGCCGGAGTGCCTCTCCCACTGTAATCGTCGAACAAGGTTTCCGGTTCAGGAAAAGTAACGTCTTCATAAAGGCTGAGGTGAGCCGGGCCTTTCTCCCAGGGGCGATGAGGCGCCTTGTGGTGGATCATCATCAGAAATGGCTTGTCTTTCTTCCTCTCGCCGAGCCAGGAAAGTGCCTTGTCTGTAATCAGATCTGTGGCATAGCCCGTAACGCGGCTTGTTCCACCGGCGCTCACAAAATCCGGATTGTAGTATTGTCCCTGATTGATGAGGATATCCCAATAGTCAAATCCAACCGGGTCCGACTTCAGGTGCCACTTCCCGACAAGAGCAGTTTGATAGCCAAGGTCGTGCAGAATCGCCGGAAAGGTAATCTGAGGGCTAAGCCGGTCACTTAAATTTCTTACACCATTGATGTGGCTGTGGGTCCCGGTTAAAAGCGTTGCTCTGGAAGGTGTGCAAAGCGAATTGGTAACATAGCACTTCTGGAACAACATTCCATCTTTGGCAATTCGGTCAATGTTCGGTGTAGGAGCCAACTTAGCCAGCCTGCTATTGTAGGCGCTTATCGACTGGTAAGCATGGTCATCTGAAAAAATGAAAACGATATTGGGTTTGGCCTGCGCAAAGACGCAGTTACACACAATAATGCTGAAAAACAGCAGAAAACTGTTTTTGCTAACCTCAGATTTAATCATCATCCTCTGCACTTTTTTTCCTCTTTTTCTGAGGCTGCAACTTCATTGCTTCCTGAGCTGGTGTACGGATGGTTGCCATTGGCGCATTTACCTTCTTCATCCAGGCTTGCAAGTCGGTTAAGAGCTCATCACGCTTTTGCGGATTTTTGTTGGCGATGTTGTTACGTTCCCCCGGATCAGTTTTCAAATTGAACATTTCGACGCTGTTGTTGGTTGCACGTTTGGCCCAACCACCGTCAAGCTGCCATTCCTCGTGATACAACATGATCTTATAATCCCCTTTCCGCATTGTGGTTACCGGCTTTGTGCGGAAAATTGAATCGCGACCTCTGATAACCGGACGATCTAAGTAGCCCGGAAAATGCCAGAACAGCTTATCACGCTTGGTAGAAGTTTGCTGTCCTTTGAATATAGGCAGCAGGCTTTCGCCATCCAGAATTTTGTCAGCAGGGATTTTAGCTCCCGCGAGAGCCGCGAACGTCGGGTAAAGATCAAGATTGATAATCGGGGTATCGCTGTGAGTGCCGGGCTTTACAATTCCAGGCCACCTTACAATGTAGGGTTCGCGTATCCCACCCTCATAAAACGATCCTTTATTGCCCCGCAGCGGCTCCTGCGACGAGCCCGAGGTTCCGCCATTATCGGAAGTGAAAATCACAAGTGTATTTTTCTCCAGCCCCTGTTCCTTTAAACATGCCAGTACTTTACCAACCGCCTCATCAAAGTCGTACACGCATGCCGCGAACAATGGATCGCCATGATTTTTGCCGTGAGCTTTCGCTTTGAACTTTGCGAGAGTTGCGGCACGTGCCTGATGATTTCCATGCACGGCGTGATGCGAAACGTAGGCAAAGAAAGGCTTGTCTTTATTCCTTTTGATGAAGTTACAGGCTGAGTCAGTGATCTGGAAAATAGCCTTTGGGTCAGCTAGCACGCTCACCTTTTTAGGGCCGTTTGCATCCATCGCTACGTCAAAGCCCTGATTCAGCGGATCTGTATTATCCTTCTCGTCGCCAATGTGCCACTTTCCGAAGACGCCTGTAGCATAGCCGGCCGTCCGCAGAGCATCTGCCATAGTGAAATTTGCCGGAGAAAGGTGCTGGGTATTCTTTATCGGCATCAGCCTCATTTCTCTGATTGGGCCTTTATCGGTTGTTCCAACGGCGTAAACACCATGCCGCGGAGTATATTGGCCTGAGATAAGGCAGGCCCGGCTGGGAGCGCAATTGGCCCCTCCCGAATAAGCATTATTGAACACCATTCCTTCTTTCGACAGTTTGTCAATGTTTGGCGTTTCGTAGTAATCACCACCGGTGAAACCTACGTCTTTATAGCCGAGGTCATCTGCAAAGATGAACAGGATGTTAGTTTTGGGAGATTTTTGCGCAACCGCAGAAAAGCCCGCGAAGACGAACGTTGCCAGCAACAAACCGAAAATCTTTTTCATACTCTTATTTAGTTATTAATAAAAATTGCACTGCATGCGGCTGAACATCGGCTGTGTAATTATTTGCAAACTGCCCGACTTGCTTTTTGCCGTAAACATCCATAATGTTCATTTTTCCGCTGTGAGAAATATCTGAGCCCGACAAGGTTATCTTTTGGGCTGCTTTTGGATCGCGATTTAACAGTAACACGGCAGTGTTGCCGTTCTTCAGTTTCTTAGCCCAGATCTCGGTTGTTCCTTCTGTCTTTATCTTTTTGCCTTGTTCGGCAGCATCCTGATTGATAGAAATAGCCAGTTTGTTGGTTAGGATAGCTTTCTCCACTTCTGTGAGATTCCGGGGATCGTTTCCCAGAATTAAAGGTGAACTCATTATACACCACAAAGCAAAGTGCGCTTTCTGCTCCTCATCCGTCAAGCCCTGCTTGCCGGTTACAAGCATATCCGGATCATTCCAATAGCCAGGATGCGCCTGTGCAGCCCACTTATTATTTGTGGTAGCAACCGTCATCACACTATTGTTGTTCGGGTTGTCGAATACAGCTCCTTTGGTTTGCAGCGATTTGATGTCGCCCGTTGTGCGACCCATATTGGTTAGTTTTGGATACCAATCATAAAACCTATAGGCGCTCGCACTTAATAAAATGTTCTTCCCGCTGTTTTTAATCAGCTGATTCCATCGGGTATAAGCCTCTTCTATATTTTTGCCTTCTTTGTCCCAACCGCCATACCAACGTTTGTCATTCCTCGGATAGTCAGGCTTTTCATCCAGTGAAAACCTGCATCTGTCCAGTTTTATGAAGTCCAAGCCCCAGTCTAAGAATTGCTGGAACTGCACTTGCTCATGATTCCAGCCGCCCACCTTATCGCAACCGCAATCATGAGTGCCGGGCACTGTGTGCAAGCCAAACTTCAAGCCTTTGGAATGTGCGTAATCGGCTAAAGCCTTCATCCCGGAAGGGAATTTAGATTTATTAACAAGCAGTTCTCCGTTTGGTCCAAGCAGCGTATCCCGCCAACCCCCATCAACAACCACATAATTATAGCCTGCATCTTTAAGCCCCGAAGAGACAATTGCATCAATTACCTCACGGGTGATCTTTTCATTAATAGCTGCTTTCCCAAAAAAGTTCCAGCTATTCCATCCCATAGGCGGAGTAGCCGCGACTTTGGTAGATTGAGCCTGTACGCTAAGCCCGGCAGCCAGTAATAGGGCCAGAAGGATATTTTTAGATTTCGATGAAGCAAACAGTGCTCTCATATAGGTTTTGTTCAATGTGTTATACTTTTAAGGTGCCAACCACTTTGCCTGTATCGTCGGTCATTTTTAAGTTTAAGGCTTGCTGGTTTGCTTTTACCTGGATAATCGTCCGCCTCCCATCTTTAGGGCCGCCGCCAATTACTATTGGAAAATTATGTTTACCGGCAACAGCAGGATGAATACCATACTTGTGCGTATGCCCGCAGAGCATCAGATCTATTTTGGATGCGTTGAGGATAGGCAGCCAGATCTTTCCGTATTGATTTGATGCGTGTGCATCCTCATCAATATAAAATGGCGGGATGTGAATAAACACAACCTTAAACTTCGAATTAATGAACGCCGGCTTTTTCACCTCCTGTGCAAGCCACACAGCCTGCTTTTCGCGGTAAGCATCAAAGTCGACAATGCCGCCGTTTACAGGCTCCTGGTCAGATTTTGTGTCGCCGGAATCGAGGACAATTGCATACATAGGCCCGTATGAAAACGAGTAATAATACTTATTCTCCTGGCCATCAAAATAGTTTCCTACGCTTCTTGCAAACTTGCCATGCGTCTCATGATTGCCACGTGCAAATATGAACGGCGTACCGGTTGAAAACAGATCGCTAAGCGGATTCAGCAAATTTTGTACGATCTGGTTTTCATCAGTTTGCGTGTTGAACATATCCCCGTTCAGCAGCACAAAATCTTTTTTGCCGTCTCCCTGATATTTCATCAGCACCGGAAAAGACTCCGGGCGGTCATGAATATCGTTAAAAACAAGAAAATTAACGTCTGTAGCGGTAGTTGCAGGGGTAGTAAATGAATAAACCGGCGTCGACACAGGACTCTCGAAAGCAATTGCTCTGCGCTCAAGGCTCTTTGGCTTTTCAGAAACAGCCCTGTAAAAGTATATTGTGCTGGGTTTCAGATTAGTAAGGGGGATTGCGTGAAGGGTATTTTCTACCTGCACCATCCCATCTTCAATTTGCCTGGCTTTGAGGTTAAGTTTATCTGCGCTCTCTCCGTATTCAACCCAGCTGTAACAAGGCGTATTCGTGATCCATCTCACTGTAATGCCTTTTGTATGCGCCGCCTGAAGGTAAGGCTTGCACTTCATCACGCCATCGGCTATCGCAACATTTTGTACTTCTGCTAATGCGGATAATGGGCTAAGCCCGGCAGCAGTGCCAAGCAAGCCCAAAGAAGTAACAAACTTTCTCCGGTTTATAGACGGGGCTTCAATTTCAGTTGACATCTTTTTCCTATTCAGCTCCTCTGCTATTCTTAACATTCGTATTCGGAACCTCGGCATTTACTTCTTTTCTCCATGCCTGGAGAAGTTTAAACAACTCATCTCGTTTAGCCGGGTTTGAGGCTGCCAGGTTATGCTTTTCACTTGGGTCTGCTTTCAGATTGTACAACTCCAGGCGGTTATCTTCATAAAAATTCAGAAGCTTAAAGTCGCCTTTGCGCACAGCACTGGCCATTTTATTAACCCATTGCCCGGTCTCTGACGGATAATGCCAGTAAAACTCGTCGCGGGCTGGTTTTACGCCTTTGGTAATCAATGGTAAAATATTTACCCCATCTAACTTTTGCTTCGGCGCCTTAGCTCCGGCCATTGCCAGAAAGGTTGGGTAAAAATCGAGGCTTATCACCGGAACGTTGGTCACAGTGCCTGCCTTTATCTGATCAGGCCAGCGCATTATGAGGTTCTCACGGATGCCGCCCTCGTACAGCCAGGACTTTCCTTCACGCAAGATGCCGTTATTACCTACGCCTTTCGGGCCACCGTTATCAGAATAGAAAACTATCAGGGTATTTTTAGCCAAGCCCTCCTTTTCAAGTTTTTCCATGATAGTGCCAACGCCTACGTCGATCCGTTCTAACATGGCTGCCAGATATGGATTTTCCTTTCCGTCGGAAGTGTGCCGGCGATTGTTGGCACCAAACACCTTTTCAGCCTGCCCCGCACCGTGCATTTTATCATACTTCTGCTTGTACTTGTTTACCAAATTCTTTGGCGCATCCAGCTGGGTATGTACAGCATAGAAAGCCAGATAAAGAAAGAACGGGTCCTTCTTATTACGATCTATAAAATTTACAGCTTCTTTGCATTGCCTGTCCGTCAGATACTCGTTTTCAGCACCGGTTTTAAACGTGTTGATCTTATCGTACGGGAAGAAATAGTCTCCATCCGCGATGTATTTGGTTTCGGTGCCAATTACTTCATTGAACCCATGAGCTTTAGGCCCACCGGGATTATTCTTAAAATCCACATCAAGATGCCACTTTCCTATCATTCCGGTGCGGTATCCCACATCCTGAAGTGGATTGTTGATCGTGGTAACCTTTGCGGGATCAAGGAAGCGCTCGCTTTTTGCGGGCAGGAAGTCAGTAATCCTTACTCTTGCAGGATACTGCCCCGACATGAGGCTCGCCCTTGTTGGGGAACAGATTGGCGCCGCCACGTACGCTTGGGTAAATTTCAACCCTTGAGCTGCGAGCCTGTCCAGGTTGGGGGTTTCGTTAAACTTATTTTCATAACAGCCCAGCTCCGCAGAACCGAGGTCGTCGGTAAGGATAAAAACTATGTTCGGTTTCGATTGCGCATTTGCCAGCAAAGGCAATAAAACAATAACACTAAAAATTAATCTCTTCAACATATCTTTTTCTTATTGGCCTTTATTCTCCGGAGCCACCGGTTTGTCCATTGCTGCGCCTGTATCTCCCTGCTGCTTCATCCATGCATCAAGTTTAGTTCTGAACTTTGCTATCGTTGATTTGTAAGTTGGATCGCCAGCCAGGTTATTCAATTCGTAAGGATCTTTAAGCGTATCATATAACTCAATGGGCGGATGCGTTACAACACGACCCACCAGCTTCTTAGCCGCTGGATCTGTTTTCGCCTTCTCAACCCACGACGTAAAGGCAAGCTTGTTATTCTCTGTATTCATGGAATATTTGATGTAATAGCTTTTCGCCGGCGTTAAGTTGACAATCATTTTATATCTGCCATCATCCACGCTTCTGATCGGAAATGCGGTGCCTTCCGGGATATTATTGTGGATGCCGTAAGCAAGGTCGCGATGAGTTGATGATTTGCCCTGTAGCACCGACAGAAAGCTTTTTCCATCCAGATAACTGATTGGTTTGCCACCCGCAAGGTCAATGAGCGTTGGGGTAATATCTTCAAACTGCACAATTGCATCTGTAACAGTACCCGGCTTTACCACCCCCGGCAAACGGGCGATCATGGAACTGTGAGCGCCGTTATCGTAGAGTGTCCATTTTCCTCCCGGGAATTGCGGCCCCTGTTCTCCGAGGAAAATGACCAGAGTGTTTTTGTCTTTTCCGGTTTCCTTCAGCATCTTCATCACATCGCCAACCTGGTTATCCAGCCTGCGGACTTCGGCCAGATATTTGGTAAAATCTGCCCGTGTAGTTTTAGTATCTACCCAATGCGGAGGAAGCACCAACTTATCG
The DNA here is from genome assembly GCA_029266635.1 of Sphingobacteriaceae bacterium. Lineage (GTDB taxonomy): Bacteria > Bacteroidota > Bacteroidia > Sphingobacteriales > Sphingobacteriaceae > JAQSWM01. The sequence goes on along the minus strand of JAQSWM010000002.1, from coordinate 330,766 downwards.
GCATCGAACTCAGATGGGTCCCCAACGGTCCAGGGCGCATGTGGGTTAATGCTCATCACGAACAAACAAAACGGCTTTTTTGCACCGGTAACGAACTTTTTAACCTCATTTATATCGTAATCATCCGTTGTAGCAACACAGATCGGCTCAAAGCCTTTCACAATTTGAAATGGGAAATTTGCCTCCGGCTTGGTGCTGTGATTTTTCCCGGTTAACGCCACGGTATAACCCAATGGAGGAAGAAAATGCGCAACGCTTTTTGTAGTATCTACAACACGTTTGTGGTTCTGGTATGAGCCATGTCTTGCCGGATACAAGCCCGTAAACAACGATGCCCGCAACGGAACGCACATGGCTTCCGACGCATACATTTTATTGAACTTGAGCCCTTCTTTTGCAAGGGCATCAATGTTGACGGTCTTTAAATTCTGTCCGCCGTAGCAGCTTAACTGCCTGCTGTCTAAATCGTCGGCCATAATGATAACCACATTTGGCTTCGTTGCACTCTGAGCAAAAATAACTGCCGGCATCATCTGCGCAAACAGCAAAAAAACAATCTTTAACTTTTTCACAAATCTTATTTTAAAAGTGACATTTGTACATCATCAACCCACACTACATCTCCGGCATTTAGCTTTCCGAAATACATGACCAGTTGATATGGACCTGTCTCCTGAATCTCTATTGTTGTTGCGGGCGTTTGGCTTAAAGCGGATGATGTCTTAATTTCTTTATCGAGCAGCTTATCTGCACCACCTGGTTTTTCAAAACGCAGGAAGAACGAGGTTGGCTTGTTAGCTTTGGAACTCAATTTTATCTGGTATTTCTCTCCTTTTTTGGCTTTAAAATTCCAGCTCATGGATAATCCTGCAGGCTTTTCTCCCGGTTTTTGCATAGTAATCTTAGCAGAATTCCTACCAGTCATTTGCCCACTTTCGTCTTCAACAATATCTCCTTCAACACCCGGACTCTTCTTCACCGTCCATCCGCCAAGTTTATCATCAAAACTGCCGTTTATCTGCTTCTTGTAAGCTTCAATACGAGCACCATATTCGCGGGTATCAAGTGGAAATGCGCCCACGTTCTTAGCCCAACTAAGCCATGAAGCATACATGGTTTTTACCCTATCGGGATATTTAGCAGCCAGATCGTTCATTTCTGATGGATCTGCATTCATGTCAAACAACTGGAGAGTTTTTATAGAAAATGCCGCGTCCTCGGGGGTTTTGGCAACAAGTTTCCACTTTCCATCACGCAAAGCGATGTTGGCTTCATGCTCCCAATACACCGCACCACGATTATTATGTCCACCGGTAAAGTTGGGTGCAAGGCTTTTGCCCTGCAGCGGTGTGATTGTATTTCCGTTAAACTTCTTTGGATAATTTGCTTTGGCAACATCCACGCAGGTAGCCATAATATCGCTTACATGGCCATAATCGCTTACAAAAGTGCTGTAAAGCTGTTTGCTGATGCCGTTTGGCCAATGCACAATTAACGGTGTAGCTATGCCGCCTTCGTACGTATAATGTTTAAATTCTTTGAATGGTGTACTGCTTACATTCGCCCAGTTAATGCGATAACTTTCAAACGTATCTTCTTTGCCATTTACTTCTTTGCTTTTGCCGCTGCTAATGAATTCTGCACAAGCACCGTTGTCGCTCATAAAGAAGATCAGTGTATTATCGAGCTGATTTTTGTCTTTCAATTCCTGGACAATCCTGCCAATGCCCTGGTCCATGATGTCTATTTGCGCTGCATAAATAGCCATGCGCATAGCCATTTCGTTCTTCTCCTTTTCCGACAGAGAATCCCATGCAGGCACAGCCTCATCACGCGGGGATAAAACTGCATTTGCCGGAAGCACGCCTAATTTTTTCTGGCGCTCAAACCGGGCCTGGCGGATTTTATCCCAACCTGCTTTGTACACATCTTTATACTTGTCTATGTCTTTCTGTAAAGCATGCAGCGGCCAGTGCGGCGAGGTATAAGCCACATACATAAACAGTGGTTTGCTGGTAGGCTTAGCGAAATGCTGATCGATAAACTTTACACTGGTATCGGTGATCGCGTTGGTCAGGTAGAAATTGTCAGGTGCTTTGTACCGTTTGTTATCGCTGTACAGAAATGGCGTGAAGTAGTTTGCTCCGCCGGGAACAATCCCAAAATACCGGTCAAAGCCACGTTGCTTTGGCCAGCTATCAGTAACTCCTCCGTCAATTTTACGCTCTTTAGTGAGGTGCCATTTGCCGGTCATATAGGTGCTGTAGCCAGCAGTTTTGAGCACTTCAGCAATGGTAACGCAGCTTTTGTTCAGGTCGTCCTGGTAAGCGGGTGTGCCAAGATCGGCAGCAGCCATCCAACCCATCCCGGCCTGGTGCGGGTATAAGCCGGTCATGAGCGAAGCCCGTGTCGGGCAGCAGCGGGCAGCATTGTAAAATTGCCTGTACTTAAGACCTGTAGACGCAAGTTTATCAATGTTCGGCGTCTGCACTTCTCCGCCGAATGAGCCAATATCAGAATAGCCCATGTCGTCTGCAAGGATTACGATGATATTTGGCTTCGTATTCTGCGCATGCGTAGACACATCGGATAAAAGAGCCGCGAGAAGAGCAGAATAAAAAATATGTTTTTTCACGTTTGCTATTTAATGTTCTCTTGGAAACATTTTGCCACGCTGGCCCATAGTGGTACCATAAATCGGGTACACATTATTTGCTTTTGCCCATTTATCATACATGGCATCAAGCTCTTTTACTTTGGCAGGATTCTTTGCGGCAAGATTGTTCACCTCCGATTTATCGGTGGTGAGATCATAAAGCTCCCAAGGCCCGACGTAAGGCGCCCTTTCTGAGCTTTTCGAAACCATTTTCCAGTTTTTGACGCGGATAGCCCGATTTCCTTCGTGTTCCCAATACAGAGTACGATCCGCCAGCTTCTCGCCCTTAATGGCAGGAAGAATGCTCACGCCGTCCACCGGATGAATGCTTTGTCCTTTAAATGTTGAGGGATATTTCGCTCCCGAGGCTGCAAGAAATGTTGGAAGCAGATCGATTACATGTGCCGGCGAATTTTCAAGCACCGAGCCTGCCTTGGCTGTGTGTCCTGGCCAGCTTACAATAAACGGCGTGTGGATACCGCCTTCGTGAACGCGTGTTTTGTAAAGGCGGAACGGTGTGTTGCTTAAGTTAGCCCAGTTTCCTTTATAGCTTTCAAAGCTCTTGTCTGATCCTAATTCTTCCAGTGTAGCCTTCCCGCGATCCGCATCTTCGGCGCATCCGCCATTATCAGCAAGGAAAATCACCATTGTGTTATCCGACAGGCCACTTTGCTTAAGAGCATCTGTAATCCGGCCCACGCCCTGATCCAGGCAATCTACCTGCGCAGCATAAATAGCCATACGCTTTACCCAGCGTGGTCTTTCTGCAGCAGGAATGTCCTTCCATGCAGGAACAGTGTCATTACGCGGGCTCAACTTCATTGAAGCATCAACTATCCCAAGCTTAAGCTGCTTTTTATACCGTTCATCACGAAGTTTATCCCAACCCTGTTCATACAATTTCATGTATTTCTGGATATCTGCCTCCTTAGCGTGCAAAGGCCAGTGTGGGGCGGTGTAAGCCACATACAGGAAGAACGGATTCTTCGTCGAGGCTTGCTTTTTTATAAATGCCGAGGCCGAATCAGCTATTGCATCTGTAAGATAAAACCCCTCATTAGCCTTAATTAAATTATTTCCACTGGTAAGCGTAGCCGGAGTGAAGTAGCTTCCGGAGCCTTGGAGGATTCCAAAATAGCCATCGAAACCGCGTTGTATTGGCCAGTTGTGTTTATCGCCTTTGGGGCGGATGTTGGAGCATACGTGCCATTTGCCACTGGCATAGCTCGTGTATCCTGCGGGTTTAAGAGCCTCAGCAATAGTAACGCAGTTTTTGTTCAGCTCGCCTGTATAGCCAGGTGTGTGCTGATCATAGCCGGTCATGTAGCCAAGCCCGGCGTTGTGTGCATCTAATCCGGTGAGAAGAGAAGCCCGTGTGGGGCAACATCTTCCGGTGTTGTAAAAGTTTTTGAGCCTTACACCATCGCTGGCCAGCTTGTCGATATTCGGCGTGGAAATTTCGGAGCCATAACATCCAATATCTGAAAAGCCCATATCATCAGCCATGATCAACACGATGTTTGGCTTTTGTTGTGCATTTACGGTAAAGGCGCCGGCTAAGAAAGTCAGTGAAAGGGCAAGTTGCTTAAGTTTAATCCTCATATTTTTTGAGCTAAAGAATTGTAGTTAATAGCTGTACATACCTATATCAAAAGGCGAATCGCTTCTAACATCGTTTACTTTTACCAGCAGCGTATTTTCTCCCGGCTTCAGATACTGTGCGTAATCGTTCAGGTTTATCTCATCGTAATGACGTTTGGTGCTGATGAACTTGTTCACAACTTCTTTTGAATTGATGTAAACCTTCACGTCGGCTGAGCCGAGTATCCGAAGCTGGATATGCTGTGGCACCTGGCTGAGGTAAAACGTTTTCATCACCCACTTTTTGTCGCCTTTTTTCAACTGCACAGGGCTTGCTGATACAGAGAAAACATCAACATTTGATTTCGCGATGTTTGTACTATCTACCGCAGAATTTTCTGCAACCAGGAATGCTTGCGGTTTCAATTCCGAATCTCTGAACACGATGCTGGTTCTAACCGGCTTTTCATAGAGCCCTTCATGAAGGCGGCGCATTAATGCGGGATCGATCTTGATCTTTTCCCGATCGTAAGTCATTAAGCCATTCACCTCGCCTTCCACATCTGTGGTTTGCGTGTAAACAGCAGCAGCTAACCCTTTCGAAACCATTGGCTTCATGTTCGTTATGAGCTTGCTGTATTCTTTGATTAACTCGTCTGTTGTTTGATAGGTGCGATAGCCCCAGTTACGCATTGCAGGATTCCAGATATGATTGGCAGTGGGCAAACCCAAACCGCCAAACTCGCCCAACACAATTACTTTGCCGGGATTATCTTCCGCCGGCTCCATTCCCGGACCGGGATAATGGTGAGCATCATTCATATCGCCAACTTTACGATCTGCCCAGCCGCTCACACCATCAATCACACGGGTTGGATCATAAGCTTTGGTCCACTCAACAATACGCTTTGTGTCGTACTGCCCCCAGCCCTCGTTGAAAGGTACCCAAACCACAATGGATGGGAAAAAGCGAAGGTGGTCCATGATATTTTTCCACTCGGTTTCGTGCTGCTGGGCAGATTCTGCCGGCCGGTTCCAATCAGCTCCGATTGGACTAACGTGCTGCACTTTTGAATCAGCGGTAGCGAAACCCGAAACCATATCCTGCCAGATCAGCATCCCAACCGAATCGGCGTAGTAATAATATCTGGATGGCTCAACTTTGATATGCTTCCGCAGCATATTGAAGCCCATGTTTTTCAACACATCAATATCATAGCGCATTGCTGCATCAGAAGGTGGCGTCAACAAACTTTCGGGCCACCAGCCCTGGTCTAAGGTTCCGTATTGAAACACAGGCTTATTATTAAGCAGCAAGCGCTGATAGCCAAGTTCGTCTTTCCCGGTAGATATTTTCCGCATTGCGAAATAGGAAGAGGCTCTATCAAGCGATTTGGTTCCGCTGCTAAGCTCAACCTGCAGGTGATATAAAGACGGGCTTTCTGGTGTCCAAAGCTCAGCCGAAGGGACCTTAATCTCAGCCGGGCTGTTGGCAGCAGTTGATTGCTGAGCGATCAGTTTATTGTTTTTGTAAACCTTGACGAGCAGCTTTTCTGACCCTGTGCCTCCCTCAACAACATTCTTCACTACAACCTTCCCATTGTCAATGTCTGCTTCTGGCTGTATGGCTTTGATGTGCGCTTTTTCTACAGGCTCCATCCACACCGTTTGCCAGATTCCGGTTACGGGAGTGTACCAAATACCTCTTGGCTCAAGCACTTGCTTGCCGCGGGGCTGAGTGCCCGTGTCGGTTGGGTCCCAAACTGAAACTACGAGTTCCTGTGAACCGGACTTCAAAAATGGTGTAATGTTAACAGTGAACGGATCGCTGCCACCGCGATGAAAAGCTACTTGCTTTCCATTAACCCATAATGTAGTTTCCCAGTCAACCGCATCAAAATGAAGCAGGACCTGCTTGCCTTTCCAACTTGCGGGAACAGTGATGGTGTTTTTATACCAAAGCTTTTGATCAGGTTTAACCGTGTGTCCAACTCCCGAAAGGCTTGATTCTACACTAAAAGGCACCAATATTTTACCATCAAAGGTTTTGGGCTTTGCCTCCGCTTTGGGACGAATTGCGTATTGCCAGTAACCGTTCAGGTTCTTCCAGTCTTTCCTTACCAACTGCGGACGGGGATATTCTTTCCAGGCATTTGAAGCATTTACAGATGCTGCCCAGCGGGTTTGCATGTTCCCCGGATTGACAGCTTTTTCCTGCGCAACAGCTACAGAACTTATAAGCAGAAAATAAAAAGTGCTTTTTAGGATTTGTGCCTTAAAGAAATTCATGAAAGTTAGTGTAAGTGAACTTGTAGTTTATAGATACAATTTTAAGCTTTTGGCTTAAAACCGAAGTGTAACAATTGTGGCAGAAAGGCTCTAACGCACAGATTGGCTAGTTTTCACCGCCGCCTGCTTTCTGATTTTTCTTACTCTCGTCGTACTTGGGATTAGGCACAGGCGGCTGAGCTTTGGTGTCGGCAAGCCAGGCCTGAAGTTTAGCATACAAGGCTTCCGCTTCTTTGGTGTGGGTTGGATAGAGGTCGTTCTTTTCGCTTATATCGCTGCCAATATCATAATATTCCTTTTTGCCGGTTTCGTAGAAATAAACCAGGTGCTTATTGCCTTCGAGGATGCCGCTGTAAGGAGTGGCACCGCCGTTATGATAATGCGGATAATGCCAGTAAAGGTTATCGTGGAGAGGTTTTTTCAGGGTGGCGCCCATCAGCACGGGCAAAATACTGGTACCGTCTACTGACTTTGTTTCCTTAGCTCCCGCGATGTTTGCGATGGTGCTGAAAAGGTCTGTCGATATGATCTGTTCGGATGAGGTAGTGCCGGGTTTTATTTTCCCCTGCCAGGAGAATATTGCCGGAACCCGGACCCCACCCATGTATGCGCTGCCCTTTCCATCCCGCAAAGGAAGGTTTGAAGTAATGCCATTGCCTTTAGCCGTGTTGCCGATGAGCCCGCCGTTATCGCTGATAAAAATAATCAATGTATTGGAGGCGAGATTCAGCTCCTTCACTTTATCTACAATCCTTCCCACTCCCCTGTCGAGTTCTTTGACCATACCCGCATAAGTGGCGTTATTTTGTGCTGACTTTGGATCGATTTTCCCCTTAAAATACTCAATATCGGCTTCAGGAGCCTGGAGCGGAAGGTGTACCGCGTAAAACGGCAGGTAAAGAAAGAAAGGTCTGTCTTTTTTCTCGGCAATGTATTTCAGTGCCGCATCAGTGATCTCTTTTGTTCCCTTTCCGTTTACGTTAGTGGCCGACACCGGCATTGAGTTTGAACCCTGATCGGAATAATAATCAAAACCCTGATGTTCGGGAGCATATTTCTCGCTCGCTCCCAAATGCCACTTTCCGATCGCTCCTGTTGCATATCCATTCTTCTTTAGCACTTCGGCGATGGTAGTCTCCTCAAGTGGGAGATGCGTAGTCCAGTCGGGTGGCGAGAGCTTGGCAAAAGGCATCTTCTGCCCGGCGATCCAATCCGTGAGGTGTAGCCTCGCGGGAGCTTTCCCGGTCATGATGGAAGCCCGGGTTGGCGAGCAAACCGTGCATGCTGAATATGCTTTTGTAAACTTCATCCCCGAAGCAGCCAACCTGTCGATGTTCGGGCTTTCGTAGGATTTGCTGCCGTAGCCTGAAAGATCTGTCCAGCCCATATCATCAGCCAGGATCAGGATAATGTTGGGTTTGGTCTGAGCGAACAAATTCGAGCCCAACGCTAAAACAATTAAGGACGACAATAATCTTTTCATGATCTCTGGCTTGAATACAATCAGGGTTTTAGTGTTTTGTAGAAAGCGTCCGTACGCTCAACATCCGGCATAAGCTTTCCATTTTGCCATTTTACAGCAACTACAGCCGGGCGGCATGTTACCGCAAACTCACTTCCTCTTTGTCCACGGGGATTGAAAAACGTGGTGGACCACAATTTGCTATCAGCGCCATAAAAAAGGTTGTTGTGCCCGCCCTCTAAAATAGCAGGGTATCTTTTGCTGTAAGGTCCGTAAATATTATCAGCTTCAGCTACAATCACGTCGTAACTGATGATATTATCATTTCTTTTTGAGTCCGGGCGGATGTATGTATAAGTGCCGTCTGGCTTCTTCACAGACCAGGCGGTTTGCAAAAGCTGGTACTTGCCATTCGCCTTGACCATGTAAATTCCTTCCAGGTAAGGCTCAGGATTGTACGGCTTTTCATCTAGTTTTCTGAATGGCTCTGCGATATCGCTCAGGTCGCTTTTCATTTTTGCTACAAAATGATTGTGCCCCATCACGTACACATCGCCATTATCATCTTCAAAAAGACCTCCGTCGATGTGGTTAAATATTGGTGCAGTAGAGTTGCCTGCAATGTTCACATAAGGGCCTTCCGGTTTTCCCGATGTACTTTTCAGAATAAACGACCCTCCATGGCTAATACAAGCTATGATCATCCACTGCTTTTGGCTTTTTATGTAGTGAATTTCCGGTGCCCAAACGCCTTTGTAGGCAGAGTCGGGCAAATTAGTTTCCCAATCTTTGGTTTTTTCGGGGCACCAGTTTTTTTGCCATGTGGCATCCTTATCCATCGACCAGACGCAGCCCAAAGCCTCCCATTTCTTCATATCGGGCGAACGCCACATGTAAATGCCTTTTTGCCCTTTTGGAACAGTTACAGTACCGGTCATGTAGTAAAAACCGTCTGGTCCATAGGTGATATAGGTATCGCGTAGCCATTGATCAAGGATCGGCTTTACGCTGGCAGGCATGGTCAGCGCTTTATTACCGACCGGTGCTGTAGGATCACTGAATTGAGAAGCGGAATCTTGCGCCAAAGAAACACCCGTTGAGAAACAGGCGGTCAGAAACAAAAAGGCAATAAATTTTGAGGTACGTAAAATCATCAGATGTGTTAAGTTCTTCAATTTATTTTTACCGCGTCAGGCTTGCCTTTCCCTTGCTTTATGAATTCCATAGGGCTGATCAGCGTTTTACGTGGCGAAACTTTTTCGGGACTGAAGTGAGCGTGATAAAAGATATAATATTGATTATTGGGACCGAGCACAATCGAGTTAGTTCCCGTTCCTTTAAAGCTGTCACTCCCCATTAATATCGGATTACCTGAATACTTTTCAAATGGCCCAAGCGGGCTTTTGCTGATGGCGTACCCCAATGCGTAATCCGGGTTTTTGAAGTGATTGGCTGTATAGAACAAGTAGTAATATCCCTTGTGCTTCATGACGTATGGAGCTTCCGTAACGGGCCATTTCATATTGGGGTTGTTGGCTGTGTGCTCCCACGGCTCTGTTGCAGTGATGACTTTCACGGGCTCCGTTTTCAGCGAAGCGAGATCGCTATTGATCTCTGCGCCATAGATTTGGTTAGCATGATCAAAGCGCACAAAGTAGAGATATGCCTTGCCATTATCATCAAACAATAAAGCCGGATCTATTTCATTGGTAGCCGGATGCAGAGGCTTTTTATCCGTTTGGGTGAAGGGGCCTAAAGGCGAGTTGCTTGTGGCGAGGGCAATGTGGTGATCGGCACAATAAAGCATGTAAAATTTATTGTTTTGGTAAACCACTTCCGGTGCCCAAAAGCCTTTGGTGCCCCACACATCATTCTTGTGAAGCGCATACCCGTCGGTAACACCGGCAGCACTGCTCCAGGTTTTCAAATCATCCGATACATAAACCTTAAAGCCTGAAGAGGCGCCATCGCTGGTGCCATAGAGGTAGTATTTGTTGTTGTACTTCAACACACAGGGATCTGCCAGGCCTTCAATAATAACCGGCTTGGTAGCAGTTTGGCCAAGAGCACCCAAGGCTCCTAAGGCAAAAAATAATATAAAAGCTATTCGTTTCATTCTCCTTCTCCTCCGTCGCCATAATCTATGTCCATGGCAGCACCGGTATCGCCCTGCTGCTTCGTCCACTCCTTTAGCTTGGCGATATATTTCTCGATAATTGTCTTATTGGCCGGGTCGGCAGCTAAGTCGTTTAGTTCGTACGGATCTTTTCGGATATCATAAAGCTGCACCGCCGGATGATACAAGATGCGATCTGTGATAAATTTGGCTTGCTTGTCTGAGGTGGATTGCGCCACCCAGCTATCCCAAACTTTCTTCTTTCCATTGGGGTTCATCATCGCGTTAACGTGATACTTCTTTTCAGGACTGAGATTCAGTATCAACTTGTACTTAGAATCACGGATGCTGCGCATTGGGTAAGCAGTTCCTGCCGGGATATTGTTGTGGATACCATACGCAAAATCCCGATGCTCCTGCTTTTGTCCCCAAAACACAGGCAGGAAACTTTTTCCGTCAAGATTGGCAAGCGGCTTTCCTCCCGCCAGGTCAATAATTGTGGGAGTAATGTCCTCATACTGAACCATTGCGCTCGTTTCTGAGCCGGGCTTGATCTTCCCCGGAAAACGAGCGATCATCGCACTTCTAATGCCATTATCCCACAAAGTCCATTTTCCTCCCGGGAACTGTGGCCCCTGCTCTCCCAAAAACATTACAAGCGTATTTTTTTCCTGGCCGGCTTCTTTCAGCGTTTTCAGAACTTCACCCACCTGATTGTCGAGTTGCCTGACTTCTGCCAGGTACTTGCAGAACTCGGTGCGAGCAAGCTTAGTGTCTATCCAGTTTGGCGGCAATACAAGTTTATCAGGATCAAACTCAGAAGGATCTCCTACGGTCCATGGAGCATGCGGGTTGATGCTCATCACGAAAAGGCAATATGGCTTCTTGTTCGTGGTGATAAACTTTTTTAAGCCAGCCAGTGAGTAATTGTCGGTTGCAGATACGCAATTCGGCTCAAAGCCATCGATAAACTGGAATGGAAATATCGACTCAGGTCTGGTACTGTGATTTTTGCCGGTGAGGGCTACGGTATAGCCGAGATCGGGCAGATAATGTGCGATGCTTTTAGTTCCCGGCGATGCCTGCTTATGGTTTTGGAAAGAGCCGTGCCTTGCGGGATACAAGCCAGTAAAAAGCGATGCACGTATGGGAACGCACATCGCTTCTGATGCATAATTATTTGTAAATTTTAATCCTTCCTTCGCAAGCCGGTCTATGTTTGGAGTGGAAATATTCTTTCCTCCGTAACAGCTTAACTGCCTGCTATCGAGGTCGTCGGCCATGATGATAATTACATTGGGCCGTTGAGCAGCGCCCTGTGCCGCTGCCATTCTTTGAATACTAATTAAAACACAAATTCCAAACAGTAATTTCTTCAGCATTAGTCTACTTTAGTCTTCGCCCCTACTTCTTTTCTCCACGCAATCAGATCAGTTTTCAGTTCCTGAAGTTTAGCCGGGTTTGTAACTGCCAGATTCTTAGTCTCACTCAGATCATTTTTCAGATTATAAAGCTCAAACTCGCCGGTATCATAAAATTCGATCATTTTCCAATCACCTTTCCGAATACTTGCCGCTGATCTTCCTCCCAAAAAGTGAGGCTTCGCCAAAGGATAATTCCAGTAATAGCTGCGTTCCGGAAGCTTTGCTGTCTTCGGATTCTTCAAAACGCTTGCAATTGAGATTCCGTCAAGTTTTTGGTTGTTCGGTTTTGCACCTATTAACTCCATGAACGTTGGATAAAAATCAAAATTTACAGTTGGTTGAGTTACAACTGCAGGAGTTTTAAACAGGGTGGGATCCCAAACAATCAAAGGTTCAGTGTACCCGCCTTCGTATAACTGGCTTTTGCCGCCACGCAAAGGTGCGTTAGTTGTAATTGTTGTTTCTCCGCCATTATCGCCGGTAAATACAATTATCGTGTTTTTGTCGAGCCCCAGGCTCCTAAGCTTATCCATAATCATTCCCACGCCCTGATCTATAACGAACAATTGTGCTGCTAAGTGCGGGTTGTTCCCTTTGGCACGTGAATCAGCCGGCCACTGCTTATAGGGATCATTCTCCGGGTTGTTTATAGGAGGCTTTGTTCCGGCTCCGGGCTTCCTTCTGAAATGATCTACAATTTCCGGTTTACCGTGAACGGTAGTATGCACAGCATAATGGCTCAGATACAGGAAGAATGGCTTATCCTTGTTCTTCTCGATAAAATCTACCGCTTCTGCATTCTGACGATCAGTTATGTATTCATGTTCGCCGGGCAGCTTCTTCTCGATTTCTTTATTGAAAAGATACGGATGAAAGTACCAGCCTTCTGCAATACCACGATTCTCGCTCACCCGCACTTCATCAAACCCGTGCTGGTCTGGCAATGTTTCCTCTGGCGCACCTTCCTTCACATACCCCGACAAGTGCCATTTTCCAACAATACCAGTGTGATAGCCGTTTTGCTGAAACATTTCGGCAAGCGTGGTATGTGCGAGGCTTAGATGATCTGCTGAATTTGGACGCAGATAATCTGTAATGCCAACGCGAGCTGGGTATTGTCCAGTCATCAAGGCAGCACGGTAAGGCGAGCAGACGGGCGCTGCAGCGTATGCCGTTGTAAACCGTACTCCCTGCGCTGCAAGTTTATCAATGTTTGGAGTTTCGTTGAAGGTGTTTCCGTAACATCCCAACTCGGCATGTCCTAAATCATCCGCCAGAATGTAAATTACATTTGGCTTGGTTTGGGCTCTTGCAGCAGTTCCATTATTGGGATTTGTACTGGAACATGCACCGGCTACGGCGAGTGTAAATAACACACATAGTGCTTTGGTTGCTTTCATCATGAGGTTCCTTTTATAGTTTAGGTTAGTTAGTTCCACTAAAACTGATATACTCCAAAGTCAAAGTCAGAATCAGCTTCCGCGTTTTTCAGTTCCAGGCCGATGACGTTTTTACCGTCTTTCAGGTATTTTGTAAAGTCGCTGATGTTAACCTCGTCGTAGTGGCGTTTGGTCAATATTTTTTCGTTTTTATAAATGGGCTCGCCGTTCAGGTAGACCGTTAAATCGCCTTGAGCATACAACTTCATAGCCAGATTTTTGGCATCGGCAGATGATGTAAAACTATTCACAGCCCAAAGCGACTGCCCCTTTTTAACAGGAACCGGCCCTGTGTGCGACTGAAATTTAGCCTCGAAAGGATTGTGCAGGTTCCAACCGGCGGAAGGCTGGCTAAAAGAAACATGCAAGGTTGAAGGCACCACTTCAGAATCGCTCACCAGGAACGTTGGGTTGCCAGGCGTTTGCTGAAGCAAAGGCGTATGCAAGGCCAGAGCCCGCGAAATTGGCAACTTGATAACTTCCCGGTCGTAAGTCATGAGCCCGTTAACCTCCAGTTCAACGTCTGTGGTTTGGGTGTAAATAGCTCCCGCCAGGCCGCGGGCAATCAGCGGATGAAGATTATTGATCACTTTTGAATATTCCGTCAGGAATGTAGGTTCATCAAAGTAAGTGCGGTAGCCCCAGTTCTTGCTGTTTGGATTCCACAAATGCCCTTCTATTGGCCAGCCTAAGCCGCCAAATTCTCCTAAGACCATTGTGCGGCCAGGATTTTGGCTGCCAACTTCCATCGATGGACCCGGATATTGATGAGCATCATACATGTCGCCAACTTTCCTGTCGGTCCAGCCGCTTGTACCATCCACCAGTCGAGTTGGATCATACTTCTGTGTCCACTCAACTACGCGTTTAGTATCATATTGGCCCCAGCCTTCATTGAAAGGCACCCAGACCACAATAGATGGGAAGAAACGCAGGTTATCCATGATAGACTTCCACTCAGCTTCGAACTGAACAGCGGAATCCTTGGGCCTTTCCCAATCTGTTAACGCATCGAATTTTACGTGCTGCTGCGGATCATTAAGCTTAAGAAATCCGCTAGGCATATCCTGCCAAAGCAACAAACCAATGGAATCTGCCTGATAATAATATTTCGCGGGTTCTACTTTGATGTGCTTTCTAAGCATATTGAAGCCCATCTTTTTAAGTACCTGCATGTCGTACAACATAGCCTCTTCAGTGGGCGGCGTAAGCAAGCTTTCTGGCCACCAACCCTGATCAAGCGTACCCCACTGGAACATAGGCTTGTTGTTGAGCTGTATCAGCATGTTGCCGTGCTCGTCTTTGCCCATCGAAATCTTGCGCATAGCAAAGTACGAGTTTGCCTTATCCAGCACCTTGCCTGCCCGGCTCACTTGAACCTGAAATTGGTAGAGGTTCGGAGCGTCGGGGCTCCATAGTTTAGGGCTTGGGAGTTTAATGCTTACCTTTTTCGAATAAGGAACCGTAACCTCTTTCACAAGATTGCCGTGTTCCAAAATCCTAAAAGACAACTTTTCGTTGCCCTGAGCTCCGGATAAATCAGTTTTGATATTGATAAGCCCGGCATCAATATCCGGCTCAGGGTTTACTTGCGCCAGGCTGGTTTTATTTACCGGCTCTAACCAAACTGTCTGCCAAATCCCGGTTACGGCAGTGTACCAAAATCCCTGTGGTTTCAGAACCTGCTTGCCGCGAGGCTGGATGCCTGTGTCGGTAGGATCCCAAACCTGTACAATAAGTTGGTTTTCTCCAGCTTTCAAAGCCGTTGTGATGTCGAAAGTGAAAGGATCTGAGCCACCTTTGTGCTCGCCTACCTTTTTGCCATTCAAGAATATCGTCGACTGCCAGTCTACAGCTCCAAAATGAAGCTTGATATTTTGTCCATTCCAACCAGCGGGCAACGTAAACTTCGTACGATACCATAGTTCCTGATCCGGATTGACTGGCTTTCCTACTCCAGATAAGCTCGACTCAATACAGAAGGGCACCAGGATCTTTCCTTGAAATGCCTTCGGTGCGCTCTGCCCCTTCGGAAGGATAGCATATTCCCACATGCCATTCAGATTCTTCCAATCCTGCCTCACCAACTGCGGCCGCGGGTAGCCTTTCCATGCATTTTGCGGGGTGACATCTTTCGCCCACCGGGTTTTTATCCTGTTGCCCACGGGTTGCCATTCTTGTGCAGTTAAGCAGTACGAAGTGGACGTAAATAGAAACAACAGCAACAAGAATTTTCTCACGTTTTTGAAGATTAAGATTATTGTGGTTAGCAGATGTAGTTCAAAAAACAATATTATGAGAAGGCCGCACGGCAGAATACCATTTTTGTAGCGATTGTTGATAATATTGTAGCTCTGTCCGGAATTACACTAACTAAGGTCACGCAGATAGCTATTCTGCCTTTTTTGCTTTCTTTACCGGCTTAGGGAACACATTATTCTGAACAGCCCAATTGCGCCATTTGGCGTTTAGTTCCTTTACCTTTTCCGGATATTTGGATGCCAGGTCGTTTACCTCCGTTTGGTCGTCCTGAATCTGGTATAAATGCCAGGTGCTGTCTGCCTTGGTTGAAACGAGTTTCCAATTGTCAACTCGGGCATATCGGGCACCGAAATGCTCATTGAACAAAGCCTGATGTCCTTTAGATGCTGCACCTTTCAGGGCAGGAACTAAACTAAGGCCTTGCATCGGGGTAATATTGTTTCCCTTGTAAGCCGAAGGATATTTAGCCTTGGCCAGTTCAATGAAAGTGGCCATAAAGTCCATCACATGCCCAACCCGACCCGTATTTAACGAACCTTTTTTGACCGTGATCCCTTTTGGATAAAATGCAATTAAAGGCGTATGAACCCCGCCTTCGTACGATTCTTCTTTTGCGTAACGATATGGAGTGTTGGATACATTGGCCCAACGGTCGCCGATGGAAGTGTAAGACGTTTGCGGACCGGGTAAAACGCTTTTGTCCACCGGATAGGCGATTGGCGTTCCGTTCCGTGTTTGGCTTGGCCGATCAAATCCGGGACCGTATTTGGCGGCATTTTCAGGGCTTGCCCCATTATCGCTCAAAAACAGAATAAGGGTATTCTCAAGTTGCCCTGTTTCTTTCAAGGCTTTGATTATCCTCCCGATACCCTGATCCATGTGGTCAACCATCGCTGCATGGACCGCCATCGCGTGAGCATCCCATTCTTTGTCGGGATTATCTTTCCACGACAATTCGCTTTTCCAACGTGGCGACAAGGGCGCAGTAGCAGGATTGATAATTCCGAGGCTAACCAGTCGTTTATAACGGGCTTCGCGAATAGCATCCCATCCCGCTTTGTAGGTATCCTTGTACTTCGCTATGTCTTTCGGCAACGCCTGTAGCGGCCAGTGAGGCGCATTTTCCGCAACATACAGGAAGAATGGCTTATCTTGTTTGGCGAGGTCGCGGATGTATGCCGACGCCGTGTCATTTATCGCATCCGAATGATAGTAGTTAGGCGGTACCGAAATAATTGGTGTTGTGCCGCTAACCAGGCTGAATGGATCAAAATAGTCCACCACGCCCCAGATGGTGCCGAAAAATCGGTCGAAGCCGCGGTTAGTGGGATATTGCTCAATCGGGGAAAATAAAGGATGAGACTCCTGATGGTTAAGCCAGTTCAACTGCTTTTGGGGAGTGGGCTGAGCGAGCGTGTTGGAAACGTGCCATTTGCCCGACATTGCGGTGTTGTATCCAGCATCCTTCAAAACTTCAGCTAATGTCACTGCATTTTTGGTGATGTGCCCTTGATAGCCTGGCTGATTCCGGTTTTCACTCATTTCACCAATCCCTGCCTGATGATTGTATAAACCGGTTAGCAGGGAGGCTCTTGTCGGGCAGCAGCGAGAGGTGTTATAAAATTGGGTAAATCTTAATCCGTTCGCAGCAAGATAGTCGATGTTTGGGGTCTTGATTTCACCTCCGTAGCAACCTATATCCGAAAATCCAAGATCATCTGCTAAAATCACAACGATATTCGGACGCTTGTCTTTGTTACCAGACGTTTGTGCCTTCAGGCCTGTAAAAGCTCCGAGAGCAAAAATTGAAATGGTGATAACAGAGCGGATCCTGCCATTCACTGTACTTATATTCATCTTATTCTTTTCCTTTATTGTAAGGCTTCAACTGAGCGGGTACTGACACCACTGAAGCAAGTTGTTTGCTGTATTCACGCTTCAGTTCTTCCACAATGTTTGGAAATTGCTTTGACACATCGTATTTCTCTGCGGGATCGGTCTCAACATTGTACAATAAAGGTGGATTGTGTTCAACAACAGGCTTTTTCCCGTAAACCTCATCAGAACGAAAAAGTGCCTTCCACTGGCCTTTTCGCACAGCACATAGTTTGTCACGAGTGAAGTAACAAACCACTCCATTGTTGGTAGATTGATAGCTTGTTAAGATTGGGTAGATGTCTGCCCCATCTATTACCCGGTCTTTAGGGAGGTTTACATTAGCCATTTTTATTATGGTCGGGAATAGATCTACGGTGCGCACAACATTATACACCACCTGCCCGGGCTTAATTGTACCCGGCCACCACGCGATGGCAGGCACGCGATAGCCGCCCTCGTATGGCGAACCTTTTCCTCCTGATAAGGGACCGGCTGAGCCACCATTTTCATCCTTGATCAACCACGGTCCGTTATCGCTGGTGAAGATTACCAGGGTATTTTGATCAATTTTCAGTGCTTTTAGGGTTTCAAGTACCTTACCCACGCTCCAGTCAAGTTCCTCCACAACATCACCATATATACCTCGTTTGCTTTTACCTTTGAAAGCTGCCGACGCAAACAAAGGTGTATGCGGCGAATTGCTGGCGTAATACAAGAAGAACGGCTTGTCTTTGTTGCGTTTGATAAAGTTAACTGCCTCCTCCGTGTAACGCTGGGTCAGCAAACTGAGATCGGGATCTGTTTCCAATACCTTTCCGTTTCGGTAAACCGGCAGCGGCGGATAATTCTTGTTTGTTGCACGCCCCATGTCATTTGAATAAGGCAAGCCAAAGTAATAGTCAAACCCATTGTTATTAGGCATGTATTTTGGCTGATCGCCTAAATGCCACTTCCCGATGAGGCCTGTTTGATAGCTTTTTGTTTTCAAGGCTTCGGCGATGGTGATTTCCGATTCAGGCAAGCCACCATCGGTTCCCGGATAAAGCACATTTGCGCCATCTACAGAGTTCATCCCGCTGCGGATCGGCAATCTTCCGGTGAGGAGCGCCGCCCGGCTCGGGGTGCAAATGCTTGTGCCCACATAAAACTGTGTGAAGCGCATCCCTTCCGAAGCCATTTTATCCAGGTATGTGGTGTGGATGGTGGGGCTGCCGTAACAACTTAGATCTCCGTAGCCCAAATCATCGGCAAAGATTATAATTACGTTCGGAGCCCGGCCGGGTTTAGACTGCGAAAAAGAACAGAATGGCAATAGCCCTAAGCATAAAATCGCCGCAGGGCGAAATATCGACATAGTAATGTATTTCTTCAACATAGTATATTTTGTTTAACCTTCATCATTATTGCCCCGCTTACCATGTAGTTTTGAGGGCACTGCTTTTTCAAAGTGGGTAGGGATGCCGGCGGCGAGCCTGGCAATCACACCTTTCATGTTTGGCTTTGAAGCGAGATTAGTATGCTCGTATGGATCAACTGAATGATCGTACAGCTCTTCTGAGCCATCGGGATATTTTATATAGCGATATTGCTCGCTACGTACCGACGAATAGCCTTCGCCATAAGTGGTAAGGGCAGTTCTGGTCGACTTCAACTTTGGATTTTTCAAAATTGACACCAAGCTTTGTCCGTCGAGCTTCTGCTTAGGAGCCTGAATGCCACAGTACTCCACTAATGTAGGGTAAATATCCACCAGCGTAATTGGCTGGGGACATTTATAAGCTTTTCCGTTTGGAAGGCGGATGAGGAACGGAACCGCATCAGCTTGCTCCCAAAGGGTACTTTTGGTCCAGTGATCTTTGGCACCGTTATGAAAGCCGTTATCTGAACAAAAAACAACAATTGTATTTTTAGCATAAGGGCTTTTATCGAGGCTTTCCAATACTCGCCCTAAATTCCAATCGGCAAAACTGTAATTGGCGCAGTAAGCTTTCAGGAAGCGCAGCCAGGCCTGTTCTTTAGTTAAGCCCGCAGTTTGGAGCGCACGCATCCCATCAATCAATTCTTTTCCCTTATCAGGAATATCGTCAAGGTCATTTTTCAAATACCCGGGTGGTAGTGTAATCTCTGAATCTTTGTACATTTCCATAAACCGCTTTGGAGCAGTGTAGGGGGAATGTGGACGATACAATCCATAATACATAAAGAAAGGCTTCTCGTGTTTTTGATTCAGAAACTCAACTGCGGCAGTCGCGTTTTTCACATCAGGGAAATCAGTGTCGGGCCCTTCCCAGGGTTGTATGCCATACCAGTGGCTTTTCCCCGACCAGTAAGCTTTGGCCGGGAATGGGCCAAAACCTCCATTGTAAACAGCATTGTCAAACATATCCTGCTCACGGGTGCCTGGAAGAGATACGTGGAAAGTTTTGCCCCTGCCCCACGTTGTATAGCCATTGCGTTTAAAGCACTCCGGAAGGGTTTCTACCTCACCGAGCTTTTTTGAAACACCCCAAACATCAGGGCCATTGCCGTAAACGCCGGTATTATGAGGGTATACGCCGCTAAAGAACGAAGCCCTTGACGGGATGCAAACTGGGGCAGCGCATGAAGCATTGCTGAAATAATATGATTGTGATAATAGCTTCTTGATATTGGGGACCTTAAGTGCAGGGTAGTCGCCCAAAACGCTCCAAGAGTTCATATCATCCACCACGATAAATAGCACATTAGGCTTCTGTGAAGCACCAGCGGGATCAATCTCTTTCGCAAAAGTTTTAAATCCCGAAACAGATATTGCCATTGCAACTAAGCAAATAGCCCAAAGAAGCTTACTGTTCATTTCTATTTTTCTACAAGTTTAAGCTGAATATCGCAACTGCCCTGTAAAGATTGTATTGCAATTTGCAACATCTGTAGCGGCTACTTCACAACATCGGCCTCTGCTCCATTTTCTGCGAACTCGGTTGGGGTTTGATTAAACTGCTGGAAAAAGCATTTCGAGAAGTATGAATGTGAGTTAAAGCCTACCATGAAACCTACTTCAGATACATTATACTCCTGCAGCAACAACAGTTTGGCGGCATGCTTCAGGCGCACAAGGCGGATGAATTCATTTGGTACACTACCTGTCATAGACTTCAGCTTTTTATGAAGCGACGAGCGGCTCATGGCCATCTCACGGCTCAGCTCCTCTACCGAAAGCTGAGGATCAGTTATCCGTTCTTCAATAATGCTGATGATCTTCTGAATGAATTTACTGTCGCGGGTATTGGTGGTAAGGCCCTTAGCTTCTGCGAGCGGCTGCTGGCTGAACTTCTCCTTCAAAATGGCCCTGGAGCCAAGAAGGTTTTTTATAACAGCCGATACGTGTTTCCATTTAAAAGGCTTCACAATGTATGCATCAGCACCGTTTTCAAATCCTTCAATCTCAGCTTCTGAGTTGGCTTTAGCAGTTAAAAGTATAAAAGGGATGTGGCTGAAATTGATGTCCTGCTTTACCTTTTTACAAAGCTCCAGCCCGTCGGTGTGGGGCATCATCACGTCCGATATGATCAAATCAATATGATGCTCATCCAGGAGCTTCAGCGCTTGTGCACCGTTGCGGGCACCGATGGTTTTGTAGCCATCAATTTGCAAGCTTTTCAGGATAAAGCTGATCATCGAACGATCATCCTCTGCTACCATGATAACAGGTTTGCTATCGTCATCCACGTCGCTCGTATCCACCGGCATTGCCGTAACGAGGAGCTCAACATCTTCAGAAACTACATCTGCGTATGGTATTTTAACAGTAAACACCGTCTTTGTGCCTTCCTGGCTTTCCACAAACAAGTCGCCATTGTGCTTTTCTGCCAGCGATTTAGCTAGCGCCAGGCCAATGCCTGTGCCGCCGAGGTTACTGTAATCATATTGCCCTGCTGTAACCTTGAAGAACTTTTTGAAGATGTTATCAACCTGCTCTTTGGGGATTCCGATGCCATCATCTTCAACGCTGATAGAAAAGAACGACTGTCCGCTTGCACTTTTCTTTGGCTCCAGCACCTTAACCTTCACCTTCGTCCTGGTAAATTTAAAGGCATTGATGAGAAGGTTGCTTAAAATTTTGGTGAGCGCTTCCGGATCCGCTTCGGCATTCAGGTGAGATATCTTTGTTTCGATCGAAAACTTCATTCCCTTCTGCTGAGCCACGGGATAAAAGCGTGTAAAGATTGACTGCACCAAGGCGACAATCTCTATATTCTCTTTGTGTATTTCGTAGATATCGCTCTCTATGCGCCTGAAATCCAGCAATTGCGTTACAAGTGTTTGCAGGCGATCAGAATTTTCGCCCATTACGTTAAGCTGCTCTTTTATTTCGGGCTGAAGTTTTCCGGATGATAACAGGCGCTCTAAAGGCGCTATGATCAATGACAAGGGTGTCCTGATCTCGTGAGCCATTGAAGTAAAGAAGTCGATTTTTTGCTTATAGAATTCTTGTTCTTCAACGTTTTTTAAACGTTCGAGGTTGACTTGATTACGCCTTCTTGCCTCCCGGATGACGTATCTGCGTGCCAGCACAAAAATGCCCGCAAAAACAAGTATGTAAAGCAGGTAAGCCCAGTTTGTTCGGTAAAAAGGTGGCAGCACTTTCACCTTCAGAGCCGTTTCAGCATCTATCCAGTTTCCGTCGTTATCAGTAGATTTAAGCTTAAAAGTGTAAGTGCCTGCGGGAAGATTAGTGTAGGTGGCTTTGCGCTGATCGCCTACAAAATTCCAATTTTTATCAAAGCCCTCCATTTTGTATGCATACTGGATTTTTCTTGGCGCTATGTAGCTCAAAGCTGCATAATCAAAGCTGATGACAGACTGGCTGTGGGAAAGAGTAATTTCATCAGCGTAGTTGATCATGCGGTCCAGCGGGCTCTCTTCTTCACCTATTCCGATGTCTTTGTTAAAAAGCTGCAGATTGGTGATGGAGACCTTGTGCGGGTAGTTCAGGTTTTTGGCGCTATCGGGATAAAAGGCATTGAAGCCCTTCACACCACCAAAAAAGAATTTCCCGTCGCTCGCCTTGTACGAAGCATTATAATTAAACTGCTTGCTTTGCAGATTATCCCATTGGGTATAGTGGTTTACCTTTTGGGACTGGGGATTGTACTTGTAAAGGCCATTATTGCTCGAAAGCCAGATGTTGCCCGATTTATCTTTTTGTAGACCATAGATCACAGAACTGGTTATCCCCTCTTTTGATCCTACGTATTTGAAGGTTCGGGTTTGAATGTTAAACAAGTTCAGTCCTCCGCCATCTGTGCCGAGCCATAAGTTGCCGGAATGATCATCGAGCATGGAGATAACCTTGTCTGAACTGATGGAATTGCGCTTGTTAGACTGAGAATATTGTACCCAGCTACCAGTCGACTTCTCCTTGCCCACTAAGCCCCCTTCATAGGTAGCAAACCAAAGATTCCCGTAGTCGTCTTCGTCAATCGCGTAAATACAGTTTGTGCTGAGGCCTTGTTCTTTTATGCGGATGAAGGAGTCGGTTTGAGGATCGTATAAATTCAATCCGAAAACTGTACCCACCCAGGTCCTGCCGGATTTGTCTTCATAAATTGAATAAATTGAATTGTTGCTCAGGCTCCTGGGATTGCTTGCGCTGTATTTATATACCTTCACTTCTCCGGTATTTGGATTGTATACGTTGAGGCCGCCCGTGAAAGTGCCTATCCAAATATTTCCTGCTTTGTCTTTATGAAGCGAGTGGATGTTGTGATAAGAAAGGTTTTGCTGATTACTGCTAAACGGAAAATGCTTGAAGGTTTTTGCGAAGGAATTGAAGTAGTTTAGGCCACCATCCTCAGTTGCCACCCAGTAGTAGCCCGGCTTGTCTTCCAGAAATGCACTTACCGCGTTCCCGGAGAGAGACGTTGCATCGCCGTTGGGATAATAAAGTTCAAAGTTCGATCCTTTCGCTCTAAAATAACTCACTCCGCCGAAATAGGTGCCGAGCCATGTGCCTCCCTCCCGATCCTGATAGATCGTGTAAATAGCATTGTCGCTGATGCTGAGCGGATCGTTATTTCTGACAGTGTAGGCGGTAAATTTGCCCGTACTAAGGTTCAGAATATTCAATCCCTTTTCTGTGCCGAAGTAAATTTTATCGGGCGAAGGTTGGAATATAGAACGCACGGTATTGTCGTTGATTGAATTCCCACCTGCTTTGGTGTAAGTGGCGAAAGACTTAGAAGCCCTGTCCCACTTTGTTAAGCCTCCCGCCAGCGTCCCGATCCAGATATTTCCGCTCAGGTCTTTATACAGTTCGAGGATCGCATTGCTGCTGATTGAACCTGCTCCAGCGTATTGATGAGTTATCTGCCTGGTAGCCGGATTTAAGATATCAAGCCCGCCGCCAAAGGACGCGATCCATATATTTCCGTCAGCATCCTCAATAACCTTTCTAATCTGATTGGATGACAAACGGCTTTTTGTTGTTGTTGAATAGTTCTCAACGCGGTCACTGGCTTCAGTATACTTGAACAATCCCTTATCACGGGTGGCTATCCACATTACACCATTTTTCGCCCGATGAATATCGTACACTACATCATCGCCAGACTGCTTAAAAAAGGTAAATTCCTCCTTCTCCTGGTCAAATATATAAACGCCCTGATCGGTTGCGAGCCATAAGTGAGTATTGTCTGCAGCGGTGATCTTATGTATGAAATTGCTTCCTAGAGAGGATGCCTGCCCCGGCTCATACCTATATGCTTTGTAATTGTATCCGTCAAATCTGTTCAGCCCGTCTTTAGTACCGAACCACATATAACCCTGGCTATCCTGCGTGATGCTCCACACAGTATTCGAGCAAAGCCCGTTGTTTACGGAGTAATTCCGAAACAAGATTTGCTGGCAGAAACCGGAATATGCCCCGAATATGAAGAATAAAGAAGTGAGGATTTTAGGCAGGAACTTCATCGATTGATAGCAAAACAGAAAGTTACGCCATTAAAATGAAAACTGCACCCTGAAATGATGTAAAAAATTCAAGATTAATATATGGCATCAAAGCGAACTCGTTACTCGATTGCCTTAAATTTTAAGAAATTGATATAGCTATCCTTTGAAAGTGGATTTTTCTGGCCGGATGCAGAAATGTTCACCCGGTGGGCGCCCGACGTAAGGTTTTTGTAAGATAGTTCAAAAGGAGCTTCCGGACCCTTTGCCGAATAGGTATCAACAGAATCAAGCAGCTTGCCGTCAACCTCAATATTCATGAAACCCGAATTTTTATACCCTATCCCCGACACGATTAAACCTGTTCCGTGAAAAGATGCGCTCAGGCTTGCATTTGTATCTTTGGTAAAAAAAGCCCATTTATTTTTCTGCCAATCGCCCTTAAATGCCAAATTCCTTTCAGGTATAACATTCCGTACGGCTGTATCCACATACAAAATATAAGGTTCTTCAGCAGCATACTGATAATACGGCTTTAATGTCAGGCCCGGATAACCAGACACCTCATAATTTAATTTTTTGGTCGGCACCGGCGTAAAACCGTGAGCAATTTTGTCCGCTGATATCAGGTCTGATGGATAAGCATCCTGAACGTTTACCGCCATAGCTACCGGGCCATACATCACTGCTGCCGGATACGCCTTCGTCTCGTCTAAGCGATCCGAATAAAGCTTCATTGGAAATACCACTTTAACTTTGTCGCCATTTTTCCATAATCTGCCCACTTTCAACCAATTATCGGCCAACAACGACTTTGTAATTTTACCATTGACGTAAATCAGCGGAGCATCTTTTGCCCAGGAAGGCTTTCTAAATGCCAAAACCATCTTTTTACCTGCTGTTCCGGTTTTGATTGTAAGCTCAGTAAAGTTTACCTCGGGATAATTTGTGGATTGAGTTACAGACAAACCGTTCCAGCTAACCGCTGATGGCACAAACAAATTAACATATAAGCCAGTCGGCCCTTTGAAATAAACCAGATCGGCATATTCAGCTACAGCCTGGGGACGGGTGCCTGTACAACAGCTCCAGCCCAAGAAATAATTGCGCTTCTGCCCTTGCCGAGGATTATAGTCTGAATAATATAACACCTTGCCATCTTCAGACATCGGAATGTCTGCGCCAATGCCGTTGATGGTCATTTTTTCAATCCAATCTCCATACCTGGCGTCGCCGGTGATTTCCATCAGATACTTGCTCAATTTGAAAATCGCCCAGGAGCCGCATTGGGTTTCAAAGGTGTTATGGGTTGTCTCTAAGGCTTCTATCAGTTTGTCTTTAGTGAGCAGGCGTTCATTTGGAGCGAAACCGCCTGTGGCAAAAGCCTGCGTATCGTTGAAGAAATTGTATGCGTTCTTGACCGTTGTTTTGTAGTGTTCGTCGCCTGTTAAAAGGTACGCAGCCGCAGCACCGCTTAGGGTGTTGAGGTGACTGTAACCGTGATGCCTGATTGAATCAATCGGAGGTGTCCCCGCCAGGTAGGAATTCCAGTAGTCGGAATATTCCCAGACTTTGCCGAAATCCAGGTACTTTTTATCTTTGGTTACAGCGTACGCCCTGTAAAGATTTTCAGAAAGCGTGTACCACTCAGATTGCGTTTGACCGTAAATTCGTTCACGACCCAGGTTTTTTATAGCCCAGTCTGTTATGATTCCAAGTTCCTGCAAAGCCTGTTTGTTGCCGGTAAAAACATAGGCATCAACCAGTCCGCCCACCATTTTTTCATATACGTAGTGTTTGGCGTTTGGCTTCGCTGAGTAAAAGAAATAGCCGTCTTTGTCTATTGTTTTGGCCCATTCGGAGATAAGAGCGTCTACTTTTTGTCTCATTGCTTCATCGCCGGACACAGCATATAGTCGGCTCATCCCACCCAAGAGCTGACCAAATACATGAAACACGTCATTGCTATACCAACCGCCAAGGTCTTTGGCACCATTTGTAGGCAATCCCGCACGTTCCCGAAAACCTTTTAGCAAATCATCATTTGAAATAGCTAAATAGTATTTTTCAACTTGATCGAACTGCTTCTTTAAAGGACCGCTTTGCAGTTTTACTTCGTTGTACGAAAACGGAGATAATACAATCTTGCTCTGATCAAACACCTGTTGCTGTCCTAAAGCACACGATGCAAATAAAACCCCAACAAATAAAGAATACAACGCAAGTTTCATAGCAGAAAATTAAAATTAAATAGTGGTCTATTCCAGCCAAATTTGTTGCGTAAATGCTCCATTCGAAGCCACATCCCAGACCTCAACACGCAGCCAAGTTTTGTTTTTCAGGTTTGTTTGAAACTTGAACGACTGCTTGCCAAAAGCCTCCGTATTTGACAAATCAACTCTTTGACGAAAAACCTGATTGCCATCACCGGATATAATTTCAGCGAAACTTAACGGAAATGTCCAATCCACATCCAACTGCACCTCAGCTTTACCGTCTTTGCTGATCTTCAGTACTTCTCCTGAACCTTTTCCATTTACCGTAAATCGCGGCAGCAAAACCTCGCCTGTTGATACGAAGAACTTACCTTGTTCAAGGGCGGTTAACACGGGTTGCCATCCATCTTTAAATTCGGGGAGTTTATCGAGTTGCAAATAATTAACATTGAGATGTCCGTACACTTCATAGTCCGGCTCAAGTTTAAATATATCTGCTTCGCCGATTACGTGCTTCCGAAAACCCCAATTCGCCATGTCGTCCATCACATCCAGCGCTCGTTTTCCGAGCCGCGGCTGCGACAAATCTGCAGGCAGCGACTTCCACGCAGCTCCGAGGAAACGATCTGACTTGTAAAACTCTTCGTCTTTATACTTGTCGGGATAGCCCACGGAGCCCTTTGTACGTGCGTGCGCTGTCCAGGCGAGCCCATTCTCTGATTTTAGAAGACCCAGCATATCGTTTTTATCGCCTACGCGATACACTTTGCCATAGCCCGGAACATCCTCTAAAAAGGGCTGCCCTTTCTGCCGATCCATTATCCAGTACACCGGCTTGGGGAAAAGATTCATCCAATGCCCGCCAAAGAAGTTATTTGGCTCTTCGCCTGGAAGCATCAGAAAGTTCCCAGATGATAAGCGCTCGCATTCCTGGAACATCGTTTTGTACTGAATCAGGCGCCGTGGGCCGGGATCTTTGGGATTGCCGGCAAGGTGAAACTCGCCCAAATGCATAATGTTTACACCTGTTTTTTTAAGAGCCTTTACAAAGCCGGGCACCTCAGGCAATGGCTTGTGAGTTAATACATCATCTGTATGTTCCGTATGGAAATGGCTGGCAAGGGTGTAAAAGCCATCAAGTGATTTATAAGAATCGTTGTGGGTGAACTTCTTCACCTCATCGATAACCCGACCGCCTTTCTGTGTGCTTAAGAGCAGAAAAAAATTAAGGCGTTGGAGCGTGTTGGGCGGAGCATTGAACCAGGGAACCCAGCGCATGTCACCCATCAACTCGTTGCGGATTCCAATTCCGTACTGCGGTACAAGATCGCGATAGCCTTTTCCGTACCAGGTAAACCTTAGATTAAATGCATTATCAAGAGGCGGAAAATACTGGTGCGGAGGCGGAAAAATAGCAACACTGCCTTCCGCATTTTCGCCGCTGATGGCCCGGTATTTAACCTTCACATTTGTAGCTGTCGATGCTTGCTCCGCATGAATGCCTTGCAAGTATCCGTCAGTATCTGACCACGCGACTTTCTCAAAAGCAGGCTGGCTGCTCACCAAACCCGCGTCATAAATAATTGCTGTAGAATCTTTATCGGTAGAGACAACGGCAGCAATGTTTAATAAGGGGCTCCCATTGTATAAGGTTATTTCAAGGTGGCCTTTAAAGCCGCCGGCGCTTAGCCCCGAGATAGAAATATTGGTTCTAGATCCATTGCTAGTAACCTTCGCACCGTCTTTGTCCAGCTTAACAACGTACGCTTGGTGTGGCTTATATGGCGTTGAATCAAAGAAAATATTCCAGCCGTTTTGCGAAACAAGGTCCCGTTTACCAACCGTGAGGATAAATGCAGGATCCTGATTCTTTATAACGGTATGCACTTCTGCCCCGGTTGTTAGCCCTATGCTTTCAAACAAAGGCTTAGCATTATCCAGGTTGATTTTGATATTGCCTTTTTTATTTTCGTTTATCGGCCAGTTTACAGCTATTTGGTTGTTCGCTGTATTAACCGTAGCACCGCTTCGGCTGCTAAATTGCGAAACATCAACAGGGACTTGTCCCAATAAAACCTCTGGCATCCACACCGCGAGCCAAAGAATCAACATCAAACAGCACGACCTCATCATCTTAAGATTTGATCTTACTGTTTTTTTGAATTAGCTTTTTTGGCTTCTTTAGCCGCCTCAATATTAGCTTTCAACTTCCGCTCCGGCTCATCTTTATAAGGAGCATAATAGTTCCGCGGATCAGTTTTGAAACCATATGTCCTTACCTTGTTGGGATGAGGCAGTGGAAGCGGGTCCTGGTTGCGAAGTTCCCAGGTCATTAAAGCCTGTAAAAGCTCCATTTGCTTATCGCGATACAGCTTATCATCATACAGATTCTTAACCTCAGAAGGATCTTTCGCCAGGTTATACATTTGTCCCGAGCCTTGCATATCATAAACAAGCTTCCAATCGCCCTTTCGCAACATCCTCATCGTCCCGCTTTGAGTCCAGGTGTTTAGCTCGTCGAATTCTATTTTGCCTTTGGTTAAGGTACCATCTTGTGTGTATGGGTTGTACTCTTTTAAATCCGTATAATGCAGCCCACCAAAGCCCTGCTGCACAATCATACTCGCAAATTCTTCTTTTGGATATTCCTTCCCGGTGAGCAGCGGCCACATGCTTCGGCCCTGAACGCCTTCTGGCAAAGGCACATTCAGCATATCGCAAAGTGTTGGCATAATATCTACGTTGCTTACATGTGCCATGTGGGGCTTTTTGTTTTCCACGATGCCGGGCCCGTGCCAGATCATGGGAATGCGGGTTAAGGATTCGGGCACTTCCACGCCTTTTTTAATAAGGCCGTATTCTCCTGTAAAGTCGCCATGATCGGCGATGAAAATCAGAATGGTATTATCGTAAAGGTTGTTGGCCTTTAAATAGCTTACGAAACCTTTAAGCTGATCGTCGATCAGGCGGAGCATGCCGTAATAGTTGCTCCTGATACGCGGGATGTTCTTTTCAAATCCGGGATAGCCCATCTCCAACATTTCTTGCTGCAATACCCATTTGTTTCC
This sequence comes from Sphingobacteriaceae bacterium, assembly GCA_029266635.1. Lineage (GTDB taxonomy): Bacteria > Bacteroidota > Bacteroidia > Sphingobacteriales > Sphingobacteriaceae > JAQSWM01. The sequence goes on along the minus strand of JAQSWM010000002.1, from coordinate 301,445 downwards.
TTTCGACGGAAGTACGTCGGCACCTGTGCGTAGCGGTGGCAGCGATTCGGGCGGGAACATGGAATAGTATGGCTCAGAAACCTGGTAGGGATTATGAGGCTCGGGAATCGACATATACAGGAAGAAAGGCTTGTCACTGCTTTTCGTGTCGCTGATCCACTTTTCAGAATCGTTTACAATGCGGGAAGGCAACTGCATTTCGGCGGGAAAAGGTGCAGGCTTGGCATCCATGTAATAGTTGGTGGTTTTCATGTAATCGTTGAAAGCCTTTTCGTCCGCACCTTCGGGCGTATCAACTCCCAGGTGGAAATAACCTTTCCAAAAATCGAAGTCAGCCGGTTTTAAATAGCTGTGGTTTTTGCCGATGAGAGCGGTGGAATATCCCTGTGCTTTCACTACGTCAATCAAATCTGTTTTAAAATAAGCATCCTCGAGGTTCATGTTTGAACGTACGTGGGTAGCGCTCGGGAAGCGACCAGTCATGAGCGACGTGCGGCTTGGCACACACGCCGGCGAGGCGCAATATGCCTTATTGAACCAGGTGCCGTTTGTGGCCAGGCTATCCAGAAAGGGAGTTGTGTTTAGCGCAAATCCATTCAATTTCGATGCGTCGGCCCGCCACTGGTCAACTATGATCATCACAATGTTAGGCTTGGATTGCGCAAAAGCGCTGCTGCATCCGAGCATCGCGAACAACCAAAAAATTCCGGTTTTTCCAATGCCCGCTTGTTTGAAAATAGATTTAAATGTTCTCATGATATCAGATGTAAAAGTTAGCAAAGAAAAAGGGATACGTCTCCGTATCCCTCATTCATGTTATAAAACCACTTACCAAATTGAAAGTGTCTTGCCTGCACCGCTAAACACAGGTGTAAAATTATACGAAAGGGTTATCTCGTTGCCGCCTCTGTATGTATTTGCAATTTTGTTCGATGACAGTTCGCGGCTGTAGCCGATTTTAAACTGCTTAAAGCGTACGCCCGTATTAAACGTGTAAGCAATATCGTTCCTGTATCCGGCTCCAAGCCAGAATGAGTTTAGGAATACAGTTTTCAGTTGAGCCTCGGCAGTGCCTTTCATGTTTTCATCATAACGATAGATTCCGTTCAGCACGAGGCCGATGTTGCTTGAAAGTGCCCGGCGGTAGCCTGCCTGAACAGTATGCTGCAAAACATACACATCGTTAAAATATGCCACATCAGAGTCGCCACCTTTTACAAGGTCTGAGGCTGAATACCCGAAATAATAGTCGTCTGATGTAACAGCTACTCCGATGTTAACACCATACTTTTTAACATTGTTGTTATTGCTTAACGAGGTATAAGCCGGATCAGTTGGATCCGCAACAATCAACGATGCATTATCAAACTTGGTGTTGTTATACGTAACTGCAATGCCAGCCCTCAAACGCAGTTTATCGGCAATTTTAATTCCTGCACCGTAAGAAAGGTTGAGATTATTGTTGGTTAACGCTCCGTAAGTATCATGCAATAAAGAAATGCCGAACGAATGCTGTAAACCATCGCCTTTAGATTTAGTAAGATCCTGCAGGTTTGCCTCGCCGGAAAGGAATAAAGTGCGGGGAGCATCTTCAAAGCTAGTCCACTGATCCCGGTAGAAGTTCTTGATAGAAGTTCCTTCCAAACCAGTCAAAGCTGGGTTAAAGAGCTGCTTGAATTGCGAGAAATTTGCAACGTCCTGCCTGTTCTGAGCTTTTAATCCCGCACAGGCGAACATTGACAATAGAAATAAGGTTGAATATCTTTTCATAATTGATTACTTAATAACTGTTACCACACCTCTCTTGGCCATGCTCAAATCCGGCACTTTGATAATATAGAAGTATGAACCAGCAATTACATCGCCGTTCGCATTCTTGCCATCCCAACCGATCTTCGGATCGGTAGATTGGAATAACCTGCGTCCATCTCTGTCATATACTTCTACAGACGTATTTTGGTAACGGGCTAATTCCTCGTTAATCCAGGTGTCGTTTTTACCATCGCCATTTGGAGAGAAGGTGTTGGTTAGGACTATGTTATCTCTAACAGTAACTGTAGTTGCCACTGAAATTTTGCTGGGGTTTATGGTACCGTTATTCGGAGTTATTGTTCCCACAACCTGGTAGGTGCCCAGCAGGTATTGGTTGTAGTTGGTTAGAGGAGAATAGGTGATCTTAGCGATGTCTTTAGTATTGTTGTTGTAAGTAACCTCTACCTCTGTTGGAAAAGGGAGAAGGTTGAACAGGGTCTTCAACGGCACAGTTACAGGAGCTACCGGTGCCACGCTCACAATTTTAGGTACTACAATAACCGGCTCCTCAGAAATAACAATATTGTCTATATCTATCGTAGCTGTGAAGTTCGGATTATTAGTCAGTTTGAAATTTTTAAGTGTTTTTGCAGGTGTGAGAGCTGGTTCTTCATTAAAAACAAGAGTTTTAGTATTACCGCTCACAACCCAAACATCTGCATAGTCATCCTGAACTGTGTTTATTGTGCCATCCGGTGCTTTATAGCCTGCATCAGCACCAGTATTGTTTATGTACCAAATTACTGTCTGCGTACCGGTAAAGGTGTTAGGAAGGGTTTGGGTATTACTTTCAGATTCTACTTTGAATTCACCTGCATTCTTGGTAGGGTTAATGTAAAGCCCTGAATGGATATTTCCGTTTGCGGGAGCGGCTGGAGTTATGGGAAACGTATCACCAAACATGAACCGGAAGCCACTTGCAACATCTGCAGAATTATTAGAGACAGAAACATCCATAGAATACTTCAGAAAGCCTGGCCCTGTTGCTGGCGCACCCGCGAAATTAGTGGTGCGTGTAAAACTACCGCGGTTGACTCCAGTACCCCCATTTTTAACAAACTGTAATTTGTTATTTGTAGCATTAACGGTTGTGTTTCCTGCAAGCTGAATAGCGTCAAACTTGTTAGCAGTTACCGGGCTGCCCTGGTAAGTAGTGTAATTCGTGGAAGAATTAAAATCCTGCGAAAAGTAAACCGTTTGGCCATTCATTGCAAAAGCACTAAATACTAGGCCGGTTAATAAGAAAAGTCTTTTCATATAAATATTTTTAAAGATGGGCGCCTTTCGCCGCCCACCTGAAATGGTTTAATTAAACTTACCAGCCGGTATTTTGAGGCCCAAAATTTTTGTTCTGCAAAAGCTCCTGTGACGGAACCGGGAACAAAATAAATTTCGGTCCTGTTACACCATTGAGGTTCGTTACGTTTGGGCCCACGTTTAAAATCTCCGGCTTTACTGCATTTGCCGGGGTTGGGGTATATTGCTGGCTGGCAGCGTTATAACCTGTAGGCAACTTTGGCGGAAACTTTTTAGGATCAGCAAGCACCACCTTAAACTGGTATTCATACATAGTTTGTTTAGGGTTCAATGGGCTTCTCATCCGTACGAGATCAAACCATCGTAAGCCTTCCGCTAAAAATTCAATCCCTCTTTCATCGAAAATCTTCATGCGGAACTGATCTTTAGTCAGAGTATTAGGTAGCAAATCGGCAGGAACGGGCCTGGCATTTGGGATAGAATTAACAGTCCGGGCTCTGTACCGGACCTGATTAAATGCATCAGTAGCTACTTTGGTCTGTCCATTCAGTTCGTTTTCTGCCTCTGCCTTGATCAGAAGCACTTCTGCATAGCGCAAAACAAAGAAGTCGTTGCCATTATTCCTGGCATCTTTACCTCCCGGATCCTGGTACTTCGCGATAATAGGATCGTTGATGGTTCCATCTCCAGTTGAACCCGGAACTGTTGAGCCTGGAACATTCGGATAAACAGCGAAAAACTTGTTGGCGTTGTTATGCGAGCGTTGATGAAAAGCTACAAGATTGCGATAGTCTATATTATCATTATTCCGTGGATCTGTCCCCGTAAGGTAATCACCACTCCGATAATAATCAGCGAACCAATGAGCACCTCTATACGCGTTGTTTCCGTTTGCACCTCCTGCACTTACGCCCCAGGTATTACCTGCGCCAAATGATTGGGCATACTCAGAGCCGGCAGCCGGCTGCGCTCTCGCCTGTGGGTCAGTAGTAAAGCGGATGCCAAATATTACTTCTTTGTAAGCGTCTGTTTCTTTGTTGATATCAAACAAATCTTTGTAATCAGGTGTCAAAGCATATTGCTTGCTTATAATCACGGAGTCAGCGTAAAGGCCTGCTTCAGTATATTGAGCCGTACCTGATTTTCCCGCTAGGGACAACTGATTACCATAGGTTAAGAGAGCCTGCGCCAAGAATCCCTGCGCTGCTCCTTTAGTGGCCCGCCCCAATTCTCCTGCGACAACACTTGCTGGCAACCTTTCCGAAGCCGCCTTAAAATCCTTAATGATTTGCGCATACGTTTCATCAATGCTTGTGCGTGGCAAGTAGAAATCACTATCAATGTGCGTAGCTGTTGTCCGCAACGGAACTCCGCCGTACAGACGTACCAAATAATAGTAAGCAAAGGCCCGGTTAAAATAAGCTTCGCCATATGCTCTTTTTTCAAAAGCAGGGCTTAACTCCAATTTGTCAAGCACCTCAATTAAATTGTTAGCATTTTCGATCGTGGCATACATATTAGACCACATCGGGTTTGTGCTTCCGCTGGTGTATGTACGTTCAGCATACAGGCCATATTCTGATCCGGAATTTGAAAAGATATCATCCGCACAAATTGTGATCATGATAAATCCTAAGAACTTAAACATGCCTGAGTCATTGTACCTGGAATACATCCCCTGGATTACAGCATCCACATCACTTTCGCTGGTTATAGTCGCGGGGGTAGGGCTATCTTCTATATGTTCCTCTAAACTGCAGGAGTTCAGCATGATCAATACTGTGGTGAGCAGCATGAAATAGAAATATTTTAAAATTTTCATCTCGTTTAATTTAAGTCGTTAAAAGGTTACCTGTACACCGGCAGAATATGAACGCGACTGTGGCAAGGTGCCTAAGTCTATCCCATTGTTAAGCGAAGTTTGTCCGAATGAGTTCACATTTGGGTCATATCCGCTGTAGTTTGTCAAAGTCAATAAATTGGTACCTGTAAGGAAAACTTTCAACCCACCTACTTTGAAATCCTCCGGCAGCTTGAAATCATATCCGAGTGTCAGGTTTTGCAATCTGATAAATGATGCATCCTCAACCATCCAGTCAGGAAAGCGCTGTTGTAAACGAACTGCTTCTGTGGTAAGTTTTGGATACAGGTTGCTGGTACCTTCGCCATGCCACCTGCCGAAATACGAATCCTGAAAAGAATTATAAGTAGTATTTGAATGGTTTGAACCAACCATCCACCGGTTAAGGTTTAACAGCTGTCCGCCATGGCTACCGAAGATATTCAACGTTGCACTAAAGCGCTTATAACCAATATTTGAGTTAAAGCCGTAGGTAAAATCTGGCGACGGGTTTCCAATAATGCCTCGGTCATCGCCGGTAATCTGACCATCGCCGTTGATATCTACGTATTTTATCATTCCCGGCTGAATGGTTGAGCGCCCTGGGTCATTTCCTAATGCTGGGTCGCTGTCAATCTCATTTTGATTTTGGTAGATACCATTGGTTTTATATCCGTAGAAATTTGAGATCTGATTTCCAACGATAGCTGCAGTTACAGGCTGCCCCAGCACAATAGCTCCGCCGGCAAAGAAACCTCTGCCGAATATAGCAGTACCCTCACCAAGGTCTACCACCTTGTTATTGAAGATAGAGAAGTTGGCGCCAAGGTCAATATTGAACTTGTTCACCTTGATGTTGTAAGTACTCTCCACATCAAGGCCCTGATTCATGATTTTACCGATATTGGTAAAGTAGCTGCCCAACCCTGCCGATCCTGGCAAGCTCAGGTTGATCAGTAAATCTGTGGTGATGTGTTTGTAATAATCCACCGAGAAAGACAGCCTATCATTCAGAAACCCAAGATCCATCCCTGCATTGTACTTTGTGGTCTTTTCCCATTGCAGATTTGGGTTCTCAAAGCGACTTAAAACATAAGTCGGATTGATGGTGGGCCCAAACGGATAATAATTGGTTCCGTAAGATGCCTGAGAACCGCCAACAGCAACGTTGTCATTACCAGCAACCCCAATGCTTGCACGCAGCTTCAAGTTTGACAAGGCTTTTACATTATCTTCAAAGAACTTCTCATTTGAAACATTCCAGCCAAGGCCTACAGAAGGATACAGTTGCCATTTGTTTCCGGGTGCTAAACGTGTAGATCCGTCATAACGGCCAGTTAAAGTAAACATGTAACGCTTATCGTACGAATAGTTAAGACGCCCGATCACAGATTGAAGAGCCCGGTTGTTGTAAGATATATACGTTTTACCAGGGAACTGAGCCAGCTCCATACCCTTGTAGTTAAGCGTATTAGAGGGGAAGCCCAGGTTAGTTACGCTGGTTGCATTGTTAGCCCAGTTCTGGTAGCTAAAACCACCTACCGCATTTAGTGAATGCTTACCTGCAAACGTGTTTTTATACGTCAGTAAGTTATCGATCAAATAGTTAGAATTGCTATTATCTGCACGGGTTGCAGAGCCACCCGGAGCGGAATTTCCGATGAAAGTTCCTGTTGGATACCAGATATTACGAAGTGAATAAATTTGATTTACACCACCAGTTAAGCTGTATGATAAATTTTTTGCGATCTTATAATCAACGTTGAAATTTGAGATCACCGTTTTGATAGAGGTTCTGTCGATTACCCGATTGATAAGCAATAGCGGTGAATTCGCAAGATCCTCATCGAACTCTCCCGTTTCCGGGTCAAAAGGATTTTGTAAAGGATTGAATGTTAGAGCACCTAAAACTGCTGTTGAACCTAGAATACCAGTCCAGTTAGATTGCAAACCAAATTTGCGGTCTGCAAGCGACAAGAAAGTGCGCAAGCCAACCTTAAGCTTGGGGGTAATTTGGCGCTCATAATTCAAGCGTACTCCCCCTTTTGCAAAGCCGGCCTTTTTCAGGATGCTTTCCTGATCTGAATAGTTAGCGGTAAGGAGATAGCTATACTTATCATCTTTGCCTGAAAAGGATAGATTGTGATCCTGTGATATGGCATTTCGATATACCACATCCTGCCAGTTCACATTCAAAGTTTTTGATATGGAATCAAGCTGTAGGTCAGAATATACGTTTGCTTTACCATCGTTCACTGCGGCCTCATTCTTCATCAACATGTACTCAAATGAGCTTAACATGTCTAGCTGCTTTGGCAACTTGCTAACGTCTGTACGTTGTGAATACACCATCCTGTCCTTGCCGCGGCTTCCTGTTTTGGTGGTAATAAGCACAACCCCGTTTGCACCCCTTGAGCCGTAAATTGCAGTAGATGATGCATCTTTCAGCACTTCAATAGAGGCAATATCATTGGTGTTCAAAGCTGCAAGCGGATCTGCAGGAGGGATGTCGGCGCCACCATCTAAGCCTGTTCCGGCGTAGGTTGCACCAAAAGACGATTCGATTGGCTGGCCATCAATAACAATAAGCGGCTGATTACTACCGGTAATCGAAGTCATACCCCGAATGTTGAAAGTGATTGCTCCGCCCGGCTCACCTGTATTTGTAACAATGTTTACCCCTGCTAATTTGCCTTGCAGCGCTTCAGAGATAGAAACTGCTTTTGTTTCATTCACATCACGAAGCTTAACCGAGCTGATTGCACCAGTAACATCGCTTTTTTGAACAGTTCCATACCCTATTACCACTACCTCGTCCAGTTTAGAAACTGCTGGCTGCAAAGCGATGTTAATCTGAGTACGATTACCTACAGCTACTTCCTGCGTCACATACCCGATATAGATTACCTCGAGTGTGGCGTTATCCGGAGCGTTAATGGTAAAACGGCCATTCACATCAGAAGCTACGCCGGTGGTCATGCCTTTTACCTTGATGGTTACACCAGGCAGAGTTTCGCCACTGGCAGCATCGGTAACAGTACCTGATATGCGAATGTCCGGCAATGCTTTCGCCGCCTTTTCAGCTACAGCTTGCCCTCCGATTGCCAGAAGAAGGCAAAGCGTAAATATTTTTTGAAAGATAAATTGGTAAAAAAAGGGCGTATTTAACCCTCTTGTGGTTTTGTAAAGTTTTTCCATAAAATTGGTTGGTTAGTGATCACGAGGTCCCGGGCTCAAATCGAGCCTTCGGTTGGTCAGTTTAGCGGCGTAAAAGTGCTACAATAAAAAATTCTCCTTTCTTTTTTATTCAAAAAACCGAGTTTCTACAAAACAATAATACGATTTCGTTTGTAAACAACATTCAAAAATTTTAATTATTTATAAAAGCAATAGGCAAGCATTTGTGACGGTGCTAATTTCCTGCGATACGTTCCACAGTTATGCCGCCGCTAATAATTCCCACAAAAAAGGCGGACTGTATGCAGCCCGCCTCTTCAGATGATTTAATCCTTTTTATTTTTTCGTAGAGAACTTGTACACAGATACAGTATGGTAAACCTGTCCTGGGTTTAATATCGTTGTAGGATATTCCGGGCGGTTTGGAGAATCAGGGAAGTGTTGAGTTTCCATCGCGAAAGCAGTTCTAAAATCGTCTTTTGTCCCGCCTTTAAACGTGTTCTTGCTCTTCATGAAATTTCCTGAGTAAAACTGCAGCCCGGGCTCTTGTGTGTAGATGTCCATCACAATGCCTGATTTATCACCTACAACAGTTGCTGCGTGGGTGGGGCCGCTGCCACCGCTGTTTAGAATGAAATTATGATCATAGCCCACGCCGTTCTTCAACTGCACATTGTCAGCCCCAATCCTGGCACCGATAGAAGTTGGTGTACGGAAATCAAATGGAGTGCCGGCCACTGGCGCAAGCGGGCCAAGTGGGATAAGGCCTGCGTCTACAGGGTTATACCTGTCGGCATTTATCTGAACAATGTGGTTCAGGATAGTGCCGCTGCCCTCGCCATTTAGGTTGAAGAAAGCATGATTTGTGAGGTTTGCTACTGTTTTCTTATCAGTAGTTGCATCATACTCCATCTTCAACTCATTGTTATCAGTCAGGCTATAAGTAACTTTCACTTTCAGGTTTCCCGGATAGCCTTCTTCCATGTCCTTCGACAAATAGTTCAGCACCAATGTATGATCGTTTGGCTGCTGCGCATCCCAAACTACGTACTGAAAGCCTTTCTTGCCGCCATGAAGCGTGTGAGCTCCATTGTTTTTGAACAAGGTATACTCAGTTCCGTCTATAGAGAATTTACCATTAGCAATACGATTTCCATATCGCCCGATAGTGGCACCAAAATACGGTTCAGTTGAGTTTTTGTATGCATCCACACTATTAAGACCAACAACTACATCCGTTAGCTTGCCATCTTTATCCGGTACTAGTAAACTAACCAGCCTTCCTCCGTAATTGGTAAAGCTGGCTTGCATGTTGTTTTTGTTCTTCAATATGTATAATGCGGTAGGCTTACCGTCAACTGTCTGGTTAAATGCCGATGCCATTGCGCTGTCGGCAGCACTTGTCTGAGCATCAGTTTGTTTATTTACAGTGGTACATCCTACAGCCGCAACACCCATCAGGTATAAAGCTGCCTTTTTGATCATATCCATTTTAATGTAAGGTTAGTTTTTATTTGCGAATGTATCTATAACTCACTACTTCTTCGCCATTTCAGCATTTAACTTTTTAATGAGGTCCACTTCATCCTGGCGGTAAGGTGTGCCGTCTGGGCGGAAGATATCGTGGAACCACTCAATAGGCTGGCTACCATCCGGAAGTGGGGTATCCCATGCATAAATAGTATTTGTTTTACCCTGTACAAAACCCCAGTTGATAGCACCAACATTCTCTTTTTGCAACATTGGAAGAATGTTAGCAAACCGGCTGTTGCGGGTACGAGCCATGTACTCTGTACAAATTAGTGGCCTGTTGTGGATTTTCAGCATTTGAATAACCCGTAAATGCAAAGCAGGCTCTTCATAGTCGTGATAAGTAATTACATCAGAATTTAATATCTGAATCTGGTTTAGCTTCTCGAAATCCCATCTCCAGATCCCAACGCTTATCGGCTGATCAGGATTTACTGCTTTTGCCCAAGCGAAAACGTTGGTAAGAAGAGGAATAGATGTATCCAGTTTGCCTGAATTACCAGGCTCATTGTACAAATCCCAAAGTAGGATGCGCTTGTCATGAGCAAAACGCGTCATCACGTCCTTCACATATTTCTCCAGCTCCGGGAAGTTAGCAGTTTCTTTATACATCGGGTCGCCCGGATCTTGCATCCAGCCTGAATTGTGCTTCCCAACAACAGGCACCGGCTGTATTCCCGCAACCGGCACTTTATTCCAGCAATCGTCAAAAAACACAAACATTGTTTGGATGTGGTGCTTATCTGCGATTCCGAGGTAAGTATCCATCCGTTTCTTAAAACCTTCGGGATCCTGTTTCCAGGCAAGGCTATGCAAGAACACACGCATGGTGTTAAAGCCAATGCTCTCTGCCCAGCCCAGTTCTTTGTCAATTACAGCCGGGCTAAACGTGCTCGCCTGCCACATTTCAAGTTGGTTGATAGCATTTGCGGGGATATAGTTTGCCCCCGTGATCCACTTATGTTCTTTATACCAGGAATTTGCCTTCTGCGTGCTCCAGCGGGCACTATAGGTACCTAGCTGGTTGTCCAGTGTTTGCGAATTCCCCGCAACCGTAACAAACAAAAGCAGGATAGATAGTAAAAATTTATGTTTCATATTATTGGTTGGTTTTATGCTGTTAAATATAGTTTTATTCTCCTGATGGTTTTCTGATTAAAGTTCCTGCGGGCAATGGGGTGCCAAATACCGGATTTCCGCTCGCATCCCAGAAAAACTGCTGAAGCCTTAAATCGCGGTTCCATCCTGGCTTCGATTCTATTTTGCTGTGGTAGAAAATCCACCATTCTTTTCCATCCGGCGATGTGGTAAAGCTTGCGTGCCCTACTCCCAGCACTTCTGGCGTACCCTCGAAAACAGGCCCGCTCTTTTTCCAGTTACCGGCGTTCAACAGGCTTTTTGTAGAATCCTGAAGCGCTAATTGCCCGAGGCGATATTGCGGGGTCCAGGATTCGCGGGTGGAGTAGATTATAAAAGCTTTTCCGTTGTGTTTCAAAAACTCAGGCCCTTCATTCAGATTGAGCGGGCCGCCGGTCTCCCAGGGCTCTTCGGGGCTGGATATTTTTACCCGCTCAGAACTGATGGTCCAGGGGTTTGCCATCCTGGCGATGTATAAATGTTGCGAAGTTTTGTCAGTTGGTGCATTGCTCTTCCATCCCGACCACACGGCATACAAACCACCGTTTACCTGAAACACATTTACATCAATAGCCCAGATGGTTTTGCTGGGATCTGCCGGATCATCGCCGGTCTTCAGCATGCCTTTGTCAATGTATGCACCTTGCGGATCATGGGTAACCGACTCCAAAACACCTGAACGCTGATAGATGTACGGCGGACCGGATTGCCCCGCTGCATAATAGATATACCACTTTTTCCCGATATGGTGAAGCTCCGGAGCCCAGATACAGGTGCTGTTCCAGCTATTTACAGGCGGCTTCCAAACTAATTTTGGCGAGCCCAATACAGTTAGTTTTTCTGATTTTCTTACAGTGATTCCGCCCTGCCCTGTCTGGCATGTGTAATAGTATTTGCCGGATTTTACCACCCACGGATCGGCACCTTTGCCTATCGGATTCTTAAAATAGTATTTGGCAGTGTCTGTGGATGTAACGGATTTGTCAACCGCAGCGTTGTTGGTAAAACACGCCGAAACCGACAAAAGCAATGCAACAGGAAAAAGGGCGAAACGAGTTATCCTCATCAGGAATCTAAGTTCCGGCAATTATAATAACCGGACTACAATAATAGAAACCACGCAGGCCACAAATTAGCAGTATTGTAGCGTAAGCTGCTAATTATGTGCTTCAATACGCCCTAATGCTTCCCCAAGCTACTTTTTAGCCGCCGCTCTGTTCTGTAAATCTTTTGTTGGGATACTTAACATCCGCCCAATTGGCTTGCCCCCACGGTAGGTGATCACCCGCATTTGAATAGCATCAATCGGTACTTTCACCGGCGAGGTGTACTTAGGATAAAACTTATCCGGAAACGAGTTATCAAAGCTGTAGTAAATGTCAAGTCCTTCTACTTCCGTGCGCATATTCACGGTGAGTACACCAGTGGTGTCTTTGGTGGCTGCGACAATCGGATCGTACATTGCAGGTGAATAATTTACCTCACGGACATCCAGACGCTTAAACTCGTCTTCTACCTTGCCTACAAAGTTATTCCAGTTCTTCTTCTCCTTTGGCGACCACACTGACTCAGCCAAGGCAAATGCCCGCGGCCAAAGCATATATTGAGCATGCCGCATATTGTAAATTTGTTCAGTCCAGAGGTTTGCCTGCCCGCCTTTTACAAAGCGGGGGTCCATTCCCGCAGGCAGCGGATCAAACTGGTAAGATTTCTCCAGCCTTAAGTTCGAATAAACCGGTGGCTCATAGGATGGCTCGCCCTGCACAAAATCCAGATACATGAAATTGTTGGGGCTCATTACCACTTCATGCTGCTGCTTAGCTGCTTCAAGTCCGCCCTTTTCGCCACGCCAGCTCATTACTGCTGCTCCGGGAGCCAGCCCGCCTTCAAGAATTTCATCCCATCCAATTACTTTTTTTCCTTTGGAAGCCACAATGGCGGTTACCCGATGTTCGAAATAACTCTGAACTTCATCCATATTTTTCAGGTTCTGCTGCACCATCAAGGCTTTTACCGCATCGCTCTTTTCCCAGAAATTCTTTGCGCACTCGTCGCCGCCGATATGGATGTATTCAAACGGGAACAAAGGAGCGATCTCGCCAAAGACCTTATCTAAAAACTCGTAAGCTTTTTCGTTTGCCGGACAAATAGTATTGTCAACGCTGGCGATAATCCCATTGCTGGTCCAGGCCATGAACCCTGCAGCACCCGAACGTGGTTCATAATTCACCGCATCTGCTGTGCAGGAGATCTCAGGATATGAAGATACGGCAGCGAGGCTATGCCCGGGAACGTCAACTTCTGGCAATACATTTACGAATCGCTCTTTAGCGTACTGCACAACTTCCTTAATCTGCTCTTGCGTATAGAATCCGCCTTGTGTACGGGGTTCATTCGGCAGAATGGGCGAATATGAACCGAACTTGCCAACTCGTGCTACATTATATGCCCCTTTGACTGTCAGGTTAGGCAGGCTTTTGATTTCTATTCGCCAGCCCTCATCATCTGTAAGGTGCCAGTGAAAAACGTTCAGTTTGTACCGCACCATTTCATCTATGTACGATTTCACATCCGCCACAGAGAAGAAGTGCCTTGCAACATCGAACATCAAACCTCTCCAGGCAAAGCGTGGATAATCTGTGATGGATACCAGCGGCACATGCCACTTCACGTCGTAAACGGCAACCTTGCTTTCAATTTCATTTGGCAGCAACTGCAGAAGAGTTTGCATTCCATAGAAAAGCCCGGCGGGTTTATTAGCTGTAATCTGGATGCCTTTGCTGCTGCTTTCCAGATGGTAACCTTCATCGCCGATTTCGACATCAGCGTTACTGTTCAGAACAAATTTGATAGTTGCAGGCGACGAATGTCCAACCGCTCTCACCGAATATCCGGTGGCGGCGTGCAAGCGATGCTCTAACATTTCCACAATAGGCTTTACATCCTCCTGCGCCGGTGCCTGGATAAGCACTTGCGAAGGCAGTGTGAAATAGCCGGTGTGGTTTACAATCTTAACCGGTTCAGGAAGGATTGAAACCTGGCTTTTAACAAGAACTGAAGAAAACAGGAGGGCGACTGCAAGAATGTATTTCATGAGTGTTTAAATCGGCGTTAGCCAGCAAATATAATTTAAGATACTTATGGTAACGCTTCTAAGCATCATTATCGCTCATGCTCAACCATTTTTTATTTTAATTGTACTATTGCTGATGGATTTGACAACACAAATAATCTGGCTTTTCCTGCTTGCAATCCCAATTGCATGCGTAGCCTGGACTGTTACACACGAGGAAATATTTCGGGAGCCACGTGAGTATTGCAAACGCTGCAGCGAGACTGCCAAGACTCTTTTTAAACGCAAGCTTTTCTACGTTTTCACCTGCGAATATTGCTTCAGTTTTTATGTAACGGCTTTTTTCCTTTTCATTACCCGCTACCAATTATTACTGGAAGGATGGCGAGGCTATCTGATTGCAGAGTTCGCTTTAATGTGGGTAGCAAACATGTATATGAGCCTGTTTTTCCTCATTCGAACCAATATCAAGAAAGAAGGCACACACGCAAAAGTTGTTGAAAAAGAGCTTCAGGAGAATAGCTGAGGGACTAGAAATTTAGCCGGCAACTGAATTTGGGGCAGGCACCATCTTCACGGATTTTCTGCCCAAAAGCAGTAGTATCAGCGCCAAAGCACTGCCCACTACAAGTGCTGCTGACAGCCCTCTAACCGACGTAATATCGAGAAAGCCAATCAAAATAGTAGCCAGAGAGCCAATCCCCATCTGGATAAATCCTAACATCGCCGCTGCACTTCCGGCATTGTGATCGAAGGGGCGCATGGACAAAGCCGAGGCGTTAGGCATCATGCATCCGCTTGGAGCGATGAAGCAAAATATCAGAATAATCAGCGCCCAAAAATTAGTGAGTCCCGCAATTGTTGCTATCAGCAATAAAACGCCAATCACATTCTGAATCAAAAGTATGCCCAGCACAATCTGCTCGCTGGTAAAACGCCTGAGCAGTAAGTTGTTGATCTGAGATGCGATAATTAAGCCCGAGGCTATGAACGCAAAGAGAAAGCCATATTCCTTTTGGCTAAGCTTATAGCCACCCATAAAAATCGCCGGAGAACTGGCGATGTACACAAACAAACCTCCAAATCCCACCGCTCCTACAAAGGCATAAAGCAGGAAAGTCCGTTCAGACAGAACGGCTTTGTAACCTTTAATGATGGCGGGGATACGTAAAGAGTGTTCCTCGTCTGCAGGCTTTCCATCCGGAAGAAACAGGAATACGCCGATCAGTATAACGACGATCAATACCGTAAGTACGATAAAAATGGATTGCCAGCCAAACTCGGCTGTGATGTAGCCGCCGATGGTTGGCGCCAGCATAGGCGAAGCGCTTAGCACCAGGATGAGGAACGAAAAGATGCGGGCATTCTGGTGAGCTGGAAAAAGATCGCGGACCATGGCTATTGCTGCAACTGAGGCGGCGCACGCTCCAATTGCCTGAAAAAATCGAAGACCGATCAGTACCTCAATGGATCCGGAAAATGAGCAACCAATAGAAGTTATGCAATAAAATATCAATGCCAGGTAAACCGGTTTCTTCCGTCCGAAGCGATCCAGTATTGGGCCGTACGCCAACTGCCCAATGGCAAGCCCGATAAAAAAAGATGATAAGGATAGTGCCACTTTGCTGACGGTAGTGCCCATTGACCTGGCAATATCCGGGAAACCCGGCAGGTACATATCTATTGAAAATGGGACTATGGATGTTAACAGCCCGAGCAATAAGATGGTTAGAAATTTGCGTTTTTTGGTCACTTGGCAATTCGTGGCCGCAAACATAAGAAAGAAATGCAGATTTCCTTTTGCGGGGAAATCTGCTGAAAGCGTTAACTAAGTGGTAAAAGTTCAGCCATTTGATATCCTGTATTGTTGCTTCAATGTGCGGTCAATTGCTTTTCCAACAGCTTCAATAATTTCCTGCTTAACAGCATAAATGCCGGAGGCGCACTTCCATTTAGATTTCTTCCGATCATAATTGATCAGGAACGGAAGTTCTCTTTCGGGCGATACCTGAAAATACATCAGTTCCAGGTTCACCTCCTCTATTCGGGCAGTCATGCCTACATTGTTCAGTTCAAATTCTATTGCACCCATGAGTCGTTAATTTCGATGATATACTAACCAAATGAGGATTCAGATTTATTTCTGAAAGAAAACCTGACGGATCTCACTTACAACCGTTCTTCGAAATAAGATACGCGAGGGTGCCGGGGAAAAGTTGCCCGGGTTCGGAGAATTTCTAAATATTTTCTAAAAGAGACCTTAGCCCATCAGCTCTTTCATCAGCTTATCGAAAGCTTCTTTTAAATCAGCAAGTTCCTGCTCCACTTTGCTGAGCCTGGTCTCCATGTCGCCTACAGAGCGTCGGGCAGGTTCTTCGGGAAAATCTTCTTCAACACTCTCGGGCGTTCCTCCTAAAAGATGCATGTAGCGAAGTTCTTTCTGGCCTGCACGCCTCGGCAATTGCGCAACGTACTGAATATCGCCGCCGGCAAGTTTTTCAAGCATTTCCTGCACTTCTTCCAGGCTTTCAAATTCATATAAACGCCCCGAGTTACTGTTGATCTCGCCCGGCGTAAGCGGGCCACGCAAAAGCAGCAGGCAGATGATAGCAAGCTCGGATGGAATGAGTGGATAAACGATTGCAAAATTGTGCTTGTATTTAGTTGCCCGGCTGGAGCCACCGGTCGCGGTAGAAATAAGCCCCCGCTTTTTCAACGAATTCAAAGCCAGCACTACTGTCTCCTCATCATACTCCACCACCGGCTTACGTGACGATTTTTGATTGCAAGCAGCCGTTAGCCCGTTCAAAGTCATCGGGTAATAATCTGGCGTAGTTTTGCTTTTCTCCATCAAACAGCCAAGCACCCGCTGCTCTTCAGCATCCAGAACCGGCAGAGTAAAATACGCATCCATAGCAGCAAAGATAATTCAAAGCGCCGCTGCGCAAGCCTCAAAATGTGTGATATTAATTTAGATTTGTGCCTCCATGAAACAGAACCTATTCATCGCCCTGGAAGGCATAGACGGTAGCGGAAAAAGCACACAGATCAAATTACTGGCAGAAAAACTAATCGCCTCCGGGCATCAGGTTTACTCCACTTTCGAGCCAAGCGCCCGCCCGATTGGAGCCATGATCCGCAGTGTTTTAAAAGGTGAAATGCAGATGGACGACCGGGCAATAGCCGGGCTTTTTGTCGCCGACCGCCTGGACCACTTGCTCAACGAACAAGATGGTTTACTGAAAAAGCTGAAAGAGGGTTATACGGTATTAACAGACCGCTATTACTTTTCATCGTACGCTTACCACGGAACACACATGCCCATGGATTGGGTGATAAAAGCCAACGAGCTGAGTGCCCAACTGCTCCGCCCCGACGTAACCATTTACATTGATATTTCGGCCGAAGCCAGCATGGAGCGCATCAATAAAGGCCGCAACAGCACCGAGCTCTACGAAACCACCGAAAATCTCAACAACGTGCGTAACAACTATTTCAAAGCTTTCGACTTGCTTAAAGATGAGGAGAAGGTCTTCATCACTAATGGCAACCGTCTTGCCGAAGAAATTGCTGCTGACATCTGGGAGCACGTGAAGCAGATAAAATAAAAAAAACCGCTTCTTCCGAAGCGGCTTTACCTGAACCTAACTAAAACACGTGGAGCGTTTTACTTTTTAGCTTTTTTGTGGCTAACCTTTTTTACCGCCTTTGCAGTTTTCGCTGAATCTGCTTTTGCATTTGAATTTTTTGTTGCTGCTACCTTTTCAGTTGCATGAGGAGACTTTGCTGATCCTTTTTTTGCCGGTGCTGTTTGTGCAAATGCACCTACTGATAATACGCCGAGTGCAAGAGCCAAAATTGTTTTTTTCATGATCTGTTTTCTTTTTGTTTATCAAAAGTGATCATGCTATATGAAGATTTTATGAAGATGGATTCAGGCGCTCAACTCGTTCCAAAAGCGATGCTGGCGGTGGTGCCTTTGCCCGGCTCGGAGGTGATTGTGAGTGGGAATTCGTGAAAAACTGCAATGCTGCGTGCAATTGCTAATCCGAGGCCGTGGCTGCCAGCGTCCGTGCTGTTTAGCTTTTCAAATCGTTCAAATGCTTTTTCTATCTGCATCGCGTCCATTCCAACGCCTTCATCACGAATAATCAGTGTATAACGTTTCTCGCCGTATTCATCAGCAATGAAGATCATTCCATCCTGCCGGTTGTACTTGATAGCATTATTAACCAGGTTGCTGCACAGAATATGGAGCAGCGCTTGATTTCCGGTTGCGGTAAATTCGTGTGAGAGCCTTATGTCAAACGAGATATTTTTCTCAGCAAGGCGGTCTTGCAGTTCCTCACAGATCTCGTGAATGAGCGTTGGGATAAATAGCTGATTGGCTTTATTAAATTGCTTGTTCTCGATCTTTGAAATCAGCAACAAACTATTGATGATTGATTTTAGACGGCTTACAGTTTTAAGCGATGCCGCGAGCTTGACCTGGCCTTCTGGCGATAAGCCCTCATCATTCAGCATGTTTTCCAGCCGCGTGCGTAGGATGGAAATCGGCGTGAGCAACTCGTGGGAAACATTGGTAATAAACTGCTTTTCAGAGAGCATCTGCGCAGAAATTTTCTTCATCAGAGTACTGATACTGCTGTCGAGAAGCTTAAAATCATCCGTAGTAGTTTTCTCCGGAAGGAAACTAAACTGCAGGGGATCATCAACCCTATTCAGCTTCTGATCTATGATCTTGTAAAAAGGCGCCAGGATAACGCGGGTAAAACTCAGGTCGGCAATGATGCTCAGGCCAACAGAAAGCGCCAGCACAACGAGGGTAAAAGCCAGTATCGTTTTTTCAAACTGCCGCGTAACCAGCGTCGACTCGCCTATCTCCAGACGATATAGTTGCCCTCCATAACTGAAATAATCGGTTAATATCTGGTACTCTTCTTCGTCACCGTCAATTTCCCTCTGCTCCTGTGTAAATAGAGGTCCGACCGATCTTTTTTCCTGCTGCCTGGCTTGTGTTAGCACGATGTATTCTTCCTTCAGCAGATTGTAGTCGGTAAAAGAACTTTGCTGCTGCATTAGCCCCGAAATCTCAGCATCTGAAAGGTTCGCGATCAGCTTATTCCGCTTCTCGACCAGCCTGTTTTGCAAGTGGCTCACAGATACTTTACCGATGAAAATGGCGATTAGTATGCCAACAATGGCGATGATGGCAACCTTGGTAAACGTGTTGTATAAAGCCAGTTTGTGTTGAAGCTTCATATCAAATAGTTATCCGGTATCCCACGCTCCTTACCGTTTCAAACCAATCTATAGTGGAGTATTGCGACAATTTTTTCCTCAGATTTTTCACGTGCACATCCACAAAGTTCGAATCAGAATTGATCTCCAGGATATCGCCCCACACATGTTCAGTAAGGTTCATGCGTGGAATTACCCGGTTTTTGTTCAACACCAGGTAGTTGAAAATATCAAACTCTTTGCGGGTAAGATTAAGGCGCTCAGTCCCGTGGCTCACCGTGCGATTTGGAATATTGAGCAGGAAGTCATGTACCTTCACTTCATTTTTTTCTAGTTTGTGCCGGCGGCGGATGATAGCATGCATGCGAGCCAGCAGCTCAGACAGCGCAAAAGGCTTGGGCAGGTAATCGTCGGCGCCCTCTTCCAGCCCTTGCACACGATCGTCTATGGAGCCGCGGGCAGTGAGCATGATCACGGCATCTTCCCGGCCAGGGATTTTCCGGAGCGATTTCAGCAACTCAAAACCATCACCATCAGGCAGGCCAATATCCAGCAGCACAAAATCAAACGAATTTCCAAACAGTTTTTCTTCTGCCGACCGCTTTTTCCACGCATGCTCAATTATGTAGCCTTGCTGCGATAAGAATTCGGCTATTTCAAACGCTAGGCTTTTCTCATCCTCAACAATCAGAACATTCATCGTTTAAATGTATCATTTTAGTTCCCATGGCGCAATTTTTAACATTTTCTGTAACCAAAAGCTGTGTAGAACGTTAGCATATACACCTATCAACATGAGAACATCAGAAATAACCCAGCAGGCATATGTTACCTCGCATATACTCGAAAGCGACGGCAACTTCCCGAACAACAGCAAATTGCCCCTGATCATTTACAAGGGCGCTTTTCATCTCCATCCCACCGACGATGCAGGCACAGTGCAGGCGGTTTTTGAAACGAATGGCTGGACCAATAGCTGGGTTGATGGCATTTTTGATTACCACCATTATCATAGCATTACTCACGAAGTGCTGGGCATTGTTTGCGGGCATGCCGATGTGCAGTTTGGCGGCCCCGAAGGCGTTTGCGCCGAGCTTGTGCGTGGCGACGTGGTAATTATTCCCGCCGGCGTAGCTCACAAGAAAATTGAAAGCAGCGATGACTTTGCTTGCGTAGGGGCGTATCCGGAAGGCAGCGATTACGACATTAACTACGGCAAAGCGGAAGAGAAAGCTAAAGCAGAAGAAAACATTGCTAATGTTCCCGTGCCTGCAAAAGATCCGGTTTACGGTGATGTGGGCAGCCTTCAGGAGTGCTGGGGACACGTGTGGATACTCTAAACCGCCAACATCTGCGCTGCAATTTCTTGCTATATTTGAGCTTTGGACACATTGGACTCACTCCCAAGGCTCTTATTTATTCAGGATGAAATTCCGCAAACTAAAAATGCCGGCAGCATTTTGTTTTACAGGTTGCTTCAGAATTATCCGCCAGATAACCTGCTGATCATCGGGGAGAAGCCCGACGCAGGAGCGGAAACCCTCAAATGCACCTATCTTCCGCTCGAGTCGTTCAGGCGAAAGCAAAAACGTTTTCACAAGCTGGTGAACACTCTGGACATAGCCGGATTGATCAATTATCAGCTTCCCGCTCACCTCGAAAAGGCAGCGCTCGACTTTAAGCCCGACGTAGTTCTGACTTTACTGCAAAGTTATATGTTCTACACCTCGGCATATAAGTTTGCCAAAAAGCACAACTTGCCACTGGCACTTTTCGTCCACGATCAGCCGGAGGAGTTTCAGAAAGTTTATCCGCCATTAGGAAAAAAACAACTACGGCTAAACGCAGAGGTTTACGGCTACGCTTCCGTAAGGATGAATATCAGTCAGCAAATGGCGAAGCTTTTCAAAAACCTGTATGGTTATGATGGCGATGTGCTTTACCCTATGCCCTCCCCTGCTCTGTCTGCCCGCCAGCCAGAGGAAAACCGTTCGCTGAAGATTGAGGGAAAACTCACGATAGGTTACGCCGGAAAGGCAGGTTACGGCTACTCTGCCCAGCTCGAAGAAATGCTTCCGGCACTTGAAAAAAGCGGTAGCATTTTGAAGTTTTATGGCGTTAACTTACCGGATAATCTTAAAAGAAATAGCCTCGTGGAGTACGGTGGCTTTGAAGCGTCAGCCGAAGCTACCTGGGAGAAGATTAAAAAAGATTGTGATGCCGTGATTCTTCCCTATGCCTGGGATGAGCAATATAAAAGGCTGTACGAGAGCCACTTTCCCAGCAAGCTGCCCGAATACCTGTCACTCGGCATGCCCGTGATCATTGTTGGCCCGCCTTACGCTACCGGAGTGATTTGGGGCATGAACAACAGCGATTCCGTTTTAGCAATGCCTGAGCGAAATGCAGGATTGTGGGAAAGCGAACTGTTGAAACTTAAATCAGAAGCGGCATACAGGCTTGCTTTGGGCGAAGCTGCCCTAAAAAAGCGGGACGAATATTTTTCGCCGCAGGTTATTGAAAACCATTTTTTCAAACTTCTGCAGAAGGCAATTTCTGAGCACAATCGCTCACTTTAGCATCCCGATCATCTCCCTGGCGTTCTTCACGGCATAGCCGTGAATGTCGTTGTTGAAGAAAATAAAGGCATCTTTTACTGTATCGCTTCCGCGAATGATCTTAACCGTTTCCTGCAACTTTTCTTTGCTGTAAAGCGAAGCATAAAGTGCATCTTCTCCATGGAAGCGATAGTAGAGCAAACCGGTATTGGCAATAACATCTTTTGGCAAAGTGGGATGGCTCATCCCGCAAAAGCTAATGTTGTGCTTTGCGAGCTCATCGTACACATCCTGCCGCCACCAGCTTTCATTTCTGAATTCAACTACGTTTAGAAAAGAATTATCCAGGCTGTTGATGATGCGTTTCAGGAACTCGGGCGAGTAGCCGAGGCGAGGCGGCATCTGGAAGAGTACACAGCCAAGCTTTTCCTGCAAGCCATCTCGACAGGTATTATAAAAGTCGGAGAGCATATCTACGGTACCGAGGAACTTTTTGAAATGGGTGATGGCTCGTGGCGCTTTCACCGCGAAGCGAAAATTATCCGGGCTTTTCTCGTGCCAGTTTTGCATCATGGACAACTGCGGAAACCTGTAGAAAGTAACATTCAGCTCCAGCGTATTGAAGAACTGGCAGTAATAGTCAAACCACTTCTTTTGGGCAAGGCCTTCGGGATAGAAGATGCCTTTCCAATGTTTATAGTGAAAACCTGAGCAGCCGATGTTCCAGTTGAGCATGATTGTTTAACAAGATGGGCAAAAGCAAGTTTGTTTATGATGAGATATTTGGATAGGTTTAGAAGAAATATATGCACCAACGAACTATAAGAAAAGGTGTATCTATCCCAACAAAGTTGGGAGCATTAGGCACTTTTTTAGAAATTGAGGGCGCATATTATTACGAGCTTTCCTGATCAACAATGAGTTCATTAATAGCCATAATAGTCATTGCTTTACTCTTATTTTGGAGAATATTCAGGATAAAAGTCAAAGGAGCCATAGGAGAGAAAACGATCTCTGCGGTTCTATATTTTCTTGACAAGTCGAAGTACAAAGTGATCAATAATGTCGTGTTAGAAGCGAATGGAAAGACCACGCAGATTGATCATGTAGTTATTCCACATGCGGTCGGTGTTATCACCGTACCGCAAACACTGATGGTTGTTTTTCAGGCTTCGTATATTGAACCATGATTTCCTCTGGGATTGAGTTTTTCACAGCGACCTGCCTCAACTGGCAGAACCTGCTTTCAGAGGAAAAGCACAAAAAAATCGTACTGGATAGCCTTAATTTCCTGGTGTCTGAAAAACGAGTTTGGATATACGCTTACGTGATTATGCCCAACCATGTACACATCCTTTGGCGGAAACAGAATGAATGGTTAGATAAGAGCGTACAACAGCAGTTTTTAAAATACACTGCGCAGCAAATCAAATTTAACCTTATTGCCAATTTCCCGCACCAGCTCAATAACTACAGAAGCACACAAGCGGATCGCTTATATCATTTCTGGGAACGGAGGCCTTATGTTGCCACAATGTTCAACCGAACAGTATGCGAGCAAAAAATTGATTACATCCACAACAATCCGGTAAAAGCGGCTTTGTGCGATACTCCTGAAGAATATCATTATTCTTCAGCCAGATTTTATTGTCTAAATTCACCCAACCCAATACTGATGCACTACATGGAACATATCTAGTGAAGATAGCGGATGGTACGGTGATAACACCGACCATAGGGAAAATAGCCCATGGAAAAAAGTAGCTATTAAGACATCTTTCGGAGATAGAGGTAGATTAACTGTAAGCACACAAATCGATTTATGAGAATCATCTATCCACACAAAATTTCAAGCGAGATTTTAGATGTGATTTTTGAAGCCAGAGAACAACTGGTAATAGTATCACCATACGTTGACTTTTGGACTAGAATATCAAATGACCTTAAAGCTGCCGTCCAACGTGGTGTAAAAATAGATTTCTATACGCGGTTAGACTCGAATAACTCAGGTAGTTGGGAGCAAATAGAAGGCCTGGACATTAAACCGAGATTGGTTCCAAATCTTCATGCGAAGCTTTATTTCAATGAACAGTTTGGTGTCATCTCCTCTATGAATCTTTTGTCGACATCAAACAATAGCTCAATTGAAATTGGCTGTAAAACCGATACTCCAGAGGAGCTTAAAGAATTAAATAACTTTGTAAATACATTCGTTGTTCCATATGAAACAGACGAACGACCAGATGAGAGTGACATATATTTAAGCAAAGCAAAATTTAGCGAAGCGTTGGCGAACTATACTGGAACAAAGGTTTTTTATAGAGACGGCATGTTTAATATTAAAACAGAAAGAGACACATTCTTTCTTAGCATTGACAAACTTTACAACAGAGTAAACATCACAGCTATTCTCTCAGGCAAACAAGCAGAAATGTATCCATCCACTTTTTCAAAGTTTAATCATTCACAGTATTTTGAGTGTATATTAATTGTTGGACAAGGCAAGCATTATAACCAAGTCTTAGCAACCTCGGCTAA
The DNA here is from genome assembly GCA_029266635.1 of Sphingobacteriaceae bacterium. Taxonomy (GTDB): domain Bacteria; phylum Bacteroidota; class Bacteroidia; order Sphingobacteriales; family Sphingobacteriaceae; genus JAQSWM01. Next base: position 277,282 of record JAQSWM010000002.1, on the reverse strand, counting down.
AAAACTTTCGAATTCGTTTTTGGACAAATTGATGGTTAGGGAAAAAAAGGAACTAATTCATGAAATTTCCGCACTTATAACCATCATTAGTGAATTTAAGAAAGCTAACAACTAACATTCACTCCTGTCCGTAGAGTTCAGCCGAGCGTCTCTACGGATTCGCTAATAAACCAGAGTCTCTGACTTCGCCACAGCCCAAAACCAATCGCCCCAATGTCGCCTACGTTTTTCCCAACCCAATCTGCCTTCAGAGAGTGGTTACGAAAAAACCATGATAGGGAAACTGAATTACTGGTTGGTTTTTACAAGGTTGGCAGCGGAAAACCAAGTATGACCTGGTCGCAATCTGTGGATGAAGCGCTTTGCTTCGGCTGGATTGACGCCGTAAGAAAATCCATTGATGAAGATAGTTACCAGATCCGTTTCACCCGGCGCCAACCAAGGAGTATTTGGAGTGCGGTGAACATCAAAAAGGTTGAAGAGTTAACACAGCGAGGGCTTATGCATCCTGCCGGGCTTGCGGCTTTTGAAAAGAGAACCGAAAGCCGGTCGAAGGTTTACTCTCATGAAAAAGAAGAAACAGAATTGAGCGCCGATTTTAAAAAGTTGTTCCAGGCAAATAAAAAAGCCTGGGAGTATTTTCAAGCACTCGCACCTTCATACAAAAAACTATCCACACACTGGATAATGGGTGCAAAGCAGGATTTAACCAGACTAAAGCGCTTGAATAAGATTATTTCAGATAGCGAGGCTGGGACCAACCAGTGGAAAGACAATAAGTACAAGAAATAAGATTTACCCTACGGCTACCTCAATATAAACTGCGATCACCTATTTTAGCGGTAAACATTCAATATCAGCAATGAGAAAAATTATATCCTTTATGCACATCTCCCTTGATGGCTTCGTAGCCGGCCCGAAGGGAGAAATGAACTGGATTACAGTCAATGAAGAACTTTTTGATCACGTTGAAAAGCGCATCAATGGAACTGATGCTGCGCTATATGGACGTATAACTTACCAGATGATGGAAGGCTACTGGACTACCGCAGCAGACGAGCCCGATGCCAGCAAGCACGACATCAATCATTCAAAATGGTATAAACAAGCTCACAAGATCGTTCTTTCCGAAACGATGAAAGCTTCAGATTTACCAAACACAACCATCATCAGCGATAAAATCGCAGACAAGATAAACGAAATCAAGCAGCAACCTGGAAGCGAGATCCTGCTTTTCGGCAGCCCCACAGCAACGCACGCTCTTATTGAGCAGAATTTAATAGATGGATATTGGCTGTTCGTAAATCCGGTTGTGCTCGGGCAAGGCATCCCGTTGTTTAAAGGCGGAGAAAACAAGACAAAACTAAAACTGGTAAGCACTCATCAATTTAACAGTGGGGTAACTGAACTGAATTACGCAGTTGAGGGAGAATAATCTCCCTCAAGCTTTATCGAAAATATTTTTGATTATTTAGCGCCTGTTTGAGGTGCGGCGGCGTTCTGAATCCGCGGCGTTAAAATTAAATCCAGTCGAATTCAGTGTAGATCTACCATTGTTTACAGTTTGTACTGAATTTAGACCGGTAGCGTCAAATTTCACTACATTCTCCTGCTGCTTTTTGGATTGGTTTGCGGAAGCTGCTCTTGTTGCCTTGGCTCCAAAAGTGCTGTTCTCAGCTTCAACTGAGTCTTTGATTGCGGCTATTTCACCCCTTCTGGCCATGTAATTATCAAAGGCAACAGAGTCTTTCATCCGGTACTCCCGGACTGTTTGTTCCTGATCTCTAAGGCTTTGGCTGAATGATTTTGTACCTGTAAATAGAAACACTAAAAGGAAAATTGCACCTAATCTCGCTACTGTCTGTTCTGCTTTCATACACATTGTTGATTAATTCAACATCTCTCACTTCTCTATATGGTGCAATGACTGTGCCAGCCATGCCTGAAGCAATTCATTGATTACAAATTCCTACCTTTGCTCTAATGGCCACTACATCCCCGGGCAGCTCTCATCCCGAAAACCAAAGTTTATCGTTCGAAAACACCGAGATCGCTTTTAAAGGAAAAAGCAATAAAGATCTTAACAAAGCTTACTGGCTGTTCAAGGTGATTGGCAGCAGCGTTCTTACCCGCGTCGGTCCACCGCTTACAAACCTTGCCTTCAAGCTGGGACTTCCAATTGATGGCGCCATTAAATCAACAATCTTCCGGCAATTTTGCGGCGGTGAAAGCATAGGTGAGTGCGAAGCCGCTATCGAGCAGCTCGCCCGCGGTGGAGTTGGAACAATACTGGACTACTCTGTAGAAGGCGGAGATGAAGAAAGCACTTTCCTAGCTACCTCTCAGGAAATTATCCGCACTATTGAACGTGCTAAGGGAGATTGCCGTATACCGTTCTCGGTTTTCAAACCTACGGGAGTTGGCAGGGCGGGGCTCCTGGCAAAACTGGATGCCGGAGGAGAACTCAGCCATAAAGAGCAGGCTGAATATGTGAAGTTCAAAGGTCGCGTGGATATGATTTGCCAGGCTGCGGTAGCTGCGGATGTGCCGGTGATGATGGATGCTGAGGAGTCATGGATACAGGATACGATCGATAAACTATCACTTGAAATGATGCGTCGTTATAACCGCGAAAAAGCCATTGTTTATAACACCTACCAATTATACCGGCATGATAAACTTGCTTCCTTGAAATCGGATGCTGCTTTCGCCGAGAGCAACGGCTTCATGCTTGGAGCCAAGCTTGTGCGTGGCGCATACATGGAGAAAGAGCGGGAACGTGCAGCGGAACTTGGCTATGCTTCACCAATACAAGCGGATAAGGCAGCCACCGACCGCGATTACAATGCCGCACTCGAAGTGTGTATCAAGAACATTAAATACACTGCCCTTGTAGCAGGCACACACAATGAGAACAGCTGCAAAGCTCTGGTTGATTTGCTCTCAACGAATAAAATTCCTCACAATCATCCGCATGTGTTCTTCTCGCAATTGTTGGGAATGAGTGATAACCTGAGCTTCAACCTGGCAAGCGCAGGTTACAATGTGGTAAAGTACGTTCCCTACGGGCCTGTTAAATCTGTTATGCCATATCTATTCAGAAGGGCTCAGGAAAACACGTCTATCGCTGGCCAAACCGGAAGGGAACTCAGCCTGATCATCACCGAAAAGCGAAGAAGAAAAGCCTAGCCTGCTTCTTCAATTCCGTTAAAAACAATTGTATGTTGTTCCTGTTATTGCGATATGAGAGACTATGGAACAATGGTTGAAGCTCTGAACGACCTGAAACAACGTGGTTTTACCTTAGATTTTAACCTCACTAGGGATGCGCTTCACAACAGCACACAAAATATCACCCTGCAACCCGACGATTTTGAAATAGCAGAATTGTACCGCTTTGAAGGCGAGTCAGATCCGGCAGACAGCGCAATTGTTTACGGAATTAATTCCGACAAGTACAACATCAAAGGTGTATTTGTAAACGCCTATGGAGTTTACTCTGACGACATTTCAGAAGATCTGCTTAAGAAGCTGAATACTCCCGGCTGATTACAGTAAGCCAGACTTAAACATAAATTTTTCGAGCGAATCATCGGCTGTCATCAGGTGTGTGTGCAGGCCGAGCTCTTTAGCCGTTTTCAGGTGCTGAGGGCTATCGTCGATAAACAAGGTTTCTTCAGGATTTAAGTTGCTATCGCTGAGTACGTGCTGAAAGATGTCGGCGTTCGGCTTTCTCATACCCACTAAATGAGAGTAGTACGTCTTTTCGAAGAACTCCTGGTTTGATTCCAAACCATGTTCCCGCTGAAGGTAATCCATTATGAAATCGTAATGTATCTCATTAATGTTGCTGAGCAGGAACGTGCGATATTTCTCTTTTACCTTAAGCAGAATTTCATGATTTACCGGAGGCACGCCAATCAAGAGGCTGTTCCAGGTAGCATCGATCTGTGCGTCTGTTAAATCCGGACGCTGCGTGAGCTCTCTGATGCCCTCCCGGAACTGTGCGGATGATATAGCCCCTTTTTCAAACTCATCGAAAATTGGATGATGGCCTGTGTGGGCGTAGAAATGTTCCACATTATCAATTCCCAACTCTGTGAAAGAATGTTGAGTTTTCTTAAAATCGATTAGAAAGATCACGTTTCCGTAATCGAAAATTATGTTTTTAATGTTTTGCATATTGCTGCCCAACTTAACTTCTTGTCTTGTTCACTATTTGATAAATATCAAGCCTTCTATCCTGTAAATTCCTTACAGCTCCAAAGCTATGGAGCTCCTTCAGCAGGTCAACATCAACATCGGCGATCAGCGTGGTCTCCGCATTGGGAGTTGCCTCGGCTTTGATGCCGTTGCTTGGGAATGAGAAATCTGAAGGAGTGAAAACTGCTGATTGCGCATACTGAATATCCATATTATGAACCTTTGGCAAGTTACCTACGCTCCCGGCGATAGCGACATAGCATTCGTTTTCAATTGCCCTCGCCTGTGCACAATTGCGTACCCGCGTATATCCGTTCTGCGTATCTGTCATAAACGGCACAAACAGTATTTGCATTCCCTGCTCTGCCAACAAGCGGGGAAGCTCAGGAAATTCAACATCGTAGCAGATCAAAATTCCAATTTTGCCACAATCGGTATCGTAAGCGGCAAGTGAATCAGCTCCAACCATCCCCCATGCACTCTTTTCTGCAGGTGTTAGATGTATTTTCCGGTACATTTCGTGGGAGCCATCCCTGCGGCAAAGGAAACCTACGTTTTGCAGAATTCCGTTTTCAAAATAAGGCATGCTCCCAGTGATGATGTTAATGTTATAGCTGATGGCATATTCAATAAACTTATCTCGTAAAGGGATAGTGCACTTCGCTATTTCCCTCATCGCCTCTGCGCCGCTCATATGATTATACGCCGTCATTAATGGTGCATTGAACAATTCCGGGAACAGGATAAAATCGCTTTGATAGTCACTCACCACATCCACAAAAAACTCGATCTGTTCGCACAATGAATCTAAACTGGGAAAGGGCCTCATTTGCCATTGCACAAGCCCTAACCGTATAATGGACTTTTTTGAGTTCAGGTTAACAGCCTCTTCATTGTAGTAGATGTTGTTCCATTCCAGTAAAGACGCGTATTCAAGGGATTGGGTGTCGCCCGGCAAATACCCTTTTAATATTTTTCTTACGTGAAAGTCGTTGGACAGCTGAAATGACAAAGTAGGGTCGTAAATCTCTTTTCCCTTAACTTTCTCAAGGTATTCTTTAGGGCTGAGCTGGCCGGCATAGTCTTTATACTTGGGGATGCGCCCTCCGGCGATAATGGCCCGCAGGTTATGCCTTTCACATATCTCCTTTCGGGCATCATACAGCCTTCTTCCTATCCGCATACCACGAAAATCAGGATGTACAAAGAAGTCAATTCCATATAGTACGTCGCCTTTGGGATTGTGTGTAGAGAAGGTGTAGTTGCCGGTTATCTGAGCGTAGGTGTGATTATCCCCAAATTGATCGTAGTTGACTATCAGCGACAGGGCGCATCCCGCGATAGCCCCATTAACAAGAATACAAATCTGTCCTTCGGGGAAGATTTCCACCAGTTTGCTGATGTGCGTTTCGCCCCAGAAGGAAGCGCCTTCCCACTCCGAGTACGCCTCCATCATAGAGGCTTTCAAGCCGAGGTAGTCGTCTTTCGTGAGCGTACGCAGTTCTATTTTTAAATCGTCGTTTTTAGTTTCGTTGTCCATTTGTATTATTTTGCTCCCACTTTCATCAATATTAAACGATAAAAATATAAAGTAAAAAAAAAGCATCCGCCCTTTTGGCGAATGCTTCACAATAAATCTATAAGAGGTATTAAGCTACTTTTACATTTACGGCATTAGGACCTTTACGGCCTTCTTCTACATCGTAGGTAACCTCATTGCTTTCGCGAATGTTGTCAATCAGGCCTGAAGAATGAACGAAGATCTCGGCATCGCCATTAGCAGGCGTAATAAATCCAAAACCTTTAGTTTCATTGAAAAATTTTACTGTTCCTTGTTGCATTATACTTTATTTAATAAGCCTGTAAAGTACGGATAAAATAACAGCAATGCGGGGAACAGTTATTATTAATTAAGTTTTGTCCTGTTGAATAAGAAAAAGAAAGCCACAGAATAGCTTAAAACTCAAAAAGCAACCCATATTGGATTGCTTTTCTCGTGCGCCCACCTGGGCTCGAACGCTTTATAGTAATTATCTAATTATCAATTCTTTACCAGCTGCAATCTATCTTAGGTACTCTAATAGGTACTGCACCTGAATGATAATACAAATATACTACATTACAGTTTAAATGAGCACAAAATGTACCAAAAAGAGTTAGCCGACAGATACTTATCCTTTTATTCAAGGAAAGTACGAATCTCTTCGATTTGCAAACCAGTATATTCCGAGAACTCGAAGATTGATACAAATTGATGCTTTGTCTTATTGTATTTCTTTCTAATGGTTTGCAATAGCCTGCAGCCCGAACGCTCGCTTCTTCCGGTAATCAGCATCACATCTTTTGGGTAGATACAAATTCTTTCAGTTATCATAGCTTGAGAATTAAAGACGCAAGTTGAAAAAAAGCAAAATTTTTGAATGGACATTTTTAAAAGTGTACCTCATTCAGGAACGCGGTTTCGCTGTAAAATATTAGGCTTCCTACAAGCTTCTTCTCAGCAGCTGAGCGTTGATCGCGACAATAATAGTACTGAGACTCATTAATACCGCTCCTGCTGCCGGACTAAGGATAAAAGTTGGATATAAAATACCAGCAGCAAGGGGGATAGCTACTACGTTGTATCCTACGGCCCAGACAAGATTCTGGATCATTTTCCTATACGTTGCTCTGCCAAAGCGGATCATGGCAGTTACGTCGCGAGGGTCGCTGTTTACAAGTATAATATCAGCTGTTTCTGCTGCCACGTCCGTCCCTGAGCCAACGGCAATGCCGACATCGGCCTGAGCCAGGGCCGGGGCGTCGTTCACCCCATCACCGGTCATGGCGACGATTTCCTGCCTTTGCTGAAACTCGATCACTTTTTGCTGCTTCTGATCCGGAAGGACATTTGCCAGGAAGCCATCCATTCCCAGTTGTTTTGCTACAGCGGCCGCGATCTGCTCATTATCTCCTGTCAGCAGGTATGATTTTATTCCCATGGACCTCAGCTCATCCACTGCCTGACCGGAAGTAGGCCTGATTGTGTCTGCCAGAGTAATTATACCCACCGGCTTCCCTTCGATTAGTACGAAATTGAGCGTCTCCAGCGATTGATTGATTTGAGACGGGATCTTTGGCATGTCCTCACCAATTTTTTTAAAATAATTCGGCCCCGCTGCTACCACCTTCCTGGTATTAACCCTTGCCGAAACACCCATCCCGGGAAAGTATTCAAAATCGGTTGAAGGCCAAAGCTCCAGCTCCCTTTCCTTCAGCAGTGCCAAAACTCCCCTGGCTATGTAATGCTCAGAATGCTGCTGAATAGCCGCTGCGTTCTGAAGTATCTCATTTTCCAAAAGCCGGGAATCAAGAGATATGACCTGCTGAACCTTGTGCGCTCCCTCGGTAAGCGTTCCTGTCTTATCAAAGATGACGAGGCTTAATTTCCTGGAATTTTCGAAAGCAGTACGGTTGCGGTTCAGAAGTCCCCTGGTAGCCGCCCGGGAGGTAGAAATGGCCACCACCAAAGGAATGGCAACGCCGAGCGCATGCGGACAGGAAGTCACCATCACGGTCACCATTCTCTCCAGCGCAAAGGCCAGCTCGCCCTCTTTCCCGAACCAGAAAATGAAAGTGGCGGCCCCTACGACAAGGGAAATATAAGTGAGCCATTTAGCAACGGTGTTGGCTAGATTTTGTGTCCTCGATTTCGTGGCCTGGGCCGCCTGAACCATATCTATCACTTTGTTGAGGTAGCTTTCTTCTCCGGTTCCGGTAACCAATACTTTCATTGATCCGTCCCCGTTAATCGATCCACCGATCACCCGATCCTCCTTCTCCTTTTTTACGGGGACACTCTCGCCGGTAAGCATACTTTCGTTAACTGAAGAATGACCTTCAATTATTTTTCCGTCTGCCGGGATCTTCTCGCCTGGTTTAATCTGGATCAGATCGCCCTTCCTTAAGTCGCTGAGGGGAATATCAACAAGAGAATCGTCCCGGTAAACATGCACATCCGAAGGAAGTAAGGCAACCAGGGATTCCAGGGCCCGGGAAGCCGCCAGCTGAGAACGCATTTCAAAGTAATGTCCCAGCAGCATAATGTCGATCAGGGTAGCCAGTTCCCAGAAGAAATCCATTCCCCTCAAGCCAAATACAATAGCGGTACTATAGGCAAAGGCAGCGGTTATAGCAACGCCGATAAGGGTCATCATACCGGGATCAGTTCTTTTCAGTTCACGATACATCCCGACCAGAAATGGTTTGCCTCCGTACACGAAAACGATCAGTCCCAAACCGGCAAGCACAAAACGATCGCCGGGAAAAGTAATCCGATAGCTGAACCAATGCTGAACCATTTCCGAAAGAAGGACCACCGGGATGGTCAGCGCGAGGCAGATCCAAAACCTTCTTAGAAAGTCTTCTGTATGATGCCCCGCATGTTCGTCATGGGCACTATGCTCTGCAGTTCCATGATCTCCAGGCTTTTTAATCTGTTTCCCATGCTGCTCATGCTGATGGTGTTCGGAATGGTGATGCTGAGGGTTCATACGAAAAACTTAAACAGAAAAACTGATGGCGTTATGAATTGCAATACCCTGAGAACAGGCGGCTGATCTTCCTATTCCCGAACCTCTTAGCACAGAAGAAGGTCAGATCAGTAGGTGACCGTCAAGCCAGCGCCGTATCCCATATCACTATCGTAGTGCGTAGACAATGAAAAATATTTCGTTAAGACGTATCGCAGCCCTCCCATAAATTCCCGGTCGGTATTGCCCATCAGAGTAGCTCTCAGGCGACTGCTAATGGGAATATCCTCCCGCCTTAACTGGAGCCGCAGCTTTCCTTTGCTGTCGATCCGGAACTCTGAATTAACGAGCATGGGAAGCGTATACTGGATACCCGCAACGAAGGCTTTCCGGTTATTCTGATTGGTGGTCTGACCGAACATATTCTTTTCGGTTTCATTCTCCACATTGTTTTTATGATAGTCGAAGCCGATGAAAGGAAAGAGCCACTGCATTTTGCCAAGGAAGCGACCAAAGTAGGTTTCACTCTCATATCCATATTTTGATTTTATTCCCAGACGCCATTCAGTAGACAAGCGATAGCGGGTATTGTTAAATGAGGCTTCCCCATCGCTGCCATTGCTTTCCAGTCCCACATTGGTCATGAAGTAATACATGTTGCTATTCTCCTTCACGAACATACGCCGGGCCCGGGCAGGATCAGGCAGTTCGGGATTCGGGGGCGAATTCACATAGCTGAACACACGGCCCATACCGCTCATCATATGATAAAGGATGTGGCAATGGAAAAACCAGTCGCCGCTTTCTGATGCTGCAAATTCAATCGTATCTGTCTCCATCGGCATGATGTCGATGACATTCTTCATTGGAGCGTATTCTCCCTGCTTATTCACTACTCTAAAATCGTGACCATGCAGGTGCATGGGATGCCGCATCATAGAATTGTTGAACTGGATGATCCGTACGTTCTCCCCTTTTTTAATCAGGATCTTGTCGGATTCGCCCACTGTCTTATTATCGATTGTCCATACGTAACGGTTCATGTTGCCGGTCAGCTCAAACCTGAATTCCCGCCAGGGCCCTTCCTTCAAAGTTGTTTTTTCAGTCGCCCGAAGCATTCCATAATTCAGGGTAACGATATCAGAAGCGGTACCTGCGCCCATGTTATGACCTTCGTGCCCTGCCATCTGAGGCATATTATGTCCTTCGTGGCCCTGCATCTCGTTAGGAGCTTTCCTCGTTGTGTCGGCTTCCTTAGACTTGTCCATGTTGTGCTTGTCATGACCTTCATTAGCCGGCATCGCGTTTTCTTCGCCCGTAGCTTCCGGATACATGACCGAATTCATATCCATCTGCTGGTTACTCATCTGCATCCCCATTGGCTCCATGTCCCCATTCATTTTCATCATGCCATTCATCATTTTCATGCCCTCGAAGTACTTCAGTTTCCCTAAAGGTTTTGCTGGCATCTTCATTCCGCTACCAAGCCAGAGTGAGGTGGATTGTGTCCGGTCTTCCGCAGTCGCCAAAAACTCATAGCTCATATTCTCAGGAATGGTCACAATGATATCGTAGGTTTCGGCAGTGGCAATGATCAGACGATCTACCTCGACCGGCTGCACGTCATTCCCATCGTTTCCAACCACGGTCATTTTTCCTCCCGAATAGGTCAGCCAAAAATAGCTTGACGCACCGCCGTTCACTATTCGAAGTTTAACCTTGTCGCCGGCTTTAAACTGAGTAGCCTCAGCGATGGGCTTGCCGTTGGTGAGGAAGCGATCGTAAGCTACATCACTCACATCCATGGCGGTCATGCGTTTCCATTCGTTAATCAGCTTCGTTTTAAAGTAACCCTTTCTGATCGCCTCCCAATAACTCTGAGTGGATCCTTTTTTGATCGCAAACCAGTCTGTGGCATTATGTAGCGATCTGTTTACCTCCATGGGGTTCATATCTGTCCAATCGCTTAACACAATTGGAATTGCAGGAATGGATGGTTCGTCCGGTTTATTAAAGATTAAGGCCCCATACATTCCGCTCTGTTCCTGCAGTTCTGTGTGACTGTGATACCAGTAGGTCCCGTTTTGAATGATGGGAAATTTATATATATAAGTTGAATGAGGCTTGATCGGCATTTGGGTAAGATAGGGTACCCCGTCGAAACGATTGGGCAGAAACACTCCATGCCAGTGAATGGAGGTTTCCATATGCATCATATTGTGCACATATATTTCAGCGGTATCGCCCTGAGTAAAGGTTAAGGTTGGAGCAGGAATACTACCGTTAATCGCCACTCCTTTCCTGTTTTTCCCGGTGAAATTGACTATTGTATCGTTCACATACAGATCATAGCGAACCTTTTTAGGCTTATAGGTGAGCCCGGGCTTTTCAATCTTGTGTCCGGATTTTGGAACTGGACGTGCTTTCTCCTCCGGATTTTGAACCGGCATCTGTTCTTTCTGTACCGGGGCGGCTTTCAAGGGCGGCTGTGTTTTTACGGGAGCAGGTTTGCTTACTTTTTTTGGCTGCTGTTTTTTGGGTGCTGCCGGCTTAGCGGGCGCGCTCCGCTTTGCTGTTTTCTCCTTAACCAGTTCCATTCCACACTTAGGGCATCTGCCTGGCTTATTGCTGATCACTTCGGGGTGCATCGGACAGGTATAAACCTCCTGTCGCACAAGCTGGGCCGACTGATCAGAAGTTTGCCCGAAAAGTGCGCTAGCGGAAAAAGTAAGTAACAGGTAGATGAGTAGTGTTTTCATGATCAATTAATTAAGACTGGCACGTACGCTGTCGATCCAATTCAGTAAAAGCTTTCTATCCTGGTCACGCAGCTTTGCTCCGTTATGAATGAAAGTGTAAGATGACAAAGGCATGGATCCGTCTTCGATACTTTCAGCCATCGACTTCAGCCTGCTTTTTCTCCGGCGGGCCGAATAGTCTTTAAACTGAGACAAATTCAGTTCCTCTTTTCCCTCTTCTATATGCGAAGACAGCCACCAGCCGAAAGGTTGGATATAAGAATACCAGGGGTAATGGGTTGAATTGCTGTGGCAGTCGTAACATGATTTGCGAAGGGTAGCCTTCACATTGGGAGACATTGGATAAACACGGGAAATGTCAGCTGATGTCTCAGGTGCTGTGTTGTTCTTTGGAGACTGAAAAAGCTGGATAACAACGAATACAGCAACTAGAATGAGCAATATTTTTGTTTTAAGGCCCATGCCTGTTATAATTCTTCTTTAAGCGTTCCACACTCCGGCATCGATTTTCCTAAATAAGGATTCTGAACCTCTTTGGTTTCGCTGATCCAATTAGCGCCTTTGCCGTTATTATACATAGGGCAATGCAGGTAGTAAAGCTTCTGATCTCCCCCGACACCTTTTTTAAGATCGTAAATATCTTCGCTTAAGGTTTCAAAATGCTCTCTCTGGTGGCTGATATTCCCGGCGTTAGTTGAAATGTGGGAGGCATGATCAATTGCATCTTCCCGGATATCCTCGAATATTTTCCGTTCGGCTTCCTTCAGACCTGATGTGTTAAATTGTTTGAAGGCCGAGGCAAGTTGCTTTCCGGCTTCGGCCGCGGCCTTATCATCGTCTTTTACCAGCGCGTTTTTCAAATCAAGGTAAGAGGTGATTATTGCTTCCGCACCCTGATCTGATTTTCTACTTTCAGTTGCTGTTTGCGAAGTATCAGAACTTCCTCCACTAGCCATCTCCTTTTTCGAATCGCCCTGGCAGGATCCCAAGAGCATAATAGCTGTAATAGTGATCAGGGGTATTTTCATACAGTCTTTGAATAAACTCATTTGTATTTCAGTCCTTATTTTCCATTCGCTTAAGCATCTGTTTCATTTCAGCAATTTCCTTTTCCTGGGAACGGATGATTTGTTCAGCCAACTGCTTCAATTCCGGATCTTTCAATTTGGCCTCCTGGCTCACCATAATGGCAGAGGAATGGTGAGAGATCATGGCTTTCATGTATTGACGGTCGCCGATAAAGGTTTGACTTCTTAAGAACACCAGCGCCAGGATAAATACCACAACACTCGTTACAGCAATGATTCCGTTTAATTTCTTGTCAGGGTACATCATCGGCATCATGGCAAGCATCAACAAGGCCATCGGGGCTACCATGAGCAAGGCCATATAAGCCCGTGTAGTACTCAGATACACATGATCCAGCTTGTCGACGTTGAGGAACATCACTGCGTACATGATGATGAATGATGCCAGCAGCATCCACCCAAACTTTTTATAGTTACCTGGTTTATTCTCCATTTCAGTGAATTTGTGTTTATCTATTACAGGCTATTCTTTATGTTTATCCAGCCATTCGTCCAGCTTTTCAATGTCTTTTTTCTGCTCATCCATGGTTTTCTGAGTCATCGATTTAAAGTTGGCATCCTTAGCATATTTCACAATCATTTCACCCATTTCAATGCCGTCCTTATGGTGTTTTTTCATCATGGACGCGAACTGATGGTCGATGCTCTTCGACATGTCATGACCCATTTCCATCATTGATCTCATACTTTTATCCATATCCTTACCTAAACCCTCGTTTTTATTCGCCGGATCATAATTTTTCGGACCGGATTTATATTTGTCAGCAATCGCCTCCAGATCCTGAATTTCCTTCTTTTGCATATCGATCATTTTCTGAGCCATATCTTTCAACTGCTGATCGGTTCCCCATCTGAGTTCTGCTTCCGACATGTCTATGGCTCCCTGATGGTGATGTTTAAGCATCATGGCGAGATCGTAGTCTGCATTGCCGGTCATCTTCATTTGATGCATTTGTTTCATCATGCGGTTCATGCCAGCCATCATGGATGTGTCTTGCCCCATCATGGATGTATCTGATCCCATACCGGACATGTGCTCAGTGGCTGACGTGTCATCAGTGCCGGCGACAGTGTTAGAGCCAGGGTTCTGGCAGGCGCCAATAAGTAGCCCGAGGGCGATGCCTGAAAAAAAGATCCTATTTGTTTTCATAGATTTAGAAGTTAATTGACTATATCAGAATGTCTGCTTTAAGTACGCAATGCATCAGCAGCTGTTATGTAAATCAATACACGTCGAAAAAGATAATTGTTTTTTATAGTTGAGATCGGTTGAACCCGATATTATCCGTGCTTCTAGATCAGGAAGGGAGATATCTTGATACGAATCAGGTATTATTTGTCTATTGGTAAAAAATAAATAATCTTAAGCTGAAACGTCTGGCGTTCTTCTGTATTAATACCACTTCTTGGGTGAGAACACATCCTTTTTTGAATGGACATTTTGAAAAGTGTACCTCCGGGAATTGACACCCTTACAATCTTTGTATCCTAATCTTTTTAATATGGCTACTGAGATAATTACAAGCGAAGATTTACAGCAGTTCCGGATCCAATTATTGGAAGATTTCAAACTGCTATTAAAAGATTACAAAGAAACTCCCAGGAAGAAATGGTTGAAATCCTTCGAGGTGATGACCATGTTGAATATTACAAAAAACACCTTGAAAACCTACCGGACAACGGGAATCCTATACGGAAAAAAAATTGGCGGAATTTACTATTATGCGTACCAGGAGATTCAAGAATTACTTCAAAAGAAGTGAAGAAATTTATTAAGGGTGACCGGTGTTCTTACAATCAACTTTGATCAAGATTATACCAATCATTGAAGATTGCTCTGGCTCCATCAGTACTGCCAAATTTCTCAGTATTCTTTTTGACTTCCTGGAAGATCTTTTCTTGTTGCTGTTCTGAAGCACCAGGCATCGACTCTATCACTCGCACCCTTTGTATTACATTTTCTATCATGTACGCATCGTGTATATGCTGAGGAAAATGTATAAAGCCTTTACTCGGGCAAATTTGAAGCTCACTGTTTATGTTTGTATGTATGTCTTTGATCACTGACCATACCATGAACCGTAAGAACTTGCAGTATATAGCAACAAAGGAACCGTCGGAACTGGCGAATATGGTGAAATCCAAAGTTCGTGTAAAGTAGTAGTCTAGCCCGGTAACTTTTATATTATGAGCACGAATTGAATCAGTTAGAAACAAGTTAACGTCAGGAAATTTAACAGGAGTTGCTCCACCTTTTAGATAATCCTTCCACTCTCTTTCAACCTCTAACAGAGACCCATAATATTTCTCTTTGAGATAGTCCGGATTTTCAAGTTCGGATAGCAATCCTCGCCAAAGAAGGGAGATTAAAAAATAATAGAGATTCTCATCATACTCGAAAAGTCTCCTTTTTTCTTCTAGAAAAGGTTTAAATATTTTCTCGGCGAACCACTTTTCCCTTTTACTAAAATCCAACTCTGCCCTTTCTGACAAGTAGTAGCCTTTCTTACCGTCTTGTCTTCGCCTATTCGGTTCAACCGCTGTCCTTAGATAATTAGATCCAGTTTTTTTAAAATAATCAATAATAAACTTAGGGAGAATGTGGCTTTCCATCAATTCGCAGGGCTCATCATATAGTTTGCAAATGCCTATCATATCTTGAAATTTGAAGCTTTAATGGAATAAATTAGATAACTAATGCTTTTATAAAACGCAGAGGGGAAAAAATAAGGATTGCCTATTCAAACTCATCTATATCTTCTCCCGCCCATTCTATACATTTATTCACACCTGACTGCAATGCAAGTAAAAATGGTAAACCGTCTTTTCCAACAGCGCTATTAGGGTTACAGAGCTCTAATAATGCGCTAAGTGAGTTGAAAAACCAGGAATAATTTCCTCGAAGAGGGGGAATTGCCTGTGCATTTAAATATTTTATCGCACCTAGTAGTATTGCTTCGAAATCCGGAATATCTTCTATCTGATAGTAACACTGTTTTGCAATTCTTACAAATTCATTTGTCATTTCAGACAATTCTGCCATCTGTTCAGGGAGACTTTCAATCCCGCCCTGTTCACTTTCCCACATTAAATCTTCAGCTAATGAAAAGCAGGCCTCAAATACTTTTGCTTCTTCCATGTGTTACTTTTAATATCGGCAAAATTAAGAGATGTTAGACAAGTTTGGATTTCACATAGAGGTCGACTATTCCCTAATTTTTCCCCTACCTTTGCATATGGCCAATGAATTAACAGTATCCCAATACATCAATCAGTTCTTTCCACAATTCGAGCCTGGGTTGAAGGAAAAGCTGATCGCAAATTGCTCTATCAAAAAGTTTGAGGCGGAGGAAGTAATGATGTCTCCCGGACAATACTTTCGCTCTACCATGCTAATTGTGGAAGGCCGGGTGAAGCTTTATCGGCAGGGCGAAGAGGGCAACGAGTTTTTCCTGTATTACATAGAACCGGGCGGAGCATGTGCTCTGTCTATGATTTGTGCTGCTAAACAGGAAACAAGTGAAGTTATGGCTAAAGCTGTTGAATACACTGTCGCCTTACTTATCCCGATACAGTTGATGGACGAGCTGATGCAGGATTATAAGACATGGTACTATTTCGTACTGGAAACCTATCGTAACCGATATGAAGAGCTCCTGACGATGGTAGATAATATCGCTTTTAAAAGCATGGATGAACGCCTGGATTTTTATCTAAAAAACCAGTCGGAGAAGCTGGAAACAAAGCAGTTAAATATCACTCATCAGGAGATAGCCAACGACCTGAGTTCATCACGTGAGGTGATATCAAGGTTATTAAAGAAGATGGAACAAAGAGGTTACCTAGCCTTGCACAGGAATTATATAGAGTGGAAAAAGTAAGATTCTTAAATTTCGGACAAGGGGCTATAAAATTTATAGAAACTAGAGGTGGAGGTTTTTATAATGCTTTTCGACCTCTGTACCGATGAGGTTAACCGTCTCCTGATCGATCGTTCCGGCAACAATGCTCCACGAATTATCGCCGTTGTTGATTATCGAAATTGCTTGCCCGTCTAATTCGAAATCAAAAGTTTCTGTATTATGAGTCAGAAATAAGGTTCTTTGTTCGCAGTTTCCATCCAGATCTACGGTAATGCTAAAAGGCTGTTTCATCCTGTCCATACTTCCTTTAACTATGCTTTCAAATATTTGTTTATGATCCATGAATTTGCATCAGTAAACGGCCTCCGGATTTGAAGTTTAACAATTAATTCCCAAGTCCACTTCCAGACCTTCCTGGTGACTTTTGTCACAAACATTCGTATCTATTCTCCTGACTTTTGTCTAAGGAAAACGAGAGAAGAATGGAAACACTTAGAAAAACATTATTCACCGGTTGGAATTTTATGAGATGGTTGAGGTTGGCAATGGGGTTACTTGTTGCTTACCAGGCTTTTGAATTACAAAACGGACTGTTAGGACTTCTGGCAGGCTTGTTTGTTTTCCAGGCCCTGGCAAATGCAGCTTGTTGTGGAACGAGCGCCTGTAATACCACTCCGAGGAAGCAAAACATCGATAAAACAGTGGATGTTGAATTTGAAGAAATTAAGGGTAGATAAACAGAAAGAGATATGGCAACATTTTTTGAGATCATAAATTCTGATAAACCTGTATTGGTTGACTTCTCTGCAGAATGGTGCGGCCCGTGTAAGATGATGGCACCTATTTTAGAGCAATTAAAAGGATTGGTTGGTGAAGATGCAACGATTTTGAAGGTTGATGTGGATAAAAACCCAGAGGTAGCTCAATCTTATCAAATTCAGGGAGTTCCTACTTTAATCTTATTCAAAAACGGAGAAACGAAGTGGCGGCAGTCTGGCGTCATGCAGGCTTCGCAGCTAAAGCAGGTCATTGAAAAATATACTTAATTCACTTTTGAATCGTTACACTACACAAGAGAAAGAATACATTTAAGGAAAAAATGGTTAGACAGCTCAAAGGATTTTCTAGAAAAATAGGCTTCTTGTCAGTATTCTTACTGATAATGAGTTTCCTTGTGCTGGGCTCTTGCCCCTTGAAAAAGGCCATTCACGTTTACTTGAATGGTACCAACCAAACGGAGCAGACCGGTGGTGGGCAAGGGAAAAACCTCGCTTCGGTTATATGTGTTGGTGGAGAAAGTAGCTTCAGTAAGAAAATGTCTTTGCCTGAGCGTCCGACAGAAGCTAATGCGCCCTTGTTTACAGCTGTATTAATTACTGCTTTTTGGGCTATCTCGGCCATGTTTAAATCTGATTCCCTGATTTTATTTTCCAGGGAACGTGAACCCTTACCCCTGTATTCTGTTCCCCTATATCTTCGGAACAGGACCTTTCTGATTTGATTTCGCCCAAACTTTCTTGTATCTGAAAACCTGCTTACAGGCTTTCACAGGTTGCACTATGTCTGGTTCAGCACTAACTATTCAATTTATTTCTTACGACTCTTCGGAGCCAACTATTAAACACCAAAAAATGAAATCTAAGATCTTTTCTAAGGCAGGCATCTTTTCTGCTATTGTCATACTTATTACGGCAATTTTATTAATAAGCCCGGATGCGAAAGCGCTTTTATTTGGTGGCGCAAATAATAACACCAGTGAATCTGGAAACAACTCAGAACAGGAAGCATCCGTTTCTGCTCAGGAGGTAAACAATGAATCTACTGGAAGTGCAGAACTGGCTCCGGCCCCCTCAGTGGTATTTAAAGACGGGAGCGGTAAAACCGTTGATATTTCTAAACAAAAGGGAAAGGTGCTCTTCATCAACTTCTGGGCTACCTGGTGTCCTCCATGTGTTCAGGAGATGCCATCTATTAATGAGCTAAAAAAGCAATTCGACGAAAAAGACATCTTATTCCTCATGGTAGATGTAGACGACAACTACAAAAAGTCGAGCAAGTTCATGGTAAATAATAAGTACGACCTGCCTGTATATACCGCGGTTAGTTCGGTTCCACCGGAGTTCCTTTCAGGATCCATTCCAACGACTGTAATAATTGACAAAGAAGGTAAAGTAGTTGGCAGGCATGAAGGTGGTGCAGATTACATGAACCCGGAAATTGTGAAGTTTTTTAAGGAACTAACAAGTAAATAAACAACTCCCAGATATTGGGTAGTCAAATAAAATTAAGATGAAAAACATCCTTTTCATGATAGTAGCACTGTTTTTCAGTGCTACTTCATATTCTCAGATTTTAAAGCCGGTAAAGTGGTCGTACGCTACCAAGAAAACCGGAAAGAACGAGGCCATTATCTACTTGAAAGCAACGATCGATAAGGGCTGGCATATTTACTCGCAGAAGGTACCTGAAGGCGGTCCCGTAAAAACAAGCTTCAGCTTTACTCCCTCTTCTTCTTATAAGAAGTTGGGGGCAACCCTGGAGCCAAAGCCAATTACGACGTTTGAAAAGGCTTTCAACATGAAAGTCAGCTACTTTTCAAATACAGTTATCTTTCAGCAAAAAGTAAACCTCTCCAGGCTACCTGCAACAGTTAAGGGAAAAATTGAATATATGGCATGTGATGACTCCAGATGCCTTCCTCCTGAAGAGGTCGATTTTATTCTTACAATTAAATAAGTATTTCAATCATTAAACGATTCTAGGATGATCAGGCTGATCTATCACCTTATACTTACACTTCTTACCAGTGTCACACCGGTCTTTCCGCAAGATACTGTTGGAAGCACTGACATTGAAAATCTCCAATTCACTCCCATTGAGCAGAACGGGGACAGCATTCAAGCGGAAGACTTAGATTTCATCGAAATCCCAGCGGAAAGCGGGGAGCCGAAAGAGAGCGTTAGCGAACCGACACCAAAAACACAGAAAGCAAAAGAAACGTCCGGTTCTCTCTGGTCGATCTTTCTGGCTGGTTTACTTGGTGGTTTCGCGGCTTTTTTAATGCCCTGTATATTCCCTATGCTGCCTCTAACAATCAGCTACTTTACAAAGGCAGCCGAAAACAAAGGAAGAGCCATTGGACGATCGCTGTTATACGGTATTTCCATTGTCGTGATTTACGTAGTATTGGGTTTATTGGTCACCGTGCTTTTTGGTGCTGATGCCCTCAATGCCCTATCCACAAACGGTATTTTCAACTTCGCATTCTTCCTGCTATTACTGGTGTTTGCTGCTTCTTTCCTTGGAGCGTTTGAAATTACCCTTCCAGCATCCTGGGTAAATAAAATGGATGCGAAGAGCGAAAAAAGCGGATGGATGGGGATCTTTTTCATGGCTGCCACGCTGGCCCTGGTATCTTTTTCCTGTACCGGACCTATCATTGGGACGCTGCTTGTCGAAGCTGCTTCTACCGGAACCTTGTTAGCCCCAGCAACAGGGATGTTCGGATTTGCAGTGGCATTGGCTATTCCCTTCGTGATGTTTTCCATGTTCCCATCCTGGATGAAGTCTCTGCCCCGCTCGGGCGGATGGCTGAATATGGTGAAAGTCGTACTGGGCTTTCTAGAACTCGCCTTAGCGCTGAAATTCCTGTCCAATGTAGATCTGGCTTATCATTGGGACTGGTTCGATCGGGAGGTATTTCTTGCTCTTTGGATTGTGATCTTTGGTTTACTTGGACTTTACCTTCTGGGCAAGCTGAGGTTTTCTCACGACTCAGATAATTCTGTCATCAGCATCCCTCGCCTTGGTTTTGCTATTATGACTCTCTCTTTTACCATCTATATGATCCCCGGCTTGTGGGGCGCACCTTTGAAAGCAATTTCTGCATTCCTTCCGCCTCAGACTACGCAGGATTTCGATTTGTATACTAATTCAATTTCTTCTGTAGGTATACCTTTAGATCAAAAGTCGAAGAAGAAGTACTCCGATATTTTTCATGCCCCCCTGAACCTGAATGCTTTTTTCGACTATGAAGAAGGTTTAGCCTATGCAAAAGAAGTCAACAAGCCTGTGCTAATCGATTTCACCGGACATGCCTGCGTAAATTGTAGAAAAATGGAGTCAACAGTCTGGCCCGAGAAGGAAGTTTTGCGCAGGCTCCAAAACGACTATGTGTTGATCCAGTTGTATGTGGACGATAAGACTGAACTACCGCCTAACGAGCAAAGCGTTTCATCGTTCAGCGGTAAAAAGATCAGGACGATTGGCAATAAGTGGAGTGATTTCCAGGCGAGTCGTTTCAATGCCAATTCTCAACCATACTATGTCCTGCTTGACCATGATGGCGAAATGTTAAATGAGCCTCGTGGTGCAGATTATGATCCTGAGTCATTTGCTGATTTTTTGGATGAGGGTAAAGTCCGATTCGAAGAAAAGAAGCTTACTTTAGTTCAATGAAACGATTAAAGGCAAAAGATATACTGTTCGTCGGTCTTCAGCTTCTGCTTTTCATTTTATATTTTCAGTTGCCATCCCGGCAGGGATGGCAATTTCCTTCCTTGGTTAAAGTAGCGTTCCTGGTTATAGCGGTTATGGGCTTATTGATTGCAGTACTTGCCCTACTGCAGCTAAGAGGAAATTTAAGTCCATTTCCTAGACCTGTATCTCAGGGAACTCTTATTCAAACCGGTTTGTACAAAAAGATACGGCATCCTGTATACACTGGACTGCTTCTGTTTTTCTTTGGATACGCTATGTGGGAGCTAAGTTTGTTCAAGCTCTTTATCACCTCTCTTTTGCTGTTGCTGTTCTATTTTAAGTCAAGCTACGAAGAGAAACTGCTGATGGAGAAGTTTCCTGAATATCAGGATTATCAAAAACGCAGCTACCGATTCTTCCCCTTCCTATAGCTAAGCTACACCGCGTGACTTTTGTCACAAACTCCCGAAATTCTAAGCATGACCTTTGTAGTATCAAAACAAAATAATGGAACTACTAGGCTATATTGCATCAGCTTTAATCGGAATTTCTCTTGGCTTAATTGGTGGCGGCGGCTCAATCCTTACCGTTCCGGTGATGGTTTACCTTTTCGGCGTATCTCCCTTACTGGCCACTTCCTACTCACTATTCATTGTTGGTTCAACCAGCCTAATCGGATCGTTTAATAATTTCCGTAAAGGGTTGGTAAGTATAAAAGCGGCCTTGTTTTTTGGTGCAGCTTCGGTTATTACTGTATTTGCAACACGGAAGTTCTTGGTGCCCATCATTCCGAAAGAAATAATCACAATCAGCGGCTTCACGATTACGGAATCCTTTCTTACGATGGTTCTGTTCGGAATACTCATGCTGATCGCATCCATTAGCATGATCAGGGATAAAAGCGGTGCCGGTCCCGAAAAGGAATGTTCCGACTGTATTAAATTCTTCAAACTTCTCGGCTATGGCATTAGCATTGGATTGGTTACAGGTCTGCTTGGCGCCGGTGGTGGTTTCCTACTGATTCCAGCCCTGGTGTTCCTGATTAAGCTGCCCATGAAAAAGGCGGTAGGAACATCGTTAGCGATTATAGCGATGAATTCATTGTTCGGCTTTGCTGGAGATCTGGGACACTTTACTATCAACTGGACGTTCCTTATTACCATTACAGGAATTGCCGTTGCCGGTATATTTGTTGGCGGGCTGTTGAGTAAGAAAATCCCTGGAGAAAAGCTTAAAAAAGGCTTTGGTTGGTTCGTGCTGGCAATGGGTATCTATATCATTTTCAAAGAAATAAGTGGTTAGGTCCTTCTGTAACAAAAGTCACCGTCCCCGCATTTAGAGATACCGAAATTTGTACTATCAAAACAGAATTAAAAAAGAATAATAAAGATATGATCATCGAACAGATTTATACCGGATGTTTAGCACAGGGTGCTTATTACATCCAATCAGGAAACGAAGCTGCGATTATAGATCCATTACGCGAAGTCAACCCATACATAGAAAAAGCTAAGGCAAACGAGGCAACGATCAAGTATGTTTTTGAAACGCATTTTCATGCGGATTTCGTTTCAGGACACGTGGATCTTTCAAAACAAACAGGCGCTCCTATTATCTACGGGCCAAACGCCAATCCAAGCTTTGACGCTTACATCGCAAAAGATAACGAAGAATTTAAAATTGGGGATCTTACTATTAAAGTACTCCATACGCCAGGTCACACCATGGAATCAACTTCCTATTTGTTAATGGACGAGCAGGGAAATGAGACAGCATTATTCTCCGGAGATACGCTGTTTATCGGCGACGTGGGGCGTCCTGATCTGGCTCAGAAAGCCGCTGATATGACTCAAGAACAACTTGCAGGAACTCTTTTCGATTCCCTAAGGACTAAAATCATGCCTTTGAATGATGATATCACCGTTTATCCGGCTCATGGTGCAGGTTCCGCTTGTGGCAAAAACATGAGCAAAGAAACCACCGATACTTTAGGCAACCAGAAGAAAACTAATTATGCTTTAAGGGCCGATATGACCAGAGAGGAATTTATCAAAGAGGTGACACATGGTCTTACTCCTCCGCCTGCATACTTTCCTTTAAATGTGAAATTGAATAAGGAAGGGTATGAAAGCTTTGAAGATGTATTGAAAAAAGGAACACAGGCTTTAGATCCTGCAGCTTTTGAAGCTGCAGCGAATGAAACCGGAGCCCTGCTTTTAGATACCCGCGATCCACAGACATTCGCGAAAGGTTTTGTACCAAACTCAATCAATATAGGAATTGATGGAAGTTTCGCTCCATGGGTTGGAACTTTAATTCCGGATATTCAGCAAGAACTATTAGTGATCACGGATGAAGGCCGGGAAGAAGAAGTTATAACCCGTTTGGCCCGGGTTGGTTATGACAATGCTATAGGATATCTGAAAGGCGGCATTGAAGCCTGGAGAGCCGCAGGGAAAGAAGTAGATCAGATCGAGTCAATTACTCCTGAAGAACTGGCAGAACGAGCAGCAAAAGGTGCAGAGGTAAATATTCTGGATGTGCGCAAAAACACAGAACACTATTCAGAGCATCTGATCGGTTCAGAAAACGCGGCTCTTGATTACATCAATGACGCAATGGCACAAGTGGATAAAAATAAGCCTTACTATGTGCATTGTGCAGGTGGATATCGCTCCATGATCTTCAACTCGATACTTCGCGCACGTGGCTTTGATAATCTTATAGACATCAAAGGCGGATTTAAGGCGCTGAAAGAATCAGGAAAATTTGAAGTTAGTCCTTATGTATGTCCAAGTACAATGGCCTAAGCATAAAAATCTATTAATCATTAAAAAAGCACAATCATGTTTAACAGCATTTTTTCAAAGAAAGAAAACGATTTAGACGGAAAGAATTTCAAACAGAAGTTTGAAACAACAGATAAAGCAGAGCTGATTGACGTACGTACTCCGGGAGAGTTCTCCTCCGGTAGTATTCCCGGAGCAAAGAACCTCGATTTGATGGCTCCTGATTTTCAAAGTCAGGTTCAAAAGCTCGATAAGGACAAAACTTACTTTTTGTATTGCCGCAGTGGTAACAGGAGTGGAAGCGCTGCATCGCTTTTTGAGAAGCTAGGATTAAAATCTTACAATTTAGTTGGGGGAATTGGAGCGTGGCCACGATAAAAGCCACCTCCTTAAATCAATAAATAAAAATGGAAACTTTAAATATTCTAATTCCTACCGATTTTTCTGAAGTTAGTTACCTGGCGATTGAAATGGCCGAAGTGCTTGAGCGAAAAATCCCCATCCAAATTCATATGCTTCATGTGCAGCAGGTGAACGATTCTGACTCCGACTATCTGGAAGGTCGCTCTGATGCTGAGCTGGAGAACAAGAAGTTGGAAACGTTAAATAAGTTTGAAGCGTTGAAATCCCGTGGAGCAAAATTCGAAGCGCATGTTCGTGTAGGAAAGCTGACAGACCAAATTAATCAAGCCGCTGCTGAACTGGGAGCTGACCTGGTATTAATGGGCACTAAGGGGTCTGATGGATTTATAGAGATGATTTCCGGCTCCGAAGCACAGCACGTAGCTCGTTACTTACAGGTTCCTGTTCTGACAATCCGCCCAGGAACGCCGATGCTTGATTTGAAAAACATCCTTTTAGTGGCCGACTTTGAGCTTTTTGGAAAGGGTGTGCAGATCGAAACCATTAAAAAACTGGCAAAGGCTTTTGATAGCACCATCCATCTGCTGCAAATCCTAACTGAAGGTGAGGAAAAATATGCCGACGAGATTGAAGCTCAGATGAAGTTTTTTGCGGAGGAACATCAGCTAGAAAAGTATGAAACACATCTGTACCGCGACAGAAAAGTTGCCGATGGTATCAGAAACTTTAACCGCGAAGCCGAGATGGATCTGGTGTGTATCAGAACTAACGCCCGTAAAGGAAGAAATCATCTATTGTTTGGCAGCATTGCTGAACGTTTGGTGAATCATTGCATCAAACCTTTGTTAACATTTCAATTAAAAAAACAACATGCTTGAACTACTTAGACAGCCCTGGCCCTGGTATATTTCGGGTGCGGCAATAGCTTTCATCATGGTATTGCTCTTATTCTTTGGCAAATCATTTGGTGTATCGGCAAACCTTCGCACCATTTGTACCATCGCCGGTGCCGGAAAAAAAGTAAAGTTCTTCGACTTCAACTGGAGAACCCAAAAATGGAACTTACTCTTCCTGTTTGGATCAGTGTTGGGAGGTGTAGTTGCCTCAACCTTACTGCAAAACGATGAGCCGCTTAAACTATCAGCAGCAACGATCGAAGATCTGAAGGGATTGGGAATAGCCTTTGACGGCGGCCTAAACCCATCGCAGCTTTTTGGGACAGAAGTTCTTACATCCTCGAAAGGAATATTAGTACTGCTTATTGGAGGTGTGCTGGTAGGATTTGGAGCCCGATACGCAGGAGGATGTACCTCCGGACATGCCATCAGCGGCCTTTCCAATATGCAGCTCCCTTCTCTGGTAGCAGTGATCGGATTTTTTATAGGTGGTCTGGTAATGACCCATTTACTATTACCATTAATATTCTAATGAAAGAGATGAAAGGATTAAAATATATACTAACAGGACTGGTTTTTGGCGTGATCATGGCCAAGTCTGAAGCAATTTCATGGTATCGCATCCAGGAGATGTTCCGCTTTCAGTCGTTCCACATGTATGGGATCATTGGAACCGCCGTTATACTTGGTGTAATAGCAGTAGCACTTATCAAAAAATTCAGGATGAAAGACACTCAGGGCAATCCGATTACCTTTCAGGATAAGGATAAAAGCTGGCCACGGTATATTATCGGAGGTTCGATCTTCGGATTGGGCTGGGCGCTGACTGGCGCTTGTCCAGGCCCCATGTTCGTTAATATTGGTTATGGCTACCTTGCTATGATCATCGTCGTGATCGGAGCCCTTTCCGGTACTTATTTATATGGGTTAATTAAAGACAAACTACCTCACTAATGCAGAAGACAACATTAATTACATTCGTTCTCACCCTATTTGTAACGTTAACGTCCTGGGCGCAATTTCCTGCTAAGCCGCAATTGGCGAAGGATCCCTGGACAAGAACCGATTTGATGGCTCCGGCATCCTTGGCAGCGATGATCAAAAATTCGAAAACTTCAAAACCGCTTATCTTCAATATAGGCGTGGTCGAGAATATCAAAGGGGCAAGAAATATGGGTGGTGCCAGCGAAAAGGAAAATCTGGACCGGTTTAAGAAGGCTTTATCAAGCATTCCAAAAACGTCAACAGTAGTTGTTTACTGCGGCTGTTGTCCGTTTGAACGTTGTCCGAACATCCGTCCGGCCTTTACCGCGTTGAAAGCTGCCGGATTCAAGAATGGGAAGCTTCTAAATCTACCAACCAATATTAAAGTCGACTGGATCAATAAGGGATATCCTGTAGAATGAGCAGTAAAATCCAACTGGGGCTCCGGCAGAACTGGAAGCAGTTCACGCTTCTTATAATTATAAATGCCTTTGTTGGGGGAATGATCGGTTTGGAACGATCCATTCTTCCCGAGTTGGCTCGGGAAGAATTTGGGATTGTAGCTAAATCCGCACTTCTTTCTTTCATTGTTGTTTTTGGTTTTACAAAGGCCATCGCAAATTACTTTGCAGGAGCACTTGCTAATACTATTGGCCGGAGAAAGCTCCTGATCTACGGATGGCTTTTTGCCATCCCCGTGCCGATTATTCTCATTTCAGCTGAAAGTTGGACCTGGGTAGTTGCTTCTAATGTGCTGCTGGGGATAAGTCAGGGATTAACCTGGTCATCCACAGTAGTAATGAAGATCGACCTGGTAGGAGAAAAGAACCGGGGACTGGCTATGGGACTTAACGAGTTTGCTGGTTATCTTGCCGTCGCACTAGTAGCTCTTCTAACCGGTTTTATCGCTTCGGAATACGGCCTCAGACCCTATCCTTTTTATATCGGAATTGCTATCTCCTTCCTGGGTCTTGCAGGCAGTATTTTTTTGATCAAAGACACCAGGGGCTTCGTCTTAACAGAAAAAAAGACATCAACCATAAAACCCCTTGACAAAGTTTTTCTTGACACAGGCCTTCGTCATCCAAATTTATCATCAATCACGCAGGCAGGTTTGGTGAACAATCTAAACGATGGAATGGTCTGGGGACTATTGCCTCTGCTGTTAAGCACACAAGGATATGGACTAAAGGAGATAGGGATGATTGTTTCGATCTATCCTGCAGTATGGGGACTAGGGCAGCTTTTTACCGGTAAACTTGCCGATAGAATAAATAAAAAGACGCTGCTATTTTGGGGGATGTTGGCCCAGGGTTTAGCTCTGTTGCTGTTAATCCCTGCGTTCCAGTTGAGTTCTTACGTGCTTATCTCGGTAATTTTAGGGATAGGAACAGCGGTGGTATATCCAACCTTTCTGGCCGCTATTGCAGATGAAACGAGGCCCGAACAAAGGGCTGAAAGTCTCGGTATTTTCAGACTATGGAGAGATTCCGGCTATGCTTTTGGTGCAATCCTTTCAGGAATCCTTGCAGATTCGTTCGGCCTTTCCACGGCTATAGCAACAATCGGTGGATTAACTGTCTTATCATCTTTGGTTGTGCAGCTTAGGATGATCCCTGGACTAAAGAAAGGGACGTCATAGCGCCCAAATATCATTCAGTCTTCCTTTCCTTTTTAAACATATTACCCAGCAAACCACCCATCAATGCTCCGTACAAAGTGCTGTTTACCGGACTGGAAGTAATTGCGCAGGTGCCGCTTACACAGCCCACATAATTCCAATATAGAAATCCCGCTAACATCCCAAGTACAATTCCTAAAACTATCCCTGTGTTTCTTTTTAAAAATTCCATAGTCAACAAATTTCTTACAAAGCTAATTTCGGTAACGAGACGGTTCGGTAACTTTTGTCACCAAAGACGCTATATCAACTCCTTACTTTTGTATTAGTCGGGCAACTTTTACGAGCCCCGGTCAGTGTTAGTGTAAAACTTTAAGGAAGGGATCGAGATGACTAAGATATCAGCTGTGATTAATGAAAAATGTCCACGGTGTAAACAGGGCGATATTTATAAGAGCTCAATATTTAGTTGGAAGTACGCTACTATGCATGAAAGATGCCCATACTGTAATCAAAAATACGAGATAGAACCGGGCTTCTTCTACGCCGCGATGTACGTTAGTTACGCATTTACGGTAGCGGAATTAGTGATAGCGGGCATAGCCGCTTTTTATACTGTTGGAGAAAGTAATTTATGGCTCTTGATGGCAATTACCATCTCACCCGTTATCTTACTCATGGCAATCAATTTTAGGTGTTCAAGGACGATATTACTTCATTATTTGTCGCCAATTAAATATCAAAAGGATCTTTAAACGGATCCTTTTTGATTTTTTGCCTCTCCAGTTTTTAGTACCCCTGGCAAACTTATTGCAATTGCCTCACTTGCCAGAAACATAGAACTTAATGCGCCAGGGAGTGTTCCATCTCTAATTGTGAACATTTAGCAATGGACCAGATGAATTATTATCATACCAGGGAAGTAAGCAACACTTTTGAAACGGCTTTAACAAAGGTTAAACAAGCACTGGCAGACAGAGGGTTTGGAGTCATTACTGAAATAGATCTAAAGGAAAAATTCAGAGAAAAACTTAACGTCGACTTTCGTGAGTACCGTATTCTCGGTGCTTGCAACCCGAAAATGGCCTACCATGCAATTGAACAAGAGTATAGAATCGGCGTATTGCTACCTTGCAATATACTGGTGCAGGAACGCACCGACGGTAAAGTAGAAGTATCTGCAGTCAATCCTATGGAAACGATGTCTGCGGTTCAAAATCAAAATCTGGAAGCAATAGCTGGCGAAGTGAGCCTGAAATTGAAGGAAGCAATCGATTCACTCTAATTATATAACAGCAGATGAATCAGGAACTTTTACGTCATCTGAAGGAGAAACAACAAGTTGTAGAGTCTGTTCCGTCTAACGACATCATTAAAGGTTGGGTACAAGACCTTATTTTCCTTTTATATCCGGAGCACAATAAAATAATTTACCCCAGCACTGCGGAAATAGACAATCGATTTGATTTGTTAAAAGAGCAGCTTTTGAAAATATTCAAAGGGACTACAGCTTGTGATAGCTGTGACAATGAATTAAAAGCAGAACAGTTTTTCGATAATATCCCTGAACTATACCGGGTTCTAAACACAGATGTAGATGCTATTTTTCAGGGTGATCCTTCAGCTAAATCGCGTTTCGAAGTGGTTAGAGCTTACCCAGGCTTTTTTGCTATTTGCTTCTATCGGATTGCACATTCGCTCTTAAAGCTTGGAATTCCCCTTCTTCCCCGGATTATTACCGAATGCATTCATGCTCAAACCGGTATTGATATTCATCCCGGAGCTGAAATTGGCGAGTATTTCTACATCGATCATGGAACAGGACTTGTGATCGGCGAAACCTGTAAAATAGGGAAACATGTTAAGGTCTATCAAGGTGTGACTTTAGGCGCACTTAGTGTCGAAAAAGAACTGGCTGAAACGAAACGACATCCAACTGTTGAAGACTCGGTAGTAATTTACGCGAATGCAACTGTTTTAGGCGGTCACACAGTGATAGGTCATCATAGTATTATCGGTGGTAACGTATGGATTACAAAAAGTGTTCCTCCGTTTTCAACGATTTATCATACTTCAACAAATAAGGTTATTGAAAATCAATAAAAGAATTGATTACAGATCAATTTCTTAAAGAATAAGGCCTGCACCTTCGCAGGCCTTGAATCTCCCTACAAAACTTCTGCTTCCGCTTGCTCCATCTCATCCTTATACGTCTTCCACAAGAGGTAACCGCCGGAAAGGTTCGTAACATTCTCAAACCCATTTTGAACTAGAATTCGTTGTGCCAGGTAGCCACGCATTCCCTGCTGACAGAAAATATAAAGCGGTCTGTCGACCGGCACTTCAGACAGGCGATTTCTTATCTCGTCAAGCGGAATATTTATAGCTCCTTCAATAGTTCCTCCTGCAAATTCGGCTGGGGTACGAACATCAATTAGTGCAGCATGGGGTTCTACTGAATTCAGCTTTGAACATTCGATAACTTTTAATCGGTCGAGCAAAATATTTTCCGCTACAAAGCCTACCATATTGACAGGATCTTTAGCGGATGAGAATGGAGGCGCGTAAGCTTGTTCAAATTCAATCAAATCATAAATCGTCCCCTTGTTTTTGATTACTGAAGAAAGCACATCAAGCCGTTTATCTACTCCTTCTCCTCCAATAACCTGGGCACTTAACAATTGTCCGTTTTCAGGAGAAAAAGCAATCTGGATAGTCATGAGTTGGGCACCGGGATAGTATCCCGCGTGCGAATTTCCATGAATGGTTGCAGTGAGGTGAGGGATTTTATTTCGTTCCAAATGTTTTACAGCCATTCCAGCAGCTCCCAGAGTCAGGTCGAAAAGCTTCACAATAGCGGTATTGATCGAACCATTGTATTTCTGATTATTGCCGAACACCAGGTTATTTGCACAAATGCGACCCTGCTTATTTGCCGGACCTGCAAGAAAAGTAATTGTCGTCTGACCAGATATCGGGTTAGCATATTCGATGGCATCCCCAACAGCATAGATATCAGGATCGGAAGTTTGGAGATATTCATTTACCCATATCCCTCTTGCTTGTCCTATTTTTAAACCTGCATTTTCGGCCAGCTTTGTGTCCGACCTGACACCGATCGAAAGGATCACCAGATCCGCTTCCAGGTCCGCCTTATCCTGCAGTTGCACTTTCAAGCGGCCATCTTCTTTTTCAAAGCCGGTTACAGCAGTGTTCAAATGTAAATGAATCCCTTTTTCTCTAAGATGTTTCTGCGCAAGAGCAGCGATAGGAAGATCCACCGGGGCAAGGATTTGATTGCTCATTTCCACCACACTTACATCGAGACCGAGTTCATGTAAATTTTCGGCCATTTCTAATCCAATAAACCCTGCACCAATCACAACGGCCTTTTGCGGTTTTGTTTCTGTAACGTAGCCTTTAATATAATCGGTGTCACCTACATTTCGAACAGTAAAAATTCCCTCATTCTGAATGCCAGGTAATGCAGGGCGAATGGGACTGGCGCCGGGCGATAAAACTAGCTTATCATACGATTCTGTGTACTCTTCGCCGGTCAAAAGATTAATGGCGCTTACTGTTTTTACGGAAGGATTGATGGCGGTCACTTCGGTACTTACTCTCACATCTACATTGAATCTTGCAGCAAAGGAAGTGGCTGTCTGGACGAAGAGTTTGTTTCTATCCTTGATCACATTTCCGATGTAATAAGGAAGCCCGCAATTCGCGTAGGAGATATATTGACCCTTCTCAAAAATGACGATTTCTGCGTGTTCGTTTAATCTTCTTAACCTGGCTGCAGTACTGGCTCCGCCTGCTACAGCGCCTATAATAATGTATTTCACGTTTTACTTTTGTTTCTTCAAATCTCCCCAAAATCCAGAAGGGAGCTCGGTGACAATTGTCACAGAACAAAAGTGATTCTGGACATACTTTTGTATGAGAACAAACACAAAATCTATCCAAATGAAAGTACAACAGTTTGAAGACAAGTATTTAGCCCAGTACAGTTATGCAGTTCTAAGTGAATGCGAAAATCGCATCGTATTAATAGATCCATCGCGCAATCCTGAGCAATATTATCGCTTTGCGGAGGAGCACAAGGCTGAAATAATTGGAGTGATTGAGACTCATCCTCATGCGGATTTTGTAAGCAGTCACCGGGAAATCCAGAATAAAACCCGAGTTAAGGTCTACGGAAGCAAGCTGATGAAGGCAAGTTATTCCATCACCCCTTTTGATGAAGGTGATACAATCGAGTTTGGGAAAATTAAGCTGAAGGCTTTGAATACACCCGGGCATTCTCCCGACAGCATTTCCATCGTTTTAGAACATGAGGGAAAAGACAAGGCTGTTTTTACCGGTGATACCTTGTTTGTAGGCGACTGCGGCCGCCCCGACCTTCGTGAATTCGGAGGAGAGCAGGAAGCTTTACGCGAACACCTCGCTAAGCAGATGTATTTTTCACTGAGACAGAAACTGGCAAAATTGGACGACGATGTCGTACTCTATCCCGGACACGGAGCCGGAACACTTTGCGGAAAGGCTTTAGGAGATGCCAGCAGCTCTACCATCGGCGAAGAAAAACAGCATAACTGGTCGTTGCAAGACATGCCGGAAGAACAATTTGTGAAAGAGTTAACCTCGGACCTCCCTTTTATTCCTGTTTACTTTTCCTACAATGTTGATCTGAATAAAAAAGGAGCACCTGATTTTTCAGCAAGTGTGGCAGGTGTGCATATCGGGAAGAAGATCAGTTCTGAAGGCGATGCAAAAGATCTGGACAAGCAGCTTTGGGTGGTGGATGTAAGGAACGACAAAGATTTCAAGAAAGGACATCTTGCTCATTCAGTCAATATCATGGAAGGAGAAAAGTTTGAAACCTGGCTGGGCAGTATTATCAAACCGGGAGAAAGCTTTTACCTGGCGGCTAAAGACGAAAAGCAATTAAAGAAGATGATCGAACGGGCTGCATCTATTGGTTATGAAATGCAGATAAAGGAAGGCTTTGTTCTTGATTTTGCGGAGCAGGAAGAAGCACTTTTAGATCTCAATAACCTAAAGGAAAATCCGGAAGAATATACTATCGTTGATGTGAGAAATCCGTCTGAAATAAAACAACAAAGAATCTTCCCGAATAGCCTGTCCATTCCCTTAGCGGAACTCCGTGACCGGGCAAATGAAATTCCAACGGATAAGCCGGTCGCTGTTCATTGTGCCGGAGGCTATCGTAGCGCCGCTGCAAGTTCGCTGCTTTCTTCCAAGCTGAAAGGCAAAGCAGAAGTGTATGATATCAGCGAAGCGATAAAGGAGTTTCAAAAATAGCTAGCATTTGAGGGGTTAGCATCGCTAGCCTCCTTGACCATATAATCAGATAACACTATGAAAAGAATAGCAATTCTTCTTACACTTTTTGCATTTGTTTTCCTCAGCACTGCACGGACTCAGGAAACTAGTCCATTTACCGGGGCCAAAGCGACATTGAATTCTTATAAAGCCTTATACGTTTTAAACAATGGAGACGAGAAAAAAATCAACGGAACGCTCAAAAACATTAGAAATGTACTGGAAGACCCGCGATTGAAAGGCAAGCTTCAAGTCGAATTAATTGTCTTTGGAGACGGTGTGAAGGTGTATGAAAAAACGGGGGCTTTTGAGGCAAAACTGAAAGATCTGCAACAGAAAGGGGTGATCCTTGCCATGTGCGAAAACACTCTGCGGGAAAGAAAGATCGACAAGAGTGCATTGTTCCCTTTTATTTCGTATGTCCCTTCCGGTAATGGAGAAATTATTATTCGACATCATGAGGGCTGGGCCATTGTTCATCCATAAATAGCAATGTATGAAACTATCAATCGCTTTTATTAATGACGTTCACGGATATTTAGAACTACACCCTGAACTATTTTTTACGGGGAATGGAAATGTTGTAAGAACTGCGGGGGGATATTCGAGGATTCAGACTCTGATCAAAAGCATCAGAAAGGATAATCCTCATACTCTTGTTTTTGATGGCGGCGATACATTTCATGGTACGCTCCCCGTAGTTGAGTCGAAGGGAGAAGTTCTCATACCAATCCTAAATGAAATAAGATTCGACGCGATGGTAGGGCACTGGGATTTTGCGTTTGGCCCGCAGCAGTTGTTGCATCTGTCCAAACAACTTAGCTATCCCATTCTAGGGATCAACGTTTATAATGCCGAAAAAGAGCGCCTGCTGAAGCCATATTCTCTGCAACAGGTGGGAGAAATAAAAGTAGCTACCATTGGAATTTGCTCCAATATCATCGACAAAACAATGCCGGAACAATTCAGTGATGGAATAAGTGTAACTACCGGCATTGATGAACTGCCTAAATTTATTGAAGAAATAAGGGATCAGGGTGCTGATCTTGTGATACTATTATCTCATAATGGTTTCCCTCAAGATGTCAAAATACTATCGCAGGTTCGGGGCGTTGATGTCTGCCTAAGTGCCCATACTCATAACCGATTATTTGACCCGGTTTTGGTGGATGACACAATTGTTATTCAAAGTGGTTGCCATGGTTCGTTTCTTGGACATTTGGAACTGGAAATAGAATCAAAGAGGATTAAAAGTTTCAACTACCAACTTAGAGAGGTTCAGGAGTCTTTGGCTCCGGATCAGGAAATAGAAGGATTGATAAAGGCTTGCCAGGAACGGTATGAATCTCTTCAAAAACAAATTATTGGTGAATCTTCAACCGTTTTGCACAGGTATGACACTTTGAACAGTTCTGCCGACCATTTACTTCTTTCGGCTGTACAGGTAGTGACTAAAGCCGATGTTTGTTTCTCGAATGGATGGCGCTACGGCGCACCAATCCCAGCCGGCCCTATTACAAAGTGGGATATTTATAATTTAGCCCCGATGAATCCTGAGATTTCCACTGTCGAAATTACAGGATCGGAAATTAAGGACATGCTGGAAGAAAATCTTGAACGGACTTTCTCAACAGATCCCTTAGGCCAAATGGGTGGATATGTTAAAAGGTGTCTCGGATTAACGGTATTCATGAGGATCGAAAATCCGAAAGGAAGCAGAATTCAACAACTCTTTATCGGAGATGAACCTGTGAGCAAAGAGAAGGTGTATAGTGCCGCTTTTATTACCTCTCAGGGAGTGCCGGAGAAATATGGAAAAAACCGACAGAATACGAAGATCAAATTATTTGACGCAGTAGTTTCGTACTTGGCAATGCACTGTCCATTCCATGTAAAGAACTATCAAAACTTCCACCTAATTTAAATGTTACTTGTGGTTCTGCCCCTTAAGCCCTTATCTTTGCAGCCGATGTTCAACTCCGGGATAATAAGCAGTGTCAGGAAAGCAAGCAGCCTTAAAACTATCATTTTGGGACTACTTGTTACTTGCTTGCTGTTATCAACCTGTGCGGTGAGGAAAAGTATTGAAGCATTCCTTCAAGGTTCAGTTCGTACGGAATCTAGCATGGCTAGTGGGGTTAAGAAGATCAGGGCCACAAACGATGAGGTACAAGTTGGTAGTTCTCAGTTATGCTCGGCAGATGATGAAACGACACTTCAAAATGTCGATGCAAAAAGCTGGAAAGCACTGGATTCAGTATTGCCCCTGGCATTATTTTTACCTACTCTTCTTGGCCTTATTGCAGCTGCGCTTCTCGCTCTTCTTCATAACGCCGCTTCAACTTATTTTTCGAAAGCGTCATTTGCTTTCAATAGCACACCCCTCTATATAAAGAATAGATTACTTCTGATTTGATCCTTCCCTAAGCCAATCTGGCTTGATCATTTCCTGCCTTAACAGGCAGCTTTAATTCTATTCATTTCTTAAAATTTTTATAAGCATGATAAAGCAGAAGCTTTATTTGACGGCGGTTTTCATGCTGCTTGTCAATCTTAAGTCTTTCTCGCAAGAGAGACGACTATCCCTTTCGGAGGCGTGGGAAGCCGCCTTTTCGGGGTACCCGGGCTTGTCGGAAAAACAGGCCCTGATACGGGAATCAGAATATCAGAAAAGGGAACTGCAAAACGACTTTCTACCCAATTTACAGTTGCAGGTGCAAAACTCTTACGGCACTTTTGCCGGAAGTACAGGTGCATTCTTCCCTTTACCGGGTACATTCAATGTAAGTGGCAATCCGGCAATTTCCGGAGCTTCAGCCGCTGCAAACACTTTTGGGTCAGTTCTCATGGACTGGCACGTTTTCGAATTCGGTAGACAAAGGAAAGCCATACAGGCTGCACAAGCGAACATCCAAAAGGCAGAAAGCACTTTTGATGCGACTAAATTGTCGGTACAGGCCAAGGTAAGCCGCTTGTATTCCGATATTCTCTATACCGGCTCAAAACTGCAATGGGCAAAAGACAATGCGGAACGCGTCAAGGAAATCGTAGAACTTTCCAAGACCTTGGCTGAAGCAGGCTTAAAACCAGGTGCAGATACCCTGCTTGCCGCTTCTTCCTACCTGCAAACGTTGGGAGAGCTCGACGACTGGAAGGGTCAACTTGAAGCAAGCAAAGTCCGTTTGACAGAGCTAGTACCTGTTGACGAAAAAAACGTTGGCTTTAGCTTTTCAAACTATCTTTCAGCCACTCCGCTTTCGCCTGCGGATACATCAGCCACTGGTCATCCCTACTTAAATGTTATCTCGGATCAGTTGGAGAATGACAAGTTAAGGACTGAAGTTGCCGCCCGAAAACTGTTTCCAAGCGTGTCGATTCTTGGGGGACTTAGTTCACGAGGAAGTGGCATTGGGAGTGATGGCGTCGTAAATTCCGGATGGTCGTCTGGTTTCAATAATCAGAATAGTAATTATTTAATTGGCCTTGGTCTGACCTGGAATATCAGCAGTGCCTTCAATAGTATCACAGAACGAAACCGGATTAAGCAACAACAAGCTGCTACTCAATCAAGATTTGAGGCCCAGAGCCTGCAGTTAAATACCGGATTACAATCTGTTAACAGCCGCTTAACTGAAAGTAAGAAGCGGGTTGAAAAGACCAATGGCGCGGTTGATAAGGCCCGGAAAGCGTATGAACTGTATTTATCGCGCTATCAGAATGGTCTGATCAATCTGACCGAACTGCTGCAGATCCAGTTACTTCTTCAGCAATCCGAAAAGGTAAACATTGAAGCCTACCAGCAATTCTGGGATCAGGTGATTGCCCGCTCGGAACTATCAGGCGACTTTAGCTATCTCTCTAACCAATTCAAATAGAACAAGATGAACATGATAAGACTTGCTCTGAGGAAACCCATCACGGTGATGGTGGCGGTGCTGGCCATTGCCTACTTTTCCTTCACAGCAATAAAAAAGATCAATGTCGATATATTCCCAGAAATAGAATCTCCGGCTATTTACATCGCCATGCCCTACGGTGGCTTAACTCCGGCCTACATGGACGGTTTTATGGCCAACGAATTCCAGAAACTGCTCATATTCGTCAGCGGTGTTAAGGATATCGACTTTAAAAGTATTCAGGGTTTTACCCTGATGAAGCTGACGTTTTATCCGGGCACCAATATGGCGCAGTCCTCTGCAGAACTTTCAGCCCAGGTATCCCGTGCGATGGCGCTTCTGCCACCCGGCGCTATTCCTCCGCAGGTAGTGCGGTTTGATGGCAGTTCGCAACCTGTAGGACAACTCGTATTTGAGAGCCCCAAGCGGACGATAACGGAACTACAAACATTAGCACTCACCAAGATCCGGCCGATGTTTGTAAACATTCCTGGTGTTACAGCGCCTGCTCCATTTGGAGGGAATGTACGCACGATTGTGGTAAAAGTAGATCCAGGATTGATGCAGTCCTACGGTTTGTCGGCAGAGGAAGTGACAACCGCCATTGCCAAAAACAGTTTCCCATCTCCTGCCGGAAATATCCGAATCGGCGATAAAAATCTGATGAGTCCGGTAAATACTATGGCGAAAGGCCCGGAAGAGTTTTTGAACATGCCGCTTCGAACAGGCTCCGGAACTACGGTTTTTGTGAAGGATATCGGAACGGTAGAAGATGCAGCGGATATCACAACCGGATATGCTGTCATTAACGGAAAGCGTTCGGTGTACCTTCCGGTG
Organism: Sphingobacteriaceae bacterium; assembly: GCA_029266635.1. Lineage (GTDB taxonomy): Bacteria > Bacteroidota > Bacteroidia > Sphingobacteriales > Sphingobacteriaceae > JAQSWM01. Next base: position 239,647 of record JAQSWM010000002.1, on the reverse strand, counting down.
ATCAAAAAAGCAGATGCCTCTACTCTAACCGTCGTCGACAACCTGAAAAAGTCAATCCCGATGCTGGAAGCTGCTCTTCCGGAGGATGTGAAGGTGAACTATGTATTTGACCAATCCGGCTACATCTCAAGAGCTTTGAATAATCTTGTCCACGAGGGAATTCTCGGTGCCATCCTTACCGGATTAATGGTTCTGCTGTTCCTGGGCGATAAACGGGGCGCATTGATTGTGGTGCTTACTATTCCGATTGCGATCCTCTCGGCGGTGATCATGCTTTATATTTTCGGTCAGACGATCAATATTATGACGCTGAGCGGTCTTGCTCTGGCGATCGGCATCCTGGTAGATGAGGCAACGGTAACCATCGAAAACATTCACCAGCATTTTGAAATGGAGAAGCCCAAAGACCGGGCTATTCTGGATGCCCTCCTGGAAATATCCATCCCCAAACTACTGATCCTGCTTTGTATTTTGGCTGTACTGGTTCCCTCATTTATGATGACCGGGATCCCTAAAGACATGTTCCTGCCTCTGTCTTTAGCCGTTGCTTTTGCCATGATTGCATCTTTCATCGCTTCGCAGACCTTCGTTCCGATTTTAGCCAACTGGCTGATGAAAACCGATAATTTTCATCATCACCAAACGAGCTTGCATAAGAAGAAACTCACCCGTTTTGAGAAATTCAAACGCTCTTATTTACTACTGACCCGAAAAGCGGCAAACAACAAAAAGAAGGTGGTCGCGCTCTATGCTGTCGTTGTGGTAGCGATGATCAGCCTTTCCGCTTTACTTATCGGAACCGATATTCTGCCAGCCAGTAACAGCGGAGATATTCAATTGCGAATTGCAGCACCGCAGGGTACAAGGCTCGAGAAGGCAGAAAAATATCTGAAAGATGTTACTCTGCTGATCAGAAAGCAACTGCCGGACAATGCCGTAAAAATTAGCTCAGCCTACGTAGGACTACAGCCTTCGACTACTGCGATCAATCCGATCTTCCTGTTTACCAGTGGGTCTCATGAGTCGGTTCTTCAATTATCGATTGATCAGGGAGTCTATTCTGGATCTGTTGAAGAATTGAAGGAAAATCTCAGAAAAGCAGTCAACTCCAAATATCCGGAGTTGCAGCTGACTTTCGAGCCCATGGAAATGGTGCAAAAGATTATGAGTCAGGGCGCAAATACTCCCATTCAGATAAAGGTGGCTGCCGGACCTCTGAAAACTGCTGTTCAACACGCCGGAAAAATATCAGAGGAACTAAAGAAAACTCCGTTCTTTAGAGATGTACGGGTGGTGGAGCCGGTTCAGTACCCGAGTGTCCAAATAGATGTCGACAGGGAATTAGTTGCTCAATTTGGGTTAAGCATGCAGGAAGTTTCCAAAGCACTGACTATAGCGACCTCTTCCACGCGGTTCACCAACAAAAACCTTTGGGTAGATCCGAAATCAGGATTGGTGTTCCAGGTGCAGCTACAGATCCCGGAAGCAGAAATGCAATCACTCGACAATCTGCGTTCGCTGCCTTTGAAATCCGGATCAGCGCGACCTATTTTGGAAGATGTAGCCACGCTTCGCTTAACCAAACAGCCCGGTCAGGTGAACAGGCAGGGGCCTAACCGGTACGTAACCGTTCAAGCAAATACCTATAACAAGGATCTTGGCTCCGCTTCGAAAGCTGTTGAACAAGCCTTGAATAATGTCGGAGAAGCACCACGGGGAGTGATCGTTAAAACCGAAGGAACATTGCAGCTGCTTCGCGAGACGATGGATGGATTACAAACTGGCCTGGTGGTTGCAGTTGTAGTGATCTTCCTTTTACTTACAGCCTATTATCAATCCTTCGCGGTTTCCGCACTCATCCTGTCGGTAGTGCCTGCGGTTTTAGGTGGGAGTTTACTGATCTTGCTTGCCGCCGGAAGTACATTAAATCTTCAATCCTACATGGGAATAATTATGTCGGTGGGAGTATCGGTCTCTAATGCCGTCCTGCTGATAAATCAGGCTGAACTAAACAGGAAACGAGGAATGGAAGCTTCGCTATCAGCTTTCCTTGCAGTCTCTTCAAGACTAAGACCAATCATGATGACAACCCTGGCTATGATCGCAGGAATGATCCCGATGGCTTTGGGAATGGGTGATGGCGGCGAGCAGATTGCACCTTTGGGACAGGCGGTAATAGGCGGTCTGATCCTTTCAACCATTACCTCTTTACTGGTACTTCCTCATCTGTTTGTCATGGTTCGTGGCAAAGCAACGCTCGCGAGCAATTCCCTTGATCCGGACGATCCCGAAAGAATAATTCTGACGAAAGAACCTGTTAAAATCATCTCAAAAAAAGAAGTTTATGAAATCTAAAAATATAGCATTAGTTGTAATTGCCTCCGGACTGGCAGCCGTTTTAAGCGCCTGTTCAACCGGCAAAAGTGAAGAAACAAAAACCGATAGAAAAGCAAGTTCAACACCTATAGTTGAAGTAACCAGTCCATTATCAGACCAGCCGGTTTATCCGCTGTCACTACCCGGAGAGCTTAAGCCCTTCGAGCAGGTAGACGTTTTTGCAAAGGCAAAAGGATTTGTCAAAAAGCTTTATGTAGACAGGGGCAGCAGGGTAAAAAAAGGTCAGCTTCTGGCGGTGTTGGAGGCACCTGAAATTAGTCAGCAGTACCTGTCGGTTCAATCCAATGAACGGAAGCTCTATGAGAGCTACCTGTATAGCAGGCAAGCCTACCAGCGACTTAAAAAAGCTGCCGCGAAGAACGGTGCCGTAGCAGAAATTGAACTAGACCGGGCGAAGGCGCAACTCCGTAGTGACAGCGCGGCCTATCATTCGGCGAAGGCATCGACCGGAGCATCTGCCCAGCTGAAAGACTACCTGAGAATTATAGCCCCGTTCAGCGGTACTATCGTTTCCAAAAATGTTTCTGTTGGAGCATTAGTCGGTGAGAATAATTCTACGCCATTGTTTACTATCGCTCAGCAGGAACGCCTGCGACTAACCGTTTCCGTTCCTGAAAAACACGCGCATTCGGTAACCAAAAACACCCTTGCTACTTTTACGGTCAGCAATCGCCCCGGAAAAGCCCACAAAGCATCATTGTCGAGAAACAGTGGTCTACTGGATCAGCAAAACCGATCGATAGCCGTCGAGTTCGATGTAGATAACCGGAATCAAACTTTGGCAGGAGGCGAATATGCGCAGGTAAACCTGATGCTTAAACGACCGGATTCTACTCTATGGTTACCCGCAAGCAGTGTGGTTCAGGCTCAATCGGGAGTGTTTGTGTTAAAGATTGAAAATGGAGTCGTTGAAAGAATTCCTGTAGCACTCGGAATCAGAAAAAAAGAAATGCAGGAGGTTTTTGGAGATCTGACCGCTGCAGACAGAATTTTAAAATCGGGAACGGAAGAACTGGAAGAGGGTGCTGCTGTTCAAATAAAGAAGTAAAATGAAGTATATCAAATCGAATATCGGCTTCATCATCAGTATGGTGGTGCTTGCAGTAATTGCTCTCAATCCTGAAGCAAAAAGCTTTATTCTAAAAGGACTTATAAAATCTGGCTTGTATGAGCCAGATTTTGTTCCTGCAAAAGCTAATAATCAGTCTGTTGTTCCCTCTGCGATTTTCCGGTCTGTCGGTGGCCAGGAAATTGACGTGGCAGACGCTAAAGGAAAGGTTATTTTCGTCAACTTCTGGGCGAAATGGTGTCCGCCATGTCTTGCTGAAATGCCATCTATCAATAAACTCGCGGAGCATTTCAAGGGTGAGGAAGATCTTCTGTTCATTATGGCAAATGTGGATGGCGAATTACAGGAATCTGAGGTTTTTTTTAAAAAGAACCGCTATCGGTTTTCTACATATATCCCCGCAGGAATAGTTCCTGAACAAGTCTTTAAGGGAACTTTACCAACAACAATAATCATTAACAAAAATGGGGAGCTGGTTTATCAGCATGAAGGACTGGCAGATTACGATTCTAAGGAAACGAACGATTTTATCAAGGGCTTGCTTTTACAATAAAGAAAACAAAAGCTTTTGCGGAACAGTTCAAGTATAAGTTGATCGCTATCATGAAGAAAGTTCTATTATCCTTACTTCTGCTCGCTGGCGAAAAAGCCTATTCATGTACTACGTGCAATCAGGATCTGCAAAAGGCGATCTTCGACAGTACATTTTACCCTAATCTGTTCACAATGATGCTCGCTTTTATAGTGCTGGCTGGCATCGTTATTTTGCTCTCCATCTTAACTGCCGCTAGAGAGAAAAGACATCCTGCTGAACATAAACAAAAAATTACGGTGGTTCCCTTAATTTCAGCCTCGACTACATTAGGGATAGGCATCGGTGGTTTCGTTGACGGAACAATACTTCACCAAATTCTTCAATGGCACGAAATGTTGTCGAATAAAATACCTCCAACCACACTTCTAAACAAAAGTGTCAATATGTTTTGGGATGGCATTTTCCACTTCTTTTGCCTTATAGTTGTACTCATAGGACTGTTCTTGTTAGTGAAGCTGTTTTTCAGGACCGATGTCATAATTTCCTGGAAAACCTTCATAGGCGGATTATTCCTTGGTTGGGGTATATTCAATATAGTTGAAGGCGTTATCAACCATCACATTTTAAAGCTACATAATGTTCGGGAAATCACAACCGATATTGTGATTTGGAACTACAGCTTTTTAGGAATATCTGTCATTTTCCTGATTATAGCCTGGATATTAATTCGTCATGGTGCGCCCGATCACCTATACTCGAAAAAAAGTGATAGCCAGTAACAAGAAAAATTAATTGCAAATAAAAAACATCTATATCTATGACTAAGCAACAAGACAGAGTTGAACGAAACACTCCCGATTCAATAAACGATGAAATTGAACTTCAGTTGAGAGATAATATCCGTAAATACGCTACAGCGGATAAATCCACAATGTCGCAACGTATTGCTGAGCTGGAGAAAGAATGGTACATGGACCGGATGCTGATTACAAACGCCAGCACACTTGCCGGAATCGGTGTATTACTTGCAGCAACGGTACATAAGAAATGGCTCATTTTGCCGGGAGTTGTTCTTACTTTTCTGTTGCAGCATGGAGTTCAGGGTTGGTGTCCGCCACTTCCTCTGTTCCGAAAGTTAGGGGTACGGTCATTTAAAGAAATTGATAGGGAAAGATTTGCATTAAAGTATTTGAGAGGTGATTTTGGAGAAGTTAGTGCGGACCTGGTTTCAAATCCCGACAAACTATTTCAAGCGGTATCTAAATGACTTGTCCATAAACTCAAAAAGATAGAACCACTGGTTACTCCTCATGTTATAAGGGTGAAGAATAATAAAAACTAGCGAAATGGGATATCACGAATGGAAAAGTTGCATTGAAGCATGTTTAGAATGTGCTGCAATATGTAATCACTGTGCAAGTTCTTGTACGAAGGAAGACGATGTGAAAATGATGGCGCGTTGCATCGAATTAGACATGCAGTGTTCTGCAATCTGCTACTCGGCCGCACAATTGATGAGCATGGGAAGTACTTACGCGATGGAAATCTGTAGAATCTGCGTCAAGATATGTGAAGAATGCGGAAACGAATGTGCTAATCACCACACTGAACATTGTCAGGAATGTGCTAAAGCTTGTAGGGCTTGCGCCGAAGAATGCCAAAGAATGGTAACTGCTGCGTAGACTCTTAATTGAGTAGGCATAGAATGAAATTTCTATTTTAACGAATCTCTATTATGGCTGTGTGGACAAGAGGAAGTTTACTCTACAAGCCGGGTGAATAAAAAAGGGCTTATACCAGCCCTTCATCTGCAAACGAGTAAAACCCATCAGAGGTAACTATTAGGTGATCTAAGACAGTTATATCCAATAGCTCACCTCCGTCTTTGATTTTCCTGGTAAGATTGATATCTGCCTGACTAGGTTTCAAATTTCCTGACGGATGATTATGAGCCAGAATGATTGAACTAGCACAGCCTTTTAAAGCGGTTCCGAAAATTAGTTTAGGATCAGCTATTGTTCCAGCCATTCCTCCAGTCGAAACTTCAAAAATTCCTAATACCTTGTTCCCACGGTTTAAGAGGATGACTTTAAATTGTTCTTGTAATTCCATCTTATTCATATCCCAATTCTGGTACAAGATTTCATAGATGTCTTTGGAGCAGCATATTCTTGGCCTTTCTGACGCTTTGAACTTTGGTTTATAAGACACTTGAATTTCTGATACCTGGAACAATGAAATCTGGTTTTGTAGCTTTTCCATAATTAGCTGATTTAAAAGTTTAATGAATTAATTATGGCGCTCCTGCAGGACTGAATAAGGACTAAGGGCAAAGTGGAGATTCAAAAAATGTGGAGGCTCCGCCACAAGCGGATACCCATTTTTTTAATACTACTTTGGCGAAGCGCACCTGTGTCCGGATGCAGCCCTAACTTTGTGCTGATGATTAAGAATGATGATCTTGAATGACTAGACCGACAGGATTGAAGATGGAACTTTGGTATTTTTGCGAATATGGGAATGCCGCTGAGATTAACGTTTGAAGGTAAGGACTACTGGTTTCAGATAGAAAATGAGCGACTCATTACCAAAGGCACAGTTGAGATACCGATCGTTTTTGAAGGAGCCTCATTGACGTTGCTCAGAAACGGAAAAAGTTGGTTGATAGAAGGAAACGGTACTGGCTTGTCCTCAGACTTGGTTCACGCCATTGGCCGAGCCATTGAGTCGAGGTGTAGGTTATGAAAGAAGGAGCCCTCGAGCTCCTCTCACTTATTTCTCTTCGTTTTTGATTTCGGTCACTTCTTTCCTAATATCTGAAGCAAGCGTTTTGATCTCTTGTAATCCTTTCCGAACTCTCGTTCCAGCCGCACTGTTACCATTGTTATAAAACTTGTCAGCATCGGCTTCAATGGACGCAAGTAGATCTTTCAGTTTGTTGTAGTTATTCATGAATTTGAGTTTAGATAGCCAAGATGCGAAAGTTCACCAACAAAACCAACTTGTTCCCTTGTTTGAGCTCACCACGTTTCGTTTCTAACACGTCGTGTTATCGAACAATCCAACCCATTCTCACTGCGTAGGCACCAAAGAGCGGTAGCCATGCGAAGCGTCAAGGCCGGATGGCCAAAAAGCACCGATGACTAATGAATCCGCTTGTATAGCCTTTACGCTTCGCGTGGCGTCGGTATCTTTGCTTGGAGTGGTGAGAAAGGCGGATTACATATATTAAAGTTCCGAGTTCACTTCTCCAACCTCCACCCATCATCATACAAAACAAGACTAGCCTTACGGCTCTCCTTCTCATCCAACTTCTTTTTTGACAGCTTAGCAAACGGAGTAACATTCCTATAAGAGGTCGTATATTCAACAACAGCCTTTTTATCGCCGTCTAACATTTGTATGCCCATAACTTCTTCTACGGTCTCATCAGCTATTTTAACCCTTTGTACATTATCTTTTTTATCCTCCTCTGTTTGCGGAACCAGGTACGCCTTTCCTTTTTCAGTGAAGGTGATTAACGGTTTCCCGGCATCACTAAGATTTTGAGTTCGTTGGACAGTTAAAAGACCCTCGCTCTCCAATCCCGCATCAAGCATTCTTTTAGCATATGTAGGGTCTGAAACAAATATATTGTAAGTGGCGGCCTGGGATTGATGATTTTCTTGCAGAAGTTTCAGAGCTTTCTCCCGATCTAGCTTTTCAGATGAGCAGGATACAATTAAAAAGATTGGTAGTAAGCAGGTTAGTATCTTTTTCATATAAGTAAGCTTATGGAATAACTAAGATATAGAATTGCGCTTTTATTAAAAAATGCGTGAAAACTAAAGAAGCCCTCTCGGGCTCCTGGATTACGACAAAGACAGTTTTCGCTTACGGGATTGCTTTTGCTTCGGCTGCTCCGGGTCGGCATCCTTCTTTTGGGCTTGCTTCTGAGAAACTTTTTCTCCGGTTGATTCAGACTTTCCGAAAATCTGAACGTTCTGCCTTCTTACAGCATGCATCTTCTGATCGTAAACATTTATGTTCTTGAATTGCGGAACGGCCTCGATGAAAAACTTCAAATCTTTTTCACCCTGCTTCATCGTCACCTGTTGCACATTGCCTTTTTCGAGCGACTGCAGAAGCTGTTTCTTTTGTTCCGGATCAGCAAGTTCCTTAATAGGAAAATTACCTAAGGTCTTTTCCAGATCGTAGCCGTAATGCTCGTTAAACTGTTTTAGTTTATGATTGCCTTTATCATCAGCATTCTCAAAATCTAGCTTTAGCCATGCACTGTATTTTTGTCCCTCTTTGTTTACAAGGTCTTTAAAAACGGATCGGCCTTCCAAGAGATTAAACGCCTCCTTTGCTGTAATCCCGTTCCCTTTATTCACATAAAAGGATTGACTTTTTTCTTCCTCCGGTTTTCCGTTCTGCAGTTTAGCATCCATCCGGTTGAAGAAATACATTTCTGTAGAATCAGATTTTTTGAAATGGAGAGTGTAGTCCATCTTATTATTGAAATGGGGAATCTGCAGGTGGAGCTGAAATTCTCCTTTTTGTTGCTCAATATTTTTCTTCAGTTCCTCGTTAAGTTTGTCTCCGAATCCAAAATACTTTAAGCTGGATTGAAGGAATTCTAAATTTTGCGTATTCATAGATGTTATTGATTTTGAGTATTGAATGTGTTTATCCTCATTCTGCGCTGTTTTGATATTTAAAATGTTTTTCAGGTGATAGATAGCGTCTGTTACATAACCGGTTTCTATAATCTCCCAGGCAGAGGTATTATCATGCGCATACTGCAAGGCATCCAGATGGCTGGAAAAGCAGTTTACATCCCACTTTCCCTTAATAACTGAATCGGGGGCGTATGCAAACCACTTTTTCCCCTGCGAGTACTCACTTTCAAAATAGTTGCGCAGATTGGCAGCGTTTTCATGATCGAATTCCATCTTCTATTCCTTTAGTAATTGCGCCTTTACATTTTCTCTTGCTGTCACTTTTAAGTACAAGTTCCGGGCTCCGTTCTTTTCGTAAATCTCCGTGAATAGCGCCTGGCCTTTTGCAAGAGGAAACTTGTCGAAGGCGAACACGTATAGGCCCGATCCTCCGGCTGTGATAGTATTTTGCGTTGCTCCAATGGATTGCGTCGGATGAATTTCCCGTTCTTGAGTAACTGTCCTTTTCGGTGTTTTGAGATCCCGGACGTAGAAGCGGACGAAATCGAGATCATAGTTAATACTCGAGTTGTTTTCGATTTTCAACTTATAAAAGAGAGTATTCCCTGACACTGATATCTGTCCGAGTTCAGCTTTTACTCTGCCCTTTTTGTCGCTGCTTACTACATTTCGGACTCTACCTGATGCTAGTTTTAAGCTGACTTCTTCTTCTGGCGTTTGCCGTCGGGCATCTGCTGCTACAGTTTCCTGGCGGTTAGCCAAACGATAAAACTGACCAGCCCGGCCATAAGAGAAGGCGACGGGGAGATGATAATCTTCCCCGTCTTCTGTTGTTATAAGAATCTGGGAGGGGAGAAAGCCTTTTGAGGCTTTAACAGTAAGCACATTATCACCTTTAGCAGCAGCAATGAGATGACGACCGGCGTTTACCGGGTTGGCAATCCTCGCAGGAAATTCTATTGCAGTTGTTTTGTTATGGCTAACATAAATAGTATCCTGAGCGCTGACTAGATTCGCTATGCAGATCAATGCCAGCACTATTATTGACTTGAATGTTTTCATGGCTAATGAATTAGTTTTTTTGACTGTTGTCTCTGAGGAGCAGTTGATATCCCGCCTTCAACTTTACTCTTACCTGCTTTACTTTGCGACTGAACAAACCTTTTGCGGCCTGAACTCCTGCACCAGCTACCTGTGCAGATACAGAGGGATCCATTGTCATTATTTGCAGACTTTGCACTGCATCCTCGACTCCCTTTTTCGAAGCATCACGGGTTATTGCTCCCGGAATGTATAACCCTTCCAGACCGTCAAGATCAAAGGCAGAAAGAGAGACCGGAAGAATGGAATTTTTATAGCGGAGAGTGGGGATATCAATTTTCAAACGCTCATCATCGATAGAAGCAATCCCATAAATAAATTCGTTTCTCGGAATTAGCGTACCTCTAACGTAAATGCTGTCCAGCAAGCGCAATTTTATTACGGAACCGGCTACAATTTCCTGATCCTGGTGAATGGTTGCTTCAATGGCGTTTCCGGTGCTTTCCGCGTACCGGGCATTAATATTTCTGGCCAGAGCATACAGACTTTGTTTCTCCTCCTGGCCGTTCGCTACATGAACAGAAAAAGTACCGATTGATCTCTCCGTTAAATTCTCCTTTTGTTTTTCTCGTACCCTTGATGGATTTTGAATTTCGAGTACCTTTTCAAGTATTGAGTTTAGCTGGGCCATTTCCTTATCATCCTCATTCCCGCCCTGTAAGCTTTGCATTAAGTTTTCGAGCCGGTTTACGTCTGAACCCATATTAGAAGATTGTTGATAGGCCGCAATTCGGGCTGTTGAATAAGAATCTCCCGACGACTGTGTTGTTCGGTTCAACTCTGTTGTGATTTGTGCCAGCTTTTCGTTGATCTTCTGTTCGTTCGGATCAACCGCATCTGCGTCCTCGGGGATTGCAAGGCTTTTAAAAACTGATTCTTCATCGGCGTTTGCCGACTCTCTTGCTGAAATCTGGTAGATGCTGAATTTATCATTCTTCTCCTCCTGGTTGAACTTTGCATCCGGAAGATTCGTATTAAATCCTTCTTTTGATTGCTTCGCCAGGTCTTTGTCAGGCATTCCTTTTCCACCACCTAATGCCCAGAAGGCCATCGTCATAAAGGGGAATACCAGTAGTGGCAACACCATTAAAAATTTCCGTTTCCTTAGCGTTTCCGCCGATAGTTGCTTTTTCATAGCTATTGATTTAAATGATTAATTATTGGATTGAATGGAATATGAGATACAAGCTTATGGCGCCAAAAAAGGCGCTGATAACAAGCAGGAAGATTTCTTTCTGAACTTTGGAGAAATGTGCGGTTCTGACATTCAGCCAACCAGCTATTAGAAGCTGAAGTTTAATAATCTTTGCAGCGATTCTTTGAGCCAGGTCTTCCTGCTTGCTGCTTAGCTTTTTATCATTTAGATTTTTCATAAATAGCATGACTAGTGGTTTTGAGCAGTAGTATCCCTGTTACTTATTGTCTTCCAGCGTTCGATGAGAAATCCATGCGGATTGTTGTCGGATCTGCTGACGTTTCTGAGAAATCCTTCCGTAATCAGAATTCTTGTAGCGGTAGATGTTGCTCTGATCAGTTTTTGAGTAGCGAAACACCGGAAGAAATAAGGGTACTGATTGACATCCAACTGAACACTGTCTACCTGGATCTCCTGGCTGATATTGGCGGAAATTAAGTTGGAATAATAGCCGTTCTCCTTCAGATTATCGTATTGAGACTTAGCAGAGCCGTCTGCAAGGTATATCGCCTTACTTATGTTTCCTTCTATCACTTTGTCGTCCGGGTCGAGAGAAAAGAAATACTCATGGAAAGTTTTTACATGATCTTTCGCTTCTACCTGAATATTATCCTTTCTTTCTGCCGCAATCGCTTCCAGAATTTTTCCGTTAGCCAGGATGTAGATCCGGCTTTGAGCAGTCGAAATTGCCTGATAGCTTTTTACAAGGGAGAAGCCTGAAATAAGCATGCAGACTAAAACCATTATGATACTGAAGGTCCTCACGTGTCGGAACGCTGTATCGATGTTTTTAAGTTGTTGAAACATGACATTGATGTTTTAGTGGTTAATTTCCTGATAGCTTATCGTGCTGGAATTTTGAAGAGTTTTCTTTACCGTTCTGGAAATACCCGGATGAATTTGAAAAAGCTGCCATTCCCTGTGTCATTCTTCCTCTTTGATCTCCGAGGGTATCCGCCATCATTCCAGAGCCGGAACTCGCGGTTGATAGTACACTGTTAGTGGTATTGCTGACCAGACTGTTTACTTTTTGAAGAAGTGCATTTCCTCCGCCTGCATGCACTATGTAGTTGGCTATACTGGGGACTGTGAAATAGCCTATGATTCCAATGACCATAAAAATCAGGTAGGCCGTATCAGTCGAACTGAAGAATGTATCGCCAGAGTTTTCAACCTGTGAAATATCCAGCTTCAACATGTTTTCCTGAATTTTCCCGAGAATGGAACCGAAGATGTTGGATACCGGCAGCCAAAGGAAAACATTTACATATCGGGCGATCCAAACTGTAAGCGTATGCTGGAATCCGTCGAAGACGGCGAACCCAAAAACCAGAGGCCCCAGGATAGCCAGTACAATGAGATAAAAGGTTCTAATTGTATTTATGCATAGAGCGGCGGCTTCGTATAATACCTGCAGGACTTCGCTCATCCACTGCTTGATGGAGTTTCTGAAATTGTAAGACTGTTTATCCATCCAGAACCTGATGTCGTTGCCGATGCTTTCGAATACTCCTTCCTCTTCACCGGAGTTTTCAGGATGGGTGTACTTATACCACTTATCACGGTCGCCGGAGCCATCTTCACCTACGTACATTTTCCAGGTGTCGCTATTCTTAATCGCATCCGCTTTTTTCTTTAGCAGAGCGGCAATCGCTTTATTTGAATCCTTAACCATTCCGCCGGTAGCAGATACAATAGGTTGCAGAACACCGTTCATCATTGACAATACCGCAGGGAAAAGTATTACTGCCATGCCCAGAGCAAATGGTCGGAGCAGCGGGTAGAAATCGATTGGTTCTGCGGCTGCGATTTGCCTCCATACTCTCGCTCCGATGTACCACAGCGCCGCAAATCCGGCTATTCCTCGGGCAACGCCGATGAGTTTACTGCAAAGGGGAATCATATCGTCGTACACCTGATCGAGCACAGATTGCAGGCCCTGGATATCGGTCGCTGTACCTTGACCAAAGGACTTTTGAGGCAAAGCCATCCCTGTAATCATCAAAATGATGATTAAAATTTTCAACGTTTTCATAATGTCAGCTTATTGATTTACCTGATAGAGCTTTTTGCTTGTCGCGATATCCTGCTTTTCTCTGGTTCTTTGAATCACCAGAATATTCGTCTTCCTATTGAAGTCCCGGAGGAATTGGAGCTTATCTTCTGTATCAGCAAAGATTCGGTCGATTGCTTCTAATCGTTCATCATCGCTCATGCTAAGTTTTGAAGCGGTAATAACTGTAGCAAGCTCATCAAGATTTTGCAGACTTTGATTAAACAGGTTGGTGTACACGTTCCCGAGGTAGTCGATTTCTGACGAGCTAAATGTTCCGCTGTTTTTAAACTGGTTAAAGGCCTGACGGTATTCCTTTACAATATTCTTTTGGTGATTGATGATATCGGGCACACGCTTATAATTCTTGATAGCAGGATTTACAGCTAGCAGGCCACTTATAAAAGCATTGTGCAGATTGAAATTCCCTTCAGAAATGTTCTTAATTGCAGTGTAGCCTTTGCTAACTATTTCATACCCTTTCTTCATGTCTGTCAGGATATTCTTTAGCTGCGTCAGCTTCTCGTAATTGAGTAATAATTGCTGTACTTCAACTGACTGTGCCTTTGCAGTGAAGCCTGTTGCTATGATGCATATTATCAATATCGCTTTCATGGTAAGTTAGTTAGTTATTCCGTAGAGTTTCTTCGAAGCTCCACTATTCTGTTTTTCCTGTTCCCTCTGCAGATTAAGCACTTTCACCTGCCTTACAAAAGATTCCGTAAACTGGTATTTGTCACGCATGTCTGAATGAAGTTTATCAATACGTTTCAATCGTTCGTCGTCTTTCATTTCCAGTACTCCTGAGCTTATCACAGCAAATAAGTCATCTACATCTCTCACGCACTCAGAAAGGACTTTGGACCGTACACTTTCAATGTAGCTTTTGTCATTGCCCGACTTTATAGTCTCCCTGTTAAGGGAATTATACCCCTTTATGATCGCCGCCTGCCAGATAAGAATTTCCTCGATGTTTTTATTTCCAGCTAGTGCCGGATTCACGTTTTTCAAGGACTCAAAAAATACCGAGTGCAGATCGAATTCTCCTTTGGTGAATCCCTTAATTGTTTTTAATCCTTTATCGGCGATCTGGTAGCCCTTGCTCACATAATCTGCATAAAGTTTTAAAGCGGCTAGTTGCTGCAACAGGTATTTCTTTTGTGTCGCTTTCTGTCGGAAGAACTCATCCCAAGTCTGAGATTTAGCCATCGAGGAAAGAAGTAAAAGAAGGAGGATTATTGAGACTCTCATATCAGTTAGAAATTTGCAGCCCATACAATCTTTGAACTTCCTGAATTTGCTTTTGACCTTTCGCCCGCTGAAGGCTCATCAGGATATTGTTGGTATTGAATTGCTTCAGATCTGTATAGTTTTCGTCAATCCGATCAGCAGCCTCATTTATCAACTCCAGTCTTTTTGCATCGGTCATCTGAGTCTTGAAAGAGTTTATTATCAAAAGGATCTGGTCAAGGTTTTTGGCGCTTTCATTAAGAATTCCGGTGTAAACATCATACATATAGTCCAATTCCTCCGGCTTGAAATTTTTATCCTGTCTGGCCAGATACCAGGCTTTTTTATACTCCTCGACCAGAAAGAGCTGTTTGGTGGTGATTTCTTTTATTCGCTGGTAGTATGTTATTGCAGATTTCACCTTCCATAGGTCTGTATAGTACTTACTGTAGAGCTCCCTTTGCCGCTCTGTCCATTGTGATATTTCGGTGAGCTTCAATTTAGAAAGCTGATTCTCCATCACCTTCTGCGCATTTTGCAGCCAGATGGTCTCGTTCTGCATCCGTTGAATCTTCAAATCTACGGCTCTGATAACCTTTTTTACCCCAGCCTTTATGACTTCTAAAATTGCTACCTGTGCATTTGCATGTCCCACAGGCATAGACACCATCAGCACAATCATACTGGCTGGCATCAGAATCATTAATTTCTTCATGGTAACTTATTTAGTTTGTAAATCCCTTGCCAGTGCAGCTATTCCTTTTTGAATGCTGCCATACTTTTGGGTGTATTGCTGGACTTTGAGTTTTTCACTCTCCTCGGTAGTATATGCGAGATATTCCTCCGGGCTTACCTCCGTTCGATAGACTTTGCTCAGCTGTCCTCCAAGGCTGATAAAAACCTCCTTGTACTTTCTCTGTGGATCATTAGCCTTGTTGACTGAAAGAATCTGGACTTTCTCCTTCTCCGTCAGCCCTAGTAAATCCTGTATGAGGTCAAACTTATTCTGGTATTTCGATTGGTCCAGGAGGATTTTGCAATCCGAGTTATTAATGATGGTTTCTTTCACAACCGGCGAGCTGATGATATCTTCTACTTCCTGCGTAACCACCACTGCTTCGCCAAAAAACTTCCTCACCGTTTTGAAGAGGTACTTGATGTATTCGGCCATACCTTCTTTTGCGATGGCTTTCCATGCTTCCTCAATCAGTATCATCTTTCGAACTCCCTTCAGTTTTCTCATCTTACTGATGAAGGTTTCCATGATAATGAGTGTAACGACGGGAAAGAGAATGGGGTGATCTTTGATGTTATCCAGTTCAAAGACGATGAAGCGCTCCCTCAGTAGTTCCAGATTTTCGGTCGCATTCAAAAGGTATCCGAACTCTCCATCCTTGTAGAAAGGCTTCAAAACATACAGTAGATTATCCAGGTCGAAATGCTTTTCCTTTACGTTGTCTTCTTTCAATTGAGCAGAAAACTCAGTCCTGAGATAATCATAGAAGGTATTGAAGCAGGGGAAAATCTCAGTGTTGGATCTTAGCTTTTCATAGTATCCCTGAATAGCATTCGATAAGGCGACGTACTCCGGCCTTTCCAGTACTTCATCTTCTTTCTTCCACAGGGCAAGTATTAAGCTTTTTAAACTTTCCTTTTTCTCGGTATCGAGAACGTCTCCTTTACTGATGTAGAACGGATTGAACCTGATCGGATTTGCTTCGTCGTAGGTGAAGTAGTATCCTCCAACCATTTCACACAAGCCTTTATAACTGTGGCCGACGTCAACCAAGACGATGTGGGTTCCCTGCTCGTAATAGCTTCTCACCATATGATTGGTAAAAAAAGACTTACCTGAACCTGAGGGCCCAAGTATAAACTTATTGCGATTGGTGCAGATTCCAAGCCTCATCGGTTCATCGGAAATATCTACATGGACAGGTCTTCCTGTCAATCGATCTCCCAGGCGAATTCCAAACGGGCTGATAGAAGTTTTATAATTGGTTTCGAGATTAAGAAAGCAGCAGGCCTGTTCCGCGAACGTGTCGAACGTATCGTTCATCGGGAAGTCTGCTTCATTCCCTGGCAGACCCGCCCACCAAATCTGCGGTGCTCCATCCGTTTCCCTTTTTGCTGTTGCGTCAAGTTGCGCCATCGCTGAAGAGACAAGGGTAGTCAACTCTTTCTTTTCATTGGGATTATCCGTCCAGGCAAGAATATTAAAATGTGCTTTGACAGGAAGTCGCTGCTGACTGATTGCTTCGTTAAGAAAATCTTGGGTCGCATCTCGACTGATTGCATTCTCCCGAGAATAGGCTGACAATGACTGCATCCGAAGTCGTTTGGCCTCCAGCTGCTTCATTGTTTTTGCTGCATCATCGATGAAAATGTATTGATTATAGATGTGGTTACAGTTAAGCAGCTGTCCTAATGGAGAGGCAAATCCGATACTGCATTTAGTTCTATCGGTGCTATATTTATCATAGTTAATGCGCGAACCGCAAAGGGAGGGCATTGCTTCTGTATCCGATAAGGTAAATAGCTGACAATAGCGATCACCGATCCGTATTTCATCTTTTAAATGAATGTCGCTGATACTTGGAAGTGACTCCGTCTGGAGGAGAAAACAATAACGTTCCAATATGCCGGCCTTCTCTTTTGTGCCAACCAGCTCATCCGAATGCAAACGCTTAAGCTGAACGAATCCACTATCAGTAAGTATCCGCTCAAACTGATTGGCTTTATCTGAAAATTCGTCTACGAAATGCTGATCCAAAGATTGAGACGGAACGACAGAACGTCTGAACAGATTTGAGAAAGCAGAGCTTGCTAAACGCCTACCTTCCGGCTTCTTTGATAGAAAGACATAGCATTGGTGGTCCAAATAAGGCCGCTCATTAAAGAAGCGCTCGCTTGTTCCGGATAAAAAGCTGGAAGTGCCGCATCTGTCGATGAAATTTGCTTTGTAATTATCTGCCATAAACCAGTCCTGCTTATGGAAACAACTGTGTTTTGGCAGTACTTTGATAGCTTTTACCCAAGCCTTGTGAAATGCATCATACTCACTAACAGAGAGAGTGAAGATTTCTGGCAGAGATATTTTGTAAGCGATGGTTATATCGCCGAACATAGATAGAATGGAGTTATTCTCTACCTTATAAATCGGCAGCATTTTCTCTATTTCAATTGCATTTGCCATAAGTCCTCCTAATCTTTCCTGAACAGGAATTTGAAAACCTTTCTTGATCTTGCCTTAATAGCTGCTGGGACGTATCGCCTTGCAGCTTTCTTCAAAAGGCCGTATTGCCCGTACTTATGGCTGAGACGAAAAACGATCATAAACAGAGCTGTTCCGGAAATGGCTATCGTTACGATGCAGATAAAGAGGTTGATCCCGAGAATGTACATCGCAGAAAAAAGTAGAAGGAGGATAACCAGTCCGATTGCGAGATAAGTAATATACTGCGCTTTCAAGCCCTTAAATTCGATAGGCTTATTTACGCCCTTGTTGATGTGATAGATGCTCGCCATAACTATATCCCGAAAAATGATTGAAGTACTGTTGCTACGATCACCAGAAATACGCAGCTGCCAAACCAGGCAGAGGCTACTTTACCTGTGTCATGGTCTCCACTATTCCATTTCTGGTAGACCTTTATTGCGCCAACCAAACCAACAACTGCCCCGATGGCATACATCAGATCAGTGCCGGTATCGAAATAGCCTCGTATTTTTCCGGTGGCTTCGGTGATACCAGCGTTGCCGTCCTGAGCATAGCCTTGTTGAAAAGCGATGAGAAATAAAATGAAGCTTGTAATTCCAGCCTTCATAGTTCCGGTCCGGTTTGCAGACCATTTGAATTGATTTTTCATAACATATAGATTTTGGTGATTTTCAATTTGCTTATGCCCAGAGTTTATCCACTTCCTGTGGAGTTAGTGAGAAATTAAGTTCCTTGGCAGAGATAAGGTCCGAGACTACCGATACCGTAGCTTGCCGCTCGCTTGATTGGGCAAGTGCATTATACTTCGAGGATACTACCTGGAACAAGGCACAGAATTCCTCTTTAGTCCCTTCTGCCTCTTTAAGGATTATCAGGCTTTCGTTCAGGTCAGAAAGAAAGCTTCCTTTGTCTTCTATAATGGAAGTTGAGGACTGGTCGCTTAACTCTCCCCTGGTCTCATGTTCATAAAACTGCAGCTCGGATGAAGAAACGACATTCTCATTGACGGAAGCCGTCGGTTTGCCCAGAATGTCTCGTATCTTCTCGTCCGGGCTAAAATCACTCCCCAATCGGTTCTGCGAATTCAAAGGATCTTTGAAGAAGAGCAGCAGATTGCTGCGATAATAGAGGAGAATTATAGTGAGGTAGTAAAGCAGTCCTGCTACTGCGACGTAGGCAACGTATTGCCCCCAGGAGATTTGAGATAACATAGCATTTGTATTTTGTTAACCCAAAGGTGGGGACTGGGAAGAGGCCTTGCTGGGGAGTTTAAAATATCACCAGCGATTGTGACTTAAAGTGGCGCAAATGGCCGAATATTAGAGTAGTTTATGGTCAAAAAGCTAAGATTTTTTAGATTTGGTATTGCACTTTAAAAAACATCTTTTAGCAATCTGATTCCAGAAGAAACTGAGACATAGACAAGTATTGTCCTTTGACGTGTGAAAATTTCTAGTTATAATTGCCACGTGCTTGTGGCAAGCCTGCTCGTTCGTGCAAAGATTTCATCAGCCAATGGATTAATAATGCAAACCGTACCAAGCTTATTGTCTAATCAAGATTACGAACGCTAAAAATCATAGATAATAAGTTGGTAACATTAAGGTATGTATTATGACACCGATCGACTTCTTTAAGCTACAAGCTAAAAATCTCCACAAAGATTACAAAACTCAAACCTCTTATTTTGATACTGAGGTGAACGACTATCGTTACCAGTACAATCCAAGGTATTTTGATATTGATGGTCTTTTCTTAGATTTCGACGTCGATGAAGATAATTTTAGCCTAATGAAGGCACAGCATCTCATCGCTAAACTTGCTGGATATTATAAATGGACAGACCTGTCGAAGGCTTCAACCGAGGAGTTGGAACTTGCGAAACTTCTGTTTGATAATATGCATAAGATTAGTGCAGAAGATTGGGAATTCTACATCCTAGGTGCAGAACGGGACAATAACACAACTTTTGACGCAGAAACTAAGCTAGAAATTTTCACTCAAGTTTTTGCCGAGGTCGACGAACACGAAAACCCCTTTGGTGACTATCGCCTTAACCGAAGTCGATAACATGCAAGGCAAAACCAATTGCCTAAACATAGACAGATGAATTAAGTAATTACTATTCAGGCATATCTTACCATTGCCCACCAGCTCATTTATTAAAATAATATTGTTATGATAGTTCCTTCAATGACTTTATATGAAATTCATAAAGAACTCGATAGTGATGTACGTACGCTGAAAAGTAAAATCGACTACTGTCACAAAGATTTTAAGAGAAAGGTATTAAAAGCGAGTCGGTATCCGTTTACCCACTCCTATGATTGCCTCACAAGAGAGAAGAAAAACCTTTTTGTAGTTACTTTATATGCAGCAAAAAGAAGTGATCGGGAAAAACCGCTTATTAATATTTGCGGTATTTATAATCGTCCAGAGGGAAAATATGCTGCCGCATTAGCTATAGGTATGAACTTGACAACTATCCATCCACCTCATTTTTTTAAAAGATACAGAGAACGAATAGTAAAAGATATGAAGTCTTCAAACGATGACATAATCAGACAATATTTCTTTAGAAATGCCTGGGGTTTTGTAGCAGCTCCAACAGATGCAAAAAGCGAAGGCGTATATAACTTTTTTGAAGCCGGAGACGCTAACATAAGTTTTGTATGTGTAAATTCTGAAGGTTTCTGTTTCGGTGAAAAGCAAGGTAATATAAACGTTATGAAAACTATAATTTCAGAGGAGATGCTACGTGAGGATCAAAAGGAAGTTTTTGCTAAGCTCAACGAAAATTTTGCACTCTATAATAAAGACATGTTCGGGAGCAAATATCCGGGATAAACGAAGGTTTTTAAGGAGGAAATTACTAAAGGTCTTTGTATTAAAGGCGACACAGGTTCAAAAGGTTAAAATTTTCGAATGCTACCCAAGAGAGGAAGCATAGTAGATTGAAAGTGGATTCATGAATTGAAGATTGCGTTCACGAAATAGCAGTACCTTTCACCTCACTTCTAAAAGAGCACAATTTTCAGATGAACCCGGAGAGCAACAAGTCTGACACTGGCTAACGCTGTCAACCAACAGTTCTTTAAGTGATTGAAGTTCCTTAATCTTCGCCTCTATAAGCTTCACCTTTTCCTCTGCTTTGTTAGCAACATTGTCACAAGAAGCCCGGTTATTTTCTATGAGTTCTAAAAACTCAGCCGTCTCATTCAGGGTAAATCCGAAGCTTTTAATTACTTTAATAGTGAGTAATCGCTTTAGTGTGTCGGACGAATACTCCTTGTAATTATTCTCTCTTCGTTCTTTTCTTCCAACAGAAATTAATCCTTGCTTTTCATAAAACCGGATCGTATCCCTTGTAAACCCAGTTTTTTCAGATAATTCTCCTATTAGCATAAATTCTGCTTTTGTGCTCTTGACAGTGGAGTATACTCCATTGTTTAAATTTGCTATTAATAAACTAAATAAGCAATCAAATGAATAAAGATTCTATTGTAAAGAAAATTGGTCTGACCGGTATTGGTCTTTGTGTATTATGCTGCTCCCTGCCTCTTTTAGGCATGTCTATAGGAATAGCTGCGTTTACAGCTGTAGCTTTCTACCTTGAAAAAATTGGGATTATCCTAATCGGAGCAGCTGTTATTCTATTTTTTTACTCAAGATTAAAAAAAAGCGAAACGAGTCCTTCCTGCTCTGCAGACTGTAGTTGTAAACAACAAACATCAAAGAACTATTAGCCGTTATGAAAACATTTGCGTGTCAGCTTACAAGCCCTGAACTACAGAAAAGAAAAGCCACCATTATTAGGGAGCTGAAAAGTAAGGTCGTTGAAAGAAGAGAACTCGAACATGGGTTCTCATATAGATTTCTGGGCAATGAAAATCTAGATATGGTATTTGAATTCATAAAAACAGAGCGCCAATGTTGCCCTTTTTTCGACTTTCAAGTCCAGGTCGGCTTGGATAACGTAACATTGAAAGTTACCGGGGAGCCGGGGGCAAAAGAATTCATGTACTCAGAATTAGATTTATAATCTTCCATTACCTTTACCGCGGATATGGAAATTATAAAATCATTAGCAGTCTTCATTTTAGCAGGTCTATGTGAAATTGGAGGAGGGTATCTCGTTTGGCTATGGCTCAAAGAAGATAAACCTTTATGGTATGGTTTGCTGGGTGGAATAATTCTCACACTGTATGGGGTAATAGCCACCTGGCAAACTGCCAATTTCGGGCGTGTATACGCTACCTATGGAGGTATCTTCATTGTTCTCGCTCTGTTATGGGCATGGAAAGTAGATGGATTCAAACCTGATAAGTATGATATCATAGGGGCAACAATTGCTTTAATTGGAGCCTGTATAATCATTTACGCGCCTCGCAATGTTTAGAAAGTTAAATGGTATCTTCATCTTCATAGCTTTTAGACAGTGAATGGTTTGAATTGTTCTAGATGGTTATAATGGCTTTCTACTATTCATTATTCAAAGTCAGCGGCTGCACGAACATCACTTTTCTTGATAAATCGTGCAATACCCCACCAAGCTGCAGGAGCTAGTACCAACACACTCACCATCCCTGGAAAGTAACCATATGGCTCGTCTAGAAACAGCGGAAACACAAAATGAGCAAGTTCCGTTATTCCCATAGCGCAGAAAAATGTCCAGGCCAGATAGTAGCCGAATGCCTGTTTACGTTTCATCAGGTAAGGAACAAAAAACCACGCACCAACTGAAGTTAGTACCAGTAGTATCACTGGTACCGATATAATATCAGGTGTTGGTACATCAGTGATATCTGACAGAGCTGCGAAGAATCCGGATACTTTCTCTTCGACACGATGCACCATAAACAAAAGGAAAGTCACCCAAAATGGGATTTTAATCGATTGAAATGAGGTTTTCACTGGAACTATCAGCCAAAGAATAAACCCTCCTAGGAAGCCAGACATAAAGATCATCGTTGGCCATATACCAAAAGACATATAGCCGAAGCTCAAAACTGCTGTTGTGAACAGGAAAGCAGCAATAATATCAATAGCTCTATTTTTCATGGATATACTTTTAACATATTAAACTTTCATTCTTTGTATTCTAACGGCGTTAAGAATCGCCAACAAAGCAACCCCAACATCGGCGATAACAGCTTCCCAAAGACTTGCTACACCTCCGGCACCCAAACCAAGGACTATCAGCTTCACTACCATCGCCATGATGATATTTTGCCAAACTATATTTCTGGTGATTTTACCCGCCTTTATCGCTGAAACGATTTTAGATGGTTGATCATTTTGTATCACAACGTCCGCGGTTTCAATAGTAGCATCACTTCCTAAACCACCCATCGCAATTCCAGCATCGGCTAAGGCTACTACCGGAGCGTCATTTACTCCGTCCCCAACAAACGCGATATGTAATCCCTGGTCTTTGAGTTGCTGCACCTTTTCGACTTTTCCTTCAGGTAATAAGTCCCCGAATGCCTCATCAATTGCTAGTTGCCGAGCAACTTCATCTACTACGCTCCGTTTATCACCGGAAAGCATCACCGTTTTGATATTTAGGGCGTGCATTTCCTTAATTGCTTCAGAAGCGTCTTCTTTAATTTCGTCGGCAATCGTTATGTAGCCAGCATACTTATTATTGACAGCTACAACCACTATGGTATAAACTATACCTTCAACTTCTTGAGGATAAGAAACGTTGAACTTCTTCATGAGCTTCAAGTTTCCCGCGAGAATTTCTCTTCCATCGACTGTGCCCTTTAAACCATGTCCAGCAATCTCTTCCACATTTGTGGCAGTTGTATTACCTGTAAGTTCACCAGCATATTCCACCACCGCTTTTCCAACCGGGTGTGTTGAGTTCTTTTCTAAGGCCGCTGTTAATCTTACTAATTCCTTTTCATCCAAACCCTCAGCAACAACTTGCTGGACTTTGAAAACACCCTTGGTAAGAGTTCCCGTCTTGTCCATTACAACTGCATTGACTTTTGTCATCACGTCAAGAAAATTTCCACCTTTGAAGAGTATTCCGTTCCTCGAGGCTAAACCTATCCCTCCGAAATAACCCAAAGGAATGGATACCACTAAGGCGCAGGGACAGCTAATCACAAGAAACACTAATCCCCTATACAGCCAATCATTAAAGTCATAATCGCTGACAAAAAAGTACGGAAGAACTACAAGTGCAAGAGCAAGAAAGAAAACTATTGGCGTATATACCTTAGCAAACCTTGAAATGAATAACTGGGTTTGAGATTTTCGGGCGGTAGCATCCTGCACCATTTCTAGAATCTTGCTCAGCTTACTATCTTTAAATAAAGCCGTCACCTTTACTTCCGACACCGTATTCAAGTTGATCATTCCCGCCAAAATTTGCTCTCCTTTATATTTCGTATCGGGCTTACTTTCTCCTGTTAAGGCAGCAGTATTAAACGATGAACTATCAGATAACAACTCACCATCCAGGGCTACTTTCTCACCCGGCTTTATCTGGATATTTTCTCCCAATTGGATCTCGGATGGCTTAATTACCTGTGTGGTTCCGTTTCTATGGACTGTAACTTCGTCAGGGCGAATATCTAAAAGAGCTTTGATACTTGCTTTAGCTCTCCTTACGGCAGAGTCCTGGAACCATTCCCCTATTGAATAGAACACCATCACCGCAACACCTTCCGAATATTCTCCGATATAAAATGCACCAAGTGTAGCTACACTCATCAACACAAACTCGTTGAAGATATCACCACGCTTCGCCTTACGAAACGCCATTCCTAAAACATTCCATCCTGCAAGGAGATAGGCGACAACATTCACTATCAGTGAAAGCGGGTTTTCCAATTCTATATTAAAAGCGTATTCAAGAACCAATAAAGATATTAGGATAAGAAGGGATAAAAGTAAATCCCAATGCTCAAGCCAAGCTGGCTTCTCTGCCCCAACTACTGGGTCATGCCCATGATCATGCCCATCATCGTGATTATGTTCTTCCTGGCTTGGCTGCTCCTTCGCGGCATTGCTTGAAACAGAAGCCGTTTTATTTATTGGGTTTTTCCCTCCATCATTTTTATCGTTTTCGCAACAGTCTTTGCTCATAGTAGTAATATTTTAATGTTTGAAAAATGTTAAACATCCGGTAGCAATCAACGTCAGACCGGTTATAATTCCGGCATTATGTTCTAAAGAATGCCAGTTTAATTTTAATAAGCCTTTATAGGCGATAGTTACCCAAACCACCATGCCGGCTATGGATATGAAGAGGTACAGGAACGACATAAGAGCGATCATGTGCCATCCAACAGTACCCGCCATTAAGAAATAAGCTTCAATTTCGAGGCAGGGAGATAAGAACATTGCCACCATAAGTAAGGAAATCAGCTTTGGTTTTGAGCTCCGCTTAATTTCATCTTGTCGCAACTTGAAATGGTTATGGGTATGATGTCTCCACAAAAAGTATATTCCCATGGCAACAAGTAAAGCAGGACCGATGATATGGGTAAAATGGTCTATGTTTTCTGATAGCCTTATGCCAACAGTTCCAACAATAATTCCTATTAAAATTGTACTTATGGCATGTGCCAATCCAGCTATGAAAGTAATCTGAATCGTTTCATATAAGGACCATCCTTCTTTTCTGCTGACAGCCAAAACGGGTAGCCAATGGTTCGGTATTACGCCATGCAGAACACTGATAAAAATAGTTCCCGAAATGATGACATCTGTTTTCATAACAGCCTTCTTGTTCTTAGTTTATAGTCCACATATAGATCACCGTGTTGTTTCAATAAAAAATCCTCTTCGAGACGAATCTGGATTTGAATCATAAAGTAGCCCGTAACCATCACCAAAAGAGTAATGGCGTTTGGCATCAGGAAGAAGAATCCTATCAACGTTAGGATCATTCCTAAGAAAATCGGGTTCCTCGATACCCCGAAAAGTCCTTTAACTACAAGTTCTGTGCTTTTAGCTTCGTCAATTCCAATTGTCCAAGCATCTCCCATTTGAGACTGTGCGATAACTGTCCACAAGAATGAAATCGCGCAGATTGCAATCCCCAGCATTTGTATATGGAAAATTTCAATATATCTAGCTGGTAATAGAAAGTCGTAAAAATCTCCATGCCAATAAATGATTATGACAGCAGCAATTAAGCCCAGGAGACCTGTGAATACTCTGCCGATATAGTCGTGGGCAGAATCGGAATTGCCGAATGTGATTGGCTTTACACCTGTTCTTTTCCATGTTCTCAAAGTCGGCCAGACAAAGGCGACGATGATATAGGCTAAAAAGAACGATGCACAGAAATATTTGATAGTCAAATCCATAACTCGTAATGATCGATACAAAGCTACCCGCTATTGCTATGCAACTCAATTGCATTGTTTAGACATTTCTCACAAACACCCTTTGCTATTAGACTAAGCTCTTCAAGTTTAAAAGTTGCCGGTAGTCTAACTTCAGGAATTTGGGACTTGGGCAGACAATAGGTTTCCTTGCACTGATTGCAGTAAAAGTGTACATGTACATCATTATGACCTTCTGCTGTGCATTCCTCTTTACAAATAGCATATTTGGTTGAGCCCGTTCCGTCCTCTATAGCATGGATAAGACCATTTTCTACAAAGGTCTTTAATGTCCTATATATGGTAATACGGTCAGCCGGCGCTAATCCTTTTTCTATATCTGTTAGTGCAATAGCTGAAGTTTGAGAAAGCAAAAAATCAAACACGAGCAATCGCATAGCGGTTGGCTGGATGTTTTTGCTGATCAAGTACGGTTCCAAGTTACTTTTCATGGCTATGTATTTAGTGTGCGTGTCCACCGCCCCCCGACATCTTGGCCAGGACAAAAAATGCTCCCTTTGTTATCACAACAGAATTGGGAGGTATGGTCTTCATTACAGTGATTTCGGTATATCCAACATCAGAAACACCTTTAACAATCTGGACTTTCTCAAAATATAGGTTTTCTTGTTTCCCGTGCTCTTCCTCATGCTTTTCACCATTTTCATGCTCTTCCTCTCCTACATGAGAACCTTTTTCGCCCTCTTTATGGGTCTCTTCAGGAGCTGTAGTTTTAACAAAAATGAAATCCTTTCCCTCTTCAGACACAATTGCCTCTGTAGGTACCGCCGTAGTCATTCTTTGCCCAATACTGATTAAAGCAGTAATACTCATTCCCTCGATCAGTTCGGGATGATTTCCAAGCACAATCGAGTGAACAGGGATGGTTTTCGATTCATTTGCAAAAGCGGTTCCGATTGAATAAATCTTAGCATCATATTCTTTTCCGGGATTATTAGTCAGGGTGAAGTGGATGGTTTGATTTTGATGCAGACTTGGAAGATCTTTTTCGTAAACGAAAAGGTCAAGATGCAATTGAGAGTTATTTACTATCTCAGCAACAGGCGTACTTTGGTCAATCGGAGATCCTATCTGTGCAGTCACGTTACTAACGGTACCACTGATCGGAGCAGTGATATTTATTGTCGTACTAATTCTTCCTCTGCTTACAGAACCGGGGGATATTCCCATAGCACTAAGTTGCTTTTGCAAAGCATTTCTCCGGCTTCTCAATGAGGTAAGCTCAGCCTGGGCTCTCTGTACATTTTTTAAAGGCGCTGCATCACCCGCAACTAATACTCGCTGTCTGTTCAGTTCGGTTTCTTCTAGTTTAATCTGAGCGTTAACGTCTTGTAATTCCTGCTGAGTCTGTGTTGCTTCAGGATTAACAATCGTGGCTACCACCTGACCCTTTCGAACGTAGCTTCCGGGCTGAATTGTTAAGGACCGCAAAATCCCACTACTTAGCGAAGTAATGAATGCTTTGTTTTGGGCTGGAACCGTGAGAGTCCCATTTGCTCTAATCGAGCTTCTAAGGTTTTTGCTTTCGATGGCACCTAAGAGTATTCCCCCGGTCTTAATTTGTTCTGCGGTAAGCGATACAACAGTTTCGCTCCCTTCCTCATGTCCACCTTCTTCGTGACCGGCTTCCGCAGTTTCCGCCTCTTTACCGGCCCCGCTTTCGCCACTTTTGCAAGCTGCAAGAAATGCCAGTAGCGCTAGAAATATAATGGGTCGTTTCATTTTAATATTTTTATTTGTTTAAAAAGTAATTTAGTTGGATGGCAGCCTGATTGTACTGATTCACGGTTTCTATGTAGTTCTTCTGGATGTCTAACGCCTGACTGATGTATTGACTGAGCTCTGAGAAGCTTATTTCACCACCACGATAAGCCAGATTTGATGCACGAATAATAGCTTCAGATTGCTTCATTCCGCCAGTTTCATAATACTCCAATGACTCCTCGTTTTTCTTAAAGTCCTGAAACAACTGGCTATAGCTGGACTGTAAAGTCACAATCTGGGCATTCACCAATGTTTGCTGATAGTCTCTTTCGAGTTCCGCTGCTCTGATAGAACTCCGATATGTACCTCGGCCGAAAAGAGGAATGCCGACCGATACTGAAAAGCCTGAGTACGGGTTTGGAATTCCATACAGCCGTTGAGAGAAGAACCGGCCATCTAAGCTTGGTTTATTCGACTGTTTCTGAACACCTAATTCTGCTTCCGCAATAAGGCTTCGCTGCCTTTGCAAATTGATTTCCGGGTGAGATAGCAAGGAGTCGACCAGGAAATCTACCTCAACTTTTTGAAGCTCCCTTTGTTCGGGGAGATAATTAATACTGGAGTTCGTCCAGCGCTTTAGCACTTCCTGTTGTGCCTGGATATCTCTGGCAATTGCATTTAATTGGATGGAGGCTTCTCTTGCTCTGGCTACTGCTGAAATGCTATCTAAGCCTGCACTTTCGCCCATCTTGACCCTCAATGCAGCGGCTTTTGCAACTGAGCGATACATGCTATCTAAGCGTTGCCAGATAGTTTTTTTACTTTCCAGATACCATAAAGTATAATAGCCGCTTAGCAAGTTGCGTCTCACTTCCAGTCTTTGGACCTGCATCGCTAATTGAGTAGATCGGGCCTGTTGCTGTAAGAGATCCCGTCTGGCTTTATACAAGCCGGGCCACTCAACACCTTGCGATAGTCCTATCTTAAGCAGGCCGTTCTTATCAGTAGGATTGATATCTTCATTTTCAACAAA
Organism: Sphingobacteriaceae bacterium; assembly: GCA_029266635.1. GTDB lineage: Bacteria > Bacteroidota > Bacteroidia > Sphingobacteriales > Sphingobacteriaceae > JAQSWM01. The sequence goes on along the minus strand of JAQSWM010000002.1, from coordinate 211,077 downwards.
AAATCCTGTTTTAGGTAGATCCAGCCATGTTCCTCTTAAAGCTGAACTTTGCTCAGCCTGGAGTTGAGATGCCTTAAGTGTCAAGTTGTTTTCTAAAGCTGTATTAAACACTTCTGAAAAAGGCGCTCTTACTGATTGAGGCTGCGTTTGAGCTGTCGCCACCTGTGACATTACAAGCAAAGTAATGATGCCCGCTACTTTTCTGAATGAAAAACCTGGTCGCATTTTAATATTAATGAATATGAGGTAGAATAAAGGAAGCACAATCAGGGTCAAAATGGTTGCAGTTATCAATCCACCGATTACTACTGTTGCGAGCGGTTTTTGAACTTCAGCTCCGGCACCGCTAGAAAGTGCCATAGGTAAGAATCCGAGGGAAGCAACAGTGGCGGTCATTAGAACCGGTCGCAAACGTATCTTAGTTCCCTCGATGACTCGCCGGTAAATATTCTGAATGCCATCCTTTTGCAATTGGTTAAACGTTCCGATCAGCACTATTCCATTGAGAACAGCTACACCGAATAATGCAATAAATCCAACACCTGCTGAGATGCTAAATGGCATTCCTCGTAATAGTAAAGCGAAAACTCCGCCTATTGCTGACATTGGAATAGTCGTAAAAATCAGAAGCGCCTCTTTTATCGAACCGAATGTGAAATAAAGGAGTATAAAAATCAGCAACAATGCAGCTGGTACTACAATCTGCAAACGAGCAGTTGCCTTTTCAAGATTTTCAAAAGTTCCACCATACGTAAAGTAATATCCTGTTGGCAAGACGGAACTGTTTGAAAGCTTGTCTTGAATATCTCTCACTACCGATTGAACATCCCGGCCTTCTACATTGAAACCAATAACTACCCGTCTTTTAGCATCCTCACGGCTTATCTGGGCAGGACCTTCTTTAAAGGACACCGACGCTACCTGACTTAACGGAATTTGAAATCCGCCTTTAGTTGGGATACTAAGTGTGGCTACATCTTCGATGGAATTACGGTTAGTAGAATCCAAACGAACCACTAAGTCAAACTTCTTCTCATTTTCGAATACCACACCTGCTGTTCCTCCTGCAAAAGCAGTGCTTACCATCGTGTTTACATCTTCGATATTAAGGCCATAACTGGCTATTCGTCCTCTGTCATATTGAATAGTAATTTGAGGGAGTCCAGCTGTTTGTTCTATTTGAGGTGTACTTACCCCTTCAACAGATTGAATAATTTTCCCTACTCTCGGAGCCAAGGCCGCTAGGGTATCTATATTTTCGCCAAAGATCTTTACCGCTACATCCTGCCGGATGCCTGTCATCAGCTCATTGAATCGCATTTGAATCGGCTGATTGGCTTCAAAAAATACACCTGGGATAGCTTCCAGCTTTTCTTCCATCAGCCTTGCCAGTTCATTGTAGTCGTTAGTTGTCGTCCATTCTCTTTTATCCTTCAGGACAATAATTAAGTCACTTGCTTCAGGCGGCATCGGATCGGTAGGAACCTCTGCACTTCCAGTTTTTCCGACTATTTCTTTTACTTCCGGAAAAGTTCTAAGAATCCTGGAGGCATGCATTGAAGTTTCAATGCTTTGAGACAAGGAAGATCCTTGGGGTAAAATACAATGGAATGCGTAATCTCCTTCCTGCAACTGCGGTAAAAACTCAGCCCCCATCTTTGAAAAGATAAATGCAGTCATAGCCAAAAGTGCTATTGAAGCTGCTACAACAAGCTTTTTAAGTTTGATTGATTTACGCAACAGTGGTGTATAACCTCTTTGAAAGAAATCCATCATTTTATCTGATATATTTCTTTTATGGGAGATCTTTTTAGGTAGAAATAGCGCTGAAACCATTGGTATATAGGTAAGCGACAATATCAATGCACCAAGAATTGCAAAGCCCACAGTTTGAGCCATTGGGCCAAACATCTTTCCTTCTACACCCACCAGCGTTAGAATTGGGAGATAAACTATCAGAATGATAATCTCACCGAAAGCTGCACTTTGGCGGATTTTGGAAGCTGATATAAACACCTCTTCATCCATCTCCTTTTGGGTCAGCTTTGTATGAACAGTTCTAAGTGCAAGATGATGCATCGTGGCCTCAACGATGATAACTGCACCGTCGACAATCAATCCGAAGTCAATGGCACCTAGGCTCATTAGATTGGCTGATACCCCAAACACATTCATCATGCCCAGAGCAAACAACATGGATAAAGGAATTGCCGATGCGACAATCAATCCGGCGCGAAGATTTCCCAGGAACAGAACCAGGACAAAAATTACGATTAAAGCTCCTTCAATAAGATTAGTTTCTACCGTGGATATTGCCCGGTTTACTAAGGACGTTCGGTCTAAGTAAGGCTTTATCTCAATGTCCGCAGGAAGGCTCTTTTTAACGGTCTCCATCTTTTCCTTCACCCTTTTTACTACATCAGCACTGTTTGAGCCCTTTAACATCATTACTATTCCACCCACCACTTCATCTTCACCATTGTAGGTCATCGCGCCATACCGGATAGCATTTCCGAACTGGACTTTTGCAACATCTCCAATCAGAACCGGAACACCACTAACTTCTTTAATTACTATCCGCCCAATATCTTCCAGGGATGTTATTAATCCGATGCCACGGATAAAATAGGCGTTTGGTTTCTTATCGATGTATGCGCCTCCGGTATTCTGATTATTTTTCTCAAGTGCTTCATAGATTTCGGCAATGCTCACGTTAAGTGATTTCAATTGATTTGGATTAACCGCTACCTCATATTGTTTTAAAACACCACCAAAGGAATTTATTTCAGCAACGCCTTCAATTCCGTAGAGTTGCCTTGCGACAATCCAGTCTTGCATTGTGCGCAAATCCATTGCCGAGTATTTATGCTCACTTCCTTTCTTCGGGTGCAGCATGTACTGATAAACCTCTCCAAGCCCAGAGCTAACCGGGGCTAGTTCCGGTTCTCCCATACCTTCCGGGATTTGCTCTTCTGCCTCTTTAAGGCGCTCGTTGATTAGTTGCCGGGCAAAGTAAATGTCAACATCGTCTTCAAAAACTACGGTAATTACAGAAAGTCCGAACCTGGAAATCGAGCGCATTTCGACCAATCCGGGAATATTTGCCAGGCTCTGTTCTATGGGGTACGTGATAAACTGCTCCACTTCCTGAGTTGCCAACGTGGGAGCTGTAGTAATTACCTGAACTTGGTTATTAGTAATATCCGGAACAGCGTCAATCGGAATTTTTAAAGCAGAATATACTCCCCAAATGATTAGGAGCAACACACCAATACCGACAACTATCTTATTCCGGATGGAATAAAGAATAATTTTATCTAACATGAACTGTTATGATTAAGTAAATAGAAAGACTTTTCAACAAGAAATTGAAAGATATGGCCTAAGCCATTTAGGTAGGGGTTACTAGCTTAACCGGGGTGGTTGCCAGACTGAAAAAGGACTATCAAGCAATCGTCCCGGCAAATGCTCAAAACAAGAGGTTATTACAATTACCGGGGCTTTTAAAATATAATTATTAAATAATGTCACAATAGGACTAGTACAGCAGGAACATTGACAAAAAGGAGAACAAAAGTCTGCTGTATGATTGTCTGATGTACCATGTGTGGTGCTTATTTCAATTTCATCTTTGCCCTTATCTAAATCCGTGTCAGCACATGGCACAAAACATAGTACCAGTATCATCAAACTAATTATGTGGCAAAAACTTTTCACGCGCTCAAATATAAGCTTTACTACCTACAACTTAGAATTCTAAAATGTTTCTTTCCAATGAACAAAAGTAATACGATTAAGGATGCAATAACATTGCAAAGTGGAAAATCTGAAGAAACGCTGGAGAAACATCCGGCGAAAAATCTTACTTTTTTTTAATTTTCATTAATTCAATGTACCTTATTGCTATTCACTTATATCGCGTTACTTTACCTCTAAGTTGTAAGATGAAAACTAAAAAAATAGCCCAAAACTTACAATATAGTTTACACCGCTTCTTTTAAAGATAACCAAGACAATGTTCTTATTCCCCGGGAAATAGCAATGCTGGCGTACATTATTCGCAAAACGCGCTTCAGTAAGTTTTGTTTTTATCATAAACTTTTCGAACCCGGTATTCAATTAGCCCTATACTCATTAAACTTTTCCGTATAATCTACTAACTTAACTTTCACGTTGTCTAAAAAAGTAGTAGGGCCGCATTCCCGCATTCTGATCTTTTCAAACGTCTTGTAGATATTCCCGAGGGATATATTGAAAACCTTTTCGAAATATTGGGCAATTTCTTTGTAATCCGTTTTTCCATGGTTAAAAACTTCAGATTGGGCTAATCCATAAATCAATTCGACTAAGCCAGTCTTGGAGCCCGTCCATTCGAGACGATGATAAGGATAACCGAGATCGTGACCAGGAGCCGAGCGTTCTTTTAATTTATATATTTCCTTGTTAAGGTACGTCACCAGCATATCCTGTGCTAGTATCTGGGCTACTTTACAGTCATAGCCAGTTGAAAGATTAGGATCCGAGTCAAATCCATGAGCCTCACAGTCATTATAGTTTGATAATTTACTTCGCATGAAATATTGCTCATCATTTGAAGTCTGCCCCATCCTAAAGTACAGGTAAAAATCACTGTAGACCTCATAACTGCGTTCCAGGTGCAGTATTTCGTTTTCAAGATACTTCCTGACTAACTTCTCCCGACCTATAGGACGCCGTAGTTCAAGATGGTACAATTTGTCGTAATAAATAAGTTTGCTAAGTAGCTGAGGTTTAGCTTCCTTGAAAAACCATATTTCTTCTTCTTTGTCCTTAAATTCTGCTCTCAGCAGATGGGTTCGTAATCCTGCAAGCGCTTTTCTTGTAATAGTGAGTGCTGCTTCACAAACTTTTACAATGTGTTCTTCTGTCGCCTGAATTTCCTGAAGCTCAAAGTCCCATGCAGCATTCAGCGAGGTCATAAAATCTTTCATAGACAATTATTAGATGTTTAACTCAAATTTCTATGATTTTAAAGCGCTTGTAAATACGTCTTTTATAGTAAATCGCATACGTAAAAGAGCGTATTTCATTGAAATATATGGGCTTAGACAGAAATGGAAGGGTGATTTGGGCTTTGATCGATCTTATTGAGAAGTTCCACCTTATTTGTAACTCCCACCTTTTCGAAAATATTCTGGACATGCTTGCTTACAGTCCTCTTCGAAATAAAAAGCTTTTCACCTATCTTTTCGTAAGTATGCCCTTCACGAATCAGTTGCACAATTTCGATTTCCCGGGGAGTCAACTGATAGTCTCTGCACTTATCGCCTCCAGAGGAGGCGGGATTTACAATGCTGATAGAGCCTAGTTCTAATAACCTTTGATACTCTAGTCTCGCGTTGGTTATGGATCGAGAGATAAATAAAACCGTAACCACAATAAAACCGCCATTTGTTATGACCACTTCCAAAAGCTGGCTTGCATGAAAATACGATAAGAGCGTCATCGATGCCCAGGGAATTACGGCGCAATACACCCCCAAAATTTCAACAGTATTATTCTGATTAGTACGTTCCCTGTATTTCAGCATAACGGCCTTGGTTATCGCCCATAAAAGTATTATGGAATAGAAAAACGGGATAATAACTCCATACCTGATAGCAAATTCTAAGTTCCCGTTGAACGAATAAGCTATTACAAAAAATACGATATAAGGAAGAATGAGAAAAAGTGGCACGCCAAACAAAGCATGAAAACGAAGCCTGGTCAGCTCGAATGCTTTATAAAAATAATACGGAAAGTACGAGGCCATCAAAAAGCCACTTCCATATGCTATAATGTTTTGCGTTACAATCGGTATGCTTAATTGGGGATCGGGAAAGAGCCCGCCGGTGATATTGTAAATGATAAGTAAAGACAGAAGAATAAGATACCACAACCGTTGTTTATCCTGCGGCCGGTACAGGTAATGAAACAGCTGGTAGAAAAACATTACGGTTTCGAGAATGACGAAAACGGATGTCACGAGATGCATTTCGGTTCCAAACACTAACATAAAGGAAGGTTTTAGGGTGGCTAAGCTGCATCACGCTTAAGAAAGAATAGTTTATAACTCAAGTCGAGCTCGTTGTAGATGTCAAAACCAAATTTCTTGTACCAGGGAAGGTTTTTGGTGGTTGAGGTTTCCAGGTAGATGGGACGTTTTTTCCTGCTGCTATCTTCGATCACTTCATTAAGAAGCTCTGTCCCAATTCCTGAATTCTGATACGCAGGATCAACTCCGATGAACCAGATATAATACATCGGTTCTTTCGGCTGGATCTTCTTGATTTTTGATTCGCGGCTGAGTGCCTTTTTAACATTGCTGAGGCCTACGCATGAAAGGATCAACTTAATATCCAGAAGAATGGATTTAAGGGTAGCCTTTTTTTTGTCGGGGTAAAGGATTAAGGCGCATGCCTTCTTATTGTTTGACAGATATACTTCTCCGAACAGGTAACATACTTCAAAAGAATAGTCCATCAAGGCTCTTACTCTCTGAACCCTCTTCTTGTCCTGTTTCACAATGTAATTTACACTCTTATTAGTGTCGAAAGATTTGGTTAGAATATCAAGCACAAGGCTTTTGTCACTATAGCTTGCCTTTATCATAAGACTGAGAATTTAGGTGTGCAAAAATATAACACAAGTATTGTTAAAATTGTTTAAAGTGCACATTTACAGCTCAATGTGTGAAATTTAACATTACATAGATCATATTAAATTTGCAGGCCTTGCGACTTTCTTCCGCTATTGGTACCGGGGCTTGTGCCCGCAGTTTTATCGTCAAATTCGTTCCAAAGCAGGTTCTGAATATCCTGCTTAATTTGGTAGTAGTTGTGCTCAACTTCACCTGGATCAACGTTTCTTATCCTGGGTATATCGTGATAGTTTTCTTCCTCTCTTTTTAATGCTTGATGGTCATTTTGGATCTCGCTATGAAAGACCTTCAAGTCGATCTTATTTAAGGGGTCGTCCGAAACCATACCTACGAATTCACCGGATGATAAACTTGAAATTTTTGAAGCAGGAATGGCAAATTCTAGCTGAGTTGATTTACTGACAGAAGTGTCTGTGCTGTTAACAGAAACGCTCTGCCTTTGCTGAACTATCTTTCCGAACCTCTCTGCAAGCTGCTTCGCGGTATCTCCGGTCACTTGTCCCGCTATAACATTACCTACGATGTTGAGAATTACTTCTGCCTGCTCTCTTCCATAATCTTTTTTTAGCTGGCTGTAATCCTGAACTGCCAGAGTCGTTGCTACCCTATTTGATCGGGCGGTCGCAATTAGGCTGTCGATATGGTTGAAATAAATCGTCGGGAACTCATCAAAGATCAGACTGCACTTTTGCATGTTCTTTTGGTTGACAAGCTTGATCATTCGTGAAATATAAAGACTCAACACTGCCCCGTATACCTGCTGCTTTAGCGGATTATTACCCATACAGATAATCTTCGGTTCCTGGGGATTATTTAAATCGAGGGTGAAGTCGTTTCCGGAAAGCACATAGTAGAGAGAAGGGGAAGCTAATCTCGCCATGCTGATTTTTGCACTCGCCACTTGCCCCTCTAGTTGATCATACGCCTCGTTCTGCCAAGCTGAAATGAATGGATTAATCAGTACTTCAATTTCCGGTTCCCGACTCAATACGGCAAAGAGGTATTTGTATTCCACCTGCATCAGTTCGATTACGTGTGGAAGCGTGCAGTACTTGCCGCCTTTGTATTTCCGGAGAAACCAGATAATAGCGGTAACAAAATTTATAGGGGATTCCACAAAAAAGTCGCCTTGCTTTTTAATCCATTCCCGGTTAAGGCCCAGCATAATAGTCCTTGAAGCTTCCGTAGCGTCAGTAATATCAATCATGTTACGGGGATCAAGCGGATTGCAACGATGAGTTTTGGAGAGATCCTCGAAGTTAATCACATAGAACCTGGCGTTATTTCCCTTTGTCTTTAAAAGCGTGTTATAGGCAATACGGGTAAGGTCGTCATATTTAAAATCGTAAATGAACATGCAAAAGTTCTTTTGAATATGCTGAGTAATGATATGCCGAATGGCGAAGTACGATTTTCCTGATCCCGGAGTACCCATCACTAAAGTTCCCCTGAAAGGATTGATAATATTTATCCAGCTCTTCCTCACTTTTCCTCTATAGTGGTATGAGGCGGGAAGATTAATGGAAAATTCATTTTCCAAAAGTCGTTCCTCCTGAGGGAAGGTTTCATTCTCTCTATTAAAGACATCATTACTTAACGACAGCATTAGAAGACGGGAAAGTAGCGTACCGCCCGTTAGTATGAGCAGATAGCCAAGAGAAGTGAGTACGATGTATAATAAAGCCTGCTTCAAGCCTGGGGTGTTTACGAGGAAGCTGGCCGGGCTTAGGAAATAAAAGACAAATCCGGAAAAAATGTAAATAGCTATCAATTTCTTCCCGATCTTTTCATTTTTCTTGCCTTTTGCACCTACAAGGGAAATAATCAGGAGAATCAGGGCAGCAATTCGGGAAGCGAAGCCAGTGGCAAAAATGGGCATCTTCGAAAAATTCCCAATTATTCTATCTGTTATCCTGGATGTGAGGTCCAGTTGCTCGAAAGCCTGATGGCAAAACAAATAAAAGTGAATACTCAGTATTGCAATACTTAGCAGGCGGGTAAAATCTGTTATTTTTCGAAGGCCTTGTTCGTTTTCTCCCGTGTTCATAACTATTAGGATAAATGGTTACGTTTCTTCCTTCTTTTCCGCCTTGGCCCAAAGTTCATGTTGGGCGCTTCAGGGTATTCTGGTTTAAGAAGGGCACTTATAATTTCACTGTTATAAATCGGATCAGGAACTTTAGGTGCAATTTGATGACCATCAGGCACTAGGGAACCGGATTGAAAACTCCCCTTATCCGTAGGTTGTAAGTCTTTGACTTTTGAAAAAGCTTCCATCAATGCGTTGGCACTATAGCTTTTCCCTAAGGCACTTCCGTTGAAAACAGTCCTGAAATCATGATCCAAAAAGGTGACTCCATAAACTCTTCCCTCGTTATTTTTTCTGAATATCACCTCAACGCCGTTTCGTGATAGATGCTTTTGAAAGTCTTCTTGGGTTCGCGCAAGTTGTATAGCAGAACCCAAAACCTGCCTGAGCTGTTGCTTGACGGGACGTCTTAGTTCTTCGTTTAGCTTGTAGCGTTTCTCCAGGAACTTCAAAGTTGGTTTCCCGTAAATGCTACTTGCTTTTATCGGGACACCTATCTTGTGTCCCTTAGAATCTAACATTCGGTACACCAGACCATTCTTTCGGAACATCGTTGAATCTTCCTTACCCGGATCTGCTATTACATTGTACTGGATAAGGATGGCATTTAGCTCTGGAAGCGAGGTAAACTTCCAGTTTCTAACTACTGCCCGGACAATATTGGATATGGCCTGTTTGGTTTCGTCACTTCCGTACACTGCCTTCTTAACGTTCACGGGTTTGATGATCTGATCTTCCTGATTTTTCTTGCCCTCAGCTTTAACCAGTCCATAATCGCTCTCCAACTGCTTTCTTGCACGTTCAGATTTGTGCTTTCCTATATTATGAAGATCTATTCGCTCTCCGGTGCTTTGGATGTTAGTGGTGACCATATGGACATGCGGGTGAGCTGCATCGAAATGCCGGTACAGTAAATAGGGTTGATCAGCAAAGCCAATCGCTTCCATATACTGCTGAGAAATCTTTTTCAGTAATTCATTATTTAGCTGATCCATGTTGTCGAAGTTGAGAGATATATGCACCGCGTTCGTCTTAGTCCTTCTGTTCAGTTCTATATAAGCCTCGAACTGACGAAGTTTTTGCTTCAGGGAAAGGTCCTGAGCATCAGATGCAAAATTCTCTGCCCAAAGAAATTCAGCAGAGCCCTTCTGAACCTTGTGCTCATTGTAGCCCAATATGCCGCCGATATGTTTGCCGATAATTATTTTTGCAACCATTGCTTTCCCAAATCGGCTATTAGCTGTAGCAGTTCTTCAATCTTCGACCCAGTACTGTCATATAGTCCTGCCACCCTCATAGCGTAAAAAACCTTCCGCGTCTCGTCCGGTGATTGATGGAAGTACCTTGTAATTTGATTGATATTATTCCCGATCGAGTTTACCTCTCTTCTCAACCGGATCAACTCGGGCATGAGTTCGGAGAGGCTTTTGTCAACCGTCCTAACTTTTATTTCCCGATTGTAGAGTATATCTCTCAGAAGATCGCTTGTACTTCCATTGGCTGCCTTCTTGGCCAGCTCTGTTAGCTGCTTAAACTTCGTCTGGTTTACGCGGGTCTGGATCTTGTGCTGGAGCAACTTACTTTCTTCAGCTTTTCTTCTTGGCATGTCTTGTCCTCCTTCATTTGTCCACGGACAGCAAGTTCCGCAGATGGCCTATTAATGAACCTCCCGACTGACTCTGGAAGGAAGGGCAAGATTGTTTTTGGATACAAAAATACATCTTGCTTTTCACGCCTTCGGCCGTGAAATAATGAAGTTAAGACCGTTTTAAATGGCTACAAAACAGAGGTGGCGGAGATGGAAGGGAGTGGCGGAATTGGCGGAATTTGAGCTTTTTTCGTCGATCCGAACTCCGACTTTTTCTTTTAATCTTTCAATAAAAAATATAGATTAATACTCCTCACTAGTTATTTCTTTCCCTTGCATTAAACAAAAAACAAGTTATCAACAGCAAAAGGAATACTTAGTAAACTCATCCTTAAAATATTAAATTTGTTATTTAAGCACTTTAGAATTGTGGGAAGAAATGTAATAGCACGACAAGATGGTGATGACTATCAAGCTAAGTTTTTCTGGCTAAAAGCCTGTGGGTTAAATCACTCTCATACTTGTATCAAAAAGGTTGCTTGGGAAATGGATAGCACTTTCGGCTTTGACGATGTTGTCGTCTTTTACGATCCCCCGATTATGGAATCTGGATCATCCATTGAAGAGGATTATTATCAATTAAAGTTTCACGTTGATCATGCCCGCGGTTTTACCTGCCATGCTTTAATGGATCCTGAATTTATCGGCGCAGAAAGGGAATCACTTCTTCAACGACTTTATAGAAATTATCTAAAAGACCCTGCCAAATATCTTACATGCAGGTACTATATTGTAAATGCCTGGACCCTTGATCATAGTGATGAATTGCGGAACCTACTCGGGAATAACGGAGGGCTTAGGCTGGAAGTCTTATTTAAGGGTGGCGAGAATTCAAAGTACGGTAAAATCCGCGCAGCATGGAAGCAGCACTTGGGAATTAACGATGACAGGGAACTCAGACTAATACTAACGCCACTGAGGATCAGACACAATTACGATGCACAACTACTGAGGGAAAATTTGAATGACCGTCTTAAGCATTCAGGATTCAAACCAGTTCCCGAAAATCAACAGTCTAGCAAATATGGCGACCTTATTCAAAAACTACATAAAGATGGAAAGAACATCTTTACGAAGGATGAACTCTTAGATATCTGCCGCCGTGAGGAATTGTTGGAAGAGATCGAAGAAGCTAAAGAGGATTCTTTTATTATCGGTATCCGAAGTTTTCAAAGGGGAGCTGAAACTTTGGAATTAGAAGTTCATGCGCTGCAGTGCTTCTTACATTGCTTTTCCGGGCGTTTCATTTTAGAAGAATTTTCAGGTACCGGGTATATCAACGAGCAACTCGCTCATCTTTCAGAGAAAGCTATTTTGTCAAAAAAAAGAATCATTGTTCATTTAGATACCCATCTTTCCATAGCAATGCTCTTTGGTTACTATATGGACAGTAAATACGGAGGACTCGACATAACGATAATCCAAAAGACATTCTCGGGCAAGCTTCTGTGGCGAGCCGAGGCGGAAAAAATAAACACCTATTCACAACCATTATTGACACTTGAAGAGGAAAAAATACTTGATTCAGAACTTGACTTAGCACTATCAATCAGCGTGACACACGATATTCGTGATGACGTTCAAGCTCATATTCAAAGAAAATTACAGAACGTTTCAAGTTGCCTTCACTTCGTAATAAATCCTAAAACTGGTGTGGCCTCCATCAAAGACGCGAGCCAAATAGTTGCAGCAGTCGAAGAATTGATAGCAGGTGTTCGAGCAAAACGACGAAAACTTGGTAATACTGGAACTATTCACTTATTTATTTCCGCGCCAAATGCATTCGCATTTTATCTAGGGCAGCGAATAAAGCAATTAGGTAACATCGTGCTATACGAATATGATTTTGAGAACCAGAGGGATGGTGGATACCATCCCATAATAGAAATACCGTAAATCTTAAACAAATGAAGATAGACTCTTACTTCAATGATTTTTTATCAGATATAAGGCTAACTCTCTCTCAAAAGGAAGACCTTATTAGAGGGCACAAGACCCTACGCGATAGGCTTAATGCGGATGATGATCTGAAATCTATAATTGTCTCCACATTTCTTCAGGGAAGCTACAGAAGAGCTACAGCTGTTAGGCCGCTCAATGGGAAAAGAGCAGATGTGGACGTGATCGTTGTAACGAATTTAGATCGTAGCGAACTTACGCCGCAGGAAGCGCTTGATAAATTTGTTCCCTTTGTAGAAAAGCACTATGCTGGAAAGTATAAAATGCAAGGCCGCTCAATTGGAATTGAGCTTTCTTATGTAGATCTTGACATAGTTATTACCTCTGCACCGTCTGAAGTTGATACTGCGGCCCTGCAGTCTCGCAGTGTAACCTCCAATCTTATTTTGGAAGAATTCACAAGCAGTTATGAATGGCGATTAACTAAAAGCTGGACAGAACCCCAAGGAGGATATGTAAGTCTATCGGAAGCCGTGAGAGCTGAGGCCGAATGGAAGACAGATCCCTTATGGATTCCGGACCGTGAAGCCCAAGAATGGGTAGAGACCCATCCATTAGAACAAATTCGTTGGACACGGGACAAAAACAGAAACACTAATAGACACTACGTAAATGTGGTTAAAGCGCTTAAGTGGTGGAGGACTTTAAGGCTCACGAACTTAAAATATCCGAAAGGTTATCCAATTGAACATATGATTGGCGATTGCTGTCCAGATAATATTACTTCAGTAGCCGAAGGTGTTTGCAAAACACTAGAAGCTATTGTGTCCAATTATTACTCTGAAAGGTTGCTAATCCAAACACCAATACTACCTGATAGAGGGGTTCCGGCTCATGATGTATGGAAGCGTGTTTCTTCTAATGATTTTGTCAGTTTCTATGATTCGGTAAAATCATATGCAGAAGTAGCTAGAGAAGCTTTAAATAGTATTCAGCTTAAAGATCAAGTGAATAAGTGGAGAGAACTATTCGGTGATAAATTCCCTCCTTACGAAGGCGATGACGACGATTCTGATAATCGCAACCTTTCAACTCCGCCTGGAGGTTTTAGTCAGAGAAAAGAGAATTCAGACGTAGACAAGAAAAGATTTGCCTGAAAGGGAGACTTCAAAAGAATTAAAGCTCGGGCGACGGCTGCTCGAAGATATCGTTGGTTATGAACGCTTGAATGACTTCATTTGGGACGACAATATTAACCAGTGGCATCTTATTGCCCGATTAACGATAGATACGGTTCAAAGTGATCTTGTACCACCTTCTACAGAGTGGCATATTTTCGTTGACGACGAGTACCCAAGAGGAAGTATTAACTTTTTTCCTGATGCAGATAAGGGCATTAAGTACACTTTTCACCACCAGAATTACAATCGGTTACGTGAGGGCATCAAATGGCGAGATGGAAAAGTGTGTTTAGATACGACTCAGGGAAGTTGGGGTAGGAAAAGATATTCAACCGAGCCTTTTCATGCTCGCACGCGTCTGAGATGGCATGTGGAACGCTGCCTAATGTGGCTAGTTGCAGCTGCAACTGATACCCTTGCGGAAGTTGGAGATCCGTTCGAACTGCCGGATTACCCGGACGCAACTAGTTTTCGGTTTGTGTTTAACGAAGACAATCATTCTTTCGAAAAATGGCAAAATAGAGAAGAGAGAAGCGGTCTATTTACGTATTGTGGCTTGGGACACCAATCAGAAACCTATCCTATAACCAGCTTTTTCCCGCCTTGGGAAGATAATTCTGACAATTTCTGGGGTAAATACATTCAGGAAAAAGGCCAGAAACAAAAAACTGGAGCATGGATTATGCTAAGTGATATTCCTATAATAAAGCCTTGGCAGATGGCCAGCAACTTCAAAGAATTGTCAAATGTTTGTTTAGATCAGGGAATAGATCTTTTCAATACTATACTGCGAGCCTATACAAAGCTACAAAGAAAGAGATTAGTGCTAAATGTGGTAATTCTAGGGTTTCCTGTTTCCTCAAGTATTGGGGGAACAAAAGAGTTAATTCACTGGTTCGCCTTTGAGGTGCCTAGGGCACCAAAAGTCACGGGGTTTCGAGATAACGAAACATTATGGAAAAGACAGGTTTCTATACTACTTTCTCCGAATAATATTATTAACTGGATAAAAACTGAAAATTGGAACGAAGCACAACTCACCAGTAGAGGGCGAGTGGATCAAGGGTTAAGAGATAGTCGGATTTTATTTATTGGGGCGGGTGCTCTTAGCGCTACTTTTTCTGAGGTGTTTGGTCGATTGGGCTGTAAAAATTTAACAATAATCGATTTCGATAAATTTCATGCCGGCAATCTCTCCCGTCACACATTGACGGTGAAAGACGTCGGTAAAAACAAAGCTGAGGCACTGAGTCGACACTTAAATTCGCTGTTCCCGTTTCAGAGAGTTGATTTTAGAAACATGAGCATAAATACTATTTTTTCTAAACAACATGGTTTTCTGGATGATTTTGATGTTGTTATTGATGCGACGGCAGAGGATGAGGTGATTGAGCTATTAAGTAATCAACCTTCACCTAAAAACTCGCATTTCTTCTCCGTTTCCACAGGCTATAATGCAGAACGACTTTACTGTTATATGAGACCAGGTTCTGAGACAAATAATCTCAAAGATGATTTTGAACGTAGGATGGCGACTTGGCTTCAGAAGGAATCAGAGACAGCTAGAGGCGAATCTGAAATTATCGAAGGAATTGGCTGCTGGCATCCCTTATTTCCCGCTCGTATAGATGACATTCAAATGTTAGTTGGAGCGGCTTTTAAGGTGATAGAAAAGCACTTTTTAACAGGAGCTGGTACTCAGCTCTCTGTTGTAGAAAAGAAATACGATGACCGTGGCGATTTTGCTGGCATCGGGATTAATAATGACTAATAATGGTCTTCAGATCAAAGGATAAAAAATTCTCCGTCGAAATCGTCCTTCCAATAAGAATGGAAATGGAAGCATATGCATCAGTCGCTTATCGGCAGGAAACAGGGGGAATTTTAATTGGAAACTACGACCAGGGGCAGAGTCTTGCGTCTATAAAACAAATAACAGGTCCCACATCCGATTCCCGAGGGAGTTTTTCTTGGTTTGAAAGAGGGACTAGAGGCTTGAAGAAGCTCCTGGATGAAAACTGGGAGCGAGGATTTTATTACCTTGGCGAATGGCACTTCCACCCATTTAATTCCCCTACTCCAAGTGGTCAGGATATCCAACAGATGCAAGACATAGCAAAGTCAACAATATATAAATGTCCAGAACCAATCCTAATAATCATAGGCGGATCGGAAGAACATTTCCAATTACGAGCATTTGTATCTATCGGAAGCAAGAAGTTGATTGAGCTATACGCCGCAAATACAGATTATGACGACAATCTGGTCCAGCAAAGTTAACCCGCGAAGAAAAACCCGTAAAGAGCTTTTGCGGCATAAACCGCTTCGCTATTTATTCCACATTCTCTTGCCCGATTTTTCTTCTTTGATTTTGGTGGCTTAACAGATTATCACCTGAAGGTTTATTCTCATGACAATTACAGTAGCTTTGATAGCTTTTTTTAATCCGGTAAAAACTTTCTTAACTATCTGCGATACTTAAGATTAGTCTTTCAGTATTCGGTTTTATTGACACTGATACAACATATTCTAAACTTCTAAACCTTCTAAAAACCCCAACAAATTTTCGGCAGAAATATCAGTTAACTGCCGTATATTTGATTACTTACGGACGTGCATTATCAAAAAGCAAGAGTACATAGCTGACCTGGAAACTTACTTTGGTAAGAATAATTCTATTACCCTAGATGATCTTCGCCACTTTTTCCGAGAAAAAGAGCCAAGTTTACCGAATGCTACAATTAATTGGCGGATACACGATTTAGTAAGTGATGGTGTGATTAGCAGAAGCGGACGAGGTAGATACCAGCTTGGTGGGGGTAAAATTTATCAACCGGAAATGCCCGCCAGAGTCTTGAAGATAAGTAAATTTCTTCGAAAACAATTCCCGTTAATCAATTACTGTGTATGGGACACGGGCTTACTGAACGAATTCGCCCAGCACCTTAGCAGCTACCATTTTATTTTGGTAGATGTTGAACGAGACGTAGCAGAATCAGCCTACTATCGGCTTAAGGAGGAATTCAGCGGCGTCTTCCTGCAACCATCAGAAAGTTTATTAAACAACGTATTACCAGATTTTCGGCTACCCCTAGTAATCAGGAACTTGACGACAGAAAGCCCGCTGGGCGAACGAGATAATCTACCAGTTATAACAATCGAAAAAATGCTGGTAGATGTTTACTGCGATTTAGAGTTTCTCTTCTTGGCTGGTGGAGAACTACGTGCAATTTACCAAAATGCCTATTATAAATACACGATCAATGAGAATCGGCTGATGCGTTATGCTGATCGAAAAGGCCGGAAGTTTGAACTAAAAAAATATATTTCAGAGGGAGGGTTCAAAACCCAACATTCTAATCCTTAAAATGATATGATCTCGAAAGAAAGCTTAACCCTTGAATGGCTCACGGAGGTCTCTAAAAAGAATAACAAAGCGGACAAAATTTTGGTGGAAAAGGTTATTCGCGCACTACTGCTGCTTGAAGGACTTGTAGCGTCAGAACTTAAATTTGTGTTCAAAGGCGGTACTGCACTAATGCTTTTGTTAGGGAGCACAAAGCGTCTTTCCATAGATATTGATATCATTGCTAGTAAAGACCAACACTTGGAAGAGCAGTTCCACAAATTTTTAGCAGACCAAGGATTTATTCGTTTTGAACTTCAGGAACGGAAAGCAAATTCAGATATTGAAAAAGCGCATTACAAATTTATTTACAAGCCCGTTCATAAATCTAATCTTGACGAAGACTATGTTTTACTTGATATTTTGTTTGAAGACCCTCATTATGCTAAAGTTATTGACTGGCCAATTGATTCCACTTTCGTAAAGCAAAACGGGGAACCATACATGGTCAGAGTACCGTGCCATGAAGACATTTTGGGCGATAAGCTGACCGCCTTTGCGCCAAATACCACAGGGATACCTTATGAAAAAAGCGGAGACCTAAAAACAATGGAGATTATGAAGCAATTGTTTGATATCGGTAGCCTACTTGATGTCGTGAAAGATACTTCAATCATAGCTAAAACATTCGAGATATTTGCTTTAACCGAAATTGGCTATCGTAAGTGCGAAACTGACGTTAATGGAGTGTTAAACGATATTTATGAGACCGCGTTACACATTACTACACGTGGTGCAGAGGGTAAGGGTGATTTTAATGCTTTAAACAAAGGCATCAATCAAGTTAAGCATTTCATTTTTTCGGAAAATTATCATCTAGATCGTGCTATAACGGATGCTTCAAAAGCAGCCTATTTAGCTACTGTGTTGCAGTTGAAGCATAATAAGCTCGAAAAGTTTAGCAAGGCGGAAGATGTAAAAAATTTGGCCATTGACCAGTCATTCAACTCTAAGTTAAACAAGCTTAAAAAAGGTAATCCTGAAGCGTTCTTTTACTGGTATCAAATTTATTTGCTTCGCGAAAGATTATAGTCAAACTTTCGGCAGTATATTATTTTTATTGCCGAAAGTTTGAAAATACGACCTTAAGATAATTCTACGCACTATCCTAACTTGAGGCGCAGCTTAGCCATGTCTTCACTTACTTTTCTCTCCAGGACACGCGCATAAATCTGGGTAGTAGCAATCTTAGAATGCCCGAGCATCTTACTTACCGTTTCAATCGGAACACCATTGGAAAGAGTTACCGTTGTAGCAAAGGTGTGTCTCGCTACATGGAAGGTCAGGTTCTTTTTAATCTCGCAGATATCAGCTATCTCTTTTAAATAGCTATTCACCTTTTGATTAGATAAAGACGGGAACAGTCGTCTATTTGCTATCGCTCGGGGGTCATCAGCGTATTTTTGCAGAATGGCTTGGGCTTTGGGTAGTAGCGGAGTATTAACTGGAGTTAATGTTTTCTGGCGATAAGTCTTAATCCATTTGCCGTTATCAATACCTGTAATAATGTGATCAGATGTAAGGTTCATCACATCTACATAGGCCAATCCAGTATAGCAGCAAAAGACAAACAGATCCTTCACCATATTGAGACGGTCTACGGCGAACGATTTCGTCTCAAGCTTCTGAAGCTCCTTCTCGGTAAGGAAGTCTTTCTCAATCTTTTGGTATTTAAACTTGTAGTTTTTAAAAGGGTCGTTTTTAATCCACTCCAGTTTTATTGCGAGGTTTGTAAGCTTCCGCAAACGGATTAAATGCTTCATCACACCATTGTTATTCATCGGTTTTTGATGATCGATAGGCTTATGATTCCTCAGGTAACATTCGAAGTCTACAACAAACTTGTAATTGATCTCATGCAGAAAGATGTCCTTCTTCTTGAACTGACCTTGGAGAAATTTCTCTAGATACCGCTGTGTAACATAATAATGTTTCAAGGTACTCCATTCCAATACTGTTTTGGCCTGTTCGTTATGATAGCTGATCAATCTGTTAAGGGTATATTCCGGATCTCCATTTCCCAGAAAAGCATCCTTAAATGTCTCCATCGAAATAATACGGCCTTTTGACTGCAAGTCTTGATAGCAGTCACGTACTTTCATCCTTATATCATCGAGATACTCGTTTATTTTACGTCCTTCTGTACTAGTCCTCTTTCCAGAACCCTTGTCTTTGTCCCAGTGCTTTACATCCACCTGGTAGTTCTTGAGTGAGATGTAACTTTTTTCACCATTAATTACGAGCCCTAAAAAAACAGGCGCTTTACCGTCCTTTGTTCTCTCTGTCCTAACTTTGAAGTGGACCCCGAATGTGCTTGTTGTTTTCATAATCTTATTTGATACGTTTTCATACTCTTTGGCATTCGGCAACTGCAAACAGGTACCGGACAGCCGTATCAAACAGGGGCAAAACGGGTCAAATTATCGCAATTTATACCCATGTAACTATCTTTACTACAGTTAGTTACGCCCTATTAGAGTACCATAAAAGTAAATACTAATATTTGGTACTCTGATTGGTACCAGACAGATAGGGAAACTTTGGGAAAGATTGGTAGGCGTTAAAACAGAAACGCCTGTAAATCAGATAATTTACAGGCGTTTGACCCTCTTTGGGAGGTGCTTTGGTGCGCCCACCTGGGCTCGAACCAGGGACCAAAAGATTATGAGTCTTCTACTCTAACCGACTGAGCTATAGGCGCTGCTAAACTTCCGTTTTTGCGAGTGCAAACTTAGCAAAAATTCCGCTCAATAACAGAAATTTTAAAATGTTGATCCACTGCTAAGCCTTCGCTGGTATCGCTAGATTTCCTACCTCAACACCATCATCGCGAAGCATTTTGATGGTGAGGGCTTTAGCGTCAGCCTCAATACGGGTAATGGTTCGTCGCCCGTCCTGGGGTCCACCGCCGATGATTATCGGATAGCTATGATCCCCAGCCACTGGCTCATGAAAACCATACTTGTGCGTATGCCCCGACAGCGTGACGTCTACTTTGTATTTGTTAAAAAGCGGTCCAAACAACTCGCGGCAGTGCATGGTTCCATGCCAGTCGCCGGAGTAATAAATCGGGATATGCATCAGCACAACCCGATATTTCGCTTTTTTATATGCCTTTATTTGCATAACGCTCTCCAGCCACTTCGCCTGCTTCTTCCGGTAGTCGTCGAAGGCAACAAGACCGGTATATTCCTTATCATTATCTTCTTTGTCTTCTCCCGTATCAAGAACTATAAAGAACACCGGTCCCCACTCAAAGGCGCTGTAAAATCTTTCGTCTCTATTCATGAAGTAATCACCGAGATCACGGGCGAACGGACCGCGGGTTTCGTGATTGCCGCGTGACATGATAAAAGGCTTTTCACTGGCGAAAACCTGGGTTGCCGGAAGCAACATATGATCGACTATCTGCTGCTGATCGTTTTGCTGATTGAAAACATCACCATTAAAAAACACAAAATCGTAGGGCTTTTGCGCACCAAGCTTCATCAAATGAGGGATGCTCTCCGGGCGATCATGGATATCATTGATCATCAGGAAAGAGACAGTCTCGGGATCACGTTGAGGAGTGGTGAAAGAGAAGGTCTTGCTATAAATTGCCTCGCCTAATTGCAGATTATTGGGCTTGGAAGGCAAGGTCTCTCTCGACACAACACGGTATGAGTACTGCGTGCCGGGCTTTAAATCAGCTAAAGTGACTGAATTGATGGTGTTGAAAGCATCAATTAAGCCGTCATGTTCAGATGTAGCTTTTTTGTTCAAATGCGAACCTTCGCCAAACTCAACCCAACTAACACCTTTCTTGTTGGTTAGCCACATGATGGACATTGAGTTGGGCATAGGATTTTGCAGGTAGGGCGGCGTGAGGAATGCATAGCCGCTTTCCGGCTGTTCACTGTAACTCTGCTTTGCACTGACCGGGATCGGGCTCAGGCCAATTGCACCTAAAACGCCGGCCGCAGAGATCTGGCCCAAAAACTTCCTTCTTTTTATCTCTAATTCTTTTTCCATTATCTTATGCTAAGATATTGGATATCGGAATCATTTCATCGTAACAACTTTATTGAAAGCGCCTGGAGAAAGCGCTCTTCGGAATGTTTCTCCTGAAAAACCAGCCTCTCACAAAACCATACGCGAAGCCTCCGATGTGCGCCCAATAGCCCACTCCCGAGCTGTCGGCCGCCTGCAACTTTAGCGACTCCACGCCAGCCATCACCTGCTCAATTATGTAAAGCCCGAGGAAAATAAAGGCAGAAACTCTAAAGGCAAAAATGAAGAACAGCACCCGCACACGCGATGACGGAAACATCACCAGATAAGCTCCGAGCGTTGCCGAAATAGCTCCAGATGCACCGATACATGGAATAGTGCTGCCACTCAATACAAAGCAATGCACCAGGGCGGCAAATACACCTCCTGCTAAATAGAACAGCAAAAACTTAAAATTACCAATTGTAGCTTCTATGTTATCCGCGAAAATTGCAAGGAAAAGCATGTTACCAATAATGTGCATCCAGCCGCTGTGGAGGAACATACTCGTAAACAAGGTATGCAGGTTCTCGGCTTTCCAGATCATCGCCGGAATACTGCCGTACGAATAAAAGAACCGGCTCAATTGCTCCGGGGTGAATTGGAGCTGCTGCCAGAAAATATAGCAGTTTACAGCTATTAGTAAGTAGGTTACAATAGGCGTGTATCTGCCTTTTACATTATCATCGCCTATCGGGAAAAACATCTTTGGAGAACTTATTCAATGAAATAGTGTTAAAATACTTGTTTTGGTGAAGGCAAAAAACAGAGGTTTTGTTTTCAAATCTATCGCGATATTTATTACATGGAAATAGTTCTGGCAGTTATAAGCCTAATCGTAATCATCTCAGTTTTCCTTTCCCTTATCAAAAATGACTACTGGATATTTAAAGTCCTGGAGTATCCGCGTTTTCAAAAGCTAATTGTCTCATTATGTGTTTCAGCCGGCTGGTTTGTCTGGCAGCCTGACTCTACATTCCAGGAAATACTTGTATGTGGATTAACCTGTTCAATCATCTATTTAGTTTATAAAATCTGGCCCTACACTCTACTTTCAAAAAAAGAAATGGTCGCGGTTCGGGAATACGAAGGCGATGATGCCTTCGGGATATTTGCGGCCAACGTATTACAGGATAATCAAGATTATGAACGGCTTGTGCAACAGATCGAAGCAGCTAACCCCGACGTAATTTTCCTGCTTGAGACAAATTTAGCGTGGGCAAATGCGGTTAGGAAAACACTTGACAAGTCATACCCGTACCAACTGCTGTATCCGTTGGAGAACACATACGGATTGCTATTCTACAGCAGGCTTGAACTTGAACGTGAAAAAATACTTTTCAGGGTCAAGGATGATATACCGTCTATTGAAGCAGTTGTTAAACTTCCTTCGGGAAGAAAGTTCCAGCTATACGGCTTGCATCCGGAACCGCCCGTGCCGGGCGAGAGCCTCACTTCTACAGCCAAAGACAAAGAATTGATGAAAGTAGCATTTGAGGTGAAGAAGAACAAGTTGCCATGCCTGGTGATCGGCGACCTAAACGATGTTGCCTGGAGCTACACAACAGAACTGTTCCGAAAAACGAGTGAGTTGCTTGATCCTCGCCGGGGACGCGGGTTCTACAATACCTTTTCAGCGCACCATTGGTTTATTCGCTTTCCGCTCGATTACGTATTCTGCTCTAAAGAGTTCGGGCTGGTTAGCATGAAGCGGATGCCGAAGAATGGATCTGACCATTTTGCAACTCTCACTCATTTAGCCCTGACGAGAGTTGCAGAGATACAGCAGGAAGCCACCAGAGCAGACGACAACGAACTTAAAGAAGCGAAAGAAATTGCCGAGCAACCTGTAGATAAAGCGAGCTAAACTTAAATCACTATGAAATCAGTCGAAATTATTTCGGTACCTGTAACAGATCAGCAACGGTCAAAAGAATTTTATTTGAAACTTGGCTTACAGCTTTTGGCAGAAGCTGACTTCGGAACCCAAAAGTGGATACAATTGGGCCTGCCCGATGGCGGCGCAAGCCTGACCCTGGTAGATTGGTTCGACAAAATGCCGGCAGGAAGCATGCAGGCACTCGTAATAGCAACAGACGATATCGACAAGGACGTAGCCGAACTGACAGAGAAAGGCATTCAGGTTGGAGCAATTGACACTACTCCATGGGGGAGATTTGCCACCATCAAAGACCCGGATGGCAATACGCTCAGCCTTCACCAAAGTTAAGTGCAACAAAAAAGCCTTTATCAGCTTTCGTGATAAAGGCTCTATTCGTTCAGTCATCGGATGACTTGAAGTCATCCGATGACTTTAATCTACGTTATCATGCAGAAATGAGTTGTTTGGGCGGATCTCAGTTATCCCATCTTCATTGGATAGTGTAAACCTTGAAACCTGCGACTCTGACGAATGCGGCACCTGCTGTAAAGCCATTTGCTTGCGTTTGTAAGCAGGCTCATTCTCAAGTTCTACCAGGCCATTGCTTGTGCGGAGTTTCATGCTCAAGTCTTTCAAGCGCAGAATACGCTCTTTAGACTTCCTGAGTTGCTCCTCAATAGACTCATCAGTTTTATTTTCATCCGGATTCAGAGCCACCATTTCTTGCTCTGGCTCGGGTTCTGGTTCCGGTTGTTTTACTTCGTTAAGTGGTTTAGAAAAATCATACTCTGGCTCGGCAGTTTTTAAGCCGAACTCCACAGCCGGTATTTCCACTGCTTTGGGCTCTTCCTCAGCAAGAGAGAACTTCACAACACCGCTGTTCGCCTCCTCCTCAGTTTGTGGTGCACCAAAAATGCTGGCAAACAAATCAGGTTGTTTCTCTTTGGTTTCTTTCGGCTCTTTGCCTTTCAGCATCGGGCCATCAGCCGAAGCTAAATCCTCTTCAGGCTGCTCAATGAACGTATTTACCGGAGTAATCAATGGAACTTTCTCGGTTGTCAACAAAGAAATCTTGCGTTGCTGGCTCTTCTCTACTGCACGCTCTTCCATGGTCTGGAAGCCTGTAGCGATGATGGTTACTGATATTTTGTCTTCAAGAGTCTCGTCGATGCAGTTACCCCAGATTAAATCTGCGGCCAGGCCTGCTTCCGACTGGATGTAATCAGTAATAACGCTTACCTCATCCATCGAAACTTCTTTTGATCCAGAGCTGATGTTTAACAAGATGTAGCGTGCGCCTTCGATCTCGTTATCTTTCAATAGCGGAGAAGCCAAAGCACCTTCCACAGCTTTCAAAGCACGGTTTTCGCCTTCTGCGGAATAGCTGCCCATTATCGCGACGCCGCTTTCCTGCATTACAGTGCGCACATCTTTAAAGTCAACGTTTATGTAACCAGGAATGGTGATTATTTCGGCGATGCCTTTTGCTGCTGTTGTTAAAATATTATCGGCTTGTGCGAAGGCTGCACTCAGGGTTAAGTTTCCGAAAATCTCGCGTAAGCGGTCGTTTGAAATTACCAGGTAAGAATCTACATACTTTTTGAATTCCTCAAGACCTGCTTCAGCTTGTTGCTTACGGCGCTTGCCTTCAAAAGAAAAGGGAGTAGTAATTATTCCGACAGTCAGGATATCAAGTTCTTTGGCTGCCTTTGCGATGATCGGGCTTGCACCTGTTCCAGTCCCACCACCCATTCCGGCAGTGATGAAAAGCATTTTTGTGTTGCTTCCCAGCATTTGCT
Source organism: Sphingobacteriaceae bacterium (assembly GCA_029266635.1). GTDB lineage: Bacteria > Bacteroidota > Bacteroidia > Sphingobacteriales > Sphingobacteriaceae > JAQSWM01. Next base: position 186,465 of record JAQSWM010000002.1, on the reverse strand, counting down.
TGATGTCGTCGATATTTTCAATTGCTGAGTTTTTGCCCACTTCAGGAATTGAACCAGCGCCCATCCCTTCGGTGAGGCTTGCGCCCAGTTGCACTTTATTCGGAATAGGGCTAAGCTCGAGCGCCTGCGCATCCGTATTACAAATAATGAAGTCAACGCCTGTAATTCCCTGTCTGTACATATGGTTCACGGCATTGCCGCCACCTCCCCCAACACCGATCACTTTAATGATCGACGATTTTTCTTTTAGCATTTCAAACTGCATATTCCTGATAATAAGTGATGTAGATTTCCCTGTTCTTAACTGTAATATTAAATAATTTTGCACAGCCGTTTTCCACAATTGTTAAGATTGTTGAAAACTCCGGCAATGTTGAAAATTAGCTGATGTAATCCTCGTCTTTGATTTCGTCTTTAATAAACTTAGCCCCTTTTTGAAGAAGTTTATCGAACAAGCCAACAGCTTTTGGTTTGTCAATTTGTTTCGGCTTTTCAGCAGCTACTGTACTCTTGGTGCTGTTTTCAGCAACTATTTCTGCCTTCTGAATACCTTTAATGAGCAAGCCGATACCTGTTGCATACATCGGGCTTTTCAGCTCATCATAAATATTTTTCGGAAGCACTTCGTTCTTGGCTAAATGCTCATTCGGATAACCGATACGGGCGTCTAACCCGGTAACAAACTCTACCAACTGTGGCAAATGCTTCAGCTGTGCCCCGCCACCTGTTATCACGATGCCTGCGATCAGTTTTTTCTCGTACCCGGATGATTTAATCTCGTAATACACATGCTCGATGATCTCTTCCATACGAGCCTGAATTACGTAGGCAAGGTTTTTAACGGATATCTCTTTTGGCTCCCGGCCACGCAGCCCCGGAACACAAATAATCTCATTGTCTTTGTTTTCATCAGCCAAAGCAGACCCAAAACGGGTTTTCAGAAGTTCTGCCTGGTTGCGCATTACCGAACAGCCTTCGCGTATGTCCTCTGTCACGCTGTTGCCGCCGAAAGGAATAACGGCAGTGTGGCGGATGATGCCCTCGTGGAAAATGGCGAGGTCGGTTGTACCACCGCCTATATCCACCAACACAACGCCGGCTTCTTTTTCCTCATCGCTCAATACCGATTCAGAGGAAGCAAGAGGCTCAAGGATCAGTTCCTGAGTTTCGAGATTGGAATTTCCAACGCATCTCAGAATATTTTTCACAGCGCTTACGTGCCCGGAAATGATATGGAAATTTGCTTCAAGGCGTACGCCCGCCATCCCGATAGGATCTTTAATTCCCGGCTCATTGTCAATTGTAAACTCCTGCGGAAGCACATGGATTATCTCCTCGCCGGGAGGCATAACCAGCTTGTACATATCTTCGATCAGCTTGTCGATGTCCTTTCGCTGAATTTCATTGTTCAGGTCCTTGCGGGTCAGGATGCCGCGGTGCTGAAGGCTCTTGATGTGCTGCCCGGCTATCCCAACATTCACGATCTTAACATCAACGTTTGACTGAGCACTGGCTTCTTCCACCGCCTGCATGATGCCCTGAACAGTTTTTTGAATATTGGAGACCACGCCGCGGGTAACCCCGGCCGATTCGGCTTTGCCAATGCCCAGGATCTCTATTTTTCCATGAGCACTGCGACGGCCAACCGTAACGCAGATTTTGGTGGTGCCGATGTCTAAACCGACAACGATTGGGGAACTTTTAGAAATAGTAGAAGTACTTTTTTCCATAACTTAATCCGTTGATGTTTTTGTTGTATCCTGTAAATTTTTTATTGTCTTTGTGGAATCCACCTTCACAGCAGAAATTGAATCTGTTTTAGCCTCAGTGGCCATTGCTGTGCTGTCGGTTTTGGTATATTTTTCACAAACTATCTGGTTTGCGTATTTAAGGCTGATGGTTTTGTAAGCATCCCAGCCAACTCTTGGCATCGCTTTCTTGTAGAATGCAAGCAGGTTCCTGAACTTTACCTGCAGCGAATCTGCCGTGCCCAGGATAATGCGCTGATTGCCAACCCTCGGCACCATTTCAATTTCGCTTTGCTGGTTTACATATAGTTGCTCAATCTGATCGCTCCATAAAGAATCTTTATCAATGAACAGCGCTGTGTTGTACAGATCGCGGGCAAGCTTTGTGTCAAGGGTATCAACCCGGTTTGCAAAACCCTCCAGTATGAACCCGTTTGCTACTAACACTTTGGCAGTAAAATTCATCGAGGTTGGGATTTTATAGCCATTCCTGTCAATGTAGAAATCCTGGTTTGTTAGATTAAGGATTCGCAATACCGGCTCACGCTGCTTGATCTGGACACTTACGATTCCGTCCATATCAGCATAGACTTTTGCACTCTCAATGAATGGATTTGCTCTAAGTACCCGCTCCAACTGATGGATATTGATGGTATTAAGCTGCCGTCCGACAAGTTGGCCCTGGCTGCGCATAATGATCTGGTCCAGTTCCTCGCGGGCAATAAAACTTTGCGTGCCGGGAATGAGTATTTTCACGTCCCTGCATTTCACAACGTTCTTCTCCCCTTCGATAAAACTCATAAGCACAACCAGGCCGTTCAGGCATACAACCCAAACAAAACCGATCAATATTGCTTTCCAGTTTATCCGTTTAAGCATTGCTCAGCACATTTTTTAAAGGTTCAACTAACGTATCTATATCGCCCGCTCCTACTGTTAGAAGCAGTTCAGGCCTTTCGTTTTTAATAAGCTCAACAGTCTCTTCTTTTCCACAAATCCGTTTGTTTTGGCAGGCAGATTTATTCAGGATCAGCGCCGAGTTTATGCCTTCAATAGGCAATTCCCTCGCGGGATAAATCTCCAGCAAGATCAACTCATCTGTCATGCTTAACACTTCTGCAAACCCGTCGGCAAAATCGCGTGTGCGGGTGAACAGGTGCGGCTGGAAAATGGTGGTGAGCTTCTTATCAGGATACAGGCTTTTTACGGCTGTGATACAAGCCCGCAACTCTTCGGGATGATGGGCATAATCATCAATGTAGATGTGATTATCAGATTTTACGATGTATTCAAACCTGCGCTTCACTCCTTTAAAACTGCCCAAAGCTTCTTTTATCTTTTCAGGATCTAAACCAAGCATGAGCGCAGCAGTAGCGGCTGCGACGGAGTTTTCCACGTTGTGCAGGCCAGGTATCCCGAGGCGAATATTTTCAATAGTATGGCTTGAGCTTACGTAATCGAAATAAAAATCACCATTCTCAATACGTACATTCTTCGCCTGAATCTCAGCATCGGAGCTTGCAGAATAAGTAGCACCACCATCCAGATCCAAGCCTTCTTTGTGAATCAGCTTTCCGCCGGGTTTAATTTGAGATGCGAAGAGTTTGAACGATTCGGTCAAATGCGATTTATCTCCGTAAATATCCAGGTGATCAGCGTCCATCGAAGTGATGACTGCAATGTCGGGATGTAGGGTTAGGAATGAGCGGTCGTATTCATCGGCTTCTACCACCAGCACATCCGAGTTTCCAAACAGCACGTTAGTGTTATAGTTTGAAGTGATCCCACCCAAAAATGCCGAACAATCAAGCCCGCCGCTTTTCAGAATATGCGCAACCATGCTGGAAGTTGTGGTCTTACCATGTGTGCCGGCAACTGCTACCGTGAACATCCCTTTGCTGATAATCCCCAGCACCTGCGAGCGCTTGTTCAGCTCAAAACCGTTGTCCTTAAAATAATTTAGAATAACAGAATCATGTGGGATGGCGGGGGTATAAATTACTAATGTACTTTCAGGATTCTCTGAATGTGAGTCGATAAACTCCTGCGGAATCTGGTCCACAGAATCTTCAAAAACAACAGGAATTCCCTCGCTCATCAAGCTCTCCGTAAGCGGCGTACGGGTGCGGTCATAGCCGCTCACCACGCAATTCCTTTTGTGGAAATAACGTGCAAGACCGCTCATGCCGATGCCGCCAATGCCTACCAAATAAACCTGCTTGATGTCGTTCATATTTTAAGGTTAAAGGCGAAAGCTAAAAGGTCGAAGCTCCTGCTAACACCGATACGCATTTGTCCTTTGTCTATATTCCTTATTCTTTCCTATTCTGTGCTAAGCCTAAAACTTCTTTTGCTATTATTTCATCAGCATCCGGCAAAGCCAGTTTGCCAATGTTTTCACTTAATTCTTTTGCGTGCGCCGGGTTGTTGATGAGCGTGAGTGCGATATCGGCGAGTTCAGCCTCAGCCACACTGTCGGCGACCAAAACCGCTGCCTTGTTTTTCACCAGCGCAATCGCATTTTTGGTCTGATGATCTTCTGCCACATTCGGCGAAGGCACCAGCACAACCGGCTTCTTAATCACACACAGTTCGGCTATCGTCCCGGCTCCGGCTCTTGAAATAATCACATCAGCCAGAGCATAGGCTAAATCCATACGGCTTAAAAACTCAAGAATCCGTATTCCTGAATTTTTAGGCTGATCAGCATATTTTTCAGCTATAGCTTTGTAGTAGAACTTGCCTGTTTGCCAGATCAATTGCACATCAGTATCAATAAACTTCTGTAGCCCGGCTTCCATACTCTTGTTCAGTGTTCCGGCGCCAAGGCTTCCGCCCGTTACGAGGATCGTCTTTTTGTCTGCTGAAAGATCAAAAAAGGCAGCAGCCTCAGACCGTTTTCCTTCGATCTCCACCGATTCCCTGCGAAGTGGATTTCCCGTCATCATCAGCCTGTCGCCCGGGAAAAACCTATCCATTCCTTCAAATGCCACGCAGATTTTCTTTGCGTTTTTGCCAAGCTGCTTATTTGTAATACCCGCGTAGGAGTTTTGTTCCTGAATCAAATACGGCACTCCCATCTGTCCCGCTGCATAGAGCAAAGGACCGGAGGCATATCCGCCTACGCCGACCGCTACATCAGGTTTAAAATCCTTAATAATAGACCTTGCCTTCAACACACTTTTAATCACTTTGAACGGAAGAAGCAAATTCTTAAACAGATTGTTCCGCTGAAATCCCTGTATATTTAAGCCGATGATCTTGTAACCTGCTGCCGGCACTTTCTCCATCTCCATCCGCCCCAAGGCACCCACAAACAGGATTTCGGTGTCCGGTTCAAGGCGTTTAAGCGCATTAGCAATTGATACAGCCGGGAAAATATGCCCACCTGTTCCACCACCGCTTATAATCACCTTTTTTGCCATCATTAATCCATTGCAGGGATTTCCCCGATTATCACTTTCTTTTCAGATGAATTTTCCTTTTCGTCAATATCTCTGCTCACGCTCAGGATAATCCCGAAAGCGATGCTCGTAAACAAAATAGATGTACCGCCCATGCTCACCAGCGGAAGAGGAACCCCCGTTACCGGCCCTAGCCCTACCGCTACGGCCATGTTTGCAAATGCCTGTATCGTGAGGCTAAAACTCAACCCCGCCGCCAACAGAGCGCCAAAGGCCTTCGGACTTCGCGTTACGATCAAAATACATCGCCATAAAAACACCAGGTATAAACTCACCAGCACCAAGGCACCGATCAGCCCATATTCTTCTACAATCACTGCGAACACGAAATCCGAATAAGGGTGTGGCAGGAAATTGCGCTGGGTGCTGTTGCCCGGGCCTTTTCCAAAAACGCCGCCTGTGGCTATCGCGATTTTAGATTGATTTGCCTGGAATGACTTATCCGGATCAGCCTTTTCAGGATGCATAAATGCTTCGATACGCGAAACGTAGGTTTTACGCCTCGGTCCTAAAAACACAACGCCAGTTAACAAAATCAATCCCGCAAGGCAAACAATAGATATTTGTTTGATGCTGATACGCCCGATGATCAATAGCAAAATACTCACGCCAAAAAGCATCAGCGCAGTTGAGAGGTTGGCTAACGCGATGAGGATGAAAACGGCGCAAACGGAGCCCATAATTGGAAGGAATGCCTTCTTCACATCCTTGATATTCTCCTGCTTGCGTGTAAGGGTGCGGGCCAGAAAAGTGATCAGGGCGAGCTTCGCCATATCCGAAGTCTGGAAAGTTTGGTTAATGATCGGGATGGTTACCCAGCGGCTTGCTTCGTTAATACTGCTTCCAAAAACCAGCGTATAAAGCAGCAAGGGAATAGTGATGATCATCAAAATCTTGGAGATACCCGCGTAGTAACGATAATCCAGCAGGTGCGAAAAATACATCAGCCCAATACCTCCCACAATAAACATGAGGTGTTTCATCAGGATGGTCTCCGTGCCCACGCCACGTTTGTACGCAAGTGTGCCCGTAGAGCTGTAAACGGCCAGCAGCGACCATAGCGATAACAAGATCACGATTAGCCAGATCCAGCGGTCCCCCTTAGTTTTATTGAGTATAATGTTTAGCATTTTGCCCCTCCTCAAGCCTCCCCGGAAGGGAGGATTTATTTATAGTTCTTTTACAGCTTGTTTAAACTGGTTGCCTCTGTCCTCATAATTCCTGAACAAGTCAAAACTTGCGCAGGCAGGCGACAACAATACTGTATCTCCCTTTTTGGCCAGGTGAAACGCAATCTGCGCAGCCTCAGACGCGGAAAAAGTATTTACAATTACATCAACATCATCTTCAAAAGCATCATGGATGCGCTTGTTGTCTTTGCCAAGGCACACAATTGCACGCACTTTGCTCTTCACGAGGTCACGCAGCATGTTGTAATCATTCCCCTTATCCACCCCGCCAAGTATCAGCACAACCTGCGCCGGCATACTTTCCAATGCGTACCAGGTAGAATTGACGTTAGTAGCTTTGGAGTCATTGATGAAATCGATACCCGAGATGCGGGCTACGTGCTCAAGGCGATGCTCGATATTCGTGAAGCTCCCCATGCTTTCACGTATGCTTTCATTTCGTAGTTCCAGCACCTTAGCAACAATGCCCGAAGCCATTGAATTGTAGATGTTGTGCTTGCCTTGTAACGCTAAATCGTTGATAGACATAATTAATGGCTCTTGATTGTTTAGGTGTATGTGTAATGTGTTGTCTTTTAAATATGCCCCTTCTTGTAGCGCTTTTTGGATACTGAAGGGAAGTGCTTTTGCAGCGATCGAATGCGTTTCCAGTCCCTTTGCCGTTTCCTCATCGTCGGCACAGTAAATAAAAGTGTCGTTTGCTGTTTGATTTTTAACGATGCGGAACTTTGAATTTGCATAGTTCTCCATCTTGTACTCATACCTGTCTAAATGATCGGGTGTGATGTTCAGCAGCACTGCGATATCTGCTTTGAACTTGTACATATTATCCAGCATGAAGCTGCTGATCTCGAGCACGTAGTACTCAAACTTTTCAGTGGCAACCTGCTTTGCGAAGCTCTTGCCGATATTACCTGCCAAGCCCACATTCAGCCCCGCATTTTTCAGGATGTGGTAAGTGAGCATGGTGGTAGTGGATTTTCCGTTTGAACCGGTGATGCAAATCATTTTGGCATCGGTGTAACGCCCGGCAAACTCGATCTCGGAGATAATCGGAATGCCTTTCTCAACCATTTTTTTGATGATTGGTGCCTTGTCAGGGATGCCGGGGCTTTTTATCACTTCCGATGCCGAAAGGATCTTCTCCTCCGTATGCTGCTTTTCCTCGAACTCAACACCGAGGCTTGACAACTCCTGTTTGTAAATCTCCCCGATTTCGCCAAAATCAGATACGAAAACATCATAGCCCTTCTGCTGCGCAAGCAATGCTGCACCAGTCCCGCTTTCGCCGGCACCCAGAATGACTATAAGTTTCTTTTCTCCCACTTGCTTAGCGAAGCTTTAATGTTACTATTGTGATAATGGCCAGTATGATTCCAACTATCCAGAATCGTGTTACGATCTTGGATTCATGATATCCCTTTTTCTGATAATGATGGTGCAACGGCGACATCAGCAAAAGCCTTCTGCCCTCTCCAAATCTTTTCCTGGTGTATTTAAACCAGCCAACCTGCACCATCACGGAAATATTTTCCACCAGGAAAACCCCGCACAATACAGGAATGAGCAATTCTTTCCGGATCATGATCGCAAATGCTGCGATGATCCCGCCGATAGCTAAACTTCCCGTATCCCCCATAAAAACCTGGGCAGGAAAGGAGTTGTACCACAGAAATCCCACACAGGCTCCAACAAAAGCCCCGGCAAAAATCACCAGCTCGCCCGAATTGGGGATGTACATGATGTTGAGATAATCGGCCATTATGTTATTACCCGACACATACGCCAAAACCGCCAACGTAATACCGATTATCGCCGATGTGCCCGTCGCGAGCCCATCAATTCCATCCGTAATATTCGCTCCGTTTGATACCGCTGTTACAATCACGATAACAAACAGCAGGAACACAACCAAAGCGTATTTTTCATACCCATCACCGAAATAGGTAAGCACTTTGGCGTAGTCGAACTCGTTGTTTTTGTAGAAAGGAATATTGGTTTTAGTTGATTTTAGATTTTGAGTAAAGTAGTACTCATCACCACGCTTTTGCACTTCCAGAGGCGCAACGCTAGCAGTCGGCAACGTCACTCGCTGGCGCACAACAATATTCGGATTGAAATACATTGTCCAGCCGATGATCAGCGCAAGCCCTACCTGGCCCATGATTTTAAATCTGCCGGCCAAGCCTTCTTTATCCTTTTTGAAAACCTTGATGTAATCATCAATAAAGCCGATAATCCCCATCCAAATGGTAGTAATCAGCATGAGAATGATGTACACATTTTCCAACCGGGCGAACAAAAGTGTAGGAATCAGGATACCTAAAAGGATGATGATTCCGCCCATTGTTGGCGTGCCCTGCTTTTGCATCTGACCTTCCAGCCCTAAATTCCTTACCGTCTCGCCAACTTGCTGAGCCCTTAAAAAGCTGATCAGCCTATTACCGTAAACGGTGGTGATGATAAGCGACAGGATCACAGCCATGCCAGTGCGAAAGGAAATGTACTGAAACACGCCTGCGCCCGGAATGTCGAACTGCTTATCAAGCCAGAGGAAGAGGTAATACAGCATAATTAATGGAATGATGATTTAATGTGCTGGTGTGCAAATGTCCTTACCAAGCCCTCTTGGGAGATGCAGTTCGTCCTATTTTTAGCTACTGTTATTACCTTACTCATCTTTTGCAACTTTGCGTGTCGTTGTTATTATCTTTCCCAGCACTCTTAGTATCGCGTTTACTTCCTCATGCAACTCAGGCCGAAACGGGTAACTTTTGGAATATTTACATAAACTCAGCCAATACTCCGTTTCCTCTGCCTCTTTGTATGCTATTTTACATTTATGCCTGAATCCGCTTTACTTTCAGCGCCTTGTGCTTCACGCACGTTTGCTCCTATCGATGTTCCACTATTAAATAGTTGTCTTGCCAAATTGTACTTCCGAATACTTTCCAACTCTTCGCAATAGTCGATTATCCCTAAAGAGAATTTAAAAGTTAGATCTTTGATCAAGTTTGGCCGTGCTTCCATCTGGCTATTAAATTGGTTTCCTCCATCTGCACATCCCTCATCATCACATTTGCACATCATTGAGCGCTTCTGACAAAATCTGTTTATCGTCAAAGACGTTCCTTACTCCCTTTATCTCCTGGTATTTCTCGTGCCCTTTTCCTGCCAGAACTATTATATCGCCTGGTTTGGCCAGGTGGCAGGCTGTGCGGATGGCTTCTTTCCTGTCGGCGATGTGCAACGCCTTTCTTTTATTAACCGGGCTCACGCCCTCTTCCATATCCCTTATAATCTGTTCAGGATCTTCACTTCGCGGATTGTCGGATGTCAAGATTACCTTATCGCTCCAGTCGCAGGCAACCTGAGCCATTACAGGGCGTTTGGTTTTATCGCGGTCGCCGCCGCAGCCAATAATCGTGATAACCTGTTCTGTTCCTGAGCGGATATCCTGAATAGTGCTCAACACGTTCTGAACGGCATCCGGCGTGTGAGCATAATCCACAATTCCGATGATACCGTTTGGTGACGGAACATACTCGAAGCGTCCTTCCGCACCGCTCAATCGGCTAAGAATTGTTAAAACTTTATTCCTGTCTTGCTCCAGAAGCATCGCGGTAGCAAAAACTGCTAGCAAATTGTAAGCGTTGAAACTACCCACGAGTTTAAACCAGACTTCTTCGCCATCTATATTCAGCAGCAAACCGCTGAAATGATTTTCAATGATCTTCGCCTTGAAATCTGCCATGCCTTTCAGCCCGTATGATTTTTGGTGAGCATTGGTATTCTGCAGCATCACCAGGCCATTTTTATCGTCTCCATTGGTGAGAGCAAACGCAGATTTATCCAGCCCGTCAAAAAACGCCTTCTTCGCTTTGAGGTACTCCGCAAAAGTTTTATGAAAGTCAAGATGATCGTGCGTGAGGTTTGTAAAAATACCTCCAGTAAACTGCAGGCCAACAATCCGGTGCTGAGCCACGGCATGCGAACTCACTTCCATAAAGCAATAGTCACAACCTTCATCAACCATTTGGCTGAGCAGCTGGTTCAATGCAATCTGATCAGGAGTGGTATGAGTTGATGGGATGATGCGCCCGTCAATCTGGTTTTCTACCGTTGAGATCAAACCGGTTTTGTAGCCCAACTCTCTGAAGAGTTTGTACAGAAGGGTTGCCACGGTAGTTTTGCCGTTCGTGCCGGTTACGCCAACCAGCTTGATATTTGAGGATGGATTATCGTAAAAATTAGATGCGATCAGCCCCAGTGCATGGGCCGAATCTTTCACCTTTACATAGCATACCGCAGGATTGATTGAGACCGGAAGTTCCTCGCACACGATGGCGGTTGCTCCCTTTGCAACAACATCAGCAATATAATTATGCCCATCAGTCACGGTGCCTCTTACTGCAACAAACAAGGCTGAAGCAGCTGCCTGTCTTGAGTCAAAACATATGCTGTCTATTTCAAATGCAGTTGAGCCCTGCACCTGCTGAATAGCTACTCCGTACAATATGTCTTGCAACAATTTCATTAGTTCAGTTCTAAGACTACCGGATAACCTTTTCTTACACGCACTCCCGGCAGAAGCGACTGGCTTACTACTTTGCCGCTGCCTTTTACAATCGGGCGCAGCCCGGCATTGCCTAAGGCAAACAGCGCATCTTTCAAGCCCATTCCGCTCACATCGGGCATGGTGCCTTCCGTGTAGTTGATATCTTTTACATACACTCCGTTATTGGTATCAATAGCGTTTGTACTGGCATTGTTTGCAAAAAGAGCCTTTACTCCGAGCGCTTTGTAAACTCTTTCTGTAGCCTGTTTGTGCCCGGCTTTTGAGCGGGGCATGATGGTGTTTCCGGCGAACTTATCAGCTTGCACAGGCTCGGGAATACTAAGGTCGCGGGCAAAAACTTTATCAGCAATTTCCCTGAATGGCGGACCGGCAACCTGCGCTCCGTAATAGCCATTTTTCGGGTCATTGATTACCACGATCAATGAATACTTCGGATTATCAGCCGGGAAATATCCGCAGAACGATGCCTGATATTGCTTTTTAGCTCGATAGCCTTTATTTCCGTCTGCAACTTGTGCAGTGCCCGTTTTGCCGGCAACTTTATACAGCGGGTTATAGATAATACCCCTTCCCGTTCCTTCGCTCACAACCCCTTCAAGCATTTCCTGCATTTTTTTCAGCGTGACGTCAGAGCAGATTTTATCATTGATAACACGTGCTTTGAACTGCTCAATCGTATTGTTAAGCCTTCTGATTTCCTTTACGAATATTGGAGCAACATACTTGCCATCATTTGCGATAGCGTTGTAAAACGACAGCATTTTTAGTGGTGTAAGCTGCATTTCATAACCGTAAGCCATTTGTGGCAAAGTCATGTTTTTGTTCCAACTGCGATTTTCCGGGTTTTTAATAACAGGGCTTGCCTCACCGGGGATTTGCAAGCCGAGCTTTTCATTCAGCCCCCACTCGTACAAGTGGTCGGTAAACTTCGACTGATTTTCTTTGTACGCTTCATTCACGAGCTTTGCAACTGCAGCATTTGAAGACTCTTCAAATGCTCGCTTCACAGAAACAACACCGATACTACCGTGGGAATCTTTGATCGTGTGGCCAGGAATTTGATAATAGCCGGTAGGCACTAGCGTGCTGGTATCTACTTTTTTATCTTCAAGCAACGCCATATACGATGCAACCTTGAAGGTTGAGCCCGGATCCTGATTGCCTGCAATCGCATAATTAAATTTCTCTACATAGCTGCTGTCTTTGGTCAGCGTGTAATTGGCAATTGCCCGGATCTCGCCCGTTTCAACTTCCATTAATATCACACAACCATGATCAGCCTTGCTCTTTACTAGCTGTTTTTTCAAAGCGTTCTGGGCGATGTCCTGCATGTTGATATCGATGGTTGAGATGATATCAGCACCATCTTTTGGGGCAATTTCAACATCGCGATGAATGGGTTGCCAAACACCACCTGCGATGCGCTGCATCAACTGCTTGCCACTTTCTCCATCAATGTATTTGCTGTATGCGCCTTCGAGCCCAACCGGCTGAACATTCTCGTTTTTGTAGCCAATGGTGCGGGCTGCAAGTGAGCGGAAAGGTAAAATCCGCTTATTCATCTGCACAGAGATCAATCCGCCTTTATATCTACCGAGATTAAAGATCGGGAAGCGGCGGATGTCTGTTAGCTGCTGATGCGACACCTTCCTTTTTACCAGAAAATAGCGTTCCTTATCTTTCCTGGCTTCTCTGAACATCTGAGCATACTTCCGTGCGCTTTTATCGCCAAAGTAGCTGGACATCTTCTGAGCTAGGGAATCTACTTTCTCATAAAAAATATCATCTTTTTCAATACCGCCCGCAAGAAGGTCCATACGCAGCTCATATTCCGGAACCGATGTAGCCAGTAAGCTGCCATCGTTCGAATAAATATTTCCTCGCACAGCCTCAACATTCACGTATCGCGTGGAAAGGCTATCGGCCATTGCCCGCCATTTCTTGCCTTGCGAAAACTGCACTGTGCAGAGTTTGAATATCACTGCAAATGCAAAGCATACAATAAGCCCGAAAGCTATGTACACCCGCAACAATATGTCAGTCCTGATATTCATTTCTTAGGTTAGTTTTTAGAAATCTCTGTTACCATCAATTTTTTTGGTGGCTCAATCGGCTCATGCAAACCAAGGGTGTCAACTTGCTTCGCCACCTCTGTTTGGGTACTCTTCAGCATCAAATCAGCTTTTAGAGTTTTAAAATCCCAGCCCAATTCCTTCACCTCTTTACTCACTTTATCTATATCGCGTATATTCTTCACAGCAAAATTCTGGTTGCCGATGTAAACCATCCCTAAAAAGGCCACAAACAACACGAAAGGAAGAGCCTCTGTGGCTGCCTCCTTACTAACCACACCTTCACGGAAGAACGTGGTTAAAAAGTTTCGCGGAAGTTCAGCCTTTTCCAGTTTGGGCTCTGGCCGAACTTCCTGCTCAACTTCCCCTTCTGCAATTTCTTCCCTAAAGCGGTTGCTCATATCTTTTTAGCTACACGAAGCTTTGCGCTCCGGGCTCGGTTATTTTCTTTTATTTCCGTTTCACTTGCAGTGATCGCCTTACGGGATACCTGCTCAAAAGGCTTAATCTCATTTCCAAAAAAATCCTTTTCGACCTCACCCCTGAACTTCCCCTTCGCTATAAAATTCTTTACCAGCCGATCTTCAAGCGAATGGTACGACATTACCACGAGCCTTCCGCCTGGCTTTATTACTTCGGCAGTTTGAGACAAAAATTCCTGTAAAGCCTCAAGCTCCTGATTAACTTCTATGCGCAATGCCTGGAAAACCTGCGCCAAATATTTATTCTCTTTTCCTTTTGGGATGAGATTGCCGATAGCATTCTTCAGGCCTTCTATAGTTTCAATTGGAGCGTTCAGCCTTGCGGTTGCTATTGCCCGGGCGAGCGATTTTGCATTCTGGATCTCTCCGTAAATACCAAATATTTTGTGCAGATCTTCTTCAGAGTAGCTATTAACAACCGTTTTTGCCGTAAGAGCCGACGACTGATCCATGCGCATATCAAGGTCGGCATCAAACCGGATGGAAAACCCCCGCTCTGGCTGATCAAACTGATGCGATGACACACCAAGATCAGCCAGAATACCGTCTACGAGTGGAGCCTCATACAAACGACAGTTGTTTTTCAGGTAGCGGAAGTTTTGATCGATAAAGACGAACCGATCATCTTTTGGAATATTTAGCTGCGCATCGGCATCCTGATCGAATGCCAGAAGCCGGCCTTTGCTGCTCAAATGTTTTAAAATTTCAAGAGAATGCCCGCCGCCACCAAAAGTCACATCCACATACACACCATCGGGCTTGATGTTCAAACCTTCAATACAGTCCTGAAGCATTACGGGAGTATGATATTTACCCATCAACCCTCCTTCCTGCTCCGCCCATTACCTCTTCGGCAAGACTTGAGAAATTTTCAGGCTCGTTATCCAGCTGAGAATCGTAGGCATCCTTAGCCCAAACTTCTATTTTATTAAACTGACATAACAACACAACATCATTGCCGATGCCCGCATATTCAAGAAGAGCTTTGGGCAACAGTACCCGGGCAGAGGCATCAAGGCTAAGCTCGGATGCACCGCGGGTAAAATAACGGATGAACTTGCGATTTTTTTCTTCGTATTGATTCAAACGGCCAAGATCATCAGTGATCTTATCCCACTCTTTTCTGGTGTACAACACCAGGTTTTTTTCGAACCCGCGGTTAATCACAAGACCCTCACGCTCAGCGTCGGGGAGCTGCTTCTTGAGCCCAGCAGGAACCATCATCCTGCCTTTGGCATCAAGTTTACAATCAAATTCTCCGAGGAAGTGGGACATGTATAGGTCTATCCATTATTTACAAGAGTAAAATTAAAGATATTTCTCCCACATACTACCACTTTTTTCCACAAAAAGTTTTCAACAGAACTTTCTCTCCCACAACGCATAAAAAAACCTCCGAAATTAGTTCGGAGGTTTTTATTAGAGCAGGTGGGATATTGATCAGTCGTTTATTGCCTTAACTCCCGGCAGTTCTTTTCCTTCCATATATTCCAGCAGTGCGCCACCGCCAGTTGATACGTAACTAACCTCATCTTCCAGACCAAATTTGGCAACCGCAGCAGCTGAATCGCCGCCGCCAATCAGTGAAAAAGCTCCCTTTTTAGTTGCCTCTACCACTGCCAGCGCTACTGACTTGGTGCCTGCTTCAAATTTCTCCATTTCGAATACACCCATCGGGCCGTTCCAAAGAATTGTCTTGGATGAAGAAATTACATCTTTGAACTGGTTTATGGCCAACGGACCAATATCTAGCCCCATCCAACCATCTTTTATATCATCATTATTCGCTGTATCGGTGCTCGCATCGTTAGAAAATTTGTCCGCAATTGTTGAATCAATCGGCAATACAAGGTTGACTCCTTTAGCTTTGGCTTTTTCGATCAGGTTTAGCGCCAGTTCCAGTTTATCTTCCTCTACCAACGACTTACCGATATTGCCGCCCTGCGCTTTGGCAAAGGTGTAAGCCATCCCGCCGCCAATCAGTAGATTATCAACTTTCTCGAGGAGCTTTTCAATCAGCAGAATCTTATCGGATACTTTAGCCCCGCCCATAATTGCAGTGAAGGGCTTTTCAGCGTGGTTGAGGATTTTCTCAGCATTGTTCAGTTCGCCGGCCATCAGGTAACCAAAGTATTTGGCGCCCGGGAAAAACTTAGCAATCACAGCGGTAGAGGCATGTGCACGGTGCGCAGTGCCGAAAGCATCGTTTACATACACATCGCCGAGTTTTGAAAGCTTTTCTGCAAAAGCCTCATCTCCTTTTTCCTCCTCTTTATAAAAACGAAGGTTTTCAAGCAATAGAACTTCGCCTGGCTTCAGAGCCGCAGCTTTTTCTACAGCCTGGCTGCCAATACAATCGTCAGCAAACTGAACCTGAACTTTCAAAGCCTGCGAAAGATGGCTAACTATATGTTTAAGGGAGTATTTTTCTGTCGGCCCATCTTTCGGGCGGCCTAAATGCGACATTAAAATAACTGAGCCGCCATCTTTAAGAATTTTATTGATGGTGGGAAGAGCCCCCTGGATCCGGTTATCGTCAGTGATGTTGTAATTTTCATCAAGCGGCACATTAAAATCTACGCGGATTAGTGCTTTCTTGCCTTCGAAATTGAATTGGTCTATGGTGTTCATATTCATTTAATGTGTTTTGCCGATTATGGTTTTATTTCATTGCTGTTAGCACGTCGTGATTAGTGCATTATTGAATTTTCAAATACATCTCCCGATGTGGCCCAACGCCGGGGATCTCAAATTCATCTGATACAATCTCAAACCCGATGCTCATATAGAACTTCAGGGCAGCTTTACGGGCATTGCACCAAAGATAATTTACTTCGCGACCTCGCAGGTAAACAATAGCGAAATTCAATATCCGGTTACCAATTCCTTTGCCCTGGAACTCAGTAAGCGTTGCCATCCCACGTAGCTGGTAACCCTTGCCCACAAAACGTTCTTTATTCTGCGGATGAAAAGTTGCAATACAAACCAGTTGTTCAGCTTCATAATAGCCCAGGTGGAAGGCTCCTTCTTCGTCATCTCCGGCAAAGCGGCACTTGTCCAAATGAAGCTTGCCTTCGCGGAGCATTTTGTTGCGAATAGCTAGTGTTTCTTCCGTGGAAATGAACCTGATCATTGCCTGCTTGCAATCCTTTCTGCAAGATCAGCCAGGCGGCTGGAATAACCATATTCATTATCATACCATCCAACCACTTTCACGAGCCCGCCGACAATGGATGTAAGGCTTGAATCAAAAATGCACGAATGTGGGTTGTCCAGGATATCCACTGAAACAATCGGATCCCGGGTATATTCCAGGATACCTTTCAAATATCCTTTAGAGGCTTCTTCGAATGCCTGGTTGATCTCAACGATACTAGGTTGCACTTTGAGCGTACAAGTAAAATCAGTAAGAGATCCGTTCAGCACCGGCACGCGAATGCCTGCACCTCCGAGTTTCCCCTCAAGGTGAGGAAAGATATTGGTAATGGCTTTGGCCGCACCAGTTGAAGTAGGAATAATTGAAGCTGACGCAGCCCTGGCCCGGCGCAAGTCTTTGTGCGGAGCGTCGTGCAGGTTTTGGTCGCCGGTCATGGAGTGCACAGTAGTAATGTAACCGTCTATAATGCCCCAGTTATCATCCAGCACCTTAACCATTGGCGCTACATTGTTAGTGGTGCACGAAGCATTAGATAGCAGCGATGCCGCAAAATCAATCTCGCTGTCGTTCACCCCAAGCACTACCATCGGGATGTCCTTATCGGGAGAAGGAGCTGAAACAATAACCTGCTTTGCTCCGGCTTCGAGGTGAAGCTGGGCTTTATCGCGTGCGGTAAACTTGCCGGTAGATTCTATCACCAGATCAATCCCGAGCTCTGCCCATGGAAGATTAGCGGGATCTTTTTCGCAAAGAACTTTAATCTTATTTCCGTTCACAACCAGATTATCGCCTTCGGCAAATACTTCACCTTTGAAGCTCCGGTGGACAGTATCGTATTTTACCAGATGAGCCAGCGTTACTGGATCTGTAAGATCATTGATGGCAACTACATCAAACCCTCGCTTTTGAAGCAGGGTGCGTAGTACTATCCGCCCGATCCGGCCAAAACCATTTATTGCTATTTTCATGCGATGGCAAATGTAAAAATTTGCACCGGTGTAATGCACCTACTTCCCGAAGCAACTGTTCAAAACCATTTTAGAATCTCCCGGTTTGTAACTAAAACAGACCGATGATTAACAATCAAAGCGATAAACCCGAAAAGTTTGAACCGAAAGATTCAAAACGCAAAGACATCAAACATCCACAGGATGATGAAGAGGCTGTGGTTAAGCCTGAGGATAAGGAGTATCATAAAGATAATGCCAACTACGGGAATATTGCCGCGAAGAAAGCAAAAAGTGAGCAGCCGGTTAACCCGGGAAATCCGGACGTTACCGGAACATCATAAGAACTAGGTTACGATGTATCTTTCGGTTAAGTAGTTAAGCCATTTGTTATACTCCTCATTAGGACAATATTTTTTGCAAGAAGAAAAGAATTCTTCATAAGTAACCGCAAGAAACTTGTTTTCATTGTTGGCAAGCTTATCTATGTATTCCCGGCTTGCTTCGACGAAATGCACATTGCCTTCTGGAAATAAAGTGAGAGAAGTAAAGTGCTTATATTCCGGATGCTTAAGCAATATGCTTTCACCTAAAATATGATTGCGCCAAATCTGACGAAATTTGTCAGTCTTCAAGGTCTCAACCGATCCAGGTTTATAAAGATTAGATGCTTTGGTGGTTAGGTGATAAGAGGAAGTTGCTGTGTTACATTTGTCCGCCTCGGAAGAGTTAAGTTTTAGCTTGTACTCTTTTTCTGTATATTTTACTTCAATACCGATAATTCCCTTAGCGCCATCTCGATGGGTATATTCAATATAAGCATCGAAAGAAGTGGCATCATTTAAATAATGCTCTTTAGGGGATGGGGCATATTCAATCTTTATGTCGTCAGTTGATCTTATGGAATCATTAAAAAAGTCATTTAATACATTCTTAAGATATGTGTTCGAGCTCCCACCTTTATTGAATGGAATGAAAAAATTAAAAGGGATGTGTTCGCTTCTCAACATGTTCGCACAGAGCGGCTTACTATATTTATTATTATACCTTTTTTTGACAGCATCGAAAATGCCGAAACCATCATAAAAATTGTGTCCCTCTTTGGCATCCTCCTCTGTCAAATAATTTCCATACCCATCATAACCCAGCCCTAAATAGTCAACTCTAAATTGGGATTGATGTTTTCGGGCTCTCCTTAAGAATCCTGATGAATCTATCACGTCATCTTTGATGTATTGTAATCCTGTATCCAGCATGATCAGTGGTGTTGCTGCTTATCCCTTATCGCCTTAAACTCTGATCCGCTTTTCCAGGCTGGCCATTTATCGCTTTGCGAAAGATGCTTCCCGACTTTAAAAAACAGTTTCAGATCCTCAATTGCACCGTCCATCTTCCAGTGCTCGGGGTCGTATTCATCAGAAGGCTGGTGGTAATGTTTCTCGTTGTATTCTTTGCTGAATTTCTCTCCTTCGCTCTTGCCGCCGTCCACCAAGTCGATACCGTTTTCGACGTAAAGCGCAGGGATGCCAGCTTTGGCAAAGTTAAAGTGGTCTGAGCGGAAGTATGAGCCGGCTTCGGGATGGGTTTCGGCAGTGAGATAACGCCCCGCTTTTTCCGCCTCTTCTTTCAGTATGTCTTCCAATTCCGACTGGCCCTGGCCCACCACTATCAGATCTTTACTTTTTCCATAAACATTAAGACAATCCATATTAATGTTAGCAACGGTTTGTGCCGCCGGATAAACCGGATGCGCAGCATACCACGCAGCTCCAAGCAAGCCCTGCTCTTCTGATGTTACCGCCAGAAAAACTATTGTGCGCTCAGGTTTTTCTTTCATGTTCTTGAATGCCCGGGCAAGTTCCAACAACCCGGCCGTGCCGCTGGCGTTGTCCACCGCACCGTTGTAAATGGAATCGCCGGTAGCATCAGGTGTACCTACTCCAAGGTGGTCCCAGTGTGCCGAGTAAATAATGTATTCGTTCGGGCGCTTTGATCCGGTAATCTTAGCAATCACGTTGTGCGACATATCTTTTTTCACTTTCACCTGCACAGAAGTTGTGAGTTTTAAACCCATCGGCACGGGCTTAAAGCCTTTTTGCTTTGCTTTTTGCATGAGGGCTGTATCTAAGCCTGCAGCTTCAAACAATTTCTGGGTTGCGGGTGCGGTAACCCAACCAACTACTGCACACTGGTAATCGGATGTTGCCAGATTTAAGCGGGCAGAGTTCCAGTTATTCTGAACAACGTTGAAGGCGTAGCTGGCAGCAGCGGTATTGTGGATGATCAGGCATCCTTTAGCTCCCTGGCGGGCAGCTTCTTCGAATTTATAAGTCCAACGTCCATAATATGTCATGGTTCTTCCTTTGAACAAAGAGGAGTCTTGTGTTCCGAAATCGGGATCGTTCACCATCACCAACACCACCTTCCCTTTCACATCTATTCCTGCGTAGTCGTTCCAGCCAAGCTCTGGCGCAACAATCCCGAAACCGGCGAAAACAAGTTCATCTTTATCAAGGCTGACTTTGGGTTCTGTCCGCTGCGTCCATATCGCATAATCATCAAAGCCTTTTAAAGCAAACTTGCCTTTCGGCGATTCTACCATCATAGAATCTGCTCCCTTGGTAGTAATTTCCGTTAACGGGACATCCTGGTAATAGCTATCGCCATTGCCCGGCTCAAGTCCGATCTGTTTAAATTGTGCCTGAAGGTATTCGATAGTTTTTGTCTCGCCTGCCGTAAATGGCTTTCGCCCCATAAAGTCGTCAGACGACAGTACTTCTATATGCTTGCCAAGCGAATCAGCATTAATAACCTTCAGATCTGGATCCTGATCGTCTGTATTTACCTGTGTCGGTTGGCTGCAGGCTGCCATAAGCGCCCACGCTGCAACTCCTGAAAAAGCCAAAATTTTGTTCATAACAGTTTAGGTTAACCATCAAATAAAACTAAAGATATTTACATGCGCAATTATTTACACCATAAACGCTGAACTATGGATTACAATGAATCGGGCGAGACCTCAGTCGAGGGATTTTTATCGGGCAAGTCAGAGCTAACTATTTCTCTGTTCGAACACTTTACGGACCAGTTCAGCCGTGTGGGAAACATCAGTTTACACGCTACAAAAACAATGATCGCAGTATCAAACGGGGACAAACGAATTGCCTGGATCACTCAACTCGGCAAAAACTTTATTCACGTGGTACTCCCGTTTGAGAAACCTTATCCTGAAAATTTATGCTTCCAAAAGATCGCCCAGGTTCCCGGCGATGATAAGCAGTTCAACCATCATCTCAGGATTTACTCAAAAGACGATATAAATGAAGAAGTGATGGGTTTTATGAAACTCGCTTTCGACGGAAATGGTTAATTGCCGATGCTGGCAAGATTGTTCTCGCCCTGCAGCATTGCCTCATACACTACGTCCTGAATTCGCGGGCGGATCCGCAAGCTGTTCAACTTATTGCTTACCGACGGGTTTACGCGGTTCGACAGGAAAATATAAATAAGTTTATATTTCGGGTCAACCCAAACGCAGGTGCCGGTATATCCGGTATGCCCATAAGTCTCTGTTGAGGCAAGTTTTGATGGATAGCCATGACCGCTCGAGCGGTCAAACCCAAAGCCGCGGTAACTAACGTTTGATTGCCGGCTGGTAAATAAATCCACAGTTGCGGGCTTGAAATAATCTTCGCCGCCGTATGTTCCACCGTTCAGCAACATCTGATTCAATATCGCAAGGTCATTAGCGCTTGCGAACAGCCCGGCGTGACCGGATACACCATCTGCTAAGCCAGCGCCCTGGTCGTGAACATAGCCTTGCAACAAGGTCTTCCGGAAATAAACATCATTTTCTGTTGGTACAATCTGCTCCTTATCAAAACGCCTCCGCGGATTGAAACCGGCAGTGCGCATGCCCAATGGCTGATAAAATTGTTCAAGGACGTATTCATCCAGAGGTTCTTTTGCCTGATGTTCAATTACCTCCTTCATCACATACATACTAATATCGCTGTAAACGTATTGCCCGCGGGTTGGCGTTGGCGATTTCAGCATCTTAGGCCACATCACATCATGGTAATAGTTGCGGCGCATGTAGAAATTATCAGAAACTTTAGATGGGTAGTAAAAAGAAGAATCGGGGCTATGGTCCAAAGCTCTTACTGCACCGGTAAAATCAAGGTTGATAAACCCAGCTTCGTGAAGCATCACATCATGAATAGGGATATTTTCTTTGTTGGTGTTGCGAGCGTCGGGCAGATACTTGCCTATACCTGCATTTAGACTAAGTTTTCCTTGTTCGTAAAGGCGCATTACTGCCATCGTGGTAGCGCCAATTTTGGTTACAGAGGCTACGTCGAAGATGTCATCAGTTTTTGTTGCTACATCTGTGTCGTACGTGTGATTACCGTACGCTTTGTTGAAAATAACATTCCCTTGCTTTATAACCATAACAACAGCCCCGGGAGTAGCACGCTCGTTGATGGCTTCTTTTACTATACCGTCTATGCTAGCAAGTTTGCTGGAGTCTATGCCAAACTCCTCCGGGCGCACATTATACCTGAGCCTGTTTTGCCATGTGCTAAAGCCCGAGCCACGATGAAAGTTCAGGCCAACACTTTGGGATAAGCGCCCTTCCGTGCCCTCACCCCCAAAAATAACCTGGGCTGCGTGCTCTGCTGCCTTAACGCTCTCTGCCGGGCTCCAGAAAATAGGCATTTTGAATCCATCCAGGCGCTGCAGAGCCGAGACATTGCCAAAACCAGCTATAATGATTTCCTTATTGCCGAGCGATTTGGTAAGAAAGTTAACCAGGTTAGGATCGTAGACGGTCTGCTCGTTGACCTGTATAATAAGCGTATTGAACCTGCTTAGTTCTTTCGGGTTAAACAAGCCCCACGTAAAACTCTTGACCGGCGCATAGTTGCGGAGCATGGCATCAAACGGACCTGAGAACGCAGTGCCAATATTGATACTCGCTATATTTCTTTTTTTGAGGTTCTTGAGAGGGATTATATCCGACTGATTGTTGAAAAGCACAGCAACACTCTGGGAAACTGGTGCTTCAAGTGGCTTCTGCAAAATCACGGGCTTGGTAATTGTATAGCTAAATCCAGCTAACAGTATGATAAGAAGCGACAAGCCCGCCCAAAGTACATCCCTTTTAATTGCTATCTTTTTCACTTTCCCTGATAAACCTAACATCCTGCCCTCCTCGCGTCAATTATTGAACGGAAGAGTAGAATTGATATTTTCAGGCAATGTCAAAAAACCGTGCCAATAAGCTGGGGACGCCTTGGATCAAGAGTAATACTGCAGAAGAAACCCTTCTGCAGTATTATCAATTCACCTTAAACTGGTATAAACCAGAGTTGGATGTATTTCCCTGTTTATCTTTTGTGATGACTTTCCAATAGTAAGTATTACCGGAAGTTACGGGAACATCCATGGCGATACTTTCGGTCAAAGCACTTTTGAAAACAGCCGGAGATGAGGTTGTGCCGAAATACACATCGTAAGTAGCGATATCATTATCCACGTCGCTTCCATTCCAGTCCAGGTGTAATTTGTTTCCTGTAGCGGTAACAGATTGTCCAAAGCCGGGCGTCAGGATTTCTGCGGGATAGGGTGCGTAAGAAAGTATCCCCGGACCGGAGTTGTAAAATTTCCAAACGTCGCTTTGAACCCGCTCAGTGCTATAATTGTTTATAGAAATGATATACCATGAGTATGGCGTATTGCGGCTCAGGGTAACTTCAAGCTGATTGCTGGTTACGGCCGTTGTAGTACTTACATCAGTCAGCAGATTTTTCAGGTGAAGCTCGTAAGAGTCTGTGTACTCAGAACTGTTCCATTGAAAAACCACCGTATTCTGCGATGTGGATATTACCGTTCCGGTCGTACATGGGGCATCTTTGGCAGGAAATACCAGGGATACTTTTGTAGGAGGAAACGGAACGTATGTTCTTTTCTTGCAGCCGGCCATACAAACCAGCATGCATATCAATATTATTCCCTGTCTCATTTTTTCACAATCTTATAAATAGTATCAGAATTATCGAGCGAAAGCTTAAGCACATAAATGCCCGAATTAAGGGTGGATAGATCGGCTTCGATCACTCCGTACTCGTTTGTGTACTGTTTAGCAAAAATCAACTTTCCTGCAAGGTCCCGGACTTCTACGTTTGCTTTACGCGAGCTTTGATTGCCGAGATTAAGGGTAAGTATCTTTTCTACCGGGTTCGGATAAAGAAGCACCTCACCGGAAAGATTAATGATCTTCTCAACTACTCCCTGGCATGCTTTATCGGTAGAGACTTTCAGGCTGTTACTGCCTTCAGAAAGCGGCAACGTTATCTGGCTGCTCTTCGTAGTATAAAAAATCCCATTCAGTTCAATATTATACGCATCTCCACCTTCCATATTCAGGCTGATGGTGTTGTTCGACTTATTTACAGCTGTATAAAGTGCCAGATCTTTTGGCTCAGTTATCACAACATCGAAGCACTGGCTGAATCCCGGCTGCCCCGCAACTGTAAAGCAAATTGAATACGATCCGGCTGATAAGTTCGGGATATCCAACGAACTGGTGAAATTGAAAGTTTTGTTTATGCTATTTCCCGTAAGAGTTGCCGTATAGTTTAAAGCCTGCAAAGCAGTAATGTTCAAGTTCCCGTTATTGCTTGACCGGCATGTTTCGGCTGTTGTAAGCAATTTAAAGTTATTGAATGGAAGCACAAAAACGGAACTTACAACTACCGGCAAAGATGTAGCCACCAACGTACCCGATACTATGCTCACCGTATAGCTCCCGCTCGTGTTGGCAGTATAGCTCAAGCCCGTAGCATTCGGGATATCAACTCCATCTTTTGTCCATTTATACGTAAAGCCGGCACCGGTGCTTGCGGTTAAAAATACGCTTCCGCCGCTGATAAAGTTGGTTGGACCACCGGCTATAATTACTGGTCTCGGCACGTAAGTAAATCCTGCCAGCGTCGCAGTTCCTCCCGGAGTTGTTACGCTCACCGAGCCGGATGCCCCCACTCCAATCACAGCCGTAATACTTGTTGCTGAATTCACGGTAAACGATGTTGCCGCAGTTCCGCCAAAACTTACCGCCGTCGCACCCGACAAGCCTGTTCCTGTAATGGTCACGCTGGTGCCCGATGTTCCTGTTGTTTGCGCAAATGAGGTAATTACCGGTACCGGGATAAATGTAAACCCTGCTGAAGTTGCAGTGCCGCCCGGCGTGGTAACACTTACCGAACCAGATGCGCCACCTCCAACTACGGCAGTTATCGTGGTAGCTGATACAACGTTAAATGATAATACCGGCACGCCGCCAAAGGTCACTGAAGTAGCTCCGGCTAAGTTGGTGCCTGTTATGGTCACGGTAGCTCCGTTAGCTCCAGAGGTTGGGGTAAAGGATGTGATAGTTGGCGTCAGGAAGAACGTAAAACCTGCGAGAGCAGCTGTTCCCGCGGGATTGATAACAGAGACACTTCCCGATGCTCCACTACCTACCACGGCAGTGATAGATGTAGGTGAAACTACCGTGAAAGAACTAGCAGCAGTGCCTCCAAAAGACACTGAGGTTGTCCCGGCAAAATTTGTTCCGATGATGGTTACAGTTGAGCCTGCTTTAGCAGAAACCGGCGAGAATGAAGTTATAGCCGGAGCTTGTATGAACGAGAAGCCAGCCAGAGTTGCTGTGCCGCCCGGTGTAGTAACACTTACATTTCCGGATGCGCCGGCACCCACAACCGCAGTAATTGAAGTAGGCGATACTACCGTAAATGAAGTTGCCGGCGTGCCTCCGAAGCTCACGGCTGTGGCTCCGTTGAAATTAGAACCGGTTATGGTGACTGTATTTGCAGCCATTGCTCCTGTCGGAGTGAATGACGAAATTACTGGTGTAGGAATGTAGGTGAATCCCGGTAAAGATGACGTGCCGCCAGGAGTAGTCACGCTCACCGAGCCCGATGCACCAGCACCCACTATAGCCGTAATTGTAGAAACAGAGACAACCGAGAAAGACGATGCCGCTACCCCACCGAATGTGACTGAAGTGGCACCAGCCAGGAAGTTCCCATTTATGGTGATTGTTGCTCCTGTGCCGCCTGAAGTAGCAGAAAACGAACTTACCACCGGCTGCACAAGGTTGAATGTGAAGCCTGCAAGTGAAGCTGTTCCTCCCGGTGTGGTAACACTTACATTTCCCGAGGCTCCGGGACCAACGATGGCGGCGATGGAGGTTGGCGAAATCACTGTGAAAGATGTTGCGGGCGTGCCGCCGAAAGTTACCGCAGTTGCACCGGTAAAGTTTGTCCCTGCTATGGCAACCAGGCTACCGTTTGTAGCGGTTGTGGGCGTAAAGGAAGTGATGGTTGGTGCGGGGATGAATGTGAAGCCAGCCAGTGTTCCGGTGCCGCCGGGCGTGGTGACGCTCACAGAGCCAGATGCTCCCGCAGCAATCACGGCAGTAATGCTGGTTGAAGATACAACAGTAAAGGAAGTAGCAGGAGTTCCGCCAAAACTTACGGCAGTAGCGCCGGTAAAGTTACTGCCGGTAATTGTAACAGTGGCGCCTGTAGGTGCCGAAACCGGGTTAAAGGATGAAATTACCGGTGCAGGCACGAAGGTGAATCCTGCGAGTGAGGCTGTACCGCCCGGCGTAGTTACGCTTACGTTGCCAGAAGCTCCGCCGGCAAGTACCGCACTGATGGAAGTAGCTGAATTAACCACAAACGAAGCCGTTGCTGTGCCCCCAAAACTTACAGAAGTAGCTCCTGTTAGCTTAGTGCCTGTTATTGTAACGGTAGCTCCGCCTCCAGCTGATAGCGGAGTGAAGGAGGTTATATTAGGAAGTGTATTCTGATTCTTTAGAACCGCGATCGTGGAGGTGTTTTGGCTGGGCACGATTAAATCGGACTTACCGTCGCCATCCAGATCTGCGGCAAAAGCGCTGTTCGGCTGAGAACCTGTGGTGTAATTAGTTTTCGAAGAAAACGAAACGCTTCCGGCAGAACTTAGGTTTGCGAGAGCTGAAACTGAGCCCTCTTCATAGTTCGTAACGATCAGATCGGCTTTGCCATTGCCATCCAGATCGCCCAAGGCAACAGCTGAAGGGCTGCCGCCTGTAGCGAAATCAGCTTTAGCGGCGAACGATGCGGAGCCGATTGAGCTGGTGTTTCTTAATACAGAAACTGTGTTCCCGGGATTGATACTGATACCAAAATTGGTAACTGAAATATCGGGCTTGCCATCGTCATCAACATCACCTATGGCAATCCCAAGCGGGTAACTGCCCGTGGTAAAATCAGCTTTAGCCGCAAAAGAAACCGATGCTGCACTGGTATTCAGCAACACTGAAACTGTTCTTGCGCTATAATTAGTTACGGCGAGATCCAGCTTGCCATCTCCATCCAAATCGCCGACCGCAATTCCCGCCGGGTTTGTGCCGGCCGTGAAATCAACTTTGGGCGCAAAAGACAAAGAACCTGCTGAACTCTTGTTCATCAAAACGGAAACTGTGTTCGAGCCATTATTCGCTACTGCAAGGTCCGGCTTTCCATCCTGATTGAAATCGCCGACAGCAATACTCAAAGGATCGAAGCCTGTGGCAAACGATGCTGCAGCACCAAACGACACATTTCCCGGAGTGCTTGTATTGCTTAAAACCGAAACCGTATTTAAGTCGACATTGATCACCGCCAGATCTGGCTTACTGTCGCCATCGAGGTCGTTCAAAATAGCTACGTACGGAGAATTTCCAGCAACTACATCCACTTTACCTGCAAAAGAGATAGTGCCGGATGTGCTGGTGTTCAAAAATATAGAAACTGTATTTGCGCCAAGGTTTGCCACCGCCAGATCGGTTTTTCCATCACCATCTACATCGCCAACCGAGATACTATGCGGATTTGCTGAGCCCGAACCCGACGCCAATTCCACCTTTGCGGCAAATGAATTGGCTGCGAAGCCGGTGCCGCCGCCTGTAAATGTGCTGACAAACGGCTTGCTTGAAGAAGCAACGAGCCCGTTTGTAGTTACTGTTATTGGCTGATAAGTGGCTCCGGCAGGAACGCTCACTGTAAGCTGAGTGCTTGTTGCTGAAAGCACGGATGCCTTTGCAGCTCCGAAATAGACAATATTATCTGTGGCAACACTGCTAAAATTGCTACCCGAGATAGTTACCGTTGAACCAATGCTGCCGGTTGCCGGAGTGAAGTTGCTAATAAGGGGAGGAACCAAAAACACGAAGCCTGCCTTCGAGCCGGTGCCGTCTATGGTTGTTACGCTAACGCTTCCGGATGAGCCGGTGCCTACAGTTGCTGTAATGCTGGTCGGCGAATTCACCGTAAACGAAGCAGCGGGTGTGCCTCCAAAACTGACAGCAGTAGCGCCGGTAAAGTCAGTTCCGGTGATGGTTACAGTTGTTCCTGCAGACGCCGACGTTGGAGCGAATGAAGAAACAACAGGTGCCGGTGCAATTCCTGCTTGTGCCGCCACATTTAGAAGCAACAATAAACAACAGGAAAGAAATAGCCTGGGTAGAGTTTTTATCATAGTAAACAGTTAAAGACGTAATGTAGAATGCTTTTGCCTAACGCTCTTCTCTGAAGCTGTCCATCATGTCTTATCTCTGCTCACTTTTCTCACCCTTTCGACCTTGTGTTTCAGGCACAAAGAATAAATATTAAACGGTTGCCGGCCGACTAAGTTACAGGTTTTTTCTTTTGACAAACAAGACATTATTTACCTCCGTTTAATTATTTATTGTACCTCGAAGAAGAGCTTTTCCAAACCGGGCAACAAGTTTTTTTGCGATATTGCATCATTGGCAAAACCGACCTTTATCACGTATACAGGCAAAAGAATAAAGGGCAGATAACGTAACAGACGACATGAAAAAACTCATTTTATTTAGCCTCATCCTTTTTGCCATTCCTGCCCTTGCTCAGAGACCAATTGCACGAGACACATCGTTCACAATTTACAGCGCCTATGTAAAGGCAAAAAAGACACAGCCATTTATCAGTATTGCACAGCCGAGGCTCGTTGGGGAGATTGACTCGCAAATGAATGTCACCTATTTAAAGCTTGGTAACAGGAAGTTAAAGCTTGACATTTTTTATCCACTTTCGGATATAAAAAAGCCTGCTGTACTCCTCATCCACGGCGGTGGCTGGCGCTCGGGCGATAAGTCTCAAAACTATGCAATGGCCAAAACACTGGCATCAAACGGCTTTGTGGCTGTTACGGTGGAATACAGGTTATCAACCGAAGCTCTTTACCCGGCAGCCGTAATCGACTTAAAAGCAGCTCTCCGCTGGATGCGAAAGAAATCAGGGAAGTACAGGATCGACACTTCAAAGATTGCCACGCTCGGATGCTCAGCCGGCGGGCAACTGGCGGCTCTGCTCGGCACAACAGGCGACTTGCAAAGCTTCGGAGAACACATTAAATGCAAATACTCAAGCCGTGTGCAGGCTATAGTTGACATGGACGGGATTCTTGCCTTCATTCATCCGGAGTCGGGAGAAGGGGACGATTCCAAAAGCACATCGGCAGCAACATATTGGTTCGGCGCCGGCAAAGCACAAAAACCGGAGCTATGGAATCAGGCATCGGCACTCAGCCACATCAGCAAAAACACGCCTCCCATCCTGTTCATCAACAGCTCGGTTGCCCGAATGCACGCGGGAAGAGACGATGCCATTAAGCAATTAAAAGCACTAAATATCTATTCCGAAGTACACACCTTTCCAGATGCTCCTCACCCTTTCTGGTTTTTCAATCCCTGGTTTGAGCCGACCATGGACTACACAATCTCGTTCCTGAAAAAGGTGTTCGGAGAGCGGGCGTTTTAACACAATAATTTTTTTCTGATGTTTGTGAGCAAGCATCAATCGCCAAATACATGAAACTGAAACTAATTGCCCTCTCGCTTCTTTGCCTTTCTGCTGCTGCTTCGAAGGCTCAGCGCATCTCGCCCGACGTAGAAAAGATCAAAAATAAAACGCTTACAATACAGCCCATCATGCACGCTACTATGGTGCTGAGCTACGACGGTAAAACAGTCTACGTGGACCCCACAGGAGGTGCTGAGGCATTCAAAGGTTTGGCTGCGCCGGATATTATTTTGATCACAGACATTCACGGCGACCACTTAGATCCCGCAACTATTGCAGCGGTGAATACAGCAAATGCTACTTTCATTGTTCCTCAGGCTGTGGCCGATAAGCTGCCCGCTACTATAGACAAAGAGAACGTTGAGGTACTTGACAACGGCGAGAAGGAAAAAGAAATGGGGATTAAGTTTACAGCTATCCCCATGTACAACCTCCCCGAAGCACCGGATGCTTTCCACACCAAGGGCCGTGGCAATGGCTACGTGCTGAAGATCAAAAACAAGAATATTTACATCTCCGGCGACACTGAGGATATCCCTGAGATGCGCTCATTGAAGAATATTGACATCGCTTTTGTCTGCATGAACCTGCCTTACACTATGGATGTGAACCAGGCGGCGCAAGGCGTGCTGGCATTACGCCCGAAGGTTGTTTACCCGTACCACTACAAAGGACAAGATGTAAATACTTTTAAAAGCCTGGTGGATGCGGCAAACATGGGCATTGAAGTGAGATTGAGAAATTGGTATCCTGCAAAGTAAGCGCCTGACTCCTTAGGTGTTAAAACATTTAATAGGTTAATTCCTTTTAAATGAATGCGAAAGCACCTCGTCAAGCTTTTCATCGGGCGTGAGCCAAACGAAGATAGGCAGCCTATTGACGTAATAGGATCTCATTCCACCATGCTAAAACAGGTTTGGAACGGGAGAAGCTATGACGACTTCGGCCTTGAGCGGCTGTTCCGGCTTTTCTTAATTATGAGCAAGTTCCTGTTCCCGACTTTGTACATGGAGCATTTTTTCGGAAAAATCAGCTTCACAGCCAAGAAAGCCTGGATTGAGGTTTACGTGCTTTTCAAAACATTTTTCCCCTTCTTTGTACTGATAAACGGGCTTTCTGCTCGTACTGTGTTTTTATTCCTTACAGTTTATCTTCTCATAGAAACCTTTATCGTAATTTTTAACAGGATATTCGTCTCTGAACATTACGAGGGCGAGGGGTATAAAAGATCGCTTCTACTATTATTCTTTAATTTCGTGGAAGTGGTGCTGTCATTCGCGGTAATTTATTCCACAGGGATGTATCTCAACAAACCTCCTAACGACTATATTGATGCCTTGTACTTCAGCATGATGACTGAGGCTACAGTAGGATACGGCGATATTCATCCTGTAAATTCTACCGGAAAACTGCTTGTGATGGGACAAGCCTTAACATCAATTGCCTTCCTTGTTCTTTTCTTCAACTTTTTCAATTCAAAGCTCGAAGACTAATCCCTTTGCCTTGTATATTTGTTTCAAACCCAAACGCGTGAGCAAAAAACCCTTCAGAAGCTTTGATGACATTCACACTAAAGAAGTCGCCCCAGGCTTCTTTTCAAAACTGATCCATACAGAAAACAACACGCTCAACTTTATCGAGGTGAAAGCGGGCAACACAGTTTCGTTGCACAAGCATGTTCATGAGCAGTGTTCTTTTGTGATAGAAGGCGAATTTGAGATGACCATTGAAGGCGAAACCCGGGTGCTGAGGCCAAACACATTTGCGGTGATCCCTCCTAATGCACTGCACAGCGGAACCGCCGTTACAGACTGCAAAATTCTTGACGTCTTCAGTCCGGTGCGGGAGGATTACAGGAGGCTGAGCGAAGGGTAACTTTATTCCGATAAATCCTGAGTATTAAATGAGAGCTTCAAATATCATTTTTATCGTTTTAGTATTGTATGGCTGCGGACAACAAAATAGCCCTCACATAATGAGCCACGATACAGCTCAGGATAAGGATACAATAGCAATAAAGAATACAAACCCACCTGATTCAATCATTATCACCCTGATGCTCCCAAAAGACATTAAGAAGTATGACAAGGCAGTAATTGATTATACAAACGATGGAGGGGTTGATCCGTCATACGGATGGGCGTTTGCGCCTGCGCAGATACGCGTGCCTTATACAACTGATGCGCTAAAGGCAAGCGCCAGGGCAGCAGCAAAGATTTTATCATCGTATGGCGATTCAATAATGTATTTCAAGATAAAAGATAAAACCGCATACGTACTTCTTGAAATGGATCTTAACGGTTGGGCGGGAGTAACTTATACGATACGGAAAGTTCATCCTATAATAGAGCGAACACTGCTACATTTTCCGCAAATTGACAAGGTAGCCTTTGATTATGCGCCGGAAGACCAAAAAAGAAGACAGTTCAAACAATAGCAGTTTGAAGGCTGGCGCATGAGCTGCCTGCCGGAATATTGCTGGCGTGCCAATCTAAATTTATTATTCCTAAACTTACAGCAGGAAAATCTGTTACCATATACGTGCTTTATTGACAATACATGAAACGTGTTTTAGTTTGTGACGATGATACCACTATTTCGGAGTTGGTGGCCCTGGTGTTGACTGATGCAGGTTGGACGGTTTATACGCTGCCCGACTGTGATAATATGATCCAGAAGATTGAATCTATTAAGCCTTCAATCATTTTCATGGATAACAAAATACCAAAAGAGGGTGGCATTGTGGCAACCAAAGAAATCAAAAGCCATTCGGAGTACCAGAATATCCCCGTAATTTATTTTACTGCTCACAGCGATATAAACGAGCTTGCGCAAGAGGCCGGCGCCGACCTTATTCTTCAAAAGCCTTTCGGGCTTAAAGATCTGGAAGCTGTGGTAAATGAGGCTTTCAACAAATTTGCCGATAAGAAAACGGGAGATTTTTTATAAGCCGAAAAACTGCGGCAACTTTCTAAGGGGTTTCATAATGGCGGTAAGCAGAGGGAAAGAAATGCCATTTGCTTTCATAGCCGCCATATCCGCCTGATTGGCTAACAACCTGTTCTTAACCGAGCTGTTGCTCATCCCCCCAACCCGCATCTTGATCATTACTTCCGGCAGGAAAACTGTTTTCGCTTTGTGCTTGTGGACGAAGCGAATCATCAGCTCATAGTCGGCGGCACTGCCATATACCGGCTTGTAGCTCCCGTATCGGGAAAACAGATCACGTTTAGCATAAAAGGTGGGGTGTGCTGGCATCCAGCCAAACTGGAACATGCCATCCCGATAGGGCTTTGAGCGCCATTTTCGCAGGACTTTGCCGGTATCCTGCTGATCCACATAATCCAGATTGCCATAAAGAACATCAGCTCCTGAAGTTTCAAAAGCAGCAGCGATCTTGCTCACAATGTCCGGCGACGCTAAGAAGTCATCTGCATTCACAATCCCGATCACATCGCCCGTGGCAAGCCGGATTCCTTTATTCAACGCATCATACATGCCATTATCCTTCTCAGACACCAGGTGGCTGATCTCCTCTTTGTAATAGCTGATGATCTTCAATGTGTTGTCGTTCGACAAACCATCAATAACGATATACTCTAAGTTGGGGTAAGTTTGGTTAGTAACAGAGCGCAGGCAATCCTCGAGAAACTTTTCGGCATTGTAGGTTACAGTTATGATAGAAACTTTCAATGACATGCGCTTAAGTAAGGTTTCTTTCTTTAAACCAAACCTCATCGGGGCTAGCACTAAAGCCCATCATTTTTTGCACAAGAAGAGCCGGGTCAGATTCGTTGAAGACGAGATCGCGGTTAGCTTTTTTCAAAAACCGATGTTCCACCATCACGTCCATCTGCGCAAACAAATGATCGTAAAAGCCGCCGATATTCAGGATTCCGATGGGGTTTGAGTGCAGCCCGAGCTGGAGCCAGGTAAGTACTTCAAAAAACTCTTCGAGCGTTCCAAAGCCGCCGGGCAGCACAATGAAGCCATCCGAAAGATCAGCCATCTTTTGCTTTCGCTGATGCATATTCTCTGTGATGATAAGCTCAGTTAAGCCGGTATGCCCAACTTCTTTATCCATTAAAAACTGCGGGATCACACCTATTGCTTTGCCACCGCCCGCCAGCACGGCATCGGCTATAAGCCCCATCACGCCGACTTTGCCGCCGCCAAAAACGAGAGTAATATCTTTTTCAGCAAAAACTTCAGCGAGCTTGGTTATAGCCGTTTCAAGTGCGGGGTCGCCGTTGAAGTTAGCTCCGCAGAAAACGCAAATACTTTCTAACTTCAACATCGTTATTCTTTCTTCAAAAATTCTTCAACGACCGAATAATAGTCTTCACCGTAATATTTCATAAAATCGCCGTTCGGCTTTAAAATAAAGAACCCTCGGCACACATCCTGCAAGGTGAAAATGTTGTTATAAAAAAAGCCTGAATCGGGGTGAAAATGCAGTTGCTGATGATATAAATCTTTAAAATACGCATCTTCAGAGAACACAAAATAGTCAACCGCGTTCCACTTTTCACACATCTTTGTCGATAAAAAGATCGAGTTGTTCACCACCCTCAAAGCATCCTCTGCCTTGAATTTCATTGTGATGCAGTTTGGGGCCTTTTGAAAATAGTTAATCAACACTGCTTTCCCTTCAGGAAATTTGGAGTTTAACTGCTTTTCAAGTTCTCGTTTAAACCCTGGCAAATCTGGACCATCTACTTTGCCAACAAAACTTTTAATATTCTGACGGTATGTTCTGTTCACCGTTGTATTTATCGCGGATTTGCAACATACTAAACAGCTAAGAATCAAGCATCCAAACAAGCATTTTACTGACGCTCGTTTATAGTGAACAATCACATCCGTTAGGCTATCCACTTCGCTATTAAAAAAGCTGCAGAAGCGGCGAGTGCTCCAATAGCGGTGGTTTTTAGAGCTCCCCAGAACGCCGGCTGACCGGTTGCTTTGCTCTTAAAATATCCGAAAACAAATAATGCCAGCAAGGTGATGGCCACAGAAAAGGTGAGGGCATCTAAGCTGCTTTCAGTGAAGAAATATGGGCTGAGAGGAATAAAACCCCCAACCACGTAAGACACTGCGATTGTTATAGCACTGTTGCGGGCACGGCTGAGATGCGGCTCCTCAAGGCCAAGTTCGAAACGCATCATAAACTTCACCCACTTGTCCTTATCTAAGGCCATCTCATCCACAACCAGCTTTTGGCTGCTTCCGGATATGCCATATTCTTCCAGAACCTCCCGCACCTCTTCTTTTTCTTTTTCGGGATATTTTTCTACTTCGAAATACTCGCGTTTTAATTCTGAGAAATAATGATCGTAGTCCGTTTTGCCGGCAAGGTAACCGCCCAAGCCCATCGCGATAGAGCCCGCAATTATTTCGGCGACACCCGCAGTTATGATGATCTTATTTGAGCTGATTGCGCCGCTCAGTCCTGCAGCAAGTGCGAAAGGGACCGTGAGCCCATCAGCCATGCCGATCACTACATCTCGAATGAAATCTGAACTGGTGAAATGCTTTTCAGAGTGGGTTGACATTACAATCTAAAGTAGCAAAAGATTACTACCTCGTATAATTCGGTGCTTCTTTTGTGATGGTGATGTCGTGCGGATGGCTTTCCCGCATACCCGCAGCCGTTATCTTCACAAACCTGGCTTTTTGCAGTTCTTCTATAGTTGGCGCACCGCAATAGCCCATGCTTGCCCGCAGCCCGCCGATATACTGATACATCACCTCCGCAAGTGTGCCTTTAAATGGCACCCGGCCTACAATGCCTTCCGGCACCAGCTTCTTAATATCATCCTCCACGTCCTGAAAATAGCGGTCTTTAGAACCGGATTCCATCGCTTCTATTGAACCCATTCCGCGGTATG
This sequence comes from Sphingobacteriaceae bacterium, assembly GCA_029266635.1. Lineage (GTDB taxonomy): Bacteria > Bacteroidota > Bacteroidia > Sphingobacteriales > Sphingobacteriaceae > JAQSWM01. The sequence goes on along the minus strand of JAQSWM010000002.1, from coordinate 151,020 downwards.
ACTTAAACTTTCTTCCTTCATAGATGATCGTCTCGCCCGGCGATTCCTCTACCCCAGCAAACAACGAACCCGCCATAATGGAATTTGCGCCTGCAGCTATGGCTTTCGCGATATCGCCGGTGTGTTTGATCCCGCCGTCGGCAATAACCGGCACGCCCCTGCCCTGCAGAGCCTTGGCGCACTCGTACACGGCGTATAGTTGTGGCACGCCAACTCCGGCGATAATTCGCGTGGTGCAGATAGAGCCGGGCCCGATCCCAACCTTTACAGCGTCGGCACCTGCATCGGCCAGAGCACGTGCTGCATCGCCGGTAGCAATGTTTCCGGCGATGACCTGGAGATCAGGATATTTTGCTTTCACTTCTTTCAGCTTCTCGATCACGCCTTTCGAATGACCGTGAGCGGTGTCCATGGCGATTACATCAACTCCCGCTTTCACCAAAGCGTCTACCCGTTGCATCGTATCAGCAGTAACTCCGACCGCAGCCCCAATACGCAATCGCCCTTGCTCGTCTTTACAAGCTTTAGGGTAGTTCTTAAACTTCTGGATATCCTTGAAGGTGATGAGCCCGATAAGTTTGCCATCTGAGTCAACAACAGGCAGTTTCTCTATTTTTTGATCCTGTAAGATCAATTCAGCTTGCGTTAAGTTAGTTCCCTTTGGAGCTGTGATCAGGTTGTCCTTGGTCATTACTTCCCGCACAGGCCGCTTCATCTCTTTTTGAAACCGGAGGTCGCGATTTGTAAGAATCCCTACCAGCTTGCCATCGTTGTCGACGATCGGGATACCTCCAATGTTGAAATCCCGCATAATTTTAATAGCATCCAGCACAAAAGCATCCTCATTCAACGTAACCGGATCCTGGATCATGCCACTTTCAGAACGCTTCACTTTCCGCACCTCTTCAGCCTGCTGCTGGATCGTCATGTTTTTATGCAGTATGCCAATTCCTCCGGCTTGTGCTATCGCGATGCCAAGCCCTGATTCGGTAACTGTGTCCATAGCCGCCGAAACGATTGGTACATTCAGGCGGATTTTCTTGGTGAGCCACGTGCTGGTGTCAACATCGCGGGGCAACACTTCAGAATAAGCTGGGAGTAAAAGAACGTCGTCGTAAGTAAGTCCTTCGGCAACGAATTTTTCAGGATCGAGGTGCATGGCAAATTAGTTTTAGGAACTATTATTTGCCGGGCAAAGCTACATAAATTGCAGCATTCAGCAAAAGTATTATTCACCTAGCTTTTCACAGTGGTAGTTAGGCTTGATTTTGAAGTTTACAAACTGCCCTTTTGATTGAGATGCCTTCATGATCTTATATACATGTTCGGGTACATCAAAATACCTGTAAGACGCCCCGCCTACGTAAGTTACGTACAAACTCGCGGCTTTGTCATCATAGTGATATTCAGCGATTGCGGTGGATGGCATAATCTGTATTTGCTAATCATCAATACAAAATTATGCCAACTGTGTTAAGCCTTTCTAAAAACCAGCAAACTTACGCCGTGCCTGTTCACTGATGTAGAAAACGCCTTGCTTGCTTTACCTACATTTTGTTGCCTCCACACATCCCGAACCATCTGGCTGCCGCTCAAATTGAGCTTGTTGAAATCCAGTTTGTAGTTGACGGGTGTTTCACCGGTGTTAAATACTCCAACCGCAATGCTGCCATCCGCCAGGGGTTTAGACCAAACCTGTATATCGCCATCCTTTACCACACAAACCGCTTGTTTTCCAAGCACATCCTGATTTACAGCTATAACTTCGGGATTAGCGAGCAGGTTAAAAGTAAAATCATCAAGCTTGGTAAGGTCAGCCCCGATGATCATCGGAGCAGAAAGCAGGCTCCACAAGGAAACGTGCGTGTATTGTTCGTTCGGCGAAAGGTACGTCGGGCGGAGGTTCTTGCTCCAGCCCACATAGCCTACAACCAGCATATCCGGATCATTCCAATGCCCGGGGCCAGCGTAAGCCTCCTTGCCGGCTTGCGCAAAGCCAATTTTCGTCATGCTTTCCCAGTTGTCGCGGATGTCGCCGGTTGTTCTCCAGAGATTGCCGCCCACATCTTTGCCCCATTTCCAAACATCACCCATTCCATATTGGCAAAGGCTGTACACAATATCCCGATCAACAGCAGCAAGCTGTTTATGCATGTCCTGGTAAGGTTTTTGAAAAGTTGCGAGCTCCTTATCGGTGGCTATCGTACTGTAGCCACACCAATCGTATTTTAAATAATCAAATCCCCAGCGGGCAAACTGAATGGCATCTTCTTTTTCGTGGCCGTAACTGCCGATGTAACCCTGACATGTAAAAGGGCCCGGCGAAATATACAGCCCCGCCTTAAGGCCAAGGCTGTGGATGTAATCGCTTAAGCCTTTCATATCGGGGAAATCCTTGTTTGACAAGAGGAACCCATCGTTGTCTCTAACCTTACCTATCTGTTCCTCCTCGTTAAACCTAACCTTGCCCCTTGTTATCCGACTTTTATCTTTCGCTTCCAGCTTCGCTCTTATTTCGCTGTTGATTGCGAAGATCGGATCATCGCCGGTCGGCTTGCGCATCCAGCAATCATCAATATTGATGAAGCTCCAGCCGTAATTGTCAAGCCCGCTTTTCACGATACTGTTTGCTGCATCGCGGATATTTTGCGAAGTCACATCACTCGCGAAAGAGTTCCAGCTATTCCAGCCCATGGGCGGCGTGAGGGCGATGTCATTCCCAACTCTCAGCGTAAAGATCTTACCGGCTTTTCCCTTCGTATTGCTGGCAGAAAAGCTCAGTTTATAATCTCCGGCTTTGATTACGCTTCCGCTGATAATACCTGTTTTTGCATCGAACTTACATCCGGCAGGCAAGCCAGAGACAGTCAGCTTTACGGGCTTCTGTCCCGTAACCGGGATTTTATAGAGTAGTGGGTGCCCGGGGCGAACGCCATACACCGCAGGCCCGTTGATCTGCGGAGTTAAGGGTGCCTTTGGTGTGAGGATCACGTATTCCTTTGCTCTCGAATCCAGATAGGCGTTACGAACCGCTAACAATCCGTTCAGATCATTCACATTCGCGGTTATCAGCTTTGGTTTCACGCCCCGCTCGTTGCAGGATACCTCATAAGCCTTCGCATAATTTTGTGCGATGCTGTTATAGGAAAACGCATCGGGCGCATCCCAGATCTTGTCCCGTTCCTCCCAACTCATTTGCATAAGCTGTTTGGAATCGGTGAAGTTCCCTCTCAACGCCTTCCAAAGGTCTGGCTGGTTGATTTTGGCACCCGGCTTCGCTGATTGTTTAGAATCAAGCATCGTGTAAAACCAATCCTTTTTGAGATTGAGGCTTACCTGAGCAAATAGATTAGTGAAGGCTAGTAAACAAACCAGCATCAAAATGCCGGCTTTACGTATTGAAGATTTCATGTCTGGGTGTTCGAATTGTATTCATTTAGGTGGATTCCCGCAAAGAGCTAAGCACTCGTCTTATTCCTTGGCGGTGAACGGGAAATCCGGGTTTTCCACGTGTGCAGTTTTCATGAGGGCAGCGATCTTTGATACTATTTCCGGATGACTTTCCGCTACGTTGCTCGATTCTGACCGGTCTGTTGACAGATCATATAGTTCAATGGGGCTATCGGGATTTTTTATGGCATCCAGTTTCACGCCTTTCCAGTTCCCGATGCGCACTGCCTGCCGCCCGCCATTCTCATGGAACTCCCAATACAAATAATCATGTTGCTGAGCATTTTTCTGTGATTTCAGTACAGGATAAATTGACAGCCCGTCAATACCGGAAGGCTTCGGCTGACCAGCAATGTCTGCAAACGTTGGCAAGAAATCCCAAAAAGCGCCAATGTGATCTGACGTGGTTCCTTTCCTCACAACCGCCGGCCAGCTGATGATCATCGGTTCGCGGATACCGCCTTCATATAGATCTCGTTTTACGCCTTTAAGACCTCCTTGGCTGTTAAAAAATGCAGGTTCGTTACCGCCCTCAACGTGTGGACCATTATCACTCGAGAAAACAATGAGTGTGTTCTTATCAATTCCCAGCTCCTTCAACTTAGCTACCACTTGTCCCACGTACATGTCCAGCCTTGAAACCATTGCAGCATAAGCAGCGTGCGGATACGGCTGGCCAGCGTACAAGGTCGGCGGAACCTTCTCCAGCTTTACATCCTTCGGCGATTCGTTGAACTTCTTTTTGTATTGTTCGAAGAACTTGTCGCCTTTAGGAACTTCCAGGCCGGCGTGAGGAAGTGTGTAGGACAAGAATTGAAAAAACGGTTTGCTTTTATTTGCCTCTATAAACTTGAGGGCTTGTGCCTGGATGAGCTCAGGAGCGTAAACGGCAGGTTTTTCAAGCGTATTCGGAAGGCCAATGCGACTAGTGTTCGACCATAAATGATCGGGGAAGTAATCGTGGGCAAGGCGCTGGCAGTTGTAGCCATAAAAAGTATCAAAACCCTGCTTGTTTGGCTCGCCTTCAGATCCCGGCGACCCAAGCCCCCACTTGCCAAAATCGCCGGTAGCGTAGCCTGCGTTCTTAAACATTTCTGCGATGGTGAAGGCGGACGCTTTCATCGGGAATTGTCCTTCGGGAACCATTTCCTTGTTGCCACGGATCGGTGCATGACCTGTGTGAAGGCCTGTCATCAGCGAGGCACGTGAGGGGGCACAAACCGAAGTACCTGCGTAAAACTGGGTGAATCGCATCCCGTTAGCAGCCAAAGCATCAATATTAGGTGTTGCAATAAGCTTTTGACCGTACACGCCGATATCGCCATAGCCTAAATCATCTGCCAGGATGAAGATCACGTTTGGTTTAGCATTATTCTGGGCGAAGGAACTTGCGCAGGCTAAGAGCGCAGCAGCAAAAACTATGTTGAATTTGGATGTTAGTTTGTTCATCTGATAAGTTTTAAAACTCAGGCTTTTTCTCGCCAGGAGCCAATTTGTATAAATCCGAATACGGCAACAAATCGCAGTTGATGAGCACCGAACGCAGGTAGAATTTATTCTTTACTTTTTTGTCGTCAAGCATTTTTAGGATTTCACCTGCAACCGGCTTGGCTTTATTCCCAACATTTTGCAGCGTGGCAGCCGCGGTGCCGGAGGTTCCCGCAATGCTCACCAGATAATCCAAAGCTTCTTTGGAATTGGATGTGTAAATCATCCCTTCCGCAAGCATATTATTTACTTCTTCGATGTGCGATTTTGATTTAAACGCCGCAACAGCTTCAGCAGGCATTGCCTTGATCAGCCCAACCTTTGCCAAGCCGCACAGCCCACTTGCCCCCCAATATTGCACAGATGGATCGCCGCTTTTCAAATACTTCATAAGCTGAGGTACGTTCGCAACCTTCCTTTCCGAAGCCACAATTGCCGCATCAATTACAGGGTTGATGTTGATCTTACCGTTTTTGACAAGCGTGTATAAATCTCCTTCCTTTTTGTTCGACTGCCTGTAGGCCGGCGGCATTAAGCCAACATCTCTTTGCTTGTACAGCTCAGATTTAAGGGCTCCCTTGAGGCGGTTAAAAACCTCAGCGTAAGATTTATCAGCAGCCAGATTATTTACTTCCATGCTGTCTTTCGACAGATCAAAAAACTCAAATTGCTCTACAGGCTCCCAGAAACGCTTGTAAATGGGCGAAGTTAATTTTCCTTGTTTGTTGGCCACATCCCAGGCTTGTTGAGCCGGCATCTGCCACTGATAATCCTGGCGGGTTCCGTTCGGATAAGCACTCTGAAAGTTCAAGATCAATTTATATCTGCCGTCGGTTATGGCTCTGGACGGAGCGTAGCTTGAGCTCTGATTTGCCCGGAATGTAAAAAGATATGGCGCCTCGTTTTCTTTTTTCTTAGCTGCCTCGGTGAAAAACGGCTTGCCATGCATGAACTCTGGAATGGGCACTCCCGCAAGGCTCAGCACAGTAGGGGCAAAATCCACAAACGATACAAGCTTGTTATTAACCTGCGGGATAACCGATGCTGCCAGATGCTTCCATTTCGGCGGAAAGCTTACAATCAGCGGGACATGCGTGCCGGACTCATACACATACGCCTTGCCGCGGGGCACGGTGCCACCATGATCCGAAAAGAAGAAGATGATGGTGTTATCATATTCGCCAGCTGCTTTCAGATCTTCAATCTGCTTACCCACCCACTCGTCCATCTTCACTACTGCACCCATGTTCCATGAAATGTCGTTTCGGACTTCCGGCAGGTCGGGGATGTAGGCGGGAACATCCACATCGTTCATCGCCACGGCTCGCGGCCCTGTGCGCTCGTTCAATGGCGAAATTACACGGGTCATGTGAGTAATGCCCTGATTGTATTGAGCAAAAAATGGTTTCGACTTATCAGGACGTGAGCGATAATCGGCTTTTCCGTTGGAAACATCCCACACATTGGCGGGAGTTTTCTGATTGTTATAATCCTGTTTGTTATTGTTTACGCAGTAATAGCCGGCGTTACGGAGGTAAAGAGGAAAGTAAAAGTCATCCCGCACAGGATTCTTCGAACGATGCATGTCGGTGCCGAGGCTTATCGCATAGATGCCAGAAACAAGTGTAGAACGCGAAGGCGAACATTGTACACTGTTTGAATGCGCCTCGGTAAAACGTATGCCATCCGCTGCGAGTTTATCAAGGTTGGGAGTTTTGATCATTTTGTTCCCGTAGCAGCTCAGGTATGGGCTCATATCTTCAGTTACAAGCCACAAAATATTGGGTTTGTCTTGTGCATAGGTTTGTAGCGATAAATAGAGGAATAGTACAAAAAGAATTTTTTTCATTTAAATCGGTAGCGGCTAAAAGAATTTGAATTTGGATGATTTCGGGTTTTGATACTTTTTCAGCGCTGTGCCTGCCTCAATGCCGAGATCAGCCTCAATAATATCTGCACCTGCAGCAAGTACCTGATCATAGTTTTCGAAAAGCACCTTTTGGTCGCTTTTACCGGTGGTGAAGTCTCTATCAAAGTTCCTGGAGGTTCCGATCATGCACATAGCTCCTCTTTTATGTATCTCATCAAACACCTCACGTTTAATTGGTAAGGTATGGCTCACAAAAACTACAACATTTTTCCAGGGAACACCTGTAGCATCAAATTCCTTCACCTTTTCCACGGTGTTGAACATTACTTCCATCACGATGTTCTTGTTCAGGCTGTAGCCGATTTTAGCATCCGCGAAGTTGTATGCCATAATTATTGCAGCATTTTCAGCATGATTCTCCACAACTTTTTGAACCCGAACTTTCATTGGAACATCTTTCTGATCAAGCACAAGGAGCGTTTTGCCTTTGGCCCATTTTAAGGCTTCATCGAGCGTAGGCATAGAATATTGAGTCAAGTTGCCTTCGGTATCTTTGAGCTTTAACTTCTTCAATTCGGCTAAAGTGTAGTCGGAAATTTTGCCTTGTCCGTTGCTGGTGCGGTTGAGTGTTGGGTCGTGCATAAGCACAATCATGCTGTCTTTCGTATAGTGTGGGTCAATTTCTAAAATCGCGTGCGTTTTGCTCAGCGTGTTTTCAAAAGTTGCGATGCAGTTTTCCGGGAAGCCCTTCATCGGCCCACCCCGGTGAGCGCTTACAAAAGGTATCCGGTCTTCTGAATACTGAAAGAAGCTTATAACATCTGCCGGCGATTTGAACTTAAACGTGAAAAGCTTTGGAGCTGCTACAAAACCTATTACCAGGAGTGCAGAGCAAAGCGCAACGGGCAGCGCCAGGCGTTTTAAACTATTCATTAAGACGAGGTTTACAAACGATGATTGATAAGAGTTGAAGTTACCATAATGGGAAAGATGCGAGCGTAACATTTGTGTAACAAAGGCTCTCCTTCGAGCGAAAAACAATGTTCTTTCGCGAGCTACTGATTGTTATTCCAAACTCAAATTCGCAGCTTTGGAAACTATACAACTATTAAAATGAAAAGACTACTTCTCTTTGCTTTAACGCTAATATTTATCACAGTATCGAACCAGGCTTCTGCCAAAAAGCACAAAGGTTATTATTACCAGATCAAGATTTATCACTTGCAAACGAAAACCCAGGAGGCACGTGTTGACAAGTTCTTGCAGGATGCATATCTGCCAGCCTTGCACCGGGCAGGAATCAGCAATGTAGGTGTTTTCAAACCGGTTGCCAAGGACAGTCTGGAGCAACTTATTTACGTTTACATCCCGTTCAAAAAAGCCGATCAATTTTTATCTCTTGAAAAGAAGCTGAACCAGGATGCTGAATACGCAACTGTTGGGAAGGACTACTTACAAGCGGCTTACAACGACATTCCTTATGTGCGTATGGAATCTATCTTGCTTCAGGCCTTCGACGGTATGCCTAAACCGCAAGTGCCGAACCTCACTTCTCCTAAAACAGATCGTGTTTATGAATTAAGAAGCTACGAAAGTGCTACTGAAAACCTATCTGCAAATAAGATCGGAATGTTCAACGACAAAGAAATCGAGATCTTTACGAATTTGGATTTCAATGCGGTGTTTTACGGACAGGTGATTTCAGGTCCGCGGATGCCAAACCTGATGTATATGACCACCTTCAACAACAAAGCGGATCGGGACAAGCACTGGGCTGCGTTCAAGCCAGAATATGCGAAAATAAGCGGTTTGCCGCAGTATCAGCATAACACATCCAAGAACACCATCCTGTTCCTTTATCCGACTGACTACTCGGATATTTAAAACGGCAAGACCATGTTACTGGAAGACTTTAAGCGACAGTATAGTTTAAACGACGGAGCAGTTGAAAGCCTGACTTGCAACTTTAAAGAAGCCCAGCTTGTATTACGGCTTAAGGTAAAAAGGTTGATTGATAAAAAACCTGAACCTTGTATTGTAGAGTTGGTTTTCAGCCAGGTTTGGGAATTAAACTTGCTAGATCACTTTGATAACCGTAGCTATTCAGATATTGTATTTGTGAAAATTGGAGGCATCTATTATGTTTCTTTCGATCCTTATGGCAATTCGGGGCAACCCGCTGCAGGAGACAATTTCGTTATCAAAAGCGGACAACTGGTTTTCCAGGGCGAGATATTAAACTAGCCGGACCTGGCTACTGATTCGCTTTAATATCTTTCATCAAAACAAAAAAAGCCGGGCATGCCCGGCTTTTTTTGTTCTCCTATTTGAATCTTAGGTGAGGCTCCAGCCCTGGCGATACTGCCTTTTTACAAACTGGTTAGCTTCGTCAACGTTGGTAACCTTCATGTTCTCATTATCCCAAAGGAACTTCACGAACCTTCCAGGATAATCTACACCTTTACCATCCTTTTTAGGTTTTTGGATATCGTATCCGCGGATAGCGAGGTTAGCCATCAAAAGCGCTTCAGTCAATGGACCTGCAACTTCGAACGGCGAGCTTAGCTCATGTTTGCCGTAGCCTGCAATAGCTGCATTCACCCACTGTGCGTAGTGGCCATCCGCTTCGCCGGGAACCCGGGTGATGGTTTGAGGCACTTTAACTTCCTGATTGCGGCTCAACGGAAGCAGCCGTGCGTTTGCGCCGTAGGTGCTTGCCATCATTTTGCCTTTTGTTCCGATGAACAAGGTTCCGTTTTTGCCGTCACCAAATAATTCATTTGCTCCCAACTCTTCCGGGCGCTCTGGCTGAATACCGCCATCCATCCAGTGGAGGGTAATAGGCCCTTTGGTTTTCTCAGTTTTAGGGAAGGTAAGTGTTGCGTGGCTTGAAGGCGGGCAGCTCTCAGGGAAATATCCCTGCTTCATAGCATCTACGAACACGGTCCCTACAGTTGCCTGCACATCGTTTGCATATTTCAAGCCCAGCACTCTGAACGGAGCTTCTACCAGGTGGCAGCCCATGTCGCCTAATGCGCCTGTGCCATAATCCCACCAGCCACGCCAGTTAAACGGAACTAACTTTTCTACGTAATTCTTATCAGGAGCTGTGCCCAACCACAAATTCCAATCGAGTTCTTTTGGAATCTGGGCAGCAGCGCTCGGCCATGGAATACCTTGTGGCCAGATAGGCCGGTTGGTCCATGCATAAACGGTATGCACATCGCCGATGATGCCGGCATCATACCATTCTTTCAACTGGCGGGTTCCGTCGTTAGATGCGCCCTGGTTTCCCATCTGGGTTACCACTTTGTATTTTTTTGCTGCCTGGGTAAGCATCCGGGCCTCATAAATATCGTGAGTCAACGGCTTTTGAACATACACGTGTTTGCCGCGTTGCATGGCATGCATGGCAATGATAGCGTGGTTGTGGTCTGGCGTTGAAACAGAAACCGCATCGAAATGCTTCGCTTCTTTATCATACATTTCACGCCAGTCTTTGTAATACTTCGCTTTCGGGAAGTTCTTTACAGTTTCTGCCGCACGACGATCGTCAACATCGCACAAAAATGCAATCTCAGCATTTCCGCTTTTGTAGAAATTGGCAATGTCTGATTGCCCTTTTCCGCCTGCTCCAACGCCGGCTATTAATAACTTATCGCTTGGGGCTACAAAGCCTTTCCCACCTAACACATGACGGGGAACTATCATGAAACCGGCGGCTGCAATCGCTCCGGTTTTAATAAAATCCCGGCGTGAGGTGTTATTCTTTTTATCCATATAGTTGATTAGTTTTTCTTAAAGTTCGCGTACCCAGATGTTGCGGAAGCTGATGGGCTCGCTTGGATCGCCATGAGCCTGCAACTTGATGGGGGATTTACCGTGTTTGTTATAAAAAGGCTGTCCGATATAAACCGTCTCGCCTTTTAATTCTACGTTATTTTGAACCAAAATGCCGTTGTAAAACACGGTTACTCGGGCTGGTGACGCAACCGAACCGTCTTCTTTAAATGACGGAGCAGTCCAGATTACATCATATTGCTGCCACTGCCCTGGAGGTTTCGATGCATTTACAAGCGGGATGTATTGTTTGTAAATACTTCCGGCCTGGCCGTTTACATAAGTATCGTTTTTATACGAATCTAACACCTGAAGCTCATAACCGGCATCGCCTTTTCCGGTGGAGGCTAAGAAAATGCCGCTGTTGCCCCGAGCCTGACCTTTACCGCTAAGCACAGCTGGTTCTTTCCATTCGATGTGTAGCTGATAGCTCCCGAAGGCCTGTTTTGTTTCGATGTTCCCTTTGCTTTTATCAACCGTAAGATCTCCGTTTGACACCAGCCATTCAGCTTTTTTAGCCCTATCAGCGGTAGAAACCCACTGATCGAGATCCGTTCCGTTAAACAGAACTATAGCGTCAGACGGCGCATCTGAAGGTGTGGCCCCGGGCGTTATTACTTTAGGAACCGGTGTATAAAATTCGGTGTCTTCGTGTTTGGGCTTTTCTTGTGCCACTGCATTATTGAAGCATAATGACAGCACGCCAATCGCCAAAAGGCTGTATTTCATTAAGGATGTTTTGTGGTTTATAACGCCCAATATTATAAATTATTTGCAATTAAACGGAAGCTATATTTTAAATCTGTTATAACGAAATTACCGTTATAAAAATCAACTGGCACTTCTACTTAATTGCCGTCGAGACTTGGAATGCTCTCGTAAACGAATGATCAGCTGTTTGTCTCAGTTACGCAACCTTGAATTTTTAAGCCTACTCGAACCTATACAACTTCACTTTCAAGGTACCAATAGCATTATTTTGAATTCTTGCTACTGTACCCGTTTTATTATTGGCAGCTTGTTTAGCCAAATCGTAGCCTACCATAACCTCGTCGCCATTAAGCTTCCTTCCTGGGACCCATTCCCCATTCTTGAACGTGCCTTCCCAAACGGAAGCGAGCCCTGCCATCTGCGGACCCGGCGTTGCCGGTGTAAAGGAAACCTCAAAGTTTAAACCAGAAAGTATGAATTCATCCGGACCGGAATTGATAATCAGACCGTAACCGGACGATGCCGCGGGCGTTTTGCCTCTTGTTATCCGGGGGCGCACCTCAAGCCTGTACCCTCCCATTTCTATAGTGTCCACAGGATTGCCATTATTAACGGTTACTGCGGTAATAGTGCTCTTGCGCTGCGCCTCAAGAATTACTGGCGCCATGTCTGACAATTCTTTATAGGCCACTGGAATCGGCTCGTCATAGCCTGTAATCCGATCTTCAACTGCGAACGGAGAAAAACCCAAGGCTTTATATTTCCCAATTACATAATACGCATTTGATGCTCCAGCCGAGTCGGCAACCGATTCAGGTATAAATAGCGGCTTCCATGTGTGATAATAATTAGCGACAACTTGCTTAAATTCTGCTTTGTAAATGTCTGGCGCAAAAAAATCGATTTGCGGAGCACCAACTCTCCAGATGTCGTGCATACTGGCCACCGGCCCACCTTTTGGGTGATTTTGCGGCAACCATGCGTTTACATACATCGGAAGGTCATATTGTGCCTTACCTGCCGCTGCTACCTGATTGATATATTTTGCGTAGTTCCATGCCATAAATATCTCGTCAGTAACCAAATTTTTGCTGAAGATATCTTCCCAGCTTCCATTTGTTTTCGATCCAACGGCTTCCCAAAGGTTTTTTACAGCGGGCTGGAGTTCTGTTTGATATTTTTTCAAGCCCGCGATCAATTCTGCAGGAGCGGGCTGAGAAAAAGCGGTGTTTGCAATAGTTGAGCGATCGCGTGTGTCGCCGTGGATGCCGACCTCATTTTCTACCTGCACCATGATCACCGTACGGTATGCAGCATCTGCAACCTTAAGGTGTTTCATTAGAGCAGTAAAAGCCTTCGTATCTGCGCTCAAAGCTTCTTTGCTGAATACGCTTACTGTTTCTGTGCTTTTACCGCTGGCGAGTTTTACCCGTGGAAAACGACGAAAATCCTTCTTCACCCAGTCGGGGACATAGTGCGACAGGCCATTCTTCCATGTCCCGAACCATAGTACAACAACCCGAAGCTTGCTTTCACGAGCTTGTTTCAGCAAACCATCAACCAGGGTAAAGTCGAACTTGCCCTCCTCAGGCTCCATCAAATCCCATGTGACCGGCGCAAGCACCGTGTTCATGTTCATTTTAGCTAGCTTAGGCAGCAGAGGCTGCAAATATTCCAAGTTCGAAGTATTGGAATTGCGAAGTTCTCCGCCTAAGATCAGGTATGGCTTATTGTCGACGATTAGTTGAGTGGCCTCTCCTCGTTTCTCAAGGCGTGGCAGCACTGGCGAACTTTGCGAAAATCCGCTTATGCTGAATAATAACGATGCCGCTAAAGCTGCAAAACCACTCAACTTTGTTGGTCTCATACAACTACATCAAATTGCTTTTCACATAGCTGGCACTTGTTACAATGCTGTCAAGCGGATTGGGCACGTAGTTATTTTCGTGTTCAACATAGAAGCGCTTTGTGCCCGCTAACTTCGCCTGTGCAAAAATCTCTTTAAAGTTAATAGTTCCTTTCCCTACTTCGGTCTGGATTTTCGGATCGCCTTTGCTCATGTCTTTTACATGCCACATAACGAACCTTCCGGGATTTTGCTGGAACAAAGTGAGCGGGTTATGCCCTGCCCGGACAGCCCAATACAAATCAAGTTCAAATTTGACCAACTTGGGATCGGTATTCTTTAACAGGATGTCGTATCCCACACCACCATCGGCAAGTTTCTGAAACTCAAAATCGTGGTTGTGATAGCCAAAGTGCAAGCCGGAAGCTTCACATAATTCCGCCGCTTTGTTGCATTTCTCGGCAATTGCTTTCCACTGATCTGAAGTGGAGCGCAAGGCTGGCGCCAGGTGAGGAAGTACAATGTACTCCTGCCCAATGATCCTGGCTGCATCAATATATGTTTTCAGGTCATCGAACGAGCCTTTGGTGATAAGCTGCTCCATCCCATAATGACCGCTGTAAGATGTCAGTCCGTTATCTTTTAACAGCTGATTGAATTCTTTTGGCGTTAATCCGAAGAATTTGTTTTTCAGATTGTAATCGTAAGTTTCGGTATCATCGTACCCTGCTTTCGCTACGGCCGCTATAACTCCCCGGGGATCTTTTAGAATCTCACCGCGAAGAGTGTACAACTGCAAACCTATTTTATTGAACGGCTTGGAAGAAACTAAAGAAGTGCGGCATGATGCAAATAAAACACCGGCACCTAAAAGAGCCGATTGCTGCAGGAATGATCTTCTGTTTATCATGATGGTTAGTTTAATAAATAAGCCACATCGGGAAAGTGAATATGGCTGAACAATGTTCAATATTAAAAATTTATCCGATGAATTACACCCCGTTTTTGTATGATAATATTGTTACCAGCCTAAAAAAATGAAGATGTTGATTTTCCCTATTTTTAGCGTCGAATAACTAGTAACATCCATCCCTCGCCATTAAATGAAAAAATTTCTACTTATTGCTATCGCTCTTCTTTCCTTTCAGTTTTCAATAGCACAAACGGGTTCTGTAAAGGGTATAGTTGTAGACGAACAAAGCAAATCGCCTTTAGACTATGCAAGCATCGCCCTGTTAAAAACATCAGACTCTACGGTAGTTGCCGGAACACTTGCTAACGAAAAGGGAGAGTTTACGCTTTCGAAAATTGCAGCGGGAACCTACTCGCTTAAAGCCGTCTTTATTGGCTATGAAACAAAATATGTGCGAAACATAACTGTTTCGGGCGGACAGCTTAACCTGGGGCAGATTCTGTTGAAGCCCGGCAGCAAGCTTTTGAACGAAGTTACGGTTACCGGACAGCAGATAAACGCCTTAAATAAAATCGACAAACAAACGTACCGGGCTGATCAATTTCAGTCGGCAAAAGGCGGTTCCGCGATAGACGTTCTGAAAAACCTGCCCTCTGTATCGGTGAATGGCGAGGGCGAGATCAGTGTACGGGGCGCAACGGGATTTTTGGTTCTTGTGAATGGTAAGCCTGTGTTGACGGATGCGCAAACGGTATTGAGCCAGCTTCCGGCTAATGCGCTGGAAAATATTGAGCTAATTACGGCTCCTTCCGCTAAATACGATCCGGATGGAAAGGCCGGGATCATCAACATCGTGACCAAAAAAGGCGCAAACGATGGTTTGAGCCTCGCTGCAAATGCGATGGTTGGCCTGCCCAGCACAACAGATTACGGCAACACTGAACAGCCGCAACGCTACGGCGCAGACCTTACGTTGAACATGCGCAAGAAAAGCTGGGATGTTTCTGTAGGAGGAAATTACACGAGAAACGATAACGCCGGTTATCGCGAAGGCGAAGTTTACACCAAAAATCTGGCAAATAACACCATCACCCGCTTTCCTTCAAACGGTGAAAGAAGCTTTGATAAATATAACTATGCTGGCCGGGCTTCAGTAGTTTATACCCCGAATGCAAGCAATTCTATTTCTGCTGGATTCTTTGCAGGAAAAAGGTTTCAATCGCGTTTAGCAGACATCCTTTACACCAATTCCACTTCAAATCTGAACACGAATGCTTTGATAAAAAGCACCACTTATTTTAATTCCAACCTGCAAACCAAGCAAGGCAATTTCACTTTAGGAAACCTGGATTATACACACACCTTCAAAAACAAATCCACGCTCACTGCTTCCGGCTTGTATGAAAAAGCGAGTTTGTATGGAAACACCAACAACCGCAATCTTAAATATCCTGTCACCGGACAAATGATCCAACAGGTTTTCAACCCGTACGAAAACCCGATTGAAGGTTATAGATTAAAGCTTGACCATTCTGTTCCTCTTGGCAAAGGCAAGCTGGAAAGTGGCTACCAGTTCAGATATGATACACAGAACGGCACATTTGATTATTCAGTTAACCCGGCAACTTCACAAACCGATATTGCCCGGTTTAGAGGAACGGCGAAGGCTAAAAACGTGATCAATTCTGTCTATTCGCAGTATTCAGGAAAGGCTGATAAACTACAATACGTTGCCGGTTTGCGCTATGAAATTGCCGATCGCGAGGTTGATCTTTCATACGATCCAAATAAGCACCTCCTGAATCTTTCAAACCTGTTCCCATCGGCAAATCTGCTTTACACATTTAATCCTTCATGGAGTGCTAAGGCCGGGTACAGCAAACGCGTGCAACGAAATAACAACTACGAGCTGAATCCTATCCCCGAAAGGGAACACTCTGAAACACTGGAGCAAGGCGATCCTGACCTGCTGCCCCAGTTTGTTGATCTTGCCGAACTTGGAATCAATCACACCTTCTCAAGTGGCTCATTTTTTTCTACGTTCTATTTCCAGAACATCAAGAACCCGATACAACGTGTAAACAGCGTTTATGCAGACACTATTCTGAACCGTGTGTTCACGAATGCGGAAAAAGCCCGTCTCTTTGGCTTTGAAGCCGGAACGAACATTAAGCCGGCAAAATGGTGGAGCTTGTACCTGGGAACCAATATTTACAATTACAAAATCAACGGTAACTTAAACATCCTTGGAGTTGCATCTTCTATCTCTAATTCAGATTGGGCATATTCAATCAATGCAAATTCAAGTTTTGATCTGGGAGCAAAATGGACGTTCCAGGGCAATGTGAATTATCTTTCCGAAAGGCCAACTGCCCAGGGCAAAGACTCACGGTTTCTGATCCCAAACACTTCTCTTAAGAAAACCTTTGGCGATGGCCGTTTTTCAGCGATGCTGCAATGGCAAAACATGAACTTAGGCTTTATGGATGCTAACAAGCAACGAATCACCACAAGCGGAGCAAACTTTTATACCACTACAAATTACATCTACGAGACGGATGTATTCCTGCTCAACTTGAGCTTCAACCTGAACAAGCTTTCAGGAAAAGCGAAGCTTCCAACAAGCGAAATTGGCGATAAAGAATTTTAGCTATGAAAAAATTGAACTTCAAATCCTGTTTAACAGTATGCTTCTTTTCGCTTACTGCGATTTCTGTTGATGCCCAAACAACAGCATCGAAACCAAACATCGTGATTATCTACACGGATGACCTGGGATACGGTGACATCAGCACTTACGGTGCTACCAAAATCAAAACTCCAAACATTGACCGGATAGCTGCAGAAGGTTTGAAGTTTACAAACTCCCACACCACGTCATCAACCTGCACTCCGGCACGTTTTTCGCTTTTAACAGGGAAATACGCCTGGCGAAAAACAGGTACCGGCATAGCTCCGGGCGATGCAGCGCTCATCATTCCCACTAACATCACCACACTTCCGGGCATGTTGCAAAAAGCCGGCTATTATACAGGTGCGGTCGGAAAATGGCATTTGGGGCTTGGTCCGGCGGGAGGGCCAAACTGGAATGGCGACATAACTCCCGGACCACTGGAGGTAGGATTTAACTATTGCTTTTTAATGCCCGCAACTGGCGATCGTGTTCCTTGTGTGTACATGGAGAATCACCGTATTGTTGATCTTGATCCCGCCGACCCGATCATGGTTAGTTACAAAAACAAGATCGGCAATGAGCCCACAGGGTCAGAAAATCCTGAGCTGTTGAAGATGATGTATTCACATGGTCATGACAATACAATCATAAATGGTGTTAGCCGTATCGGATGGATGAGCGGTGGCAAAAAAGCCCGCTGGATTGATGAGGATATGGCAGATGTGTTTACCAACCGAGCAAACAGATTTATAGAAGATCATCAAAACGGACCGTTCTTTCTTTATTTTGCCACGCACCAGATCCACGTGCCACGGTTGCCGAATTCGCGTTTTCTCGGAAAGAGTGGAATGGGCCCGCGGGGCGATGCCATTCTTGAGCTGGACTGGAGCGTTGGTGAAGTGCTGAAAACGCTGGACCGGTTGAATTTGACAGACAAAACGATGGTAATATTCAGCAGCGATAACGGCCCTGTGGTGGACGACGGATATAAGGACAAGGCTGTGGAGATGTTGAACGGGCATACGCCGTCGGGCGAGTTCAGAGGAGGAAAGTACAGTGCATTTGATGCGGGGACGAGAGTGCCTTTTATCGTGCGGTGGCCAGGGCATGTGAAAAGCAACAAAATATCTGATGCCCTGATGAGCCAGGTAGATCTTTACGCTTCACTAGCTTCTTTGACAGGACAAGCCATAGCGCAAGGCGATGCTCCCGACAGCTTCAATATGCTTAATTCGTTTTTAGGAAAATCGCACAAAGAACGGAGCTATGTTGTGGAGCAATCATTAAACAACACGTTGTCTATCCTGCAAGGCAAGTGGAAATACATTGAGCCGAACAAGGGGCCACAAGTGATGGCTAACACGAACATTGAGTTGGGAAATGATCCAAAGGGGCAACTTTTCAAGCTCAGCCGCGATCCGGGTGAAAAAAATAACCTTATTTCTAAGGAGCCCGAAAAGGCTGCTCAACTGTTGCACGTATTAAACACGGTTCGCGGCCACGAAGGCAAATAGCCCGGCGTGCCAGCCTCTGCCAAACAAAAGAGCCGGTCCAGCTTGATGCTGAACCGGCTTTTTCTTTTTAAAGTATTCTCGTTTTACGGCTTGATCGGAACGCCGTCGTAGCCAGGATTCTGAAGTAGCTTGCCTCCGCTAATCGTTACATCATCTTTAGGTATTGGGAAATAGTAATAGATTGGCTTAAAGTAACGGGTACGTACCTCAACCCTCTCGTAGGTGTATTTACTTCCAGTCTTAGTGATGCGCATTCCGTGAAGAAACTTACCATCAATCAAGTCACCTATTTTCCATCGCCTCATGTCCCAAATGCGGTGTTGTTCAAAAGCGAGCTCTATGGCCCTTTCATTTTGGATAATTTTTCGTGCATCGTCCACACTTGGATTAACAGGTAAACCATACATTCCATTTGTACCAGCATTTATTCCGGCCCTCAATCTTAAAGGCACCAAGGTCTGCATTGCTTCTGCACTATTGCCCATTTCATTGGTTGCTTCCGCATAGTTTAACAGGATTTCAGCGTAGCGGATAATCGGTAGGCTTCTCTGAATATTGCTTCCGCCTGTAACCGCTGTTTCCTCGCTTGTCAACTTGCGATTATAGTAGCCTGTAATAGTAGCTGTATTCGAAGATATTGCCACAATACCATCCTGGGGAGCGCCAACATATGTATTAACCGGGGCTAATGCTTTTGTACTGTTCAAAAACATCATGCTTTGATTGTATACTATGGTTGCAGACATCCGTGGATCCCGATTTGCGTAAGGGTTTGCTTCATCATACCCTGAAGAGTTAGTTGGGGACTTTACATCTGTAGAGATCGGCTTGCCGTTGATGGTCGGGAACATGTCTACAAGCTCTTGAGTTGGGTAGAAATAGAAGTTAGCCCCGCCCCTTGTTTTCGGATTAGATACCACCTCTGTTTGTTTGCCTGGAGGCAACGGCCTCGGCAGGATAAATTCGTTATTAACCCGGGTTAAAAATAGATTGTAAAACCCGTAGCCCTTGCCTGTTGAGCTGCCACTCCATTGGCTTGTTGGAGCGTTACTATTATCAATATTTAAAGTATATATGCCTAAGTCCATCACGGCCTTTGCTGCAAGACGTGCTTTTTCCCAGCGGTTCTTATCAAAGGTTGGATAGGCTGTTACTTTTATCAGCTCCGGATCAACAGCTGTACTTCCGCCATTGTAGAGTGGGCTGGCAGCAAATAACAATATTCTTGATTTTAGAGCGAGAGCAGCACCTTTAGTTATCCTGCCATAATCATCGCCGGTATAGTTTGGCGGCAACTGAGGAGCAATGGCGTCAAGTTCGCTAATCATGTAGTTTACGCATTCTTCATAAGTTGCTCTTTTTTCAGTTGGCGCATCTGCAAGATCGTATACCCGATCCCCGAGCAAAGGAACCCCTCCAAAGGAACGAGTCAGGAAGAAATAATGAAGCGTTCTGATAAAACGTGCTTCAGCCTTTACTCTCTTCTTTTTAGCCTCTGATAACGGAGCCTTATCCACATTCGCTAAAAAGATATTTGCGTTACGGATGTTGTTGTAGAAGTTTGTCCAGTTTGTCGCAAATCGTCCAAAATACGCGTTAGCAAAGGTACCGGAAGTGAAAACCTTGTCAAAATTACCCAATGCAGGATATCTTCCCTCCGCTTCATCTGCTTCTTTTGATAAGTCGTCAAGATTATGCCCACTTGCAATATTGAAATTATAAGCATTGTCGATATAAAGGCCTGCCAGAAAGTCCATAGTGTTGGTGCTATCCGCAAACGTTACTTCGGTATTAAGGCTGCCTGTTGATTTGGTATCAAGGAAGCTCGCCTTTTGGCAGGATGCGCCTGCTATAAGCAATACCCCACCTAGTAAAAATATTTTTTTCATAACTAACATTATTTTACTGAAACGTTAAGACCTAAATTGAATATAGCTGACTGAGGGTAAGGCAACACATAGCCATTATTTCCACCGCCTCTTGCCACTTCTGGGTCAACTCCATACCTGTTGAACACCTTTGACCATGACATAAGATTATAAGCATTCGCATACACCCGCAATCCTTTTAAACCAATCGCCGTTGCAAAATTCTCCGGTACCTTATATCCTAGCTCTACGGACTTGACACGCAAATAGTTGCCGCTCACCGCCCAAAAACTTGAGTTACTTGCTGTGGTCATATAAGTTCCATGGAAATTGCTAACCAAGGCGGGGAACGTTGCGGTTGCCGCCGTTTCCGGAGTCCACCTATCTAAATGAATAGCCTGTAGATTTCCTTTAAATGGCACGGAAAAATTGTAGCCTATCTGCACGTCTGAACCCAAACCAGCCTGCAACAATACGTTAAGTGACACACGCTTATAAGTAAAGCCTGTGGCGAAGCCGATGATTGTAGTTGGCAAGTTGGAGTCGCCAAAATAACCTCTATCATCATCCGTGATCACACCATCGCCATTCAGATCCCGATATTTAAGAAACCCTGGCAGCGTAGTTCCAGGACCTCCGGCAGCTGTAGTTGACCCGATATATTTTGGCACTGACGGATCTGCTGCCTCAGCAACAGAATAGTATCCGTCCCAAATGAAACCTTGAACCTCTCCTACAGAACGCCCAGTTTGTCTTTGGTATTCATATCTAGGTGGCACTTCGTCAATTTCCAGAATCTTGTTTTTTGCGTAGGAGTAGTTACCCTTTAGGTTAAATCCGAAGTCCTTTCCGATCTTACCATTATACACCAACTCAAACTCGTACCCTTTATTACTTACAATACCTAGGTTCAAAGGAGGCAGTTGAGCATTTTGAACACCAAAATAACTTGGTACAGTGTTCCTGTTTGCCAAAATATCATAACGTTTATTATCAAAGACGGCGGCGGTACCGCTTACTTTGCCATTGAATAATGCAAAATCTGTTGCGATCTCAGCTTTTCTTTCTTTCTCCCAGGTCACATTCAGGTTAGCAAGAGAGCCTGGAACGATAGAAGTATAGTTCTTGTTCGTTTCGCCGAAAGAGTATGCTCCTCCCCTGGTGTAGAGCTCTTCATAAGAATTCTTGTCGTCTTTGATGTAATCACTTCCGACAATACCCCATGAGCCACGAAGTTTAAATAGGCTTATGAACTCGGCATTCTTTTTAATAAAGTTTTCTTCGGATAATACCCACCCACCAGAAACAGCCGGGAAAAATCCGAAACGATGGCCTTCTGCAAAACGGTCAGAGCCGTTGTAGCTGCCGTTAAATTCAATCAGGTATTTGTTACTAAAGTTATAAGCCAAACGGCTGGAGACACCACGAAAATTTTCTGGTATATAACTGCGTTCTGTTTCAACATCGTTATTATCCAGAACAGCTTTTACTTTCGTATTTTGATTGTATAATACTAATGCATTTACATTATGGTTGCCGAAAGAACGTCCATAATTCAGGTGCGCCTGGATGGTCGATTGGCGCCTCGGCAAGCCAGGTGCATAACTCAAAGAATAAGGATCTACCCGATAGATATTCGCGTTTCGTGGAGTATATGTGCCCGTTGTAGGGTTGTAATAAAACGACGGAAAGTTGGAGACAGTTTGAGACCGGGTAGCTTTATTTGAGTTGGATAAAGACACCATTGCTTTAGCAGACAAACCTTTTGTCAAGAAGTCGAGCTTCTGAATTACAGAACCATTTAGGCTCATGATATTTTGCCTTTCGCGGTCATAACCTCCTGTAGAAATACGGCCAACCACGTTATTGCCAGGCTGTGGCCTATTGGGATCTGTAAAGCCAAAACTTCCATTAGGATTGTAAATAGGGTACACAAATGGCGTCAATCCCTCGTAATTATATATTTCACCAAAAACGCCGGTGCCAATCTGTGGCTGATTAGTTATTGCGTTAGCGCCAGAAAAATCGAATTTAAAGGAAAGAGATTTATTCGCCTTGATGTCAACGTTTGATCTAAAATTAAATCGGTTGTATCGAAAATTGTTGTCGACCTCATCACCACCCTTAAAATCGCGAAGTATCCCGTCCTGCGTCTCGTAGCCCATAGATACGAAATACTGTACGGCATCACTACCTCCCGACAGGTCAAGATTGTTTTTGTTGATAGGGGCTGTTTTCTTAAACAATGTATTGTACCAATCAATGTTCGGATGCCCATATGGATCCTGCCCGTTTCTGAACAGCTCAATATCAGCATCAGTAAAGTCGGGGGTGTAAGCACCTCCAGAAATGGTTGCGTCGTTCTTCAATGCTTCGTTCCGCAGGATAGCCATATTAGCTGCATCAAGGATCTTAGGTACGTGCATAGGCATTTGGAGCCCAAATTCTGTTCTGAAATTTACCCGAGGCGCCCCTACCTGACCTCTACGGGTTGTTACTAATATAACGCCATTAGCGCCTTTTACACCGTAAACCGCTGTTGCAGCAGCATCCTTCAAAATACTTAAGCTCTGCACCTCATTGGGGTCAATGTTTGAGAAATCGTCATATGAAAACTCAATATCGTCCACCAGGATGAGGGGAGTTTGGGCAGGGCCGAATGTACTGATACCGCGAACGAAGAACTCCGCACCATCGTCGCCGGGGCGGCCACTGCGTTGCTGAGAGAAAAATCCGGGCAGTTTACCTGTTAATGCGTTTTGGATACTTGCAGATGGTGTTTGCTGTATATCATTCCGCGTTACAGTACTGATAGAACCGGTCACATCGATTTTTTTCTGTGTACCATATCCTACAACCACTACGTCTTCTAGTCCGCGTGCATCCATAGCCAAAGTGACGCTCACATTTTGTTTGCCTGCCACGTTAACCTCCTTGGTTACATATCCGAGGCTTTTTACAATTATCACATTGCTGTTTCCATGCAACGTGATCCTGAATTTCCCCTCAACATCGGTAACAACTCCGTTAGTGGGCGTTGATTTTTCTAAGATTGTGATACCAGGCAAGGTGCCCTGGTCATCTTTCACAACTCCCGTTACTACACGGGTTTGCGCTTGCGCTATAACCGGTCCATATAGGAACAGAACCGATAATAATATTTTGTATAGATTCTTCATATCAATCGCTTGTTATTGATTAAATTACTTCCAGCCGGGATTTTGCGTTAATGCTTTATTGTTCTGCAACTCTGAGTATGGAATAGGATATAAATACATAGGAGCTTTGAACACGATATTAGTAGCATTTACATAATTGTAAGTTGGCAGCGGCGATGTGTTTGTAATCCTCACGCCATGCAGCATTTTATTAAACTCAACTTCTGCTGTCTTCCATCTTCTTACATCCCAGAAGCGATGCTCCTCAAAGGCAAGTTCAATACGGCGCTCTAGCCGGATCGCGTCCCGCATTTGTGCCTGGGTCATATTTGCAGTTAAACCATACAAAGAGCCCGTTCCTGCAGTAATGCCTGCACGCTTGCGAAGTGCGGTAAGCTGTTTATAAGCTTCAGTGCGGTTTGCCAATACATCTCCAGATTCATTAATTGCCTCCGCATAATCCAGTAAAATTTCAGCATACCTAAATATAATGAAGTTGTGATCTATTGCTCCATAAGTATTAGCAGTTGACAGGTCTGGTAAAAATTTGCGCAGATAGTAACCTGTTCTTGTTTGTATCAGGCTTCCTCCAGGACGGTCGAGCCCGCCATCATATGTTTGAACACCACGGCCGAACCACGGTTGTCCATTATAGAAAATTGTGGCTTCAAACCTCGCATCTCTGTTTTCATAAGGCTTCGCCGGGTCGTATCCTGTTGGGTTGGCAGGCGTTTTCAAGTCAGTGATAGGCTTACCTGTCTTCATTGGAAATGCGTCCACCAACTCCTGTGTCGGGCTGGTTAAACCATTGGCATCAATCAGGTCAGTAAAATAACCTACAGGCGAGTTCGCTCTCTCAAGATTTTGATTTTTCGCCTGCTGGAATGCCAAAATCACCTCTTTATCTGAGCGATTATTAAAGGCCGCAACGAAGCTGTTATTCAATGCATAATAACCCAGATCAATGACCGTTTTGGCTGCCGCAGCTGCTGCTGCCCATTTGGTAACATCATTAGGATTGTTAAGCGGGCTCGCTGCATACAATAAAGTTCTTGCCTTTAAAGCCAAGGCTGCGCCCTGTGTGATCCGGCCTGTTTCAGAACTTGCTGTAACCGGTTCTTTTCTTAATAGCCCACTGATAGCATCACACTCAGCAACAATGTATTGCACGCATTCCGCATAAGTATTGCGTGGCATATCAATTTTATCGCTCAAGACGAAAACCTTATCGCCTATCAACGGAACGCCGCCATATCTTTTGATCAGTTCAAAGTAGAACATTGCCCGCAAGAACCGTGCTTCTGCTTTCCAATACTGCTTAGTTATTGCCAGTACAGGCACAACATCTACCTTGGATAAGAAAATGTTTGCCTTTTTGATACCTTCATAATTCTCTGCAAACACATCATCTACAGTTAGCGTAGGGCTTTGCAGGCCCTTTGACAAGATTTCAATATTGCTTGAATACTGTGATGAAATTCCATCGTCCGTTGCTGTACATAGAAACGCGTTGTCTATTCGGTTAAACCCGTTCGGCAAGTACGTGTAGATGTTTGTCAATGCTTGCTCAGCAAAGAAACCGTTTACATCTTTTTCATCAAAAACGATATCCTCTGTTCGACCTTCTACCGGTATTTGCTCAAACTTCTTGCATCCGAGCTGTACCAGGCTTAGCACCATCAGCACTGCAAATATTTTATATAATTGTTTAGTATACATTCAATAACCTCCTATAATTTAATAGACAAACCACCATTGATAACCCGTTGTAACGGGTACAAACCGGTATAATCCTCCGGATCTGATTCTTTGTATTCAGAAGCAGTGAGAAGATTTTCTCCATTCACAAATACGCGTATCCCTTTTATTTTAGCTGATGCAAGAGCTTTGCCACCAAAACTGTAACCTAATTCCACATTCTTCAACCTGAGGAAACTTCCATTTCGCACAAATAAAGATGATGCGATGTAATTGTTGATGTCAGTACCTAAAGTTACCCTTGGTAGAGTTGCAGTAGATGCGTTTTGGGCATTGTAGCGGTTTAAATTATATTCGTATGCCTGCCCAAAGCCATTGTTGCTGATCGGGAACTCATAATTTCCTGCTGTTAAAATATCGCGGTGAGCCACCCCCTGAACTAAAACATTCATGTCAAAGCCGCTGTACTTCAAACCCAGGTTAGCGCCATAAAAAAGAAGTGGGCGATCGTTTCCAATAACAGTTTGATCGTTTTGATTAATTATACCATCATTGTTAAGGTCTTTATATCTGGCATCGCCGACAACTGGTGTAAAGCCGGGGATAGTTGCAGCACTAAGATTGCCTGAATTAAACAGCCCCTCATATACGTAACCACGTATTTGGTTTGCCGGGCTTCCCGTCAGAGCCATATGCGGATATGCAACCGAAGGTTCGTCAATAAACAAAATTTCGCTTCCTACAGTAGAAAGGTTTCCCGACACAGAGTAGCTGAGCTTTCCTACATGATTAGCCCAACCAGTGTTTAACTCAATACCATAATATCTAACTTTTCCAATGTTCTCGCCTGGATACGCCTGACCAAAAATACCGCTATTACTGCCTCTGGTCTGCAACAGGTTGGATTCGCGATTATCATAATAATCTACATTCAGCCAACCTCGGTTTTTGCTGAATGCAAGGTCTGCACCAATGTCTAACTTATTTGCTTTCTCATCACGCCTGTCCACAGAAACAGCCCCTATACTCGTAGACGCAGAACTGCTATTTCCATTGCCGAAATAATAAGCGGTACTGGCAACATACCTTTCGCGAAACAAATAATATCCTGGGTCTGCATTACCCACCTGTCCATATGATAGGCGCAACCTGAACTCATTTATGCCTGCCACATCTTTCAAAAAATTCTCATTATGAAGATTCCAGCTTGCACCAACAGACGGGTAAAAAGCCCCTTGATGCCCGGGAGCATACCAATTATTGCTGGTATAAGCCGCTGCTGCCTCAAGATTGTACCGTTGGTCGTAGCTATAAGCCAAGCGGGTAGAAATACCCTTATACACCTGATTCAATTGATTATCGCTTTGATTATTATCAAGGTTCGCTAAAACAACAGCGGTGAGCGCATTCTTGCTCCATTCACGATCGTAACCGGTAGACAATTCTGCATACGTTTGTTGAAAACGCCCCATCACAGACGAAGTATTCAACTGATCACTTATGGCCCTTACTCTTGTAACAGTACCATTGCTGGTGGGGTCGGGATAATAATATGCGTTATATCCTTTAGATCGGTCAACACGTTGTTCGTAATATGGGCTGTATGACAATAAAGCTTTCATCCACATTCCCTTAACAACATCATCCATGCTCCGGCGCAGATTCACATCTACCGCCCCCGCTTGTAAGTTGTTTTTTAGATAGCCCGTTGAAACTGCTAGCCCGTAAGGATTATTTACGTACTGCCGTGATGCTGCGAGCGAATCGCCGTTAAGAAATATTCGTGACGAATTATTAGGAGTAGTCAACAAGCTGTTGAAGACTGTAGCATATCCAGCTCCAGGTTCAATATAATCCTGAATATTCCCAGTAAGATTAAGTGTAGCGGTCAGATATTTATCAATATTTAACTGAAGATTTGAACGAAAGATGTACCGCTTATAATCCACATTTGTTCCGTAAGAAGTATTTGGATCTTCTTTAAACAAGCCCCCTTGAGATTGGTAATCAAGGGAAACGAAGTACTTGACGTTTGTATAATTTCCACCAGCCGTGAAAGTATACCGTTGCATTGGTGCATTTTTCTTTAAAACTTCATTGCGCCAATCCAAACCAGAGAACACAGGGTCAGTTCGGTATGCGTTTAACTCCGCCTGTGTATAGGCAGGAGCAAAGCCGCTGTTTACTGCTGCCTCATTGTACAGAGTTGCGTAATCAAAAGCAGATAAAGCTTTTCTCATCCCGATCGGAGTTTGCAGGCCGGCTTGTGCCTTAAACGACATCGAAGAATTTTTCCCCTCACCCTGCTTTCGTGTGGTAATCATCAAAACGCCGTCCATTCCTCTGTTGCCCAACATGGCTGTTGAAAGAGCATCTTTCAGCAGAGTTACTGATTCAATTTGTTCCGGATTGATGGACAACACGTCAAATAAATTCTGATTGTTATCAGCGTTTATCAAATTGTAACGGGGCACACCATCTACCACGATCAATGGATTTCTACCTCTGATGGTTAAATTAGGGCTGTCAAACCTTGGCGCACCAGTGCTTTGAATTGAGCCTAGCCCGGCCAACTGACCTGGGAGAGCGTTGCTCACGATTCCCACCGGAGCGCTTTCTAATTTTTTCCCATCCAGATAGCTCACTGACTGCACCAAGCGGTTACGAACCTGTTGCCCAAAAAGTGTTGGAACAACTTCGGGCAATCTTCCCGCGGGAATAACTGAAAGCCCAAGCTTAGATGAATCGTTGGCTGCAGCCCGAATGCTGTCCTGCTGCATTGCGCTTGCATAACTACTCCCGGAGATAAGAGCCGAGAGCAATACTGTGCAAGAAATTAATGTGGTGTTGAATTTTACATGTAAGAGTTTTCTCATAGAGCGCTTCTTAGCATTGAAAAAATGCGGTTAGTAATTTGATTTGTTTGTTGTTCGAGATTGGCACAGCATTATAAGATTGTTCCTGCATCCATGCTGTTGACAAAAATTAGCTGATATACAGGAGAATATTACAGGGATTATGCTTGGCTAGTATTCGTACCTGCTATGACATAACAAATATAACCTCCGGAACACGAGAGAAGAATAGATGATAAATTTTTAACGAAAATTTAATAAAAAATGCCGATGCATAAAATACCGGCAACATTCCTCTCGGCGACGTAACATTTTAGCAACAAATGACCGAATTCGCCATCTCACTTAGTGTTAAAAACACACCAAAATAAAATCGCCTGGCAGGGAAACTCGGCATTATTTTATATCGTCAGCCAGTTTTCGACCGTACGCCTAGCAACCAAGTACACAATACGTTAGCTCACGATTTTCGTTTCTTGCGAATACCCTTCAATAAAAATGCCCCAGAGATATCCGGGGCATTTGAAATTTTGAATAAGCAGTTGAGCTAAAAATAGTTACCGAGATTAAACGTCACATATTCTAATCGCCTTTTCAAGCGATGCGATTTTATCAGTTTTACTCGGAATGAATTCCTGAGCTACAAAGCCTTTGAAGCCCGTTGCTACAATAGCCTTCATAATTGCTGGATAATACAACTCCTGACTTTCATCAATTTCATGTCTGCCAGGAACACCGCCTGTATGATAATGAGCAAAATACTGGTGATTGTTCTGAATAGTCCTTATCACATCACCTTCATCAATCTGCATGTGGTAGATATCATACAAAAGCTTGAAGTTTTCACTGCCCAGGCGCTTGCAAAGTTCCACTCCCCAAGCGGACCTGTCGCACATGTAGTCTACGTGGTTGATCTTGCTGTTCAGCAGTTCCATGCACAAAATCACATTGTTCTTTTCCGCGATAGAAATTACCTGTTTTAAACCTTCTACGCAATTCTGCAAGCCGGTTTCATCATCCATACCACGTCGGTTGCCGCTAAAGCAGATCAGGTTTTTATATCCGGCTTTCGCCACCAGCGGAATCATTTCGCTGTAGTTCTTGATCAGCGTAGCGTGATTTGCTTTTGTGTTCCAACCGTCGATCAGGTTGATTTCTGCTCCATTGCACATTGAGGAGTACAAGCCGAATTCCTTAAGCGTCGGCCAATCTTTTGGGCCAACCAGGTCTATGCCCTTGATACCAATGCGCTTTGCTTCCTTACAGAGTTGTTCTACTGAAAGATCGGCGTAGCACCATCTGCACACAGCATGGTTTATATTTCCTTTTAATTCCAATTTGGCGTTTTGATCTATCGGTTTAAAAGAAGTTAATACTCCCGAAGCTCCAATCGCCGCAGACCCGGCAAGGATGTTCTTGAGAGCTGTCCTTCTGTTCTGGTTCCTCATACTGTTTCAGGGCTCTTCACACGCTCATCTCTAAACAACACGGCAAACAGCAGGAATACAACAGCCGCAATTCCGGCAGGTATAAGCCAGATCATTCTCCAGTCATGGCTAGCTTCGCCAAGTTTATAAGCTTCGCTGATGATGCCCGCAATTTTGAATCCTATCAACATTCCCACTCCATAAGTTGCTAACGTAATTAAGCCCTGAGCAGAGCTTTTGTAGCGGTCTCCAGCTTTAGAATTTGTATAAATCTGACCCGAAACGAAGAAGAAATCGTAGCAGATGCCGTGCGCTGCTATGCCCAGGATCAGCAGGAAACTGAGCTCGCTCCCATTTCCATACGCGAAAAAGGCATAACGGATAGCCCATGCAAGCATTCCGACGAGGATGGTTCTTTTAAATCCGAACTTTTTGAAGAACACTGGCAGCAAAAGCAAAAACAAAACTTCTGAAATCTGTCCGATGGTCATTTTACCGGTTGGATTCTCAATACCAGTATCTGTAAGAAACGGGTGTGCATTCTGATAATAAAAAGCTAAGGGAATACAGATTAAGATTGATGATATAAAGAAGATCGCGAAGTTTTTGTCTTTAAGCAGCTTTAAAGCATGGAGCCCGAGCAATTCGGAAACGTTTACCTTCTCATTAGACGAGCCTTTGGGCGGTGTCTTTGGCAAGGTGAAGCTGAACAAGCCCAACACCAGCGAGGCAACTGCAGTCATCATAAAAGTATTCCTCAGGAGCCCATCGCCTACAGCATCGGGCGAATCCCAATGGAAAATATAGCTTATTGCTAAACCTGCTACTATCCATCCGATGGTTCCCCAAACCCGAATACTAGAAAACTCTTTTTCCGGATCGCCCATCTGATTAAAAGCCACCGAATTAACAAGCGCAAGTGTTGGCATGTACAACACCATATAGCCCAGCACATAAGGATAAAAGGTAGAAACCTCCGCAGACTGGTACATCTGATACATCAGAATTGCACCGACGATGTGCAAGATGCCAAGGATTTTTTCTGCGTTGAAATACCTGTCGGCTATCAATCCGATTATGAAAGGCGCTATAATGGCGCCCCAGGATTGGGTAGAAAACACCGACCCGATCTCGGGACCGGATGCGTGGAGATTTTTCTCCAAAAATGTGCCCAGCGTTACAAACCATGCTCCCCAAATAAAGAATTCCAGGAACATCATTGTAGATAGCTTGACACGATTTGCCGTTGTCATCATGGTTTTGGTTGGTTAGTGAATGTTTAGGTTAGGTTTGATTAAAGCTGTTTGATCATGATGTTCTTGAACCAAACATCATCTCCATGATTTTGCAAAGCGATTTTTCCGGTCTTAAAAGTCCCGAAATCGCCCCAGGCTTTGAACTTGCTGTTAGCTACCATTTGCTTCCAGTTATCATCCCACAAATGAGTTTCTACTACTTTAACCCCATTCATGAATAATTGAAGCGTTCCGTTGTTGCTAATAATTTCGGCAGTATTCCATTGACCTACGGACTTTACTGGCTCGGTGCTGCTTTTTACAAGGTCATATAAATCGCCGGCACGGTGTTTCGTGATCTTTCCATCTGCGTGGCCTTCGTTGTCCAGAACCTGCATCTCCAAACCTGTGTAATAAGATTGCTTGTACTTAGCAGGATCTTCGTGTACGTAGAAGATAATTCCGCTATTGCCTTTCGGCGATATCTTCCAGTCAAGTTTCAGGTGATAATTACCGTATTCTTTATCGGTTACAAGATCATTGCTGAGCCCGGCCGAAGCAGTGCTTTTAACTGTCGGGTCTAAATGAATTGCTCCATCTTCAACTTTCCACATCGGACTGGCAGTTGTTTGTCCGTATGAATGCCATCCAGACAAAGTCTTTCCATCAAAAAGAGATACCCATCCTTTTTCCATTTTCCCGGTTGTTGATGACTGTGACGACACGGTTTTACAACCTGATGTCGCTATTGCTCCTACTACAAAGAGCATTAAAATGTTCTTTCTCATTACTTGATCGATAAAACGTATTTGGCTAAGTCTGAAGCGTCCTCTTTTGACAGGGCCGGATGTGGAGTCATTGGAACTTCTCCCCAAACTCCAGCACCTCCCGTGATAATTTTCCCTGCCAGGTAATCAATATTCTCTTGCGTTGGCTGATATTTTTTGGCAACATCTACATAAGCCGGGCCCACCAATTTTTCATGGTCTTTGTGGCAGCCCAGGCAATCAAGCTTACTGATAAGCGCTGCACCTTTTTCTGATCCCGCATTTGCAGCGTTGGTGCTTTCTGTACCGGTGCTTCCTAAAGTATCTGTTAATGACCTGTTTTCGTTAGAAGTCTGGCTTTGGGTTGGTGTGGTATCCTGTACATTTTTCGAACTGTCATTCGATGAACATGCTGCTATAATGGAGCAAATGCCTACAAATAAGAATGCTTTTTTCATGTTAGTATTGAATTGAACGTGTTGCTAAAATTAGATTTAAATTCCCAAAATCTTCGCATTTGCATCGCGGTTTGTGTGTGCTGAAGCAAAATCATCAAAAGTTTTGTCGGTTACCCGGATGATGTGATCCTTGATAAACTCGGCTCCTTCACGTGCGCCATCTTCCGGATGTTTTAGAGCGCATTCCCACTCCAGTACCGCCCAGCCGGAATAGCCGTATTGGGTTAGTTTGCTGAAGATGGTTTTGTAATCAACCTGGCCATCGCCTAAGGAGCGGAAACGCCCGGCACGGTCGGGCCAGTTTTGATAGCCGCCATACACACCCTGTTTCCCTGTTGGATTAAACTCAGCATCTTTTACGTGAAATGCCTTTATCCGCTCGTGATAGTGGTCGATATACTGCACATAATCCAGACATTGAATAATAAAATGCGATGGATCATACAAAAGACAAGCTCTTGGGTGATTGTTTACCTGCTCTAAAAACATCTCGTAAGTCTGCCCGTCAAAAAGGTCCTCACCGGCATGTATTTCGTAGCAAACATCTACTCCGTTTTCATCAAAGGTATTAAGGATTGGAATCCAGCGGCGGGCAAGTTCTTTGAATCCATCTTCAACTAAGCCAGCCGGGCGCTGCGGCCAGGGATAAACCGTATGCCATAGCAGAGAGCCGCTAAAGGTTGCATGTGCATTGAGCCCAAGGTTTTTAGAAGCAACCGCAGCATATTTCAGCTGTTGAACTGCCCACTCGGTGCGTGCTTTGCTGTTTCCATGCACACTCTTGGGTGCAAAACCATCAAAAAGTACATCGTAAGCAGGGTTTACAGCCACCAATTGCCCTTGAAGGTGCGTTGAAAGTTCGGTGATTTGCAGTCCGGCTTCATTAACAATCCCGCTGATTTCATCCGCATAGGTTTTGCTTTCAGCAGCCTTTTGAATGTCAATGAAACGAGTGTCATTCGTTGGGATCTGAATCCCCACAAAGCCCAAACTTTTAGCCCAATCGCAGATTGCGGGTAATGTATTGAACGGCGCCTCCTCTCCCGCAAACTGAGCCAGAAATATGCCGGGACCTTTAATTGTCTTCATAATTTAGATGGTGTAAGTTGTCCACTTCTCGCTGCTCTCGTTGCTTTTCACAACATTGTTGATGAAAGCCATTCCTCGTACACCGTCATCCACCGACGGGAAGTCGAGAGCTTCCTTTGGTGGCTCAACTCCGTCGATTCGTGCAGCTAGTGTGATCAGAAAATTACGGTACAAGTTACCGAACGCTTCAAGGTACCCTTCAGGATGGCCACCGGGCGTGCGGGCGTTATGAGTAGCGTAAGATGACAGACCCGGATAATTTGATCCGGCTCTTAAAATCTGAGTTGGCTTGTCGAGCCATTTAGCCAGCAAGGTGTTCGGCTCGTGCTGAGCCCATTCCAGACCGCCCTTCTCTCCGTACAAACGGATTTTCAGAGCATTCTCCTCACCTGCCGCAACCTGCGTAGCCATCAGCACACCAGTTGCTCCATTGTCAAATTTCAATAGAACAGCTCCGTCATCATCCAACCCGCGGCCTTCCACTACAATGTTAAGGCTGGCGCAGAGTTCTGTGATCTTTGCTCCCGAAATATATTCTGCCAGATGTGCAGCATGCGTGCCGATATCGCCCATGCTGCCGCTCTTGCCTGATTTCTTCGGATCTGTACGCCAGGCAGCTCCGGCATTTCCTTCTCTTTCAGTAAGCGTGCTGAGCCATCCCTGCGGATACTCCACGAATATCTTCCGCAGCTTGCCGAGCTCATTGTTCTTGATCATCTCGCGTGCCTGCTTCACCAAGGGGTAGCCGGAATAAGTATGTGTTAACAACAGCAACAAGCCTGTTTCTTCAACCTTTTGCTGAAGTTGAAGAGCCTCTTCGAGCGAGAGGGCAATTGGCTTTTCAATTACCACATGAAAGCCTTTTTCCAAAGCCAGCATGGCAGGTGCAAAATGGGCGAAGTTAGGAGTAACGATCGTAACGAAATCCATGCGCTCGCCTTCAGGCAGCTGACTTTCGGCATTGATCATTTCTTCATAGTTCGCGTACGTTCTGCTCTCCGGCAGAAACAACATTTTGCCGCTGTCTTTCGCTATTTCAGGATTGATGCTCAAAGCTCCGCAAACAAGTTCGGCAAGCCCGTCCATATTTGCTGCAATGCGGTGAATGGCTCCAATGAAAGCATCTTTGCCTCCACCAACCATTCCCATTCGTAATTTTCTATTCATATTCAGATTTTATACAGACCACTCCTTCTTCATCTTTCGGGAGAGTAATTTATTGGCTTTAGAGTTGTCGAACTTTTCCTTGACAGGATCCCATTTCAATGGCTTATTGATTTCGTAAGCAATGTTGCCGATGTTGCAAACGGTGGTGGTACGATGGCCAGTTTCGATATCAGCCACCGGCTGGGTTCTGTTGCGCATACAGTCCATAAAGTTTTTGTAATGGTTTTCGCTGTAATAAACCCGCTTATCGTTGCCGCCGATTACCTTGCTTTTCAACTTGTCCGGAAGGGTCAGCTTTCCGCGTTGCACCTCCAGCACGCCTTCTGTGCCAACAAACTGCATTGAATGTTTTTTATTTATGTCATGGAACATCTGCACTCCATTAGCATATTTATATGTCAGGAGCGGATGGTCTTTTCCATCAGGCGGGATTACTTCTACCGGGCCGCTACGGTCCATGTCTAAAGCCCATTGAGCTATATCAA
This sequence comes from Sphingobacteriaceae bacterium, assembly GCA_029266635.1. Taxonomy (GTDB): domain Bacteria; phylum Bacteroidota; class Bacteroidia; order Sphingobacteriales; family Sphingobacteriaceae; genus JAQSWM01. The sequence goes on along the minus strand of JAQSWM010000002.1, from coordinate 116,507 downwards.
ACATGTGAGCGCCCCAGTCTGTCAAATCGCCGCCTCCCAGGCCTTTGTAGTCTCTCCACCTGCCCCAGATTGTATCGCCGATAAATGAATCAAGCGAATGATTATAATGTACAAACTTGTTTGGGCCCAGCCATAAATCCCAATCCAGCCCTGCCGGCAGAGGCTCTTCAGGTAAATTATACGGGACCGGCGGCCCTCCTACGTTTACTGTGATGCTCTTGATTTCTCCGAGATAGCCATTCCTTATTAGCTCGGCTGTTTTCCTGAACTCGTTCCAGGAGCGCTGCATGCTTCCGGTCTGGAAAACCCGATTGTATTTTTTCACGGCATCTGCCATTGCCCGGCCTTCAGCCACCGTCAGCGACAAAGGTTTTTCGCTGTAAATGTCTTTTCCGGCTGCAGCCGCACGCACTGTGATAGCAGCGTGCCAGTGATCGGGAGTGGCTACTACGACTGCGTCAATATCCTTTTGGTCTAACAGTTCAAGAAAGTTAGAATAGCCACGCGTGCCTGAGTAACCAGCCTTTCCGGTTTTTTCCGCGTAGAACTTATTGGTAACATCAATGAAGTTATCAACCTTTGATCTGTAAACATCGCATCCGGCAATTATCTGCCCTTCGCCTGTGTTGCGGAAATATTTGTGAAGGTTCAGCCCTTGCTTTCCCGTACCGATCCATCCTAAATTGATCCTGTCGCTCGGAGCTAAATAGCCAACTCCGCCTAACACGTGCCGGGGCACTATAAAAAAAGCTGACAGCGCAGCTGCGCTTCCAATGAAGTTCCGCCTGCTTATATTGCCAACGCTTTTTTCTTCTTCCTTTTTCATATTACGCTAAAGCTTTTTTACAGTAATCAAGACATTTCTTAACTTCATCAAGGCTGTCTCCGCCTTTGTATTCATATTCGATGTCGGCGGTAATGGGCCACTTTTGATCGCGGATGAGCCGCAGCACTTCGATGATAGGTGTGTCGCCTTCGCCGAAAGGCATATTAGGCCCCTGATTTTTCTTACGGTCTTTTAAATGGATACTTAAAATCCTGTCGTGATGCTCTTTTAAAAAACTGACAGCATCAAAGTTGGCCGCAGTGAAATGGCCAATGTCCATGTTCATGTAAACCATGTCCGACATGCCAGCACTTGCCCGGGCAAAGCTGTAAGGAGATGAAATTTCGTTCGGATTCTCTGTGTGCGAATGATTGTGAAGTGCTACCTTGATGTTGTAGTGCTTAGCAAAGCCATATACCCGCTTCATCACGTTTACAGTTGATGAACTGTAAACAGCAGGGACTTCAAGAGCCTGTGCAATGCGGAAGATCAGTTCAATATCGTGATCTGTGCTATTATCTTTAATCGTAGAGGTGGTGTAAGCAACTGGCGTAATCCCAGCCGCATCCAACTTTTTTCGTATCGCCGTGATACTGCTCATGTCCACCGTATCCCGCCACTTACGCAGGTTGTCGGCTTTTTCTTTGGCAGTAGGCTGAGGCTGCCCCAAGGGCGGGAAGTAAACACGCGGTTCCACATGCCCATCCCATAATTCGCAGCTTTTTATGCCGAGCTGTTGCATGGCTTTAATTGCCTCATCCAAAGGCCGGTCTCTGAAACTGTACGTCTGAACACCCAAAACTATTCCCAGATTACCCGCAGCTTTTTCGGCTGGAGTTCCCTTCAAAACTGGTAGGACCGCAACAGCAGCAGTTCTACAGGAATCAAATACTGCGGGAACCAATAAGCCTCCAAAGCTCATAAGTGCCAGCTTATTCCAGTCCCGCCGGGTTATGTTGTGTGACATGATTTACGCTAACGCCTTTTTACAATAATCAAGACATTTTTTTACTTCCTCAAAAGTATTTGCGCCTTTATACTCGTATTCAATATTGGCGGGAATTGGCCACTTGTTATCCCGGATAAGCCTTAAGACTTCAACAATCGGGGTATCACCTTCGCCTAAGGGCATATTTGGGCCCTGATTTTTCTTGCGATCTTTTACGTGGATGCTCAACACTTTCTGATGGTGGTTTTTCAGGAAATCTACTGCGTCAAAATTTGCTGCAGTAAAGTGTCCGATATCAAGGTTGATGTTGATGTAATCTGACAAGCCCTCCATCCCCCGGGAAAAGCTATCGGGCGAGGATATTTCATTCGGATTTTCTACGTGTGAGTGGTTGTGCATGGCAACCCTCATCTTATACTTCTGAGCGTATGGATCAATGCGCTTCATCACGTTCACAGTAGCCGAGCTATTTATCGTGTCGACGCCCAAATTTTGCGCTATCCTGAACATCAGGTCAATGTCGCTGTCTGATGTATTGTCTTTGATCGTCGATGTATAAGCCACGATACTGATCTGAGCAGCATCTAACTTGTCTTTAATGGCTCTGATGGTACTCATATCAAGAGTATCCCGCCATTTGCGGATATTCTCAGCTTTCGTTTTTGCTGTTATGGGAGACTGCCCGGCTTCCCATTGCAGGTTACGCGGCTCTACATGCCCATCCCACAATTCGCAGCTTTTTACGCCCAACTGTACCATCGCCTTAATGGCATCATCAAGTGAGCGGTCTCTGAAGCTATACGTTTGAGTGCCCAGCATCACACCTAAATCTGCTGCCTGTTTTGCAGCCGCAGTACCTATCAATCTTGTCGGGATTACTCCAGACGATGTTTTGCAGGAGGCAAATACAGACGGCACCAATAAACCTCCCAAGCCGACCAGTGCTAAGGCATTCCACTCTCTGCGGGTTAATTTCTCTGACATATTATTCTTGCTTATTATCTACGTTAATATGCACAGCTGCTGCATCATAGGTTTTTCGCAACTGTGCCGACATACCTTTAACTATTTTGGCGTACTCGGGCTTTTTAGCCAGATTGGCAAACTCGCCTTTGTCGTTCTGCTCATCATACAACTCAACTCCTGCACGCCCTTCATCCCATTCAGTGTACCGATAGCGTTCTGTGCGCACGCTGCGGCCCATTGTTTTTCCTCGCGTTACCTGGCTAAACGCAGGCCTGTCCCAAGCCGCTGCCGGATTTTTGAGAAGTGGTTTCAAGCTTACGCCGGATACTTTTTGCTTTAGTGGCAAGTTGCACAAATCAGCAAGGGTTGGGTACATATCGATCAGTCCGACCGTACGATCAGAAACCTTTCCTTTCAAACCTCCCGGAACGGAAATGATCAGCGGCACACGGGCTGAGTTCTCGAACAAACTCTGTTTCATCCATTGCCCGTGCTGCCCAAGATTGTAACCATGATCGCTCCACAACACGATAATAGTGTTGTCGCTCAGCTTCAGCCGATCAAGGGCATCCAGCACTCGGCCTACCTGCGCATCCATAAAGCTAATGGCAGCATAATAGCCGCGTTTACCTGCTTTTAATTTGTCGTCGCTTAAGCCCCAGTTTGGAGGTTTAGTGAAATAAGCTGCTTCGGGAATATCGTCCAAATCGTCAGCGGGCTCTTTGGCCAGGCTTATCAATTCGGGCGGATACATGTCAAAATATTTCTTCGGAGCAACATATGGCGTGTGCGGCCGGAAGAAGCCAACTCCAAGGAAGAAGGGCTCATTTTTATGTTTGTCCAACAGTTTGATGGCTTCCGTTGCTATCATCCCATCTGTTTGTTCTTCGTCTGTGCCGTCGGCTATGAGATAAGAAAGCGATGAGCCGAGGCTGCGCTTCGGCATCAGGTTGATCACCTTTGCTTCCTCGGTTTTATCCCTGCCTTTGGGATTAATTACCTCTTTCCACGAAGCCGGATCGTCTAACCCGCTTGTCCCAATCTGGCCCGGAACGCCGTAGTGATAAATTTTTCCCACACGGGCTGCATAGTAGCCATTTTGCATGAAAAGCTGCGGAATGGTTATCACGTCGGGCAGAGCCTCACGGAAATGAGTAATCAGGTTATAAACTTTGGTGATGTCGGGATTCATGCCGGTCATCAGTGAAGAGCGGCTTGGGCTACATAAAGGGAACTGCGTGTAAGCCCGATTGAACTGGATGCCGCGTTTTGCCAATCGTTCAATATTTGGTGTTTTTACATCAGGATGCCCGTAGCTGCTTAAATCGGTATTAAGATCATCAACGGCTATGAACAAAACGTTGTATTTTTTTGGGGATGGAACCTGTGCTATGGATGCGAACCCTACAATATTCAGAAGCGATAAAAGAACGATGAATTTCCTGCACATGTCGATTTGTTTTATGGGCTACATATTAAAAGTGAGTTTAACGAAGGAGTTTCTAGGTACCTGCAACGTGTAGCGGTTCGCACCTACCCGATCTAGCTTTAGGCTATGTACGTCCAAGCCGCCTACAGAACTATCGCTTGCATTGAAGGCAGAAGACGACACGCTTTTGGGGTTTAAACCTTCGAGAGCAAGGTCAACTTTCAATTCCGGCCTATCCTGCTGTTTGTTGATCAGATAAACCCACATGGTTTTTTCGTCTTTGCTCTTTACGGCCAGGTTTACCAGGTTGGCAATTGTCCCTGTAGACTTGACTTTCTGTTGCCCCAGCACATCTTTGTACAAGGCGAACATATCATACATCTTGAATGGCTTATACTCGGCGTTGACATTCAAAAGAGCCCTGAACGACTGGTTAGGCCAGGAGAGCGGCCAAAAGGTTGACATGAATAAACCGCTTTGGATGAATTGGGTGAATTGTTCGGAAACCATCAAAGCTCCTTCGGCTTCTGTTGGGGCTATATTGTTATCGCCCGGCGGCCCGATGTTCCACTCGAGGATTACCAGTTTGATGTTAGGGTAGCCGGCTGCATCAAATATCTTCTGGAAAATAGCATTCTGCTGGTTGTACGGAGAGACGCCCCGATGCTTCATCAAGCCTTCTTTCTTCCAGTTCTCGTAAGTTGCGCTTTTGTACCTCCAGTACATATGCACATCTACGTAGTCGATATTTTCGCCGGCATTTGCCAATAATGCTTTGGTGTACAGATCGGCATTCGGGTGAGTATTTGCAATAATTTTAATATCCGGATCAACTTTCTTCATTGCCGGCACATAAGTATTTATCGCTTCAGCGTACTGCTCAGGAGTATAGGTGAAGTTAGCGTCGGGCTGGTACGGCTCATTGTCCAGGTAGTAATATTTCACTTTTACTCCTTTCGCGAGGCAATGTTTCATCAGCCGCACAGCTTCATCCACACCATCCTGAACACGGTTGTATTTCATCCCGGAACCCATGTTGATCCCGACTAAGGGCTCAATTTTTTGCTTTTCGACCACTCCCAGATATTCATCGATATCCATGAAGACGGATGGATCAGTATTTTTAGCAGGATTAAAGTCGGGCGACCAGGTATCGCTCCAGCCCTGCCCGGTTGGATGTTCCCAATGATATTTGGTTACAACAGTGCCTCCCGGATACCTTAGCTGTTTAGTGCCGAGGGCTTTTACCAATTCCGAAACTTTGCCTTTTCCGCTGCCCCATCCTGCATCGCTTTCGTAACAATAAACAATGTTAAAGCCCATAATATTCGGGCTCACAATGCCTTTTTCATCATTTGCCTTCACTGTTACCGTACAGTCGGATAACGGTTGCTTACCATTATCTGCAACAAATGAAAAATTAGCAAATAATAGCAAGCAACTGAAAAACCTCAGGGCTTTCATCAGCTATTGTTTGAATGTTAGTTTCACGAATGAGTTTTTCGGAATCGCTACTTTATAATGAGTAGCATCTATAATGTCAGCTTTTACACCACGAACTGCGAGGCGTTCGGCAGAGTCATTCAAGCTGTCAAAACCTGTTCCAGATACGCTTTTCGCAGCGAAACCATCCAGGGTCAGGTTTACGTTTAGCTGGTCCTGGTCCTGTTGTTTATTGATCAGGTAAACCCACATAGTTTTCCCATCGTTGCTTTTCACGGCAAGGTTGATCAGGTTTGTGACTGACTCGGTGCTGGCGACTTGTTGTTGCCCCAATACATCTTTGTACAGGTTGAACATGTCGTAAATTTTGTTCGTTTTGTAATCTGCTTTAGATTTCAGCAAAGCTCTGTTGTTGCTCGGCGATGCAGATTGGGTGGTGAGAGGCCAAAAAGTAGCCATGAACAGGCCGCTTTGAATGTATTGGGTAAATTGCTCTGATACCATTAGCGCTGCCTGAGCCTCTGTTGGCGGAGTATGGCCTTCGCCGAAAGGTCCGATGTTCCACTCAAGAATGGCTAATTTGATGTTTGGATATCCAGCCTCAGCGAAAAGCTTTTCAAAAACTTTCCTTTCCTGGTTGTAAGGAATTACGCCGCGATGCTTCATCAAACCCTCTGCTTTCCAGTTTTCGAAAGTGGCATTTTTGTGCTTCCAGTAATTGTGAACATCAACAATGTCTATATTCTTACCGGCTCTTTCAAGCAATGTGTTGGTGTATAATTCCGCGTTGGGATGTGTGTTGACGATGATCTTGATGTTGGGATCAACTTGTTTCATAGCAGGCACATACGTGTTAACGGCATCTGCATATTGCTCGGCTGTGTATGTGAAGTTCGCGTCGGGCTGATAAGGCTCGTTGTCGAGATAGTAGTATTTCACTTTCACTCCATTTTTCAGGCAATGCTTCATCAACCGCACGGCTTCAGCAACGCCATCCTGAACACGGTTGTATTTCATGCCCGAACCCATGTTGATACCCACAAGCGGCTCAGTCTTTAAAGTCTTCACGACTCCGAGATACTCGTCAATATCCATAAACTCCGATGGCTTCGCGTTTTTTGAGGCATCAAATGTAGGCGACCATCTGTCACTCCAGCCCTGCCCGGTTGGGTGTTCCCAATGATAATTGGTTACCACAGTTCCTCCGGGATAGCGAAGTTGCCGTGCGCCCAGGGCAGCTACAGCTTTGGCTGCAGTTCCCTTGCCGCTTTGCCATGCAGCATCGCCTTCGTAACAATAAACAATATTGAAACCCATAATATTCGGGCTCACAACACCTTCCTCTTTGGCAGCATTGATGGTCACCGAACAATCGGCTAACGTTCTTTTGTCTGCAACAAACGAGAGCAGGCTTATCGCCAGCAGGCAGGCTGAAGCTTTTAACGCAGGAGTTAACATCGCTTTTATTTAGGAGGATTCCCGTCTTTCACACAACGAAAACCCAGGTTATTAGATGCACTATTCACTTCGCCTTTGCCCCGGCTTCCCGGACGGTAGCGGATACAATATTCATCGCTGCACAAAAATGAGCCACCACGTTGAACGCGTTTAACTATGCCCGGTTCATCGGGATCATAGCTATCGGTTGGACCTTGAGGATTCTTCTCCGGGCTTTTGGAATAGTAATCCGGTCGATAGAAGTCATTGCACCACTCCCAAACGTTGCCGTCCATATCGTACAGGCCATATCCATTTGCCGGAAAGGTTTTCACAGGTGCTATGCCTTTAAAACCGTCTTCGCTGGTATTTGCATCAGGAAAACTGCCCTGATAGATATTGGCCATCCATTTTCCGCCCGGCTTTAGCTCATCTCCCCAGTAAAATTTCCGCCTGCCTTTTCCGCCTTGAGCGGCAAATTCCCATTCTGCTTCTGTGGGAAGCCTTTTGCCTGCCCATTTCGCGTAAGCCATTGCATCTGTATAGCTGATGTGTACAACAGGATCGTTTGGCTTATCAGTTACCGAGGTCTCAGGTCCAAAGGGGTGTTTCCAGCTTGCACCGGGAACATAGCGCCACCACTGCATCGGGTTATCTAAGTTAACCGGCTGAGTGGTTGGGGTAAAAACGCCCGATCCTGAAACGAGATTTTCTTTTGGAACATCCGGGAAATCGGCGGGATTGAGCGGCTGTTCCGCAACAGTCTGGTAACCGGTGGCATTTACGAACTTAGCGTATTCGGCGTTGGTAACCTCGTGCTCGTCCATCCAAAAACCATCAACAGAAATTTTGTGGATAGGCAGAGCATCGGTAAAAGCCGGATCATCTGAGCCCATTTGAAATGAGCCTGCCGGAATCCATACCATTTTTGACTGAACTGTATCAACCTTCGCTTCAGTACCGGTCGTACTGCCGGCTTTCTGTTTGCAGCCAAACAATACAGCACTAATTAGCAACAAAGGCAACAAACTACTTTTATTTTGCATTCAAATTATACTTAAACATTCATTTTCTTTAATTCCTGAACAGCATGGTCGCAGGCTCTTGCGGTTAACGCCATGTACGTCAAGGATGGATTTTGGCATCCGCTGGAAGTCATGCACGATCCATCTGTGATATACACGTTCGGCACATCATGCATTTGGTTCCATTTGTTCAATACCGATGTTTTAGGATCATTTCCCATGCGGGCAGTTCCCATCTCGTGGATTGCCATGCCAGGAAAACAGCCGTTATCGTAGGTTTTCACGTCTTTAATTCCGGCAGCCTCCAGCATTTCAGCAGCTTCGTTCTGCATGTCGACACGCATTTTGCGCTCGTTATCCTTGAACTCGCAGTCGATAGCAAGCACCGGCTGGCCCCACTTGTCCTTTTTGCTCTTGTCAAGTGTAACCTTGTTTTCGAAATAAGGAAGTGTTTCGCCGAAACCACCCAATCCCATCTTCCATGGCCCTGGTTGTGTTACCTCGTCTTTAAACTCGGCACCAAAAGCCATTTCCGCCACGTCACGCTGCCACCCTGTACGGCTTGCGCCACCCTGGTAACCAAATCCGCGTAAGTAGTCGCGTTTGTCTTTTCCAACGTTCTGGAAGCGTGGCACGTAAATACCGTTAGCTCTGCGGCCATAGTAGTATTTATCGTCAAAGCCCTCTGCGGTGCCCTGAGCGCCGGTCCTGAAGTGATGGTCGATCAGGTTATGGCCTAATTGTCCGCTACTGTTTCCAAATCCGTTAGGGAACTCATCAGATGTTGAGTTAAGCAGTATTTGCGTTGTGCCAAGTGTCGAGCCATTCACGAAAATGATTTTTGCGAAGTACTCAATGTTCTCCATGGTTTCTGCATCAATAATCCGCACACCGGTAGCACGCTTTGTATTTTTATCATACAGCAGCGTGTTTACAATTGAGAATGGGCGCAGGGTCAGGTTGCCTGTTTTCATAGCAGCCGGCATTGTCGACGATTGCGTGCTGAAATAAGCGCCAAACGGACAGCCTCTGTTGCACATGTTCCGGTACTGGCATGAGCCGCGGCCATTGTGTGGCTGGGTGAGGTTGGCCACACGGCCCATCATCATCATCCGCTCGCCTTTCCATTTATCCTCAATGCGCTTTCTTACGTGTTTCTCAACGCAGTTCATCTGCATGGGAGGTAAATAGTGGCCGTCTGGAAGAACTGGCAAGCCAGCAGTTTCGCCGCTTACACCGATGAACTTCTCTACATGATCGTACCAGGGTGAGATGTCTTTGTAACGGATTGGCCAATCGATGGCGATACCGTCTTTTTTATTTTCCTCGAAGTTCAGATCACCCATCCGGTAGCTCTGTCTGCCCCACATCAATGATTTCCCACCCACGTGGAAGCCTCTGTACCAATCAAAGCGCTTAACTTCTGTGTACGGGCATTCTAAGTCGTTTACCCAATAGCTTTCATTAAATTCTGTGTACGGATAATCACGTATCTGCACCGGATGGCTTTTCACCTGCTCCTGAGTAAGTCTGCCGCGATGTTTAAATTCCCACGGATTTTTCATCGCGGTGTCGTAATCTTTTACGTGCTCAATGTTTCTTCCGCGTTCAAGCAAAAGCACTTTGAGCCCTTTTTCAGTAAGTTCTTTGGCTGCCCAACCGCCGCTGATTCCCGAACCAATTACAATTGCATCGTAGGTATTCTCTGCAACAGCTTTATTATTTATGTTCATCTTTTCGAATATTAAAATTAGATAGCCCAGGCTTTTTGACCAGGTTTTAAATCAGTGCATCCTTCATAACGGCCGGGCACCTGCACATAGGCAAGCGCTTTGGTGGTTCCTACTTCTGAAGAGAAATAGCCAAGCAGCGTAAGGTCACGCATCAATTGGAAGAAATAAACATTCTTCACCGGATCATTTGTGCCCTTGCTTTTTACTGTTGTAGCCTGCTTATCAGCATCCTTTTTCTCCTTCTCTTTATCTTCTTTCCTTTTCTGAACGGTTTCGTCTGCGATGGATTTGATAACCTCGTTGCGTTGTGCTACAGAAAGCTCCATGAAAGATTTACTGAACTTCGATTTTGAACGGTCTTCTACATCGTCAAGCCCATCAACAAATGCTTTCTGTGCCTTTTCAGGATAGCACTCGTTCATCATCATAGCCACAAACGGGCCAACGCCGGCAGCCTTAGCTCCCGGTGAATCGGTTGTGGGAATAATGATGTCGGATATCTCTGTTATCAGCGCTTTGTGGTTGTCGCTGAACAAATCTTTGGTGTTGCCGGCTGTTTTCTCCGACGGCTGATTGCAGCTATCAAACAAAACGCCCATTGTGGTAGCAGAAATGGCGCCGCCCATTAGTATGGCTACATTCCTGATGGCTTCTCTTCTATCCATTAGTGTGATTTTATATTTTGATTAGAGGCTTGCGCCGATGTTATAATTGGTGATAGTATTATTTGCTAAACTCCTTAATGGCACTGCTTTTATAGCCAATCCTTTCAGCAATTGCTGCCACGGTTTGGTTGTCGGCCAGCTTTACCGGACCGGTATAAACCCGCCACTGCTTTTCTTTCACTTGCTGCCCCTTGGCGATAACCTGGTAAGAAATGGATGCTCCATCTGTTGCCGACGCAATTGATACCGTTCCTCCGTTCTGGCTGAAAACCGGATCCTGAGTTGCAGGCTGTTTCATCGCCGGCCAAAAAGATTCTATCCATTTCTTCTCAGGGATAAAACCTTTATCATCTGTCAATTTCATCCAATCAGCAAGAGCCGCCTTTAACTCGTTGATCTTAGCTGTGAATTGAGGATCGGCTATTAAATTGTTCAGTTCGTAGGGATCGTTCAAAGTATCGTAAAACTCATCCTGAGGCTTGCTCTTTCTAAACCAAAGCTGCTGTACCGGATTTAATTTCCCTTCTGCTTCAAACTTAAGCAGTTCCCGCATTAAATCCATGTCTTTGCGGTAGATAATATTTTGCATGTACGGCTTCTCGGGCTGAAAGTTCCTGATGTACTTGTAGCGGCTGTCTCTTACCGCTCTCACCATATCGTACTCAGAATCCATCCTGTCGCGGGCAGCAAAAACATATTTACGGTTTTCTTTCGGCCCGTTAACACCAAATGTAATTTTGCCTTGCATGTATTGCGGAACCGGCACGCCCGCCATCGTGAGGGTAGATGGCGCAAAATCCACAAAACTTACAAGCTGGCTCTGCACAGTCCCTGCTTGCTGTTTGTTCGGAAAGCGGATGATCATCGGCACGTGAAGGCCCGTATCGTAAATTTCGCGTTTGCCGCGTGGCAGCGGTCCGCCGTTATCCGAGTACCAAACAATGATGGTTTTATCCAGCAAACCATCCGCTTCAAGCTGTCTCAGGATTTCGCCAACCTGCTGATCCATTTCCATGATATTGGAGTACATCCGGGCAACGTCTTTTCTAATAACCGGCGACTCAGGATAGTATGGAGGCAGCGGAACTTTAGCAGGATCAACCAGCAAGGGGTCGTTTTTCTTTTTCCATATCTGGGATTCATGCGTGACTTCAAAGTTGAAGACTGAGAAAAAAGGCTTCCCCTGCGGGCCATTGCGCCAATGAGCGTTTTTACTGCTTTCATCCCAGCCCGATTTCGGTGCCACGAACTGATAATCCTGTTTGTTGTTATTTGTGCAGTAGTAGCCGCCTTTGCGCATTAGTTCGCTGAACATCTTGACTTCCGGCGGTAGCACCACTGAATATTTCGGTATCCCGATTTCAGGAAAAGCATTCAGCGTACGCATGTTATCGGTGCCAATTGAGGTGGGATACATGCCCGTAATCAAGCATGAACGGCTTGGTGCGCAAACTCCCGAAACATCAAAAACATTGGCGTATCGAACCCCTTCACGGGCAAGCCGGTCTAAGTTCGGAGTTTTAGCGGTAGCATCGCCATAGCTGGAAATGAAAGGGCTGATATCTTCAGTAACCAGCCATAGAATGTTCGGTTTCTGAACCTTTTCAGAGGCTTTTTGTGGGTAAGAAGCGCCTGCAAGTAAGCAAAAAACCGCAACAAATACTGACAACAGGAACCTAAAATTCGAGCTCATAATTGGGAATATGAAAGTAGCGGTTTCTGCTTTAATTAGGCAAGCAGGTTTGTAACATTTGCAAGAGGTTATCTCCTAACAACAGCAAAGCCCCGGCTGATGCCAGGGCGTTGCAACGTATATTGAACATTTATCTTCCTGTCCAGACTGGAGCCAGCCATGCTATGGGTTTGGTTGCGTCGACTTTTCCTGCGTCAGCTCCGCCATCGCTCCAAACGCGAACAAAGAAGTACTTGTTCGCAGCGTCTGTGATGGTTGGGCTCCATTTTACCGAATGCGCGGGAATAGGCACGTTGTAGGTTTCAACTACTGTTCCGTTGTCTTTTACAATGTCAATACGTGTGATTTTATCCTTGGGATCAGATACGTCAGGGTCACTAACCTGGATATCGAATTTAAACGAGGTTGGGCTCTTTAGCGTTGATCCCATGATCTCGCCATTTACTGTGTATCGGCACTGGATGTTTCCTTCCAAAGCTGCGTAGGTGCGGCGATTTTTCATGGCGTCAAGGATAGCGGCCTTGGTTTTCGCGGTAGCCAAAACAAAGGTGCGGGATTTTGAATTCTTGATTCCCTCAAGCCCGTGGTTATCATTTCCGCAAACCGGCGACACTTTCCAACCTGCATCCAGCGCATTTACGAAACCATCGTAGTGGATGTTCTTATTAGAATTAATAAGTTCCAGCATGGTGATAATGTCGGTTACCTTCGGATCGCGGTAAGCCCAATTGTCGTAGCCTTTCGCACTTGGGTGATTGAAAGTTGCTACCACCGGATTGCCATCGTATGAAGAAACCGTGTCAAGCCATTTGTATAAATATTTGATGTCCATACCTGGTGCAAGTGCATTGAGATACGATCTGCTGTTGATTACGTTCAGGTGGCCGGTAGCGCCTGGCCCGTTGTTTTCTGAGTGCTCGTACCCGGATATTGCAACAAAATTTTTGTCTGTAGCGGCTTTAGCCTGATTATGCGATGCGATCCAATCCGGAGCATTGGGGCTTGTGGGGTAAAAGCTTGGCTCCTGCGAGTGGTCGGTGGTAACATACCAGTCGTAGCCGAGCGATTTAGCCAAAGCAAAATGCGCTGACGGTGGTCCCTGAGCTTTTTCAGGATCTTTAACCGGCACGCTGTTAATGGCGTGACCAACGCTGTTCGAGTCAATGAAAAGAAACTTCTTTTCGTTTGGCAGATGCTGAAGGTTAGCCCCGTGCGAACTTGTGTATGCCGTGTGGGCATGAGTGCTGCCGGCATAAATTTGATATACAGGTTCGGCCTTTTTTACCTGCACACTTGCGCACGATGTTACTAATAGCGCCACAGCTGCCACACCGCAGCCTAATTGAACTTTCAGGAATGTCATTGATTAGTTTGCTTTAATCAAATATTGCTATTTTCTAATGCTTAGAAGGTTTGTATAGCGAATGTTACGTTTAAGCATTTACATGTCTGACATCAAAATTCGTTTAATAAATTAGCTTTGAAAGAATCATCAAAACAAACAGTATCAAGCACGTTTAAGAATGAAAATCAGTTTTAAATTAATTCTCGCTCTGCTAATTTATGTAGCCGGCACTGGTATCACAAATGCCAAAAACATACCTCTCAACAGCAAACGCATCTATGTGAAAGGAGCAGCCTTCGTGACACGCTCGCCGGAAAAGCTATTTTATCAACGCTTTTCTGATGCCGTGCTCAACTCTCCCGACAAGGAGCGCATGTTCCCAGCACAGACTGCCCGGACCACGAGCGGCGTGAGCATTGAATTTAAAACCAACAGCTCTTCCATTCATCTCAAGTTCAGCCCAGAGCAGGGCTTGAGCGAAAAAGGCTATTTTGGCATTATCCGCAACGGATCATTCTTCAAAGCAGTTGAGTTCACTGCCGAAGACGCGAAGAATGGTTACACTTTAAAGCTCGACTCATTGCCCAATGGCGCCGCCACTTACGAGATTGTCCTGCCAAGCTACTCCAACCTTTCCCTCACAGGATTTGAGATAGCTAACAACAGCTCGCTTTTAAGATTTAAACCGGAAAAGAAGGCTGTTTATATCAGTTTTGGCGATAGCATCACACATGGTCGCGGGCAGGATGGCTTCAGCTATTTCACTTATCCGTACCTGCTTTCTCAAAAACTCGGAATGGATTTGTACAACCTGGCGGTGGGAAGCGCCCGGATTTCTATGCCGGTTGCCCGGATGTCGGCAGAACTGCCAAAAGCCGATCTAATCACCGTTCTGATTGGCTATAACGACATGAACGGCGAAAGTAAGCCTGTTGCGCAATTCGAAAAAGATTATCGGGAGTTTTTGGCGGAGATCAGGAAGAATCAGCCGAAGGCGAAAATCTTCTGCATCAGCCTGCTTTATACCAAAACGAAGATGAACGCTAAGACCCAAGCAACCACTGAACAATACCGGGATGTTGTGCGCCGGGTTGTAAGCGAGTTTCAGTTGGCTGATAAAAAGCTTTATTTCATTCCGGGAGAAACCATTACTTCTCTTGATAATCTGCAACCAGGTGAAAATACCGACAAAGTGCATTTAACAGTAAAAGGCGCAGCCTTGCTTGCAGATTCGTTGTACAAGGCGATGAAGCAGGATTTGTAGACAAATTTTGCTAAAAGCAAGCCATAGCAGAGTTATTCTGCGTCTGGAATTTTAAATATTTTTAAAACTATTCAGCGCCGTCGTTGCCGTAATGTGCTTTCCGTTTGGTAAGCGGGAATTCAGGATTGTCTGTGCGTGTGGCAATCATGGTACCTTTTATTTTAGCAACAATGTCCGGGTATTTGTCGGCGAGATTAATTGTTTCGCCAATATCCGTACTCAGATCATACAACTCGAAAGGTTTTTGATATTGCTCAATTCCTTTCCACTTGCCCATCCTGATTGCCTGCAGCGGACCGCGGGACTCGTTCACTTCCCAGTACAAAAAGTCGTGCTGTTTTTGCGCTTTGGCATTGCCGGTTAAAGTAGGAAGGTACGAGATGCCATCAACCTCTTTGGTCGGCTTAATTCCTGCCATCTCACAAGCTGTGGGAAGAAAATCCCAAAAGGCTGCAGCCTGATCAGTTTTGGAGTTAGGTTTTATTTTGGCTGGCCAGCGTGCAGCAAATGGGATACGGATTCCGCCTTCATACATCGTCAACTTTCCTCCTCGTAAGGGACCGGCAGCATTAAAGAATTCCGTGTTAAACGCAGGCCCGTTATCGCTGGTAAATACAACCATGGTGTTCTGGTCAATTCCTTGCTTCTTTAACTCTGCGAGGATTTGACCAACGTAATTGTCCAGCCGCGATACCATGCCGGCGAATGTGGTATTCCCTTCTGCATCGTGGTAGTAGTGACCTTGTGTCATGGGCCGCTTAGGCCAGCCAAGGTTTTCGTACTGTTTCTTCGACTCCTCAGGAACAGTGATCTCGTTGTGAGGAATAGTGTAAGGCAGGTAAAGGAAGAAAGGTTTAGCTTTATTCTGACCAATGAATTTGAGTGCCTGAGCTGTGAACTCGTCGTTTGAATAAGTGCCTTTCTTTTCCAAAGTCACATTGTCCTTGAGGACTACTTTGTCGCGGTTCACCCAAATGTAAGGCGGATAATAATGATGCGCCTCGGTGTGAGTTTTATAGCCGTAGAAAAAGTCAAAGCCGTGGTCCAAGGTGTTGCCGGTGGTGTTGCTCTCGTCGAGCCCCCACTTGCCGATAATTCCTGTTGTGTACCCGGCACGTTTTAACTCCTGCGCAACGGTTACTTCATAACTTTCAAGATCAATTGACTTACCGCTCAAAGTATAAGCAGAAAGTTCCCGTACGTGGGCGTGAGCGGTGTTTATCCCTGTCATCAAAGCTGCCCGAGAAGGGCCGCAAACTGACGTGCCTGCATAGTGCTCGGTGAAAATAATTCCCTCTTTGGCAAGCTGGTCAATATTCGGAGTTTTGATCTTATCCTGACCCATGAAGCCAACTTCGCCATATCCAAGATCATCTGCCATTATGTAAATGATGTTGGGTTTTGAATTTGCCGCTAAATCCTTCTTAGCCGCCACGCAGCCCGCAGCCAAGGCTCCAACCAAAAGGCTTAGCCCCGAAAGAAACAGTGTTTTGGTACTTTTCATATCCTTACTTTTGAATGAACGTTTCTTTATACGTTTTGACAGCATTAGTAGAAAGGTCTTTCACCGTCGCCTCAATCTGGTGTAAGCCCTTTGATGGGGTCCCCCATTTGTACAGATAATAAACATCTGCAGTGCCCTCGCCCCGCGGGCTTTTCTTTATTACTTCTTCAAAAGACACTATTTTGCCGTCCACCTTAAGCTGTTGCAAAGTCACGGCTGCAGATTTCAAAGTTTGCCGGACGGTATTCCAGCGCGTGCGTACCCGAATATTCAATCCTGATTCAGGCTTTCCAGCTTCAAACTTATCGTCTTTAGAAATTACCGTGATTGCAGCGTCTGGCCTAACCAGATGATCCGGCGTAATCCACCACTTCCAGTCGGCTTCTTTGGCAGATATAAACTTGCGGGCGGCTTCGGTTCCGCCAAACATTCTAGTCTTGTAGTCGCTGATGCTATCGTGCCTGATTCCTACAATCAAGTTATTTCGGAGTGCTGTCACCATTGCATCATACGTGGGTTCTTTAGCAATGAACACATTCCGGTGATTAATGAGCTCTTCGCCCCACCACCAGGATTCCGTACCGTGCGCATCCTGCAAAGTGACCAAAGGAAGACGGTAACGATATTCAGCAAGATAAGGGAGCCAGAACATGAAATTTTGACCGAAGTGCACCGTGCTGATCCCCAAATAAAAGAAGTTATTTATTGACTCATCCAGCAGGATTCGGGCTAAAGGCTCGTTATTGCTAACCTGAAGCATTAGCCCGCCATTGGCAGCTTTTAGTTGCTCCAGTGTGGTTTCTTTCATCTGATCAAATGTTGCGCTGTCGGCAAAATGGATTGGTGCGTTTGCTGGAGCGATATAGTCCAAAACATGGTTAAAAGAGCCCATACCGGGGATGATCAATTCATTATCGTGCGGCTCGTTCGACACAAAAAATGTAACCGGAACTTTCCTCTCATTTGCAATCTTCTGTGCCGCCACTACCCAGCCATCAGCGGGATATTTTACGCCCCATAAGTCTATCTTCAGCTTCTTAGCAAGCACAACCGCTTCTTGCGGGCTGCCCTGCCCCTGTCCCTGGAACTGTACTGTGTAGGTTTTGTAGCCTTTTAAATCCGCCTTTGGTTCTTTAATCTCCGTTGGTTTCCGAGCTTTATCCAGGGCCGACAAAGCATCTAAAGCCTTGAGCGCATCCACAGCGTAGAACGATGCCATTGGGGTAGAGTGTAAGCCCTCTCGTGGTCCGAAGCCTCCATCCGCATTGCGCAAACAAGCTAAATAGTTGATTGCTGCCTGCACGTTTGACGGCTTGGCACCCAAAAGCTGCAACGCTTTGATTGCTGCCCAGGTGTAAGCAACATCATCGTTCACACCGATTGTTGGATTCGGCTGGTGAGTAAAGCCGCCATTTTTTAACTGGCACGACTGAAGCCATAAAACTGTTTCGGCGCTTTGCTTTTGTGCTTCGCCAAGTGCGCCCCAGGCAACTAAGCTCCAGTACGTGTTCAGGATGTTGCCATCACCTCCGGCGGAAGTTGGTGCGTTGTTAAAACTGCCATTGGACCTGCGCCGGCTCTCGAGGTATTGAATGAAAGCAGCTTTGTTCTGCATTTCAGTTCCCACGAGAGCATTGCATATCGGCGTCATTGTCTCCTGGTACAAACCAGCGTATTTATGGCCTTCGAAATTCGAGAGAGCTCCCGCCTGCGATTTCCATGCCTTCACCTCGTCTTTGAAAGACGACACATCGCCGCCCAACCACAAAATACCCTGGATTTGCTGATATATCAAATCCCGCATGTTTGTGCCGCTTGGCCCAGCCTCCTGATTGGCTCCTCTTTGCGGATGATGTGTGCGGATGAATTCAGCGAGCTTAGCTTTATCCGCCGGAAGCGCACCGATATCCTTTAAAATTCCAGTAACAGCAAAAGTTGGAGCGAGGTGCGAATCGTACTGATCTTCCCAGCCGTAGCCACCATCAGGTTTGGCAAGTTTGGTGTTGATGTACTTCAACAACTCAGAGCGCCAGGCTTGTTGGGCAAATCCTACCGATGGGAACACCGAAACAGCAAACAAGGCTATAATTGCACCTACTTTTATTTTCATGCTATTTAGTTATTGGTGTTATTTTAAACTGATAGCTGTAATTCTGGTACGGCAGCCTATACTGATCAAGAGGCAGTTCTCCCCAGCTGTTCACGCTTCCTAAACCCATTTGTTTGTAATCTATATTAAGCTGAGTTTGTGGGCGAGCCTTTAAATCGCCGGAGTGGCGCTGGTCTTTTGCGTCGCCATCATCAAGGTCAGAATCGTAGTAATGCAAAGCGCTCATGCTTAACAATTGATCAGACTGGATGGTTACCCCGGCACCATTTGGTTTGGTAATAGTGAACCAGCGGATGTCTGTTTTATTGCCGTTCTCCTGCGGGCGTATGTACGGATAGAATTGCTGTTTTACGGTCTGGTTATAAACCGCAACCGGATATGCAGATTGCCTGTCCTGATAGTTTTCTATCGGACCGCGACCGTAGTAAGATATATTTTCAAAACCTTGAGGCAATACCAATTTCATCCCGAATTTAGGCAGCATCTGCTTAAACCTCGAGGTATCTGCAGACAGTGATTGTGACACCAGGATCTCGCCTGCGCCGTTGATAGTGTAGTTCAGGTTCAGCTTACCTCCCACAGATGGCAGGCTATAGCTTGTATTCACTGTAACCAGTCCGCCGTTTTCGCTTGCCGAAAAGTTATCGAGTTTCAAACCCTCAGTAGCTTCTTTCCATGGCTTCAATGTGAGGTTCAGCTTTGCGCCCATATCGTTATCTGTTGGAGCACGCCAGAAGTTAGGCCGCAAGGCAAATCCTGATTCGAGCAGATTTTGGTTGTTTACTACATACTGTTTCAAAAAGCCGGTCGACTTATCGAACTGAATGTTAGCTGTGGCTGATTTGATGGTGTAGGCATTTGGCGCATCTGAAGCAGTAACGTTCCCGGCTGCGTTCACACCAATTATCCTCTTGGCTGAACCACCGAGGAAAAGCTGATCATCTGCAACAATGTGCCCTGCAGGTACCAGGTTTTGGGCTGCCTTCTGGCGATAAACTACATTCAAATATGCTTCTGCATCTTTGGGAAGGGAGATGGGCAGGGTGAAAGTTTTAGACTGCTGCGGAAGGACATCCAAATCCTTTATCTCGCCTGATTGTGCACGGGTTCCATTTACAATCACTTCCCAATTCAGGCTTGCGTAAGACAAGTCTCTGAAGAAATTCTCATTGTAAACTGTGATAGTATTCTCGCCAGAGAGCGTGGTATGAATATCCTGTTGCACATGCTTCATTTCCCATGCGTGTGGGTTTGGCTGGCGGTTGGGGTAAAAAATGCCGTTGCACAGGAAGTTGTTATCACTCGGCACATTTTTGGGGCCATAATCTCCGCCATACGCGTAAATGGTGTCGCCATTGGCATTGATTTTCTGTAATCCCTGGTCCACAAAATCCCAGATAAATCCACCTTGCAAAAGGTTTTTATTGCTTCGGATCATATCCCAGTAATCCTTGAAATTGCCAAGAGAATTGCCCATCGCGTGAGCATACTCAACGAAAATAAAAGGCTTGATTGGCTGCTTGTTGTTTTTGATGTATATCTCCAAATTTGCTGGCTTTGGATACATCGGGTTAATGATATCTGTGTTAGAATCCGTCTTGAAATCTTTGTTATTGATTACTGCACCTTCGTACTGAATTGGCCTGCTAAGGTCATGAGAACGCAACCAGTTGTAAGCCGCATGGAAGTTCACTCCGTTACCGGCTTCGTTGCCAAGACTCCATAATATCACGGATGTGATATTCTTATCGCGTTCATACATACGTTGTACCCGCTGAACGTGCGCATGCTCCCATGAGGGCTGTTTGGCAAGAGAAAGCTCTTTAAAGCCCATGCCGTGCGATTCAATATTTGCTTCATCAACCACGTACAAACCGTATTTATCGCAGAGCTCATACCAGTATTCATCGTCAGGATAGTGACATGTACGAACTGCGTTGATGTTGAACTGCTTCATCAGTAAAACGTCCTTTAGCATAGCTTCTTTGGTGATCACCTGCCCCAAAACCGGATCAACTTCGTGGCGGTTAACGCCTTTGATCAATACTTTTTGTCCGTTTACCAGCAATGAACCATCTTTTATTACCACCTCGCGGAAGCCGATTCGTTGGGGGATCACCTCCAGCAATTTGCCGGCTTTATCGAACAGCTTAATAGAAACATCGTACATGTTCGGCGTTTCAGCTGACCAGAGTTTCGCGTTAGGTACCTTCAGTGCAACCACATCAGACTGTTTGTTTTGCAGGGCGATTTTGCCTGAGGCTATCCTGGCAGCTCCATCGCTCAGCTCTACAATCGCGTTTGCGGCGGCTGGCTTGTTTAGCGTAACGGTTGTATAAAGGGTAGCGTTCTTGTATTCCTTATCGAGCTCTGTCGTCAATTTTAAATCCTGCACGTGCACTGGATTGCGGGCAAGCAGATAGCAATCACGCATTATTCCGCCCATGCGCCAGAAATCCTGTCCTTCCAGGTAAGTTCCATCACTCCACCGCATCAACTTCATTACGATGAGGTTTTTGCCAGGCTTCACAAAGCTGGTTACATCAAAATCCTGGGGCAACTTGCTGTCCTCGCCGTAGCCGGTATATTTTCCGTTTACCCAAACCTGCAGGTTTGATTTAGCTGCGCCGATGTGCAGGATGATCTTCTTCCCTGCCCATGTTGGAGCGATGGTTATTTCCCGCCGGTAAACGCCCGTTGGATCGTAGCTCAAAGGCACATTCGGTGGATCGAAGGGCTTTGGCATGATATCCTGAAACTCGTAGCCAACGTTTACATAAATCGGATAGCCGTAGCCGTTCATCTCCCAGGTGGCAGGCACTTTCAGGCTCTTCCAGCTTGCATCGTTAAATTTCAGTGACTGATAGTTTGCTGGAAGATCGGCAGGCTTTTCCACCCATTTAAATTTCCAGTTTCCGTTGAGGCTGAGGTAAGATGACGATTGCTTCCAGTCGTTTTTCTTCGCAGCAACTTCAGTTGGGTAGGTGATGAAATGAGAATACATCGGCATGCGGTTCTCTTCTGTCTTTGTTTCGTCGAGCCACATGGGCTTTTGTGCGAGCGCAGGAACAACAGCGAGGCTGAACATTGCCGAATAAAGGAACTTGTGTAGGATATTCATGATCAGGTTAGTAATGACGGTTTAGTGGACAGGCAAATATTGTACTTAAAGATCGCTAAGGCTTATTCTTTATAATACAATGTAATTGGCTGATGCGAATTTAATTATTCTGCTAATGTTATGAGTAGAATTCGTATTAAAGCAGAAATATTGATTTGTGCCTGCGGAAAAAATTAAAACTTCAACCAAAATGATGCGTTCTTAATCTGAACTTAAACTAAAGTATTATGTCGATATACTCTGACCGTGAAACCCTGCCAAGACACCACAGCTTTGTGAATGTTAATACTCCAGAGCGCATCGCCTCTGCAGTTATTGGAACTTATCTATTCTATTCAGGCATAAACAATTTGTTTTCCTCCCCGCTCAGCAGCATAATCCGCACCGTGGCCGGAGGCTACTTGCTTTCACGCGGCATTTCAGGTAACTGCCCGGTTTATCAGCGTTTGGAACAAGACAGCACACAAACCGAAGCGATTAACATCCGGTGCAACTTCAGGGTAAACAAACCTAAAAATGAAGTTTACCAGTCGTGGCGCAGGCTGAGCAACCTGCCGCTTTTCATGCAACATCTGGAGAATGTGGAAGAACTCGACGCCATCCGCTCTAAATGGACTGTTAAAATCCCGGGAACGGAGCAGACATTCAGTTACAATGCTGAAATAGTGAAGGAAGAAGAAGGCAGGCTTATTGGCTGGCGCTCTATCGAGGGCTCGCCCGTAACTCATGCCGGGAAAGTCCAGTTTTCTGAAATTGATAATGGCGGAACCGAGCTGCACGTGGTTTTAAGCTACCGCTCTCCTATCGGCAGCATCGGCACGGCGATAGGTAAATTGCTCAATCCGAAGTTCGAAAAGCTCATCAGCGAAGACGTTTATGGCTTCAAAAACTTTATTGAGAACGGGCAAACGGCACCACCGGCTCAAAACGTAACTGCTACCGTACATTAAGGCCTCACCCACTATCTAAAGGAAAGCCAGAAAATTTCTGGCTTTTTGCTTTGCGCAAATCTGTTAGTTTTGTGGACAATTTCACACTTTGGCTGATAAAGAAAAACTCTGGAACGCTCTTAAGATCTTTCTCAAAGTAGGTGTAACTGCCATCCTGATCTACTTTGTTTCACAGAAGATAGACGGCAAAACCCTCAAAGAACTGTTCCTAAATAGCAACCCGCTTTACATTTTACTGGCTTTAATCCTGTACTTTATATCGGCGGTGATAGCATCCTGGCGCAGCCTGGATTTTCTGAAGAGCATCGGGCTAAACCTGAATTTTGGCTTCAATTTGAGATTATACCTGCTTGGTATGTTCTATAATGTAAGCCTCCCGGGAGGCGTGGGCGGGGATGGGTACAAAGTTTATCTTTTGAGAAAAAAATTCCAGCTTCCTACTAAACGCATCATTCTGGCTATGTTTTTTGATCGGCTGAGTGGGTTGTGGGCCATTGGGCTTATCGCGGTAGCGTTGATATTGTTCATCCCTAAAATAGATATTCCGGCAACGTGGCCGCTCATTGCACTGATTATTGGAACTACCATTTACTACTTCGTAATGCGGAAGTTCTTTAAAGACTATTCCAAGGTGTTTTTTTCGGCACACATCAAGGCTATTGCGCTGCAATCTTTACAGGTATTGGTGGTTATCCTGATGCTGTTGTCGCAAAACTTTGATGGCAAATTCTCACCTTATCTCTTCAGCTTTTTGTTATCTACTCTTGCCGCCAATTTACCGGTCAGTTTGGGCGGGATTGGAGCTAGAGAATATGCCATGACACACGCTTCTACCTATTTCGGGATGGATCAGAACCTGGCGGTGTTCTTAACTGTTACTTTTTTCATCATCTCAACTGTTGCGGCGCTTTCAGGAGTTTGGTTCGTTTACCGCTCCAAAGAATTTGAATCCAGGCCGAAACAGAAAGAGGCAAACGAATTTGAAAAAGATTCTGATGATGCTTTATTAAACCTACCATGAACATGAAATTTCTAGTCATATTACTCGGCATTTTCTCAACGCCGATATTGCTTCAGGCACAAACTGACGCTCGCCCCGCGTATGCCCGCGACAATGTGAACGCTGTGCTGTGGCAGCAAAAATCGGGAGAGTACCGGGCCTTGGCTTACCAGGCATACAACTTCGCCCGTTTCGGATTGGACTGTGCGCTGCAAAACCGCAGCAAAAAGCCGCGGTGCGTGGTTGTGGATGTTGATGAAACAGTGCTGGATAACTCTGCTTTCGAAGGATACGAATTGCACAAAGGTGTGAGCTACGATCAAAATGATTGGCTCCTCTGGACCT
This sequence comes from Sphingobacteriaceae bacterium, assembly GCA_029266635.1. GTDB lineage: Bacteria > Bacteroidota > Bacteroidia > Sphingobacteriales > Sphingobacteriaceae > JAQSWM01. The sequence goes on along the minus strand of JAQSWM010000002.1, from coordinate 92,702 downwards.
CAAAGGCTGCAGCCGATACCATTCCCGGTGCACTCAGCTTCCTCAAATACGCTGAGAAAAAACATGTAGAGGTTTTTTACATCACCAACCGTGGAAAGATCGAGTACGAGGCTACGCTCAAGAACCTTCAAAAATTCAACTTCCCATTTGCCGATGCAAAACACCTGCTGGTAAAAGACAATACGTCAGATAAAGAACCAAGGCGCAAGCAGGTCGCAGAATCATACAATATAGTTATGCTCTGCGGCGATAACCTGAACGACTTTTCTGATATGTTCTACCTGAAAGATCAGCAAAGCAGGAATGCGACAGTCGATGAAGCCCGACAACTGTTCGGAACACGGTTTATCATCATCCCAAACCCAACCTATGGCGATTGGGAATCGCCGGTTTATCAATACAAAAAAGGTCTCACCGAGCAGGAAAAAGCCGATAAGCGGATGGAAGCAATTAAAGGCTTTTAATCCTTTTTCTTTGGCACTTTTGCTCCTTCTTTGCGAGCTTCAGATAAGCCAATTGCAATTGCTTGCTTGGGGTTAGTTACCTTTTTACCGGTTCCGCTTTTAAGTTTTCCTTCTTTCATCTCATGCATGGTTTCTTCAACCTTGTCCTGAGCTTTTTTCGAATACTTTGCCATCACTATAGTTTTTCTAAATAACCTTCACACAATGAAATAGTTTAGGCTGCAAGTGAAGCATTCCCCAAAATGGGGATATTTTTACTGCCGGGATAAACCGCACCTATTCTCACACACCTAAAAATGGCACTTTTTGCCTTGGCTCTATAATTGGGTACAACTATTAGTGTATTTTTTAGGTGAACAAGGTTGCTAGTAAATTACCTCTCTCAATGGCTTGTTATGGGAAAACCATAACAGCCATTTTTTATAATAAGCTAGATTAGTTTTACAATTTATTACTTTGCAACAGTCCTGAAAATGTTCTTTTAAAAAAAATAAATCAAACATAAGCTAAATTGCATTGTTACGACGTAGATAAAGTGTGAGGCAATAGAACATGTTGCAGCAACTCTCAGCTAAATACAGAAGTAAATACAATTAGCATTTAACGCTCTAAGCCTAATTAACTATTTGGTATGGCAAAACGCATACTCATTTTTGACGACGACATTGATATTCTTTCTATCTGTAGTTATATTCTTGAAGAACAGGGCTGGGAGGTTCATACTTCTACCAATTGCAACGACATAATAGAAAAGGTAAGAAATGTGATGCCAGAAGTGATCCTGATGGATAATTGGATACCTGATACGGGCGGCATCATTGCAACCCAAACCATTAAGCAGGATCCCGAACTTAAGACCATTCCGGTGGTTTACTTTTCTGCCAACAATGATATTCAAAGCCTTGCCAAGCAGGCAGGTGCTGACACCTTCTTGCCAAAGCCATTTGACATTGATGAGCTGGAGAGTGTGATCAACAGGGTAATACCGGCGGCGTAATCAGCTTAAAACTTCTTCGAGCACATGGTGCGATTTTACTTCCGTAAAGCCATCAATGTGCAATTTGTAATAATCTAATATCTTCTCAAGAAGTATGCGTCGGCGTGCGGCAGGAATGCTAAGGTTTGCCAGTGTTTCAAAATTTCCTTTCAGCAACATATTCCAATAACCCGTATCGGGCTGTTGCAAAACGAAAGTGTGCGGGGGAGCAACCTGGCTGAAAGAGCCTGTTTGCAAATCGAAGTAATCTGCATTGACGGCAGTGTCGCCCTGGTGGGGATAAAAGCCCAGAAACTGGCTGAGCCTGAGCAGGAAAAACAAGTGAAAGTTTGCCAGCCCTTCGTCAAGCCTGTCTAAAAGTTCTATCCCATGAAAAACAAATTGGAAGAGCGCCGGGTCCTGGCCCTGATGCCTAATGGCTTTGTAGAGAACCTCGTTTAGAAATAATATTATCGAGCTCTTGCTGAAATGAAAGGGGATGCTGCCGAATGGAGGGCTATTCTTTACTTCCTTAATGCGCTGGATGTTCCCTGATTGCTTATGGTAAACCACCATCTCCAGCAGTTGGAGCGGTTGAAACATGTTTTGCCTGATCTTCGCTTTAGGCTTTTTCGCACCGTTCACCAGGTAAGACTGTATCCCGAATTCTTCGGTAAATACCTGTACAACTAAGCTGCTTTCGGAATAATCGGTGCTTTTAAAAACGATGCCACGGGTTTTATACAGCATTCTTTAGGCATGCTTCTTCGGCCCAATCTTCGACCAAAATTTCTTCCGCTTGCTTGCCCGCTCTTCCAGTATAGAGCTATGTTCCACCTTCCTGATAAGGCTATACAGAATGTATAAAAACCCTGTTCCAAAAAACAGTACTCCCAAAATCATCATCCAACCGTATTTCAGCTTATACCCGGCGATTTCAACTTCGTCGGTCATTACAAACCAGCCTACCAAATTGAATATCACTCCGACTACCAGTAGTATTAGCCCCCGCTTCGCGTATTTATTTAACATATAATCTTCCTGTATGCAGTTTCACCGCCAAAATACATCATAAAACAAGCCACAAATCAGTTGGGTGTTTTTTTATGGTAAAACATTACACCTCACTGTCTTTCATTTGTTCCCTAAAGTTAAAAAATCCATGCTAAATAGCTAAATTTGCAACCTTTAAATTTGGGGAGCGCTAGCCTGATGTACAAAGAATATAAGCAACTAAACTTACCTGAAACAGGCAAAGAAATATTAAAATACTGGCAGGAGAACCAGATATTCGAGAAGAGTATCTCCAATCGGCCTGCTTCAAAGCCATACACGTTTTATGAAGGGCCACCTTCTGCTAACGGAATGCCCGGGATCCACCATGTGATGTCAAGATCTATCAAAGATATTTTTTGCCGTTACAAAACCCTGAAAGGTTTTCAGGTGAAACGCAAAGGTGGCTGGGATACCCACGGGCTTCCTATTGAAATCGCGGTAGAAAAAGCTCTGGGCATCACCAAAGATGATATCGGCAAGAAAATATCAGTTGAAGATTACAACGCTGCCTGCCGCAAGGAGGTAATGAAATATACCGATGTATGGAATGACCTGACGGAAAAGATGGGCTATTGGGTTGACCTCGATAATCCATACATCACCTACGAAAACAAGTACATCGAAACACTTTGGTGGATATTAAAAGAGTTCTATAAAAAGGGGCTTCTCTATAAAGGTTATACCGTTCAGCCATTTTCTCCTGCTGCAGGTACTGGCTTAAGCTCGCACGAGCTCAACCAACCCGGCACTTACAAAATGCTGAAGGATACTTCTATCGTTGCTGAGTTCCGCCCGAAGAAAGATCAAATCCATCCGCTTGTTCCTGTGCTTTTTGAAGACGAACTTGAAGATACCGCCATCCTCGCCTGGACCACTACTCCCTGGACGCTCCCCTCAAACTGCGCCCTGGCTGTCGGACCTAAAATCGAGTACGTAAAAGTTAAGACCTTCAATCAGTACACGTTTGCACCAGTCAGCGTGGTGCTTGCAAAGGCACTTGTTGCTAAGCACTTTAAAACTGAAGGCCAGAATGCTTCTTTCCAGGACTACAGGCCCGGAGATAAAATAATTCCATGGCAAATTGCCGCTGAGTTTACCGGCGCCGATCTGCTCAACATCCGCTACGAGCAATTGATGCCGTACGTGAGCAATGAAAACCTGGAAGCCAATGCATTCAGAGTTATTCCTGCCGATTTTGTTACCACAGAAGATGGTACTGGTATCGTTCACACTGCATCCATTTTCGGTGCGGATGACTTTAGAGCTGCCCGCGAAAATGGCGTACCTTCGGTGATGGTGACTGACGAGAAAGGAAACGAATATCCGCTGGTTGACCGTCACGGGATGTTTGTGAATGAAGTTACCGATTTCGCCGGGCGATATGTAAAAGAAGAATACTACAGCGATGCCGAACGCAAAGATCCGGACTTTAAGCCAACGGATGTGCTCATCGCCATCAAGCTGAAAGAAGAGAACAAGGCATTCGATGTAAAGAAATACGAGCACAGCTACCCGCACTGCTGGCGAACCGATAAGCCGCTCTTGTATTATCCGCTTGATAGCTGGTTCATCAAAACCACAGCAGTAAAAGATCGCCTGGTTGAACTGAATAAAACTATAAACTGGAAACCGGAATCTACCGGAACAGGACGTTTTGGAAACTGGCTGGAGAATTTGGTTGACTGGAATTTATCCCGTTCACGGTATTGGGGAACTCCGCTTCCTATCTGGAGAACAGAAGATCGTTCTGAGGAAATCTGCATTGGCTCGATTGAAGAGCTTAACGGGGAAATCAAGAAATCCGCTGAGTCGGGATTTATGTCCTCTGATTTCACCATCACCGATCTTCACCGTCCGTACGTGGATGATATCGTGTTAGTATCGCCTACAGGCAAAAAAATGTTCCGTGAGCCAGATCTGATAGACGTTTGGTTTGACAGCGGAGCTATGCCTTATGCGCAATGGCATTATCCGTTTGAGAACAAAGAAGAATTTGAAAATTCCTTCCCCGCAGATTTCATCGCAGAAGGCGTAGACCAAACCCGCGGCTGGTTCTTTACCCTGCACGCCATCGCAGTAATGCTGAAAGACAGCATCGCATTTAAGAACGTGGTATCGAATGGCCTTGTGCTCGACAAGAACGGCAACAAAATGTCGAAGCGCCTCGGCAATGGCGTTGACCCTTTTGAAACCATCGAAAAATACAGTGCTGACGCGAGCCGCTGGTACATGATCAGTAACGCATCGCCCTGGGATAATTTGAAATTCAATATTGAAGGTTTGGATGAAGTGCGCCGCAAATTCTTCGGCACGCTTTATAACACCTACGCATTCTTTTCTTTGTATGCGAACATCGATAACTTCAGCTATGCCGAAAAAGATGTGGAGAACCGTCCGGAAATAGACCGCTGGATTATTTCACTATTGAACTCGCTTACAAAGGAAGTTGATGGTTATTACGCAGATTTTGAGCCAACTAAAGCCGCACGAGCTATACAGGAATTTGTAGATGAGAATCTGAGCAACTGGTATGTGCGTTTATGCCGCCGCCGTTTCTGGAAAGGCGACTACACTGAAGACAAGATTTCAGCCTACCAAACGCTTTATACCTGTTTGACAACTATCGCGAAACTTATGTCGCCGATAGCGCCGTTCTTCAGTGATCGTTTGTTCCTTGACCTGAACAGCACAACTCAGAAGGAAGCAGTGGAATCAGTTCACTTGTCGGATTTTCCGGCTTATAATGCCGAGCTGATTGATTCAGCCCTGGAAGAGCGGATGGCAATTGCCCAGGACATTTCCTCACTGGTCTTGTCGTTGCGCAAGAAGGTGGGCATAAACGTGCGTCAGCCGCTCAACAAAATCCTGGTTCCGGTGCTCGATAGCAGTTTCCAAGAGAAAGTGGAGAAAGTTAAAGACCTGATCCTGTCGGAAACGAACATCAAGAATATCGAATTTATCAACGATACTTCTGGTATCATCAAGAAGAAGATCAAGCCTAACTTTAAAGCTTTAGGGCCCAAGGTTGGGAAGGATATGAAGGCAGTGAGCGAAGCACTGACAGCGCTAAGCCAAGCCGAAATAAGCCAGCTTGAGGATGAAGGCGAGATCTCAATACTCAATACTCAATACTCAATACTTTTATCCGAGGTTGAAATCATTGCAGAAGACGTGCCCGGATGGCAGGTTGCTAACCTTGGAAAACTAACGGTTGCTTTAGATGTTACGATTACTTCTGAATTGAAACAGGAAGGCATATCACGTGAGTTGGTAAACAGGGTACAGAATTTGCGTAAAGATCTTGGATATGAGGTAACTGACAAGATCAATGTACGCGTTACCGATGCCCCGGCGATAGCCGAGGCCGTGAAAAATAATTTATCATATATTTGCGCCGAAATTCTGGCCGATTCTTTTGAGCTTGATAATAAGCTAAATACAGGAGAAAAAGTGCAAATAGAAGACACAGAACTAACTATATTAATAACAAGAGCATAAGATGGAGAACAACACTGAGAAAACCCGGTATTCTGATGCCGAGCTACAGGAATTTAAAGAAATAATTTTAGAAAAATTGCGCAGTTCTAAAGAAGAGCTTGCTGCTTTGGCATTATCGCTCAGCAGCCCCAACGCAAATGGCACAGATGATACTGCTGGAACCTATAAAACCTTAGAAGACGGCTCTGCAACGCTTGAAAAAGAGCAGATCAACCAGCTTGCTGCACGTCAGAAGAAATTCATCGAGAACCTGGAAGCAGCTTTAGGGCGTATCCAGAACAAAACATATGGTATTTGCAGAGAAACAGGCAAACTGATCCAAAAAGAACGCCTGCGTGCAGTTCCGCATACTACCCTTAGTATGGAAGCTAAATTGAAGCAGTAACAAATGAAAGGTTACAGCAAGCCTGCTTTACTTATTATTTTTATTCTATTAGCCGATCAGCTTCTTAAATTCTGGATCAAGCTTAACATGAGCATGGGACAGGAAATCCACATCGCGGGCAAATGGTTTATCATCCATTTCACCGAGAATAACGGGATGGCGTTTGGGATGGAGTTCGGCGGAGAAGCCGGAAAGCTATTCCTGACCCTTTTCAGGATTGCCGCAGTGTGCGGGATTGGCTACGGTGTGGTTTACCTGATAAAAAAGCGCTATCACCGAGGACTCATCCTCAATGTGGCCATGATCTTTGCCGGAGCGATGGGCAACATCATCGACTCAACGTTTTACGGCCTTCTTTTCAGCGAAAGCAGTTATTACGAACCTGCTAAATTCCTTCCTGCGGGGGGCGGCTACGCCGGACTATTTTACGGGCGGGTTGTGGATATGTTTTATTTCCCCATCCTTCAGGGAAGCTTCCCTGCATCTTTCCCCGTGTGGGGAGGCGAAGAGTTCATATTTTTCCGGCCAGTGTTCAACATAGCCGACGCAGCCATATCCGTGGGAGTTATCATGATCCTGATCTTTCAGAAAAAGTATTTCAAGGAAGAAAAGAAGGTGGAGCTCACGCCTCACAACGAAATAGTAGAAGAATAACATTAAGCCGCGTTCAGCGGCTTTTTTTTGCGCTACTGTTACACCCAGCTCAATCCCATCGTCTATGTTACAAAGCTGGCTGTGGAATCGTGTTCAAACATTCATCCAGTATTCAAGTTAACAAAGTAAATTTCTAAACATGAAAAGGATCCTATTTGCATTAGCTCTGACTTCAATAAGCCTTACCGGCTTCTCACAAACATTTGATACCCGCAGAAAAATTGATGTAACCGGCTCAGCCGAAGCTGAAGTCACTCCGGATATAATCAACTTCGGAATTTCTTTGAAGGAATATTTTAGAGACAACAACAGCAAGAAGAAAGTGGAGATTGAAGAGCTCGAGCGGCAGCTTCAAACAGCAGTTCTTGCCGCCGGAATTCCGAAAGAAGATTTCACAATCAACAACATCTCCAGCTATAATTACACTTGGGAGAAAAAGAAAAACCCGGATTTTTTGGCCCGCAAGCAGTACCGTATCAAGGTTACTGACCTTTCAAAGCTTAACTCCATCATCAGTGCCGTTGACCCAAAAGGCATAGAATACACCAACATTGAGAGCTACGATTACTCCAAAATGGAAACGCTGAAACGAGAGCTCAAGATCAAGGCATTACAGGCTGCCAAAGCGAAAGCCACTTACCTTGCCCAAGCTGTAGGCGACAACGTTGGAAGCGCTTTAGACATTCAGGAGATCAATAATGAGTACTATCCGCAGCCAATCTATCGTGCTAACGCGATGATGAAAACTGAAGGAATGGTATCTTCCGATGCGAGTTCAATGCCCGACATCGACTTTAAAAAGATAAAGCTGAACTACCAGATACACGCGGTGTTTGAGCTAAAATAAAAAATAGCATTGGATTAGCTCTTCCTCGTGGAGAGCTTTTTATATATTTTGATCTCGTTATGCGTGTTCCATTTGAGGTTTTAAAAGATGAATTTCACCGTGTGCTTACAAGCTTGGGCTTTGATGAAGCTAAAGCAACAATCCTTGCGAATGGCTTCGCTGAAAACAGCCTTGACGGAGTTTATACTCATGGACTAAACCGCTTTCCAACTTTTGTTGATTATGTAAAGCATGACGTTATAAAGATAGATGCCGAAGCAGAATTGGTTGAATCAAATGGCATAGTAGAACGATGGGATGGCAACGCCGGACCGGGAATAATCAATGCCCGGATTTGTATGGATCGGGCAATTCAACTTGCCAAGGCAAACGGCATGGGCTGTGTGGCTCTCAAAAACAACAATCACTGGATGCGTGGAGGCACTTATGGCTGGCAGGCTGCGGAAGCAGGATGATTGGAATTTGTTTCACGAATACTATTGCCAATGTTCCGCCTTGGGGAGGTATTGAGCCGAGGCTGGGGAACAATCCCTTGGTAATTGCGGTGCCGCGGGAAGTCGGGAATGTGGTGCTAGACATGGCAATGTCGCAATACTCGTATGGCAAGTTACACGAGTATAAAGCGAAGGGGAAAGAACTTCTGTTTGACGGAGGCTTTGATGTCAAAGGCAATCTGACTAAAGCTCCGGCCGACATTATCGAATCGCAAAGAGCGCTGCCAATTGGTTTTTGGAAAGGCTCGGGTTTGTCTCTGATGCTGGATCTGCTTGCCACACTATTGAGCGGCGGACAATCGACGGCAAAGATCACGCAAGCCAACGAACGGGAGACTGGAGTTTCACAGGTATTTATCTGCTTCTACCAAGATGACAAGTCAACTACTGAGAGATTGGTCCAAGAGATATTGGAATATACAAAATCGAGCCGGGCTGAGAATGGAAACAACATCTCATATCCGGGAGAAAACACCTTAAAAACACGGTTGGATAATAGCAGGAATGGCATTCCAGTAGATGAAGAAATCTGGGAGCGTGTGCTGAAAATGTAAGCCGTACGCTCGATCAGTCGATATACTCAAACCTCGTATAAGGCACCAGCACAGCCGGAATCTTAATCCCCTTTTCAGTCTGATTATTTTCTAAAAGCGATGCCACAATCCTTGGCAATGCCAGAGCACTTCCATTCAGCGTATGAGCCAGTTGCGGCTTTCCCTCTTTGCCTTTAAAGCGCAACTTCAACCTATTTGCCTGATAAGTCTCGAAGTTTGACACAGAGGAAACCTCCAGCCAGCGTGCCTGGGCAGCACACCAAACTTCCATATCGTAAGTCTTGGCCGACGTAAAGCCCATATCTCCGCCGCAAAGGCTTAGAACACGGTACGGCAGTTCCAGCGCTTGCAAAAGCGACTGCACATAAGAACTCATCTGTTCCAAAATCTCGTATGATTTATCAGGATGCGCCACCTGCACAATTTCCACCTTATCAAACTGGTGCAAACGGTTAAGCCCACGCACGTGTGCTCCGTACGATCCCGCCTCCCTTCTAAAACAAGGCGTGTAGGCGCAATTCATAATCGGAAGCTCTTCTTCCTTAACAATAACATCGCGGTAGAGATTTGTTACCGGAACTTCTGCCGTGGGGATAAGGTACAGATTATCAATTCCAACATGATACATTTGCCCTTCCTTGTCGGGGAGTTGACCCGTTCCGAAGCCGGAATCTTCATTTACCACGATGGGTGGCTGCATTTCGCGATAGCCTGCTTTTTCAGCGTTGTCGAGAAAGAAGTTGATCAGCGCACGCTGCAGTTTGGCGCCTTTCCCTTTGTAAACCGGAAATCCCGCACCTGCAATTTTGTTGCCTAGTTCAAAATCAATGATGTCGTATTTGGTTGCAAGCTCCCAGTGAGGCAAAGCGTTTGCCTGAAGCGACGGTTTTTCGCCGTATTCAAGAGCCACTTGATTATCATCAGCAGAAACGCCCTTAGGAACTGAGGTATGAGGCAAATTTGGCAACAAAACCAATTTCAACTGCAGTTGCTCTTCAATCACCGAAAGCTTCTCACTCAAAGATTTTGACTGCTCCCGAAGGTTTGTTGCTTCGGATTTGATTTGCTCGGCCTGCTCTTTCTGCCCCTGGCGCATCAGTTCGCCAATTTGTTTGGCTGAAGCGTTTGCCTGGGCGGCGATAGCATCGAGCGTTGACTGAGTGCTTCGGCGTTCTTCATCCAGCGAAATAATTTCGTTTACGAGTTCAGGTTGCTTGAAATTACGAACAGCCAGGCGCTCTAAAACCTTATCTCTATTTTCGCGGATATAACTAACTTGCAGCATCTCTTATTTTTTCGACAAAGATAATGGGAGATGTGAGATGTGGGAGGCAGATATCAGTTTTTTTGCCCGCCTCATCCTACAAAGTCCGCAACTAAAATGAGCAAGCTTTACCTCGTTCCCACTCCCATAGGAAACCTTGAAGACATCACGGCAAGGGCTCTGCGAATTTTAAAGGAGTCCGATATAATTTTGGCTGAAGATACCCGCACCAGCGCACCGCTGCTCAAGCACTTTGGGATTGATAAACGTGTATTTGCTCATCATCAGCACAACGAACACAAATCAACTACCGAGATTATCCGGCTATTAAAAGAAGGCAAGCAGGTTGCCCTGATTTCTGATGCGGGCACGCCTGCCATCTCCGACCCCGGTTTCCTGCTCGTCCGCGAAGCAATCAAAAACGATGTTGTTGTTGAGTGCCTGCCCGGAGCCACCGCTTTTGTGCCCGCTTTGGTAAATTCAGGCCTTCCCGCCGACCGATTCACTTTTGAAGGCTTTCTTCCTGTCAAAAAAGGCAGGCAAACTCGTCTGAAATCTCTTGTCGAAGAAGAGCGTACGATGATCTTTTACGAATCTCCGCACCGCCTGCTAAAATGCCTGGAAGAATTTATCGTTGTATTTGGAGAAGAGCGGCAGGCTTCAGTATCGCGGGAACTGACCAAGATGTTTGAAGAAACCGTACGCGGCACCCTGCCGGAAATAAAATCGCACTTCGAAAACAATACCTTAAAAGGAGAATTTGTAATTTGTGTGGCGGGAAGGGGCGGCAAGTAAAATGCACCAGACTATGGACCATAGACGATGGACTACAAGCCTTACGACAGAACACAGTCATAAACAGCACAATGAACTTAGATAATTTTACAACCGACGATCAGGATCCTAAAATTGCCGAAAAGGTTTTAGGAAAACTTGACGATATGCTCACCTCTGGCGAAACGCTTTTGTACTTCGCTGTGCAGAAAAAGCCGGTTAGCATTGCTTCCGAATCTATCGCGATAACGAATAAACGCCTTGTTTTCTGCACGCCTGGAAACTTAGGTTTCACCACAAACTTTAACTTCTTCTTCTGGAAAGATATTAAAGATGTTTCTTTCAAGGAAGAAATCCTGGGTTCAAAATTCATGGCCGTTCCGCATACCGGCGAGAATATTACCGTAGATTACATCCCGAAAACACAAGCCCGTAAGCTTTCTCAGGTTGCAAATCAGCAATTGGAGAACGATCGGCAGGCGCAAAGGCAACAGCAGATGGAACAAGAACGGGCTTCCGCTCCGGCACCAGCTCAGCCTGCCGCAGCACCGCTCTCGCAAGAAGACGAAGCCACTCAAAAACTGCAAAAACTAAAGTCTCTTTTTGACAGAGAGCTCATATCCCAACAGGAATACGAGGCAAAAAAAGCCGATATTTTATCTCAACTGTAAACGTGCAGAGAAACTATTTGCTGGCCTTGCTCAGCGCTTTCTTGCTTTGGCTTGCCTGGCCGCCTATCCCATACTCCGGTCCGATATTATTGGTCGCGTTGGTGCCGCTGCTCATCGCTGTTGAAAACATCATCCGCTCTGATGCCCCAAAAAAAGGCAAAAAGGTCTTCCGGCTGTGTTTCACAGCTTTTGTTATCTGGAATACCGCATGCATTTACTGGGTTTTTAATTCATTAAATGCCGTAATGCCATCATATGTAGCCATTCTGATTTCGCTAATACCTTTCGGTTTGGCGGCTTTGCTAATGACCTTTGCTTTCTGGCTTTACTATCGCCTGCGGCGAATCACAACTTTCACCTGGAGTTATATCGGGCTCGTTTGTTTTTGGATTGGATATGAATATCTGCATCAAAGCTGGGATCTAGCTTTTCCGTGGATGAACCTTGGCAACGGCTTTGCTGCCACTCACCAACTCGTCCAATGGTACGAATGGACAGGAATTTACGGCGGCACTTATTGGATTTTGATGTCGAATATCCTTGCTTTTAGCCTGTATCTAGCAATTCAGGAGAAAGCTGATAAGCGAAAAAGACTGAATCTGAGCCTCCGACTTGCATCACATATCCTGATACCAGTAGCAGTTTCGCTGATAATTTATTTCCGGTACAAAGAAGAGACTAATCCGGCGAATGTAGTGGTGGTGCAGCCCAATGTTGATCCGTATCACAAGTTCAACAGCATTTCGGCTCAGGAACAATTGCAAAACCTCATCCACTTATCCGACTCTTTTGGCCAACAGAACACCGAATATTTTATCTGGCCTGAAACGGCGATGCCTCAGTATGTGGACGAAGCTCGCATCAGGGACAATTACAACTATCAGGCTGTTCAGCAATTTTTAACGAAGTACAAAAACGGCAATGTGCTTTCAGGCATATCCACGTATGCCCTGTACGATACTTTAAAAACCCCTTCAGCTTACTTCAACCAGAATGCAGGTAGTTACATGGATGAGTTTAATGCTGCCATTCAGATTGAGAATTCGTCGAATGTGCAGTTTTACCACAAGTCCAAACTGGTGCCGGGAGTTGAGGAAACGCCATTCGCAGCCTTGTCTTTCCTGAAGCCCTTGTTCGCAGGCTTCGGGGGCGGAGGCACTTACGGTAGCCAGCCTGAACCTTCTGTATTCTATTCGCAAAGCGGGATGGGCGCAGCGCCGGTTATCTGTTATGAATCAATCTGGGGTGAGTGGGTGGCAAAGGGGGTGGCAAAGGGCGCCCAGTTCATTGCCATTGTGACCAACGATGGATGGTGGGGAAATACATCCGGCAAGGACCAGCATTTTGACTACGCAAAGTTGAGAGCAATAGAAACGCGGAGATGGGTAGCACGGGCGGCTAACACGGGCATTTCGGGTTTTATAAATCAGCGTGGGGATGTGGTGAAGAAATCGGATTGGTGGGTACCGACTGCTCTGAAAGCTGATATCAACCTTAATGAGTCTCTGACGTTTTATGTAAAGCATGGAGACTACATCGCTTTCGCGGGATGTTTGGGCAGTGGAGCGTTTGCGATATTTTTGATTATCGGAACTTTCAGATCTAAAAAGTGGCATCAGAGCAGCCGCTGAAATAGTATTTATTCTTAGCTTTATCTTTTCGCACATTATTTAAATAGTATGTTTTTACAATCCTCTAAACTTTTGGTGCTGTCTGGACTGCTAGCATTCAGCTCCCCGCTTTTTGCTCAACAGAAGAAAGATCTCACCTTTTCAGACATATTCACCAATCCGGCTAAAGACATTATTAATCCGGTGCCTTACATCCGCGGCTGGGCTGATAACACACATTATATCGAATATCGCAACGGAACACCTTACACAGTAGATGTAAAAACCGGCAACGCGGTAGTTTCGCCTCCCGCTCAGGTAAACGAGGCTACCGTAAGCGTGAGAAACAAAGACGTATTTTACAGAAGCCTTGAGGGTCAGGAAAAACAGCTTACCCGCGACACTTCCGAGGAGAAAAACCCTACAATCTCGCCCGACGGCAAGCAAGTGGCTTTCACCCGCAACAACGACTTGTACTCTGTTGACATCGCCTCTGGTAAAGAAACCCGCTACACAACTGATGGCTCAGATGTAGTGTACAATGGCTGGGCATCCTGGGTCTATTTCGAGGAAATCCTCGGCCGCCCTACCCGCTACAAAGCTTTCTGGTGGAGCCCCGACAGCAAGCACATAGCTTTCATGCACTTCGATGATTCTGAGGTGCCGATGTTCCCAATCTATGCCTCGACCGGACAGCACGGCTACCTGGAGCGCACCCGCTATCCAAAGGCGGGGGACGAAAACCCCGAGGTTAAGATGGGCATTGTAGCTACAGGAAATACCAATATTGTTTGGGCCGATTTCGACGCAAAAGCGGATCAGTACTTCGGCACTCCGTTCTGGATGGCTGACAGCAAATCTTTATGGATGCAGTGGATGAACCGGGATCAGAATGACCTGATCATTTATACCGTTAATCCGGATACGGGAAAGAAAAGCACCATTTACGAAGAAGCTCAGAAAACCTGGGTTGACTGGTTTGATGGGATGTATTTTCTGAAAAATGGTTCAGGCTTTATCCTTAAAAGTGACAAAACCGGCTGGGGACATTTTTATTATTACGATCTAACAGGCAAGCTGAAAAAACAACTTACATCCGGCGACTGGCGGGTTGGAGATTTGCTGCTGGTAGACGAAAAAGCCGGCGAAATATTCTTCACTGCCCGCAAGGAGGCTTCCACACGTTTTGACCTTTATCGCGTGAGCCTGAAGGGCGGAGAACCGAAACGCTTAACCTTTGGCAATTTTGATCACAACGTTGTGCTTTCTCCAGACGGAAACTACTTTGTTGACACTTATTCCAATCTTCAAACTCCTACTCAGTCAGCTTTGCTGGATAGAAACGGCAAAGTAATCCGCCAGCTTGGCAATTCAAAAGGGCTACAGTTTAACGCTTACAACCTCCCAAAAACAGAGCTGGTCTATTACACCACCCGCGATGGCTTAAGACTTCCGATGACGGTTACATACCCATTGAATTTTGATCCGGCAAAGAAATATCCGATGTGGATTTCCATTTACGGCGGACCGGATGCAGGCACAGTTTACGATCGCTGGAAAACGCCAACCGGAACAACTGCCTGGTGGGCAAAAGAAGGGATTTTGCAGGTAGCTATAGACAATCGTAGCGCAGGACATCTTGGGAAAACCGGGATGAATTACATCTATCGCCAGCTCGGCAAACATGAGATTGAAGACTACATGGATGCGGTTAAATCTTTAGAAGCAAAAGGCTTTGTAGACGAAAAGCAGGTGGGAATAACCGGCACGAGCTTCGGCGGATACATGACTGCGATGGCTCTGACTTATGGAGCCGATGTATTTACACGCGGAATCGCGATCTCATCTCCAACAGACTGGAGCCTATATGATACGCATTACACCGAGCGGTTCATGGACACGCCACAAGACAACGCTGAAGGGTATAAAGTTACATCGCCAATTACCTACGCCGACAAGTTGAAGGGTGAGCTTCGGGTAATCCACGGCGATATGGACGACAATGTGCATATGCAGAACAGCGTCCAGTTTATTGACAAGCTTCAGAACCTGAATAAACATTTCGAATACATGGTTTATCCAGGAAATCGACATGGCGTGAGCGGAACCAAGGTGCGCCACAATAATCAGGAGACGGTGCGCTTTATCTACAGGTATCTGTTAGATAAACCAATCCCACAGGAGTTCTATTCGTATTGGAAATAGAAGTAAAAAATCCCTTAGCCCAGAAAGCTAAGGGATTTTTTCTTTATGCATTGTCCTCAGGTTGCCACTCGCCCTCAGCATTCCGCAACAGCTTCGGCAAAGGTGTTCCGAAGCTCCAGTACAAGCCTTCTGGATCTGCTACGATAAAGCCTCGCCCCCTGGACGTAGTATCTAGTTCCTTTATGATTTCGGCGCCCTCCTCAACTGCCCGCTGGTATAGCTTGTCAGGATCGGATGTTTCCATGTGAACTGAAAACGCGGGATATCCACCCTTTTTGTCCATCGCCTGAACCGCATCGTAAACCGAAACCTCATCTTCTTCTATGCTGTGCAAAGTCACAGCACCGCCCTCCGGCCAGCGGATTTCGGCGTGAGCAATAATTCCCTGATGCGCACCGGTATAAACCACTACAGGCTGAAATCCCAATACGTTGAGAAGAAAGTTTAACGCAGCCGGTGCGTCGCAATAGCCAAGATTTACTTTTAAGCTCATAATTTTAAATGTGCCGTTAAATTAGGATGCAAACAATTAACGTTAAGGATTCCCTCATCGCTTTGGTCTTTTATTTCGCTGTTGTGCCTTCGCCTTTGGTCGGGCGCCGCCCGAGTTCCTTGCGGTCTTCTGTGGCTTTGTTGTCTTTCGATGTTTCGCATCAGATGTATCCCTTGAATTTTTTTTCTGGCCTTCGCGTTTTGCGGGAATCTCCTTTACCGGAGCAGTGGAACTTGAATTTTCGATCAGTTTGAAAATGGTATTCAGTTCCGCATCGTTTAATTGCCGCCACTCGCCCAACGGAAGCCCTTTCAGGCTGATGTTCATAATCCGCGTACGTTCAAGCTTGGTAACTTCGTAACCAAAATGCTCGCACATCCGGCGTATTTGCCTGTTCAAGCCCTGGATTAAAATGATCTTAAAAACAAAAGTACTTTCCTGTTTTACAGTGCACTTCTTTGTCATTTCGCCTAGGATAGGTACTCCTCCAGCCATTCCAGCGATGAACTGAGGCGTGATCGGCTTATCAACAGTTACCAGATATTCCTTTTCATGCTTATTCCCCGCCCGCAGAATCTTGTTCACCATATCTCCATTGTTCGTAAGGAATATTAAGCCTTGCGAATCTTTGTCGAGCCTCCCGATTGGAAATATCCGGTCACTATGGTTTACATAATCAACAATATTGCTTCTAACGCCTGCTTCTGTAGTAGAGGTTATTCCCACGGGCTTGTTGAAGGCCAGGAACACGAGGTCTTTTGTTTCTTCAGGCTCAATCAGATGTCCATTGATCATTACACGATCTGTGGGCGAGACCTGCTGCCCAATGGCTGCTTTTTTTCCGTTTATAAAAACGCGTCCCTGCTCAATATGCCGATCGGCTTCGCGGCGGGAGCATATTCCGGAGTCACTTATGTATTTATTTAGGCGAATAGACACGTTTATAAGTTACTAAGTACTTCCAAGATGATATTGCAGGCGCTTCTGATTTCCTCCTCACCTATCGTGAGCGGTGGAGCAATTCTTAAAGCTGTATCGCAGTGCAAAAACCAGTCGATCAACAGACCTCTGTCTGTGCATAGTTTGCTCGCGGTTTCCACCTGCTGAAATGAATCGAGCTGAATAGAAAGCATAAGACCTTTCCCTCTCACCTCTTTGATTAGCGGGTGCACCAGCAATTTGCGAAACAATTCTTCTTTTTCAGCAATGCCATTCATTAAATTCTCGCCCAGGATTACCTCCAAAGTAGCCAGTCCCGCCGCACAGCAAACCGGATGGCCACCAAAGGTCGTGATGTGGCCGAGAATGGGATTATCAGCAAGGACAGCCATAACATCGCGATTTGCGATAAAGGCACCGATCGGCATTCCTCCTCCCATTCCCTTGGCAAGCAATAAGATATCCGGCACAATCCCGTAGTGCTCAAAGGCAACCAGCTTTCCGGTACGGCCAAAGCCGGTTTGGATTTCGTCAAGGATCAGGAGAGTTCCGGTTTCATCACACTTTTTTCGAAGAGCTTTCATGTAATCGGCTGAAGGCACACGCACGCCAGCCTCTCCCTGAATGGTTTCGAGGATCACACAAGCTGTCTTGCCTGTGATTTTTTGCAGATCAGGTAAACTATTAAACTCTACGAAATCAACGTCCGGCAGAAGCGGCCGATAAGCTTCCTTATAATATTCATTGCCCATCACGCTCAAAGCGCCATGGGTACTGCCGTGATATGCATTTTTGCACGAGATTATCTCACTCCTGCCTGTAAATCGCTTTGCTAACTTAAGAGCGCCTTCTGTGGCTTCAGCGCCTGAATTCACGAAATAAACAGAGTTCAAGCTGGGGGGCAAAACAGACACGAGCTTTTCTGCAAACCTTACCTGCGGTGCCTGCACGTATTCGCCATACACAGTAACATGTAAATACTTGTCGAGTTGATTTTGGATGGCTTCAATCACCTTCGGGTGCCGGTGCCCGATATTGCTCACCGCGAAGCCAGAAACAAGGTCCAGGTATGCTTTGCCGGAACTATCGTACAAATACAATCCCTCGGCACGCTCAATCTCCAAAAGCCTGGGAGTCGAGGACGTCTGTGCATTATTCAGAAGGAATAGCTGGCGGTTGGAAAGCATACTTCGCAAAATGCGAAATTAATCATCCTCTGCCGGACGACAGCATCTCACATAACGAAAAAACCTCAGGACGTACATCCGGAGGTTTAATCAAATCAAACTTACCCAAACATTAACTAATCTCTTACGGCCATACCTTTGCTGTGCCGTTCGCCTAGTTCTTTTATCAAATTCTGGCGAAAATCTCTTTCCGCTTTGAAAACCTGAATAGCTTTACTGCGGGGCAATACTTTATAAAATTGTTGGCTATAACGTCTTTGCAGATCAAGCATCTTTGATTTAAAATCAAGTTCTACATCATAAGCCTCGCCGCTCTTCTTTGCTATCGCTCTTTGCTTGATCAAAAGCTCAGATTCTCTTTGATAATTATTAAACACTGGCCAGAATTGCTCAGCCTCATCAGATGTAAGGTTTAGCTTCTGATTTATAAAAGCAGCCTTTGCAGCTTCCAACCGCTCACGGCCTTTTGACCGCGGCGCCTGCGCAAACGCTGATGTTGCTATGAAAATGCTTAACAGTATAAATACAATCCTCTTCATCAATCTCTACAATTTCGTATCTAAAAAATGCTGAAGCTCTTCTTCAGTGAGATCGCCGCCGGCAGATTGCCCGTCTGCGTCTGTTGCATGCAAATGTTCAAGGATCAGCGGCGTATCGGCAGCATCGCTATGCATTTGCAGATAATTTATAATTTCCTCATCAGGAATTTCAGAAATAGCTTTTTCAGCACTTCTGGTCGCCGAATAGAAATTATTCAAATAAAGGCCGGCTCCAATCGCTATTGTAATGCAGGCAGCTGCAGCATATTGTATGAACCGTAGCCGAACAACCTTCGAAGCTGATTTCCTGACTTCTGTGCGTTTATTAATTTTTTGTGAGAGATGTTCAAAATAACCGGCTGGAACACTGAACCCTTCAGATGCATTCTCTTCTTTAAGACTCTCTAGAAAGATGGCGCTATTGATATTTTCAGACAAACTTTCGAAATATCCAGCAGGAGTTTCAAAAGCATTTGAATGAGCTAATTCTTCAATTTTTATCTGGCTGTTCAACTGGTTTGAAAGATGTTCGAAATACCCCTCGGGAACAACAAACGGATTTACTTTCGCCATAGCGGCAAGCGTGGGTGCTAAACCCTCTAACTCGCTTCTGTCATTTAAATCCATATCAATAAGAGTTGTCTTTGCGGAAAAGGTTTAATCGTTTGATAGCAAATGATGCTCTATCTTTTTCACAGCCAGATGGAACGATGCCTTTAACGCCCCTACGCTTGTGCCAAGAATCGCCGAAATCTCATCATATTTCAGATCATCAAAATACTTCATGTTAAATACCAGACGCTGCTTTTCGGGCAAGGTCAGCAAGGCTTGCTGAAGTTTCATTTGTGCCTTGTCGCCGTTAAAATAAGCTCCCTCGGTTAACGATGCTGATAAGTCAGGCGATACATCATCAAGAGAAATATTATTCTTTTGCTTTTTGCGATTCAGGAAAGTAATAGACTCATTGCTCGCAATGCGATAGAGCCAGGTATAAAGCTGGCTATCATTTCTGAAGTTAGCGAGATTTTTCCAGACTTTAATAAAAACCTCCTGCACAAGGTCGTCGGTATCATCGTGATCGATAACCATCCTACGGATGTGCCAGTAGATCTTCTGCTGATATTTTTTTAAAAGGAGATTAAATGCCTCGTTTCGCGTCTTCTCTGACGCGAACTTTAGCAATATCTCAGAATCTTCTACCTGCATAATATTTCGATGATCTAACTACAAAGGCAGAATACGTCAGCAGCTTATTTCGCCGATCTTCGTTGCATCACTTTCTGCACAGCTTCAATTATGTTGCTGCTGTCCAGACCATACTTTTTCATCAATTGATCTGGAGTTCCGCTTTCGCCGAAAGAATCGTTTACCGCTACGTACTCCTGAGGCGTTGGATTAGTTCTGGCCAGCAATTGCGCTATACTATCACCAAGGCCGCCCAACCGGTTATGCTCTTCAGCAGTTACCACGCAACCGGTTTTCGCAACGGACTTTAAGACCGCCTCCTCATCTAAAGGTTTAATCGTATGGATATTGATAATTTCGGCGTCTATTCCCATTTCAGCCAGCTTCTCGCCGGCTTCTATAGCTTTCCAGACCATGTGACCGGTAGCAAAAATACTCACGTCTTTACCTTCATTCACCATCCAGGCTTTGCCAATTTCAAATTTCTGGTCGGGGTCTGTGAACACCGGGATCACCGGCCGGCCGAAGCGTAGGTAAACCGGGCCTTCGTGCTCAGCTATAGCCATAGTGGCCGCCTTTGTTTGATTAAAATCGCAGGTGTTGATTACAGTCATACCAGGCAGCATTTTCATTAGCCCGATATCTTCAAGTATTTGGTGAGTAGCGCCGTCTTCGCCGAGGGTAAGCCCGGCATGCGATGCACAGATTTTTACGTTTTTATCAGAATAAGCAACAGATTGGCGAATTTGATCATAAACCCTGCCTGTCGAAAAATTGGCGAAGGTACCTGTGAAAGGTATTTTCCCACCAATAGTAAGCCCCGCAGCAATACCTATCATGTTTGCTTCGGCAATGCCGATCTGGAAGAACCGCTCCGGAAACTCTTTTATAAATGCATCCATTTTCAGAGAACCAATCAAATCTGCGCAAAGTGCAACAACATTAGGGTTCTTCTTTCCTGCCTCAAGCAAGCCGGCGCCAAAGCCAGAACGGGTATCTTTCTTTTCTGTATAGGTGTATTTTTTCATTTGTGTTTTTTGTGGAAGAGATGAGCTGAATCCGGTTTAGTAATCCTCAAGTTGTGATTCCAGCTGAACTAAAGCTGCTGCCAGTTGCTCGTCGTTAGGCGCAACTCCGTGCCATTTGTGGGAGCCCATCATAAAATCAACCCCGTAGCCCATGCCTGTTTGCATCAGTATGAGGATGGGCTTGCCTTTGAATGCTTTTGATTTTGCAAGTTCCAGCCCGCGAATCACATCAGCCATTTCATTTCCGTTCATCTCCATTACCTCCCAGCCAAATGCCTCCCACTTAGCTCTCAGGTTGCCGAGCGAAAGCACCTTTTCAGTAGAGCCATCAATCTGCTGGCCGTTTACATCTATGGTAGAGATAAGGTTATCAACTTTATTGTGGGGAGCAAACATCGCCGCTTCCCAAATTTGCCCTTCCTGCAATTCTCCGTCGCCATGAAGCGTATAAACAAGGCTGTTATCTCCGTCGAGTTTTTTTGAAAGAGCAGCACCAATAGCAACAGATAAGCCCTGACCTAATGATCCCGAGGCAACACGTACTCCCGGTAAATGCTCGTGCGTAGTTGGGTGCCCCTGCAATCTTGAATCCAACTTCCGAAATGTGGCTAATTCACTTACATCAAAGTAGCCTGAGCGGGCAAGCACACTATACCAAACCGGCGAAATATGGCCGTTAGACAAGAAGAACAGATCTTCTCCCTTACCATCCATATTGAACTCAGGATTGTGGTTAAGAATGTGGAAATACAGCGCAACAAAGTAATCTGTGCAGCCTAAAGACCCGCCCGGGTGACCAGACTGGCAACTATGTACCATTCTCACAATATCCCTCCGGACCTGCTTTGCTATACCTTCTAACTTTTCAATATCTGCTGCCATATTTTGCTTTTAGTGCCGCTAAATTAATTATTTCCCCTTAAAGGCATACCCCTATTTCAAATAATGAAGAAGATTGAAACTATGTTAACAACTTGTCGTATAAAGCAGTCTGATGTAAATTTTTGCAGGCAAAAAGTTTAACCTATGAAAAGAAACTTACCTACTAAATCTAAATCGCTCGCTCTCCTCTTCCGCTTAACTATATGCACTATTTTGTTCCTTCCGGCGATGGCACAGGCACAAAATGGATCTGTGGGAATTGGCACGGCGACGCCCAATACAAAGGCTATACTTGATATTGTTTCAGACTCTAAAGGCTTGCTGATTCCCCGGATTACCGAACAACAACGCGAGGCTATTATTGCTACAGGAACTGTAAACGCCGCCTTAAACGGGCTTTTGATCTTCAATACTGATAAGAATAAATTCAACTTCTGGTCTGAAAACAAGTGGGTTTCTGTTGACGGCGGCTTGCAAGGGCCTAAAGGCGATAAAGGAGCCCAGTGGTTTAACGGAACATTGAAACCTCCGGTTGCTGCAACCGAACCTACAGGCGCAAACGAGGGAGACCTGTATCTTAATAACAGCACGGGCGATGTTTATCAGAAGCAAGCTTCAGGAAGCTGGACAACTATTGCAAACCTCACAACCGGCATTGTCGGCCCGCAAGGCCCGGCGGGACCAGCTGGCCCGCAGGGAGTTCAGGGAAAAATTGGACTGACCGGACCGCAAGGAATACCGGGCGTTGCGGGGCCAAAAGGGGATAAGGGCGATGTCGGACCCGCAGGACCACAAGGTGCCAACGGAGCTAAAGGTGATAAAGGTGACGTAGGCTTAACTGGTCCGCAAGGGATACCGGGAGTTGCAGGGCCAAAGGGCGACAAGGGAGATGTAGGTTTAACTGGTCCGCAAGGACTACCGGGAGCAACTGGCCCCGCCGGACCAAAGGGTGATAAAGGCGACAAAGGTGACATTGGCATAGCCGGACCGCAAGGAATACAAGGATTAACTGGCCCCGCCGGACCAAAGGGTGATAAGGGCGATAAAGGTGACATTGGTTTAGCAGGACCGCAAGGAATACAAGGATTAACTGGCCCCGCCGGTCCTAAAGGCGATAAGGGTGATAAAGGAGATACGGGTTCAGCCGGACCGCAAGGCGTGCAAGGACCAGTCGGTCCTGCTGGTCCACAGGGGCTTACAGGCGATAAAGGAGACACCGGCGCCGCTGGGCCACAAGGTCTTGCGGGTCCGAAAGGCGACAAAGGTGATAAAGGCGATCCCGGAGCCACAGGCCCTCAAGGGGCAACTGGAGCTACAGGCGCTGCTGGCCCTAAGGGCGATAAAGGTGAGCCGGGCGCAACCGGGGCCGTAGGGCCTGCCGGCACAACCGGTCCGCAAGGCCCAACAGGAGCACAAGGCTCTGTATGGTTTAGCGGTAGCGGCACGCCTTCGTCAGGCTCTGGTGTGCTGAATGATTATTATCTGAACGTAATAAACGGTGATGTTTTCAAACGCGGTACATCAAACTGGGCTCAGGTTGGGAACATAAAAGGCCCAAGCAGCAACGATGCCTGGAAAATCTCCGGAAATACGGGAACTACGCCAGCATTTTCCGGGGTGAGCGGCTCATTTATTGGAACGTTAGACGCGAAGGATGTTGTGTTTGGAAGCAATTCTGATGAACGGATGCGGATAAAATCAAACGGCAACATCGGTATAAACCAAAATGATCCGCAGGCATCGCTTCACGTAAACGGCACAATAATTCTTGGACAAAACGGCACCGTCATAAATAAAGTAGTTAAAGCATCTTCAGGAACTGTCGATCTTGCCAACATAGCGGCGGGAACAGCTTTGGTGCAGACATTCACAGTACCTGATGCCGCATCCGGTTCAACAGTTTCTATTTCGCCGGATGCCGCACTTCCCGACGGAGTTATCATCTCGTATGCAAGAGTTTCAGCATCGAACACAGTAGAAGTGAAGTTTTTCAATGCCAGCAGCGCCGCTCAGGATCCTGCCGCCATGACATACCACATCACCATAGTAGATTAACATGAAAAAGCTATTTACCGCCACTTGTTTGTGCCTGCTTCCCTGCAGCATGCTACTTGCGCAGGTTGTAAATACGGGTCAAACGATCACAATTTCTGCAAACGGGCTTCTTTTCGTGGACAATAGCTACGTCCATCATGCTGGCACCATCCTGAACAATGGAAAGTTGGAAGTAAAAGGAAACTGGCTGAACAATCCATCTGTCCCTTCAGCTTTATCACCTCTTGTGTTTGATAGCCAGTCAAAAGGGCTGGTAACGTTATCAGGAGGGCAACAAAAAATTGGTGGCGCCTCAAAAACCACTTTTCCGAACCTTGAGCTATCCGGCTCTGATTTCAAGTTTATGTTAGCGGATGTTGATGTTTCAGGTTCTCTGAAATTGAACGATAAAGAGCTTAAGCTTCTGCAACATAATTTGAATGTGCTGAGTCCTGATAATAATGCAATATCCCGCACCAGCGGATTTGTGAGCACTGATAAAGGCGGCAAGCTTTACAGGAAGACATCTTCAACGGGAACGTACCTTTTTCCTTTTGGCTCTTCTATATCGGGCTCAGCCATTTACCGTCCCGTAGAAATGCAGCCTCAGGCCAGCAGTGAGGGAGTTTATTCAGGGTCGTTTTTCTATAAAGACCCGTCACTGGCAGGCTATAGCAGCAGTTCCAAACGCCCGGATATCGATAAGATCTTTGACA
The DNA here is from genome assembly GCA_029266635.1 of Sphingobacteriaceae bacterium. Lineage (GTDB taxonomy): Bacteria > Bacteroidota > Bacteroidia > Sphingobacteriales > Sphingobacteriaceae > JAQSWM01. The sequence continues at coordinate 68,247 of JAQSWM010000002.1, read as the reverse complement.
AATATTTTTATGAACTGAGCTTTGACTCAGGTGTGGGCGCCACGAATGTCAACTTCCTTCAAAACACAGGCGATGGGGATTACCGGCAGATAACCAAATGGATTTCGCCTGGTGTGTGGGAAAAAGCGGCACCGTCAACTTCTAACGACGGGTCATATGGAGATGGCCTGAACCGAAGCCTTCTATTCACTTCTTTGAACGGGTTCAAAGATATGCCATTCTCGTTTTCCACCTCTTCAGACATGAGCCCATTAACACTGTTCAACGCGTTTTCGCCTGATGGAGATGGGAAAAATGATACCTGGATTGTGAAGAATCTGGACCTGTATCCTAACAACGAGCTGTTGATTTTTAATCGTTGGGGCGATGAGGTTTATAAAGCAAAAAGCTACAACTCCGCCAATGCCTGGGATGGAGCAAACTTACAGGCAGGAACCTATTTCTATGTGCTCAAGGTAGAGATCAATGGCGACCAAAAGGTTTACAAAGGTTTTATAAGCATGGCAAAAAAGAACTGATATGAAAAAGTTCTATCTTCTCTTCACAGCTTTATTCTGTAGCCTGATTTGCCACGCACAGCAAGAGGCTCAGTATAGCCAGTATGTGTTTAATTCGCTGGTGATCAATCCGGCTTACGCCGGCTATAAGGAAACGCTGAATGTGAGTATGCTTAATCGCGATCAGTGGACGGGGCTGGATGGCTCGCCTAAAACGCAGTCATTGATAGTAGATGGAGCTTTCTTCGATAACAGGGTTGGTTTAGGGCTGTCCGTGATCAACGATAAGATCGGCTTGCAACATCAATCATCGGCCTTTGTAAATTATTCATACCGCTTGCCGGTCGGGAATGACGATTCAAGGCTCGCCCTTGGCCTCGCCGCCGGGGTTTCCCAATATACACTCAATGCTAATGATGCGGTAATTGATGATATTTCGGACCCAAACTTTGCGGGTAAATCAACATACTTCGCTCCCGATGCAAAATTGGGTGTTTTCTACAGCAGTGAAAAGTTCTTTGCCGGAGCATCCATAACCAACCTGCTGGCCAACGCAATTGATTACAGGAATTCAGGCCAGGGAGCTATTTACAAACAAGGAAGGCACTATTTCTTAAGTGCAGGAGCACTATTAGACATAAATCCTTCAATCAAATTCAAACCCTCTTTCCTGATCAAAGAAGACACCAAAAGCCCTACTAACATGGATCTTAACTTCTTCTTTCTGATTAAGGAAGCAGTCTGGCTGGGTGCCTCTTACCGCACAAATGTTAACTTGTGGAAAAAACCCGGTTTGAATACTACTGCTTTTAACCAAAATTCGTTGGTGGGAGCAGTGGAGTTGTTTTTTGCAAGGAATATTCGGGTGGGTTATGCATACGATTATGCATTATCAGCACTGGGCGATTATTCAAACGGGACACACGAAATATCACTTGGTTTTATTTTGAATGCAAACAGAAAAAGTACTGCGCTGCTCACGCCACGTTACTTTTAATGTTGCCTAAATGAATTACAGAAAACTAGCGCTAGCTTTATCTCTTTGCTCGTTCCTTTACTTTTTCCCACAAAATATCTTCTCTGACGACGTAGAACAGGCTAACCGCTACTACGAGAAATACGATTACAAATACGCCCTTGAGCTTTACGAGAAAATAATGGCAAAAAAGCCATCGTTAGAGGTTGCTCAAAAAATTGCCAATTGTTATCGGTTCATTAACGACACCAAAAATTCTGAAAAGGCTTATGCCCGCGTTCTTACATTTAAGGGCTTTGATCCGGTTAACTACAAATACTATGCTGATGCTCTAAAGCAGAACAGCAAGTTTGAAGCTGCTAAAGAGGCTTACCAGCTTTACGGAGAACGGGTACCGTCTAAAGCAGCTCTCGCAACAAAACTGGCGAATGCCACAGACGCTGCCCGAATCTGGGTAGAAAATCCTGATAAAAGCGTCAGGATGGAGAACATGCAGAACCTTAACTCAGAATATTCAGATTTCTGCCCGGTGTTAGTGGGGCAGAATCTTTCGTTTGTTTCTGACCGTTGGTTTACCAGTGACCCAAATGCTAAAAGAAAAGACGTTGTTTACGGCTGGACCGGAAACCCATACCTGAAGCTCTATTTAACAGATCGCGAAGGCAAAGCACAAAAAATATCGGCTATGCCAAAGCCTATAAACACTTTGTATCATAATGGGCCTGGTGTGTTTACCGCCAGCGGTGATACTATTTATTTTACGCGAATTGATCTCCCAGCGAGCCGTAAGCGGGAAGACATCAACATCGTAAAAAAAGGAATTTTCCGGTCGGTAAAACAGAAAGATGGCTGGAGTATTCCCGTTCGGTTATTAGGCAATGGAAACAGCTATTCTGTACAGCACCCAGCGCTATCGCCTGATGGAAATATACTTTATTTTGCTTCAGATATGCCCGGCGGCCTCGGCGGAATGGACATTTACGCCAGCCGCAAAAACCCCTCGGGAGATTGGGATACGCCTAAGAATTGTGGCCCAAACATCAATACTGAAGAGGATGATGTTTTTCCATATGTGCGGAAAGATGGAAAATTCTTTTACTCGACGAAAGGGAATATTGGGATTGGCGGGCTCGACATTTTCATGGCGGACGGTTCATTCGACATTTTCACGGTCGCAGAAAACCTGAAATCTCCACTTAACAGCGCCAAAGACGATTTCGGGATTACTTATGCTGATTCTACAAATGGCTTTTTATCCTCAAACCGTGAGGGAGGCAAAGGGTTGGATGATATTTATCGTTTCCGGATCATACCGGAAGTTGCGCCAAAGACAATTCAACAGCCAATTTTTGCAGTGGATGGCCAGGTACTTGAAAAAGGAACAGGCTTGCCTATTGAAAGCGTCAAAATCATCCTGACCAATAAGACCACTGGTGTAGAAACATCTGCTATGTCTGATAGCCGCGGAACCTTCCACTTTGAACTTGAGCCGGAAATGGACTATGTAGTTACCGGCGATAAAAGCAAGTATTACCTGCAACAGGAAGGGCAGATATCAACCAAGGGCCTGAAAGAGTCGACCATCTTCACTATCAACTTCGAGTTGGAACGTTCAAATGATGCTTACCTGGTCAGGTTGAATAACATCTACTACAACTTTGATAAATGGGATATCCGCAAAGATGCCATACCTGAGCTCACCAAAGTTGTAAACTTCATGAACTCAATGCCAAACGTAAATATCCAGCTCAGATCGCACACAGACTCCCGCGGACCAGCTGTTTACAATCAGTATTTATCACAAAAGAGGGCAGAATCAGCCATCAACTATTTGAAAAATAAAGGCGTGGCTTCCCAGAGGCTGGAGGCTGTTGGCCTTGGGGAAAGTGAATTGCTCAACCGCTGCAAAGACGGCGTAAAATGCTCTAAGCAAGAGCACCAAATGAACCGCCGCACTGAATTTAAGATCGTGAAAGTAGAGCCGGTTCTGTCGATGGCAAGCGCCAGGACACTTGCATCAGCTAAAAAATAAAAATTACAACAAATGTTAAGCCCGACTACGGAAGTAGTTCGGGCTTTATTTTTTCCCTAAAGTCTGCTAAAAGCTTGTTCATTTTCGGCTGGATTACAAAAGCGCAGTAAGGCTTGCCCGTGTTCTGAACGAAGTAGTTTTGATGATAATCCTCCGCAGGGTAAAACTCTGAAGCAGGAGAAATCTCCGTCACGATTTTTTTGTCGAACACCCGCTCCGCCTCCAGCTTACGCACCATAGCCTCCGCTTCGTTCCTTTGCTCTTCTGTATGGTAGAAAATCACAGATCGGTACTGCGTGCCCATGTCGTTGCCCTGACGGTTAAGCGTAGTTGGATTGTGGGTTGTGAAGAACACAAGCAGCAATTCCTCAAAAGAAATCACGTCAGCATCGAAATCTATCCGGATAACCTCCGCATGACCGGTGTCTCCATTGCAGATTTCCATGTAAGTGGGATTTTGGGTTTCCCCGCCCATGTAACCTGAAACAACCTTTTGCACGCCGTTCAAGGTTTGGAACACCGCTTCTGTGCACCAGAAACAGCCACCGCCAAATGTCGCCTGTTGAATATTCATTACTGTTTAACGAAATCTGTTTGTGTTAGTTTATAAAAACTGGTTCCGATTTCCTTGCTCCTTTGTTGCAATTCGGCTTGGAGTAAGCACAAAAGCTCGTTGCGTATATTATAAGCTTAATTAACTCCCCAACCTAAACGAGATAGGATAACTAAGCTCTTCTTCGATGACTTGCCCCTTTGATACTGCCGGCAACCAATCCTCAGGGATAAGTTTTAGAACACGGATAGCTTCCTCATCCATCCCAAAGCCCACGGGCTCATCAACACGGTGTTTAGTTGTCTTTCCAGATCTGTCCACTGTAAATAGAACATTGACCCTCCCGGACTTTCTATTCTCAACAGCTGCCCTCGGCATTTTCAGGTTCTTGATTATCTCAGATGCAATAAACGCACCGCCGTTTAGATATATGGCTGGCCGGGTTAAGCTTGTATCTGCGCCTGCTACACCATACCATTTTGTAGCTTCTCTTGCGCCACGTGCTTTATAAAAAAGCAGGTTCTTACCGCTGTAATCATATCTAAGTGTTAGTGCGCCATCGAAATCATAACACTCCCACACTCCATCCTTTATCCCGTTTTTAAAATTACCTTTTAGAATTAGAGCATTGTTGTAGCCGAACTTTTGATACTCGCCGTGTTTCGTTGCCTTGTCAGATTTAAGAACATAATAAGTCTCGTTCTTCTCCTTATCAATTACTTTCTTCGTTTCTTGCCCCAATGAGAATATTGGGACGAACGCAATAAACAAAATAAAGATGCTTGCCCTTTGCATATTTTTAGTGATGAAGCCGGCTTTCGCCGGCTTCGGATTTACTGATATTGTATATAGCTCGGCTTAGGCTTTAACTTATTCAGATCTTCGGGAGTCATCATCCGGTTAGGGGCCTTCTTTAAATCGTTTTTATAGAATAGCTTGAATCCTGTGAACTGCACTGGCTCTTTGTAGATATGGTTTCTGTACGTGCCAAGCTTTAATTCTGGCTCGCCCCAGCCATCCATGTGCATAACAAATTGAACCTCGGGGTGCAGCTTGATGTTTTGGTAATTGGTTACCATCCCCTGAGTAAATCTGTGCAGAACGAACACCTTGGGTGGCAGATTATTTTCTCGTACAATTCTTGCTAAATAATTTGTCGCGTAATTGATTTCTTCAGCATCATAGGTCCCAATTTTCCTACCCGGCTTAACACCTTTCTTACGCATCGCGAATTCAGGATCAATTCCCAAGTGCACGTGCGGCATTTTAAGGTACTTATCGAACCGGGGCAGCTCTTTCTGTATCGTGCTTAAGCCGACCTGAATGTCTATAAATAAAATAGCATTTTCCATTTTGGCGATTGCAAGTGCAGAATCAAGTTGCTTCTCGGGCATACGGTTAACATAGGCTCCATCTTTTCCCGCTTCGCCACTGGCTACTGTGGCAATGTAATGAATGCCCTTTTGCACAGGAAGCTTAGGATCAATCTTCTCCCACTTCTTCACCTCGGCGTTTAACCTTCTCCACATCTCCTTAGGCGCATACTCGCCAAGAGCTCCCATTTTTTTTGAGTGCATATTACCATAGTAGACCACAATTCTTTTGAACGGAAGTATAGCGCCCGGAAGCGGATATGGCTGATTTTTAACAGGCCACTTGCCTGTAGTATCGCCGTTTGCCAGATACTTTAGCATTTCGTCGTACTTCTTTTTGTCTATCGGCGGATAATCCGATGACGCAGCCTTCATCGGCTCGCTTTTAGCCTCTTCACCTGCTGCCGATTGAGTTGAAGCTGTATCGTTTTTCGATGTGCTTTTCGTTTTCGCATCGTTGTTGCTGCAGCTTATAAAAATTGTAAATGCTGCAAGGGCGCTGGCAGTCAAAGAGAGGATTTGCTTTTTGTTTATCATAATGGTTATTTACTGTGTCCTGAGCCATACAGAACGTTTCCGTTCCGCACACCTGTGTGTTTGAAATTGTCTACTGTTAATTTGCCGTTTACCAGCACGTACTCAAAACCCGAAGAGTAGGCATGTGGTTTTTGATAAGTTGATTCATCGTTCACCGTTTCCGGATCGAAGACCACAATATCGGCTGCCATGCCTTTGCGCAGCAAGCCCCGATCTGAAAAACCAAACTTCTGAGCGGGCAGCGAAGTCATTCGTCTGATAGCATCTTCAAGCGTGATTACATGCTTATCGCGAACGTAATCTGAGAGCACCCGTGCATTGCTGCCATAGCCACGCGGGTGCGGAACGCCTTTTCCAAATTCACGGATTCCCGAATCCGAAGCAATCATCGTAAAAGGATATTTCATTATATTCTGAACATCGGCTTCATCCATGCTATGAAAAACCATGGAAGCGCCTCCCTTAGCGGTCATATCGAGAATAGTCTCAATTTCGTTGGGAATGCTCTGGCTGCGCCCTTTGATCAGGTTAATTTCTGAAATGTTTTTTCCGTTGAATGATGGGTCTGCGCTATAGCTGGCAACAACTGCGTAGCTGAAATCATCACGTTGGCGTTTAGTCATGTCGTCAATCATTTCATCCACGATCTTTTTGTGAACTACAGGATTGCTAAGCCGTGCCTTTATAGAATCCCTCCCGTCGGCCAGAACCCACGATGGGACAATGGAACTAAGCGATGTGCTGCTGGCTGTGTACGGATATTGGTCGATGGTTACGTCGAAGCCGTCTTTACGAGCCTGTTTCACCAACCCCAGCGTGCTGTCTGATTTGCCCCAATAAGGTTTACCGATTTTGAAATGCGATATTTCAACCGGCATGTTCGCCTGCTTTCCAATGTCGATAGCCTCGTTGATAGCGGCAAAAACCTGCTGGCTTTCGCTTCGAATATGCGAAGTATAAATACCGTGATATTTTGAGGCGGCTTTCGCGAGGGCTGCAACTTCATCAGTTTTGGCGTAAGTGCCCGGGATATAGATGAGCCCGGTGGAAAAGCCGACAGCGCCATCTTTCATCGCCTTCTCAACAATCCCTTCCATCCTGTGCAGTTCTTCAGCATTGGGCGCACGATTCTCTGTCCCCAAAACTGCTTCCCGAACGTCGTTATGCCCAATGAAAGACGCAACGTTTATCGACAACTTGATACTGTCGAGCCGCTTGAAATATTTTTTGATATCCACGTTGGATGAGCCGCAGTTGCCGGTAATAACTGTAGTTACTCCATCGTAAATGAAGTTGTTGGCAGTTGGAGTTACTTTTTCATCGCCTTCTATATGCGTATGAACGTCGATGAAGCCAGGAGCAATTATCTTTTTATGAGCATCGATAATCTTTTTGGCTCTGTAATTTTCCAGGTTTCCTACGGCGATGATCTTGTTCTTCTTAACAGCAACATCGCCATAAAACCACGGATTTCCGGCACCGTCGATAATCCGCCCATTTTTAATTAAAATATCTGCCCGCTGCGCCAATGAGCACAAAGGCGAAATCAGCAGCAGCGAAACGCTCAGGCATTTTAGAATCGATATTTTATTTGATGCTGATGTCACGATTTATTTCAATGTGCCTTTATAAAACTTGCCGAAAACACCCAAGGGTAGTTTACAGCCTGAGCTTGCCTGCAAATATAACTCGCCCGTCTCAAGGTTGTCTGCTTTGGGGAAAGAAGATAAAATAAGATTCTCAACAATCACAGAAGAAAAACCGAGGGAATAAGTGTTGAGTATGAGGAAGTGTTCCTGCTCATCCAAAAGCTGCACAACATCGCCCATCATTTCCTGGATACTGTCTTCCAGCTTCCATTTTTCGCCGTTCGGGCCGTGACCATAAGCGGGCGGATCGAGGATGATCCCATTGTATTTTTTGCCGCGTTTAATTTCCCGTTTTACGAATTTCAAAGCATCTTCCACCATCCAACGGATGTCTTTTAAGCCCGATAAGTCCATGTTTTCGTTCGCCCAGGTGACAACCTGTTTGATCGAGTCAACGTGGGTGGTGTCTGCGCCTGCTGCCCGTGCTGCCAGGGAGGCGCCGCCTGTGTAAGCAAAGAGGTTGAGCACTTTTGGCTCAGGATTTTTGAAGCTTTTGATGCTTTTGGTGATGTAATCCCAGTTTACAGCCTGCTCCGGAAAAATACCGAGGTGTTTAAAGGACGTTAGCGCAAGGCGAAATTTTATCTCAACATCGTTGTTTTTATAGCTGATGTGCCAGCGGTCGGGAGTGGACTTGTTTTTTTTTATCCACTCGCCCGAGGTAGCCGAGCGCCCCCGGAACTTGATGTGGTGGAGCTTTTGCCATTCGGATTCGGACAATAGCTTCTTCCAGACAGCTTGTGGCTCTGGGCGTATCAGTATCACGTTCCCAAACCGCTCCAGCTTTTCAAAATCGCCGCAGTCAATAAGTTGGTAATCTTTCCAGTGTTCTGGGGTGAGGAGTTGGATCATGCACAAATATCGCTAAGTTCTTGATTATAGTTTGTCCTTAGCTGCTTGTGTAAACTTGCTCGCAAATACAAAATCGTTTAGTTCTTTGTTGTCGGTGTGGGCAATTTCTTTGTTCGATCCCTCCCACTCTTTCTGCCCGTTGAACAGGAAAACAATATTCTCTCCAATTCCCATTACCGAGTTCATATCATGAGTAACCACCACGGTTGTGATGTTGTATTCATCGGTAATTTCATTGATCAGCTCATCAATTACGATGGAAGTTTTGGGGTCAAGCCCTGAGTTCGGCTCATCCACAAACAAGTACTTAGGCTGCATGGAAATGGCCCGGGCGATGCCCACCCGCTTTTTCATCCCGCCCGAAAGCTCTGATGGGAAAAGCTTGTTTTTCCCCTCGAGATTTACCCGTTCGAGGCAAAAGTTCACCCGCTCCATCCGGTCTTTCTTGTTCTGAGTGGTGAACATATTCAGAGGGAACATGATATTTTCCTCTACTGTCATCGAGTCAAAAAGTGCCGAGCTCTGAAAAAGCATCCCGATTTCTTTCCTGATTTCAATCCGCTCCTCAAAATTCATCCGGGTAAAATCCCGCCCGTCGTAAATCACGTGACCTTCATCCGGCTCGTGCAATCCCACCATGCACTTAAGCAAAGTAGTTTTACCGGAGCCGGAGCCACCGATGATCAGGTTGTTCATCCCTGCTTCAAACTTCGCAGAAATGCCCTTCAGCACATGGTTCTCGCCAAAAATCTTATGTATATCCTGGATCTCTATCATAACAACAATTGAGCGGTTATGTAATCAGCAACCAATATCATAATACAGCTTATAACCACTGCCCGCGTGCTTGCTATGCCCACTTCAAGCGAGCCGCCTTCGGTGTAAAAGCCCTGGTAAGCAGAAACCGTGGTAATAATGAAAGCAAAAATCACCGATTTCACCATCGAAACAGTGAAGGTAAAAGGAACAAATCCGGATTTAAGCCCGTTGACAAAATCTGCGGGCGTTACCGCTCCCGACAAGGTTCCGGCAAGATAGCCGCCAAAAATGCTTAACGCGATAGAAATAATGACCAGCAAAGGAATTGTAACTACAGCTCCGATGATCTTAGGAAGTATCAAATAACCCGGCGAGTTGATGCCCATAATTTCAAGCGCATCGATCTGCTCGGTTACCCGCATCGTGCCAATCTGAGACGAGACGCTCGATCCAACCTTTCCCGCCAGCACAATAGCCGAAATAGTAGGGCTTAGTTCAAGAATACTTGAATCCCGCACAATTCCCCCAATCACAGACTTCGGAATCAAATCGCTCACCAACTGAAAGGCTGTTTGCACAGTGGTTACAGCACCAAGGAAAACTGAAATGATAGAGATAATCCACAAAGAACCAACCCCTATTGAATCCATTTCTCTGAAAATCTCCCTGCGGTAAATAGACCATTTTTCGGGCCTGCGGAATACTGCTTTTAACAGAAGGATGTATTTGCCAAAAGGGTGAAATATCATTTACAGTATTTTTTGACTAAAATAGCTTTTTTTAAACAGCCAGCTAACTTACACATGAACGCAATTATAACAGGAGCAAGCAAAGGCATGGGCAAAGCTATCGCGATTAAGCTCGCAGAAGCAGGATACGATTTAGCAATTTGTGCAAGAAACCAGTCGGAACTTGACGAGTGCCTGGCGCAGCTTAAACAAATAAACCCGTCTATCAATGCCGTTGGCCTGCAAACCGATGTATCAGATCGTGTTCAGTTAACCCGTTTTGCAAACTTTGTACAACAACACTTTGCCGCAGTGGATGTTTTGATTAATAACGCCGGCACTTTTATCCCGGCTTCTATCCTCGATGAGACTAACGACGATGTGCTCGAAAGCCAAATGAAGCTCAACCTGTACGCAGCCCATTTCTTAAGCAAGTTCTTTGGGCGAATAATGCGCAGCCAGCAGCACGGCCATATCATCAATATTTGCTCGGTTGCCGCGGTGAAGCCCATCGCAAGTGCCGGAGCTTACACTGTAACAAAATTTGCGCTCTTAGGTCTAACGAGAGTATTACGCGAAGAATTGATGCCGCACAACGTAAAAGTTACGGCCATCCTTCCGGGATCAACGCTAAGCGATTCATGGGCAGGCACAGACATTCCGCCAGAGCGTTTTGTTTTGGTTGAAGACATCGCCTCGGCAGTTTTGAACTGCCTGAACATGAGTATTGGCTGCAACGTTGACGAACTGTTGATCAGGCCGGTGAAAGGCGAGATTTAAGCGTGGTGCATAAACCTAAAAACTAAAAAAATGGAAAAGAAACTCCAAAGAGACGAAAATAGCAAGATGATTGGCGGCGTGGCTGCCGGCCTTGCCGAGTATTTTGACATAGACGTAACATGGGTAAGGCTGGGCTTTATCATAGCTGTGCTTGCCGGGCTATCAGGCGTACTGGCTTACATTATCTTATGGATTGCAGTTCCGGCAAAGCTCTTCAACCCGTTTGGGAATGGAACTGCTGACTACAAAGTTTACGATGACCCTAACTACAGCCAGCCGTTTGCTTCTGCAGTCAATCCCGGTTACACAGCATACCAGCAACCGGTTAAACGTAAAGGCAACGGAAGCCTCATTGCCGGCACAATCCTAATCATTATGGGATTTTGCTTTCTCTTACATCAATTGGACATTCTGCCGTATTGGTTCAGTTTCCACAAGCTATGGCCATTGGCGCTGATCATCCCAGGTATCCTGATCCTGACTAAAGCCGGCAACAGCAACCGTACTGCTTTTAACGATGCTGCAGAGCCGGCTCAGCCTTTTGCACAAGCTGCTTCAGAACCAACAAACACAAATACAGACAGCACCATAAACTAAGAAATCATGAAAACAGAAAAAATTGTTTGGGGGTTGATTCTTGTATTTATTGGGGGCATCCTGCTGCTTCAAAACTTTAACGTGATAGATTTTCACTGGAGAGCAGTTGTTCACCTTTGGCCATTGATCCTGATCATCGTTGGCGCCAACATGATCATCAACCGCTCAGCGCACCGGGCTGGAGCCTTTGCCGGGATCGCAATAACGGTGGCATGTCTTTGCTTTATCGCTTACCAGGGTGTTTACGGTCAATATGAACCTTACCGTTGGATGCACTTCAGGTACAACAATGATGATAACGATAATGACGACCGAACCACATCCGCGAACTGGAAGAAAAACAGCTTTTCAGAACCTTACCTGAGCACCATGAAAAATGCACGCCTGGAAATATCCGGCGGAGCAACGACCTACAAAATCCAGGACAGCTCTTCAAATCTGATTGATATTAATGTGAAGCACCGCGACTCGGGCTATTCGTTAAATCAAAGCACTTCCGACAGCTCGGTGGTATTGAAATTCGACATGAAATCCGGTAAGAAGAAGCTGAATTTCAGCGACAGCGATGAAACAGCAGCTAACATGAAGCTTAACGCCAATCCTGTTTGGGATATAAACCTGGAAATGGGCGCCGGAGAGTGCGATTTTGACCTGAGCAAATTCAAAGTTTCAGGCGTGCGCCTGGAAGGCGGAGCAGCATCGTTCAAGATCAAATTGGGAATGCCTCAAACTGTAACTAACGTGACTGCTGAAACAGGTGTTGCAGAGGTAAAAATTGCCGTTCCGAAAGAAGCAGCCTGCCAGATCAAAGTTGATTCGGGCTTATCTTCGAAAGATTTTAACGGCTTTGAAAAGCAGGAGGACGGCAGTTACAGCACCTCAAACTTTAAGACCAGCAGCCAAAAGATTATCATTTCTCTAGAAGGCGGGCTTTCTGACTTCAACGTATCGCGGTATTAATATGGACGAATGGTTTGTAGTGATAGACGGCAAACCCGCCGGTCCGTACACATTTGAACAAATAAGGAGCCTGGGCATTGTCCCGGGCACTTTTGTTAAAACCGCAGCCATGGACGACTACAAAGAAGCCCATGAAATAGCTGAGCTTCGGGAGCTGTTTGGTTTTAAGAGGAGGATAACCTTGCCACAATATTTTGCCACGCTCGACATCCGGTTGCTGGCTGTAGCACTCGATTACTTCATAATCACCATCGTTTATGCTTTTTTAGCAGTTATTGCTGTAGCATTTGTGAGCGGGCAATTCCTGAGGCTGGCAATCTCCGCTTCGGGGCTTGTGCTTATTCCCTTATCAAAAATGATTTACGCAATTATAATGGAAGCTTCACCGCGACAGGCAACCTACGGCAAGTTTTGGCTGGGATTAAAGGTGTGTGATGAGCGTGGGATGGCGATCAGTTTCGGTCAGTCGCTGGTGCGAAACCTGGCGAAGATACTTTCAATGGCAACTTTGGGGATTGGCTACGTGAGCGGGTTTTTTAACAAAAAGCAACAATGTTTGCACGATACAATAGCGGGAACGCTGGTGGTGAAGGGAAGGTTACTTTAACACGTCTATGCCTGTTGTTCTAAGCACTGCTCTTCCATAGAACACATAAACAAATACACCGAAGAGCGGGAATAGCAGCACAATATTAGTCCAGAGCCACTTTTCTCTTCTCTTCTTATAAGAAACCTTTGATATGTCCAGTACTGCCCAAATGTCCAAACAAATGATTGGCATAGCTGCGATAAGGACGATTAGCTTCAACATACAACGGGTTTAATGAATAAATTTATCCTGAAATGGTGATCTCTAAACAAATCTAAAATTAATTTACTTTCTGCAAGAACAGCGTCTCGACAGAAATAATTGGGCACAGAAACTACAGCGAAATTCATGATAACATAAAAGCCGATGATTCTCATCGGCTTTTGCGTTCTTTATTGCGCTCGTTTGCAACGAGTGCTTATCGTGGTCGAGCGACTTCGTCGCACTTAACCTCTACCTTGCCTTCTTGATCGTCTCAGCCTTAGGCCTGCCCTCCCGGTTTGCCAGTTCCCAACCCGTGTAAAAAGCCAGCCGTGCCCGCTTGACCAACAATGGGAAGTTTATCTTGCTCACCTCATCGCTGGCTTTGTGGTAATCCGGATGTTCGCCATCTGTATAAAAAATGATCGGAACACCTTCTTTTGCAAAGTTGTAGTGGTCTGAGCGGAAGAAGATATGCTCCGGCTCTTCCACATCGTCGTATTTGTAATTCAGGTGAAGCTGGTCATAATTAAAGTTCACATCTTCGCTGATCTGCTTCAATTCCTTGCTCATAATGCTCGGACCAACCACATACACATAGTTCGCGGAATCGCGGATGCCCACGTAATCAGGCCCAACGCGGCCAATCATGTCCATGTTCAAATTGGCAACGGTTTTCTTGAGCGGGAACACCGGATTTTTGGTGTAATACTCCGAGCCAAGCAATCCCTTCTCCTCGCCTACGTTACCAAGGAACAAAATGCTCCTCCGCGGACCTTTTCCCTCAGCTTTCGCAGCCATAAATGCCTTTGCTATCTCCAGCAGCGCAGTTGTTCCCGAGCCATCATCATCCGCACCGTTGTTTACCTTATCATCTTCTTTCCCGGTTAATCCGATGTGATCGTAATGTGCTGAGAGCACCAAAACTTCATCCTTCAGATCCGTTCCCGGTAGATAGGCAAGCACTTCGTTAGCCGTAAGTTCCTGCGGAGAAACAGTGTATTTCATCTTCACACTTGCCGCTATTGGCCTCACCACTTCGCCTTTTCCTGCCGCTGCACGAACCAGTTGCAGGTAAGTTTTCTGAACCGGTGCTACCAATTGATCTGCCAGTGCATAGGTAATATTCACGACCAACGGATCTTTTGAAAACTGCTGAGGTTTCTCAGGCTTCAAAATCATCGGATCATCCAATAAGGCATCGCCATACTTCTTCAATATCTCAGGCAGTTCTTTATTAACAGCCAGGATCATCACTGGTCCCATCCGCATAAGCGCCCGCAGCCTTGCGTACCGTTCTGCTGTAGGCTGAAATCCGGTGTACACACTATTGTCTACCCGCGGCATATCCTCGTTGATCCACAGCACAACTTTGCCTTTCAGGTTTGCATCACCGATTTCCACATCACTTCCATAACCAACAAAAAGCACTTCCTGAACATTGATGTCGCGGTTTGTGGTTACCTCCTGGGTGAAATAATCCACCGTACGTACAGGAGTTTTGCCATTTACCGTAAAATCCACCGACAATCGGTTTTCAATAAGCGGCACCGGCAAAAAATAAGAACCTTTTACAGGAGCTTCTAACCCGAGCTTTTTGAATTCATCAGCCAGGTATTGGGCGGCTTTTTCGGCTCCGGGAGTTCCGGTTTCGCGGCCTTCAAAATCATCAGAAGCGATGATGCTGAGATGTGTTTTAGCACTTTCCGGCGTGATCAAGGCGCCGTATTTTAATGCATCCGGGTTCTGCTGCGCCATCGCACTGCTCAGAGCCAGCAACAGCCCGGGAATGATTAGAAATCTTTTCATTAGGGGAAAGATAGTTATTTAAACTTCTGTGCAAGAACGGCAGAAATCCAATTTCGATATATGCCACGATGAACATTCTTTAATTTTACTTTGTGCTGCTTTTTGAACCGAGCAAAACAGATCGGCGGATTTTAAATTATTATTGAAACATGGACGAAGAAAAAGAAAAGCAGGATAAGCCCGACCTTGTTGTTTGGGATAAGGAGAAAGGTTATTACCAGAAAGGGCTGAGCTATGGCAGCAATGTGAGCGCTCCCGCAATTAACATTGAAAACATCAGCGGTTGGAAACATGCGAATGCCGAAGTCGCAAACAAGAATTTCAAGACCAAATTTGAAGAGTTCAAAGCAGAGTTTGACCGGCTGGTGAACGAGGTGAACATTAACGAGCTGGTTTACTCTTCCAAATACAACTTTATCCCCGTAATGGGCGAGACCTATCACCTCTACCGCAAAGCCGATGGCTCACTGTTCTTATCAATGGTGCCGCCCAATACCTGGAAGCAGGAATATTTAGGTTCTTTTAAGCAAGATACGGATCATAAGTGGACGAGGGTGGATGCTTCGACAGGCTCAGCATGACATTTTAGTCATTTCTGCGAAAGCAGGAATCTCTTCTGCATTTGTGCGGAATGACGCTTAAAACAAAAAAGCCCTGTCGGGTACCAACCGGCAGGGCCATCAAACCACCAAAACATTATGGAGCAACAGTAATGGTGCCCAGGTTCGTAACTGAACCTGTATTTACTTGTACACTCAACAAGCTCTTAGGCTGATAAGGGCTTTGAGGTACAATATCAATTTTGTAGGTGCCCGCCTGCATTCCCGACAAAAAGAACTTGCCTGTGCTGTCGGCAATTGCGCCGGTAGTATCAGTGCCAACAATTGCGTACACTTTAGCTGCCGATGCTGCAGGCGCCACTGTGCCCGCCAAGGCTCCCGAAACAGCATTCGGGATAGCCCTGATTACAGGTTTTAAAATGTATTTTCCGTTTCCGGTTTGCACGATAGATTTAGCTGCGTCAAAATCGAGGGTCAGCGTGTACTCAATGCCGCTGCTCAGGTCGTCATTAATTTTTAATTTCAGTCCGGATGATTGTGCGCTTGGGGTAGTAAGATTGTACGGAACACCACCTACAACCACCTTATTGCCGTCATTCAGCACGAGGCGGATTTCCTGGAGCTTGCCTGCGGGAATATCCTGCGAAGCGAGCAAAGTGTCTTTGCCCATACGGAATTTCAAAATATCGAACGTACCTGAGTTGACGGGCAGCACGCTCTCGCCTTCGGAGGTGATCACGTGGACTTCTTTAACGTTGATCAAAAGTGCGTCGTAAGAGCCGGGGCCATCAGTCATCTTTATGTTAACGCGGGTTAAAGAGCTTTTGCTGTCGTTTTCACACGATGAAAACAGGGCCAGCAAAGCCAGTGCGGGGATTATAAAAAGTTTTTTCATGTCGGTAGAATTAGTAACGTAACAAAGCTATTTCGCCAACATGACGTGAAGATGAAGAATGGGACTTTTTTGTTGCGTCCCAATCGGGTGTAGGCAGAATGCCATTACAATCGCGATTTCGCTAGATAATTGCATCGGCAATTTTTATATTTACGATATAAATGTAGCCAATGAGAAATAGCAACCTTCTTGAGATCGACAAAATTATTCTGCAACTAAAAAATGGTTCTGCAAAGTTAAGCAGTGCCGAGAAAAAAGCAGCCGTCAAAAAATTATGTAATTACATTATCGAAGAAAAGGGATTGGAACTCAACAGACACCACAAAAATCCAATCTTCGATGATCATAACTCTTCAGCCAAAAAAGAATTTATAGTCGTATGTCTCTTAAGGTTGTGGAGCTCTGATGAGAGTTTGTTTATCGAGTTCCCAGATTTCCAACGGCAATCGTTAAAGTTGATAGAGGAAGTGTATCTCAGTGACCGCCGATTTAAGGACTTAAACATAAAACAAAGCGATCAGAGTTATATAAAAGTCAATAAAGTAAAGGACTTCATCAGCGGACTGGAGGAAAAAATTTCAAGCCTTATAAATTTTGAGATACTGAACTTAACGCAATTAGAAGATTTTAAGAAAAGTTTTCTAGCCGCCATACGTTCGATAAACGCAAAAGTCTTTATCCATCCTTTTTTGCCTTTTGATATAAATTTAAAGATAGATAACGTTTTCTCAGCTGCAAAAAATTATATAAACTCCTCTAAAGAGCACAAAACTCAAACTTACTCCACGTTAATTGCGGATCTAGATCGATTGATAAATGAGGCAAACGAATTTGGAACGGCTTATAGTGATGGATTTATTGCAAAGTGCTTCCAAAAAATTAAGCTTGTGCTCAACAGAGATTTCGAAAGTTCACCCTATAGTAAGCCCGCTTCTTTAGAAATTTTAGGGTTAACGAAAAAATACCCGTTTGGACAAACACTAACTGAATTTAAGATTTCTTTTGTCATAAAAAACAATGGAACTGGATACGCCTACAATACCAGAATAACGATTAAAGAATTTACTAGCGAGTCGGAGATTGAAAAAGACAAAGTAATTGGAACTGTCGGCTTAGAGGAGTCTCAAATAGACTTCACCTGCAAAATGCTAAAGCCAGCACCTGACACTATTGTAGAGCTTAACGTTGCTTGGACGAACTTTGATGGGAGCACATCTAGTGAGGATTTCGAGTTGATACTTCACGGACAAAAGAATAAGCTTGACTGGGACAACCTAATTCCGAATGAAATCTACAGCACCGAAGCAGTTGAAACAGAAAATGAACTAATTGGTAGACGGGAAATTCTCAACTTATTGGCTTCCAGAATTGAGGGAAAGAAGGTTGGTTCGGCATACATTTACGGTCAACGCAGGGTTGGGAAGAGCTCTATCGTAAAGACTCTAAAGACCAAACTAGAAAAAAAACTTCCTCGCAATTTGATATTTTTCTATCAAGAGACAGGAGATTTCAAAAATCCTAACTCCGATAAAACTATAAACCAACTTGCCAACAATATTTGTCGAAAAATTCAAAACTTCGATTCCCGATTAAAAACACTCCCTATCCCTGAGTTCGCAGGCGCATTAAGCCCTATTACAGAATATTTAGAGCAGGTTTCCGCAATCTTGCCTGAATGTAAAATTGTGATTATACTTGATGAATTCGATAAAATTCCGGCGGAAATGTACCAAAAGGGACAGATCGGCGACTCATTCTTTGAAACTATTAGAGCGATCAGCAACAAAGGACCATATGGCTTTCTGCTTGTTGGGGGGGGAAAGAATGGAATACATTATGCGGGATCAAAGCCAAGAGGTGAATAAATTTCGATCTTTTAGGGTAGATTATTTTGATAAAAAAACCAATTGGACTGATTTCTCCGATTTAGTAACTAGACCAATCGAAAACCTTTTCGAAATCACAAATGATGCGGTTGCTTTCCTATATGATCAGACTAGCGGCAACCCCTTTTTTACAAAGGTGATCTGTGAAGAGTTACTAACTCTGATGATTAACAAAAGAGATAGCTTTATTAGTATAACTGAAGTGAGAGAGGCAACTAACGCGGCTATTAACAACACAGGTGAGCAGATATTTGCTCATTTTTGGAAAGATGGCATCCGTGATCTTCTGGTTAATGAAGAAGAAATTGCATCAAATAGGCGAAAAATGTTAATTCATTTAATAGATGTTCTCAAGAAAAAAGGGATATCACCCTATGACGACATCATAGATAATGCTGTGCTTGCAGGCTTCCAAGAGACTTCCGCTATATCAACACTCAATGAGTTTATTGATCGGGATGTTTTAATTTTAAAGGATAACAAGTTAGACTTCAAAGTGGCTTTTTTTAGAGACTGGCTTTTAAACGGAGGAGTTGATAAACTTAGAACTACACTGGTTGAAAGCGATAGACTTGACCAAGAAAAACTTAAAGAGGAGGGTGCAAAGGTAACATCGCAGGAAATCGTTGATTTAGCCCGGTCGTGGAAGACCTATAGAGGAGCGGAGATAACAACAGATATAGTGAGGTCATGGTTAGAACAATTTGGAGACAACCGGAATCAAAGGTTGATGTTTAAACTACTTCAGCACTTACATTTTTATTCAGATTTCGAAATCAAGCAAAAGATGGATGAAATCTTTCAGATTATTAAAAAATCTTTTGTAAAGGCCGGCACTGTTAGAACAATTAAGCCGGACGCCCTAACAAGAAAAGATATCCTAGTCAGCTATCTAGAAGACTCTGTTGCGAAAAGTGGCCCTGAATATGCTAAGTTATTTGCAGATCAAAATAGAATCAATCAGCGAAATGTTTTAGCACCAGAAAGATTAGAGAGGGCTTTATCCAGCAACACCGAAATTCATTCAATAATATTTATCGACGATTACTTAGGTACCGGAACTTCTGTAACGGCCAACTTAACGAAGCTGATAGAAACATTCCCGAACCTCTTCTCTAATGAAAATATTCAGTTTCATCTCGGAGTTGTTTGTGGTTTTGAAGAGGCAAAAAACGTGATCTTAACAAAGATGAAACGGCAAAAAATCAACTTCTCCGTTCACATATGTGATCTTTTGACCTCCTCAGACAAGGCGTTTGATGAATCGTCGAAAATATTCACTATTCCCGCAGAAAGGCATTCCGCCAGAGCCAAATGCTATAGTATCGGTTCATCTTTGGTCAAAAAAAATCCCCTCGGCTTTGGTGATTGCCAGTCTCTTGTAGTTTTCCCTCGCACAATCCCAAACAACTCATTGCCGATCCTCTGGGCACAAAGTAAGACTTGGACTCCATTGTTTGAACGACCAGTAAGCTGATTCTCTGCCGAACACAGGGATTACAATAAGCCTTATTACAAAAAAGCCCCACTAATTTCTTAGCGAGGCTCTGTTATGTAAGGTTTGTTTGAATTACTTCAATGAACCAATGTGCTGCACAAGGTCGATGATCTTGTTTGAATAGCCCCACTCGTTATCGTACCATGAAACTACTTTCACAAAGTTATCGTTGAGTGCGATACCAGCTTTTGCATCAAAGATAGAAGTACGTGAGTCGCTAAGGAAATCCTGAGAAACAACTTCATCTTCAGTGTAACCTAAAACGCCTTTCAGCTCGCCTTCAGAAGCTTCTTTCATAGCTGCTTTGATTTGCTCGTAAGTAGCAGGCTTCTCTAAACGGCAGGTTAGATCTACCACAGAAACATCGGCAACCGGCACGCGGAACGACATACCTGTTAGTTTGCCTTTCAGCGCAGGGATAACTAAAGCCACCGCTTTTGCTGCACCTGTAGAAGACGGGATAATGTTCTGGTATGCCCCACGGCCACCACGCCAGTCTTTAGCAGACGGCCCGTCGACAGTTTTTTGAGTTGCAGTTACCGCGTGGATGGTGCTCATCAAACCTTCTGCAATTCCGAATTTGTCGTTCAACACCTTTGCGATTGGCGCAAGGCAGTTGGTAGTACAAGATGCGTTAGAAACGATGTTCTGATCTGCACGCAGTTCTTTGTGGTTTACGCCCATCACGAAAGTTGGGGTATCGTCTTTAGCCGGAGCCGACATTACCACTTTCCTGGCACCAGCCTGGATGTGCTTTTGCGCATCAGCCTGTGTGAGGAACAAACCTGTTGATTCAATGATGATTTCAGCTCCTACCGCATCCCATTTCAGGTTTGCCGGATCTTTTTCTGCAGTTACGCGGATAGTTTTTCCGTTTACTACCAGGTTGCCGTCTTTTGCCTCTACTGTACCTTTGAAGCGGCCGTGAGTAGAATCATATTTCAGCATGTATGCCATGTATTCTGGTTCAACAAGGTCGTTGATACCAACAATTTCGATATCGCTACGTTCGCTGGCGGCTCTGAAAGCCAGGCGGCCTATCCGGCCGAAGCCGTTAATTCCAATTTTCATAATGTGTTTATTTTAATGTTGTAATTCTCTTTTCTATAAACATCCGGGTTGATTCGGAGTATTCTTTGTTTTTTAACCCACCCTTCGAGTGCCTCAGGATGACATTGTGTGCCTAAGCCTGGCTTAATTCTTATGCGTATAATAATTCAGCACTCTGTTGAGCGGCGCCTTTACGATGGACCGGATCTGCAGGCTGCGGCTCGCTGCTGTTTCTTTGAGCAGATCTTCAAATCCCGAAGCTACGGTGCCGGCAAAATGCAGTGGAGCATCAGGGTATTGTTGTGCCAGAGGCATTATATAATTTTCAAAGTACAGGCTGAAGCCTTCTTTTACTAAGGCGCTCACGTAATCCTGGTTTCTATTCTCATGCAGGAACTCGGAAAAGGAAGCCAAAAATAATACGGGTTGAGGTTGTTTGTATACTTTATCTAATATTTGTTTCCTGTCTAAAGTAAACTTCTTCTGAAAGGTATTCCGGAAAGAAGTGGGCATTGTTTCGGTGAGATAGGCCTTCAGCAGGCGTCGACCGAGCCAGTTAGCCGAACCTTCATCATTCAGGATAAAACCTAATCCGTGGTTATTCTCTTTTACCGATTTTCCGGTGTAGAAAGCAGCGTTAGAACCGCTTCCCAAAATCCCTACGATGCCCGGATTATCGCCACAGGTTGCAATTGCGGCAGCTTTTAAATCGTGTTCAACTACCGTTTTGCCAAACCTGAAAAACTCTGTGAAAGCAGAATGGACAATTTCCTGGCGTTGCCGCGATGAAGCCCCGGCACCAAAAAAATAGATACGCTTGATCTTCTCGGCGTAGGTGATCAAATCATTGGTGTTATTCAGCAGGTTTACAATGGAGGCGGAATCGCTCAGATATGGATTGATGCCTTCGGTTTTGAAGTCGGCCACCACTTTGCCCTTTTCGGCAAGCTTCCAATTCGCATATCTGGATCCGCTGTAAACTACTGCTATCATCTTATATGGTCAGAATGCCCGACATTTCGAGCAGATCTGCTTCAAGCTTAAATTCTTTGTGGTTTAGAGCCTCCTCCAAACCGGTGAGTTTTATTTTATTTCCGCGTATGCCAACCATTTTGCGGGTCTCGCCTGCAAGCAAAGCCTTTACCGCGGCATAACCTAAGCGGCTGGCCAAAACACGGTCGTAACTAGTTGGGCTGCCGCCGCGTTGCAGGTGGCCTAAAATAGTAACTTTAATATCGTAGGCAGGAAACTTTTCCTTTACAATTTTAGAAACGTTGTAAGCGCCGCCATTTTTATCGCCTTCGGCAATGATTACAATACTTGAGGATTTGTTGATCTTTTCGCCGTCTTCAAGTTTGTGCAAAAGGTGCTCTATTCCCTCATCGGTTTCCGGCAGCAGGATAGCCTCAGCGCCGCCGGCAATACCGGCCTGTAGCGCAATGCAGCCTGAGTCGCGGCCCATTACCTCAATAAAGAATACTCTGTCGTGCGATGCTGCTGTGTCGCGGATCTTATCGATTGCTTCAATTACCGTATTGTTGGCAGTGTCGTAGCCTAGGGTAAAATCGCTTCCGTAAAGGTCGTTATCAATAGTTCCCGGGATGCAAATTACCGGAATATCGTATGTGCGTGAGAGCAGCTCGGCGCCTGTGAATGTGCCGTCGCCACCAATGGCAACAAGGCCATCAATTCCGTTCTTCTGTAAGTTCTTAAATGCTTTTTTTCTTCCTTCCGGCGTGCGGAATTCAGCGCACCGTGCAGTTTTTAAAATCGTACCGCCTAACTGGATAATATTACAAACCGACCGGGCATCCATGGGAAGAAACTGGTTTTCAACCATTCCCTGGTAGCCTTGGCGGATACCAACCATCTCAGCGCCCGAAAAAATACCTGTCCGCACAACAGCCCTGATACAAGCATTCATACCGGGAGCGTCGCCGCCTGAAGTAAAAACCCCTATTTTCTTAATTGTAGCCATGGTATTAATTAAGTACAAATATACTGTGTATTTTCTACACTAAGGGAATTATTTCACTATATTTCACCCCACAATGCGCAATCCTTATATTTAACCTTTAAAACCATCAACGTGCAGGAAAATCTTCCAAAGTTCGATTCCGTATTCACCATCGACTGCGTAATATTCGGGTTTGATGAAGGCGAACTGAAAATATTGCTGATTGAGCGCAACGAAGAGCCGTTTAAAGGTTGGTGGGCCTTGCCGGGCTATTACGTTGAGCAGGAAGAGAGCATAGACCATGGCGCTGGCCGTATTCTGTATGAGCTTACGGGCTTACGCGATATTTACATGGAACAGCTTTATACGTTTGGCGATGTTGACAGGCATCCGCAGGGCCGGGTAATTACGGTTGCGTATTTCGCGATGATCCGGTTGAACGGACAAAAAGAGCTGAAGCCTGTGAATACCTATGCCCGTAAGGCGTTCTGGCATCCGGTGAATGAACTGCCAAAACTGGCTTATGACCACACAAAGATTTTTGAAAGAAGCCTGGAAAAGATCCGCAGAAAGATCAGCTACCAACCTATTGCTTTTGAGTTGCTTCCGGAGAAATTTACGCTTACTCAATTGCAACACCTGTACGAGCTTATCCTCAATACCAAGCTCGACAAACGGAACTTTCGCAAGAAGATGCTCAACTACGGTATCCTGAAAGAACTGGACGAAAAACAGCGTGGGGTTTCCTACCGGGCGGCTACGCTTTACAAATTCGACAAACGGAAATATGCGAGGTTATTCCAGAAGGAATTGTCTTTTAATAAGTAAGTTTAGTTACGAGTTAAGAATGCAGAATTAAGAATGTTTCAGTGCGGTTAAGAAGAGTGTTCCAGTGCGCTTAGTACGGTAGCAAGAATACTCTATACTCTTAACTCAGAACTTTCAATCAACGTTCGCTTTTTCCAGGTGGTATTTCACCAGGTCGTCTATCGGCGAACGCAACAAAGTTCCCATCTTCATCCCCCATTCTTCAGCAACTTCTTCTAATACGTTTCTAAAGTTATAAGCTACCGAGCCGATACAGTTAAATGAATGACTTTTGTAGTTTGGATAATGGCTTACCAGGTTTCTGAAGAAGTCGTCAAACGATGTTTTAACCAGGTTGCGGGTATATTCGATATTTACATTGTTATCGTACACAAATTTGGCAAAGCTGGCGCAAAAACGGTTGGGAAGAGGCTGGGTGTAAACCTGATCCTCAATCTGGTCCGGAGTTAATTGATAAGTTTCCCAGAAGTTAGCACGAATTGCTTCCGGCATGTAGCCGCGGAGGTAATCAATCAACAGTTTCTTGCCGATGTAGCAGCCGCTGCCTTCATCGCCTAAAATATAAGCGCCTGAATCAATCTGGTGGATGATCTTCTCGCCATCATACAGGCATGAGTTTGTGCCAGTGCCCAGGATAGCTGCGAAACCAGGCTTGCGACCCAGCAAAGCCCGTGCGGCGGCCAGCAGGTCATGCCCGATGTTAATTTCGCTGTGCGTAAAAACTGCCTGCATAGCTTCTTTGAGAATGTTCGCTTTTTCCTCATTATGCACCCCGGCACCATAGTAATTAACTTCAGTTACTCTGCTGTACTCGATATCCTCAGGTAGTCCCTTTTTTAACGAATCGGTTATGTAAGCCTGATCTACAAAGTAAGGATTGTAACCTTCTGTATTGAAGTAAATCTTCTTTCCTTCATCGTTTATCAGGCACCAGTTTGTCTTGGTAGAACCGCCGTCGGCAATAATGATCATCTCGCTTTTTTTTCGTTTCGCTAAAGTATAAAATTTGCCCGAATATCGTTTTTAGCCGATGATATTAATTGTGCCGCAAAGCGGCTAAGTTTATATTTTTGCTTTATGCAAAGCATGATAGTTGATTTAAGAAGCGATACCGTTACCAAACCGAGCCCGGCTATGCTGGCGGCCATGATGAGCGCCAAAGTCGGGGACGATGTGTACGGCGAAGATGAAACTGTTCTGGAGCTCGAAGCAAAAACAGCTGATATTTTCGGGATGGAATGCGGTCTGTTCTGCCCTTCCGGGACCATGACGAACCAGATAGCGATTAAATGTTTTACCAATCCGCTGGACGAGGTTATTGCTGATGAAACCGCACATGTTTACAGATATGAGGGCGGCGGGATCGCATTTAATTCAGCGGCATCAGTGCGATTGCTGTATGGTGATCGCGGTCGGCTTACGCCCGAGCTGATTGAACCGGCAATAAACCCCGACAACATCCACAACCCTGTTTCTTCCCTGGTTGTGCTTGAGAATACAGTTAACCGCGGCGGCGGGAGTTACTATTACCTGAGCGATATTGAGCCGATCTATCATTTGTGCAAATTGAAAGGACTAAAACTGCATTTGGATGGTGCCAGGATATTCAATGCACTCGTTGAAACCGGCGATGACCCGAAAGCTTACGGAGAGCTATTTGATGGAATTTCCGTTTGCCTTTCCAAGGGCTTGGGCGCACCCGTAGGTTCTGTGCTTCTGGGCAGAAAGGAAACTATTAAGAAGGCTAAGCGCATCCGGAAGGTGCTGGGCGGGGGAATGCGGCAAGCGGGATTTCTGGCTGCTGCAGGGATTTACGCTTTAGACAATAATGTTGATCGTTTAAAAGAAGATCACGCAAATGCCCGGGCAATAGGCGAGGCGCTCCTTGCACTCCCTTACGTGGCGAGCGTAATGCCCGTTGATACTAACATCGTGATTTTCCGGCTGGACGAATCACAAAATGCAGAACATTTTGTAGAAAAGCTGGCGCACCACGGCATTAAATGCAACACGTTCGGCAAGCAGATGGTGCGTTTTGTAACGCACCTGGATGTCTCCACAACAATGATCGATCACGTTATAGAAACGCTGAAGAAAATATATTAACAAAAAGCGGGCAAGCCCGCTTTTTCATTTATAACTTCCTATCGGCAGCTTGTCGCTCCAGCATCCACGATGGATATGGCAACCTCAGCCCACACGACTCATTGATCTTGTTAATCTCATCCTGAGACAAAGCAGTTTCCACTGATTTGATATTCGATTTAAGCTGTTCAATTGTCTTAGCACCTATGATCGTACTGGTTACGCCTTTTTGCTGCCGCACCCAAGCCAGCCCGATTTCCGCAGCCGAAACATTGTGTTCCTTCCCGATCTCGATCATTGCATCTACGATATTGAAACCGGGCTCCTTGTTTACAGGCGGAAAATCAGTCTTGTCTCTCCGCGACTCGCCGCCGGTATTTGCCTGCTCTCTGGTAAATTTCCCTGAGAGGAAGCCACCTGCCAGCGGGCTCCATGGCATAAAAGCCATTTTTTGATCGATAGCCAACGGGATTAACTCATATTCAGCATCGCGTCCAGCAGCAGAATAATAGTATTGCATTCCGATAAAGGTATGCCAGCCGCGGGCTTTCGCGATAGCTATTCCCTTCATCACCAGCCAGGCCGGCCAGTTGCAAACACCCACATATCTGGCTTTGCCGCTTACCACAATATCGTGCAGCATGTGCATTACCTGCTCAATGTCGGTTTCAAAATCGAAACCATGCACATAAAGCAGGTCCACATGATCAAGCTGCAGTCGTTTCAGGCTTTCTTCCAAAGACTGAAGCACATGATATCGCGACAGCCCAACCTGATTCTTTCCCTCGCCCATTCTGCCTCTCACTTTGGTGGCTATAAACAACTCATTCCGGTTCAAACCGCATTCTTTTATGCCTTGCCCCAGCAATTCCTCGGATTTACCGTACGAATAAACATTCGCCGTATCGATGAAATTAATACCCGCATCGAACGAAAGTTTGAGGATTTCATTTACCTCCTGCTGATTTTGCTCGCCTATTGCCTGCCACCTTCCCTCGCCGCCAAACGTCATCGTACCCAAACAAAGCTCTGATACGAGCACACCTGTGTTGCCTAAAAAGTTGTATTTCATGATTGCAATTTTAAACAATAATAGGATATCTGCGATTCTGTTTCATAGAAGTCAATTCGGTTGCAGCCGCGAGCTTCAGATTAAAAAATTACATTTGCTTTGATGAAGAAAATACTGGTTGCCAACCGTGGCGAAATCGCGTTGCGTGTAATGCGCTCGGCACGCGAGATGGGTATTAAAACAGTTGCCGTTTACTCAGAAGCCGACAGAAATGCGCTTCATGTGCGCTATGCGGATGAGGCCGTACTGATCGGTCCGGCACCTTCCAATCAATCGTATTTGGTTGGTGAGAACATCATCAAAGCCTGCAAAGAGACAGGTGCCGAGGCAATTCATCCCGGCTACGGCTTTCTTTCCGAGAATGCTGCTTTCGCCCGTCAGGTGAAAGAAGCCGGCTTGATCCTGATCGGGCCTTCGCCGGAAGCAATGGAAATAATGGGGAATAAGCTTTCCGCGAAAGCTGCTGCCCTGAAGTACAATATCCCGATGGTTCCGGGTACTGAGGAAGCCATTAAAGATGTGAATGAGGCAAAAAACAGAGCTGTGGAGGTGGGATTTCCAATCCTTATAAAAGCTGCAGCCGGGGGAGGAGGCAAGGGCATGCGCATTGTTGAGCGTGCGGAGGATTTTGAGGAGCAGATGAAACTTGCTGTTTCGGAAGCGACTTCTGCTTTCGGTGACGGCTCGGTTTTCATTGAGCGTTATGTTTCATCGCCGCGGCACATAGAAATCCAGGTTTTAGGCGACGAACATGGGAATATTGTTCATCTTTTCGAACGGGAATGTTCGGTGCAAAGGCGGCATCAAAAGGTGGTTGAGGAAGCGCCTTCGTCTGTTTTGACACCTGAAATCAGGGAACGAATGGGAAAATGTGCGGTAGATGTAGCGAGGTCGTGTAACTACACGGGCGCTGGAACGGTTGAGTTTATCCTGGATGAAAATCTGGATTTCTTTTTCCTGGAAATGAACACACGGCTACAGGTCGAGCATCCGGTAACCGAGATGATCACCGGTATTGACCTGGTGAAAGAACAAATTAGGATTGCGCAGGGATTACCGATCAGCTTTAAGCAGGAAGATTTAGCAATTAACGGTCACGCAATAGAATTGAGGGTTTATGCGGAGGATCCTGCGAATAATTTCCTTCCGGATATTGGGACACTTCAGACGTACAAAATACCGCAAGGTCCGGGTGTGCGGGTAGATGATGGATTTGAGCAGGGCATGGAAATCCCGATTTACTACGACCCAATGATAGCCAAGCTGGTCACTTTCGCCAAAGATCGCACGGAAGCAATTGAACGGATGGTTCGGGCAATTGATGAATACGAGATAACCGGAATTGCAACCACACTTGGCTTCGGCAAATTTGTGATGCAGCATGAGGCGTTTGTGTCGGGAAAATTCGATACGCATTTTGTTCCGAAATACTTTAAGCCTGAAATGTTGGTGGAAGACAATGAGGAGGAAGCGATGATTGCGGCAATGATCGCGGTAAAGCTATTCTCGGAAGCGCAGGCAAGAACAATGCCCATTGCAAGCGGAAATGAGGTTACAAACTGGCAGAAAAACAGAAGAGCACTTTAATGTTTACAGGAATAATTGAGACTTTGGGGAAAGTGGTTGAACTGCAATCTGCCGAAGGCAATCTTCATATTACGGTCGAATCAGAGATATCGGGCGAGTTAAAAATTGACCAGTCTGTTGCGCACAACGGCGTGTGTTTGACCGTGGTGGCGATGAGCGAAGGCACTCACACAGTCACTGCCATTGAAGAAACGCTTAACAAAACCAATTTTGGAGAACTTAAAATAGGAGCGCTGTTGAACCTGGAGCGCTGCATGCAAATGAACGGGCGGCTGGACGGGCACATTGTTCAGGGGCATGTGGATCAGACAGCCGTGTGCGTAGGCCTCAAAGAGCTAGGGGGAAGCTGGGAGTACACGTTTGAATACGACGCGACGAAAGGGAACGTGACGGTGGAAAAAGGTTCAATCTGCATTAACGGCATCAGCCTGACGGTGGTGAACTCCCAGCGCAACAGCTTTTCGGTGGCAATCATTCCCTACACGTTTGAGCATACCAACCTGAAACACGTCCGGGAAGGCTCAATTGTTAACCTGGAATTTGACATCATTGGGAAGTACGTGGCGAGGCTAATGGGAAAGATAATCTGAACTAGAATCTTATCAAGTCTATTAGTTCCTGGCCCTGTGGATATATATTCAAAATAGGGCATCACGAAATTAAAGGATCAATATTAAACCTTTCCAATGTATCTATGACTGTATTTGCCTCAGTCATGATATATTATTCTCAATAATTCGAACCCATTTCTCGGCTAATTGAAGTCGTTGCCTTTTGGATGCTTTTGCAATAGTATCATCTACAAAATGCAAATAGCAGTTTCCTCCAGAGTCACCATCCGTGACAATGCTAGCCCGATTAAGTTTCTCGATTTTACTGGGTGTTCCTGTAACCGCTCCTATTACCGCTCCTAATCCGCCAAATACCACGCCTCCTATAATGGCACGAGCCGCAGTGTTACCTATACTTTTCTTGTAAATTGTTTCGCCATCAGTTTCAAGCGCTACAGACTTGACTTTTTTAAGTTCTATTATCTTCATTTCAGCTCGACTACCTAATTTCATAAAAATTAAGTTTTCCTTTTTTGTATCTAGTGCAATAAATGATTCGTCAATCCCGGGATTTAGCAGATCCTTTGTGCCGATTTTAAGCCCTGTTCTTGCAAAATCCTTTGCGAACTTTTTCGTCTGATTTGAGTTTGACATGGCCGCCCAGATAAAAAGTGCAATTACAAGCAGCGAAATGATGATTACTATTATTAAAATCATATTTATTTCTTTTTACAGCCTGCGAGGTATCGTATATCGGCTATATATCATTGACAAACAATCTTTCCTATTCTCAGAATCGCCAACGGCTATGGCTCAGCAATCTCAGTTAAATATCTGTTCTTCATTTTAATTTCACAACAATACCGCTCTTTCTTGGCAAAGTAATTGCAGTTGTAGGTTCAAAAATCTACATATGAACACATTAGCCAAATTCGAATTAATGGAGAAAATCGAGAGGGAACTTACCGATTTGAAGAACAGCCAAACAGCCGTCCTGCAAAAAATCGCTAAGATCGAGATCGATAATATGGAACTTGGAAATAAAACCCTTGATGCGAAACTTCCGAGCATGCACCAGAATGCAGCAGACGTCATCGACACAATCAACAACATCTTCGAATCGTTTGAAGAAGCTAAAGACAAATTCGAGGGCAAGAACAATATTACTGCTTTAAAAGAGCAGGAAGCTATTGATTCCGTAAAAAACGCTTAAGGCATTATTCTATCGCCTTCCCTTTCATGGCGTGGCTGATGGCGTGATCCATCAGCCGCTCTGCAAAGGGCCGGGTATATTCATTAATCTCATCGATCTTTTTTAAGATCATATCCTTATCGCCTGAATTTAGCGACTCTTTTAATTTGCTGGTGTAAGTTCGGGTTGCCTGAATTTCTTCCTGAGATAAAAACGAGCCGTTCTTCTCCAAAAAACGTTCAACCGTGTACACCATCTGCTCTCCTTCGCGGCGAGCCTCAATCACCATCCGTTGGCTTACATCATCTTTGGCGTGTTCAATGCTGTCCAACAGCATTTGTTCAACCTCCTCATCCGTGAGCCCGTAAGTAGGCTTAACTTCTACCTGCTGCTTTACTCCTGAGCGGAGTTCAATCGCCTGAACAGTTAAAATCCCATCTGCATTTAGCAAGAAATTGATATCCACTTTTGGGAAACCTGCAGGCATTGCGGGAATGCCTTTCAGATCAAACTCTGCAAGTTTTCTGTTTTCCTTTACGAGATCGCGTTCTCCCTGGTAAACGGATATTTTCATATTCACCTGACCATCGATCGACGTGGTATATTGCCTTCCAGCTTTGGTTGGAATTTTGGCATTTCTCGGGATGATGATGTCCATTAAACCGCCCATTGTTTCTATTCCGAGAGAGAGCGGCGTAACGTCAAGCAGCAAAATATCCTTTCGGTTGCCCGATAGAATATCTGCCTGAATGGCTGCACCGAGGGCAACTACCTCGTCAGGGTTGATCTGATCATGCACCGGGCGCTGGAATAATTCCGCAACTTTCTGCTTGACGAGCGGCGTGCGGGTGGAACCGCCAACCATGATAACTTCGTTGATGTCGCCGACGGTTAAGCCAGCATCTTTAAGAGCATTTTTGCAGCACAGTATTGTCTCTTCTACTTTCGGAAGGATTAATTCCTGAAACACAGTTTTGGCTATTGCACAAGGAATGCCCCCTACCCGATCGTTGAAAATATTCTGAGGAGTTAAGGCAATTTTTGCTTCTTCTGCCTTTAGGCGAAGTGCCTGCAAGGTTGATCCATCCAGTTGAGAAATGTCCAGCTTATTTTGCTCAATCCAGTAATTGAGAATTGCCCTGTCGAAGTCGTCGCCGCCAAGGAAGGTGTTACCGTTGGTGGAAAGCACTTCAAAAATACCGTTCTGGATCCGCAGGATAGAAACATCGAAAGTTCCACCGCCGAGATCATAAACTGCAATTACCTTCTCTTCTTCCGGGTTGAGCCCGATGCCGTACGCGAGGCTGGCAGCGGTTGGCTCGTTGACAATCCGCAAAACATCAAGGCCGGCGAGCTTTCCGGCATCGCGGGTTGCCTGGCGCTGACTATCGTTGAAATAAGCCGGAACTGTAATTACAGCCCTATTTACAGGAGTTTTAAGCGCATGTTCGGCACGGGCTTTCAGTTCCTTCAATATCATCGCCGAAAGGTCAATCGGTGAATAGAAGCTATCCCCGGCTTTTATTTTGACCAGGCTTTCTAAATCATCGTCAATAATCTTGTAAGAGAAGAAATCCTTATGATATTCAATGTCCTTGTACGCTCTTCCAAGCAGGCGTTTTACCGAAAATATGGTATTGGTTGGATCTGTAGTGAGGTAGCTTTTAGCTTCGTTACCAACTGAAACTTCATTGCCAAGGTGGATTACGGAAGGTACCAACACGCCTTTTCCAGTATCATTTATTACTTGAGGATTGCCTTCAGGATTAATGAAAGCAACCAGGCTATTGGTTGTACCCAAGTCTATACCAACGATAATATCTTCTTTCTGAATAGACCCTGTTGCGAGATTAATAGAAACTGTTGCCATAATCGATATGAGCAAAGGTACATTTAGGAATGTTGAATTTTGGTAAAGAAAAAGCCCAAACACGCTGAACGCATTTGGGCTTTAACAAAGTTATGGAGGTTCTAATATCCGGAATTCTGCTGTGGTTTCAGCCCCGGGTTTGCGTTTATTTCAGCATTAGAAATTGGCAGACGAGTTCTATAAAAAGCTCGGGTTATATTCTTTGGCCTTGTTGTTACCGCGATAGCGCCAAACTCATCATTAAAGGTAATGGTTTTGTTTAAACGGATCATATCAAAGAATATATGGCCTTCGCCGATGAGTTCCTTACGCCGTTCATCCAAAATCATATCAAGATTGACAGTCAACGCAGTAGCTGGCACTAAAGCTGGCGAGCGTTTGCGAATTGCGTTAAGATAGCTTGCAGCTTTTGCTTTATCGATAGAAAGAGCAGCTTCGGCAGCAATCAGGTAAATTTCAGAGAGCCTGATTACTTTGATATTCACAGCACTTGCGTTTCCTTTTCCATCGCCGGCTAAAGTGGTGCTTCCGCTGTATTTATAAACGGCCCCGAGACGTGTTGAAGAGCTTTCATCGGCAGCTAAAATACCCCACCTTACATCTGTAGGATCTTGTTTCAGCAGATTTAAGTAGTAATCACTTGCCATAAACCAGCCCAACACAGTACTTGTGTTATGTCCTTTGCGCCTCAGATATGATCCTAAAGAGCTGGAGGTTAAATCTCCTTCTGTGGGAGTAATTACCAGTTCAAAAATAGATTCGGAACCAGACTGCGAAGCCCATGAGCTCACCCAATTTGAATTGCTGTAAAGTGCACTGGCAGGATAAACAGTGCTTGTGATAATCTCCTCTGCATACTTTAGAGCATTTGTATAGTCTTTCATATACAAATAAACTCTTGCCTGCAAAGCGATATTAGTCCAGTAGTTAATATAGCCGGGTGTTTTTGCTTTGGAAAGTAAAGGAGCACCAGCTTTCAAATCGGCGAGGATTTGCGCATAATTCTGCTCTACTGTTGCACGCAGTGGTTGAGCGGCGGCATCAAGAGGTTCTGTGATATTTGGAACTCCGTAAGATGTTTTATCATCATCGTAGGCCTTTCCATATAAACGAACCAAATCGAAGTACATTAGAGCTCTGGCTGTAAGCGCCTGTCCCTTGTAACTGTCAAATCCTGATACTCCCGCAGCTTCTTGCTTTTTAATGCCATCCAGCAAACTGTTCGCCTGGAGGATGGAATAGTAAATCTGCGACCAGAAGCCGGAGTTGCTTCCGGTGCTCGGCAGGTGATTGAAGGTATAAAGTCCATCAAGCCCCCGTCCCTGAGAGTAGATGGTCAGATCTCCGCCTTTCACATCGCCATACAAAACAAAATTCCGCCCATAGTAATCAGAGCTGATCATGTTACGCATTAATCCGTTGATCATCACTTGAGCATCAGCAGGAGTTTTGACCGACTCCTTAGAATCGCCAGAATTCGTAGGCTTAACGTCAAGAAAATCGCTGCAGGAAGAAGCTCCCAGCATGATCAAACCCGTAAATAGTATAATTATCTTTTTCATTTTCGTCTTATAATTCATTAGAAACCAATTTCAATTCCCATAGTGTATGTTTTGCCAAATGGGGTTTCCCAGCCACGTGTTCCGTACTGATTTACTTCCGGATCTGCAATCTTGTATTTTGAAAAAGTGAGCAGGTTAGTTCCGTTCAGATACAGCCTTGCATTTGACACTCCGATGTGGCCAATAACGGACTTAGGTATATTATAACCCAAGGTAATCTGTTTCAGCCTTAAAAAGCTTGCACTGTGTAATTGGCGGCTGCTGTATTGTTGAGGATCCGTTAAATCTGTGCCCTCCAGTCGTGGCAATGTGCCGGTAGGATTTTGTGCAGTCCACATATTTTCATAAGAATCTTCCGACCTTATTCTTTCCCAATAATATCCGTCGTCGGCCACATCTTTATACGCACCGTCATATAAGTCGCCGCCAATTTTATAATTGAAGTTCAACCCTAAAGATATGCCCTTAAATTCTACGTCGGTATTTAATCCACCATATGCTTTTGGTGTTGCATTGCCGATGATAGTATAATTTGCTTTTGAATAATTGTAAGTAGCACCTCTGCCGTCCAGTTGAAAATCTCCCGCGGTTGAGCTCTGTGGATCATTTACAAACCAAACGTTTCTTCCATTCGTTGGATCGACCCCTCCCCACTCATAACCATAAAATGAAAGTGTTGGCTGCCCTTCGCGATAAATAAACTGAGCTCTTGAATCTGAGCCGGTTGGATCATACCAAATGATATCCTGGCCATTTGCCTGCCCCTCGGTCTTGTAGAGTTTAGTGACGTTAGTCTTTATCAGTGCAGTGTTGATGCTTGCGCTCCATCTTACGTTTTTATTCCGGATAATATCACCACCCAATGAGATTTCCAGGCCATGGTTGTTTATTTCACCCACATTTTTCAAGGTTGAACCAAATCCGGTTACCATTGAAATTGGCACGTCCTGAAGGAGATCTTTTGAATCACGATTGAAATACTCAATAGTACCGTTAATACGTTGGTCTAGTAGTCCAAATTCTAAACCTATGTTCGACGAATAGCTGGTTTCCCAGGTAAGGTTTGGATCCACAATTGTACTAATTGTTCCGCCTGCTTTTCCGTTGTATTTAGAAGTATAGCTGGTTAACGATCTCCATCCAAAGTTATTTATCGGCAATGTTCCGTTTGTACCGTAGGAAGCTCTCAATCGTAAGTTGCTGATGTAATCCATATTGTCCATGAAAGTCTCATTGCTGATGTTCCAGGCACCGCCAACAGACCAGAAGTCTCCCCATCGTGTTTCAGGGCCGAGCTTTGAAGAACCATCACGGCGGTAAGACGCAGATAGGAAATACTTTTTATTATAGTTGTACTCCGCACGAGATAAACCCGATAATATTGAGTTACCAAACTCGTAAGCGTTGGCAGTTTGCACACCGGCAGTAGCCACAGTGTGCAATGAACTAGACGGAAGATCTGTTCCTGAAGAGCGCTCAAAGTCAGTCATATTTTTTTCAGCCTCAAAGCCCACCAGCAAACCAAGATTATGCAAGCCAAAGGACTTATTGTAATTCAGCGTTGTAGACGACACTAATTTGTTGTTATTAGTAGTCATATCATTAACTGCTCCGTTTGTAGCAGCGGCATTGAAATGCAAAGCACTGTAATAGATATGGTCCTTAATTTGTGCATTGTCATACGAGAAAATAGACCGAAGATTCAGTTCAGGCAGAAACTTTATATTAACCGTTTCATTAGCGGTTATTCGCCGGGTTATAGAACTGTTCTCCCATTCATTATCATAGTAAACATTGTTTTGAGCTAAACTTCCAAACCTTGCGGTATACGGTTGCCCAGTCTTATAATCAGTAGGCCAATAAAAAGGCCACAGCAAGTTTCTGGACTGCATAAAATAGTTTGAGCTATTATTTCTTGTGTCATTATATCCTGACTGCCCACTTCTGGCAACATTTACATTTGATATAAATTCAACAGCTTTCCCAACTTTTTGCGAGAGGTTTATGCGGCCTGAGATGCGGTCAAAGTCATTAAGCTTAATCCTGCTTTGGTCTTTTGTATAAGAAAACGAAGAATAGTATGTAGTATTTTCATCGCCACCGCTTACTGAAAGATCGTTGGTTTGATACTGACCTGTTTCAAAAAGGGCATCTTCCCAGTCAAAAAATTTCCCGTCTCTGTTTTCAACCCCGTCGGTCTTGCCTTTTATTATTACATTTTCGTTACTACTAATCCCAGTGGTGGAAAATTGGTAACCATGCATCCCGAATCCGTACGAAGTTGTCGGATTTCCATAGCTTGAGCCGGGTGACCAGTTTCTGGAATTCAATCTCATCAGCGTCTGCTCGTTAGCTTGTGCCGGTGTTCTGCCCGATGTAATACGCGAATCATAAAGGATGCTGTATAACATATTTATCTGCTCTTGCACTCCTGCAGGTTCATAATTATCAGTAGCCCAGGATGGGGTAAATCCAATTGAAGATTTAAAGTTAATAGTTGGCTTCCCTTGCTTCCCACGTTTTGTGGTTATGAGGATTACACCATTTGCAGCCCTGGACCCGTATAAAGAAGATGCAGCTGCATCCTTCAATACAGTAATAGACTCGATATCTGCAGGATTCAGGGTGCTCATGATGTTGTTAGTAGCAAAAGTATAATCACTTAACTGACCTGCATTCCCTGAAACAACCGGAACTCCATCTATGACATATAATGGTTCATTTGATGCGCTCATAGATCCTATACCACGTATCCTGATGCTGGGTGTAGATCCGGCCTGGCCTGAAGAAGATGTAACTTGTAGCCCGGGCACCTTGCCGCTCAGAGCACTTTCAAAAGAAGTATTCGGGGGATCTTTTATCTCCGACTGGTTTACCACGGTTGCCGAACCAGTATATGATTGCTTATTAGCAGTTCCGTAAGCCACAACCATCACTTCATTGAGCTGTTGAAGATTTTCCTTTAATGCAACGTTTATCACCTGTCGGCCACTAACAGAAATCTCTGTATTCTCGTAACCAATAGCAGAAATAATTAACGTTGCATTTGACGGCACATTGCTGATGGAATAGGAGCCCCGGGCATCTGTTGCCACGCCCCTGCTTGTGCCCTTAACTGTTATAGTAGCTCCGGGCACGGTGGTCCCGTCGCCGGAGGAGGTGACCACTCCAGTCACCGTTTGGGTTTGCGCAATAACCGAAAAACAAATCAGGAGATTGCATAAAATAAGTAAGGCTTTTTTCATAATTGCTGAATTAGGGTAAGATTACTTGTTCAATATGTATAGTTTGATTTTTTAACTGCAATGCAGGAATTTGCAATAATATGCTGATTTCTGCGAGTTTGAAAGAATAAATATAATGCGAATTTAATTGAAGATGCAATGGCGGAAGAAAAATTTGTTCGTATCTGACTTCGTTTTAACTTCCTACCATGAACTCCAGCCTTTTCCCTCTTGAAGGCTCAACAATCTGCCCGTCGCTGTAAACCAGGTTCCCCGACACAAACGTGTGGCTCACAGACGAACGAAATTCCTGACCCTCAAAGGGGCTCCAGCCGCATTTAGAAAGAATTTGATCACGATTCACATCAGTTGGCTTGTCAAGATCAACAAGCACGAGGTCTGCCCAATAGCCTTCGCGGATAAAACCCCGCTTCTCCACCCTGAAGCAAACTGCAGGATTATGCGCCATTTTTTCCACAACTTGTTCCAGACTTATTTTCCCTTGATGATATAGGTCAAGCATTGCTACGAGCGCATACTGAACCAGCGGTCCGCCTGAGGGAGCTTTGGAATATGGCTGAAACTTTTCCTCGATAGTATGCGGCGCATGGTCTGTGGCGATCACATCAATACGTCCATCCAGAACAGCCTTTAAGATTTCCTCCCGGTCAACGGCAGTTTTGATTGCCGGGTTCCACTTGATCCAGTTTCCTTTTTTCAAATAATCTTCATCAGAAAACCAAAGATGATGAATACAGGCTTCAGCGGTAATTTTTTTGTCCTTTAGAGGAATCGAGTTATCAAACAATGCTGTTTCAATCGCGGTAGAAATATGGAGTACATGCAGGCGAGAGCCATGCTTTTTTGCCAGATTCACAGCAAATGAAGAGGATGTATAACACGCTTCGGCACTGCGGATGAGCGGATGCATTTCGGGAGTCAGCGCATCTCCGTATTCCTCCTTAAACTTTTGAAGATTGTGCTGAATAGTTGCTTCATCCTCGCAATGTGTGGCGATGAGCATCGGAGAATTAGAGAAAATCCCTTCCAGTGTTTTCTCATTATCAACCAGCATATTCCCGGTGGAAGATCCCATAAAAACCTTCACCCCGCAAACATTCCGGGCATCGGTTTTTAGGACCTCATCCAGATTGTTGTTAGCAGCGCCCATGTAAAAAGAATAGTTCGCCAGCGACTTCTGAGCAGCGATTTGATATTTCTGTTCAAGCAATTGCTGTGTTAACGTGTTGGGAACTGTGTTCGGCATCTCCATAAACGAGGTGATCCCGCCTGCAACAGCAGCCCGGCTTTCGGAAAAAATGTCGGCTTTATGTGTTAGCCCGGGCTCACGGAAGTGCACTTGGTCATCAATGCATCCCGGCAAGAGATATTTGCCTTCTGCATTAACTTCCAGATCAGCGTGCGAGTTAATTTGCGGAGCAATTTTCTCAAAAAATCCGTCTTTGATCAGAACATCGGAAACGAACTGTGTTCCTTCATTTACAACGGTGGCAGCTTTTATTAACGTAGTTGACATGGTGCCGCAATTTCGGATTTTAATTCCAGACACATGCCTCCCGGCCTGCAATCTTCAACAAATCCAAAACCCTATCTTTGTTCCATGCCTTCATTTGAAGATTTTAAGCTGAACAAGCAAATTTTAAACGCTGTGGCGGACGCCGGATTTACTGAGCCAACGCCCATTCAGCAAAAGGCGATCACGCCCGTCCTCGCAGGCCAGGATATCATGGGCATCGCACAAACCGGCACCGGCAAAACCGCAGCCTACGTTTTGCCTATGCTGATGAAGCTGAAGTACGCTCAAGGTAACGATGCCCGGGCGCTCATCCTTGCTCCAACCAGAGAGCTAGCCCTGCAAATTGCTGAACACATAGGGATTTTTTCAAAATACACCGATCTGCGCACCACTGTTATCTATGGCGGACTCGGACCGAAAACGCAAATAGCCGAAATAAAAAAAGGAATAGACATTCTGGTAGCCACACCTGGCCGCTTTCTTGATCTTTACCTTGCCGGAAATATCAACACGCAGTATTTGCAGTTCATGGTTTTAGACGAGGCAGACAAGATGATGGATATGGGTTTCATCGGCTCTTTACACAGGATACTGGAAGTGGTTCCGCGAAAGCGCCAAAACCTGCTGTTCTCGGCTACCATGAGCGAGCTGGTCCATAAAATATCAGGCGATTTCCTGAAGTTTCCGACTGTAGTAGAGGTTGCGGAGCAGGCAACTCCGGCGGAGACCGTAAACCAGGTTTTGTATCAAGTGCCGAACCTGAAAACCAAGCTAAATTTGCTTCAGCATTTGCTGAAGAATGTAGATGAGTTTAACCGCTTGATCATATTCTGCAAAACCAAGGTAGTTGCCGATAATATTTTCCACTACCTGGAGCGGCGTTACGGGCGGGATCAGGTTCGGGTGATCCACTCGAACAAAGGCCAAAACACCCGCATGAACTCCATCAACGCCTTTAAAGATGGCGATGTGCGCATTTTGGTTGCTACCGATATTGCTGCCCGCGGGCTGGATGTGAGCCACGTGAGCCACGTTATCAACTTCGATGTGCCTATTATTATTGAGGATTACGTGCACCGCATAGGACGCACGGGCAGAGCCTACAACCTCGGAGAAGCCATCACATTTTGCACAAAATCCGAAGAATACTATATCCGAAAGATCGAAAAGCTGATCCGCCAGTCCATCCCCGTTTCTCCAATTCCGGAAGGAGTATTTGTGGAAGAAACAGGTTACGATGAGCGGCAGGCTATCGACAAAGAGATTGACCTGCAAAAACGGAAGGAAAAT
Source organism: Sphingobacteriaceae bacterium (assembly GCA_029266635.1). Classification (GTDB taxonomy): domain Bacteria; phylum Bacteroidota; class Bacteroidia; order Sphingobacteriales; family Sphingobacteriaceae; genus JAQSWM01. The sequence continues at coordinate 28,711 of JAQSWM010000002.1, read as the reverse complement.
CCTGAGTTCAAAGGTGCTTTTCATGAGAAAAAGGCGAAGAACACAAAGTCAGATAGCGCCAAGAGCAAAAAAGCCGGCAGTGCAAAGTATCAAAAGTTTGGTGCAGACAAAGCCAAAAAGATGATCATCGGCAAGGATGGTAAACAGCGGCCTGCGCCGAAGAAGAAGGGTATTAAGTTCGACAAGGCGAAGAAGAAATGAAATTCAGGTTAACACCTTTAAACATCGTTTCCTCAATCCTAATTGTCGGAATCGCCTACATGCTCTTATTTCCGGATGAAAACGGCATGCGATTTCTGGGAGCAGTATCCATGTTTGTGATCGCAGCACTCACATTTGTAACCGATTTACTGTTCAGGCGCTTCGTAAAGGATCTAAAACGAATTTGGATTATCGAAGCTCTATTCATCATCTTTGTTGCCGTTTTTATACTATTACTTTCAAGATAACACCTCAGCTGATTTTAGCAATCAGCATCAAAATCCGATAATGAAAAAAGCAGAAATAAAACTCACTATTGAGCTCGACGATAACAATGTTCCTGAAAGCATCCTTTGGGAATCTACAGATTCTAAAACCAAGGAAGCGTTACCGGTGAAATCAATGATGCTGGCCTTGTGGGATCACAATTACAAAAATGCTCTGCGAATAGACCTGTGGACGAAAGATATGCCTGTGGACGAAATGAAGCGCTTTTTTTACGAAACCTTACAAACCATGGGCGACAGTTTTTTACGGGCAACCGGAGAAGAGGCAATCATCGGCGATCTTCGGGATTACTGTGAGCACTTTGCTGAAAAGATGGAATTGGCTCCGCCGAGCAAATAATTACAAGGAAAGCACCGCCTGCCCCACGCCCATCATCTTAGCCTCGTGGTCGAGCAGCCATTTCTTGCGCCACAATCCGGCGGAGTAGCCTACCAAGTCGCCGTTACTGCCTATGATACGATGGCAGGGCACCACGATCATCAGGTTGTTTTTACCGTTGGCTGAAGCTATTGCCCGAATGGCAAGCGGGCTGTTCATCTGTCGGGAGAGAGCTGCGTAGCTGATTGGATTGCCAGGCTGGACTTTTATCAGCTCGCTCCAGACTTTCTGCTGAAACTCGCTTCCACCTTGCGAAAAAGGAAAATCAAACTCCTTTCTTTTGCCTTTGAAGTACTCTTCGAATTGTTTTTTAGCAATTTCCGTCAAATCACTTTGATCTTCCTCAACAGCATCCTTAAAGCCGATGTATTGAACTGCATCATCAGATGCTTCAATAACTAACAGGCCGATAGGTGTTTGAAGGGTTGAGGTGAACATGGCAGCACACAAAAATGGCAATTTACTAAAGTGGGATGTTTATGCAAAAAGACTAAGTCAATTTACCGTTCATCCCACAAAATTATATCGAGCTGTTACTGATGTACAATATAAGTGTTCAAAGCTTCATTTACCAGCTGATTTAAGGACACTCCCTTTTCAATAGATAACAAAGCTGCTTTTTGATGCAACTCAGGTTTTAATCTAACGTTAAAAACGCCTGAAAAACTCTTTTTGGGATCTTTTGACACTGCGGAACATAGTTCCTTGTAGTCCTCCACTGCCTCAGTAAATGCAGCCTCCAGTTCAGCAACTGTCTGGCCTTCGAAGGTCACGAGGTCAGTTATAAACTCTATTTTCCCGTGAAACACCTTGTCATCAGAATTATATTTCACACTCCCAACAAAGCCATCATATTTCAAAACATTTTCCATCTTACAATCCTAAAACTTCTTTTATCTCTTTGATTTGATACTGCTTCAATACCTTTTCAGGATGCGGTTTATGCAACCTGATTATTTGCCTGGTTCTTTCGTTTACAAAAGCCCTTCTACTGCCCGCTGTTTTTCCTTTACTAACTTCAGCAAACCCAAAATAAGTCAGCAATAACGTTAGCTCATCCCACGAAAAATCATTTGGCTGTGTTTTAAAGCGGCTAATTAATTTTTCTTTTTTACTCATTAACGAAGTAACTGAATTTTAGTTGCAAATTAAAAGCAATTTTATTCAAAAAGTGAATATATCTTTGCCTCACATGAACTTACTCACGCAGGTTAAAGTTCTTTTGCACAAAGAAATTGTTCTGGAGTGGCGTTCCAAATATGCCCTGAACGGAATACTACTGTACGTTGTTTCCACCATTTTTGTGTGTTACCTGTCCTTTAAACAAACAAGCGGCGTAATCTGGAATGCTCTTTTCTGGATCATCCTCCTTTTTGCTGCCATCAATGCAATCTCCAAAAGCTTCGTACAAGAGAGCAAAGGACGACAGCTCTATTACTACACAATTGCCAGTCCACAAGCCGTCATCATTTCAAAAATCATCTATAACATTTTGCTGATGCTGGTACTGGGCAGCCTGGCTCTCCTTGTATATGGGATAGTGTTCCGCAATCCGCTTGGCGACCCATTATACTATTTCCTTGCCGTGGTACTTGGCAGCATCAGTTTTTCCACGGTTTTTACAATGGTTTCAGCCATCGCCTCAAAGGCAGGTAACAACGGAACACTAATGGCAATTTTGAGCTTCCCGGTTATTATTCCACTGTTGATACTGCTTATTAAGCTTTCCAAAAATGCCATGGACGGCTTAGACAGGAGTGTCAGCCTGGATGAAATTGGTGTTTTGGCAGCGATAAATATCATCGTGATAACAGTGTCTCTGTTGCTGTTCCCTTTTTTATGGCGGGAATAGACGTTTTGCCAGTCGTTTGTGACATATACTATAACAAGTAGTACATTTGCAGCATTCTGAAACTACGTTTCGTTGCTGATAATACTATGAGTTTCATTTATAAAACCTGGTGGAAAGCAGTTGCTGTTCTGGTTGTAATTTATACCATTATCGCGGGCTTCCTATTTCCTGTACCCGAGTTAGATATCGTTAACGAAACAATCAGGAACGTTTATTTCCATGTGCCCATGTGGATGGCAATGCTTGTGCTTTTCAGCATTTCGGTTTTTTACAGCATAAGATATCTGGTGACCCAAAAAGAAGATCACGATCTGATTGCCGTTGAGTGCGTGAACGCCGGGCTGATTTTCTACGTGCTGGGCTTAGTTACGGGAATGATTTGGGCCAATTATACCTGGGGCGAGCCCTGGAGCAATGACCCCAAGCAGAGTAGCGCCGCCATCGCGTTCCTGGTTTACTGCGCATATCTGGTGCTGCGGAACTCAATTGAAGAAGAACAAAAACGTGCAAAAATATCAGCCATCTACAATATTTTTGCCTACCCGATCATGATTGTATTGATCATGATCCTGCCCCGCATGACCGATTCTCTTCATCCCGGCAACGGAGGCAACCCTGCTTTTGGCAAAATGGATATGGACAATACCATGCGCACCGTCTTTTACCCGGCCATGATTGCCTGGCCTGTCATCGGAGTTTGGATTGCCACCCTAAGATACCGCATCCGCAAAATTGAAAACAAAAACCTTGATTTGAATTAATGAAAAAGCTGATCGCCCTCTTCTTTATTCTACTGGCAACTACTACCCTTACTTTTGCCCAGGAGCCCTCTGCAGGCACAGCGATAGACATGCGGAGCTCCGGAAAAATCTACGTTGTGATTGCTGTAATCCTCATTATTTTTATCGGTCTGGCTGTTTATCTCTTCAGCATCGATAAAAGATTAAAAAAATTAGAACGTAACAAATAAATCAAAAGCTGCCTTTAAATGTTGTATACATATTTTTAGCGGGTTTTTCGATATTGTGTTGGCTTTACACTAAGTAAATACAGCATTTGCAGGTTTGATTTTTTTTAGCTCAACTTGCAAAAAACCAGTTAAAACCTTCAAATAACAACCAATTTATATGGCAAATCCTAATGAAGCTGTTGCTCCAAATAATGACTTTTTTGGAGACGTATGTCAGTTCTTTGACCACGCAGCCCAGTTCACAAACCATCCAAAAGGCCTATTAGAACAAATTAAAGCTTGTAACAGTGTGTATCGCTTCCAGTTTCCTATCCGCAAAGGCGATAGCTTTGAAGTTATCCATGCGTGGAGGGTAGAACACTCTCACCACATGTCGCCAACAAAAGGCGGTATCCGCTACAGCGAAATGGTGAATGAGGATGAAGTGATGGCACTAGCTGCCTTAATGACCTACAAATGCGCAATTGTAAATGTGCCTTTCGGCGGAGCTAAGGGCGGCATCAAGATCAATCCGAAAAACTACACCATCGCCGAACTCGAAACCATAACTCGTCGCTACACCGTTGAGCTGATCAAGAAAAATTTCATTGGGCCGGGTATCGACGTGCCTGCGCCGGATTATGGCTCGGGAGAGCGTGAGATGAGCTGGATCGCTGATACTTATTACACAATGAACCCGGGGCAGCTTGACGCGATGGGATGCGTAACCGGAAAGCCAATCGCACTTCACGGAATTGCCGGACGCCGCGAAGCCACTGGCCGTGGTGTTGCCATAGCTGTACGCGAATGTGTAAGCTTTGCTGATGACATGAAGGCGCTTGGTTTAACAGCCGGACTTGCAGGCAAAAAGATAATCATACAGGGTTTAGGCAATGTGGGGTATCACTCTGCTAAATACCTGACAGAATATGGAGCGACTATTGTAGGCCTTTGCGAGTTTGATGGCGCAATTTATAATCCCGACGGTTTATACCTGGACGATGTAGTTGCTCACAGAAAGGAAACTGGCTCAATTCTGAATTTCAAAGGAGCAACCAAAGAGTTTAAAAACTCGGCAGAAGGGCTTGAGCAGGAATGCGATATCCTGGTGCCTGCAGCGCTGGAAAACCAGCTCACAGAAGCAAACATCGGCAGGGTAAAAGCGAAGATCATTGCTGAAGGAGCAAACGGCCCAACTTCACCTCAGGCAGCCGACGCATTCCTGAAACGCGGGGGCATCATTATCCCTGATATGTATTGCAACGCCGGTGGTGTTACGGTATCGTACTTTGAGTGGCTTAAAAACCTCTCGCACGTAGCTTTCGGGCGCATGGATCGCCGCTACGAAGAAAATGCAAGCACCAACATCGTGAACATGATTGAATCTATGACTGGTTCTACCATGACTCCGCTTCAGCGCAGCACCATCATACATGGAGCTTCCGAACTTGAGCTGGTAAATTCAGGCCTGGAAGACACTATGATCCGTTCATATCACGAGATCAGAGAAATTAAGATGCGGAATCCAAAAATTGACAGCTTGCGGACTGCAGCTTTTGTAAGTTCGATTGACAAAGTAGCCGTGTCATACATGAATATGGGTATTTGGCCATAACAAAAGAGTACGATTTTAAAGTTTTAAAAAAAACCTTCTATGTAACAGTTTTATTAAGGCGCCGCAATCCGGCGCCTTAATCGTTTAGATTAATTCTTAATAAGCTTCCTATTTGGTAACTTTGTAGCCAAGGATTAGTATTTCGTACTTTTGTCCCATTAAAAGCCGTTAAAAGGGCTGCAAAGAAAAACAATGAAAAAAAGCTCCATTATAGGAATTATTATCATCGCAATTGCGATTGGTGTAATCATCAGCACGTACGCCGATTCCAGCACATATGCTAACTTTTCTGAAGCAGTAAAAACGCAGTCTGAGCTCCACGTGGTGGGCAACTTGAACAAACAAAAAGAAATGGTTTACAATCCACAAGAGGATGCAAACTATTTTGCCTTTTACATGAAAGACAAAAGCGGTGTAGAGTGTAAAGTTGTGTTCAACGGCACCAAGCCGCAGGACTTTGAGAAATCAGAGCAGATTGTGCTGACCGGCAAAATGCAAGGCGACGAATTCCATGCATCCAAAATATTAATGAAGTGCCCATCTAAATATAATAAGGACCAGGTTGAAGTTTCGGCACACACGGCCCAGCCCTCTAAAATTTAATTGTTTTCGCAAGCTGCGCTGAGGCTCTTCCACAAACCTCAGATCGGCAAAACTCATTTTAATGGACATACAATTCGTAGGCGAACATCTGCTTCCCGGCAGGTTAGGCCAGTTCTTTATCATACTTTCTTTCGGTTCAGCTATCCTGGCGGCTGTTTCTTACTACTACGCAACAATTTCCGGAGCATTTGACAATTCATGGCGACGTATAGCCCGAATTGCTACCTGGCTTAATACCACAGCCGTGGTAGGAATCGGGGCATGCCTTTTCTATATCATCTACAACCATCTTTTTGAATATCATTATGCCTGGGCGCACTCTTCTAAAGCCCTGCCGGTTTACTACATTATTTCCAGTTTCTGGGAGGGTCAGGAAGGAAGCTTTTGGCTTTGGACGTTCTGGCAAGGTGTGCTGGCCAATGTGCTGATATGGCGAGCCAAGAGCTGGGAGAGCCCGGTGCTGACTATTGTGATGGTATCGCAGGCAATGTTATCTTCAATGTTGTTGGGTGTCGAAATTTTCGGGACGCGGGTGGGCAGTTCACCTTTTATTCTGCTAAGGAGCGCTATTGAGGCACCTATTTTCGCCAGGCCTGATTATTTATCGCTTATCGCCGACGGAAATGGCTTAAATCCATTGCTTCAGAACTATTGGATGGTTATCCACCCTCCTACGCTCTTCCTGGGTTTTGCTTCCATGATCGTTCCTTTTGCTTACGCGATAGCCGGCCTCTGGACCAAACGCTTCCATGAGTGGACTAAACCTGTTATGCCCTGGGCTCTGTTTGCCGTAATGATCCTGGGAACAGGAATTGTGATGGGTTCATTTTGGGCTTATGAAGCGCTCAACTTTGGTGGCTTCTGGGCTTGGGATCCGGTTGAAAATGCTTCAATAATTCCATGGCTTACGCTCATTGCCGCCGTACACGTTTTGCTTGCATACAAACATTCCGGGCACTCATACTTCACCGCTACGTTTCTAACGCTCATCAGTTTTGTGCTGGTTCTTTATGCCTCATTCCTGACACGAAGCGGAATTTTAGGCGAAACATCTGTACACGCCTTCACCGATCTGGGGATGTTCTGGCACCTGGTTATAGATGTGCTCATCTTCGCAGCTATCGCGGTAGCTTTTCTGGTTTGGCGATGGAAAGAATTGCCTATCACTAAAAAGGATGAAGAAACCTACTCACGCGAGTTCTGGCTGTTCATTGGAGCACTTGTGCTTACGGTTGCTTGTGTGCAAATTATATCATCTACCTCCATCCCGGTTTTCAACGCCATGTTCGGGACAAAAGTTGCTCCACCGGTAGAGCCGGTTCAACATTATAACAAATGGCAGGTACCGTTCGCAATCGTGATTGCACTTATCTCGGGCTTTGCACAATTCCTGAAGTACAAAAACACGGACTCCAGTAAGTTTTTCATCAGCATTGTAGTATCCCTGGTTGCCGCCGCTATCCTAACCGGCATATTGGTTTACATCACCAAGGTTTACTCAAATCCGATGTTCATTTTGTTAACCTTTGCGGGATTGTTCTCGATCATCGCCAACGGCAAATTGCTCGGCGAGGCGCTGAAAGGGAAGTGGAAGCTGGCGGGCTCTGCGGTAGCCCATATTGGATTTGGATTGCTGCTCATAGGAGCTTTAGTTGCCGCCGCCACAAACAAGGTGATCTCGGTAAACAATTCGGGACCTATTCCAATTAAAGGTTTTGAAAAGGAGAACAAATCGGGTGAAAACCTGATGATGTATCAGAATGAGCCGATCAAAATGGACAAGTACACTATTACTTACCTGAACGATACCACCGAAGGACCAAATACCTACGTGAAAGTGAATTACAAAGTGTACGACAAGGATGGCAAAGTGTCGGAGGAATTTAACTTGTATCCCAACGTTCAGATCAATCCCAAAATGGGGCTAATCGCGTCGCCGGATACAAAGCACTACATCTTCCACGACGTGTACACGCACCTGAGCAGCATTGCGCCGCCCGAAGGAAATCACGACCACGAAGGCCATACTGATGAGGAAAATTATTTAGATCCAAGCACTCACGAAGTGAATATAGGCGATACAGTTCGTTACAAGACCGGGTTTATAGTTGTGAAAGGCATCAACAAGGATGCGAAGATTAAAGACATCAGCCTAAACCAAAATGATATTGCCGTAGGGATGGCGCTTGAAGTAAATACACCGGATGGCAAGTACGACGCGGAGCCCATTTATCTCCTTAAAGCTGGCCAACAGCCTGTAGATTTCGGCAAAAATGTAGATCAGGCTGGATTAAAACTTCGCTTCACAAAAATTGATCCTGCTAAAAAGACGCTTGAGTTGATGGTTTATCAGAAAAAACCGGCAGAGAAAAAATGGATTGTGCTGAAGGCTATAGTATTTCCTTACATCAACCTTTTCTGGGCTGGTTCAATTATTATGGTTGTTGGTTTTCTTTTATCCATATTCAGGAGGAATAAAGAACTGAAAACAGCGTAGCGCATGCGAATCTCAATTATTGGCTCGGGCAATGTTGCTACGCACTTAGCGGCAGCTTTTGCAAACGCCGGGCACAATATAGTGCAGATTTGGAGCAGAGATTTCCATCACGCCAGCCTCCTTGCTTATCACACCAGATCAGAAGCAGTTGAGCGGATTGAGCTAATAGACAAAAACATCGACTTAGCGATTATCGCAGTTAAAGATGATGCTATTGCAAACATCGCTTCGCAGCTAAACCTTGGAAATACGCTTCTGGTCCACACATCAGGTTCAACCTCGATTGACATCCTAAAGGGTTCATCAGCTAAAATTGGCGTTCTCTACCCGTTACAAACGCTGTCAAAAGACAAAGAAGTAGATTTCAGCCATGTTCCGTTGCTAATTGAAAGCAATTCAGAAGAGGTTGTTCAAATTTTGAAAGATCTTGCGAGCTCCGCCTCCTCGCAGGTACTGGAAGTAAATTCAGAAAAGCGGCTTTCCCTGCATGTGGCTGCCGTGTTCGCCTCCAACTTTGTAAATTCCCTGTATTCGGCAGCAAAGGAAGTGCTGGATACACAAGGCCTCGACTTCCAATTGCTCCGCCCGCTCATAGCCGAAACGGCTCGAAAAGCTCAGCACTCAAATCCTAAAGAGGTACAAACCGGACCCGCAATCCGCAACGATCAGGCAACCATTCACAAGCACTTAGAGTTTCTCTCTTCGGCAACGCCTCAGTTGCAGGCACTTTATGAAACGCTCAGTCAGCACATCATCAATTTTTACCATAAACCCTGAGGCTTATTCAATTTTGCTAATTTTGCGAGGCAATGAACGTTTACAAGCTCAAGATAAATTTCGAAGAAGCCGGATTAGAATCTATAGAATTACCAATAATTGAAGGCGAATCTGTGTTGGACGTATGCCTCGACAATGGCGTAGAACTTCAGCATAATTGCGGAGGAGTTTGTGGTTGCAGCACCTGCCATGTCTATGTTAATAAAGGCGAAGATAACATCCGGGAAATCTCCGATAAGGAGGAAGACTTTATAGATCGTGCTGTAAACCCCCGCATCAACTCGCGACTGGGCTGCCAATGTGTAGTCATAGACGGCGATATTGAAGTTACCTTGCCGAACCAAAAGCAGTTCCTTGGACATTAATCAACATTATGATAAACGATAAATTTGCGCTTCCAATTCATTGGAACGACATTGAAGACATTGCTATGGGCTTGTACGAGAAGTTCGGCGATGACTTTAATGAATCAAAAATATACCGTATCCGGTTCACCGATCTTAAGGATTGGGTGATGAGCCTCCCCAACTTTGCTGGCAAAAGCGAGGAATGCAACGAAGGATACCTGGAGCAGATTCAATCCGCCTGGGTTTACGAGTGGAGGGATAATCAGAACTAAGATGTTTCTCGAAAAGCTGCATCAGATTAAAGCTTTCGTGCTCGACATAGACGGCGTTCTAACGGATGCTACCGTGCATGTGACGGAAACTGGCGAGCAGTTGCGCCGCTTTAATGTGCGGGATGGATACGCTATTCAGCTAGCCTTAAAACGCGGATTTAAAATTTGTGCTATATCCGGCGGGAAATCGCAGGGAGCTCTGTTGCGCCTGAATACTTTGGGGATGGCAGATGTGTATCTGGGGATTGCGAAGAAGATCGACACATACAATAAGTTTGTAGAGGACCACGGCTTATCGCCAGAAGAAATACTGTACATGGGCGATGACATTCCTGATCTCCCCGTGATGAAATTGGCTGGCGTGCCCGTGTGCCCTGCCGATGCGGTGGAAGAGGTGAAGGAAATCAGCGTGTATATTTCGCCAAAAGGCGGCGGGCACGGCTGTGTGAGAGACGTGATTGAGAAAGTGCTGAAAGTTCAGGATAAGTGGTTTGACCCAAATCCCGTGGCGGGAGACTCGACGATTGTTTCGAGTTGAAAACAAAGATATTGATGCAGCTCCCTCCTATAATCCTCGCCTCTAAATCTCCTCGCCGACAAGAGCTGCTCAGGTTGATGAATATTGATTTTCGGGTGGTGCTTAAGGATGTGGACGAATCATTTCCGGACGGCTTGAGCCCGGAAGAGGTCGCACTTTACATCGCAGAAAAGAAAGCACAGGCCTTCGACGAATCTATCACAGATGAAGCCGTGATCACTGCCGATACAATTGTAGTGCTTGACGATCAGATCATCGGCAAGCCCGAAAGCCAGCAACATGCTATTGAGATGTTACAGCAGTTGTCCGGTCGTAAACACCAGGTAATAACTGCAGTCTGCATTTTCCACAAGCACAAGTGGAATAAGTTTTTTGATGTATCCGAAGTGCTTTTCCGCCCTCTTAAGGATAAGGAAATCAAGTTCTATGTAGAGAAATATAATCCGCTTGATAAAGCTGGATCGTATGGAATACAAGAATGGATTGGGCTGATCGGGATTGTGCGGATAGACGGCTCGTACACCAACGTGGTAGGCCTGCCAACGGAGAAGGTCTATCAGGAGCTGCTTAAATTAGCTTAACATCTCCGCCATTACACCTTCCTTTAGCGAGTAAGTTGTCATTGATAGCTTTTGAATTCCAAGTTTTTCTATTACGAACTTCGTGAGAATTGCTGCTGTTACAATCATGTCTGTCCGCAAAGATGCCAGCCCCTTCATTTTCAGCCGTTCTGTATGACTGGAGTTGCAAAGCTTTACTGCGAGAGAAAGAAAATCCTTCATTTCAAAGTTGTACGAAGTCATTGCTGATATATCAAGCTCGTTTTCTTTTTCAAACTCTATCATCTCTGCAAAACTTTCAAACGAACCCGCTGATCCAATTAGCTGAGTAACTGGAAACTCCACGACTGCCTCAAACAATATCTGCAACTTCTCTTCTAACCAATCAAACAAACTCTGTATCGCATCGTCAGGTAGTGGATCAACCTGATGGAACAATCCCATCATCCGTGCAGCACCAATCTCAAAACTATGCTTCCATTTTATACCTTCGATATTGCCGATGATAAATTCAATACTGCCGCCGCCAATATCCATCACCAGAGAGTTATCGGCTGATAAACATCCCGCTGCCTTGATGCCCTGGTAAATAAACCTGGCTTCCTGTAACCCATCAATAGTTCGGATTGAGATTCCTACCTTTTGCTTTACACCATCAACAAAGTCGTTGCGGTTGCGTGCGTTCCGGATAGCAGATGTAGCTATGGCATTTACGTTGGCGACATCGTGCCGGGCAATATCTTCCGCAAAGCTTTCCATACATCTCAGCCCACGTTCAAACGGCTCTGCTTGTATTAAGCCATCGTTTATGCCACCTTCGCCGAGTTTCACAGCCTCTGTGCGTCGGAAAACTGGCTTCATAACCCCATTCTCGGATTCAGCAATAAGCAAGTGGAAGGTATTGGTGCCCAGATCGATTACTGCAGCTCTGTTGTTCATAGATTTTAACAGTTCAGTCATTTGAACTCACTTCGTCAAACAGCTACAAACAAAAACTGATTTGCTGTATTTTAAGTATTTTGCAGGCATTACGGTAGAGTGTAGTTTTGCATGCAAATGCTGCCTGGTCGAAATGCATCTTTGCTAAAGTAGAAAAAATCATCAAGCTTGAACCTCCCCGTCTTTGTTGCCCGTCGAATCACCTTAAAATCTGAACGCACTTTCTCCAAACTGAGTGTTCGCATAGCGATTCTTGGCATAATGCTGGGGCTGGCCGTGATGATTTTGTCGATAGCCATCATGAAAGGCTACAAAACCGAGATCAGGGAAAAGATACGGGGCTTCGCCGGAGACATAATCATCCGCAAATACGATCTCAACGCATCATACGAAAATAGCCCGATCAGGATCAGCGCTGATAGTATCCGCAAAATAAAGTCGATTAAAGGAGTAGAATACCTGCAGCCAGTAGCCGACAAACCGGGTATCATCAATGCCAACAATGAAGTGGAGGGCGTGGTGCTGAAGGGAGTGGACAAAACATACAATTGGGAATATTTCAAAACTATCCTGGTTGCAGGCCATGTTATGGACTTTTCCGATAGCACAAAAGCCACCCGGCAGATATTGATATCGCAATACACCGCCAATAGGCTTAGGTTAAAGGTGGGCGATGACTTCCTGATGTACTTTGTTCAGGAACCGCTTAAAAAACGCAAGTTCGAGATAGTGGGAATTTACGACCTCGGGATAGAGGATATCGATAAGATTTATGTTATTGGTGACCTTTCGCTTGTACGGCGGCTGAATAAATGGGAGGGGGGCGAAGTTGGCGGGTACGAGGTTCGCATAAAAGATTTCAACCGCTTGGATGCGCTCGGGGCAAAGGTTTACGATAATTTAGGACTGAGCCTAAAATCCTACACTATCCGGGAGTATTACCCGAACATCTTCGAATGGCTGTCGCTGCTGGATACCAACGTTCAGGTACTTATCATTTTAATGATGGCGGTAGCCGTGATCAACATGATCTCTGCGCTGCTCATCATTATCCTGGAACGGACAAACATGATCGGCATTTTCAAGGCGTTGGGAAGTAATAATTGGGAGATCCAAAAAGTATTCCTTTATAATGCTGCCTATCTGATTGGATTCGGTCTGCTGTTGGGTAATTTGCTCGGGATTGGGCTGGGCGTGCTTGAAAAAACAACACACATCTTTCAACTGGATCCGGCATCTTACTTTATTAGTTACGTCCCCGTAGAATTTAATTTGACAGATATCCTGCTCCTAAACCTGGGAACGCTGCTGGTATGTTTGTTGGTTTTGCTGATCCCTTCAATGCTGGTAACGCGGATAACACCGGTGAAAGCAATTGCTTTTAAATAATCAATCCAGCTTTCGAACCATGAACTCCGCTTTTCTCTCTGCACTAACATTTCGCAAAATGAGTTTATATGCATGTCCTTTTAGGTCTACTGTAACTGTATCTATTTGATGCACTTCGCCATTAAAGTTGCCAATATTTAAAGTAGTTTCAGAAACAGCATCTTTCAAATTTGAAACCACCACTCTCACCAATACGTTTCCGGGATCACTACAGGTGCTGCACCGCATATCGTTTATGTACTTAGCTTCTATAGACAACTGCTCTGAATTGGAAGAAACAAGGGCGGTCTGTGACACGGCTAATTGAAATGCGGAATCGAAACTGCTACGTACAACAGTATCTTGTTTTTCCTTTTGGCATGCGCCAAGTGCTAAAATAACTGCTACTAATGCAGTGATTCTAATTTTAGATAATTGGTTCATTATAACAAATAAGCGCCCTTTGAAAGGACTACACAATACTTAATTTTCAGTATTTACCGTTGTACGGCACTTGGAATAATTAGTTTCAAGTTCACGCCTCCATATCCAAATAAAATATTCTTTTTGCCTAAGCCTCTTAAAGGTATTTTAATAAAGGGCTCTACGGAAATACCCTCGCTACCATTTAACCTCAATACAAAACTTGACAGCAAGTTCAGGGATGCCGCAATATTTGTGCCGTTGAATTTCTGCAAAGAGGTTCGTACAACAGGGGTTTGGGCAGGATCAAAGACATTATAAGCGTATCTCTCACTTAAAAAGATGTAGGAGCTTATTCCTGCGGCTAAAGACATTTGAGAATTAGACCTAAATTGATATGCCAGGTTTAAGGGAATGTCGAGCGCAAGCAATCTCGCGTCCACAGAGTTTATATTGCCATTTCCATTAGTTGACACAGAGCTCTGTTGGGGCAAGGAAACCTTATCGGAATATGTACTTGGGATATCGCCGTCAAAATGGAAATGTGCTGGCCGAAGGGCGATGCCTGGGCTAAGCCTGAGCTTTGCAAAGACGGGCAACTCATAGCCTACCCCAGCTCCGGCGTTGTAAGTTCCGGGCCCATCTGAGGTGAAGTTGTAATATCCTGAAACGTAAACGCTGAACTCGCCTTTCTTTTTTATTTGCTGTTCCAAGCGCCTCCGCGTTGAATCGGCTTTGAAGGTTGTATCCGGCAACAATGAAGTTGATGATCCTTTATCAAGATATTTATCTCTCAAGGCGACGGTATCTATAACCACGTTTACAGATGATGATCCGGAATTAACAGGTTCTATTCTTGCAGGTTCCTCAGAATTCTCCTTCATTTTAATCGGCGGCTTAGCTGCAAGGGTTGAGCCTGCCTGAGAGGTGGCATCTGAGATTTCGGTTGAACGAGGCAAAGGTACCGGCTTGTCCATCTCATTTGTACTAATGGTTGAAGGAGCATTTTGTTGAGTTGAATTAAGCTCTAAAACCCCTGCAGGTTTTTTCACAATCTCCCGCTCAAAATTTACATTTTTACTATCGGTCATGCCAATTTCGGGAGTGCTCTGTGACTGGAGCGGGAGGCTATCCACCCTTCCAATTTTAGTTCGAGTTCTCGCTTTAGGCCCTGATTCTGGAGCCCATGAATAATACCAAATCCCCAAACCCACTAAGGCCAGCAACGCAACACCATTCAGCCAAAAAACAAACTTTCGATTATTCTTTTCAGGATATTTTTTGCGCAGCTCCGCCCATCCCCTCTCCGAAGATTGATCCTCGAATGAGTCAAATACATCGCGGATGTTGTCAGCTAACTGTTTATCCTGCACGCTCATATTTGCGCTGCTTTTAGTAAAACACTTCTCAATTTTTCTTTCGCTCTCGCGAGATACACCCTTGACGAACTTGCCGGTATATTTAACATCGTACTGATTTCCTCATGGCTATATCCATCAATCTCATACATGTTAAAAACCACCCGTTGTAGCTCAGGTAAAGCATCCAGTAGCTTCATAATTTCCTTGACCGTAAGATCATCAGCCTGGAAAGTCCCTCCTGTTATTTCGTTTGCCTGATCCAGCTCCACTATCTCTACTTGTCGCTGATTTTTGCGATACCGGTCCAATGCTGTATTCACAACAACTTTTCTAAGCCAGGGCTTAAAAAACATTGTGTTGTTGTACGTGTGTATTGACTTAAACACTTTAATAAATGCGTCGTTCACCACTTCGAGCACATCGTCCCGATCTGCCAGATATCGGAATCCAACGCCCATAGCGTAGCCATAGAAATGCTTATATAGCTTTTCTAAATCCTTCAAATTGCCTGCTTTGCATTTCTGAATGAGCTCTTCCTCAGTAATGCCGTTTAGGTTGGACATTGATTTATTTCAAGCGCTTCAGTCTATATCGGAGTACCGGTGGGTTAAATCCGCCGTTACCATCAAACTCTTTATCCAGAAAAAGACTGTCGCCCTTTACTTCAAAAGAATACTTCCCGTCTAATATCAAGTTCCAGTCGAAGTTTGCAGTCCAGGCATTCTCATCCGAGAAGAGCAGTATATTATCGTCAACACGGCCCACCTTGCCCGAACCGCCTGCCGGAATATGGTTACTGTTTCCGGCAGATGTATACCTGCCCTTTTCTATTCTGACGTTTGCTGCAGCTTCCTGCGTTCCCGCAAACATAGAGCCATAGTAGAACTTGCCGGCATATTCGCCATCAACAATAGGTTGAACACTTTCTTCTTTACAGGATAAAATGGTAAAGGAAACCAAGGCTAAAAAAAGAGACATTTTCATAAGATCGTTCAATTAACAGTTACTGAATGATTAATGTATGATCCATCGCGTTTTAAGAACTTTAGTTGATAAATTCCTGGCGTGGTACTTTTGAAGCTATAATCTGAGATCATATAAACCATTATCATCGGGCATACAGTTCCCTGATAATTAATTTTCCCGGTTATGGTTCGTGAATCACCAGCAACTATCTCGTGAAGTTCGCCTGAAACGGCACAGCCATTGTTGCCTTCCAAGGTCACCTTGATGTGTATTTCCTGACCAATACTTGCTGACACTGGGCCCTCTACCTTAGTTATTACCGAGTATGAAGGGTCTTCTTCTGATTTACTGCCTTTATCGCAGCCGGCTACCGTAAGAAGGCTCAGCACTATCAAGGTGCACAATAGCCTCGTTTTACATGACTTCATCAAATGCATTTTATCTGATTACGCCCCAAATGTCAATAACGCTACAGCGACTAAACCTTTTTCGCCTCATTCCAGAATTGATCCATTTCTGCGAGCGTCATATCTTTCAGATTCTTGCCCATCTCCCTGGCTTTGCCTTCCAGGTAGCTAAATCGCTTTATGAATTTCTTGTTGGTTTTTTCGAGCGCATCTTCCGGGTTTATATTGATGAACCGGGCATAGTTGATTAGCGAGAACAACAAATCGCCAAATTCACCTTCAGCCTTCTCTACATCGATCTCAGCATCAGATGACACATTAAACTCGTCTTTGAACTCCTGCATCTCCTCCTCTACTTTTTCCCAAACCTGCCCCTTTTCTTCCCAGTCAAATCCTATCCCCCGGGCTTTCTCCTGGATTCTGGATGCTTTTACCAAGGCCGGGAGCGACAACGGTACGCCCGCCAGCACAGACTTGTTTCCTTCCTTCAGCTTAATCTGCTCCCAGTTGCGCTTCACATCCTGTTCATCATTCACATCTACATCACCATAGATATGTGGATGGCGGTTTATCAGCTTATCGCAGATCCCATTAAGCACATCAGTGATATCAAATTCACCCGTTTCGGAAGCTATGCGAGCGTAGAAAACCAGATGAAGCATGATATCTCCAAGCTCCTTTTTGATTTCCGACAGATCACCTTCCAATATCGCGTCAGAAAGCTCATAAGTTTCTTCTATGGTTAAGTGCCGAAGGGTTTGCAGGGTTTGCTTTTTGTCCCACGGGCATTGCTCACGCAAAGTATCCATGATAGTAAGCAGGCGGGTAAATGCATTAGCTGGTGTTTCGGCTGAGAGCGGGGCAATATTACGTGGCATGTTTTTTATTCAAAAATAGTGTTTGAACGTGAAGTGCCACCCGCATTCGGCCGGAAACACAAACTTTTAAAATTTTGTTTAACCTACAACGACAATGAGATTTGGCCAGGACTTTCTGCAAACCATACTGCAAAGTGTTGCTGATGGAATTGTTGCATGCGATGAAAATGGACGGCTGGTTCTTTTTAATCCTGCAACGGAGAAGATCATTGGCTTGCCGCTCGAACCAATCACGCCTGAAAACTGGGCAAACTACTACAGTCTTTATTATCCTGATGGTTCTGGGCTGATGCGCCGTGAAGACATCCCTCTCTTTAAGGCTTTACAGGGCGACAATGTAGAAAACGCCGAAATGCTCATCAAATCTCAAAACGGCGATAAATATGTGCTTTCAAGCGGCAGGCAAATAACCGATGCAAATGGCAAGGTACTGGGCGCAGTTGTAAGCATGCATGATATCACCCAGATTAAAAAAGCGCAGCACGAATTGGAATCCGCAAGGCATTTTAGCCAGAAGATATCTGATGTTACGCCAGCATTAGTTACGGTATTTAACGTAAATACCGGTGAGTATTTGTATGTAAACAATACAGCACAGGCTATGCTGGGTTACTCTCCGCAGCTCTTTATTGAAAAAGGATTTGGCTTCATGATCACCTTGATGCATCCGGATGACTCAGCACGAATCCTGGAGCAGAATCAGAAAGCGATTGAAAAAGCAAATGACGATTTTCCGAACTATAACGATAATCAAATACTGGAATTTGAGTATCGCGTTAAACACAAAGATGGTTCATACCGCTGGCTGCACACTTATTCCATAGTATTTAGCAGAGATGAAAATCATCGCCTTGAGCAGGCGATCAATATTTCTGTAGATATTACGGAGCGAAAAAAGACTGAAGACGCAAACCAGCAGCTGAGGATCAGCGAAGACTACTTCCGCGATTTGGCCGATCAATCTCCATTTATGATCTGGAAAGTAGGTGTAGATGGCCTCTGCTCATATGTCAACAAACGCTGGAGCGATTTTACGGGATTGTCGTTCGAGCAGAGCCTCGGGCTTGGGTGGGGAGCGGCTTTCCATCCGGAGGATACCGAAAAAGAATATGAAAAATTTATGGATTGCTTCCATAAGCGTATTCCGTACACATCGAAGTTTAGGATTAGATCGAATACTGGTGAACACAGGTGGGTGCTAGCTCAAAGCAATCCGTTAAGCCAGGAAGGAAAAGGATATATAGGTTCATTAACGGATATCACCGAGCAGGAGCAGGCGCAGCAGGCAACCAAATTACTAATGCAGCAAAAAGACGAGTTTATGAGCATAGCCAGCCATGAACTTAAAACACCCATAACAAGCATGAAGGCCGCTTTGCAAATTGTTGAAAGGCTTAGTGCAAAAAACATGGAACAAAATGGCATCCATAACTTCGTAATTAAGGCCAACAAGCAGATTGATAAACTAACACATCTGGTTGAAGATTTACTCGATGTAACCAAAATACACGCAGGGAAAATGCGGTTCAATATGGCTGAATTTGCAGTGCATGAGGTGATTCAGGATTCACTGGATCAGGTGCGCTTCAATCTTTCCAACCATCAGCTCTTGCTGGAAGGAGATACCTCAGCTTGTGTTGTAGCCGATAAAGAGCGCATTGAGCAGGTGCTTACAAACTTTCTTTCTAACGCTATCAAATATTCCCCTCAGGGAAAGAAGATCATCTTAAAAACAGAAAGAGACGATGAAAAGCTCACCATTTCGGTCACAGATTATGGCATAGGCATCGCGGAAGACAAGCTGCCTTATATATTTGACCGATTCTTCAGGGTACAGGAATCGCAAAAGTTCTCCGGACTGGGATTGGGGCTGTATATATCAAATGAGATTGTGGTTAGGCATGGCGGTAAGATCGGTGTTGAGAGCGTGGAAAATCAAGGCTCCACATTCTGGTTTTCCATCCCCTCTGGCAGTGTCACGGAAGAAACTTAAACATTGGCCAGGATCTGACTTTCAGATATGCAAAAACGAAAATCAGGAGCCAACATAGCACAATGCACACAGCGAAAATCCAATTCGTTTTTGCATACTTTCCGCCACCAGCATCAAACTGTTTCTGAGCGTCGGACAAAACAACTTCGGGTAAAAGGCTTATAGATGCCTTTATCAAAAGAGGTACAAGGATCAAGTCATCTAACCAACCCAAAACCGGAATAAAATCCGGGATCAGATCCATCGGGCTTAGCAGATACCCAATCGTTACCCCAATGAGAATCTTAGCCAAAAGAGGCGTGCGCTTGTCTTTATAGGCAATCATCAAAACACTTGCCTTAGTTTTGAGGGCTCTGGCCTGCTCCTTTAGGCTTTCAAGGAATTTCACAATTATCTCAATATAATCAAAACAGGCTGTTTCTCAAAACTACAGTTCATTAAATAATTAATTAAAAGAGCCTGGACAAACCTATCATCTAGTTTGTTGTTAGCATCATTACCACATACACGGGTATATATGTCGAACAGAATACTGATAGTAGATAATGATGAAGCTATCCTTGATATCA
The DNA here is from genome assembly GCA_029266635.1 of Sphingobacteriaceae bacterium. Classification (GTDB taxonomy): domain Bacteria; phylum Bacteroidota; class Bacteroidia; order Sphingobacteriales; family Sphingobacteriaceae; genus JAQSWM01. Next base: position 8,930 of record JAQSWM010000002.1, on the reverse strand, counting down.
TGAAGGAGGCGCTTGCCGAGGAGCGTTATTCAGTGAAAACCAGTACTACTTCGCGGGGCATTTTTGATTTGATTCAAGAGTTTGCGCCATCATTGGTCCTCATAGATTATATCCTTGATGATATTAATGGAGGGGAGATCTGCCATCAGATAAAAAGCAATCCGGCAACCAGCCACATACCTGTTATCATTTTTTCAGGCCATTCACGTGTGCTGAAATCTCTTGGCACTTATGGCTCTGATGCCATCATTGAAAAGCCCTTCAATCTGCAGGATCTGTTGCAGACCATTGACCTGTACGTTTCAAAAGATTTAGCCTAGCAGGCAGCTCACTACAATTAATTTATTTTATAGATTCAGTATATTGGCGGGATAATATATGGACCAAAAAGACGACCTGTTCCCGGCTTTGTTTTGTGTGCCCGATCTGACCGGCTTTACTCAACTGATAGCAACTGCAGACATCTCTATCAGCAAAGAGATAATCCCTGCCTTGCTACGTAAGTTAATAGACGCCAATATCTTGAAATTGCAGATTGCAGAGATCGAGGGGGATGCCATTTTCTTCTACCGCACAGGGCGCTTGCCATCTGCCAGACAAATTGTAAAGCAGTGCAGAACATTTTATAAAGCTTTTACAGACTACATCACCCAGATAAAGAAAACGCATCCAGAGTACTATGAGAAGCATTTGTCCGACGGAGAATTAGGCCTAAAGATAATTGTCCACTACGGCATAGTTAGTACAGCGAACATCAAAGGGCGCACTAAGTTGTTAGGCGAGGATGTGATCATAGCTCACAAACTTTTAAAGAACAAGATAAAAGATAGCGAGTATATCCTGTTCACTGAGAACTACCTGAAGAAAACCAGGAGCACCAACACTGAGAAGCTATTTAACTGGGCGAAATTCAAAGAAGGCTGTGAAACTTATGACTTTATTGGCGAGGTGAGATACAAGTACATCAAGATCCACAGCGATACAGATCAGTAAGAAAATATTACAATACCGATAAAGCCCAGGGCACATAATACCAGGCCTGACATAAAAATATTGTACGACCACCTTATCAGCTGATATTTCTTCACCAGCACCGAACCTAAATGATAAAGGTCAATGCTCATGCTGTCATAAAGCTCCTCGTTATCTTCTTTCAAATCCTTGATCCGGTTTATAAAATCGTTGAGCTGTAATTGTGCAAAGTTTCCGAAGAAGAGAACGCTGCTTGTCTTGTTGGTTAGCTCATATTTGTGTTTGGATGTAACAGACGGCCGAGCGGATAAAACTGCGAAAACTACCGCTAGCAAGCTTGAAAGCAGCAAAACCGCCATTGGAAAAACGAAACGGATATGGCCAAACCCATCGTTTCCTGAAAAAGTATATCCTGAACCAAACAGCGTAATTACAATCGAAATGATGATTGTATTGATGTTGATCATGATGTGAGCTTTGTTATCAGCAATCGAAGTAAGATTGATATGGTAAGAGTAAACAGAGCGATAAAGCGTTTCCACGCCCCTCCCTATCTTTTGCTTTGGATCATTTTTCTTATTCAGTTTCGCGTCAAGCTTAAGCTGTTCATTTTTAAGCTCTTCAATCCGCTCCCGCTGCAAGCGGATATTTATCTCCCGCTGGTCATCGTACTTGGCTAAAGCTTCTTCCGTTTTAAATGACGTATTGAGTAAGAAATTTAATTGTTCTTCCGCCCACTCTTCGTTGGTGTAAACTTTATTTAATGACCTCTCCCACTCAATTCTTATCAATTCTGCCCGCTCTACAAACTTTTTCTTACCAATATTAATGTAGTCGGCGTCATGAAGTATTTCCTGCAGTGTACCATCAGGAGTATGTCCCCATTTGGTTGATAAAATAAGGGCTTCAATTTCCTCAAGAGCCTCCATTCTATATTCGCCGCTTAGATAGTTCTTCATGATAACCACGCTATGTTCTTCGTGGCCATCGTATGCTTCAACATATCCGGTGTCATGGAACCAGGCAGCAAGCATCAATATTTCCATGTCGCGGCTTGTCAGATTATATTCAGCGGCAAGCTCCTTACACGCCTTAACTGTTTCATAGGTGTGCTTGTAATTGTGGTAAACATAATTTGCCGGCAACTTCTCTTTAAATAAGTTGAACACATACTCTGAAGCGCCTTTTACTACTGGATTGCTATTTTTCATTGTTACTTGCTATGAACAAACTATGTTGCCTTACAATGGTTATAAAGAAGATTTGTGGTTAAACATCTAAAAAACAAATCAACACTATGAACAAATATTTAGCCCTTTTGTTAGCGACCATACTCTTTTCTTCACAATACTCCTGCAGCCAAAAGCAAAAATCGTCAGAAGAAACAGGTAAACAGCCAGACGATGCTTCCGCCAAAACCGTGATGAGTGTCCCTAACGAACTTGCGGAGATTTCCGGAATTTCATTTATAGATAGCAACGCGCTGGTAGCCATAGAAGACGAAGAAGGGCAGCTCTATTATTATGATGTAACCGCCCAAAAAGTTACATCTAAGAAAGAATTTGGACCAGCCGGAGACTATGAAGATGTAGCTGTGGCCGGGCAAGACATCTATGTTGTAGATAGCAGCGGCAAATTATATCTTATCAAAAACTACCGCACCGGTGATCACAAAGCCGAGGTAATAAACACAGAGTTTAACGGCAAAAATAATATAGAAGGCCTTGCTTTTGATGCTGCCAAAAATCGTTTGCTCCTGGCGGTAAAAGATAAAGGCCTTGATGATAATGTAAAAGACACCAAAGAGATATACGAATTCAGCCTCGCAACCAAAAAGCTCAACACCACTCCAGTCTACTCTATTCTTTTAAAAGATATCGAAGCTTACTACCACGGCGATGGGCTTGAAGAAAGTTCTAAAAAGTTTCTAAAAGCGCTGGGCAATGAGAACATGAACAAAATATTCCGTACATCTGCGCTGACGATAAACCCTAAAACTAGTGAGATATATCTACTCTCGTCAATCAACAACCTCATTGCAATTTTAACACCCGAAGGCAAGATCCGAAAGATGATGCACTTGAACGGAAAAGAGTTCTCCCAGCCCGAGGGCATTGCCTTTAGCCCCTCCACAGGCAAGCTATTCGTTTCAAACGAAGGAAAGAACAAGTCCGACGCCAATATTGTAGAGGTCGTTTATACTCCTTAATGCTACGGCACTAAAATGAAAAAAACTGTTCTATATAACTTATTCTTGACCTTGCTTCTTGCGATAACAGCATGCGGCACACACAAAGCATATTATGCCAAAAATGAATTGGATTGGCGGAAAGCCCATTCGCCAGATTCGTTGCATCTCAAGTATTCTATTTTCCTGATCGGCGACGCGGGAAAGCCCGACACTTCAAAGCAGGAACCAACGCTGAAACTGCTGCAGAAACAAATTTACCATCGCGAGTCAGCGTCAGATACCGGCAATACATCCCGCAAGGAAGACATTGTGATATTTCTGGGCGATAACATTTATGAAACCGGCATGCCCGAGCCAACAGCTTCTGACCGACGGCTGAAAGAACGCAGGATTATCGAACAGATGAATGTTGTAAAGGAGATTAAAGGGCTAAAGATCTTTATTCCAGGCAACCACGATTGGAACAAAAGCCATGACGGTGGGCTGGCTGCCCTAAAAAGACAAGAAGATTTTATAGAACAATATCTTGACTCGGCAGATGTCTTTTTGCCAAGCAATGGCTGCGCAGGCCCTATAGAATTACATCCAAATAAAGATTTAACGCTCATTATTTTAGATAGCGAGTGGTGGCTTGATAAATACGATAAAAACCTTGACTCTGATCAAGGTTGTAGCGCATCAACTCACCTGGAAGTAATTCAGCAGGTACAAGACATCGTCTTGCGCAATAAAGGCAAAAACATCCTGCTTGCAGAACACCATCCATTATTTAGCAATGGTAATCACGGTGGTTACTACACACCAAAAGATTACCTCTTCCCGCTTACCCTAGTCAGGGACAATTTATATATCCCATTGCCTATAATAGGTGCAGTTTATCCCCTTTTACGCCAGTATGGAATATCCCGGCAGGATTTGGCGAATAAAGAATATCAGCAGCTAAAAAGAGGACTATTGGCGGTTCTAGGTGAAGAAAAGAACGTAGTTATTGCCGCGGGGCATGAGCATGGGCTTCAATTTCACCGCTACAAAGACATTAGCCACATTGTGAGTGGCGGAGGGAGCAAAGCCAATCCGTTGGTGAAAGGGAACGATGCCCTGTTTGCACATGGGGATATGGGATTCGCGAGGCTTAACTACTATGATAATGGACAATGCTGGGTTGAGTTTTGGGAACCAGAGGGCGATGGTTCAACGGGCAAACTCATGTATCGCACTCCACTATATGCCAATCCATCTAAAGCAGATGTAAATGTATTTGCGCAGAAATCAATAAGCTACAAAGATAGTGTCAAGTTTATCGCGGCAGGGGAACAATACGAAGCCGGCAATTTTAAGAGGAAGGTATTTGGAGAACATTACCGCGACTCATGGGCAACGCCTGTAAGTGTCCCCTACCTCGATCTGAACACTTTCGCCGGTGGCTTAACGCCTGTTAAAATGGGCGGTGGAAACCAAACTACATCCCTGCAGCTGCAGGGAAAAGATAAAGTGATTTATCAGTTCAGGTTGATCGATAAAGACCCTAGCAAATTGCTGCCGGAAGGCTTTTCGAAAACGCTCGCCGAAGATATTTTGCAGGATCAGATTTCGTCGGGCCATCCTTATGGTGCCCTGATGATTCCTCCAATGGCAAGAGCAATCGGAATTTACTATACAAATCCGCAGTTGGTTTATATGCCCTACTCATCATTATTGGGCCCTTACATTCAGCAAATTGGAGGCAAACTCGGCATTATTGAGGCAAAACCGGATGAAGATGTGTCGGACTTTAGCTCTTTTGGCAATGCCAAAAATGCTGTGAGCACCAACACTATGTATGAAAAACTGAGAGACGATAATGACAATGAGGTAGATCAGCGGATGTACCTCAAATCGAGGTTGTTCGATATCATTATTGGAGATTGGGACCGGCATGAAGACCAGTGGCGGTGGGCAGAATTCAAGAAAGACAAAGGCGCTATTTATAGGCCTATACCGAGAGACCGCGATCAGGCTTTTGTGAAGTATGACGGTTTGTTTCCGCGGATAGTGAGTAAACTGAATCCGTATTTCCAATCCTTCGAGAAGGATATTGCAAATGTTGCAGATTTAGGCATTGGTGCACGAGACCTTGACAGGAACCTTTTGACCAAACTAACTGAACAAGATTGGATTGATATTGCGAATGAAGTCAAAACGAAACTGACTGATAAGGTAATTGAAACTGCTGTAACCCGTATGCCTCCCGAAGTGGCAAAAATATCAGGAGCGGAAATTACTTCTAAGCTCAAATCCCGGCGAGACCAGCTTCCGGATGCTGCCCGTGAATACTACAAGGTGTTAAGCAAGGAAGTGACCATTGCTGGGAGTGATAAAAAAGAATTTTTCCATGTTGAACGCAGTAAAGATGCCACCAAAGTCACAGTTCAAAAACTCGACAAAGACAACAAGATTGATAAAAAACTGTATGAAAGAACATTTTTAAATACTGAAACATCCGAAATCAACTTATATGCTCTTGACGGCAAAGACAGCGTTATTGTAGAAGGATCGTCATCAAACCCTGTCAAGATCAGAGTCGTAGGTGGTAAAGGAAACGATGTGATTAACACAACCGCCGACGCCAATCGCACTTTGTTCTATGATAACACAGATGATTATACCATTAGTGAGGGTCCTAACACAGCCATAATACATTCTAAACGCGAATGGGTGAACGACTATCAGCCCGTGGGATGGTTCAATTATGACCAATCCGGCAAGGTACCTTCAATAAATATCACGGCAGACGATGGAATCTTTATCGGATTAGGCTTACATAAACGGCATTATGGATTTAAGAAAGATCCATACAGCTTTGATCAGACAATCCTGGGAAATTACGCACCTAAAACACATGCACTTACCCTGAAATATTCGGGTGATTTCGTGTCACTTTTCGCGAGAAATACAGATGTGTTGGTGCAGGGCTTATTCCGTGGGCCGCAAAATACCTTCAACTATTTTGGCGAAGGCAATTCAACTAACTTCAACAATGATAATATAGATTTCTATCGTATTCGCACTAACACCTTTCAGTCGGTGGCATATCTGCAACACCGATTTACCCAGGCATTCAGGGTAGGTATAGGCCCGGGCTTTGAGTACTATGAAATACTAAAAACCCCTGGCCGCATTACCAGCCAACCCACCTTTACTGAAATATCAAAGATAAGTGGAGGCACCCGCATTGGCTCAGTGCGCTCTTATGCCAACGTGGACTTTGTTGATGATGATATTTTTCCGACTGCGGGAGTTAGATGGCGAAACGAAGTCAACTTCTTTAACGAGTTTAATCAGCAAAAAAACCGGCATCTGCAGCTTAAGTCAGACCTTTCTTTTTACGCTACTCCCAACCTCAATTTTCCGCTCACTTATGCTATACGTATTGGCGCTGCACATAATGTCGGCGACTACAGTTTCTTTCAGGCAAATTCGCTGGGAAACTCAACAAATGCATGGAGCTTAGGCGAAGACGCAATTTTAAGGGGGTATCGGAATAACCGCTTCACTGGCAGATCATATCTTTATGAGAACAGTGAGGTTAGGCTTAAGCTGGCAAGCCTTAGAAACTACATTTTTACCGGGGATATAGGCGTGACCGGATTCTTCGATGCCGGACGTGTTTACAGCGACTTGCCCGAATCAGGTAAATGGCACACGGGATATGGGCCTGGCGTATGGATAAACTTATTTCGGCAGTTCATTATCTCAGGATCGTATGGCTTTTCCAAAGAGGGGCAGTACATCAATGTAACGTCTGGATTCTTCTTTTAACAAAAAAGCCCGGCTTAGGCCGGGCTTTTTTATATAGATGATAAATGGTTTATTGTGCCTTAGTTCTGGATGCAAGCACCAATGCATCGTAGGCATTTACAACACCGCCTGAAATGCAGACGTCTGTAAAATCAACTTTCTTTGTTGACCCCTCAGATTTAATCTTAACCTTGTGATCTACCTTGGTTACCGAGTTCATTATTATATCCTTAACCTGTAATGCGGTTAACGCAGGATAATAAGAACGTACCAAAGCTGCAAGCCCTGCCACAACAGGAGATGCCATGCTGGTACCTTCATGCTCTTTGTATTTCGAGTCAGGAACTGTAGAGTTAATCTTTACGCCTGGTGCAAATACATCAACAGACTTCTTTCCATAGTTGGAGAATCCGGCCACCAGTTCATCGTCATTCTTCCATGACGACGCTCCAACCTCAATCCAGGGCCCGAAAGTGCCTATAGTAACTCCTGCAGTATCAACATAGTTGCGATTTGGAAAGTTGTTTTCAATATCGATGTTGCTTCCATCGTTGCCTGCTGCGTGTACAAGAAGTACGTCTTTCGAAATAGCGTACCGCACAGCGGAATCAACCAGCGACTTATATGGAGAGTATGATTTTCCAAAGCTCATGTTAATAACCTTCGCTCCATTATCCACGGCATAGCGGATGGCATTTGCCACGTCCTTATCACGTTCATCTCCGCTGGGCACAGTCCGCACGCTCATAATGCGAACGTTATTTGCCACTCCTTTTATACCAAGCTCATTGTTTCTGACTGCACCGATAATGCCGGCTACGTGAGTTCCGTGGTCTGCGTCAGGACCTGCCACATCAGAGTTACCATAGTAGCGTTCCTGCCTATTGCTATAGTTGTCTCCAACACTATCTCTTGGATCAAATTCAAGGTTGAGGTTGTACTTTAATTGGGTATCGAAATACTTAATTCCGTCCTCCAACTCGGTATAAAACTTCTTAAAGCTTGGATCCTCTTTTAATTGCCCCTTGATAATCCTTAAAGTTTTAGATTCCATTTCACCTGAAGCATTGTAGTTGTTAAAATCGGCAACTGTAGGCTCCGGTTTTCCGATTTTCGTCGTGATCTGATCTATATATTTTTTAAGTGCAGTATAGTTAGCTTGTCCGGTCTGAGCGCTCTGAAGCTTCTCCATGTAGTCAGTGACCAGCTTCAAATACAAATTGTACTCTTTGCGCTCTTCAGCTGTTAGCGGAGTAGAGTTTACAACAGAAATATATTTTGGCTGCAGTTTACGTACTAAGCGGGTCAGCTCCAGATTGTCATACTGAACGCTTCCCTTCGATGAACCAAGAAAGTTCCAGCCATTTACATCATCAACATATCCGTTTTTGTCATCATCTTTTCCGTTCCCCGCGATCTCTTTGGAATTCACCCACATCACAGACTTTAGATCCTCATGGTTTTTGTCGACGCCACCATCAATTACTGCTACAATTACGGGCTGCCCTTTCTTGTTCTTTAGCAGTTCATTATATGCCTTCTCCGTGCTAATGCCGAATACTCCATCCGCTTTCAGATCCAGATTTTGCCAGTTAGGCTTAGGCTCTTCTGTTTGAGCTATAGCAAAGCTTGGCAGCGCAGCCATAGCTGATAGTATTATAAACTTGTTAAATGAAATCATTCTTTATGTTTTGAGATATAAACGATGAAATGCTCAAAGCAGTTCCCCGATGCGTAAAGCTTCTAAAATATTACATAGAAGTGAAAGTACAATGAAATTGCTAAATAATGTATACAAGAACCATAGAAGAAAATTCCGGATAGAAAGTATAGTGCTGAACGCTGACCTTCCGATTCCTCCACATCTGTTCTGCTAGGGAGTGCCACATGCCTTAAAACAAAAAACCCCCACAGGAAACCTGCGGGGGTTTTATAAAATTGGGCGCCGACCTACTCTCCCACCTGTTACGGCAGTACCATTGGCTCTGGC
>JAQSWM010000015.1 GCA_029266635.1 Sphingobacteriaceae bacterium | reverse complement strand
GCATTCCACTCGATAAATTCCTTCCTTATTCGCTCAGCCGCACCTGGCACGTGCAGATCGCCATCTTCTGGATCGCCACTTCCTGGTTGGCAACAGGGCTTTACATCGCTCCGGCTGTATCAGGCCACGAGCCTAAATTTCAAAGGTTGGGCGTGAACTTCCTGTTCATTGCATTGCTCATTATCGTAGCAGGTTCTATGGTGGGCCAATGGTATGCCATTATGCAGCGGCTGGGTTTTGTAGAAAACTTTTGGTTCGGCCACCAGGGATATGAGTATGTCGATTTGGGTAGATTTTGGCAGATATTCCTGCTTGTGGGATTGTTCCTGTGGCTGGGGCTGATGCTTCGGGCATTGTGGCCTGCGCTGGTAAAGAGATCGTCCAGCCGGCATTTGCTCATCATGTTCATCGTTTCGTCTGTTGCTATCGCGATGTTTTACGGAGCGGGGCTGATGTGGGGAAGGCGGACAAACCTGGCTATTGGAGAGTACTGGCGCTGGTGGGTGGTGCATCTTTGGGTAGAAGGTTTCTTCGAAGTTTTTGCCACTGTAGTTGCCGCGTTTTTGTTCACACGAATGCAGTTGCTGAATGAGCGGGTTGCTACTCTTAATGTGTTGTTCTCTACGGTTATCTTCCTTTCGGGAGGGATAATCGGCACGTTTCACCACCTGTATTTTTCAGGTACGCCTACAGCAGTGCTTGCGCTCGGTTCCACTTTCAGCGCCCTGGAGGTTGTGCCGTTGGTGATCATCGGCACAGAAGCCTGGCATAATTACCAGATCAGCAAACTTCAGCCATGGGTGAAGGCTTACAAATGGCCAATCTACTGTTTGGTAGCAGTTGCATTCTGGAACTTTTTGGGTGCGGGGATATTTGGCTTCATCATCAATCCGCCAATCGCTTTGTACTACATGCAAGGGCTGAATACAACTCCGGTACATGGCCACACTGCGCTGTTCGGTGTGTACGGGATTTTAGGTATCGGGTTGATGCTGTTTGTACTGAAAGGCTTGTACAGGCAGAACGTGTGGAAAGATAAGCTGATATCGTTCTCATTCTGGTCTATTAATATCGGTTTGCTGCTGATGGTGCTGATCAGTGTGCTGCCAATTGGTTTGCTGCAAACGGTTGCAAGTGTAAACCACGGAATGTGGTACGCCCGGTCTGCCGAGTTTATGCAGCAGCCACTTATGAATACGTTGCGGTGGCTGCGGGTTATCGGCGATACGATCTTCGCCTTCGGGACAATCGGGCTGGCTTTATTTGTTATCGGCCTTAAAACAGGCTGGAGCTATGAGAAGGGCAAGTTTGACCTAAATCAGAATGATGCTTCAAAGCCGTAGCACGAGTGAGAGTATAAAAAGAAACGCCCTTCCAAGCAGAAGGGCGTTTTTCGTGTGGAGAATATCGGAGTCGAACCGATGACCTCTTGCATGCCATGCAAGCGCTCTAGCCAGCTGAGCTAATCCCCCTCTTTGTGAGAGGCACAATTTTCGGGATTTAAAATTCAATATGCAAGGAAAATAAAGACAGATTATTGCGGCAAGATATGGTTAGTACTTGGTGGATGCATGCTAATCAACAGATTTGAGGCAGCTGCCGGGTGGTTTTGCCCCGATTTCATCAGGTCCGCTGTTCTAACCTACGGGTGGCTCACAGCTTTTGTTAAGCTTTTTTCTATTGTTTGAAGAAACAGATCCTCAGCAGATGGGCTTGAAAAGGATTGCTGCGGGCTTGTTAAACGAAGCATTCCGCGAATAACACTGTAGAGCCATTCATCATGGCCTACTTCGATGATCTCTTCTGCAAGCACTATAAGCTGGAAGGGCTTAAGCAGGAAAATGTCGGCAATTGCCTTAAGCTTTGAAGATGAAATATCGCACCGCCCACGCTCCATATTCGCATAAGCATGAGTAGTAATACCCAGGCGGTAAGCCATATAGTCCTGCTTATAAGAGCAAGCCTTTCTACATGCTGCAATCACATGTCCGAGTTCGGTTTTCATAAACTTTATACAAGATAGCCAAAAATAATAATCGATTGCAAGGGAGACCCCTAATTATTTCTTAGGGTTGTTTTTGTCCAATGTTGTAGCTTCTCTCTTTAGGTTTATATCACAAAGCGATACTCTTATCAGTCAGATTTCCAACAATTGTTTTTCACGTTGCAACGAGCTATCTCCAGAAAATAGGTAAGTAAAAAAGAGGTATAATATGAACTATTTACGAAATATTAGGGCAACCGTCCTGCTGCTGCTCGTATCCACGGTAATTTTTATGGTGTATTCGTGCAAAGAAGAGGAATATGTTGAGCAAGCGGGATTTACATGTACGATAAACGGGAAGAGTTGGTGGCCATTGTCGGATAATATTGCAGTTAAGCCCACCACGTGCAGATTGATGAGCGATGGACACCTGGAAATAAAGGCATTTGATTCAAAGACGCACAGTGAAGTTGGAATCTCGGTGGCAAATGGCGGCACTCAAATCAAAGCCGGAACTTATATCCTGAATAGTAACGGGAACAGCGCATATTATGATAAGGGGAAGAGCGGCGGCAACTACGTTACAGCAGGTGGATACGAGGGGTCGTTCACAATTGCCAGTATAGATTACCAGGCAAAAACTGTGGAGGCCACTTTTAATTATCGGGCCTTTAATGCTGAGAAACAGGAGATAGTTAATATTACTGACGGCATTCTGAGCCTTGAATATACAGTGGAGTGACGGAGGTTTAAAAGTTTGGCAAGCAATTTGCAACATAAACAGCAATAAATCACTTACCTATGTTAGTTAAATTGCACCCCGATCTTTCAGCTTACAGACAAGCCCAAGATACCGAACTTTACGCAAGAAAAACACCTTTAAATTATACTGAAAGGGTGAGATACGACAGGATAGCAACAGTAATGATTTTATTCGTGCTGATGCTTGCCTCTGTACTGTACAGTATTTTGTAGGACGGGTAGTGTTCAAAACACTACACCCGGTACCTTAGCGATATAGCATTTCCGATGCCTCTGATCAAGTCATTCATTATTTGGTTAGAGGCATCTTTTTGTTCCCAGTTTTGCCCCGCATCCCTGAACAAGGTGAGCTCAGATCCGCCAAACAGTATTTGGGATTCTACGTGGCGGTTTTCCTGTTTTAATTTTAGAATCTGAAATTCATAATTCGACTGATTGATGTTGATAGTAAAAATCTGTCCCATGGCCGTGTGATTTTTTTTTTGAAAACAACACAACAGTGGTTTGTATTGTTTGGAAGTTTGAGGGTTTCAATCACTTAAAAGCCGGTGCAGGCAGCTTTTCAGCAACAGGAATTTTCTTTAATCAAATACGCATGAATTTTGTTTAATGGTTAAACAGAACCATGAAACGTATAGCTATAATTCGGAACAAGGCGATGCTGATGTTCAGCTTGCTTATTTGTACTTGCCTTTCGGCGATAGCCCAGGACGCTGCCGACAGCGACATGAGCAATCGGGCAGGCACAAACAAGAACTGGCGTGAGGGTTGGATGCCTTTTGCCCTTCTCGGGATACTGATCTTGTTTATAATTTTCATCGCCTACCGCCGGAAGCGCCGCCGCATAGTTTAGCTTGCAGCGTATTTGTACATCAGCTTTGCGGCTTTTTGGGATGCGCCAGGCTCGCCCATTTTATTGCGAAGCTGTCGGTAGTTTTCAAGCATATTGCTACGATAGTCATTATTATTAAGCAACAAGTTGAGCTCGGTGGATATTTGCGCCGGGTTGCAATCGCTTTGGATAAGCTCTTTCACCACCGCTTTGTCCATGATGAGATTCACCAGGGAGATGAACCGAATTTTTACCAAAGCCCTGGCGATGCCTATGCTCACCGGATTCCCTTTATAAACCACAACTTGTGGCACGGTGAACAAGGCGGTTTCGAGCGTCGCTGTACCTGAAGCCACTATGGCTGCAGAGGCATGGTGAAGCAGATTGTAAGTTTGGTTGAAAAGAACAGGAATGTTGTTGCCATTCAGGAACTGCCCGTAATAAGTTTCATCAAAATTCGGGGCTCCTGCAATTACAAAGGTGTATTCGCTAAAGCGACTTGCCACCTCAGCCATGTCGGGCAGCAAGCGGCTAATTTCCTGTTTACGGCTGCCGGGAAGAAGCGCAATCAGGGGTTTGTCCCGAAGCTTGTGTTTTGCGAGAAATTCTTCATCGGGCGAGAATGCTGCGACTGAATCCAGCAGCGGATTCCCGATGTAATCCACTTCCATGCCCCATTCCCTGTAAAAATCTACTTCAAAAGGGAGGATGCAAAACATCCGGTCAACAACTTTTTTGATCTTCAGTACCCGTTTTTGGTTCCATGCCCACACCTTTGGCGAGATGTAATAAAATACTTTTATTCCTCTTGCTTTCGCGAATTCTGCAATCTTCAGGTTAAAACCGGGAAAGTCGATCAGGATTAACGCATCCGGCTGAAAAGCCAGAATATCTTCCTTCGCAAATCTCATGTTCCTGAAAATAGTGCGCAGGTTTGCCACCACTTCCACAAAGCCCATAAACGCGAGATCGGAAATGTGCTTCGCCAGTTCGCCTCCTTCAGCCTGCATCAGATCTCCCCCAAAAAACCTGAAGCTGGCATTTGCATCTTCGGCTTTGAGCGCCTTCATCAGGTTTGCGCCGTGCAGATCGCCTGAAGCTTCGCCGGCAAGGAGGTAGTAGCGCATGGTTAGGGCTTGAGGGTGGAAGGCGTAGGGTAAGAGGTGTAAGGTGTCGCTAACATTGTTTGCTAATTACTGCCGCACTTTGTAAAAGAAGAAAATGAATGCGCAAACGAAAGTAGAAGCAACAATTCCTCTTGCTGTGTTTTCTTTATCGTACTTAAAAAAATAACGTACGGCAATGAGATTGAGGGCGATACAGCCAATATAAAGCAGATCGTCTTTTTCGAAGAAACGTACGTTTTTCTTCAATATCTCTACGAAGAACCATGCTATGCCGGGCAACACAAGCCCAAGCGCTACGCCTATAAAAACATTATCCTTTTTGAACATCGAACTTCCAGGTGTTTAAGGTGGTAATTGCGTGATGAGCAGTCATGTCAAACTGGATTGGCACCACAGAAGCGTAATGGTTGCTTAACGCCCAAACATCGGTGTCTTCGCCCTGATCATTCAGTTGAAAAACACCAGTAAGCCAGTAATAATTTCGCTTATGCGGATCCAGGCGCTCGTCGAATTCCTCTGCCCACTTTGCCTGTGCCTGTCGGCAGATTTTGATGCCTTTGATGGTGGGAACATTTGGGAAGTTCACATTTAGCAAAGTTCCTTCTGCAAGACCGTGGTCCAGAACCTGAGCGGCGATTGCCTTTATGAATGGACGGCATCTGGAGAAATCGGCACCTTCAGTAAAATCGTCGAAAGAAAAGCCGATAGACGGGATTTTTTCAATTGCCCCTTCCACAGCCGCCGACATAGTGCCGGAATAAATCACATTAATAGAATGGTTCAGCCCATGATTAATACCCGAAACGCACAAATCCGGTTTTTTGCCTTTGAAGATTTTGTTCACGGCGAGCTTCACGCAGTCGACAGGAGTGCCTGAGCATTTGTACATCTCAACACCTTCGTATAACTCCACTTTGTCGAGGCGCAGCGGTTTGCCAATGGTAATAGCGTGCCCCATTCCCGACTGCGGGCTGTCGGGAGCAACCACCACAACCTCTCCCATGTCTTTCATCACCTCAATGAGCACTTTTATGCCCGGAGCGGTGATGCCATCGTCATTTACAACCAGGATAACCGGTTTAGATTTCTTCATTCAGCGAAATTACGAAAACGGCTCAAGTAAAATCGCGAACCCGAATTGACAGAGCAAAAAAAAGCCCCGGAGAAATCCGGGGCTGAATATTTACAGGCTTCTTAACCAGCTGATAAGATCGTCGCGGGTTTTGCCGGTCTTTTGTTGAAGGCGGCCATAAAGTTCATCGTCTTTGCCGTCTTCATATCTCAGGTCGTCGTCGGTTAAATCGCCGTAGGCTTGTTTAACCTTGCCTTTCAGCTCATTCCATGAGCCTTTTAATTCTAATCTGTCCATAGTAGTATGTTTTTTAAATCAACATCTACATTGGGAAAAGGTTTATGCCGGATCAAAGAAGCTTAAATTCTTCCTTCCTTTATTTCGGTTACCACTGCCGGGTCAAGCAAAGTTGATGTATCGCCAAGATTCGAGGTATCACCTTCAGCGATTTTCCTCAAAATCCTGCGCATAATCTTTCCGGAACGTGTTTTCGGCAAGCCGGATACAAACTGAATTTTATCTGGTTTGGCGATTGGCCCGATGATCCGGGAAACCGTCATCACGATGTCCTTGCGGGTAGATTCGTCGGTTCCATGCTTTTCAGGGCAAACCACAAATGCGTAAACGCCCTGGCCTTTTATATCGTGCGGATAGCCCACCACTGCCGATTCTATCACATTTGCGTGCATGTTGATGGCGTTTTCTACCTCTGCAGTCCCAAGCCTGTGACCGGATACGTTTAGCACATCATCCACCCGGCCTGTTATCTTGTAATAGCCATCCGCATCGCGGAGGCAGCCATCGCCGGTAAAATAGAGATTTTCGTATGTAGCGAAATACGTGGTGCGGCAGCGTTCATGATCACCGTATGTGGTGCGAAGCATTCCCGGCCACGGATACCTGATACACAAATTCCCGCTTACGTCGTTCCCCTCAATTTCTTTCCCATTTTCGTCAACCAGAATAGGTTGAATGCCCGGCAGTGGCAAGGTTGCGTAACCAGGCTTGGTAGGGGTGACGCCTGCAATTGGCGATATCATGATCCCTCCAGTTTCCGTTTGCCACCACGTATCTACAATGGGGCATTTGTTATGCCCGATGTGATCGTCGAACCAATGCCAGGCTTCTTCGTTTATCGGCTCGCCTACAGATCCCAGCTTTTTTAAAGAGCTGAGGTCTTTGCCGATCACCGGATCCAGGCCGAAACCCATCAGCGAGCGAAGAGCGGTAGGAGCGGTGTAGAGGATATTTGCTTTGTGTATCTGAACGATGTTCCAGAGCCGGCCAGCATCCGGCCAAGTCGGAATACCTTCAAACATTAGGCTGGTGGCGCCTTGTGAAAGAGGGCCGTAAACAATGTATGAATGCCCGGTTATCCAGCCAATATCGGCTGTGCAGAAATAAACTTCGCCTGGCTGATATTGAAAAACGTTTGCGAAAGTGTAGCCGGTATAAACCATATATCCGCCGCAGGTATGTACCACGCCTTTGGGCTTGCCAGTAGAGCCGGAAGTATAGAGGATGAAGAGCATGTCTTCCGCATCCATTTCTTCTGCTGGGCAGTCTGGATTGCCCATTGTTTCAACCTTTTTGACCTCATCTTCCCACCAGGCGTCGCGGCCTTTTATCATCGAAACAGGTGTACGGCTGCGGGTGAGGACAATCACTTTCTTTACGGATGGGCAACGCACGAGGGCATCGTCAATCACTGACTTCATTGGGATTTCTTTGCCGCCGCGGAATGCGCCATCGGAAGTAATTACCAGCGAACAACTTGCGTCCTGTATCCTGTCGGCGATGGACTGTGCGGAGAAACCACCGAAAACCACCGAGTGGATTGCTCCAATGCGGGCACACGCCAGAACTGCGATGGCCAGCTCGGGCACCATTGGCATGTAAATGCAAATGCGATCGCCTTTTTGTGCGCCATTGTTTTTCAGTACGTTAGCGAATTGGCAAACTTTATCGTGTAACTGCTTATAAGTTAAAACGCGATGATCTTCTTCGGGATCATTGGGCTCCCAAATGATAGCAGGCTGATTGCCGAGCGTTTCTAGATGCCTGTCGAGACAGTTTTCTGTAATGTTTAGCTTAGCTCCTTCAAACCATCGGATATTTGGCTCAGTGAAATTCCAGTTGAGAACTTTATCCCACTTTTTGCGCCAGGTAAACGTGTCAGCTATGCCCGCCCAAAATTTTTCAGGCTCTGCTACACTGTATTCGTAAACCCGTTTATAATCTTCAAAGGAGTTGATCTGTAAATCCATAATCGAATGCGTTTAGGCTTCGGTTCGCTGCACAGCCGCATTTTTATCCTGCGAAGCCAGCGATCCTAACCATACTGCAAGTATAGCTAAGGGAAAAGAAATAATGGCCGGATTTTCCAATTTATGGATGGCGGTTGAGGCATCAAGCCCGTATCTGTCCCACATGGTAGGAGAGGTGAGGATGATTGCCAGTGAACTGACAATGCCTGTTACGATAGACCAGGAAATTCCTTTTGCAGTAGTTCTTTTCCAAAACAGTAGGAATAATATCGCGGGCAGGTTTGCCGATGCGGCGATGGAAAATGCCCATCCCACAAGGAAAGAAACGTTCATTCCTTTGAACAAAATTCCCAAAGCTATCGCGAAGATTCCCACGCCGAAAGCCGCCATTTTCCCAGCCCGCACTTTCTTGTCATCGTTGAAATTTACTTTGAAGTAATTGTCCATCAAGTCGTGAGCAATTGCGCCGGAAGAAGCGATGATCAGACCTGAAACAGTTCCCAATATTGTTGCAAACGCTACCGCGGATATGATAGAGAATAACACAACACCGAAAGCCTTGGCCAAAAGCGGCGCAGCCATATTGCTCGATTCCACATCCATTACTCCGTTTACCGCTGCGCCTAATCCCATAAAAAGCGTGAGCACATAAAAGGCGCCGATTGCGGCTATAGCCAGAATGGTGGATTTGCGGGCATCACGTTGCGATTTTACCGTGTAATACCTTATCAGGATGTGGGGCAAAGCGGCAGTTCCGAGGAACAAAGCGAGCATTAGCGAGATAAAATCAAGGCGGCTCCAGATGCTTGCACCCTTACCAATTTTGTATTTCAAGCCGGGCAGCATGAAGTCTTTTCCAGGAGTTTTAGCCTGGTAATAGACCGACACTTTCTTGCCATTATCGGTAAACTTGGCTTCGGAAAAGCGAACGACTTCACTCTTTTCGATGGTAGAAAGATATTCAAACGGACCTAAAGCACCAGTTTTGCTAACCTCTTTTCCATCTACAATGATCTTGCTCATGTGCCCCACCTGAAAGAACTTAGCTTGTGCTTTCGGCTTGCCGTTATAGAAGGTTTGACCGTTTTCGCCTTCGCTGATGGAAAGCGCTTCAGCCAGTGTGTAAGCCGAATCTTTCTGGCTAAGCCGGAACCATCTTGCAACGCCGTCTTTTTCTAGTTTCACAAAATCCTTTCCTTTTACATCTTGTTGCGAAACCACCTTCCAATCTCCGGCAGAAACTACAGTAGTATCAGACATTGTCGGGCTGAGCGACATGAACCGATGATACGGCTGTCCGGTGTGGTCGGGCTGAAGGTTTAATCCGTTTTTAAGGATGTAGACGGTCAGAATGGTGGAAAGGATCAGCAACAACCCGCCTTTTATAAACTGGACATAGGTTGTGGAGGTCATGCCCGCACTGGCAACAATGACGATTACCACAATTCCAACCAGTACAACGCCGACCCAATGCGGCAGCCCGAGTAGTGGTGTTACCAGATCGCCTGCACCCACCATTTGGGGAATGAGGTAGAAAATTGAAACTATTAAAGTGCTTATCGCTGCCGTGAGCGTAATGGCCCGCGATTTAAAGGTGGAGTTCAGTGCATCAGTAAATGTGTATTTGCCGAGTCTTTTCATAGGTTCGGCGATCAGGAAAAGTGCTACGATCCATCCCGCAAGGAAGCCAATAGAATATAGGAATCCATCGTACCCGGCTGTGGCAATCATCCCGCAAATACCCAGAAAAGAGGCAGCTGAAAGATAATCTCCCGCGAAAGCGATGCCGTTAACTGCCCAGTGGATTTGTCCGCCCGCTGCGTAGTATGAGGAAGCGGAACTAGTTTTACGAGCGAAATAAAATGAGAGCCCAAGAACTACCCCGACAAAAAGCACGAAAAAAATTAATGCGATGTAGGAAATACCGTAGATCATGACTTCGCCTCCCCTTCATTCATTTCGTCTTCATACCTGGAGCATAAGAAGTTGTACAAGATTCCGAGCAACACAGCAAAAAGGATGAGGCCCATCCCGTAAAATACCGCAAGGTTTACTCCCAGCGTTACCTGAGTAGCCAATAACTCGTAGTTTAAGACTCCTATCGCCACAAATCCCCCATAAAAAAACAGGTAAATGAAAAAGAACCAGACTCCTAATCTGGCTTTCCTTTTTGCGGCATTGTCAATGCCGGACTCAATGGCGGGTTTATGAAGCATTTAGTTTGAGGTTTTTAGGTTAGTGAACTTGAACTCAAACATAAAAAGAACGAAGCAATTCTGAGTAGATTGGTGCAACAAACCCGTAACAAAAAAAGGAGCCTGAAAGCTCCTTTTCTGATGTAAGCACCAGTAAAAGCTATTCTTGTGCGTACACAACTCCTTTTCTAACAATCTTTTTACCGGTCGATTTAACCACGCTTTCCGGCGATTGGCTCCAGCTTGCGTCGCCCTGACGGGAGAACTTGGTAATAACGGTGCTGCTGTTCACGTCAGATAGTGTCGCATCTATGTTGATGGTGTATGTTTTGGTATTGCCGGGGCTTACCGAAGTACTATTGTTAGTGCCTTTGCTCAGCAGTCCGCCAATTACATTGGTAGCTACGTCAATGCCGAATGCGGCAGATTCAGACATGATCCGATTCTTTTTGACATGTACTTTCAGCACCATGTCTGCTCCAACCATTTTGCCCAGGCTATCCGGATTCATACTCCAGGCTTCCCGCACATCAATCCCTTTCTCGCGTAATCGGCTGTTGATTTGATCGGTGTTGATCAACTCTACCGCATGGCGTTTCTTGCTGCCAGAACCAGCTTTATAAAGATATTCGCTGTAAATGAGGTTTTGGATGGCTGTGCTTTCGGTTTCCTCGGCAGCCATTTTATCGCCAATAGAATATCCTTTTGGGAGATTGCCTGTAAATTCTACCTCAACCGGAAGTATGGCAACTTTTTTTCCTGTGAGATTATGACTTGAAACAAAACCCTGATTGTTGTAAACCTGAGATGAGCATGCTTGCAACAAGCAAGCTGCGAGTGCTGAATAAACTAAGTACTTCTTCATAAAATTAAAATTAATTGTGATCGGTTCAGGTGCTGTTGCTAGCACCTCTACTTGAAAGACGCTGCTCCAGGCGGATTGGTTACAAGGAATTTTATTTTTTTTCACGCCGCGATGGCTACTCGCTTTGGGCTTAATCCCTAACTTCGCGGTATGACAAAACTTGCCGAAGAATTCCAGGTAGTTTCTGAAGAAAAAGCATTTGATCTGAACCATCGCCGGATTATTAATTTTAATATCGGGAGGTATGATACGGCGGTAAAACGCGGCTTATCACCTTTCGCGAACCTGGAAAACTCTAAACGCAAGGCTCATGTGGTGAAATGGAAGGTGATGGAAAACCTCGACAAGTTTCTTCCAGAGTTTGAGGCTAATTTTCAGCGGCGTGGTGGCAAAGTGATCTGGGCGAATGATGCTGAAGAAGCCCGTCGTGAAATCCTGAACATCATTCGCAAGGCAAACGCAAAAACGGTTATAAAAGCTAAATCCATGACCACAGAGGAGCTGCATTTGAACAGTTTCCTGGAAGAACATGGCATTGAGTCGCTGGAGAGCGATTTGGGCGAGTATATCGTGCAATTGCTTGGGCAAAGGCCATATCACATTGTTACTCCGGCAATGCACCTGAGCAAGGAGGACATCGCAAAGCTTTTCCATGAGAAGTTTGGTATGGACATCAACTCAACGCCGGAGCAGATTACCTTGAAAGCCCGCGAACTTCTGCGTGAAAAATATACCAAAGCCGATGTCGGCATTACTGGCGCAAATTTTTTGATCGCCGACAGCGGAAGTATCGCCGTTACCGAAAACGAGGGCAACGCACGGCTTTGCACCACATTCCCGAAAATCCACATCGCAATAGCGGGCATTGAAAAGATGATCCCGTCTATTGCCGACCTGGACCTTTTCTGGCCTTTGCTCTCCACCCACGGCACAGGCCAAAACCTTACCGTTTACAATACCATTATGAGCGGGCCGCGGCAGGAAGGCGAAACTGATGGCCCGGAAGAAATGTACGTGATCCTCTTAGACAACGGCCGCACAAATCTTTTGGCTCAAAAAGACCTACGACAGGGTTTGTACTGCATCCGCTGCGGCGCTTGCCTGAACGCCTGCCCTATTTACAAAAA
The DNA here is from genome assembly GCA_029266635.1 of Sphingobacteriaceae bacterium. Lineage (GTDB taxonomy): Bacteria > Bacteroidota > Bacteroidia > Sphingobacteriales > Sphingobacteriaceae > JAQSWM01. Next base: position 25,225 of record JAQSWM010000015.1, on the reverse strand, counting down.
CATCGGCGGGCATACATATGAAACCACGTACAGTGGCCCGATTGGCTCGATTATCACGCCGCACCTGCGTGGGATGGAAGAATTTAAGCATTTGAGCTATGCCTCCAGCCTCTGCGGCAAATGCTCTGAAGTGTGCCCTGTTAAAATTGACATCCACAAAATGCTGCTCTTGAACCGCCGTGATTCGGTGAAAGAGGGATTAACTACAACATCGGAAAGGATTGGCTGGAAAGGGTGGAAGACCGGAATGCTGAAGCGCAGTAAAATGGATATGGTTGGCGGAAAAATGAAGAATTGGATAATGAAAAACTTCTTCCGGAAGAGCTGGGGCAAGCACCGCGAAATGCCTGAGGTGGCGCAAAAGTCATTCAGTAGACAGTGGACTGAAAGCAATCCGGAATAGGGCTATTGCTCCGCCAGCTTCGACAACATAAAAGCACTTAGAAATCCTACCACAGTTATAATCCCAATGAGGTTGTGCCCCTTTTCAAATGCTTCAGGCATCATGGTGTCAGAAAGCATGGTTAAAATAGCTCCTGCTGCTACCGCCATTGTGGCGGAAATAATGTTCGGTGAGAGGTGGCTAAACACTGAATAGCCCAGGATAGAGGCAAGGCTGGTGACAAATGCAATAAAACCCCACACGCCAAAAATAAACAACCTGGAGCGGCCTGCCTTTTTCATCCCCGCAGAACTCGAAAGCCCTTCAGGGATATTGGAAATGAAAATGGCCGCCACCGTAGCAAGGCTCACTACTCCGCCTGCAATCATGCTGATCCCGATAGCAATTGCTTCGGGAATGCCGTCGAGCAATGCGCCCATTGCCAGTGCCAGTCCGCTGCCGGGGTCTTTGTCTTCTGAGGGCTGCTGATCCTCTGAGCGTTTGCGGTGTTTAGCGCCTTTATGCGCAACAAAGTAATTTGCAACCGAATAGATAACCCCACCGCTAATAAATCCCAGCGATGTAGCATAAAAGCCGCCCTGCTTGTACGCTTCGTCCATCAGCTCGAATGATAATGCCGAAATCAGCACGCCTGCGCCAAAGCCCATGATCATCGCGACGGTTTTTTGGGAAATCCGCAAGTAATATCCCAGCAGAGATCCAATTATAAGAGCCGATCCCGAGACCAGCCCCCACATTCCTGCTTGTAGCCATTTTGCCATTTTGGAATAACAATGCCGTCCGAAAGCTGTTTTACTTCTTTGCACCCAGCGGAATTTTAGCTTTAAATAGCTGCCGGAATAGAAGTTGTAAAAAACTGTAAGTTTAGCTAATGAATTTCGACCGGAAACACTTAAGCGATCAGGAACTCCTGAACTTTTACAAAAGCCTGCTTTGGCCGAGGATGATAGAGGAAAAGATGTTGATCCTGCTCAGGCAGGGCAGGATTGGGAAGTGGTTTTCGGGGATTGGCCAGGAGGCGATCGCTGGGGGCAGCACGCTAGCCATGAAAGCCGATGAATACATCCTCCCGATGCACCGCAACCTCGGCGTTTTTACCACACGCAAAATCCCGCTGTTGCGGCTCATGGCTCAATGGCAGGGAAAGATGACTGGCTTCACAAAAGGCCGCGACCGCTCTTTTCATTTTGGTACTCAGGAGTACAAGATTATCGGAATGATTTCCCATCTCGGGCCGCAAATGGCTTTGGCGGACGGGATCGCTCTTGCGGATGTGCTTCGTAAAGAAAAAAAAGCCACCCTTGTTTTTACCGGTGAAGGCGCAACCAGCGAAGGCGATTTCCACGAAGCGTTGAATGTAGCGGCAGTGTGGAATTTGCCGGTTATCTTTCTCATCGAAAACAATGGATACGGCTTGTCGACGCCTACGAATGAACAGTATCGATGCAGAAATTTGGTGGATCGGGCGATAGGCTACGGCATAGAAGGTAAGCTGATTGACGGCAACAATATCTTGGAGGTTTATCATACCATTAATCAGATAGCTGAAGATATACGCGGGAACCCTCGTCCGTTCTTAGTTGAATGCGCCACCTTTAGGATGCGGGGGCACGAGGAAGCTTCAGGTATCAAGTATGTTCCTACTGAACTGCTCGATGATTGGTCGAAGAAAGATCCGATCGGCAAATTTGAAGAATATCTGCTGGAGCAAGCGGTACTGAACGACAATCTGATTCAGGAAATTAAGTCGGCTTTTAAGCATGAAATTGATAAAGATGTAGAGCGGGCTTTCGCCGAAGAAGAGCCGATAGCTAATGCAGAAACTGAGTTGAGCGATGTTTATGCCTCATTTAGCCTTCCGGCAATGGGTGTTGCAAAAAGCTCATCCGAAAAGCGGTTTTTAGATGCTATCAGCGATGGGTTGCGTCAGGGAATGCAGCGCCACCGCAATCTTGTGATTATGGGCCAGGATATCGCCGAGTATGGCGGTGCTTTCAAAATCACGGAAGGGTTTGTTGCTGAGTTTGGCAAAGAGCGGGTGCGGAACACGCCCATTTGCGAATCGGCTATTGTAGGAGCAGGGCTGGGCTTATCCATAAACGGCTACAAGGCAGTGGTTGAAATGCAGTTTGCGGATTTTGTAAGTAGCGGCTTTAACCAGGTGGTGAATAATCTCGCTAAAACGCATTATCGCTGGGGCGAGAAGGCAGATGTAGTCGTGCGTATGCCTACCGGAGCGGGCACGGGCGCAGGACCTTTTCACTCACAAAGCAATGAGGCTTGGTTTACCAAAACACCAGGTTTAAAAATTGTTTGCCCGGCTTTTCCTTCAGATGCGAAAGGCTTGTTGCTTGCGGCGATAGAAGATCCAAATCCGGTGTTGTATTTTGAGCATAAATATCTGTACAGGGCTTTGACTGAACAAGTTGCTGATGAGGTGTATTTTACAGAGATCGGCAAAGCCCGGCTGATAAAAGAAGGCGAGCAAGTGAGTATTATTACATACGGACTGGGAGTTCATTGGGCGCTCAGCTATTTGAACAAGCATCCGGAAGTTTCTGCAGATCTATTGGACCTGCGCAGCCTTCAGCCCTGGGACCAGGAAGCGGTTGAAGCAACGGTGAAAAAAACGAGTCGGGTGCTTATTCTGCATGAAGATACGCTCACAAGCGGTTTCGGTGGTGAGCTTGCCGCCTGGATCGCTGAACATTGTTTCCATTACCTAGATGCGCCGGTAATGCGATGCGCAAGTTTAGATACGCCCATCCCGATGAACAAGGCTCTTGAGGAGGATTTTCTTGCCAAATCCCGGCTGGATGATTGTATTCAAAAACTAATTAGTTATTAGGCTCGATAGGGTAAACCTCAGCTATCGGATTGAACAAATACACCCGACCGGTTTTTATTTCGGTACATTTGTACCGCTTTCTGATAAGCGCTTCTTTGCGGAAAACACGCCCGTTTTTCATACTGAACAAGGTGTTCATCGGAACCTTCTCCACGGCAACTGCATTGCTTTTCTTGACGTCGTAAGCCCTGAGCACGCGGAAGAGGTTCAGGTCTGTGCAGCTTGAGGCTGACGGATTTTGAAGATAGCTCACAATCGCCCTTCTTACATCGCCGGGAAAAACCTCCTTCTCAAAAAATGGATTCATCATCTTTTTAAAGTTCGATTTCCACTCCTGGCCGTGCGGTTTGGCTTTTTGCTTGTATTCGTTCCAGGTGAGCAGGTGGGCAAACTCATGAACGGTTGTGACCAGGAAGGCATAAGGGTTTAGGTCGTAGTTTACTGAGATGCGGTGTCCTTGCCCGCCGTAGGGTGGACGGTAGTCTCCGTATTTGGTGTTGCGGTTTCGTGAAACCTTAAAATCACATTGAAAGTAGTCGATCCAGCGGGCGATGACTGGCGCAGCTTCAGCGGGAATGTATTTGGAGAGAATGGCAATTTTATCCACTGATAGTTACTCCAGTGAATCAATTATCAAAGAAACTGAAGCTTGCAAATCCGGAATTTTATTCATTAGGATGTTCCAGACTATTTCATAATCCACACCAAAATAGTGGTGAATTAGTTTATCCCGCATCCTCGCCAATGAGCGCCACTCAACCTGTGGATATGTGAGCCGGAAATCTTCATCAACCTTTTTAGCTGCTTCACCAATTATTTCAAGGCTTCTAACTACTGCCCTTTGCCACGTAGCATCGTTCATCAGATCATCGAATCCCTTGTTTTCTGATGATTGAACTATGTAATCAGCTTCTATAAGTATGTGCTTTAAGAACTCAATAGCGGACTTGGACATACTTCAAATCGGACCTGATATGGTTTAGAAAAGAATCGCTAATAGATTCAGGGGTAATAACTTCGACGTTTTTGTTTAGCCCTGCTTCAAGGTGGTCAATCAGGTAGATGAAGTTGTCGAATGATTTTTGTCCGGGCAAATATTCAACCAGAAAGTCTATATCGCTATCTTGAGATTGGCAACCTTTAGCATATGAACCAAACAGCCCAATCTTTTTAACTTTATATTTCTTTAATACAGCAGTATTAGATTGAAGATAGTTCAATATGTTATCAGCAGTCATAATATAAAGGTAAGCTTTATTTCAGTACCTGAAAAACTATAAGGCTCGCCAAATACGCCAAAACACTCATGTACGCAAATTGCATCAGCGGCCATTTGATGCTCTTTGTTTCACGATAAACAATGGCAAGCGTGCTCATACATTGCATCGCAAATAAATAAAATATCATGAGCGAAAAGGATGTGGCTACAGTAAAAACCGGTTCACCCGTTTCAGGATTTCGGGCGCTCTGCATTTTTTCACGCACAGATTCGTTGTTAGAGCCATCACCGTTTACGCTATAAATGGTCGCCATCGTGCCAACAAAAACTTCGCGGGCAGCAAAGGAGGTGATCAATGCAATTCCGATCTTCCAGTCGTAACCCAAAGGTTTTATAGCCGGTTCAATGGCTTTTCCTAAAACACCTGCATAAGAGTTTTCAAGCTTGTCTGCATCTTTAATAAGCTTCAGCTTTTCAGGGCTGTAGCTCTGGTATTCAGCAGATTTATACTTCTGTTCTGCGGCTGCCTGTTTCGCAGGTGGCCCGTAAGAAGCCATCACCCAAAGAATAATAGAGATCGCAATAATGATTTTTCCGGCTTCGAATAAAAAAGCTTTTACTTTCTGAAAGACGGTAAGCCCAACATTCCCCCATCGCGGTAGCCTGTAAACCGGAAGCTCCATGATGAAATATCCCCGGTCACGAGCCTTTATGAGGCTTTTCATCACCCAGGCAACCACAATGGCGCTCACTATGCTTAGTATGTATAAGCTCATCAAAGCGATCCCTTGCATGTTGATGAAGCCCCAAACTCTCTTTTCGGGAACTACCAACGAAATTAATATTGTGTAAACCGGAAGCCTTGCCGAGCAACTTATGAGCGGAGTTACCATGATGGTGATCATCCGGTCTTTCCAGTTCTCAATGTTGCGGGCACTCATAATAGAGGGAACCGCACAAGCCAAACCACCGATCATCGGAACAACAGATTTGCCGTTTAAGCCAACTTTCCGCATGATCTTGTCCATCATAAACGTAACCCTGGCCATGTAGCCGGTATCTTCAAGAACGGAAATGAAGGCGAATAAAATGGCTATTTGCGGGATAAAAACTAATACCCCGCTCAGCCCGGCCAAAACGCCATCGACAAGCAAATCGGTGAAAACCCCTGCAGGCAAAATGCTGTGTGCGGTATCAGCCAGCCACACAAAAAGCTGCTCAATGAGGCTCATCGGGTATTCCGACCATGCAAAAATGCCTTGGAAAATGGCAAAGAGCACTCCGAAGAAGATGATAAAGCCCCAGACTTTGTGGGTTAGTATTTTATCAATCCGGTTACTGATCGTTTCTTCGTACGCCTGGCTTTTATGCTTTACGGTATCGAATAAAACGTCGTTGATAAAGTTGTAGCGGGCAATGGTCTCGGCGGCCTGAGCTTTGGACGAGTGGAAGGAGAATTCCTGTTCCAGTTCTTCAATGCGGTCGCTCTGCTGCGGCGTTAAAAAGCGGAGGTTCTCGTGCTGGTGGGCGAGCTGCAGAGCTGTATAGGGCAAGTCTATTTGCAGTTCTTCTTTTATTTTCCCGATAAGCCCGGGAGCAAGAGCCTCAACTTCTATGGTATCTTCCTGCAAAGCCAGAACAGAGGAGTAAGCGATAGCTTCTTTTAATTCCTTAACATTTTCATCCTGACGGGCAGAGATTGGGACAATGCGAACGCCGAGCTTGACCGCAAGATCGTCTATATTGATGTCTGTGCCATTTTTTCTGGCCACATCCATCATGTTGAGGGCAATGATTACCGGTATTTTGAGATCTGCTACCTGCGTATAAAGCAACAGGTTGCGCTTGAGATTTGAGGCGTCGGCAACAATAACGACAATGTCAGGATGAGCTGGGTTGCTTTTATCGGCGAGAACTTCAAAAACAATGGTTTCGTCCTTGCTTTTCGGGTACAGGCTATACGTGCCGGGAAGATCAATAATCTGGGCGCTGCGGCCGTCGGGAAGTTTGCAATAGCCAATTTTCTTATCGACGGTAACGCCAGGGAAATTTCCAACCTTCTGGTGAAGGCCGGTTAAAACATTAAAAAGAGTAGATTTTCCTGTATTGGGATTTCCGACTAATGCAACTTTCAGTTCATCATTCACTTACACACCTCACTATTGCAATATAATGGTTGAAGCTTCACGCTTCCGAAGGCTTAACTGATAACCAGAAACTGTAATTGCCATGGGATCGCCGAGCGGGGCAAGCCTTTCAACAACGATAGGTTCGCCAGGGAGGCATCCCATTTCCATCAACTTAACCGACATATCTAAATCAGTGAACTCTTTAATAACGCCCGACTGACCTGGTTCTAATTGTGATAGCTTCATGTTTTTTCTAAACCTGAACAAATGTAAACCTTATTTAAATTAAATCCAAATAGATGAATATGGATAGTTGAACGTCGGGAATTATGGCTTTTTTTTTGCAAAAATGCACACGCTGAATTAGCGGGCGGTTGCCTGAGCGGTAGCTTTATAGAAGTGCGGGCAGTTACATTTTTTTTGAAAAAGCCCGCAGGAGCTAAGCACCATAGCAATGAAAGCCAGGCTGAAAAGTTTAAGTGTTTTTTTCAAAGCGAAGTCTATGCAACAATATATAACTGAAAATGCCCATGCAAACTCCAAGAATATCACAGAAAAAGTCCCACCAGTCGGCAGAGCGATAGGTAAAAACTTTCCACTGCAACAACTCTATTCCTCCGCCCATCAGAGCGGTAACCAGGAATATTTTTGCAATGGTTAAAAAACGGTATGAATAGCTGTTTTGTTGTAGGATCTTGCCGTAAAATAAAAATACTGATAGCACGAAAAAAAATACTGTGTGCGTTAGCTTGTCAAATCCTTCAAAAAACGTCGGTACGCCATCCCCTCCTATGGGAATATCACACATAATAAGGATGAAGATTGACCAGAAAATTGCTAAATATTGATATTTAAGCGTCCGGAACATTAAACTCCAATCTGCTTTGCATATTCATCCGCAGATAAAAGCGACGAAAGCTGAGAGGCATCGCTTACTTTGATTTTTACCATCCAACCCTCGCCGTAAGGATCTGAATTAACCAACTCGGGATTAGCGTCAAGCTTTTTGTTGAACTCAGTCACTTCTCCTGTAACAGGCATGAAAAGATCTGAAACGGTTTTGACTGCCTCAACGGTGCCAAACACTTCCTCCATAGCCACTTCACTGCCCACAGTATTAATGTCTACATACACAATGTCGCCTAGCTCGCGTTGAGCAAATTCTGTTATGCCAACTGTTGCTTCACTGCCTTCAACTTTAACCCACTCATGGTCTTTGGTGTACTTAAGTTCTGCTGGAAAATTCATGCGCTTATATTTGGTGGTCAAAAGTACATTTTAGCAGTCGAAAAGCAAAGCCTTCCTTTGGTAGTGGATGTGTAGTATCTGCCGAGCCTGCATCAGCCTTTTGCAAAAACAAAACACTATTTTTGGCCACAATAAAAAGCCCCTATTCGGGGAAAATGTATGTCAGATACCAATATTCTGTTCGAGCAAGCACTTCAGTTATTGCAAAAGCTTATTTCCATTCCTTCATTTAGTAAGGAAGAAGATAAAACTGCCGAAGTGATTAATAGCTTTTTGACGGAACGTGGCATAACACCTCACCGGAAGCTGAATAATCTCTGGGCATGGAATAAACATTTCGACGCTGCCAAACCCACCATACTTCTAAACTCCCATCATGATACTGTGAAGCCAAATTCCGGCTATTCACGCGATCCGCACGATGCGAAAATTGAAGATGGAAAGCTATACGGGTTGGGAAGCAATGATGCTGGAGGTTGCCTGGTGTCGCTTATCGCAACTTTCCTCTACTTCTACGAAAAGAAAGATCTAACATATAACTTATGCCTCGCTACAACGGCCGAGGAAGAAATATCGGGGCAAAACGGGCTTGAACTCATTGTTCCCGAGCTTGGGAAACTTGATTTCGGGATTGTTGGCGAGCCGACGCAAATGCATTTGGCTATTGCAGAAAAAGGGCTGATGGTTTTAGACTGTACCAGTTATGGCAAAGCCGGGCATGCAGCACGGGAAGAGGGCGAGAATGCAATCTACAAAGCTCTGGCGGATATAGAGTGGTTCAGGAACTATCGTTTTCCAAAAGAATCGGATGTGTTTGGACCTGTGAAGATGTCGGTAACAATTATCAACGCAGGCTCGCAGCATAATGTAGTGCCTGCCAACTGCACTTTTACAGTTGATGTGCGTGTGACAGATTCCTATAGAAATGAGGAGGTGCTTGAGATTATCAGGGAACATGTAAATTGTGAAGTAAAGCCGCGATCCATTCGCCTGAAGCCATCTTCAATAGATAAAAGCCATCCTATCGTGAGATCGGGTGTAGCGTTGGGACGAAATACTTATGGATCGCCTACAACCTCTGATCAATCATTATTAGACATTCCGTCACTCAAGCTCGGTCCTGGTGATTCCGCCCGTTCCCATATCGCCGACGAGTTTATTTATGTGGACGAAATCAGGGAAGGAATTGAATTGTACGTGAAAATTTTAGAACCGTTGCTATCATGAAGTTGTGGCAAAAAGATAAGGAGACATCCCAGTTAGTTGAAACCTTCACTGTCGGGAAGGATCGTGAGCTGGATGAGCATATGGCTGCATTTGATGTGGTGGGCTCGCTCGCACATACGCAAATGTTGGAGAGCATAGGACTTCTTGGCTCTGAAGATCTTGTATTAATACAACAGGAATTAAAGGCTATTTACAAAGAAATAGAAGAAGGTAAATTCCGTATTGAAGAAGGAATCGAAGACGTTCATTCTCAGGTTGAGCTGATGCTTACAAAAAGAATTGGCGAGGCTGGAAAGAAAATTCATAGCGGACGTTCACGGAATGATCAGGTCTTGGTTGATCTGAAACTGTTTTTCAGACACCAGATTGAAGAAATAGTAGGAAACACAGAACAGTTGTTCAATCAACTCATTTCATTAAGCGAAGAACATAAAGACAAACTCCTTCCGGGATATACGCATCTCCAAATTGCAATGCCATCATCATTCGGATTGTGGTTTGGGGCTTACGCCGAGAGCCTGGCCGATGATCTCGAACTGATGCTCGCCGCCTGGAAAGTCTGCAACAAAAATCCGCTCGGCTCTGCCGCGGGCTATGGCTCATCCTTTCCTTTAAATCGTACTCTGACAACTGAGTTGCTCGGATTTGAATCGCTGAATTATAATGTGGTGTATGCGCAAATGGGGCGTGGGAAATCCGAGCGTATTCTGGCTCAGGCGATGTCGTCAATTGCCGCAACGCTCGCAAAACTGGCTATGGACGTATGCCTGTTCATCAACCAAAACTTCGGCTTCATCAGCTTTCCCGACGAACTTACCACTGGCTCGAGCATCATGCCTCACAAAAAAAACCCCGACGTTTTTGAGCTAATCCGGTCACGCTGCAACAAAATTCAGGCGCTTCCAAACGAAGTAGCCTTAATGACAGCCAATCTGCCGTCCGGCTATCACCGCGACTTGCAATTGCTAAAAGAAAGCCTATTTCCGGCATTTACTTCTTTGAACGAGTGTTTGGAAATAGCTTGTTTCATGCTTCAGAATATTTCAGTAAAGGATGATATCCTGAAAGATCCGAAATACCTTTACCTTTTTAGTGTAGAGGCGGTCAACGAGGAAGTGTTGAAGGGAGTGCCATTCCGGGAAGCCTATAAAAAAGTAGGTTTGCAGATTGAAAAAGGCGAATTTAAGGCGCCAGCCGCTGTGAACCACACGCACGAAGGCAGCATAGGCAATCTGTGCAACGAGGAAATTGCGGCTTCTTTCAAAAACATATTAAGTTCCTTCAACTTTATAAAAGTAGAGCAGGCCATATCGGCTCTGCTTGCAGAATAAATATTAACAAGATGAGCGTTTCCGCATTAGCACAAAAACTAAAAGGGTCTGAGATAATTAAAATAGCCGGCGAAGTCAACGAGCTTAAGCGCAAGGGGCAGCAGGTAGCGAATTTGACAATTGGCGATTTTGATTCGGCTATTTATCCGATTCCTGATGCACTAACAAACGAGATAAAGGCGGCGTACGATGCGCATCAAACCAACTATCCGCCTGCCGATGGGCTGTTGGCCTTGCGTGAGAGCGTGGCTGGTTTTATGCAGCAGCGCCATGGATTGGAGTTGGATAGTAATCAGATACTGATCTCAAGCGGGTCTCGGCCAATTATTTACGCAACTTTTCTGGCTCTTGTTGATCCCGGCGATACAGTAGTTTTTCCGGCACCATCCTGGAATAACAATCATTATTGTGATCTTACGGGAGCGAATGCTGTAGCTGTGCCTACTCTGCCTGAAAATAACTTCATGCCTACAGCGGCAGAATTAAAGCCACATATTAAAGGTGCCACGCTACTTGCACTATGTTCTCCCTTAAATCCTACCGGGACGATGTTCTCGAAGCAGGCACTGGAGGAGATTTGCGATCTTGTAATTGAGGAAAACCGAAGCAGGGGAGAGGGTGAGAAGCCTTTGTATATTTTATATGATCAAATCTATTCGATGCTTACTTTCGGAGAGCACCGGCATGTTGATCCTGTTTCACTGAGGTCCGAGCTGAAGGATTATGTCGTTTTTATTGACGGAGCATCCAAGTGTTTTGCTGCGACTGGTGTTCGGGTAGGGTGGGGATTTGGACCGCAGAATATCATTAATAAAATGCGTTCAATTGTAGGGCATATGGGTGCATGGGCTCCTAAGGCCGAGCAGGTTGCCATGGCTAAATTCTTAATGGATAAAGCCAGTGTGGATGGTTATTTAGCCGATCTGAAGCGAAAGATCCAGGAAAGTTTGAACTGTCTTTATACAGGTTTCAAAAAGATGAAGGAGAGCGGCTTAGATGTGGATGCAATTGAGCCGATGGGAGCTATTTATCTCACCATTAAAATTAATTACACTGGTAAAACTACTCCCGACGGCACTGTACTTAAGGATAGTACCGACATTAACTTTTATCTGATCAAAAATGCTAAAGCTGCCTTTGTGCCATTTTCTGCTTTCGGAACCGGAGCAGAGGTTAACTGGTTCAGAGCTTCTGTTGGGGGATGTTCTTTACAAGAGATTTCCGAAATGTTGGGTCGAGTGGAAGAAGCGCTGAGAGAGCTTCGGTAGAGCAATTTCAATTTATAAGAAACAAAAAAGCCCGACTGAAAAGTCGGGCTTTTTTGTGAAATTCTATTTTAATAAGACCACAAGTCGTGTTCTGTATCAAGTAGTTCTTTTTTGATACGTTCAGATTCGTAAAGCTTATCGATACCTTGCGCATAATCTTTGATCCGTTGGTCTTCGGGGTTAGACTCCTTAACTATATAGCTTGCAAATAGCCTTTTCATAAAGATGTCGTCGTAGCTCAAGCCGGTCGCATCGTTGTTTCTATTGATAACCTCTTTGGTGACAAATACCTGGCGTGCTTCAGGAAAGTATATCCAGAATGCTGGCTGAAAATCACCCTGAAAACCTGCTTTTTGAATTTTCATCAATGGCGCAATCCCGACAATCCTGGGTTCCCAGATAGAACGCTGCTTGTCAAATACCCAATCTTCTTTGATACGGAACTTGACGATACTATCAGGGTTAAATGATCCTGCCTCCATGTGCCCACTATTAGGGATCACTTCGCCTTTCTCATTGTACTTTTCAACAAAAGTGCTATCAGCGAACTTTGCCATTGCCGCTTCCGGCTTTAAAATGGTGTTAAATTCATCCCCATTTGGGTCTTCCTTAGACTGCGAAGCGTCATAAGCTGTCAATTCGCCTGCCTGAACTGCCTCCGTGATTACATCGATCAATCTACCTTTTGGCGACGCATAAGCCCGATTCATTTTATCACGCAAGTCAATCTCACGCCAAATACGTTTCGAAAACATTACATCAGCCTCTCTCAGGTTAGCATAGGGCGTAACCTTTGCATCAAGGATATTGCTTTTTTTGTAATATCCGTCAACCGGCTTCTCGTGGCTTGGGGTCGTGCTGTTGTTCAAATCCGGCTTAACTTGAGCCGATGACTGTAAAGTCAAGCACAAACCTCCGAGCACAAAAATCGACGAAAATATAGCCTTTTTCATAGTTATGTTAATTTGCAGTAAGAGCAATTGCATCTAATCCGCGTTGTGAACCATCGGGCCCAACCGCAATGATGTCAGTGAAAATCACACTAGTTCCAGGCGATACACTATTTAAAGCACTCTTAACAGGTCCACTTAACGCATTTCCACTACCACTTAGTATAACTGCATCTGCTCTTGGTTTCGCAATGATCAATGTATAACGTGTTACCTTAAATTCAGCGGCAAAATCAAAGTTTTCAAGAACAGCAGCAATATAATCCTGACCTCTGATAATAGCTGAAGCCATTTTACCGCTTGTTTTGCCAGCAAATTTCGCAACTGGGTTTGGAATCCGTTTTACGCGGAACTTCATACTTCCGACATTCTGAGTTTTACCGTTAACATTGGCAGAAACGTTGACCATGGCATCGCCAGGTGAGCTAACCCGTACAGTATATTTTCCATTTGAACCTGAAATTCTGCCATTCGACATACTAACGCTAAGGCTCTCCTTTGGAACCCCTGGAGCAGAAACTGATACCGGATTGTCCACGCCAATATAGAACACGTTCATCTTATCAGCAGACACGGTAGCAGATGGTCTTGCTACTTGATATTTCTGAGGAGGGGTAGTGTACGTTTTAATGCTTCCATCTGTGCCTTTAACCCGCACGGTACCAACCCAGGTATACATTCCTTCTCCGTTATTGGCGGTATAAGTACCTTTTCCGTCTTTAACCGAAAGCGGAGAGCCGTTTACCGAGATGCTCGGATTAGATTTGGAATCGTACGCAGTTAAAAATACTTCCGCTGTATAGGGCTGTCCTTGTATCACATACGATGTGGGGGCAACAGCTACTGCAGCAAACTGGTCTAAGGTAACCACCGCCTGATCCATTTTACCGAAGATCTTTTTCACTACTTCAGATTCAGCATTCTTCACGTCTGCCTGAATCTTTGTAAGGATAGTCATTGCAGCTGTCAACGGAGTTCCTTCACCAAAGTTGATGTCCTCCCAAGTTTTTTTGTCAGCACCCGGCTTCTCAGGGTCTTTCGCTTCCAGAGAGAAACTGACGTTCGCCCGGTCTTGCGGATCTAGCATGGCAATTAATTTTTGCCGTGTCTCGTTGATCTTTTTCTTGAGTTTTTCACCTTCACCCTGGTTAATCATCCTACCCACCGCGATATCAAGGTTCGCCCTTTCCACCAAGTCACCAGATTCTGGATCATATCCGCCACCGGCTGTTGCAAACTCTTTCTTTATTTTTTCTACATAGTCGTTAAGCTCTTCGCCGGCAGCTCTGGCTTGCTTTGCCCGTTCGTAAATAGGCTTAGCCCGCTCAGGCTCGTCTTTTAGCTTTGTTTTCTCAAATGAGAGAAACAGCTGGTCTACGCTGGTTCCAACATTTGTTTTTGCAGTCTCCAAACTGTCATTCAGAACCTTGAAAGCTTCTAAAATTTTGTCGGAAACGTTTAGAGCAAGCATAGCGAGCAATACCAAATACATGATATTGATCATCTTCTGCCTTGCCGTTTCTTTACCTCCAGCCATGTGCTATAGTCTGTTTTTTTCTTAAAATGTTAATTTGTAAACCTAATTATGCACGCGGTTGGTTCATAGCAGACAGCATGTTGCCGTAAACTGCATTCAATGAAGACATGTTCTTTGCCAACCTGTTAACCTCTTCTTTAAACTGTTTGGAATCTTCCAGAGACTCGTTGAAGTTCTGCATAGTTAAAGAAAGGTTCTGGTAGAACTTGTTCATTGACTTTAAGTGAGTGCTTGAATCTTGAAGTTCTAATTCGTACACTGCGTTTAAAGCAGAAAGATTTTTAGACAGGTTGCTTACCTGCTCGTGGTAAGCTTTTGAGTCGATGTTTGTATTAGCCATTTCTACCAGATTCTCAGACGCTTTTTCAAAAGCGGTGCTCAGGTTATCAAAGCTTTGTGAAGCTGTTTTGACCTTGGTAGTAAATTCTGAAGTAGCTGTTGAAGCATCAGCAACATTTGAGATGGTAGCAACTTTGTCTCCGAAAGTGCGCAGTCCATCGCCTAATTTTCCAATTAGGTCAGGGCTGATTTGAGCATCTGTTAGCATTTTGTCTAAGCCTGCTGTTACCGGAGCTGTAGCTGTATGGTGAGTATGGTGCTTAGTTGTGCCTATCTCGCCTTCATAATCTTCAGCTAATTCAGGGTGGACTTTGTGCCATGGAACGTCTTTTGGAGGTGGGAAAAATCCGGTAAGGAAGAATAGAAATGCTTCAACTCCCAATCCAGCTCCAATGGCATAGTTTCCGTACACACCACCTAAGTGAAGGATTTTAAATAATGCACCAATAATAACCACACTGGCACCCCATGAAATAGCGGTGTGCAACCAGTCGAAACGTTTTTTCTTTCCAGCCATAAAAGTTCTGTTCTCTAAAAGATTTGATTAAGTAAGTAATAAGTAATAAGTAATAAAAGTAGTAAAGTTTAGCCTTTGTCTTTGATATCTCGGCCAGGGAAAACTGTTATACAACGAAACCCGATGTAAGATTTTGCAGTGTCCTGATATTCAAATGCCCGTGTTGAGTTTTGCAGAAAATATCCGATGTCCTTCCAAGAGCCGCCACGTACAGTTTTACGTTTAAGCACTTCGGGATCATTAGATTTAGCTTCATAATTAAAGGTTGGATTCATATCGTGAACAAAAGTGGAAGCTGATTCATCAAATGATGATGATGTCCACTCTGCCACGTTCCCAGCCATGTTATATAAGCCGTAATCGTTAGGGAAATAAGACTTTACATTCACTGTGAAAGCTCCGCCGTCGTCGATATAATTTCCTCGTCCTGGTTTGAAGTTGGCAAGCAGACAGCCCTTCGCATTGCGGATGTAAGGTCCTCCCCACGGATAATCATTTCCGACCCTTCCGCCACGAGCAGCATATTCAAACTGTGCCTCTGTTGGCAACTGATAAGGGAGACGTGAGTTCACCGGCATCTTGCGAGCTTGGGCATATCCTTCATAGAAACGTGTGCGCCATACTGTAAACGCACGTGCCTGACGCCAGGTAACACCTACAACAGGATAATTATCGAATGCAGGGTGGGAGAAATATCCTTGAGTCATTGGCTCATTCTGAGCATATGCAAAATCAGCAAGCCAAACCAAGGTGTCAGGATAAATTGCTACAGTGTCTCTAAGAATCGCATCAGAACGTTTTCTGCTCATATCGCCACGAGCATTAGCTGCTTCACGCAGGTTCATGATCGCGAAGTTGTATTTGAGTAATCTTACGTCAACCTCGTTGCGGTCAAATATTTTATCATCGCCCTGGTAGTACATGCCCTGCAACTTGTTAGCAGTTGCCTGTCCTCCTTTTTTGTTAGACCAGATTTTAGATCCGTTTCCAACTTTTTTCCAGTCAATATACTTTGGTGCACCTGCCGTTGTGGCTCCCTTAGTCTTCATAATAAACTGCGGATCCATGTTCAGGTAGTTGGTAATTGCAATCGAGTCACGCACCCAATTCACAAACTGCCTGTATTCGCTATTTGTGATCTCAGTCTGGTCCATGTAGAAAGCTTGAACAGTAACCTGCTTGTTCTGCGCAATCTGGGCAAATGTAATGTCCTGATCAGTTTGGCCCATTACAAAGGTGCCGGCAGGTATGTACACCATTCCGAGAGGAATGTGTTGGGTTTTAAGTTTCTTCGACCTCACACCAACGAGCTCGCCACCAGCGCTTCGGCCACAGCTACTCCATATAGCTGATAAACCCAGAAGAGCGATAAAGTAGATTTTTTTCATTTTAATTTTTCTCAGGCTGTAAAGCATTCAAAATTGTCCCGAATATATAGAAAAGAATTTTCATAGCGATTACAAAAAACTATTCTGGCAAATATATAAGTCTCATAAACAGTAAAATATACCCGAAACTTGGTATTTGTTAAATCAGGCCTATTGCCTATGCAAATACAAAAGTCATCGTAATACGCGAAACTGCTCTATTGAGTTACGTTAATTTAAATTCTCATCAAACAAACAAAGCTTCCCCTTTATAGCTTATCACTTATTAGCCTGTTTCACGTATTGCTCAATCGCCATAGTCATGCTTGGGGCGTTTGGGGTGGGTGCAGGAATATCTAATATTAAGCCTCTTTCTATAACTGCTTTGTGAGTACTTGTTCCAAACGCGGCGATGCGGGTATTATTTTGTTTGAAATCGGGAAAATTTTTGTAGAGTGATTGGATGCTCGATGGGCTAAAAAACGCGATAATGTCGTAGAATACTTCTGCCAGGTCAGACAGGTCGCTGCAGACAGTTCGAAAGAGCACTGCCGACTTGTAGTCGTATCCGTTATCCTGAAGAAATTTCTGCGTTTCCTCTGCTGCAACATCCGAACAAGGGTATAAAAATTTCTCACTCGTATGCTTCTTCAGTACTTCAGCAAGGTCGGAGGCGGTTTGTTTGCCGAAAAATATTTTCCTTTTTCTATACTGAATATACTTTTGAAGATACAGTGCTATGGTTTCTGAAATACAGAAGTATTTCATTTCGGTGGGCACTTCAAAACGCATTTCTTCGCACACTCTAAAGAAATGATCAACCGCATTTTTGCTTGTAAAAATTACAGCTGTAAACTCAGAAAGGGTAATTTTATCCTTGCGAACATCTTTGGCAGGCACTCCTTCCACATGAATAAATGATCGGAAGTCCACCTTAAGGTTGTACTTTTTAGCTAAATCGAAGTAGGGGGATTTGTCGGATTCCGGCTTTGGCAATGTTACCAGGACGCTCTTTACCTTCCTTTTCCTTTCGTCTAACTGTGCTTGCATAGTATCGTATGTGAATCTTATCTAACTGCCTTTATCACAAGTAATAAGGGGCAAACTTCGAGGGCGCAAAGATAGATAAATAAATAAGTTTTAGAAAATTTAAACTGTGTTAAGATATTGATTACAATGCGGTACAGTTGCACAGCAAAAATCACCGCTAATACCATCACAGACAAATAAATATAGATGTTGGTAAGCCTTGCCGGAGTGAGGCTAAAAGCTACAACTATTGGTAAAAAAAGCAGTGCGGCATTAAAATAGGCAAGGTATAAAATAGAGATATATTCCTTTACCATTGGCTGTATATCAAACAAGAACCCCAAGGCTTTAAGCACGATAATCTTAGCTGTGAATAGAATGAGTATGGCTATGGAAAGAGCCAGGAATGCTTGTATGCCCGTGTAATTAAATGTTAATTCATAGTGTTTCGCACACAGGTAAAGAAACATTCCTACCGTAAATGCGAATATTACGTAAAGTATCAGGAAAGGCCAAGAGTTAAAAAGGCTATCTTCTCGTATTTTATTACTGTAGAAAGCCAGCATGATTGTACTGATTTCCTTCGAGAAAGCCCGATTGACAATGGCAAACGCCAGGATCAAAGCCACTATGAGAAAGAAGGTCCACCTTTCGCCTTTAGCTCTTAGGTTCCCCATGTTAAAGTGCGTGGCTTTTTGCTTCTGAAACTTTTTAGACCAGCCTGCAAAATCCAGATCTTTTACTGTATATGTTTCTATTAGGCTATCAAGGAATCGGTTGCGGCTGCCTGCTGGAAGTGGTGTTACGTAAACCTTTTTTATTGAGTCTTGCCTTGCTGCGATAGAGTCTTTCGCCGCCTTGATCGAGTCCCGGCGGAAATAAAATCGAGCCAGAGTTGCCGAATCGCGGTAGCGGTATTGCCTCACTGGCCTTGGCTGCTCAACCACAGCACTATCCGTTTGGCTAAAAGCATCAACAGCCATTAGCAGGATTGCCGAAAAAACGATTGTAAATAATCTGCCCATCAAAACAATGCAATTATACCGAAATGAATTTTTCCGTTTCGCATAATCAACGAAGTATCGCTCTGCTTTCCTACCGCATAGCTTAATGACACGATCCCCGCTCTTGTTTCAAAATCAATTCCTGTGCCTAAGCCCAATGGGTAGCTTTGGCTCTTGTTTAAAATAGTATCCCGGCGCACATAAGCCTGAGTGGCAAACAGGAATAGAAATGAATTTTGCTCCAGCAGATAGCGGTACTCCACATTCACAAAGCTGTAAGCGCTGCCTAGTATTGACTGTTCATCAAAGCCGCGAAGACTGTTAAAACCGCCCAAACGATAGAGTTCGTTATCAAACAAGTTCTTCCCGATCAATATAGCCGTCTGGTTGGCTATATTGATTGTAGAAACTTTACCTACCGGGATGAATACGTCTGCCCGGCTCTGTAAGCGGTACTGTGCCGGATTGGGGTCTATATTTTTATAAAGGTTCGGGTTTGAAGACGAATTTTGGATTACTGTTTTGCGCCCGGCGGACACATCTGCCGAGAGCCTGAACCCGTTGGTGGGATTGAATGAGTAATCCAGGTTTTCAAGCTTCACTCCGAAGCCGAATAGGGTGGTGCTAAGGTCGGCAAAGGCAGGCAGCGCAGTAGCATTCTTTTGCTCCTGTCCTAATGAATTTTTGTTTTGGCGATCCACGAAAAATTCAATACTGCCGAGCGCATTTAGCCGATAGCTCAGCCCTGCTTTGAGGCTAACATTCTGATAGCTTGTGTCTTGTTTGAATAAATCCAGGTGAGCAATTACGCCTAAGGAGCCGGAAAGTATCGCGGGCAAGCTTGCCGAAATATTTAACTCGCGGCTTTGCTTTGGCAAGCCCTTAAAATTTAGCCCAAGGGCTTCAGCGTGTTTAAAGGCGTTTTGCAGGTTTAACTTCAAATCGCCTGTCAATTGCAGCTTGCCATTATCGCTGTTAGGCATAAAGCCAAGAAAGCCGTCGAACTGGTTAGCATTCTTTTTTGCAAGGAATAAGGTTGTTGTGGCTTTTCCTCCTGCGAATGTCACCTCAGGGCTTTTTACAGATGTTGCAAAGCCGAGTTCCATTATTCGCTTTTCTGCGTTGCGCAGGTTAGCTTCGCTGTAAGGCAAGCCCACTTGCATTCCGAGATATGCCTGCAGGAACGATTTCGAAATAGCAGCATCGCCGGCAATCACTATGGTGTCGAATGTGAAGTGCTCTTTTTTATCGGAAAATATTTTCGCTGAAATATTTTCATCAGCAATTTGCACGCTGTCGAGCCAAATGCTGACGAAGGGAAAACCGTTGTTTTCGTAAACAGAGAGCACGTTACTGAAAAGTTTTTTCAATTGTGCTAGGCTGAAGGACACATCGCTGTAAAGCCGTTCTCTGAAACCCGACTCTTGCAACACTTCCGGATCTATATTGCCATTCTCAAGTTTAAGAAGGTGGTATTGTTTGTTGAGTTGTATGGTAGCAGATGCGTGTTTATCCTGCCATTTTACCCCCTGGATTTCAGCCAAAAGATAACCCTCCGACTGTGCTTCTGATACCAACCGGCTTATTGCCGTTGTTACTGATAAGCTGTCGGGGTAACTTTCTGTTGATTTAAGCTTTTGGGGGAGAGCTTCAGTATTCGGTTCAACGTGTATTTGTAAAGTATAGCCCGATTGTGCAAACAGAAGAGAGTGTTGCAAGACCATGAAAAAGCCGAGGAGCGAACCAGAAAGAAGGGTTTTTGCCCAATGCCGCATGGCTATTCTTTTATAGCCGTCACCCGCGAGCCGCCTTGAGTGGTGGTCTCGAAAACTATATTCCTGCCTTCTAAGCTGCTAACCAGGAATGGAAATTCCCGCGTTTTTCCTCCCGGAAGGTCCTCCTTAAACATGATCTTATTTCCATCAATGCGGAATGTGCCTGAAGAAAGAATATCCCCGCCCCATACAATCTTTAAATTGCTATCCTTAGAAAACTCAATGTATGGCGATTGCGATGAAAGCTCGTAGTCGGGGA
This sequence comes from Sphingobacteriaceae bacterium, assembly GCA_029266635.1. Lineage (GTDB taxonomy): Bacteria > Bacteroidota > Bacteroidia > Sphingobacteriales > Sphingobacteriaceae > JAQSWM01. The sequence continues at coordinate 4,775 of JAQSWM010000015.1, read as the reverse complement.
GTAGTTCGGGAGGATTGGTGTTCAGTTTTTCAACCTTCACATACTTCCATTTTCCATAAAGTTCTTCCGGCTTTAGAGAAACTCCACAGGCGGTAAACAATGCCGCCACCACGGTCAATAAGGCAATTCTATACACGTGCATGTGTAAAATTAGCAGAAATCTCCGAAAGGAACGCTGATTTAACTCGCAGAAACTATCCCGGGTGCGGTATCTGCAAGCTTGGTTAATACGCTGAAAAATGCATGATACAACTGGCGCAATTCTGTGGAGTCGGTGATACCGCGATCTATTTCCAGCTCAAGAAAAGGTACTTTTTCTCCCTCGTCTCCAGAGCGGTGATGAGTGATTCCGAACGAGAAGTCTGTTAAAGCCTGGAAGGTTCTGCGGGTGTTTTCATCCGCGAAGATGTACTTAGCTAGCTGCTCGTTGTTGGTTTTTACGATAAGCTGCTTGTCGAACTCGGGGTAGCCGATCTCCACATCCTGCATTCCTAAGAACTTTCCAATCTCATCCAGAAAAGACTCATGATGAATGGCAAAGCGGAAGTCGCGTTCATTCATAAGAGCTGCCGTTATCGTAGTCAGCTCATAGCCTCCCTCAAAGCCTCCTCCCGGATCAATGTCGATGTTTATCCGCACACGATGTCCGCCTTGCTCAATAACAGTTTCATACTCCAGCAAGCTGGCATCGCTCATGCCGGCTTCAACCTGTAGCCAGATCTCATCTTCGCTCGTTCCGGAAATTATCCTTTGCTCCTCCATGTCAGAAGGTATAAGTAAGTGCGGCAGCATGATAGCCAGGAGCCATCATAGGAACAACACTGAAATCGCCTTTAACAGTTTTTTTATGCAGTTGCGGCACCAGCACGCCCACTCCCGCTCCAACAGCATAGCCGACTATGTTGTCGCTTAAAAAGTGCATTCCGGCTTTCATCCGGTAATATCCCACAACTGCCGGCACAGCCGCCGCTGCAGCCCACACGTACGGACGAGCTTTTGAATCGGGATTGAAATCCTGAAAAACCTTTGCGGCAAAGAACGTAGCCGAAGCGGTTGCGGCAGTGTGCCCCGCGAAAAACGCACGGCGGGCATCTTTGTCGGTGCGCTTGGAAAGCAGCGCTTCAGTTCCATAGACAAACGGACGGTTTCGGTAAACGTTTCCGGCGGTAAGGGTGTAAATGGCACCTGTGGCAGCCATGGTTTCCACGTATAACGCCATAATCTGTCCAGCCTTGCTGCCTTCGTTCTTGTTCAGCAACATGACAACCGGCATCGCGAAAGATGCATAAAACGGAATGTAACTGGCATTGTCGGCACTTTCAGAATAGTTTCCTGCAGTGCCGCGGTCAAAGCCGTTCACATCATTTTTGGTGAGAGCGCTTGCCTCGGCAGCAGTCAGCGCTGTTTTGTTTTTCATTTGCGACACTCCGAGTGCGGTGAGCCCAACGCCAACTGCAATTGCAGGCGCATCTACTTTGAAACTCGTTTTATACGGCGACTCAGTTTGGGCAGACGCGGTGCCTGCAAGAAGAATAAATATGTAGGGCAGTACTTTCATGTTCAGTTTGAGTTTTTTATGAAAACATAGCATTGTATAAATGGTTTTAATAGGAGAAAACACATTAATCTTTAAATATTTATCTATGATGGAATCACTCACCGAGCTAACTGGTACCTTGAAGGAATCGTTGCTACAGGATAATGAAAACGCAAACGTGGAACAGTCAGAGCGCATTTTATCGCTGGCGGCTGGTAGTTTCGTGTTTATTAAAGGAATTGGAAACTTGTTTTCACACCCAACGCTTGCATTAGGCGAGTTGATTGTAGGGGGGATGCTGGTTCACAGAGGCGTAACCGGACATTGTGCTGTTAAACAGATGGCAGAAGGAACTCCGATGCAGGCACCGGATGCAATCTTCATTAGTACTACAGAGTATTCAACTGATTTGGGTTCTGATGCTTCTTCAGGAAGTATGAATTCAGGAAATTCTTCTTCAGGGATGGGTTCGGGAAGCTCTTCTTCAGGAATGGGTTCAGGGAATTCATCTTCGGCAGGTTCTTTCGGCACTGATATGGGTTCCGGCAGTTCTGGTATGGGCAACAACTCCGGCTCTTCTTCAGGCATTTAATACCTATAAAAAACGAAAACTCCCGGCTATACGGCCGGGAGTTTTTTTTATGCCCCTTATCTAATAATTCTATTCTTCTTAGGCGTTAGTCTTTCCGTCCTTTGTCCTTTCTCTTTCTTCAATCCTTCTGCACAGAGACTTCCCGTCTTCCAGACTACTAACTAACTTACCCCAGCTTCGCCAGTTCTTCAGCCATCGCTTCGCCAATTTCGGCAGGAGATTCTACCACACGGATCCCACACTCACGCATAATCTTCATTTTGGCAGCAGCGGTATCATCCGCACCGCCAACAATTGCACCTGCGTGGCCCATGCGCCGTCCAGGAGGAGCAGTTTGGCCCGCGATAAATCCAACCACTGGCTTGGTACCATTTTCTTTAATCCAGTGTGCAGCTTCGGCTTCCATACCTCCGCCAATCTCGCCGATCATGATAATGCCTTTAGTTTCGGGATCGTTCATCAAAAGCTCAACAGCTTCTTTAGTCGGAGTCCCGATGATCGGATCGCCGCCGATGCCTATCGCGGTAGTAATTCCTAAACCGGCTTTTACAACCTGGTCAACAGCTTCGTAAGTCAAAGTTCCAGATTTTGAAACCACACCCACATTGCCCTTTTTGAAAATAAAGCCTGGCATGATACCAATTTTAGCTTCGTCGGCAGTGATGATGCCCGGGCAATTCGGCCCGATCAAACGGCAATCGCGGTCGCTGATATATTCTTTCACCTGGATCATATCCTTGGTCGGGATACCTTCCGTGATACAAACAATAACTTTAATTCCAGCTTCTGCAGCTTCCATAATGGCATCTGCAGCAAATGCAGGCGGAACAAAAATGATGGAAACATCAGCCCCGGTTTTTTCTACCGCCTCTTTTACAGTGTTGAACACCGGCCTGTCGAGGTGTTGCTGCCCGCCTTTTCCCGGAGTTACGCCGCCCACTACCTGGGTTCCGTATTCAATCATTTGCGATGCATGGTAAGTGCCTTCGTTGCCTGTAAAGCCCTGCACAATAACCTTAGAATTCTTGTTGACTAGTACACTCATTGCTGGTTTTTTTCGTACGGCAAAGCTAAAAGAATAGGCGTAAAAGGCAAACAGAATAATGCAAGCCGCTTTAAGCAGTCGCCGTTTAGCCACTAAACAATTTTAGCTATGTTGCTGTTCCAAAATTATCTGCTGAACTTGCCGGCAGTTCTTGTTACGCTTAGCCAATTGTATGATCAACAAAACAGTAAAAAATGCTGAAGAAGCTATTCGCGATATTGAAAATGGCATGACTCTGATGCTGGGAGGCTTTGGCCTTTGCGGGATTCCGGAGAATTGCATCAATGCACTTGTTAAAAAAGGAGTGAAGGAATTAACCTGCATTTCCAACAATGCCGGTGTGGATGATTTCGGAATCGGGCTGATGCTGCAAAAACGGCAGCTGAAAAAGATGATAGCTTCGTACGTGGGCGAAAATGCTGAGTTTGAGCGGCAATTGTTAAGCGGCGAACTGGAAGTTGAGTTAGTACCGCAAGGTACTTTGGCTACGCGATGCATGGCTGCCGGATACGGTATGCCCGCAATCTTCACTCCTGCCGGCGTAGGCACCGAAGTAGCAGAAGGCAAGGAAATAAGGAATTTTAACGGCAAAGACTATTTGCTGGAACACGCTTTTGATGCGGATTTCGCGATCGTGAAAGCCTGGCAAGGCGATACCGCCGGAAATCTCATCTATCGCTCAACCGCCCGCAACTTTAATCCCGTAATGGCGATGGCTGGAAAAATTACCATCGCAGAAGTTGAACATCTGGTGGAGCCCGGCGAACTTGACCCCGACCAAATCCACACTCCCGGAATATACGTCCACCGCATTTTCCAGGGGGAGAATTACGAGAAGAGAATAGAACAACGTACCACCCGCACCAAATCCGAACAGCATGCTTGATAAAAACGGAATCGCAAAGCGAATTGCGCAGGAAATACAAGACGGATCGTATGTGAATCTTGGCATCGGTATTCCCACGCTTGTGGCAAATTACATCCCGGAAGGGTTTAATGTTGTGCTGCAGTCGGAAAACGGCTTGTTGGGCATGGGTCCTTTCCCGTTCGATGGCGAAGAAGATGCTGATTTGATAAACGCGGGCAAGCAAACGGTTACTACGCTTCCGGGCTCCGCGATATTTGATTCGGCTTTGAGCTTTGGGATGATACGCTCGCAAAAAGTAGGGCTCACTATTTTGGGCGCCATGGAAGTTTCTGAGAACGGCGACATCGCCAACTGGAAAATCCCCGGAAAGATGGTGAAGGGAATGGGCGGAGCGATGGATTTGGTGGCTTCGGCAAAGAATATCATTGTCGCCATGCAACATGTAAACAAAGCAGGCGAGAGCAAGCTGTTGCCAAAATGTTCGCTGCCACTAACGGGTGTGAAATGCGTAAAGAAAATAGTTACTGAAATGGCCGTTCTGGATATTCTGCCGGAGGGTGGGTTCAGGTTGCTGGAGCGTGCGCCGGGAGTATCGGTGGAGGAAATCAAAAATGCAACGGCAGGGAAGCTGGTTGTGGAAGGGGAAGTGCCGGAGATGAAGTTGTCCTAACACCCTTCTTGTTGTTACACAGTCCCACATCTCGCAAACCAATTCATTTATTGCACGTATCTT
>JAQSWM010000016.1 GCA_029266635.1 Sphingobacteriaceae bacterium | reverse complement strand
TTTACCAGTGCCATGAGGAAGGGTTGCAATGCCACGCACCATTTGATTGGCTTTACGTGGATCTACACCCAAACGAACATCAATATCAACCGATGAATCGAATTTGGTGGTAGTGATCTCCTTTACCAAAGCCGAAGCTTCCTGCAAAGAATATGCTTTCCCGATCTCAACTTTAGAGAGTGCCGTTTTTTGATTTTTTGTTAATCTAGCCACTTCTTAAACTGATTTTAATTAATTAATTGTTCCAGGGTGCACTACCGTTCACGGTAATTCCCATACTGCGTGCTGTACCTGCAACCATTTTCATGGCCGATTCTACAGTAAATGCGTTCAAGTCAACCATTTTATCTTTTGCGATTGCCTCAACCTGATCCCAGCTTACGCTAGAAACTTTTTTACGGTTTGGCTCTGCAGACCCGCTTTTAAGGCCTGTTGCTTCCAGTAATTGGATTGCTACAGGAGGGGTCTTGATGATAAAATCAAAAGACTTGTCGACATAAACGGTGATTACAACAGGCAATACTTTACCTGGCTTATCTTGGGTACGTGCATTAAACTGCTTGCAAAACTCCATGATGTTCACACCTTTTGCACCCAATGCTGGGCCAACCGGTGGAGATGGATTAGCAGCGCCGCCCTTGATTTGTAATTTTACTAACGCACCGACTTCTTTTGCCATTTTACTTTTGTTTATTTATACTCAATGTTAGTAAGTGGAAGCTATGTAACATTTAAGGTCTTGAGAAATAAGTATTGAGATGTGAGATATGAGAATAGTCTCAAATCTGGGGTCTCAAATCTCATATCCTATTCTTTTTCTACTTGCATATAATTAAGCTCAAGGGGTGTTCTTCTTCCGAAGATTTTAACCATAACCTTAAGCTTCTTTTTCTCTTCGTTAACTTCTTCGATAACGCCGGTAAACCCGTTGAAAGGACCGTCCATTACCTTAACGTTCTCGCCAACGTAATATGGAACGTTGATCATCTCGCCCTGCTCAGCCATCTCATCAACCTTACCTAAAATACGGTTAACTTCAGCCTGGCGCATTGGAACTGCGTTTCCTTGCTTATCGCCAAGGAAACCGATTACGCTATTGATGTTTTTAATAACGTGCTCCAGCTCGCCGTCTAAGGCAGCCTCGATAAGCACATATCCCGGATAGAAGTTACGTTCTTTGGCAATTTTCTTTCCATCCCGCATCTGGTAGTACTTCTCCATAGGGATGAGAACTTGTGGCAATAAATGCGAAATGCCCATCCGGTTTATTTCGGCTTCAAGGTATTGCTTTACCTTTTTCTCCTTGCCGCTTACAGCCCGAACTACATACCATTTAAGTTGATCGCTCATAGTAGCCATTTTTATGCGAGTGATTTATAGAACAGTTTCAGCAGATTTCCTGCTGATTCGTCCATTGCCAAAATGATCAAAGCGATAATGATAGATGCAATTACCACTATAACAGCGGAATTCTGCAGCTCCCGCCAAGTTGGCCAGGATACTTTCTGCACCATCTCGACATATGATTCTTTTATAAACTCAACTACGTTAGCCATTTTTCCAGCTTAAGCACGGGAACAAGGATTCGAACCCTGATCAAAGGTTTTGGAGACCTCTATTCTACCGTTGAACTATTCCCGTATGTCCTAAAACCTTTTAGATTTAGGGACTGTGTATTAGAACAAAGTACCCAGGCTTAAAAAACCCGAGTACTTTGCAGTATTTAAAGCTAACTTTTCCCTACCGGGATAAGCGATTGCTTATTTTAAAATTTCAGTTACCTGACCAGCACCTACTGTTCTGCCACCTTCACGGATAGCGAAACGTAAGCCTTTTTCCATCGCGATAGCGTTGATCAACTTTACAGTGATTGTTACGTTATCACCAGGCATAACCATTTCTACACCTTCAGCAAGAGTGATTTCTCCTGTTACGTCTGTAGTACGGAAATAGAACTGTGGACGGTATTTGTTGAAGAATGGAGTATGACGGCCACCTTCTGCTTTTGATAATACGTAAACCTCAGCTTTGAAATCTGTGTGAGGAGTTACTGAACCCGGTTTGCAGATAACCATACCACGACGGATATCAGTTTTCTCAATACCACGTAACAATAAACCTACGTTATCGCCAGCTTCACCTCTGTCAAGGATTTTGCGGAACATCTCAACACCAGTAACAACTGATTTCAAGTTTTCAGCACCCATACCTAAGATGTCAACCTGATCGCCAGAGTTGATAACACCACGCTCGATACGGCCTGTAGCAACAGTGCCACGGCCAGTGATTGAGAACACGTCTTCAACCGGCATCAAGAATGGAAGGTCTGTCAAACGTGGAGGAATTGGAATGTAGCTATCTACAGCATCCATTAATTCCAGGATTTTGCCAACCCATTTTGGATCTCCGTTTAAGCCACCAAGTGCTGAACCTTGAATTACAGGGATATCATCACCAGGGAAATCATAGAAAGATAATAGTTCGCGGATTTCCATTTCAACAAGCTCTAAAAGCTCAGGATCATCCACCATATCTACTTTATTCATGAATACTACAAGAGAAGGCACACCTACCTGACGAGCTAACAAGATGTGCTCGCGGGTTTGAGGCATAGGGCCATCAGTAGAAGCAACTACGATGATAGCGCCATCCATCTGAGCGGCACCTGTAACCATGTTTTTCACATAATCCGCGTGACCTGGACAGTCTACGTGAGCATAGTGACGATTTTTTGTAGAATATTCTACGTGAGCTGTATTGATCGTGATACCTCTTTCTTTTTCTTCAGGAGCCGAGTCAATTGATTCGAATGAACGTGCTTCTGAGAAACCTGCATCAGCCAATACTTTTGTAATAGCGGCAGTTAAAGTCGTTTTGCCGTGGTCAACGTGACCTATAGTACCGATGTTTAAGTGCGGCTTACTACGGTCAAATTTTTCTTTTGCCATTTTTTATACTTATTAGTAGGTTAATTTTATTTGTGTTATTAATTTGAATAATTTACATCCAAGAGCCAATGAAGGGACTTGAACCCTTGACCTCTTCCTTACCAAGGAAGTGCTCTACCGCTGAGCTACATCGGCTTTCAACTTACGATTGCCGATTATAGATTTACGAATCGTAATTCGCCAATCGTAACTCGTAATTGCATTCTGAGCGGAAGACGAGGTTCGAACTCGCGACCTATAGCTTGGAAGGCTATCGCTCTACCAACTGAGCTACTTCCGCTTATGATTTCCGATCTAAGGTTTACGATTTACCGCTTGTGGGCGTAAATCGTATTTTCTTAAAGCGTAAACCCCATGGTGGGGGGAGAAGGATTCGAACCTTCGTAGCCGAAGCAACGGATTTACAGTCCGTCCCATTTGACCGCTCTGGTATCCCCCCGGCCTATAATCTTCGGACGCGAAGATCAAAAATTAAAAGAGCCTCCTATCGGGATCGAACCAATGACCTACTGATTACAAGTCAGTTGCTCTACCAGCTGAGCTAAGGAGGCTTTTAATTTGTTTTAAAAGCTTATTCACAAACCGTTAAAGAACTTCCTTTTCAATGGGTTTTCAATAATTTGAATACCCCTCCGAAAGGGACTGCAAATCTACACAATTAAAAAGCGCAACAAAATTTTTTTCAAAAAAAAATCGGCAGGTTTCAGCCTGCCGAAAAATTATCAATAAAGCTTCGGAAAGGGCTTAAAACGCCTCTTCTTCCTCAGCCAGCACTTCTTTATGATTGCTTACATGAGCTTTGATTTTTGTTTTATGCTTATCTACCTGTTTACGCAACGACTCAATAGCCAGGTCTGTAGCTTCTTCAAACGTCTTACACTGCTCCTTGGCGAAAAATAGCGAACCCGGGACACTTAGTTTGATCTCCGTTATCTTATTCGCTTCATCCTCTGTGTTTTCCAGTTTAAGATAAACCTGCCCGCTGATAATCTGATCAAAAAACTGATCCAGCTTATCAACTCTCTTCTGGATGAATCCCAACAATTTTTTGTCGGCGTTGAAATGGATTGATTGAACACTAACTTTCATTTTGCCTCCTGTTTTTAAGCCTTTGGATGGGCTTGTTTGTAAATTGATTTTAAACGTTCTACTGAGTTATGCGTGTAGACCTGCGTTGCGGCAAGGCTTGCATGGCCCAGAAGTTCTTTAATTGCATTTATATCTGCTCCATTGTTAAGCAAACTTGTAGCGAAGGTGTGCCGGAGTATGTGCGGGCTTTTCTTTGTATGCGTAGATATCTCAGAAAGGTATTTATTCACGATACGATAGATAAGTTTTGGATATGCATCCATACCATTATTTTTAACGATCAGGGAAGTGCTTATGTTATCGAAATTTTGTCTTTTTTTCTCACTGATATACAGCTTAGTAAGATTTAAAAGCGAGGTGCTGATCGGGATGATGCGTTCTTTATTTCTTTTTCCAAGCACTTTCAGGCTTTGGCTGTAAAAATCAATGTCTGAATCTTTCAATGCTACCAGTTCCGCAAGGCGCATCCCCGTGCTGAATAAGAGCTCCATCACCAGCCTATCGCGTAAGCCACTAAATCCTTCAGGGAATACCATATCGCTATCCAGTAGCACATTCAGCTTCTCCTCAGAAACCACAACAGGAAGCTTTTTAGGGATTTTTGGTGCTTTGACCTGGAGCATCGGATTGTGCTCAACCAAGCCTTCCCGCAACAGGAATTTATAAAAAGAGCGCAGGGCGGAGAGCTTTCTGGCGATGGTCTTCGGCTCAGTGCCGCCATCCATCATTTCAACCATCCACGAGCGCACAACCGAATGCTTGGCGGAAGCGTAGTCCAGTTCATAGCCGGATAAATATTCGGCAAACTGACCTATATCATTTTTGTAGGAGGTTAGCGTATGCGGAGAAAACCGCTTTTCGAATTGGAGATATCGGAAAAAACGCTCTAAAAACATTAAAACTATTTATATACCCGCAAAATGTGAATATACAAATAGTTTTAAGTAAAATCTATGAGGAAGAAAACTATACCGTTTCCTGATTCAATCCTTGTTTGTAGATGGCTTTCTTAACCGCTGTACGACGGGTGATAGATTTCTTCTCGTATGCCTGGCGGCTGCGAAGTTCTCTTAAAACACCTGTTTTCTCAAATTTCTTTTTGAAGCGCTTAAGCGCTTTGTCTAGTGATTCGCCGTCTTTTACGTTGATTATAATCATTTTTAAATACCGCCTTTCTTTTAAAATTCTTAGGACGACAAAGGTAGGCACGAAAAAGTGATTGTGCAAGAGAAAAATTAAAGTTAATCTCAGGCTAACCGCTTGGCTTAGCTCATTTTAGATCGCTTGATCAAATACGCATTTAGCACCTGGTAAAATCCGGAGTGGATATCGGCATCAACTAAATCAATTCTGTATTGAGCACATTTAAGTTTTAGTTCTTTATGAAATTGCTGAATAGAGTTCAAATAGGTTTCTTTTACCTCAGCGGGATGAAGTTTCAACTCCTCGCCCGTTTCTAAGTCTATGAAATGGTGCGGGCGATTTTCAAACGAAAAATCAAACTCCTTTGTATGGTCAAGCACATTGAAAATTACAACCTCATGCTTGTTGTACTTCAAATGCTGCAAGGCCGCAAAAATCTCATCCAGCCCACTGCCATCTGCTGCAGTTTCCAGCATATCACTGAAAATGATAACCAATGAGCGTTTATGTATCTGCTCCGCGATTTCGTGCAAGGCAGAAGCAACATTAGTCTTGTCGCCCTTGCTCTGGCGCTGCATCAGCTTTTCCAGTTCCGTAAACAAATATTTCTGATGGACAGCGGTGGACTTCACCGGCGTGGAGAGCTCAACCTCCGCGGCAAACGTACTCAGCCCAAACGCATCCCTTTGCTTTTTGAACAAATACATCAGTGAAGCCGCCGCGTATACCGAAAATAAAAGCTTGTTGAATTCCTTATCTGGATAATACATTGAAGAAGAAACATCCAGCACTAACTGGCAGCGAAGATTAGTTTCCTCTTCAAAGCGCTTCACAAACAACTTATCCGTGCGGCCATAAAGTTTCCAATCGATATTCTTGATGGAATCGCCCGTGTTGTACAGGCGATGCTCGGCAAACTCCACAGAAAATCCATGAAACGGGCTTTTATGCAGTCCGGTTATAAACCCCTCCACAACCTGCTGAGCCAAAAGCTCAAGGCTGCCGAAATCCTGCAAGTCTTTATATGTACCTAAGTCGGGGAGCATTTTGTAAAGATAGAAAATCGGCAACAGTACGCCCGCAACACTTGCTAAGCGGCGCTTACAACATTAACTTGAACAGCATAGGTTTATTGCCAATGCGACGATCCTCGTAAATTATCCCCTCCAGAAACCTCTTCCGCAATATCGTACAAAAACCCTATCTTCATTCACCAACTTAATCACAATCTAATGATCAAAAACGTATTTGATGCATCTGTAGCCTCTGAACTGCGTGAACGAATTAACAAGTTAACACCAGAGAGCAGTGCGCAATGGGGAACTATGACAGTTTCGCAAATGCTGGCGCATTGCAATGTTACATACGAACTTGTCTATGAAGAAAACAAACATCCTAAGCCGGGCATGTTCATGAAATTCATCCTTAAAACAATTGTTAAACCAACCGTTACCGGCGAAAAGCCTTATAAGCAAAGCCTCAGAACTGCTCCTGCCTTTATCATAAAAGACGATAAAGACTTTACAACTGAAAAAGATCGCCTGATCTCTCACATCAACACAACTCAGCAACTTGGGGAGGCGCATTTCGATGGCAAAGAATCGCACTCTTTTGGAGTTTTAAACAAGAAGGAATGGAACACGATGTTCTACAAGCATTTAGATCATCATTTGCGTCAGTTTGGAGTTTAGCAAAGAGATTCGCTTTCGCGATAGAATAGCTTGTCCATAGCCGTACCTTTACAACCTATGAAATTCAAGTTAGGAGATTTCGTCCGGTTTGTTGACGAAAGGCGTGAAGGGTACATCACCCGTATTATTGACGAACAAATGGTTGGCGTTACCGGAGATGACGACTTTGAAATCCCGGTACCGATTAACAAAATAACGCTTGTGCATGGGCAGCTGGAAAGATCAGGAAACGGCGATGATGCTCCAGTTCCCATCCCAGTCACCTCAGGCAGCTTTAAAGAATCCGGAGTTTTCCTTGGCGTGACAAACGATCCACGAATCGCATCTGTAGCGCACTTCCATTTAATAAATACGAGTTCCTATCAGTTGCATGCTGTGCTGAATACTGAAAAAGCCGGGAGTCAGAAAGGCGAGTACGCGGGCACAATCGCTCCCGAATCCTCCGCTAAAATATATTCAGCTTCATTAAACGAGCTCAGCTCATGGCCAACAATCTCGCTTCAAATCCTTTACTTCAGCAACACCAGCCATAAGCCCAAAAAACCGCTCACTTATTCAGAGAAGTTCAAAGCAAAGGATTTCTCCGGCGCAAAAAAGAACGCTCCTTTAATAAACCAGGCAGCCTGGCTCTTCCCACTGGATGATGAGGAAATAACGATAGATCCGCAGCAGCTCAAAGAAAGCTTTTTCAAATCTGTTGAAGAGAAGACCGGCATCCCCCGTCCAGCTACTGAGATAGATCTTCACATTGAAAAACTATCCGACAGCCATCAATTCCTCACAAGTTCTGAAATCCTCACTGCTCAGCTCAACGAATTTAAAAAGAATCTCGAAGCGGCTATTGTTCACAAGCTTTCTTCCATCATTTTTATCCACGGCACAGGCAACGGAACGCTGAGGCACGAGGTTCACAAGATTGTGAGCAAACACCCAGGCGTAAAAACGTTCTCGGATGCCCGCAAGGAAAAATTCGGCTATGGAGCCACGGAGGTTTGGCTTAAATAACTATTGCAGAATCTTGCTTGATATCTCTTTATCAATGCTGATGTAGCCTGGATACTGCACTTGCTTGCCTCCCATGTCGAGCGTAGGTTTGATCTTGATTGTGACAACGCCCTTCACCTCCTCCCCCGATGTGCTACCAGTCCTGATGAAGTCAGAAATTGCCTGAAGAGTCTTCCCGTCCGATATCAAACTGTAGATATTTGCATTTACATTGATTGGAACGGTTGTGCTTCCACCGCCTGAAGGCACAGATATCTTCTGATCTACAAAGCCATTCGCTAATTCCTGTCCTTTCACAAGCAGTTTGTATTCGAACTGATTGATGCCGGCATCTTTTTCTGTCGGGTTAGTGATCTTCAGGTTCACGGTCCCGCGTAATGGGATATTCTGCTGCAGAAATGCTAGTGCAAGGGCAGGCATCCTCTTAAGGTCGGTAGTGGTAGCACTCTTCAGGCGGTTTATATCGACGCCCGCAACCGTAACACTGTCGGCAGAAACTATATCGTACTTGCAATCTTCTAACGCTTTCGCGAGATCTAGCTGATGGTTAACTCCGCAACTGCCCAGGAAAATAGCAATCAGCGAAAGCATCGGGAATATCTTTATGAACTTTTTCATACTAAACTAAACGCCCGATCAGCAGAAAAGGTTTATGATTTTGCAACCAGATTATCCGTGGATGGTCTCTGCGGTGCCGTAATTTTTGATCACCTGCCCTTCATAATCCAGGAACTCCTGCCAGCGCTTCTCCACGTCTATGCCGGTCGCATATTTTCGGGCAAGCCGAAGGAACATGGTGTAATGCGTGGCTTCGCTGATCATTAGTTCGTGGTAGAACTCTGATAGTTGAGCGTCGTCAATATTTTCAGAAAGCACTTTAAAACGCTCACAGCTCCTCGCTTCAATCATTGCTGAAAACAGCAGACGTTCTGCCATCTGATGCGTGCGGCCGCCGCCGGGAACCATAAATTTGGCTAACTGGTTTACGTAATTGTCTTTTCGCTCTTTCCCCAGCACAAACCCACGTTCAATAATGATGTCGTGCACACGTTTGAAATGATCCATTTCTTCCTGCACCAGCTTAGCCATTTCCTGCACCAGCTCAGAAATATTCGGATTTTGAACAATCAGGGTGATTGCGTTGCTTGCAGCCTTTTGTTCGCAATAAGCGTGGTCAGTGAGCAACTCTTCAATATTACTTTCGACAACATTTTTAACCCAAAGCGGATCTGTAGGCAGATTCAGCTTCAGGATAGTTTTTTCGCTGCTCATGTTATAAACGGTAAAGGCTTTTGCTGTCGATGAATTTGAGGACTTTATCCGGAAGGAAATACTGAACGCTTTTGTTTTCTTTTATCGCTTTGCGGATGAAGGTCGCTGATATTTCCATCAGCGGCGTTTCGGTGATAGTCACGGATGGATGATCGCGTAATTCGCTGTTCAAATCTCCCGGACGAGGATAAACAAAAATGTGGTAGTCACGCAAGATAAGCTCATAGTTCTTCCACTTTTTCAGGGATGAAAGATTGTCTGAGCCTATGATAAGGGTAAATGTGTGTTCCGGATATTTTTCTTTCAGATGGACGAGCGTATCGATGGTGTATGAAGGCTGCGGAAGGCGAAACTCAATATCGCTTACGCGTATGTTTTCTGCGTCATCCGTCGCGAGTTTAGCCATCTCAAGGCGATCATAAGCATTAATCAGATCGCTTTTGCTTTTCAGCGGATTGTGCGGCGAAACCATCAGCCAAACCTGATCAAGTTCGGTGTAGTTAGCCATGTAGTTGGCAATGATCAGATGCCCGATGTGGATGGGGTTAAAGGATCCGAAGAAAAGGCCGATTTTCATTAACTCTCCTTCTTATCAGCCAGGAACTCTCTCACCAACTTCTCAGCCGCCTCACATGCCTCTGTCAAATCATGATTCTTTAAAATCACATCAAACCGAT
>JAQSWM010000008.1 GCA_029266635.1 Sphingobacteriaceae bacterium | reverse complement strand
ACTGGTAAATACTACAAATGCACCAATCGCGGTAAGCTACATCGTAACCCCGGCAGCAAACGGATGTAACAGCGCATCATTTACTTATACCGTAACCGTTAACCCGAGCATCACCGTCACCAGCTCTGCGGCGGAAACCATCTGTAACAACACCGCCCAGAACTATTCCCTAACAAGCAATGTAACCGGGACAAGCTATACCTGGAGCCGTGCGGCAGTTGCGGGCATCAGCAATACGGCGGTCAGCAACCAAACCAGCAGCACGATCACAGAGACACTGGTAAATACTACGAATGCTCCCATCGCAGTAAGCTACATCGTAACACCGGCAGCAAACGGATGTAACAGCGCATCATTTACTTATACCGTAACCGTTAACCCGAGCATCACCGTCACCAGCTCTGCGTCACCAGCTCTGCGGCGGAAACAATCTGTAACAATACCGCCCACAACTATTCGCTGACCAGCAATGTAACTGGGACAAGCTATACCTGGAGCCGTGCGGCAGTGGCAGGCATCAGCAATGGGCCGGTGAGCAACCAGACTACAAGCACAATCACGGAGACACTGGTAAATACTACAACATCGCCAATAACCGTCCTATATTTAGTAATTCCTTCTGCCAATGGTTGTAACAGCGCATCTTTCACGTATAGTGTAACGGTTAATCCAACTCCGCAGATTACAAGTGCTGCATCCACTATCGTTTGCAACTCGAAAGCCCAGAATTATACGATTACGAGCAGTGTGACGGGAAGCTCTTACACCTGGAGCCGTGCGACAGTGCCGGGCATCAGTAATTTGACCGTGAGTAATCAGGCTGGTAATATCATCAGTGAATCGCTTACCAATACCACATCATCGCCAGTGGTGGTAACTTACGTAATCATTCCGGCTGCAAACGGCTGTGCAGGGCCCGCATTCGAATATAAAGTTACAGTCAACCCAACTCCGGTGATAACCAACACTTCTATGTCGCAGACGGTTTGTTCGCAGGGAAGCGCATCAAGTGTGTCGCTTCAGTCGAATGTGAGTTCTGTTACGTTTGCGTGGACGGCGACTGCGAGTGCAGAAATTCAGGGTTACAGCAGTAGCGGTACCGGAGATATTCCGGTTCAAACTCTGGTGAATTCAGGCAATACACAAGGCAAGATCACCTACGTGATTACGCCTTTGTACAATGGTTGTCCGGGCATACCTGCCAACTACGTTGTTTTCGTAAACCCTAAACCAGCAACGCCAACCATTGCAGCGAACAGCCCGGTTTGCGAAAACTATACCCTCAATCTTACTACTCCAACTATCGCGGGAGCAAGCTATAGCTGGACCGGGCCGAACGGCTTTGTATCGAATGTTCAAAATCCGTCCATAAGCAATGTTACTTCGGCTGCAGCCGGATTGTATTTAGTACGTGTAACTGTTGATGGCTGCTCAAGTGATGCCGGTACAGCAACAATCTCGGTAACGCCTACACCAGCGAAGC
Source organism: Sphingobacteriaceae bacterium (assembly GCA_029266635.1). Classification (GTDB taxonomy): domain Bacteria; phylum Bacteroidota; class Bacteroidia; order Sphingobacteriales; family Sphingobacteriaceae; genus JAQSWM01. The sequence goes on along the minus strand of JAQSWM010000008.1, from coordinate 276,987 downwards.
CTGCAATTGTTAGCAACAGTCCGGTTTGTGCCGGAACCACTCTTACGCTTAGCACCAACACTGTAGCCGGAGCAAGCTATAGCTGGACCGGGCCTAATGGCTTCACTTCATCATTGCAAAATCCACAGATATCAGCATCTACAACATCCGCTTCGGGAACTTATACCCTTACTGTTACCGTAAACGGATGTACAAGCCCCGCCGGCACATCAACCCTTGTAGTCAATGCCATTCCGCAGGCACCTACTGCCGGAAGCAACAGCCCTGTTTGTGAAAACAGCAATGTCAATTTGTTTACCAATACCGTGAGCGGCGCTTCTTACAGTTGGACAGGCCCGAACGGCTTCACCTCAACCGCTCAGAACCCTGTAGTAGCAAATGCCAAAGTTGTGAACGCTGGAAAATACTTCGTGACAGTTACTGTGAACGGGTGTACCAGTGCGACAACTGAAGTGAATGTAGATGTAAATTCCAGTCCGATAAACCCGGTGTTGTCCAGCAGCTCGCCGGTTTGTTCAAGCGGCACCATCCAGTTAACCGCCACTACCTTTACCGGAGCTATTTACAGATGGACAGGTCCGAATGGCTTTACATCCAACCTGCAAAACCCGGAGATTCCAAATTCAACGTTGGCTAATTCCGGAACATACACAGTTACAATCAACGCACCAGGGTGTACTGTTACCGCCACCAAATCTATTGTGGTGAAGGTAAACCAAACACCTCTCGCACCAACGGCAGCAAACAACAGTCCGCTGTGTGTTGGAACTACTTTAAACCTGACCGCTCAAACAGTTTCGGGAGCTAGTTACAGCTGGACCGGGCCGAACGGCTTTACGTCGAGTCTCCAAAACCCGTCAATCAGCAATGTTGGTCAGGTAAATGAAGGCGAGTACAAGGTTACCGTAACGGTGGATAACTGCACCAGCGCCGCCGCTTCCACCAGTGTTGAGGTTAATGAATCAGCGATAGTTCTGGCAGGTGCCAATCAGACGGTGTGTGCTAACAACTCATCAAACATATTTTACTCAGGAAGTATTAGCGGGGGCACAACCACAGGTATCTGGAGCAGCAATGGATCAGGTACGTTCTCCCCAAGCAATACCAGCCTTAGCGGCAGATATGTACCATCTGCGGCAGATATGGCCAGGGGAAGTGTTAACCTGACCTTAACTTCCACTAACAATAAAGCCTGCTCAGCAAGCACGTCATCATTCACTATAACTATTACACCTTCACCGGTGGTGGATGCGGGTGCGGACCAGGAAATATGTGCAAATGACGAAGGTGTAATGCTAGAGGGCTCTGTTGCCGTAGCCTCCGGCGGAGTTTGGACAAGCGATGGAAGTGGCACGTTCGTTCCGTCAAACACAAGCCTGCAGGCAACCTACGTTCCAAGCGAACAGGACAAGGAGAAAGGTTTTGTAACGCTCAAACTTACGAGCACAGGAAATGGGCTTTGCCTTGCGGTATTTGATGAAATGGATGTCACGATCATAGCGGCACCGGAAATTGAAAAGATGGGCCTGCGCTATGTGCTCGAAGGGCAGAGAATTACATTAAATCCGGTTGTGAGAGGGCAGGGTCTGCAGTTCTCATGGTCGCCAAACCTGTATCTCAACTCCAGCACAGAAAGTAATCCCGTTGTTACCGGGGTTGAGGATCAAGTGTACACGCTCACTGTAACCGGAGCATCGGGTTGCGTGTCTGAAGAACAGGTGATGGTCAAAGTTTTGAAACCAATTGTAATTCCGAACACCTTTACACCTAACGGCGACGGAGTAAACGATGTGTGGAGTATAAAAGAACTCTGGAAATATCCGGGAGCTAAGGTGAAAATATTTAACCGCTACGGCATGGAGATGTTCAGATCTGATGGCTATAACGAACCATGGGATGGCACCTACAATGGCAAGCCTTTGCCTGTCGCAACCTATTACTACATCATTGACATTAACAGCCCGATCTATAAAAAGCTGTTGTCAGGATCTATCACGATAGTGAGATAAGCTGTTGAAGCTGGAGAATGACGTGTTGTTAGTTCGTTGCTAAGCTTTAGAAGACACAGCAACCGAACTCAAATCGACAAGAATGAAAACATCTGAAGAGATAAACAGGCAAAAGCACTTATTGCAAGACCTTAAACTTAAAGAAAAGCTTGAATTTATAAAAAGCTTGCCTTTCCATACCGAAAGGTTTAATGATCTGTTTGACTTTCTAAACCAGAGGTTAACGGAGGTCGAATGTGACGATACTTTGGTATTAACTACAGAATATTTGCAAGAGAATGGTCTGTACTCAGAAAAGGTGATTGACTTTTTGAAGGAAAACGGTGGTTATTGCGACTGCGAAGTACTCAATAATGTAGAAGAAAGATTCGAAGGGTTATAAAATCCAACGACCGTAACTTAAACCATCACTGTTATTTTAGGGAGTAACAATCTATTTCTCAAAACCGGCAAGTCTTCCTATTTTGGAGAGATTTAATTCCCTTCGCATGAGACTGTTAACCTTTTTGCTCCTTGCCTGCCCGCTCTTATCATTCCGTCCCGCTGAAAAGCAGGCATGGATACGGATCAATCAGTTAGGATATCAGCCAGGTTCGGCTAAGGTGGCAGTCTGGGTTTCCAAAGGCGATGAAAAGCTCAAAATCTTCGAAATAGTTGATGCGAAGAGTGGGAAGCAAGTTTTTAGGGGAAAAGCGGGTGCCAACTTCGGAGCGTATGGTCCGTTTAAATCGTCATATCGCCTCAACTTCAGCAAGCTTGATAAATCCGGGGAATACTATGTAGAAGCCGATGGTGTCAGATCGCCAAGTTTTAGGATTTCTGATGATGTTTACCGCGGCACAGCCGACTTCACTTTGCGTTATATGCGCCAGCAACGCTGCGGCTTCAATCCCACCTTAAAAGACAGTTGCCACACCCACGATGGCTTTGCTGTTTATGGCAAAAAGCTCGGGATCGACAGCCTGCACTTTGATGCTGTGGGCGGATGGCACGATGCCAGCGACTACCTGCAATACTCCACCACCACAGCCAACGCTGTTTACCATTTGCTCGCGGCTTACCGCGACTTCCCAAAAGCATTCGCTGATGAAAAGTTAAGCAATGGCCTTGATGGACAAAACAAAGTGCCTGATGTTTTAGATGAAGCTAGATGGGGGCTGGATTGGCTGCTAAAGATGCATCCTCGGTCAGACATTATGTTTAACCAACTGGGAGACGACCGGGATCACATTTCTATGCGCATCCCAAAAGAAGACAGCCAGTACGGAAAAGGCTTTGAACGCCCGCTCTACCTAATCACCGGAGAGCCGCAGCAGCGTGGAAAGTTTATGAACGACACCAAAGGCACAAGCTCTACCGCAGCCAAGTTCGTTAGTGCGTTTGCGCTGGGAAGTAAATTTTTTAAATCCGACGTAAATTTTACTGAAGAGTTGGGTTTTAAAACGTTGTTCGCGTATCAGTATTCCACAAAAAAGAAAGGTGTAACGCAAACGGCATCCGTCCGATCGCCATATATCTACGCTGAAGAGAACTGGGCAGATGACATGGAACTTGCTATGGCAACTTTGCAAGGTGTTTTTGAGGCTGAAACTGAAGGGCAAGCTGAAAAATCATTGAGGGATTCTGCCATGTTTTATGCCCGCCAGGAACCCGTGACGCCATGGATGGGAGCCGATACTGCTAAACACTACCAATGGTATCCCTTCCACAATTTCGGGCATTACGAATTATCAAAAATTGCGAGCCCTGATCAGAAAAAGGAGTTGACCGGCTTTTATAAAACGGGCATCGAGCGGGTTTGGAATAAAGCGAAGACTAATGCATTTTATCGCGGCGTTCCCTTCATCTGGTGTTCCAATAATCTCACCACCTCCTTTGCCATACAGTGCAACTTATACCAGCGTATGAGCGGCGATGATTCTTTCGAGGAGTTGGCACAGGCAAACATCGACTGGCTTTTCGGCTGCAATCCCTGGGGCACCAGCATGGTCTATGGCTTGCCGGCACATGGCGATACACCAATTGATCCGCATTCTGCCATGACTCACCTTGCCAAGCTGTCCATTGATGGCGGGCTCGTTGACGGTCCGGTTTATGGATCGATTTATAAAAGCCTTATCGGGATACAATTGCATGAAGCGGATGAATATGCCGAGTTTCAATCTGATCTGGTGGTTTACCACGATGACTACGGAGATTACAGTACCAATGAACCTACCATGGACGGAACAGCGTCGCTGATCTATTTACTCGCCTCCAAAGAGAATGCAGCAAGGGAGAAGGCTGCTGCAAAAAAGTAATTGATCAATACGGAGCCATTGTCGGGGGAGATATCACCAAAAAGGAAATCGCCCTGGTTTTTACTGCACACGAGTTTGGCGATGGAGGCGAGGTGATTCGAAAGACGCTTAAAAAGGATGATGTAAAAGCTTCATTCTTTTTCACCGGTGATTTCTACCGGAATCCACAATTCAAAAACATTATCCGGAAACTGAAAAAGGATGGCAATTACCTCGGCGCACACTCAGACAAACACCTGCTTTACGCTGACTGGACCAATCGCGACAGCCTGCTTGTAACTGAACAGGAATTTAAAACTGATCTCGAAAGCAATTACAAGGAGATGGATAAGTTCGGCCTCCGCAAGGATGAAGCTCAATATTTCCTGCCTGCTTACGAATGGTACAACAAATCAATAGCAAGCTGGACAGGAGAAAAGGGTCTAAAGCTGGTGAATTTTAGTCCGGGTACACGCTCCACCGCAGACTATACCTATCCCGAAATGAAAAGCTATCGCAGCAGCGAAGAGATCTACAAGTCCATAATGGATTATGAACCTGGTTCTAAAAACGGTTTGAACGGGTTTATCTTACTGGTGCATTTCGGCACAGATCCAAAGAGAACGGACAAATTTTATAACAGGCTTGATGAACTAATAGCAGACCTAAAAGGCAAAGGTTATCAGTTTAAGCGGATTGATGAATTGCTGGAGTGATTATCTTATCTGTTCAACTGCTTAAATAAACTTCCTCTGCGAAATAGCAACATCCGGCGTGTTGATTTTTTTTTACATGAAATTCCTGCCCTTATGAAAAACATCTTTGTGTTTCGATACCTGGATTTGTCCTTTATTCGTGCCATCCGGGTAGGGTTTAGATCGCTCATCTGACCGGGATAAAGGAACCGTTAAATGTTCTTCTTTTTCAATATTGCTGAGGCTGCCCAGCAGTTTGTTCAGGTTGAAGCAACGATTCACCACTACATGTACAACAAGCCCTTCTATCTGTACTTTGCCGGATACCATCAGCAAACGAGCCTGCAATATTTCTTTGCGATATTGTTCAAACACCTTTTCCCAGACCACCAGGTTAGCAAAGCCGGTTTCATCTTCGATGGTTACAAAAAGCACACCTTTTGCAGTGCCCGGACGTTGCCGCACAGTAACCAAACCGGCAATATTTATATTGTCTCCATTTCTTAGACTGGTTAATTTATCAGCAGATGTAACCTGCAGCATATCTAGTCGCGGGCGCACAAAACTTACCGGATGAGCTTTTAGTGATAAGCCCGTTACGGCATAATCTTGTACCACATGTTCTGCCTGGCTCATAAAAGGCAATTCTATTTGGGTTTCTTTTGTGCTTTCGGAGGGTTGACCGGTAAATAACCCTGTTGGTTTATCGCTCAAGGCTGGCACCTCCCAGAGGGCTTCCCGGCGGTCGAGGTTCAGAGACCGGAAGGCATCTGCATCGCTTAGTTTTTCAATAGCAGCTTGTGGAACCCCTGCATCGCTCACCTGGCTGATGCTCGTATAACCTGTTCCACGTCTCGCAACCAAGATCTCCATATCTTTTTGGCTTAAACCCTTAGCCTGGCGGAAGCCCAGCCGCACGGCACGATATTGTCCGGCTTCTTCTTCAAGCGTATTATCCCACATGGAATGGTTCACATCAATTGGACGTACTACAACGCCGTGTTTTTCAGCGTCGATCACAATTTGTGCGGGCTGGTAAAAGCCCATCGGCTGACTGTTCAGCAAAGCTGCAGCAAACACATCCGGGTAACGACATTTGAGCCAGGAAGAAATATATACCAGGTGGGCAAAACTGGCGGCATGGCTTTCAGGAAAACCGTAACTTCCAAAGCCTTCCAGTTGCTTGAAAACACGTTGGGCATACTTCTCGTCATAACCTTTGGCTGTCATCCCGTCCACCAGCTTCTGCCTGAATTTGCTAACCAAGCCTTTTGCTTTAAAGGTTGCCATACTACGGCGTAACTGGTCTGCTTCGGCAGCAGTAAAACCTGCGGCAACCATAGCAATTTCCATGGCTTGCTCCTGAAAAAGAGGAACTCCTTTGGTTCGGCTCAGAATCGGCCGGAGTTCTTCATTTGGATAATCCTCAGTCTCTATTTCATCTCTTCTTCGTAAATACGGATGTACCATATCTCCCTGGATAGGTCCCGGCCGCACAATGGCCACTTCAATTACCAAATCATAAAAGCAACGTGGTTTAAGGCGTGGGAGCATAGACATCTGTGCCCGGCTCTCAATCTGGAAAACGCCCAGCGTATCTGCTTTGCAAATCATATCATAAACAATCGGATCAGCTTGCGGCACATTTGCCAACGTAAGGTCAAGCCCATAATGCTGTTTAGCCAGGTCGAATGCTTTGCGGATACAGGTAAGCATGCCCAGCGCCAGCACATCGACCTTTAAGATGCCCAATGCCTCTAAATCATCCTTATTCCATTCCAGTTGGGTGCGGTTTTCCATGCGGGCGTTTAGCAGCGGACAGATATCTGAAAGCTTGCATTGCGTGATCACGAAGCCGCCGGTGTGCTGACCCAATTGCCTTGGGAAGCCAACAAGCTGCTCGGTAAGCTGCAAAACTTTAATCAGGAGCGGATCGTCGGGGTTCAAGCCTTGTGAAATGATGCGTTCCCGGTCGAAAGCCTCTTCAGAAAAGTCCCATATCGCACCCCCTAATCGCTTGATGGTATCTTCCGATAAGCCCATCGCTTTGCCTACATCGCGTATAGCACCTTTATGGCGCTCCTGGGTAACCGTAGCTACAATAGCCGCATGTTCACGTCCGTAGGTTTCATAAATCCATTGGATGATTTCTTCACGCCGTTCGTGTTCAAAATCCACATCTACATCCGGCCATTCATCACGGGCATCCGACATAAATCGCGAAAAGAGCAGCCGTGAGTTTCTTGGATCTACAGGCGTAATGCCGAGGCAAAAACAAACTGTGCAATTTGCCGCCGAACCACGGCCCTGGTGCAGAATGCCTAACTCTTTTGCCTTTTGCACATATTCAAAAATGCGGAGGAAATAAGGGGCCAGCTTTCTCTTTTTAAAAAAAGCCAACTCAAACTTGATCTGTTCAATTTCCTTTTTGGGAATATCTCCTTCAAACATTTTTTTTGCTCCTGTCCAGGTATGCTCTGCCAGGTGCTCGTCGGCTGTGCGCCCGTCCGGACTGTGCCACTCGGGTTCCAAATACTTTAAAGAATCTAAGGAGAAGTGGCAGGCATCGGCAATCTCCTGGGTGCTAACGAGAGCATCAGGATACTGCAGGAACAGGCGTTCCATTTCATCAATTGGTTTTAAATATCGTTCTGCATTTGAGTGCAGTTTAAAACCGGCATTGCTGATGCTGCATTTTTCGCGTACGCAGGTAAGCACATCCTGCAATTCGCGGCGCTGAGGCTCATGGTAATGCACATCGTTGGTAGCAACCATCGGTACACCCAGTTGCGAGAGCCGGTAAAACAGTTTGGCATCATCACCATTATACGATCTGTTGGCGGCGATGTAGAGATTAGTGCCTAAAGCTCTTTGATATTCTTTTACATCCTGCTTAAATGTATCGTCGAAATCGAAGTTGGAGTTTAAAGAATCCGGCGGAACGATGATAAATTTGATTCCGGCGTTATGCTCAAATACATCCTGCTTGTACAGCTCGCATTTGCCTTTTTCTGTGCGCATGTTGCCTTTAGTGAGCAAAGCACATAACAGGCTCCAGGCAGGCGTGTCGGTTGGATAAGCCAGCAAACTTGGTCCGTCGAATAAATCTAATCGGCAAGCCGGAATGAATTTTAAGCCAAGTTCTTTCGCAGTTTGATGTGCCCGCACAAGGCCGGCAACACTGTTCCGGTCGGTTATCGCGAGAGCTGTATAGCCGTATTTGACAGCTTGTTCCACCAAATCTTCGGGATGTGAGCCGCCCCGAAGGAAGCTGAAATTGCTGGTTACCTGTAATTCTGAATAGCTCATGAGATTTATGCAAAAAAGCCATGAATGAACCACTGCTTTGAGTGATCGCCCGAATAATGCCCTGATCTGAACAGCCAGTAGCGCCGGCCTGCTTCGTCCTCAACCTGGTAATAATCGCGATGCTCGCCTTCATCCAGCCACCATTCTCGTTCAATGCGTTCAGGACCATCAGCTTTGGCGATCTGATGTTTCTCTCCTTTGTAGATGAACAGCATAGGCGGATAGTCCGGTATCAGAGCAGTGACTTCAATGCGTTCAGGTTTTGGCAGCAGGAGCGAAGGGCGGGGGCGGTTTGTGCGCCAAGACGTGCCTGGTTTTTCTTTTAGCGACCGTGCAAGCTTTACCGAGCGTTCTGGCCAATAATGCTCTTGCGGGAGATAGCGATGTATGTTGTTGGAACCTATTTTGTTAGCAATCCTGTCCAGGAGTTCGGCTAAGCTGGAGTCTTGCAATCCTGTGCCTCCCGCTTGCCAGAGGATTTCCTGTTCAGGTTCCGCATCTTCTATTTTTATTGCATCGAGGGTGAAAAGTTCGATGCCTAGAGCAGGTTCCAGCGTGGAAATCTTTAGTTCAAACAGCTTGAATAAATGCCCCGTGTGAAAAGTAGGACGGTTAGTGCCGATGACGGTTTGTATGATCTGCCCATCTACACGGTAGCCTTTTAAGATCGCAGAGCGGATGCCCTTTCCTTCAGCAGTCAGGCGCTTGCAAAGCATTTCCAGTAAAGTCTTAATGGCGATCTCAATTCCTGTTGCCGTGCGGATTGGCTCAAGACAGGGCAGGCGTTCAGAATAAGGCTCAATAGGGCGCAACAGTTTGACATGTTCATCTTCATTGCCTAGAGCCTGATCAAGCCTGAGCAAAAAACTATCCCCAAAGCGGCGCCGGAGCGCTGAACGTTGCAGGTTTATAAATTGGCTGATGGTGTAAAAGCCAAGTTTTTGCAGGCGTTCCAGGATAAGTGAATCAAGGCGCAGGGCAGCGGGAGGAAGGAGCAATAATGCATTTCTTTGTTCGCCGGATTTTATGACAGGAGTTTTTTTGCCATAACGCGATATTGCCCAGGCTGTGCCTATGGTATCGGCGATAGCTGCCCGAACATCATAGCCTTTGCTGCGCAAGCGGGTTACAATCTCTTTTAAATAGCCTCGCTCTCCATCCCAAAGATGCGCACATCCTGAAACATCTAAAATCAAACCATCCGGCAGATCAACCGATATAAGCGGTGTGTAGCGGATGCACCATTCGCCCAAAGCTTTGAGCAGTTTGGCTGATTGTCCGGGGATTTCATCAAGTGCCTGCAAATCCGGTACAATGGCTTTTGCATCGGCTGCTGCCATGCCCACCGATATGCCTTGTTCTTCTGCCAGGGCGTTAGCAGCAGTTACCACGATGCGGTTCCGGATTGGTGCAACCAATACAAATGGCACTTCTTTTAATTCCGGCCGGCGAAGAGTTAGCCAATCGGTAACAAGGTGCCGGAACCACAGGGAAATAAAACGCTTCTGCATACTATCCAACTTTTCGTTGCGGTAATTGGATGACACTCACTTCTTCCTCAATCGGGATGAATTTCCCGTTTGCCCATTCAATTTGCCAGATTCCGGGATTTCCATTCCGCACCCGGAGGAGTTCTGCCTGCCAGCGTGGGAAGCCTATGCCGGGCAATCCACCTTCCGGTTCGCTTGGAAGGGGGCTTATTTGCCAGCGTGCCGAACAGGTGTTGGCAGCCAGCTTCCGCGGATCGTTTCGTAACAGAAAACCGGTTACTTTGCTGCTTTCAACTGCTAATTGAAGGCGACGGGATTGAGCGAAACTGATTTCCCGCACTTCAGCAATCACAGCAGCTAATCCTTCGCATTTCAAGGCTTCCTCCATCGCCCAAAGCACATCCTTTTCACGTTGCACATCGATAAATATCAACCTGTCGGGCTGTACATTGAAGTGTTTCAGGGAAGGAGGGAAGAGCTTCCGATATATGCCGATCCAAATGCAAGCACCGCCCTGGTTCATTAAGCTTGCTAATATTCCAGACATGAAGCCGCCTGTTGCTGCAGCTTGCTCCGGCGTGGGACAAATCATTTCGTGAATAGTGCCGGTAGGGAACACACCGTTGGGAAATGCAGATTCCAATAAGCCTAAACCAATGCCTTTAGTTGTTCCTGCGGGAGGCGGATTAAAGCCCTGCCAACGCAAAATGTCTTTTTGCAAACGGCTTACAATATCTTTTTTGCTCTCCATACACTGACTTGGGGCAGTAAATTTATGCTAATATTATTAGCAATCCTATATGAATTACAAAATAGATTTGAGCTTTGTTTTTAGGATAATTTAGTAACTAAAGCCTAATCCGCGTATTGATATAAATAAGTTGGCGCCCGGGAAAGGGATCTTATGGCATGTTATTTATTTGAGGTGGATAACTCCCGTGAATAGTAGTTTGGTGCCTACAATTACAGCACCTGTCTAAGCATTTGGAAGGATTTAAACTTTAACTCAGCTTCTCCTTAAACAACCTCAAAGTCCTTTCCCAGGCGAGTTTTGCTGCGGCTTCGTTGTAGCGCTCGGGCGATGTGTCGTTGTTGAACGCATGGTTCACGCCTTCATAAACAAAAAGTTCGTATTTGGTGCCAGCAGCTTTTAGTGCGGCTTCATACGCGGGAATGCCGGCATTGATGCGCTGGTCTAAGCTCGCATAATGCAACATCAGAGAAGCCTTGATCTTCGGCACATCTTCAGCTTTTGGCTGAGAGCCGTAGTAAGCAACCGCTGCATCCAGCGTAGCATCGTTCACTGCCAACTGGTTGACCATTCCTCCGCCCCAGCAAAAGCCAACTGCGCCTGTTTTGCCATTGCTGTCGGGGCGTGACTTCAGATAATCAAGTCCCTTCAGGAAGTTGTTGAGGTTTTTAACAGGATCCAGCTTCGCGAAAAGCCCACGAGCTTCATCTTCGTTGGCAGGCGTGCCACCGAAAGGGGAGAGGGCGTCGGCTGCCAGAGCCATGTAACCGGCTTTTGCCACCCGGCGTGCGATGTCTTTGATGTGCGGGGTAAGCCCGCGGTTTTCGTGGATCACCAGCACACTTCCCAGCTTGTCTTTTGATTTCGGGCGTGCGAGGTAGCCTTTCATCTCGGTGCCATCGCCCTGCCAGCTCACATTTTCAATATCTAATCCGTCTTCGCTTACGGTTTGGGCACTTGCGTATCCGCCTTCAAGCATGGGCAAAACAGCCATCGCAAGAGCCGTGCTGCCGGTGAGCTTAGCTAATCTGCTCAGGAAATCCTGACGGGTTAGAGGCTTGTGTGTGTATTCGTCGAAGAGATTGATGATGCGCTGGTCCATACTGCAATTGCTTAATGAAGCAATTTAGGAAAAAATGTACCAAGCTTTCTATTGGATTCTGTTAATCATGCTTCCCTGACACCAGCGATGTGTCTTTCATCGACAAAATATAAGTCACCATCGCCTTTGCATCTTCAAATGAGAGCTTTGGATGCGGTGCCATTTTCGGGTAACCCCAGCTTCCGCTCCCGCCCATGATCACCTTGTGAGCAAGCATCTCGATATAGACATTGCTCACCGGGTACCTTTTGGCAACATCGTGGAAGGCCGGCCCCACGGCTCTTTCGTTATCCTTGTGGCAGGTAGAGCAATCGGAATAGGCAATAAGCACCTGCCCTTTGTTCACAATTGCAGCAGGTATGCTGTCGTTTTTGCCGGGTATGGCTCTGATGTAGTCTTTCTTTTCGACAGGTTTCTTCTGTTCAGGCTTGCTGTTACACGAATGCAGAGAGAACGTGGCTAGCAGAACGCAACTGATTAAGAATCGGTAGGTTCCCACAGCTCAACCTTGTTCCCTTCCGGATCCATGATGTGAACGAACTTGCCAAAATCGTAAGCCACAATTTCATCCACAATGGTTACGCCCTCTTTTTTTAATTCTTCAACGAGCGCTTCCAGGTTTTCAACCCGATAGTTGATCATAAAGTTGTTTGTGGAAGGCTCAAAGTATTTGGTGGTTTCCGAAAAAGGGCTCCATTGTGTCTGGGCTTTTTTGGTGTTATCGTGGCCTTCGTACCACTCAAAAGTAGCCCCGTAATCGTTGGTATCTAAACCGAGGTTCTTCTGATACCAGTCTTTCATATTCTTCGGGTCTTTACATTTAAAAAGTATCCCGCCGATACCTGTTACTTTCTTCATAGCTCTGTGCTGTAATTAATACTTGCTTCTTTTCTCTTTAAAATCAATGAACTGATGAGCGTCACGATCAATCCCACCGGTAAAATCTCTGCATAGGTCATTAGTGCATTAAAGAATGGGTTTTGATACATCCTGCCAAAGTTGGCCATTTCTGTTGTTTGTTTTTCGATTTCTGCTGCACTTGCTCCACTTGCTTTTAGTTCAGAAAGCATGTGAGAGGCGTATTTATCCATAAAATCTGGAATGAAAAAGAAGTAGTCGATCAGCCAGGCTAACACGTAGATTGTAGAGGCGATCAGCACAATCACGATCCCGATGCTGAAGGCTTTGCCAAAGCTGATAAACCCGCCGTTGTATTTATCCCGATAATTTTTGATCCCCACAAATACCAGCGAAAAGGCGATGAGCATGGACGCATACCCAATGAGCATGCTGGTGTTATAGTCAACGTTGCCCTCGCAGTGGCTCAGGTAATTTACGCTCGACAACATTAATACAGATACCACGGCGCCAGCAATAAGCCCGTAGATGATGATGTTCTTTTTCATGTTTTAATCCCCTTGTTGTCGCAAAGGTGGGTTTCGCCCGATTTTCCCACTCATACTTTCGGTCATTTTTTTGTTCTGTACCGCCGATTTAAGGAATAAGGCTCAGGCGCTTTGCCTTTTCAATGGCCTGTGTGCGCCTTTTCACGTCTAATTTGGCAAAAAGATTCTGGTTATGTGTTTTTACCGTGCTTAAAGAAACGAATATTTCGGATGCTATCTCTTCGTTGCTGTGGCCCTGCGCCATCAGGTTAAGGATTTCCAGTTCACGTTTACTAATATCCAGTTGCGAAATGAGGGAGTTGTTGCGGACGAAGTTCTCACCCTTTGCCACATACACTTCCTTCTCCACTACACGCGTTTCTACTTTAGGCTCGGAAAGCTTTAGTGCCAGCCAAATTCCCAAACCTGTAAAAAGAACCGCAATAAGCCCTGCATAAACTTCAAAGGAGTTGGTGAAAATGATGAAGCGAAGTTCAAGCCATTTGAGGAAGAACAGCAGGAATGCCAGGCTGATGCTGTAAGTTATGGTTGCCCGGTTCCTTTGCAGAAAGTTCTTGTTGTTTGTCATGGCACAGCTAACAAGGATACGCTGTCGGACTCTAAGATAGCCATTTTGATGTTTTTACTAAACATCTACCGTATCAAACAGGTAAATCTGTACATCCCCATCATTAGGTGCCAGTATCCGCCTGTCAGCGGCACAGTCCTGCCCCTCGGGCGAAGCAAACGCGATTTTGATGGCATCCATGCTCTCGAAATGTAAGGTGCCAATGCAATAGGTGTCTGAGTGCCCAGTGGGGGAGATGATCGGGCTCCTGCCGACATCATATTTGATCAATCCGGGGAGTTTCTTAGCGAGCGGAATATGTACCTCAAAATAGTGCTTGTCGAAAGCTGCCGGGTCTTTTGGGGTTTTGTAAATCGCGATCATTCGTGCCATAACAGTCCTCTGCTGGTTTCCGGGATGTTTAAATCTCATTCAGGATCATCCACGAAGTGCCGAACTTATCCCGCAGCATTGCAAATCGGTTGGCGAAAAAGTTCTTCTCTATCTTGATGAAAACCTGTCCTTCGGCGGAAAGCAATTCGTAAATTTCCTCAGCTTTCTCCGGCGAATCCAGCCTAAGCGTTAAGTAGGCGCTGCGCATGGGCTCGGCACCTGCAACATCGGCGCCCATTACCGTAGTGCCGCCAAGGTCCATTCGTGCATGAAGGATCGGGTTCTTCCACTCCTTTGGGAAATGTGGAGGGGGCTGCTGATGAGCGCTCATCATCGTGATCTTTCCGCCAAGATGCTGCTCGTAAAACTTAAAGGCCTCCTCGCAGTGGCCCGGATAATTCAAATAGATATCAAGCTTCAATGAATCCATAATTCTGATTTTTGGCTTTTGCCTGTTTACATTTCATCTGCACTCGGCCCGTACATTCCGGGAATCGGAATATCAAGCAAACGCAGGTAAACCGACAGCTGTCCGCGATGATGAATGAGGTGGTTCATGCCCATTGAGCGCACAGCCACAATCCGCGGAAGCGTAGCAATTACATGTTCGCCGCTGCGCAGGGTAAACATAGCCTGCATTTTTTCCTCGCTTGTATTTTCCAGTGTTTGCACAACAGCATCCAGTTTCTCCTGAAAAATCTGCATGAGCTCTGGCGGATTGTTGGCGATCGAAGCTTTATAATGGCCTTTGGTGAAGTCGAAATCGTCTATCATTAAAACACCATTTAAAAAATCGGGCAATTCAGCAACGTGCGAGGCAAGGCGGCCCAGCGTCATTGATTTTGCGTGTGGTTTCCAGTCGAACTTGCCTTCAGGAACTTTTTCGAGAAGCTTTTTGGTAGATGCAGCTTCTTGTTTTAATTCTGCAATGATAGCTTGGCTAAGCATAGTATGTCAGTTTTGCGTTTGTTTATTGTGGTTCGGTTAAGCCCAAATTTAGTTTAATTTCCTTTCGGATATTTCTCAGCAACCATCTTTCACCCTTTCTCGGGCTGATAGTAGTGCACTACAGCTCCTCCGCCAAAAACTTTTGTGCCTGCCAGCTTAAAGACAGTCCGCTTGTTCAGGTTTTGGAAGAGCGGCAGCCCGGGACCATCCACCACCGGGTGAATGCACAACTGCAATTCGTCAATTAAGCCGAGTTCCATTAAGCCTATGATCAAACTTCGGCTGCCAACCAGAATGTCTTTTGCTGATTGTTGTTTCAGTTCCGACAACTCTTCTTCAATTCCCCTGCTCGCAAGCCTCGCAGATTCCCAATCCACCTCCGTGAGCGTGTTGGAGAACACCAGTTTTGGAATGTTGTCCATTGCTATCGCGAAATCGTCCATTGCCTTTTCGCCTGTTGGTTTCCTCACAATCTCCCGCCAGAATTCCATCAGCTGATAGGTGATCCTCCCATACAAAATGGCTTCTGCGCCGCGTATCAGCTCCTCATAATGCTGATGTATTTCTTCATCAGGAATGCCGGCCCGGTGGTCGCAGTTGCCGTCAATGGTCATGTTGATTGCGCCGATTACTTTGCTCACTTTATTTCTTTTTAAGCACCGAGGTTTCCGGTTTTCACTTCGCCTGCCCGCCGGTAATTCGCTAATATAACTCCGGTTGATGTTGTTACGCTTTCCGCTAGTGTAAATGCCGCAGGGATGGGGCCATCGGTAAACAGCCTTTTGCCTTTGCCAAGGGTGAGCGGGTGGATCATGAGCCAGAGCTCGTCAACCAGGTCATTCTTCAGCAAGAGCTGGATAAGCTCGCTGCTGCCCCATACCTGTAGGTCGGAGCCCTGGGAGTTTTTCAGCGCCCGGATCTCTTCAATGCTGTTGAAGAAAACTGAGTTTTGCCAGTCTGAGATTTTCCTGGTGGTGGAAAATACATATTTGGTCACCTCATTGATGCCCGGCCAGCCCTCCGCATGTTGCGGCCAGTAGCTTTCCCAGATGTCGAATGTTTTCCTGCCCAGAAGAAGATCTGCAGGTTCCATCAGCCGCTGCATAACCTCGCCCGAAGCTTCATCCCCGTAAGGCGCAACCCAGCCTCCGTACTCAAAACCTCCTGATGTATCCTCTTCCGGACCACCCGGAGCCTGCATGACCCCGTCTAAGGATATCATGGACAAAACAACTATTTTCCTCATGTTAATTTTACCTGGTTTTAATTGATAAACTGATTGGCTGGTACAACAAATCTCGCTAACAGCCATGATCCTGCTGCGGGGTAAACGCGACAAACTTAGGGGCTGAATACGAGCCGGGATTTTATTTACCACTGTCGCGATCAGGGCGGGATAAGGTTGCAAGCAATTCGTCAAGGTAATTCAGCGTCATGGTGAAGCCTCCCTGGAAGCCCATTTCAATCTGCTGTTCCATGCGTTCCAGAGATTCGTTAAAAATAACGATCCGCACTGTTGTGGTTCCGTTTTCTTCGCTGAAGCTCAGGTCCCAGTTAGAGCCGGGAAGGTTCGGGTTTTCGTTTTCATCCGCGAAAGCGTTCAGGTATTTGAAGTTTGTTTTTGGAGTAATGGACGTGTATTCCTGTAGCGACCAATGCTCTTGTCCTTCCGGCCCTACCATGGCGTAGAAACGCTTGCCGCCCACTTCAAAATTCATGTATTTGCTTTTTGACTGCCATGGTTTTGGCGCCCACCACTGGTCGAGGATTTCCTGTTTGGTGAAAGCATCCCACACCAGCGGAAGCTCAGCGTTGAATTCTTTGTTTACAAATACTGTTTTGGACGGTTTGTCGACGATGAAGTCGAATAACAGGTTAGTTTTCATCTTTCTTCTGTTTTTTAAGTGTTGATAATAAGTCGTCAAGCTGATTGAAGCGGGTTTCCCAAATCCTTCTGAATTGTTCAATCCATTTGTCAATCTCTTTCATTTTTTCAAGTTCAAGTGAGTAATAGATCTCCCTGCCTTGCTGCTCCTGTTTAACCAGTTCGCACTCTGTAAGTATGCGAAGGTGCTTTGACACAGCTTGGCGGGTGGTGTGGAAGTTGTCGGCGATGGCGTTGGGTGTCATGGCCTGTAAAGCGATGAGCGAAATGATCGCCCGCCGGGTGGGGTCGGCTATTGCCTGAAAAATGTCTCGCCTCATAGTTTGTGAAACTGATTGGTTGCAAATATATATGCAACTATTTGGTTTCGCAAATTTATTTGATAATTATCGGAAGGCTGCGGTTAGGAGTGGATGTGCAGGTTATGCCAGTAACTGTTCATAGAACCCACCGATCTGTTTCTCTCTGTCAACGAAGTGTATCTCCAGGATCCAGTGCCGCGGGTTCCCGTTGGCATCGGGAAGGAACATATCGTTGTGGTTTTCCGGATGTACATACAAGCCGTAATTTCCCTTTTCTAATTTCTCGTGCGGGAAGTTTCCAATCAGATGTCCCGCCATGTTGCCGCCGAAAGCCCAGCCATACTTTCTTGTAAGCTCCATTATATATTGATAGAATTCAGCTCCGGTAACTTTGCTTTGTTTGCTGAACCAGTCTTTGGCTTCGTGCCAGGCGCTTTCAACATCGTTCTTTAGCTTGTGCTTTATAGGATCATTGCCAACCACGTAAGTCCTGCCGATATCTGCCTCCCAATCCTCGAACACCGGACCGAAATCAAAAAACAAGATGTCGTCTTCTTGTACGATGAGCTCGGGAGGGTTCTCGTGGTAAGGCCTTAAGGTGTTAGCCCCGGCTCTTACAAGGCGTTTATGCCAGTACTTCTTTATCCCGAAAAGGTCAGAAGCCAGCTCAAATACTTCATCGCTAAGCTGTTTCTCAGCTTTGCCGGGCCGGATGATGTTGTTGGTTTCGATTGCTGCAAATAAGTCGAGTGCTTTAGCCTCAGCGTCTTGCAGCTTTTCTATGGTTGTGCTCATGGGTTAGGTTTGCTTAGTTAGCCATGCTCAGGATTTCGGCGCTGCCCACACGTGCGAACTTGTCGCGATACTCAATAGGAGTGAGGCCGGTAATCTTTTTGAATATTTCCCTGAAGGCTTTGGTATCGGTATAACCTACATCAAACATCGTTTCGGTTACGTTCCTTCGTGAAGCTTCAAAATGGCTTTTGGCGGCTTCTATCCGCACCCGTTGTATATACTCGATTGGCGTGTTGTTGGTAGCTTCTTTAAAGCGCCTTTCAAAGGTGCGGCGGCCTGTGCTGATGAGGTCGGCCAACACATCTATGGTGATTTTCTCCGCGTAGTGTTGCTCAATGTAATCCTGCACTTTCTGGATCTCGGTATCCTGATGGCTTCTTTGTCCGCGGAATATGGCAAATTGCGACTGGCTTTCTCTGCCTATGTCGAGGGCGAAGTATTTTGAAATCATCACCGCTGTTTCCCGATCAGAGAACTTTTCTACTAGGTACAAGACCAGGTTCCATAGGCTACTTGCTCCGCCGCTGCTGTAGATATTATCGTGTTCTGTGATAATGGTGCCGTCTTCAACGTCCACATCGGGATACCTTTCTCTGAACTCGCTGATATAAGCCCAGTGAGTAGAGCATTTTTTGCCGTTTAGCAAGCCGGTTTCCGCAAGGAGAAAAGCACCGATACACAAACTTGCCAGGCTTGATCCTTTTCCATGCAGCGCTTTGAAATAAGGGATTGCTTCTTTGTTCGCTTCCAAGCCTTTAGCGGTGTCGCCGAAGGTCGGCGGGATGATGAGCAGGTCGGTCTGGCTTACATCTTTCAGCAGACGATGGGTTTTGATGGTGTACTCGCCGTTGTTTGCCGGCACGTATTCCTGCAAGCCCACGTACTCAACTTCGAAAGCTGCCTTTTTGCCAAACGCAGTTAAAAAATCGTTAGCGGTAAGAAAGGAGCGGTACGGAGGCGTAACTGCTTCTATTACGCCGTATTCGGGGACAAAGACTGAAATCTGCATATCATCGAACTTTGACCTAAGGTAGAAAATAGTTTGTCATAATTGCCCCCGCAGGTTGTCGCCATCGCAACAGCCGGAATCTGGTTCTTGATCCTACCTTTGAACTGTAGAAACCTAACAATAAAACAAAGATATAATGGCACAATCAACAAAGATCACGGTAGAAGCGACGGTGAATGCACCGGTTGCAAAAGTTTGGGAAGCCTGGAATACACCAGCCGACATCATGCAGTGGAACACCGCCGACCCAAGCTGGCACACACCAAACAGCGAGAATGACCTGAGAGTGGGAGGAAAGTTCAGGAACCGCATGGAAGCGAAGGACGGCAGCTTCGGCTTCGACTTTGAAGGCACTTACGACAGGGTGGAGCTGCACAAAGAAATTGCCTACACCATGCCTGATGGAAGAACTGCCACAACCTTGTTCAGCGAGCAGGATGGCAAAACAATGGTGGCAACCACTTTTGATTCTGAGACTCAGAATGACCCTGAATTTCAGAAGCAGGGCTGGCAATCTATCCTGAACAGTTTTGTGAAATATGTTGAATCCAAACCTTAAAAAACCAATAAACACCAACATTATGAAAACTACTAAAATCGCCTTTTGGGCTGCAACTATTTTTATTGTACTTTGGGAAGGTGTGATGCCGCTTGGCACGGTGCTGTTTGCTCCGCAGTATGTAACCCTTGGCACAAAGCCCCTCGGTTATCCCGATTATTTTGCCTACGCACTTACCTTCTGTAAAGTACTTGGCGTCTTCGCTATTGCTTATCCTAAAACACCCGCGAAACTTAAAGAGTGGGCTTACGCAGGGCTTACCTTCAACCTGATCTTTGCATTCATCAGCCATGCTATGGTAGATCACAATATCGGCTATATGCTGATGCCGCTGGTTGTGCTGGGCTCACTTGCGGTGTCGTACATTTACCATAACAAAATGGCAAGGAGCAGGGCAGATTATGACTCCGCAGCGTACCAGGAGGCATTTGGTGCCTAAAGAAAAATATATTCAACACTAAAAACAGATACCATGACAACCAACAGTGTTTCATTGCATCGGGTAGTAAAAGCAACTCCCGAAAAGTTGTTCCGGGCATTTGCCGATCCGGTGGCCCATTCAAACTGGCTGCCTCCTTACGGCTTTCTTTGTACCGTTCAGGAATTTGACTTCAAGCAGGGCGGAAAGTTCAGTATGACCTTCACGAACTTCAGCAGCCAGCACAGCCATTCGTTTGGCGGCGAGTACCTGGAGATAAAACCAAATGAACTGATCAAATATTCCGACAAGTTTGATGACCCTAATTTGCCCGGTACCATGACCACTACCATTTGGCTGAAGCAGGTTTCGTGCGGTACCGAATTGAAGGTGTTTCAGGAAGGGATTCCTGAAATGATCCCGGCGGAGATGTGTTATCTGGGCTGGCAGGAATCGCTTGAAAAGTTGATCAAACTTGTAGAGCCTGATATTCCCGACGCTTAATTCTACTGCGTAGATGAAGCATAGAGATGTTGGGCTGAGAAGCGGGATCTTCATTACCTTTTCGGGAAACTGCCGAAGGGCACTCACCTTTTACCAATCATGTTTCGGAGGGGCCCTGCAATTTGAAACCTTCGGGGAAGAGTTGCAGGGTTTTGCGGAAAAGCCGGTTGTCAGTGGCTCGTTGGTTTCTGATAAGATCACTATCTACGGATCAGACCTGGTACATAACGAAGGCAGGAGGGTTGGAAATTACATTTCTGTTTTTCTGCTTTGCAAAAGCGCTCCCGAAAGGAAAAGGCTTATTGAAAAATTGGCATTTGATAAACCCGGGAACGATAATGGCCAAAAGCTGGTAGAAGTTGCTGATGGATTTGGTGTGACCTGGGTGTTGGGCCTGTAGGAAGAGGAACGGATCGCAATTTTTACCAGGCGCTGGCTTAAGTTTGAAGCTCGGCCTTCGAAATGGCTAACTTAAGCCTCCGATACTGGCTTAAGTTTGAAGCTCCGGCTAAGCAGGGCTAACTTAAGCCTCCCTAATAAAAAGAAGTTTCCGGAACTTCAAAACAGCAATTCAACTGCTTTCCGGCGCTGGCTTAAGTTTGAAGCTCCGGGCTAGGCAGGGCTAACTTAAGCCTAGCCAATAAAAAGAAGTTTCCAGAACTTCAAAACAGGAACTCAACAGCTATCTGTTGCTGGCTGTTGCTGGCTTAAGTTTGAAGCTCGGGCTACGTAGGGGCTAACTTAAGCTTCGTCAATAAAAAGAAGTTTCCCGAACTTCAGAACTTCAAAACAGAAACTCAACAGGTGTCAGTCCTGGCTCAGAGCAATAATTAGCTGCGCTACTGTAAATATAGTCTTGCGCTTCTTTAACCAAGCCTTCTTTCACCGGGTTTTGATGAATGTAATCGAGCCTTTGCCTTGCCATTTCCGCTGTACTTAACTGAATTGGGCGATTGTCTTGTTGCCAGAACTGGAACTCTTTGTTGTTGGGATTGTGTTCTCCAGCCGATTTGAAAATCCACATCATCCAATTTTTTCGGCTTTCATGAGGATTGTTTTGAATTGCTTCCAGCAGTTTCTTGCTGGTATGTTTTTTCATGTCACGTATAATATCCGACAGATTATAACCGTCTTGTGCCGCACAGATCAAATGCACATGATTGCTCATCACCACATAAGCATATAGGATCATCCCCTTGTGCTCCTGGCAGTATCGCAGCGAATCTATGATGATATCTTTATACGGCTGGCGGCTCAGGGCATCAACCCATTGTACCACGGCAAAGCTAGACGAAAGCGCTGCGCTTAACCTACCTAGTGTTTTCAAATAACATACTTGCATACAGCCTTCGTGTTGTCCTAAATGGCACTCCCCTAAAAATCTCTTCTAATCTTCTCGCTGAAAAACACGATATTGTAAATGATGTATTATCCTGTAACTTAACACGATAATATCTATAATTTTGAAATGGAAGGTTGTTAAAATCCTTTGTTTCTCCAAAAAGATTGAGTTCACTGATCGCATCGAATTTCACTATCCGATGTGTATTTTTCCTACTTATAGTGATTTCTTTTTTTTCGGGAATGATTTCAACGTTTAACTTGTAATCGTTTATCAAATACTCTAGATGTAAAAACAACACAGGACAAACAAGCAAACCGCAGGTTATAGCTATTGCTTTTTGAAAACCTGCATATCCGAGTTTCTCCTCATATAAAAAATATGCTGTTAATGTGAGAACAGCGACCATTATAACCAATGGCATTAATGCAGTAAGCTGATACTTAAGATTGATTTTTAACTTATATCGCATCATGAAAGATAAAATCACAAGCGTTCAACGCCTTTCGAAGGATTATAAACCTAATGTCAAAGTATAGTTATCACCCCTTCCTCTTAGATTTCTCCCAGGCGGCACTCTGCTGCTTTCTGAAATATCGGATAATTCCCGCCAGAACCGCATAGTTCATCACACAGAAATAGTAAGGCACAAACAACGCCTTAACCCGCAGTTTTCGTTTCTCCAGCACGAACCCCAGAAAGGCGAGGAGGTAAAACAAAACATGGAAGGCCAATAGCACCGGATAAATCCAACAATCGCAATCATTCAGAACAATCAGGATATTTAAAACAAACGCTAGTATAAGCAGGAAAGGAGTGATGGTCCAGCGCAAAACCCGGTGGCTGATGTATTGAAAACTCAGCATGCCATATTTGAAGATGTTCAGCATATCGGCTAGCCAGATAATGGACTGCATCCCGCCTGCGGCGATGCGCACCTTGCGTTTCAACTCTTCCGTCACGTTTTCTGATGCTGTTTCCACCGCGTACGCCTCAGGCTCATAAATAATACGGTAGCCTTTCTTCGCAATCAGCATCGAGATCATAAAATCATCAATAATCGCATCGCTCGAAACCGGCTGGTACAATTCCTTCCGCACGCTGAACAACTCGCCCGCCGCACCCACAACCGAATACAGTTCAGAATCCCATTGCTTCAACTTCGACTCGTATTTCCAGTAAAAGCCTTCGCCCGCCGAACTCGCGTCTGCCTGTTCATCGGCATGCACCCGCTTTTCTCCAGCCACAGCACCAACTGTAGGATCGCTGTAATGCCGACAAATATTAATAAGCGCATCCTTGTTCAGGAAAGTGTTGGCATCAGTAAAAACGATGGCTTCCGTATCAACTTCATCTGTTGCACGGTGAACTGCTGCGATTTTGCCGCGGCGCTCCGGGCTGTGCATGAGCTGGATCTCGGGATAGCGGGCAATAATGTCGGGCGTGCTGTCGGAAGAGCCGTCGGTGATGAAAAGCAGCTTCAGGTTATCCTTTGGGTAATTCAGTTCAAGGGTGTTCCTGATCTTATCGACGATGTAATCTTCCTCATTGTAAGCAGCTACCACGAGGGTGCAGGTGGGAAGAGTTTCGGGATCGGCGATAGGGATCGGGCGCTTGCCTTTTATCGCCTGGCGCAACTTCATCAGGATGTAGAGCACTAAACCATAGCCTACAAACGTGTACACTATCAGGAAAAGGCTGAGCCAGAAAGAAAATTTCATTTATTTGATTGCTTTGAGAGGATAGCCGACATTGGTGCTATTTTTAGAATGGGCAACATTCCACCAAATGCCTTTTAAAAGCCAGTTGGTGAAACCGTATTGTCTATTTTTGAGATAATTCAGGATGTTTCTGGGAGTTACCAGCAGCCCGAAATGCAGGTAAAAGGTGAGCCTTGCGGGAAGCGGCGCATTCCTGCGGATGAAGAGGATGCGGTTGCGGTTCATGAAGTATTCTTTCAGTGCGCTTTTCTGTCCCACAGAAACAGATTCCTTGTGATAAATCAGTGCGTTGGTGTTCACCCAAATTTCGTACCCGGCACGTTTAAAGCGCTCGCACCAGTCCATTTCTTCGTAATACAAAAAGAAGTTTTCTGCCATCAAGCCAACTTTATTAATTGCTTCTTTACGTATCATCATGGCTGCGCCGTGGGCAAAGCCGGTGGGTTGCACCAGGTTATCGTATTGGCCAGTGTCTTTCTCGAATTGCCCGGGGCTGGCGTTCTGGGCGGTGTACATATTCATCGGCGTAAAGCCAACATACTGAATGACATCACACTGTTGGAAGTAGCGGATTTTGGGGCTCACAACGGCAACCCGGGGATGCGTATCGAGCGTTTCAACTAAGGTTTTAACCAGTTTTTCGGTAAATTCGGTATCATTATTCACCAGAAAAAGATAATCGCCTGTTGCATTTCTTATTCCGAGATTATTTCCTCCCGCAAAACCGAGATTCACTTCACTTCGTATGAACTTAACAAACGGGTATTGCTGTCGCCAGTGAGATGTTTTGTCTTCGGCACTGCCGTTATCCACTACTATTATCTCAAGTTCCGGATACGTGTTTTTAGATAGAATTGATACAAGAAGCTCTTCAGTAACCGAGGGCTGATTGTAGTTGACAGTGATAACCGAAACTCTTTTCATGTTTATGAAACGTTCTGTGGACTTTACCGTAGAAGCTGTTAAAATAACATAATTAATTCTGCACCAAACAACTCATCGTGATAAGTTATAGCAAAATTGAATCAGCTTCTGCAACTGCTCACAAAAAGCTTGATGAGCTGATTGATTTGCTTGACGATAATCGCATGGATCAGGAGGCAAGAACTGCTTTGCAGAGGCGCTTTAATGATGCTGTAGAAAGATCTAACTCCCTCGACAGCTTCAAGGCGTTCCGGATTATCAGTGACAGCGACGAACTTTCAAGAGCCGACATCGCAGATAACCTGGAGTTGTTATTGTCGCAGCACGAGCTTGACAGTAAAATGTCTAAGCGCTACCTGGTGCTTGAAAATATGCGCCTGGTAGTCCAGATGGTCATATCGCTTACCATGGTGGGGTTAGGCTTCGGCATGATCATTATGCCGGCACCTCCTTATTTTGAGATGTTTACGTTATTTTACCTCAACGCAAACGACGGTGTGACATTAATGGATGTAATTTCCTTGCTCGTTGTTTTTACTGGTGTATATTTACTGATCTCATCTTTCATTAAGCTGGGAAAGAAGTAAAACTTCCAAATGCCCGCAGAAAAGAAAATCCTTCTTGTAGACGACAGTTTCTTCATGCTCGAGCTGATGGGCAGGGCGATGGTAAAGGAAGGCTTTTATTGCCTGAAGGCCGAGTCTGTCGAAGAAGCTTTCCGGATTTTAGCCGTTGAAAAGCCTGATATTATCATTTCAGATTATGAAATGCCGGTCACCAATGGCTTTCTTTTCAGGCAGAAACTGCTTGAAGACAATTCCCTAAAAGACATACCCTTCATTTTTTTCACTTCTTTTGATAACGAGGAAATGATGATGCAGGGGCTTGACCTGCAGGCCGTTGATTATATCGGCAAGGATACGCCGATACCGGTTATCATCTCGAAGGTTAACAATCTGCTCTCCACCGTCCGCGAGCAGCATGAGCGCTCCTTACAGGAATTACGCATCACGGCTGAGGCGCTGAATCTTCGCTCAGTTCCGCAGCAATCGCCACAAATAAATGGCTTTGGCATTGAGTTCTGGCATAAAACTTTTCAGAATTATCCGGGCGGCGATTTTATAGATTTTATTCAGGTCGATGATCAGTACACATTTATTGTTTTGGGCGATGTGATGGGCAAAAAGTGGGGAGCCTGGTTTTTTTCTTTTAACTTCCTGAGCTACATACGGTCGGCAGTGAGGCTGTGCGTGTTGGATGGAAATGTTTCCACAGCGAGCATCCTTCAGAAGATCAACAACGTAATTTGCCTGGACCCGGTGCTGAGCGATGTGCTTTCAACGCTCTCGCTGATACAGCTGGAGAATAAAACCGGTAAGCTGCTGTACTCCGGTGCCGGCGATTTGCCCCTGGTGTACTACAACGCGGAAGAAGATAAAGTGCGAACGCTTGCCTCGGCGGGCTTGCTGCTCGGCTTGTTCCCGGATGGCGGGCATGATGAACATGCTATACAACTGAAGCCTGGCGATAAGCTTGTGGCCATTACTGATGGTATGATTGATTTTGAGGATGAGGCGGGTAAAAAGAGTGATTACAATTTATTTGTGGAACTGGTATCGCCGGTGCTCGCTCAGCCAAACTCGTTCGAGAAAATAAAAAATGTAACCTTTTTGAAAGATAACAGTAAAGAGCAGGTGGATGATTGCAGCATGGTATTTATTGAAATGAACCTAACCTTATCATGATTATACAAGCTAAAGAATTAAACGAGTTCCTGGTTGCCCAGGTACAGGTAAAGGAAGCCAACCTCAATGAGGCAGAAGCTTTCAAACAGAAAATTATCAGTATTGTGGACGAGGGCCACAAGCACATTATTGTAGATTTTGTGCTCGTAGACTACGTGGATAGTTCCTTTCTCGGAGCCCTTGTTTCGGCACTAAAGTACGCCATGTCAAAAGATGCCGACATTTCGGTGGCGCATCTCAATAAAGACATTACGAACTTATTTGAGTTGATCCGTATGGATAAAGTTTTTCGTATCTACAAAAATTTACCAGACAACCTGTATGACTAGCAACGTGATGACTTTAGTTGAGAAGAAGTTTGTTTTCCGGAATACCTCCGATGAATTGTACCATTTGATCAACGAAATATTGTCATTCATCAAAAGCAATATACAGGCTGAAGAGTATGGCGAAATAAGCGGCCGGTGCAAGCTGGTGTTGATCGAATTGTTCACAAATGCTTTAAAACATTCGGATGCGAATGAAACAGTTCTCACTCTTCAGATAACTGAAGACGCTATCCTGCTCAACAAAGCAGATACCGGCAAGCCCTTTTCTCTTCCAGAATCGCAGCATAGCCAGGCTATAAAAGTTCCTGTAGCCGGAGCAATGGTAGGAGAGAAGATCATCGTTTACCGCGATGATATGGCTTCGTTGTATTGCAAAATAGAGAATCCCGAAGAACTTTCGTTTGTGGTGAAAGATTACGATGTAGAAGTGCCGCCAATACCCACAAACCTTTTGGAGCATTTCGGGCTTATGATCATCGCGAAAGCTGCAGATAGCTTCTCTTTCAAATACAATCCGCAGGCACAAACCAATAATTTTGTAGCTACTCTGAGATATTAATTAGCTCGTTTTAAAACCCTTTGCTGATCTGGATTGTAGGATATTAAAACCTACAGTTATGAGCAACAACGATAAAACATCCCAGGAAGCGAATAATAACGGTACACTGGGACGCGAAACAGAAGAAGAGCACAGAAGCCACCGCTCAAATCCAAACTCGGTTGACAACGAAGTTGCAAACACAGATGGATTTGCGGAAAACGAGCGCCACTGGCCTCATGCCGAAAGTAATACAAGCCCTGAAGAAGCTGAAGCCAACGCACGCAATTACCCCGGCCGCAAAAATAACGAAGGTCAGATCAGTCACTCTGAAAATGTAGGCGGGACTACCGAAGACGATTTATTAGGGTAAATACTGTTGTCACGATGAGCGGACTCAATGTCAGTCTGAGCGGGGTCGAAGACTGTTTTGCGCTTCGACTCCGCTCAGCGTGACACTTAATCGATTAGAATTCCGCGTTTTTCGGTGTTCTTGGAAAAGGGATAACATCCCTGATATTCGTCATTCCGGTAACAAAAAGCACTAATCTTTCAAAGCCAAGCCCAAATCCCGAATGCGGTGCAGAGCCGAACCGGCGGGTATCTAAATACCAATCCATTTCATGTGCCGGGATGTTTAGTTCGTCCATTCTGCCTAAGAGGTTTTCCAAACGCTCTTCCCGCTGCGAACCTCCCACAATCTCGCCAATGCCGGGAAACAGAATGTCCATCGCTCTTACGGTACGACGGCCCTGTTCATCTGTTTCGTTCAGGCGCATATAGAACGATTTGATTTCGGCTGGATAATTTGTGAGGATAACAGGTTTCTTGAAATGCTTCTCAACCAGATAGCGCTCGTGTTCCGATTGCAGATCGGCGCCCCAACCTTCAATTAAATATTTGAATTGCTTCTTTTGGTTTGGCTTGGAGTTTCTGAGTATTTCAACCGCTTCGGTATAAGTGAGGCGCTCAAAATCATTTTCAAGGCAGAATTGAAGTTTGGCTAAAAGATCAAGCTCCGAGCGCTCGTTCTGTGGCTTTTGTTTTTCTTCTTCCAGCAGGCGGTTGCGCAGGAACTCAAGTTCATCGCCGCAATTACCCAGGGCATAGCGGATCAGATATTTCAGCAGCTCTTCTGCCAGGTCCATGTTGTCTGTGATGTCGTAAAAAGCCATTTCTGGCTCTATCATCCAGAATTCAGCTAAGTGCCGGGTTGTGTTGGAGTTTTCGGCACGGAAGGTGGGACCGAAAGTGTAAATCTCGCCAAAAGCCATCGCCGCAAGCTCACCTTCTAATTGTCCGCTTACGGTTAGGTTGGTTGGGCGGCCGAAGAAATCTTCTTTATAGTTTATGCTGCCGTCCTCGTTGCGTGGTATGTTGTCGGGATCTATGGTAGAAACCCGGAACATTTCGCCGGCACCTTCGGCATCAGAGCCGGTGATGATAGGCGTATGCATATACACAAAGCCTTTCTCATTGAAGAACTTGTGAACAGCAAATGCCAGTGCATGCCGGATCTTAAAAACTGCGTTGAATGTATTGGTGCGGAAGCGCAGGTGGGCGATTTCACGCAGAAATTCCAAACTGTGCTTTTTCGGCTGAAGAGGGAACTTTTCAGGATCGCTGTCGCCGAGGATTTCAAGCTGGCTTACT
Organism: Sphingobacteriaceae bacterium; assembly: GCA_029266635.1. Lineage (GTDB taxonomy): Bacteria > Bacteroidota > Bacteroidia > Sphingobacteriales > Sphingobacteriaceae > JAQSWM01. The sequence goes on along the minus strand of JAQSWM010000008.1, from coordinate 248,334 downwards.
TTAACCTCAACCCGTTGTCCTTTTCCCAACGACTCCACTAATGTTCCTGTTACTGAAACAGCAGCGCCCGTAGTAATTCGTTTAAGCAAAGCCTCATCCGTATTTGTAAAATCAACAACTGCCTGGATATTATTGATGGTAGAGCCGTCATTTATCGCGATAAATTGATTGTTGCGAAAAGTTTTAACCCAGCCATTAATAGTCACCTGCCTGCCGAAATCGGTGGCGTTTAGCAAATCTTTGATTTTTGTACGTGTCATTTTCTGTGTAGCGTATGAAGTATCAGGTAGCAGGTATCAAGTACCTGCGAGAGTTGCAAAAATACGAATAGGAACGGCTTTTGGAATTTAAATGTGGGCCGGTTAGCCCGGGATGTCAAGCGCCTTTATCTGCTTTTGGTATTCTTTAGGCAGGATAGCAGCCTTCAAAGCATTGTCTAGATTGAGTTTTCTGCAGAGCTTGTAAAGGCTAATTACCGGATTTAGCCATTCGATGTTTCCGAGGCCAAGCAGTTGATTTATGCGTTCAGGCACTACAAGAACCTGCGCCTGTTCCAGTAGTAAGTAGCGTATAGCCCCTAGATGTTTCCGGTATTGTTTATACAGATCGACAGTGAAGCGGCTTTTCTCTGTGTTATCCCGAAGATGTTCATCCCGCATAACCAGCCAGGCTTTGAAGCTTTCGGGCAAGCCCACCAGGCCCATTCGGTCGCCAACACGGTAGAATGTGTCGAAGACTTCTTCCTTTTCAGATTCGCTTAGCTTTCGCTCCAGCACTTCAAAAGAGCGAATGGAATAATCTATTAGCATAAAAAGCACATCGCGGTAAGCCCAGTCTGGAATCTTAGCACCGCGAGCTGCCTCTACAGCCGTGTGGATGGCTGCGATCTGGTCAATCGCTCGCAAAGCTTTTTCATTCTCAGAGAATACAATCCGCCTTGCATATTCAACTGTAGAGAAGAGCCTGCCCAGCGGATCGGCCGGGAGCTTTCCGGTAAAGTACAGCCAGTCAACAGCTTTGTTGAGTGCAAACTCGGCAGAAGCTCCTGCGAAAATAAAAAGCACGGTATCGCTCTTACCCCATATATGGCGTACAACTGAACCTTTTTTTACAAAAAACTCCATACTCAAATTAACGGTGTTTTGGACGTTTGGTTGTGTTATCCTTTAGCATCTTCAACTCAGCTACAATGATATAGCTCACGATCACCAAAAAAGCCCAGGAACTGATCTTCTGATAATTCACCATTGCCCATCCTTTATGCTGATAAGCATACTTCCAGGCTCCAAGTAGAGTGGCAACATTTTCGGCCAGCCAGATAAAGAATCCGATTAAAACGAACGAAACTACGACAGGCATTTTGTATGCTGAGCCATCAATGCGGAATATAACTTTCGACTTCCAGAAAAGAGCCAGCACCACAACGCCAACTGCATACCGCACATCAGGAATAAAGTGATTGCTGAAAAAGTTCAGGTAGATCAGGGCGCCTGTAATCCTCACCGGCCAGTGCTTAGGCCAATCAATCATCTCCAGGTCAAAACGCCTCCATGCCTGGCACATATAACTGGCAACGCTCGCATACATAAAGCCACTGTATAATGGAACGTTAAAGATTTTGGTGTATGCGTTTTCCGGATATGCCCAGGAGCCAATATGCACTTTAAAGAGCTCCATCGCTAAACCCAAAGATGAAACAGGCAAATTACCAGCAGTTCGTCTGTCGTTTCAATTTTTGTGAGATACATGATCAACTGCACGAGCAGGCAGCCTGCCAGCATAAAGTCATACCTCGGGATTATCCCGGAAAAAAGGTGTGAAATGGCAAGCATCGAAAAGACACAGACCGGGAAAAGGCAGGAGAGTGCTTGTTGGTATCCGAAAAGGAAGAAATGTCGGAGGTAGGTTCTCAAAGTTTCCTAAGATAAAACCATTATTTAAGTTTAAAGAACTTGATAATGCCAACTTTAACAGGTACGCTTTGTATTATATTACAATTGATTAGCATGGCGTTTACGGATGTTTTTCTGGTTCTTATCATAGCGATTTCTGTTTACAACGGGTGGCGCAAGGGTTTTATCCTCGGGATGCTGGAGCTGCTTACCTGGGCGGGCAGTTTTCTGCTTGCTCTTTATCTATACCAATATGTGGCGGGCTGGCTTCAGAGTTTGATGGGCGGAGGCATTTGGTTGCTGCCGATTTCACTTCTTGCAACTTTGCTGATCGTAAGGATTGTAGCAGCCTTCATCAGCAACGCGATATTAAAAGAGGTTCCGGCAAGTGCGCACCAGGCTCAGTCAAATAGAGTGCTTGGCGTGATTCCCGGCTTTGTAAATGGCTGTGTGTATGCAGTGCTGATTGGGATTATCCTCCTTTTAATGCCCTTATCAGATTCAATTACAGCCGACATTCAGAAAAGCAGGCTTGCGGATAGAGCTTCCGGTTTAGGCGAGTGGCTTCAGCAGAAAATGCAGCCGGTTTATGAAAAGTTTGCACGGAACCCTGTCCGCGTTACGCAAACGGCCGAACACGGCGAAATGATAAAGCTTCCGTTTAAGGTTACTGCGCCAAAGGTAAGGCAAGATTTAGAGGTGAAGATGCTGGAGCTGGTGAATCAGGAGCGGGTTAAGGAGGGTTTAAAGCCATTGGAGGCTGACCCCGAAGTTGCGGTAGTAGCCAGGGCGCATTCAGTTGATATGTTTGCAAGAGGATATTTCTCCCACATCACACCCGAAGGCAAAGATCCTTTCGACAGGCTGAACAAGGCGGGAATTAATTTTCTGACGGCTGGCGAGAACCTTGCGCTGGCACCCACACTGGCACAGGCGCATGAGGGTTTATTGAAATCGCCCGGGCACAGAGCCAATATTTTGCATAAAGCTTTCGGCAGGGTGGGCATTGGTGTTCTGGATGGTGGAATGCGAGGACTGATGATTACACAGAATTTTAGGAACTAAATCAAGCAGTATTGACCCCGCTGATCTCGCAGATTTCCGCAGAATATCAGCGCACATCAGCGTAATCTGCGGGGTTCTTTTCGCATTTATTCCGGGCAATCGCCTTTCCTCCGCGTATCAACCAAGTAAACAATCTTCCAGCCGTCATTCTCTTTTACCAGTTGAAAGGAGTCCACCCCACAATGACTGAATGATTCGCCAACATAGAACTTGTAATTTGTCCAGACACTTGCCAGTTTATCATCAACAAGAACCTGCACAAACGTAATTCGCTCGTCCCAAACCTGCTTGTGCGGCGTGCCTATCGCCTTCAGGAAGCCATTTACGTCCGCAGTTTCAACCCGTGTTGTGCCATCCTTCTCAGATATTCCTTGAAAGATTACATCCTTAGACAATACAGACCGCACCAGTGCACTATCGCCTTTGCGCATACCATCAAATAAAGTATTCAAAACTTTTCTGATAGCTTCCGTTTCACCTGTTTGTGCCTGAAGTGCAACGTTTGCCGAGAGCATGATCGCGAGGATGAGAAGATATTTTTTCATTCTGAAAGATAGTATTTTCAGCAGTCGCTGAACTGATGTTGATAAGCTTTTTTTGATTTGTATGGCGATAAGCTCAATTTCGCAATCTCAATTGTGAAGATGATCAGCCATAATAAGAAAGTCGCTTCCGAGCTATCCTTAACGGAAAAGCAGGTTAGTGCAACCAGAGAGTTGTTGGATGAAGGTGCAACGGTGCCATTTATTTCGCGTTACCGGAAGGAAGCGACCGGAAGTTTGGATGAAGTGCAGGTTGCCGCTATTCGCGACCGGATGCAAGCCTTACGTGAACTGGACAAACGCCGTGAAGCAATCCTTAAATCGCTTTCAGATCTAGGCGTTTTAACCCGTGAGTTAGAGGAAAAGGTTAATGCGGCAGAAACAATGGCTCTGCTCGAGGATGTTTATCTTCCTTATCGCCCCAAGCGGAAAACCCGGGCAACCGCAGCCCGTGAAAAGGGCCTTCAGCCATTGTCGGATCTTCTTTTTGAACAGCAAAAAATTGATCCCGAAGCTGAGGCTGAAAAATATATTGATGCTGAAAAGGGTGTCGTAACAGCCGCAGATGCTTTGGCAGGAGCGAGGGATATTATAGCTGAGTTGGTTGCAGAAAATGCCGACGCACGTGCGAAACTTCGCGACTTGTTCTTGCAAAAAGGCACCTTCAACTGTAAAGTCATTGAAGGAAAGGAGCAGGAGGGCATCAAATACAAGGATTATTTCGACTGGAGCGAACCTGTAAAATCTGCGCCATCGCACCGCATCCTCGCTATGCGGCGTGGGGAGAAGGAACAAATCCTATGGCTTGAGATCACTCCTCCGGAAGACGAAGTAATGGAGATCCTGCATCGCATGTTTGTAAAGGCTGGCAATGCTGCTTCTAAACAAGTGGAATTGGCTGTCGCCGAGGGATACAAGCGTTTGCTCAAACCATCAATGGAAACCGAGATTCGCCTGCTGACAAAGAAGCGAGCGGATGAAGAAGCAATCCGCGTTTTTGCCGAGAACGCACGCCAATTGCTATTGGCTGCGCCACTCGGGCAGAAGCAGGTAATGGCAATCGACCCAGGCTTCCGCACCGGCTGCAAAGTTGTGTGCCTTGATGCACAGGGCAAGCTCCTCGAATACACCGCAATTTTCCCGCACACTGGTGCCGGAGGCGAGAAAGAGGCCGAAAAAACCGTGCGACATCTTGTAGAAAAATATGAGATTGAAGCTATTGCTATCGGAAATGGGACTGCAGGGCGTGAGACAGAAGCTTTTATCAGAAAACTCAACCTGAACGGGTTTATGGTTGTGATGGTAAATGAGAGTGGCGCTTCTATTTATTCTGCTTCGCCCATTGCCCGTGAGGAATTTCCCGATAAGGATGTAACGGTCAGGGGAGCTGTTTCTATCGGCAGAAGGCTGATGGACCCACTTGCGGAACTGGTTAAAATTGATCCTAAGTCAATTGGCGTAGGGCAATACCAGCACGATGTTGATCAGGCAAAGCTTCAGGCTTCTCTGGATGATACGGTTATTAGCTGCGTGAATGCGGTTGGAGTGGAGCTGAACACTGCTTCAAAACAGGTGCTTTCGTACGTGTCGGGACTTGGGCCGCAGCTGGCGCAGAATATAGTTGAGTATCGTGATCAGAATGGTGCATTTAAGAAACGGGACGAACTGAAGAAAGTGTCTCGCCTGGGCGGGAAAGCTTTTGAGCAGGCGGCTGGCTTTCTCCGGATACGCGATGCCAAGAATCCGCTGGACACGAGCGCAGTTCACCCGGAACGCTATGAACTTGTAGAAAAGATGGCGAAAGGGATTGGCGCTACGGTAGAAGGGTTGATGAGCGACGAAGCTCTCCGCAAAAAGATCAGGCTTCAGGATTATGTCAGCCAAGACGTAGGACTTCCAACACTCAACGACATACTCGCTGAACTTGCCAAGCCCGGTCGCGATCCCAGAGAACAGTTTGAAAGCTTTGAGTTTGCCGAAGGAGTGAATGCTATAACAGACTTGAAGGTTGGGATGAAGCTTTCGGGAATTGTAACCAATATAACCGCATTTGGTGCTTTTGTCGATATAGGTGTGCACCAGGATGGGCTGGTTCACTTGAGCCAGTTGGCGAACCGCTTTGTCAAAGATCCGAACGACGTTGTGAAGGTTCAGCAGAGAGTAGAGGTGACAGTTACCGAAGTAGATATCAACCGCAAGCGGATTGCATTATCCATGAAAACTGAAGAGCACGCTCGTGAAAAAAAGCATGCCAAAACCGAACAACCGCAGCCTCAGAAGCCCCGCGGGAAGCAGCCCGACATGAACGAAATGTTGAATGCGTTGAAAAACAAATTCAGGTAATCAGCAGGTTGCCCCCACAACCTGCTGATTATTTTTTACTTCGAGATCTCGAGCCCTATAGACTGAGCTATCAGAGCCAGCTTACGGAGCCATGTTTTTAGCAGGAATTCTTTGCCCTTTGGATATTTAATGGTCAACACAAACTCCCGTTGCTCCGCCTCCTGCGACATGAAATTGAAGGCGTAGCTGTTGTTAAGATACTTCCCAAAATCGTGTTCCAAAGCAACCGAAGCCCGCTTTATCGTGCCGGAAGTCCATTCTTCCTGTTCATATAATTCCAGAACTTCCCGCTCTGTGCGCCCAAGCGAATCAGCCAATTCATTTGCCGACAAACCATAGGAGTGGGCAACCCCTTTTACTAATTTTCCGAAATGCATTTCCTTTTTTCTAAACTCGTTTAACAATGCTTCCCGGTAGGAGAGATGTGTGTTGCTAATATAACATCTAAGCCAGAGCTGTTAGTATCTCATCAGCATATTTTATCCACACTGTTCTATGTTTAAACATCTAAAGTATTCCCGATTGTACACTAAGTGACCAAAAAAATGCACAGCATTCTGAGTGTAGGCCGGAAAAAAAGCACGCTTGGCTATCCCCGACAAAGAAACCCCTTAATTATTTTTATGCGACAATTGCAGATTGTCAATCCTGTGTCTTATTTGTTGAAAAAATCATAACAAAATGCACTCATTGTTGATAATTCTGTTTCACGTCCCAGTTTTTGGTATTACCTTTGTAAAGGAATCACATACATACCACTATTACCAAACATTAAACAGCAGGGATTATGAAACTAACAGAAGTATTATTAAAAGGCTTAAGCTTCAATGAAATCTTAAGACAATTTGGTGTAGACCGCTCATCTTTTACAATTCAGGATGAAGAGCTTTTGTTATCGAAGCAGGATTTGAGAAAGGGTGAGATCCTAAAAGAAAAAATATTTATTCAAGGAAAGAGCGATAACGGGCCAATTATTAACTTTTTTGGCACATTACACTACAATTTGTTGAACCAGTTAGCAGTGTTTGAACTGGATTATGTAGAGAAAAACGTTAACGCAACTGCCACCGCAGCATAATCAGGAATTTATCCCTGTATAAAAAAAGCCCGGGCTATTAAGTTCGGGCTTTTTTGTGCGCTTTGTTTTCGTTATATGAGCCCTTCAACATCTACAACCCATCCAATAATAATAATTGCAGGGTGGGTAAGATGGTTGCTTTCGGAAATTTTTATCAAATCTTTGACTTTCCCTTTCGCGAATTTTTTGTGCGGTAAGGATGCGTGTTGGATAATGGCTGCGGGCATATCGCCATTCCCGGCTTCGACGTAGCATGCGGAGATTTCCACGAGCTTTTTCATGCCCATATAAATTACAACCGTTGCATTGCTCTGCATAGCAAGTCGAAGGTCGTTCGAGAGCGTGCCGTCTTTCTTTGTTCCGGTAAGAGCCCAGATGCTCTCGCTTAAAGCACGATGAGTTAGGGGAATGCCTTCCAGCCCGGCTGCCTGCATGCTTGTAATGCCGGGAACATAATGAGCCTTGATCCCCTGTTGTTGAGCAAACAATATTTCCTCGTAACCTCTTCCGAAAATAAATGGGTCGCCGCCCTTCAGCCTGATCACCCGGCCTTTCTCAAATGCCTTCTCGCGAATTAACTCATGAATGGTTTCCTGAGGGGTATAATCGCCGTATGGCTGCTTACCCACATATATCTTCTCGCATCCATCAGATGTAATGCTCAGTAAATCGCGGTTAGCAAGATTATCGTACAACACAACCGCCGCACATTGAAGCAATTTGTACCCTTTTACTGTGATAAGTTCTGGATCGCCGGGACCGGCACCTACAATAAATAGCTCGGGCTGAATTCGCTCGTCCATAAGGCAAATATCAGCTTTTGAAAAGTATATTTTTTATGTGTGTAAAATTGGGCTAATTTGTGGGAAAACTAAGCGCATGGATCCCGAAGCATTGGAAAGCCTGGTCAAAATGAAAATGCCGTTCGGCAAATACAAGGGTTCTGCAATCTGTAACTTGCCGGAAGCGTACTTGGTTTGGTTCAAGCAAAAGGGCTTCCCGGCGGGCAGGCTTGGAATGTTGCTGGCAACCATGTACGAAATCAAGCTAAACGGCTTGGAGTATCTTCTTGCACCCCTCAAAAAATAAAAAATCCCGAGCGGTTCGCTCAGGATCTTCATAAGTAAATGGTAGTATTGTTTAGACGTTGCTGTAAGCAGACTCAGTCTTAGTTTTTAAGTTCTCAGCTACCTTACCAGCCTGATCTGTCAGGTTGTTGAGGGTGTCTGAAGCTTTTTCTTTTATATCGTTAAAAGTTCCGCCCAGGTTTTTAAGAGAATCAACCAATTTGTCGGTAGTAGCTTTGCCATCCTCTGTGGCCAATAAATACCATGCTGCTGCACCAGCTGCCAGCCCTGCCAGCACAACTGTTGCTATTTTTGAATTGTCGCTCATATAAATAGATTTAGATTGTAAATAGTTCTTTCTTACTTAACAGCCAAGCATGCAATTGGTTTTCAGTAAATTAAAGATAGTATTAATACAAGCCGCTGGGAATTGCCTCAATTAATTTCCTGGTATATTCCTTTTCAGGATTGTTGAGGATGTCTTGCGGATCGCCGCTTTCTTCTATTCTGCCCTGGTTCATTACCAATATCCGATCTGAAATATGTTTCACAACAGCAAGGTCGTGCGAGATGAAGATGTAAGTTAGATTAAACTCCCGCTGCAGTTCCCGGAGAAGATTTAAAACTTGAGCTTGCACTGAAACATCAAGAGCGGAAACAGATTCATCGCAGATAATGAATTCTGGTTTAAGTGCCAGCGCCCGGGCAATACAGATGCGCTGCCGTTGCCCGCCAGAAAATTCATGCGGATAACGGTTGAAATGTTCTGGCAGCAAATTTACCCTTTCCAACAGCTCCAAAGCCCGTGCTTTTCTTTCCCGGTCATTCGCTAGTTTCTTATGCACCTGCATCGGTTCAATAATGGATCGCCCAACAGTAATTCGCGGGTTTAATGAAGAATACGGATCCTGAAAAATAATCTGCACATGTTTTCTGAACCTTCGCATCTCCTCCGCCGAAAGGCTGAGCAAATCGGTCCCTTTAAAAATCATCTTCCCTCCAGTCGGCTCAATCAGCCGAAGTATGCTCCTGCCCAGCGTGGTCTTCCCGCAGCCGGATTCTCCCACAAGCCCCAACGTCTCGCCTGGATAAACGTCAAAGCTCACATCATCAACAGCCTTAACATATTCTTTTACCGGGCTGAACATCCCTTCTTTGATCGGATACCAGGTTTTAAGATGTTGTACCTGAAGGAGCGGCGGCGCACTATAGAGCTTCTTTCTGCGAAGTTCGTTCTCCTCCGGGTTCGTTTCCAGGCTCTTTAAAAGCTCACTTATATCTTCATTTTTTGAAATTATGCCTCCTTTGTCGTCTGTTGCCAGGAAATCGCTCATCACAGGCAAGCGCTCGAGCTGTCGCGTGAGCAAGGGGCGACAGGCAAGTAGACCTTTTGTATAAGGATGCTGCGGTTGGGTAAAGAGTTGCTTCACCGTTCCATGCTCAACAACTTTCCCTTTATACATCACCAGCACTTTGTCGGCAATCTCTCCAATCACGCCCAAATCATGTGAAATGAAAATCAAACTCATGTTCCGCTCTTCCTTCAGTCGGAGAAGCAGGCGGATAATGGTTTTCTGTACGGTAACGTCAAGAGCGGTGGTAGGCTCGTCGGCGATGAGGACTTCCGGGTTGCAGGAAAGCGCCATGGCAATCATAACCCGTTGTTTCTGCCCGCCGGATAATTGGTGCGGATAGCTGTCGTAAATTTGTTCCGGCCGAGGAAGCTGAACTTCTTTAAAAAGCTCCACAACAGTGTTCCTGATGTTTTCTCCCGCCGCAGCTTTATGCTCTTTTATCGCTTCGGCAACCTGGTAGCCACAGGTTAGCACAGGATTCAGCGAAGTCATGGGTTCCTGGAAGATCATTGCAATTCTACTTCCGCGGAAGCTTCTCATTTCATCCTCGGAAAGAGCTAATAAACCTGTGTCGTTGAACTGGATGCTGCCTTCGAGGGAAGTGTTGGAGGGATCGTGAAGGCGCATGATAGCCAGTGAAGTGACGGACTTACCGGAACCGGATTCCCCTACGATGCCCAGCACTTCGCCTTTTTCAACTTCGAAAGAGACATCATCAACTGCCTGTACAGAGCCATTCTCGCCCGAGAACGCAACGCTGAGGCTTTTTACAACAATCATTCAAGAAAATTTATGAACCTTTCGGGGATGAGCGGCTGGCATTTGAACTTCAACAGCAACTGTGCGGTGGTAATTACGTCTTTCTGGCAATAGTTTTTAATCCGTGCAAGATCTTTTTCTTCCCAGTAAACCCGGTGCACATCAGCTCCGCTGATGTCATCTTTTGGAGTGGGAATGTTGAAAACGGAAGCGAGCAGATTAAGAGAAGTGTAGTTTTTGTAGTCGCCAAACTTCCACAATTCCATGGTATCAATATGGTTGATCTCCCAGGGTTTTTTGCCTGCAAGCTGCAGTTGAGTGGGTATAGCCATGCAGTTGATTAGCAGCCGTCGGCAGAGATATGGAAAATCAAACTCTTTGCCGTTATGAGCGCACAAGGTTAGGGTAGAAGGCTGCTTTTTAAGCATGCCTGTAAAATCTTCCAACACTTCCGTTTCATTTTCCGAGGCAAATGACTTTACTTTCAGCCCGAGCTGCCCGTTCTTCCTATAAAAAGCTCCTACAGAAATGCAGGCAACCTTCCCAAACTCAGCCCAGATTCCCGCCCGCGGATAATAGCCCTCTGCGGTTTCACCATCCCGCCTTTGATACTGTGTTTTTTGCTCCCACAAGCTGCTAACCTCCTCAGACACTTCCGCATAAGAAGAAAATTGCGGCACCGTCTCGATGTCAAGCACCAATACATTTTGTAGGTCAATGTGGTCCAGCATGACGTAAATTTAATAGATTCTAATGCACGCCAACAAGTGCAACGCATTTTATTTTAAACTCCCTGCAACTATTTTGGCTCGGCCTGCATCTAAATAGCAAACAATACGGTCATGAAAAAGCTATTCCTTTTTGTTGCCATCAGCCTTTTGGCTTTTGCAGCTAAGTCGCAACAGTTTACCAATAGTTCGGAGTTTTTCCTTGAAGTTTCTGATCGCGGGGCATTTACCGTGAGCATAGACGGTGAGTCGGCAAGTTCGCAAAGCGGGCGGTTCAGATTTTTCGATTTGCACCCCGGGCGAAATTCATTGATAATCGAGTTAGGTAATAAGACGCTTTATCGAGGCTTCGTAATGCTTACTCCCGGCACCCGGAACATATCTTCTTTTTCAGCTTACGGAAAACTGCGGCTTATCGCCAGCAAGTCAATTTATAGAAACGGTCAATACGCTCTTGATAACTGGAATGGAGATTTATACTATGATCGCCACGACTCGGGAAGGCCATCCCGCTACTCCGGACGTGAGATGAGCCCTGCATCGTTTAGCCGCTTTTTAGATGAAGTGAAGAAGGAACCTTTTGAAGACGGAAGGCAAAAGTTGATCCGCATCGCCTTGCGTGATAACAGCATCTCGGTAGATCAGCTTACCCAGCTTCTCAAGCAGTTCAGTTTTGACGACAGAAAGCTGGAGGTTGCTTTAGATGCATATGCCAGCATCGCGAACCCGTCAAGCTTCTATCTGGTGCGCAATGAGTTTTCCTTCATTAGCAGCCGCGAAAAGTTCGATAAGTTTTTAGAAGGGAGATAATCATTCCGCAAGAATGCGGGCAATATCATGGAATCCCTTTTCCGAAGCCATGTCGGCGGGCAGCTTTCCACCTTCCATGCGGGCGTTCACATTGGCGCCCGCTTCTAATAAGTTTATGAGTATTTCGATGTTGCCGTTCTGAGCTGCGGAGTGCAGGGGCGTTGTGCCCGAAGCCTGGGCAACGTTCACCTCAGCACCTGCTTCAAGCAGGATCTTGGTGATGTCGGTGTTGTTGGCAGCAACTGCCGAGTGCAGCGGGAAAACATTGAATCCGTTGTTCGAAGGCAGGTTTACATCGGCTCCCTTTAGCAAAAGATATCGGGCAATTTCTTCGTGTTCAAAATAACAGGCAAGCCCAAGCGGAGTAAAGCCGTCATCTGAATAGGTATTAATAAGCTCCGGCTGATTATAAATTATATTAGCTACGCTGTCAAACTTGCCTGCAGCAGATGCTTCGTGGATATCAGGTTCTTTAATGTGCTTTAAAATTACCCGGGCAATGTCCGCCTTTTTGTAGTAGCAGGCGAGCATAAGAGGAGAGATATTATGGCTGGTTTTCTCGCGTGCCAGCGCAGGATTTTCGGCCAGCAGCTCGGTTAGCGCACTTACATCGCCTACCTCAATATACTCCTCAAGTAGATGGTTGTTCATAGCAATTGAATCAACAATTAAACAACCAATAATAGGAAAATAAAACGAACAGATGGAATCCAATTAATCGGCTCATCCGCTTAAAACTCTAAGCGGAATTAATTTATATTTGTGAGATAAACCCTGCCATACCGAATGCCTGTAAAAGGAAATCAGTTTAGATCAAACTCTTTTCGCGAAGAGCCCGAATCACAGCCAAGAACAAAACCTCGCGAGCGCATCCAAAAAGAAAAAACCGAGTATCTGCCCAAATTCGACCTGAGCGATGGGCGGGTTGTGAAGATTGCGGGATTATTTTTCCTGATCGTTTCCCTGTATTTTCTGGTTGCTTTTACATCATATCTGTTCACCTGGCAGGAAGATCAGAGCTATGTGCTTGATGCAAACGGCGGCTGGCATAACCTCTTTAAAACTCCTGCCGAGTTCGAGAAAGCAGGGCAGAAAGTGCCTGTGGTGGAAAATTGGCTGGGTAAGCTGGGTGCACTCATGTCGCACCAGTTTATCTATGAATGGTTTGGCATTGCCTCATTTGTATTTATAGCCGTGTTTTTCATTATCGGCTACCGAATGCTTTTTAAGGTTAAGCTGTTTTCGATCTCCAAAACTTTAGGCTATTCATTTTTCCTGCTGATATTTGTTTCCCTCACCCTGGCATTCTTTCATGGATTCGTTTCAGATTATCCACATTTTCTGGAAGGCGAATTTGGCTTTTGGTCTAACCGTTTGCTGCAGGCGCAGGTCGGCAATGCTGGTATTGCGGGTATTATCGCTTTCGCGGGATTGACAGCACTCATCATAGCCTACAACATCGATTTCAAAATACCTCAACGTGCAAAAGCTGATAGTTTGGTTGAAGATGAAAGCGGACCCGAGAATATTGAACTGGTTGACGAAGTTCGCTCAGAGCCGGTAGAGTTCCCGCTGAGGAACAGAAGCCTGATAGTAGAAGATAAACAGCCGGACACACGCACCGGCAATTTGATGCAACAGGAGCGTATTGCTGAGCCCGTGGCCCTGGAGGATGAGGAAGGGCCTGAGCCGATCATCCCGAACCGCACTGTAGATTTTGAAACTATTGCTTCAAACGTAATTTTAGAGCCTAAAGCTGCCGCCGGTCCCAAGGCTGATACTGAGCTTGAAGTGGAGCCTCCGCATGAGCCCGAGCTCACCGTAGAGAAGCCGAAAGAAGAAAAAACTGCCAATGATTTGGTGGAACAGTTCGGGCAATACGATCCGAAGCTTGATCTTGCCAGCTATAAGTATCCACCGCTCGATTTGCTTGAAAATTATGGCTCAAACAAGATTTCGGTGAACGCCGACGAGCTCGAAGCCAATAAGAACAAGATCGTAGAAACGCTCAACCACTACAATATTGAAATTGAAAAGATCAAAGCTACCATCGGTCCGACGGTAACTTTGTACGAGATTATCCCGGCGCCGGGTGTCCGGATTTCTAAGATCAAGAATCTTGAAGATGATATTGCCCTAAGCCTCGCAGCACTAGGCATACGTATCATTGCGCCAATGCCGGGGAAAGGAACTATCGGTATTGAGGTTCCTAATCAACATCCCGAGATGGTTTCCATGCGCTCTGTTTTGGCGACAGAGAAGTTCCAGAGCACTACAATGGATCTGCCGATTGCACTTGGCAAAACCATTTCCAATGAGGTTTACATCGCCGATCTGGCTAAAATGCCTCACTTGCTTGTTGCCGGAGCAACTGGACAGGGTAAATCGGTGGGCATAAACGCCATTCTTGCTTCCTTGTTGTATAAAAAGCATCCATCGGAGTTGAAGTTTGTGCTGGTTGACCCGAAAAAGGTGGAGTTGACGCTTTTCCGGAAAATAGAAAGACATTTCCTCGCTAAGCTTCCCGGCGAAGAAGATGCAATTATCACCGACACTAAAAAAGTTATCAATACACTGAACTCACTTTGTATTGAGATGGATCAGCGCTACGACCTGCTGAAAAATGCACAGGTACGCAACCTGAAAGAATACAACAGTAAGTTTGTGAACCGCAAATTAAATCCGAACGAAGGACATCGCTTTCTGCCATTCATTGTGTTGATTGTGGATGAGTTTGCCGATTTGATGATGACAGCAGGTAAGGAAGTGGAAGCGCCCATTGCACGTTTGGCGCAGCTTGCCCGGGCTATTGGCATTCACCTCGTTATTGCAACCCAGCGTCCATCGGTGAATATTATTACAGGTACAATTAAGGCGAATTTTCCGGCAAGGCTTGCGTTCCGGGTGCTTTCAAAAATAGATTCACGTACCATTCTGGATAGTGGCGGTGCCGATCAGCTTATTGGCCGAGGGGATATGCTTTTGGCAACGGGCAGCGATTTGATCAGGATTCAGTGCGCCTTTGTGGACACGCCTGAGGTGGAACGCGTGTCGGACTACATTGGCGAGCAGCGTGGCTATGCTTCGGCGTGGATGCTTCCGGAGTACGTGGATGAGAACGGCGAAGGCGGAACTATCAAAGATTTCGATCCGAACAACCGTGACCCCATGTTTGAAGATGCTGCCAGATTGATAGTGCTGCATCAGCAAGGATCCACTTCTCTCATCCAGCGAAAGCTGAAATTAGGATACAACAGAGCAGGCCGGATTATTGATCAATTGGAGGCTGCCGGCGTGGTTGGTCCGTTCGAGGGAAGCAAGGCCCGGGAGGTTTTATTGCCCGATGAATATTCTTTGGAACAATTTTTAGACAATTTGAACGCTAAAGAATAAAGGATACTTATGAAGAAAATAATAACAGTCACATTTCTGCTGACGTTTATTGCAGTTGCAGGATTTGCCCAAACGGATGCCAGGGCGAAATCGATTTTAGCTCAGGTTAGTCAGAAATATCGCACATATAATATAATCAAGGCGGATTTTACTCTTACAATAGATAATCCGGCAGCCAAGATCAAGCAGAGCCAAACGGGAACTATTTACGTAAAATCTAAAACCAACAAATACAAGGTTACCCTTAAAGATCAGGATCTGATCAGTGATGGAAAAACGCAGTGGACATATCAGAAACAGGACAAAGAGGTTCAGGTTAGTGATGTGGACAATAGCCAGAATTCTATAAATCCTGCTCAGATCTTTACTATTTATGAAAAAGGATATAAGTACCTGTATGTTGGTGATGGCAAAATAAACGGTAGATCCACTTACACCATTGATCTTAGTCCGGTTGATACCAAGCCCTCATTTTTCAAAGTGCGCTTAAGTATAGACAAAGCGAACAAAACCATCAGCAATGCCATCATTTTTGATAAAGGCGGGGCAAAGTACACGTATTTGATTCGGTCGTTTACACCTAATGTGAAAGTTTCTGAATCTATTTTTTCCTTCAATCCCAAGGCTCATCCCGGAGTGGAAGTCGTAGATTTGCGCTAAACTTCGCTTTGCGTGCTTATAAGCAAATGGTTAATATTGCCCGGAGAACTGGACTTGCATGTTAGCCTTTACCCAGCACAGTTTAGAAAAGATTGAAGGGCTTTTTAAAAGCCTCGGGTATCGCGTGCGTTATGAAAAAGGCAATTTCAAAACCGGTGCCTGCATGCTTCAGAGCAGTAGGATAATTGTAGTAAACAAGTTCTCCAATTTAGAAAGCAAAATCATTTCCTTATCAGATTTGTTAAAGCAGATCAATGCCGATGAGGCTTTGCTCGACGACAAGCAAAAGCAATTTCTGTACGCTTTGAAACAAACTGAACTGGAACTTTGAAAGCAACATTTTTAGGAACAGGAACATCTCAGGGCGTGCCCGTGATTGCGTGCGAGTGTGCTGTTTGCACCTCGGCAGATGCTCGCGATAAACGCCTTCGGGTTTCCATGCTCATTGAAGTTTCAGGCAAAACATTCGTGATAGATTCCGGTCCCGACTTTCGGTATCAAATGTTGCGGGCGGGGGTGAAGCACCTCGATGCTATTATTTTTACGCACGAACACAAAGACCACATAGCAGGCTTGGACGATATCCGTGCATTTAACTACCGCCAGCAGTCTGAATTGAACGTGTATGCCCACAAACGCGTGCAGGCAGCTCTGCTGAGGGAATTTCATTACGCCTTCGAAGAGTTTAAATATCCTGGTGTGCCGCTTATCGCGATGCAGGAGATTGAAAACAAGCCGTTTGCAATCCAAGGAGTTGATATTGTACCTATAGAAGTTATGCACTATTTGCTCCCGGTTTTAGGCTTCAGGATAGGCGATTTTACTTACATCACGGATGCTAAAACCATTGCAGAAGAGGAGCGGGAAAAAATTAAAGGTTCTGAGGTACTGGTGATAAATGCATTGCAAAAGGAAAGGCATATCTCGCATTTCACTTTGGAAGAGGCAATCGCGATAGCTGAAGAGCTTGGCGCAGAGCAGACCTATTTTACGCATATCAGCCACAAACTGGGAAGGCATGAGGATATTTCACAAGAGCTTCCGCCTGGAATTTCACTCGCATACGATGGGCTCGTAATTGAGCTATAAATTCTTTCAACTTATCAAAGCAAACTCTATATTTGCAGTCCTTCAAAAACCCAGGTGGCGAAATTGGTAGACGCACCAGCTTGAGGGGCTGGCGCCTGCAAAGGTGTGGCAGTTCGAATCTGCTCCTGGGTACCATTACTTTTCTAATCCCCTTCAGGAGTACATTCTCCAGCGCTGTTTTGAAGCTGCTGTTTTCTTTAAGTGCTCCTCTACATGCCTGACAGCAATTTTATAACTAGATTTTACGGTAGCTCCAATTGGTCAGTTGAGAAAAAAGCGTGGTTCAACGCGGTACAACTTGCCCGCCTTGAAGCAACTGCACGAGATAATTTTCCCCACCAACATTGATGGCCCCGGCCTTAAGCCTCTGTACGGCACTTCTAATCTTTGGTGAGATAGTTGCTAAACGCGGGCAGGTCATTCTTAACAATTTTAAAAGTATCAATATTTTTACATCTTGCAGCTTGTTAACTTTGTCCGTTGCTTTAGTCAAATCCGTCGCAACCAATTAATCGTATACACGTAAAACTTACATTCTATAATTATTGCTCATTATCAAGATTAAGGACATGTTCAGAGGGGGATTATTTTTTCTTTTTTTATTAGCTGCCAGCTCGGCTTTTTCACAAAACGTTGGTATTAATTCTACAGGTGCGGCGCCCGATGCGTCGGCAGGTTTAGATGTAAGTTTTACTGATAAGGGCTTGTTAGTACCAAGGGTGGCTTTAACAGCTACTAACTCGGCATCACCGGTTTCATCGCCAACAACATCACTATTAGTTTATAACACGGCAACTGCAGGTTCTGCTCCGAACAACGTTGTGCCCGGTTATTATTATTGGAACGGAACTTCTTGGGTTGCTTTAACAACCAGCTCAACAGTGCCCTGGACAGCAAATGGCAGCAATATATATTACAATGGAGGTAATGTAGGTATTGGTACTAACACCAGCCCATCTTACAAGTTGCAGGTTAATGCAACTGCCAATCCGTTGTTTCTTACTGGCCTCGCAGTCGGAACTAACACAGACAGTTTGCTTACTATCGTAGGAGGCGTAGTTAAGAAATTACCTTCTACATCGCTTGCAACCCCGTCGACAAATGCTTGGTCGTTATCTGGTAACGCCAGTTTAAGTTCAAATTTTCTAGGGTCTACAAACTTAACGAGCTTGCGTATGCGGACTAATAATACTCAGCGACTTTGGCTTGATAGTTTAGGAAGTGTGGCAGTTGGAACTACTCCCACTTTCACCACAACAACAGCAACAATTGGGGGCGTTGCTTCACAATCACAGAGGGAAAAGTTTCTTGTTGATGCGGGAACAACAACCTCCTGGAATGTGATTAGCGGTAAGGGTTCTATCAATAATTACTTGCAGCTTAATATTCAGAATCGTTCCACAGGTACGTCTGCTAGCTCAGATCTGGTGGCGTCAGCTGATAATGCGTCCGAATTAGTTAACTACGTCGATTTGGGCGTTAACTCATCGGGATACAACAACACAAAAGACCCTATATTGAATGGCGCAAACCTGGGTTATCTATATAGCACAGGCAACAATAACTTCGTAATTGGAAATGCAACCACAGGAAAGGACTTGATATTTTTTACCGATGGAACTGCAACCGCAGATGAAAAAATGCGGATTACCAGCGATGGGAACGTCGGAATTGGAACAAATTCGTTCGACAGCACTCAACCTGAAAAGCTTCTGATAGACGGAGGCGATTTGGGTAATACCGGAACAACTGCTGCATTAACGCTTATGTCGGCAGTTGGAACTACCAATAATTACATCCAGGCAATTGTGCAAAATAAGGGTTATGGTAATAACTCGAGCTCTGATTTTATTGTACAAAATGATGGTACTCAAAATGGAGCGAAGGCAGTGGGCTTTGACAACAATTATGTTGATTTTGGTATCAACAGCACAGGTTACTTGAATAATAATTCAAATATATTAAATCAGCCGAGCCGTGGATATCTGTATTCTTCAGCTCCAGAGAGCTTCTATATAGGCAATGGTTATCCAAATAAGGATATCGTATTTTTTACCAACTATGGTACTTTGAATAAAAACAATACAGCTGACGGCTTTGAAGTTATGCGCATCAAAGGTGGTACGACCGCTGCAACTCAGCAAGTTACCATTGGTACAGATACTCCAAATGGTACAAACAAGTTAACAGTGAATGGCAGCATTTCTGCAAGTGCTTTTAATGTTTCATCTGACAGACGGCTAAAGGACAATATCCGCAGTCTGAACTATGGCTTAAAGGCGATTACTGCTTTAAAGCCGGTAACATATAACTGGAAAGATGCCAGCCAATCAACGGATTTGCAAATCGGTCTGATAGCACAAGATGCAAAAAAGATCATTCCAGAAATCGTAACCGGTGATGTAGACAAAGGAATGTTAAGCGTCAATTATATTGAGCTCGTCCCAGTCCTCATCAACGCCATCAAAGAACAGCAGGCGCAAATTGACGAGCTTAAGAAATCTGTGCAAAAGCTACAAAGCGGAACTTCAAACGCTTCAGTAAAATAGCAACATGGCGAAGCCCAATTCAAAAACTGTAAATGTCTACCTCACCTTAGACCAGTTGGTTATTGAGGGATATTTTAATCAGAACGATCCTTCGCCGATATACAAGCGGCAATTGAGCCATGATTTTGAAGAGTATGTTTCAGAATGCGTTAAGGGAGCCAAGCGTTACGATGTGATTTTTTACAAGTTCAAATGCAATAAAGACATCGATAAAAAATACGCGGAGCCTCTGATGTATGCAATCAGAAAGCATTACAAAGAAAAACAGGAGGAAGAAGAGAGAGCATTTGAACGGTTTAAAAATAGGAACTGGACAGTTCTGGCTATCAGCCTTGTAATTGTTGTTCTATTTCAATTCTTCCTTCCGTTGATCGTGAATGAGGAAAATCAGCTCCAGTTGGGCTTGAGCCACTTGATGGATGTCTTCGCCTGGGTTATTTTATGGCATCCTATCGATGAACTGCTTTTTAACTGGAATCCGCATCTGAAAAAAATATCCATCCTGAACAAGCTGGCTACCGCTCAGATCATAATTATTGAAAATGAAAAGAAGTCTGCTGTTAATGATCCTCTTCGGGTTGTTGCATAAGGTGTTTGCCCAAGGCAGCTTCCAACATTACGTTTATGCTTACAAGCATGAGCCCGTAACCATGTCTCCGATTTTGAGCTTTGAATCAGACAAATTGTATTTCGAGAGCAGGTACAATTATGAGGCTGCTAAAACCTTTTCGTTCTATATGGGCCGCACATTCAGTAAAGATGGAAAGATTTCATACAGCATCAGCCCTATGGCGGGAGCTTTGGTAGGAACAATGACGGGGGGCTCTTTAGCAGCAAACGTTGAGATCGCTTACAAGCAATTTACGCTTTCATCGCAACCGCAATACACTTTTTCTTTCAAGAACAAGGCTGACGCTTTCCTGTACAGCTGGAACGATCTTTTTTATGAGATGTCGGATTTTTTGGCCGTGGGGATCTCTGCTCAGCAAAACATGACTGTGAATAGTCGGAGCACAGTTGACAAAGGATTGTTTCTTCAGGGAACATTTAAGAATATTGAGATTCCGGTGTATTGTTTTAATCCGGGATCGCCTAATGCAAATTTCGTGTTCGGTATCAGTTTTCCTCTTTCGTTAAAAAAGAGCGGTAAAGTGCCAACGCCTGTTCTCCCCGCATTCCCTATTCCGCAGCCCATTCTGTCCCAAGTGCCAGGGGCAATGAGAGAACCTGAAGTTTCACAACCTGCAATTCGACAAGTTGAGCAACCTGATAATCGGATGTACGCCGTTTTGTTAGGACCTTTTAAAGACAAGCAAACAGCAGACGCTGCAGTAGCAAATTTAGGCGCAGACGTTAGCAGACAGTCAATATCCCAATCGGGCGCCGGTTATACTGTGCGAGTTATGGGCTTTCGAGGTTCTGTGGCTGCACATGCGTACATAGACAACAATTTAAGTCCAAATCTTAAGAAGCAATGCCTTTTGGTACCATATCGTGAGGTGAATGTATCGGGAACTAACATCTCTAAGTATAAGAACGAATGGAAGTAGATAAAATACTCATTATAACAGGGCTTCGGGCGAGCTGGTGGATTGATGCCATCGTGCTGGGTGTGTTGGCATTAGCCGGATATATTTTCCATCGCAACAGGTTGAATACCGTTAAACATGAGAAAGCAGATTTAGAAAGGCAGCTTCTCGAACAATCTGAACTCTTGTCGTACGCTCGTTTAAATGAACAGCGATATCGCGAAGAAGCGGTGCTGGCAGATCAAAATAAAAGCCATCTCATCTCCAAAATCAGCCATGACATTCGTACTCCAATGACGACAATGCTTGGTATGGCCTCTTTGCTGAACGAGACTAAGCTCAGCGCTGAGCAGCGTGATTATACTAACAATATTATAGAATCTGGCGAAGGCTTGGTTACGCTCATCAATGATATTCTGATGAGCGATATCTTGGAATATTCTAAAGTTGAGTCGGGCAAAGAACTGGAATTAAAAGACGTTGATCTGCATACATGCATAGAGGGGGTACTTGAAATCTTTGCCTTGAAAACGGCGAGTTCAATGTTTGATCTAATCTATCATGTAGACAGCGATGTGCCGGCTTACATTGTAGCAGATGGCGAGCGTTTGCGCCAAATATTGATGAACCTGATTGAGAACTCCATCAAGTTCACCGTAGCCGGAGAGATTTTTATTGGCGTGCACTTCAAAGAAGAACGAAGTAATAAGGTATTGCTTGAATTTGAGGTCCGCGACACAGGCACCGGCATTTCACGGGTGAAGTTAAACCAACTTGTAAAAGAGCTTCAACATCCTGGAATAAGTTTCAATACTCATAGTACTGCCGGAGTTGGCCTTCTAATCAGTAAGAAGTTGGTTGAATTAATGGGCGGTTCCATAAGCATAGATTCGCAGGAGGATGCTGGCACCACAGTGAAGTTCTCAGTTCTTGTGCGCAAGAGCCCTAAAAAGCCACGCCGCTTATTCAACTTGGACTTGCCCACGTTAAAAGGCAAAAAGGTGCTGATTGTCGATGATAATAAAACTTTCAGGAATTTCCTTAAACAGCAATTGCAGCCGTGGAAGCTTGACGTCACAACAGCAGGCTCGGGTGAGGAAGCGCTTCAGCAAATAGGAGAGAGCGGAGATTTTGATATGGCGATAATAGACATGCAGATGCCGGGAATGGATGGGGTGCAGCTTGCTCAAAATATCCGGAAATCGCATCCTGCCTTGCCGCTTATGTTGACGAATAAAACTGGCAACGAAGCCTATAAAAAGGATCATAGCTTGTTTAATGCCATCGTGAGCAAGCCCGTTAAGCAACATGTGTTTAATGAACAAGTGCTTGGACTTTTGCGCAATTCTGATGTAGTAGAGACTGATAAGCCGACTCTCTCAGTAGATTTTGCTAAAAAATATCCTTTGCGGATCATTTTGGCAGAAGACAACGTGATGAACCAGAAACTGGTAACTAAGATCCTCAATAAACTTGGTTATGAGCCCTACATCACCAGCAACGGAAAGGAAGTTTTAGAGGAAGTAAGCCACAATGTATATGATCTCATTTTGATGGATGTGCAAATGGACGAGATGGATGGGCTTGAAGCCACGCGAATGATCCGGCTCTGCCTGAGTGTTCAGCCTATCATTATTGCTATGACCGCTAATACCATGCAGGGGGATAGGGAAGAGTGTTTGCAAGCGGGCATGGATGACTATTTAGGTAAACCTGTAAAGCTTGAGGAGCTTGTTAAAATTATAGAGAAGTGGGCCATACACAGCCGGCAGTATAACAATTGATAAAGTGGAGATGAGAGTATTTTTTAGGATTATGTGTGGTGCCTGCCTTGGGTTTTTGCCGTATACAGTTTTTAGTCAGGGGCTGATCAACAATGGTGCTCAGATTGTAATACAAAGTGGTTCCGTAATATATATCGATGGTACTACCGGTAATTTCACCGACCAATCTGGAGGGCAAATTAAGAATAGCACTTCGGGCGGAATAATCACGTTGAAGGGCAATTGGGTAAACAACGCTTCCAATACCGTTTTTAGTAATAGTGGAGCTACGGTGGATTTTGCCAGCAGTTCAGCACAAAGCATCTCTGGAACAAACTCTACCGCATTTTATAACCTAACAGCTGAGGGTGCGGGAACTAAGACCGCGAATACCGCATCAACAATCTCGAATTATCTGAATGTGCTCAGTAGCACTGAATTTAATTCAAATGGAAAAATAACCCTGCTTGCCACATCATCCACAAATGCTAACGTTAAACCCTTATCGAATGGAGCGAGTGTGACTGGAAATGTGATTGTGCAGTCGTTTTATACTGGAGGAGGAGTGGCTTCAAACAGAAGCTATCGCTCCATATCGTCACCAATAAATGATAATTCCTTAAGCTCAAGCAGAAGCCTGGAGCAATTAAAGGGATATATGATTGTCACAGGACCGGGCGGAGCGACAAAGGGCTTTGATCCGGGCGGCGCATTAGCTCCTTACAGCGAAACTCTGCGTTGGTATAATGAACCTGCGCTTACGTCTCAATCCTCACAACAGTTTTTGTCGCCTGCTGATATTTATGAAAAGCTTACTCCCGGAAAGGGAATCTTTTTCTACTTCCGGGGCAACAGAGATAATTATACTCCAGCCACTGCAAGCACATCGAAGAAAGTGAACTCGCCATACCTCAGTCCGGAGGACGTGACTATGCAGTATGTAGGCCCAATTAACCAGGGAGATATTAGCGTGCCTTTGTTGTATACCGCAAACTCAGGCACAGACGACAACTTGTACAACGGTTTCAATCTTGTAGGAAATCCTTATCCTGCCGTTATCGACTGGACTCTGGTAACCCGGGTAAATACAGAGGACCAGATTAGCATTTATAAACCTGGAGGTGGATATGCCACATATTTCAATGGCGTATCTACCAATGGCACCAATGTCAATATTATTCAGCCGGGCCAGGGGTTTTGGGTAAGGGCTAATGCAAGTGGAGCGTCTGTAACTTTTAAGGAAACCGCCAAATCGGTGGCTAGTGCACCTGCCAGGTTTTTATCAGCTCCCGCTTCTAAATTCGCTGCCGGAATAAAGGGCGAACCACAAGCCTCAGTGAGCGGTGGAAGAGCCTGGAACCAATTGCGCCTGAACTTGCAGGATGGTGTCAGCAAGGAAGAAACTGTAGTAATCTTTAACGCCGGAAGCAGTGCTGCTGCTGGCTTTGAAGACGCTACATTTTGGGGCGGAAGCACAGTTTCCCTTAGTTCCCGGTCTAGCGATAGTAAAGACTTAGTTGTTAACTTCATGCCTGAGATAAGCCAGGTTGCGGAGGTAAGGTTAAATGTTAATGCCACCGCTTCAGGTAACGTCACTTTGAATGTCACAGACCTTAGCGCTGTTGGGAATTACACCACTTTGTTGCAGGACAACTATCTGAATACGATGACGGATGTGTCAGCTACTCCGACCTATAGCTTTACAATTAATAAGACCGTAGCAGCAAGTTTTGGATCCGACCGCTTTAAACTATTGTTTCAACCTCCCACCACTTTGCCAGTAACCTTGACGTCGTTCACGATAAAGAAGGTTTTGGCTGGGGCAGAGCTGAACTGGAAAACAGCATCTGAGCAAAATAGCAGCCACTTTGAGTTGGAGCGTTCGGGAGATGGCAAGTCCTTCTCGAGCATAGGTAAGTTAAAAGCCGCCGGAAACTCATCTGCAGCTATCAACTACTCCTATGTTGACAAGAATCCTCTCAGGGGAATCAGCTATTATCGTCTTAAGCAATTCGACTTTAACGGAAAAATGACTTTGTTCGACCCAGTTTCGATAAACTATGAACTTGCAGAGAGTGAAAGTTTGTTTAATATTTATCCTAACCCTATCGTAGAATCGTTCAATCTGCAGTCTACTGATGAAGCGCTTGTTAAAGATGGCTTGATCATTAACATTTATGATTTAGCAGGTAAAAAGCTCAGCAGCAAAACCTTTTCTAAAGGACAGGAGCTAAAATATAACATCGTTCAATTGCCTAAAGGCATTTACGTATTGGAAGCTCTTAATCCAACTACTCACAAAACGGTTGGGAAAGCAAAAGTTATAAAAGAATAGCTGCACCGTATGTTAAATTAGCGAGATTTATATCTTTGCGCCTGATTATCCGCCCTGGTGGCGAAATTGGTAAACGTTGCGGTCTCAGAAGCCGTTGAGAATTGTCTCTTGAGAGTTCGAGTCTCTCCCAGGGCACAAAGCCTGGCTAAAAAGCCGGGCTTTTTTTATTGCCGTCTCTTATCTCCTCCACTTCAAAATGGTATTTTAGCGTAAGCATTATGAAAAAATTATATTTCCTTTTAATAGCAACCTTATTTGTGTTGGCGGCTCATGCTCAGAACAAAGATGCCATTGTAGGCGCCTGGCAGAGCGCCACAGGAGAAGCTCGTATTCAGATCGTTAATCGTGCAGGTAAATACTTTGGCGAAATTGTGTGGCTGAAAGAGCCAAATGAGAATGGCACACCTAAAACCGACATTAACAATCCCAACGCTTCTTTGCGCAATCATCCCGTTTTGGGGCTAGAACTTCTACGGAACTTTACGTACAGGGGAGACAATGTGTGGGAAGACGGCACTATTTACGATCCGAAGTCGGGGAAGACGTATAGCTGCAAGATCACCTATACGGAAAAAGGTAAGCTGGACATAAGAGGCTATATCGGCATTTCCTTGATCGGCAGGTCGGAGGTGTGGACGAGAGTGAAATGATCAGGCTTGTCATCGTCCTTCTTTTTCTTCAGGTGTCGTTTAGCTATTCTCAAACGCTTGTAAAGCTAAGTTCCGATACAAATACCAGCCTTCGCGGACTGTCTGTTGCTGGAGATAATGTTGCCTGGACAAGTGGAAGCAATGGCTGGGTGGGACGTACTTCAGATGCCGGAGCCTCCTGGGAATGGCATCAGGTTAAGGGTTACGAGAAATTCGATTTTAGGGATATTGAAGCTTTCTCAGCAACTGAAGCTATTCTTGTTAATGCCGGATCGCCTGCCGTAATCCTGAAGACGGTTGATGGAGGCAAAACTTGGGAAGAAGTTTATCGAAACTCCTCACCAGACATCTTCCTTGATGGGATGAACTTTTCGGATAAGATGAATGGGATTGCGTTCGGTGACCCAATCAATCATAAACTTCAAATTTTAAGGACGGAGGATAGCGGAAAATCGTGGAAGGACATTTCTTCGAACTTGAAAGAGCCGATGTTCGAAGGCGAAGCCTCTTTCGCAGCCAGCGGCACAACCATCCGGACAATGGGTCAGCATGTTTGGATTGCCACGGGCGGAAGCAGATCCCGGCTCTTGGCCTCTGCAGATTTTGGAGAAACATGGAAGGTTTACAATAGCCCAATCTTGCAGGGAAGAAGTTCTACAGGTATATTCTCAATTGAGGTGCTAAGTCCCCGCAAGATTTTGGCGGTCGGCGGAGACTATATGAAGGACACATTGCGCCTCCAAAACATGGCCTATTCTCATAATGGTGGCCGGAAATGGCGTTTCCCTGAAGTCGCACCTTTTGGCTATCGTTCTTGTGTCAGCTATATTGGTGATGGGACTTTCATCGCCACAGGTACCACCGGTACAGATATTTCTTCTGATTGGGGAAAAACGTGGAAATTACTCTCGCCTCAAGGTTTTAATAGTATTTCAAAAAGCAATGGTGGAAAACTTATTCTCCTGGCAGGATCGCACGGCGAGGTGTACGCCTTCCAGCGATAAGATAATCGTTCGCCAAATCGGATAAATAAAAGTCCGCTGTCCTGATGCCTCAAAAGCCAAAAACGCTTATTGGCGCCTGAGATTCGGATACTCTGGTTCTCCCGGTTTAGCAATAGCATGATTTAGGTTTTTCCTCCACTAGCAGCAGCTCGCTATAATGGTCGTGTTTTTGCAACATGGCACCAGCCTATGGGTCTGCCTAAAATTTTAGTTGTCGAAGATGAAGCCTTAATGCTTAAAGCATTAGAATTCCGCCTAAAAAAAGATGGCTACGACGTTTACACTGCCAAAGATGGCCTGGAGGGTATGGAACAGATCAATTCTCAGCGTTTCGACCTCATCATCACAGATATAATGATGCCTTACATCGGTGGATTGGAACTGCTGAGTAACGTCAGGAATAATCGTGAAACGAGAGACACGCCTGTAATTATTTTGTCTGTAATGGGCATTGAACAGATTGTGCTGCAAGGATTTGAGCTTGGAGCTGACGATTTTGTCACCAAGCCGTTTAATCTTAGCGAACTAAGCATCCGGGTACGGAAATATCTTAAACAGGTGGTGTAAAGTGAAGGATTTCATTTTGCACATCTGGGATTATCTGCGGGAAATATTTGTAGTCCGGCTTCCCTCATTTCCGATTGCAATCAGGTGTGCGCTGTTTTTGATTGTTTTCTTTACGACGGCGATCGCCGAGTTATACATTTTCATCGCTGTGCAGCGCCGTTTTTTGTACTATCGGCTTCAACGCGATACTATATGGAAGAACAAGTTTTCGAATATCCTCGGAAATATGATCGTTTATGGCGAAAACGAGACCAATGAAGCTATTGTGCAGCATTTTTTACCTCGCTTTGAACGGATGTCCATTCACCGTTCATCAGTACGTCGCATACTTGTGCAGCAACTCCTCGAGTATCGGGAAAGTTTCAGTGGCAACACTTCGCAGGTATTAAGAGACATCTATCTGGGATTAAACCTGGACCAGTATCCCAAAAAGAAGCTTCGCAGCCGTTTAGCAAAGGATAAGGCGGCAGCAATTCGCGAGCTGAGCTTGATGCAGGTTCCAGGCTTAGTTGATCTGATATCAGCTTATGCGGATAAGTCTGTGGATGTTGCAAATGTTGATGCATATTCCGCCCTGTTAAGGCTCGATAAGGTAAACCCGCTCGGAGTTCTCAACACTATTCAGCAGCCGCTCTCAGACTGGGGACAATTGATGCTTTTTGATGCGATCATTAAAACCCCCGGTATTAACATTCCGGCATTTTCAACCTGGCTGGCTTCTGCCAACGATAGCATTGTATTGCTTTGCCTAAAGCTGATTGCACATTTTCAGCAACATGAAGCTATTCCTATGCTTCTGAACCTCTTAGCACATCAGAACGTGGAAGTTCGTGTGTGGGCTGTTCGCGTTTTGGGGAAATTAGAAGATCCGCTCTGTGAAGGCGAACTAGTGACAATATATCCAAATGAATCCCTGATTGTTAAATCAGAAATACTCGGTGCGCTGGGCAAAATTGCATCGGGCGAGCAGATCGACTTTCTGAGGTCTTGTACAACTGCTCCGGAATTTGAGATTAGAAATAAAGCGAGGGAATTGCTGAAGGCTCAGGAAAAGAGTGGAACAATGCTGTCGAATAACACTGTTGATAGCAATGGCGTTTTACATCACGCATTAAATGGCTTTTAAATGAGCGGGATGTTTCACACTATTGGTCAAATCTTAAGTAGCGTTGCTCTTTACTACGCTCTTTGCCTAATCGCCGTTTATGCAGTACTTGCGTTTTTTTCGGGTTTAGAAATGAAGCGATACATACTCCGGAACAAAGGGGTAAAGCATCGGGATATCCTATCTTCTCCTCATGCGCCATCTGTTTCAATACTTGTTCCTTTTAACAACCAGGCGGCAATTGTCCTGGAGAAGGTCCGGCTATTATTGTCGCTCCACTACAACGATTTTGAGCTGATCATTATCAATGATGGCAGTACAGACAACTCGCTTAAAAAGCTAATAAACTCCTTCAATTTACAACGTGCAGACGTTCTATTAAACGAACGCGTAGCCACCGCTGCAGTAAAGGGGATATATCGATCATCCGACCCCGCTTTCTCAAGGTTGACGGTTGTTGATAAGCTAAATGGCGGTCGTTGTGATGCGCTGAATGCAGGCGTAAATGTTTCCGGAAATGAACTGCTGCTTTGTTTGAATATAAATTGTATGCTTGAGCCCGATGCTTTGCTCCGCATGGTAAAGCCATTCATGGAGAGCAGAATACAGGTTATTGCGGCGGGAGCGGTGGTGCGAAGTATCAATGCTAGTGATATTGTGAGAGGTCAGGCTGTGGCTTTTTCCACGCCCCGCGGGCTGCAAGCAAAGTTCCAGGTGCTCAGGCATCTGCGCAGTTCTTTGTTGCGACATATGGCTCTTAGCCGATTTAACAGCCTTTTGCATGTGTCGCGGGCAGTAGCCATGTTCCACAAGCCGACGCTTATCAGTTGCGGTGGGTTTATGCCCGAGTGTGTGGAAAACAATGCAGAGCTCGTCATCAGGATGAAGCGGTACATGATCGACAATCTGCTGCCTCATCGAATTATCTTGATTCCGGATAAAATTTGCTGGCTGATTCCTCCGGGTAACCCTGCAGCGGCTGCCGTACAATATCAGAACAGCATCCGGGGCACTGCTGACGGCTTACGATCGCACGCTCGTGCACTTTTTAATCCCACCTACAAGTGGCTGGCGCTAAGTTCTGCGTCCATGTTCTTCTCAAAACTTATTGCTCCCGTAATCGAATTTACGTTATGTGTTTCGCTGCTTGGTTTGGCAGCGTTTGGATATATCGGGTGGCAACCTGTATTGATTGTTGCATCAATGGTTTATTTATTTTGCGTTAGTATGTCTTTGCTCGCAATCGCATATGAGGAACTCACTTTTCGATATACGCTTAATTTCAGCCTTTCAAAGCTGTTTGCCGCTTCTATACTGGAACCTCTGTTTTATTATCCCGTCAGTTTGATGTGGTTTTTTGGGAGCCGGAAAGGGAATGTGGCACAACCAGCTGCAACGTCTTTGCATGTGTCGATGGTCACTGCCGAGCCTCAGGTACCCATCGCGGTAGCCCCCGTTAAAAATCTTAACGCCGACAAGTTTGCGAATTGTGAAATCAGGAACTTAACTATCAGAAATAGGCAGGTATTAGACGAATAAAGAACTTCTCGTTTCTAAATGCAGGTTAATACAAGTAAATTGCAGCTCTTCCATAGCTAAAGATGATAAAGGTTAACGCACTAAGATATATCAGAAAGATTAAAACAACCGGTGCCTTATCCGAATCATCAATATTTGTCATCCGCACCATCACTAATGATATCAATCCCAATGTTCCTCAGGTGATTGTTGAGGTGGGAGCAGGGACGGGGAATGTTACAAGCCAGATTCTCAAGAAGATGCATCCCAAATCGGTGCTTTATTGTTTTGAGATCGACCATGATTTCATAAAAGATCTGCAAAAGATCAACGACCAACGTTTTCACCTGATTCAGAAATCTGCTTTTGATATTTCGCAATGTGTAAGTGATCAGTCGGTCGATGTGGTTATTTCTACTCTCCCATTAACACTTTTCACGGCAGAACAGCGATGCCGGTTTTTAAGAGATTGCCTGGCAGCTTTAAAGCCTACCGGGATTTACCGGCAATTCCTATATTCTTTTAAAAAGCGATATTTCAGCAATATCTTCGATCAGGTGAATGTACGCCTGGCGGTAATTAACTTTCCACCTGCTGTGATTTATGCCTGTTCCCAAAGCGGCAGGCACCATAATTAGCCACGAAATATTATTTCGCCACAATCGTAATTACTTGCTTATTTCCGCAACTTTCAATTGAGTTTGTTGTTATGCTATCATGAATGATGTTTTTCTGATTGCAGAAGACCCGGAGAACGAATGCAGAGACATTATTTTTCATCGGGGGGGCTCATTACGGATGCGGGTTTATTGCTTATCGGACGAAAATTTTGTTGCCAACCCCAACGAGCTGCAGTTCTATGCCGATAACAGCGGTGAATTGCTTGCCTTTGAAACTTACAATTTTGACATTGACGACCCAGGGCTTGTTATAGAGGCGATACGCTGGTATGCCAAGTATATCAAGAATCCGGAAATGGAAATCCTTCCTGAAGATCCGCGAACGGATATCAATCATTCTACTGCTCACGAATAAAAAAAGCCACATGGAAATGTGGCTTGTATATTTAAAAGTAAATCCCTGCTTTATTCAAAGTACTCTTTCATCCGTTCAAAAAAGCTTTTCTCGTTTTTACCCGGCTGTGGCTTGAAGTTAGGCGAGTCCTGAAGTTTTTCCAATATATCGCGTTCTTCCCGAGAAAGCGCCTTTGGTGTCCAGATATTTACGTACACAAGCTGATCGCCTCTGTGGTAAGAATTGACCTCGGGAACACCTTTCCCTTTTAACCTCAGGATCTTGCCTGCCTGTGTGCCAGGCTCGATCTTGATCTTCGCTTTCCCGTCTATAGTAGGCACCTCAACACTTGATCCGAGTGCTGCATCAACAAAGCTGACATGAAGGTCGTAAACTACGTTATTGCCTTCACGCTTCAATGTCTCATGCGGAATTTCCTCGATCAATATAATGAGATCGCCGGGCACGCCTCCGCGGGGAGCTGCATTGCCTCGTCCGCCCATTGAAAGCTGCATGCCTTCGCTTACGCCAGCGGGAATATTGATCGAAATGGTTTCCTCACCACGCACCACGCCATCGCCATGACAAATATTGCATTTCGAAGTGATTTGTGTGCCTTCGCCGTTGCAGGTCGGGCAGGTGCTGGTTGTTTGCATCTGGCCCAAAATGGTGTTGGTTACCCGGCGCACTGAACCGGAACCGCCGCAAGTGGAACAGTTGTGGAAAGACGATTTGTCCTTGGCTCCGCTGCCATCGCAGGTGTTACAGACAACCTGTTTATTTACTTTTATTTTCTTCTCTACACCGTTAGCAATTTCATCCAGCGTAAGCTTAACTTTTATGCGCAGGTTGCTTCCGCGAGCTGAGCGCCTGCCGCCACGCTGCTGGCCACCACCGCCAAAGAAACTGTCGAAAGGGCTTCCACCGCCACCGCCAAATACATCTCCAAACTGGCTGAATATATCTTCCATATTCATGCCGCCGCCACCATAACCGCCGCTTGCGCCTGCGGCATTTGCAGCGTGGCCAAACTGATCGTAGCGTTGCTTTTTATCCGGGTTGCTTAAAACCTCGTAGGCTTCGGCAGCTTCCTTGAATTTCTCTTCTGCTTCCTTGTCGCCGGGGTTTTTATCCGGGTGGAATTTTATGGCACTCTTACGATAAGCCTTTTTTATTTCATCGGCAGAAGCGCCCTTGGTTACGCCTAAAACGTCGTAATAATCTCTTTTCGCCATCTTTATGCTCCTACTACAACTTTTGCAAAGCGTATCACTTTGTCGTTCAGGTAATAACCTTTTTCAACTTCGTCTATTACCTTCCCCTTCAGCTCGTCTGTTGGAGCCGGAATATTGGTTATAGCTTCATGAATATCAGCATCAAAAACCTGCCCTTTGGCATCCATGCTCTTAAGCCCCTGTTGCTGAAGGATGTTCTTTAATTTATTGTTAACGAGGTTTATGCCTTCTTTAACAGCATCAACGTCCGTGGCGGTCTCCATAGATTTCAATGCTCGTTCAAAATCATCTATAACCGGTAACATCGATACTATTACGTCTTTGCCGGCAGTTTGAAGCAAGTCGATCCGCTCTTTGCTAGTACGGCGTCTGAAGTTATCAAACTCAGCATAAAGCCTCAGGTACTTATCGTTAGCTTCTTTAGCCTCTGCTTTGTATTTCTCGAGCTCGCCATTTGCATCAGAGGCTTGATCTTCATTCTTTATGTCCTGAGCACCATCATTCTGTTGGTTTAGATCTTCGGATGTTTCCTGCTCCGCGTTTGAGTTATCTGCAGGCATAGCTTCGGTGTTTGGCGTGTCTTCTGCCATATTCTTTTTCTTCTTCAACATATCTGAAAACTTCATTCTAGATCCTGCCGGTCAAATTTTTTGCCAAGCGTTAAAAACCGCCAAGCTGACAGGGCAAGCTTAATTTATTGGATTTTTTGGCTTCTTTTGCGAATTTGAGGCTGTTCTGGAATGACAGGTTAATACAGATCAAATTTTCGCATCCTCGTGAACCGCTCCACCTTCGCATTTGATGATTCGGGAGGGGAAGGTCCGGATGATGTGATAATCGTGCGTGGCCATAAGAACAGCGGTTCCTGATTGGCTGATTTGCCGCAACAGCATGACGATTTCTTCGGATGTATCCGGATCAAGGTTGCCTGTGGGCTCATCGGCAAGGATAATTTCAGGATCGTTGATTAGCGCACGGGCAATTACCACCCGCTGTTGCTCTCCGCCGGATAGCTCATGGGGCATTTTTTTGATTTTAGATCGAAGGCCGACTTTTTCCAGCACATCCCTGGTGCGTTCTGCAATCAGGGTTTTATCCTTCCAGCCGGTTGCCTTCATCACGAATTCGAGGTTTTGTTCTACGGTCCGGTCGGTTAGCAGCTGGAAATCCTGAAAAACAATCCCCAGCTTGCGTCTTAGAAACGGAACATCTTTCTCCAGAAGCTTTTTCAGGTCATAGCCAGCCGCGTTTCCTTCGCCGTTGACAATGTGCAACTCGCCGTAAATTATTTTTAACAAGCTGCTTTTCCCGGAACCGGTTTGCCCGATCAGGAACACAAACTCGCCTTTATCAATTTGCAGATTTACATTTGCAAGTACCAGGTGTTTTTGCTGGTAAACGTCAATATTTTGCAGTTTTATTACAGAATTGCCAATCATTATCAAATATCTATTTGTAGGATCTTGCCAAAAGGAAGATCTTTTATAGTGTTCATAATATACTCAGTCTTGTTTGCGAGCCCCAGTTTCTCAAGCGATTTATCTGGCCTGTCTACTCTGAAATAAGCCAGCAGAGTAAACTTTTCGTCCCTTAGCTGCACATAATCCGGGATTTTGGCTACGCCTTTGACCTTGATGATATACATGAGCTTCAAAGTTAGGAAATTTTGTGAGGGTGGGAAGCGTTGGCGGCAACGCTAGTTCAGGCTTGTAAGAAAGCTTATCGTATTAACCCCATCGGCATAATCCCAGAGTTTAGGTTTTTGGCTTTCGCCGAAGTTTACTTGCTGAACCGGAATGTTTAAAGGGATATTAGTCACCGCACATTGAATGCTGTCTGCAATTCCTGAAAGGTTTTCTTGCAATGACTTTATGTTTTTATACTCTTCATAATACAGTACCGCCAGCGGCGAGGCAATCCGTGCATCTTCCTTAAGCAGCAAAAAACCATTATCCAGGTGCTTGTCACCGTTTACCAGGTAGATGGATTTGTTATAATCGTAATTGTTGTTGTATTTGTGATGATCGCCTACGGGTTTGAAACCTTCAATGCCTTCAAAAAAACTGTTGAAAATATATCCCTCCGGAACAAAAATCTTCGCGACATTCCTGCATCCCAAGCCGAAGTAATCGAAAATGTCATTCCCCAAAGCTTGAAATTGCTCAGGAGTTTCGTTACCGGATAAAACTGCTATGCTGTTCCTGTTTTTGCGAATGATGTGCGGCACTTTACCAAAGTAATACTCGAAATAACGCGATGTGTTATTGCTTCCGGTGGCGATTACAGCATCAAAAGCTGATAAACGTTCAGTAAACTCGAACATGCCGGCAAAGCCCGGCTCAATCTCCGATAGCTTTTTAAGCAGAAAAGGCGTAAGCTTCTGATCCTGTGAAGATAATTTTATAACAGCTTTGTTGCCGGTTGCCAGTACGCACAGAATATCGTGGAAACCAACCAGAGGAATGTTCCCGGCGAGCACCAGGCCTATTGATTTGGGAGTTCCTGATTGACGATCTTCAATTTGGATAAACCATTGTTCCAGATCCGTTTCATTTAGCATAATTCCCATAGCATTTACAGCCTTCAGAGTTAGCTCAGAAGTAAACCATGCATTACTGTATTGAGCGCTGTTTATCAAAGCACTCAGCTGCTGGTCCGGATGCAGCAGAAACTGTCCTAAAGCCTGAAAAGCGTGCTTGCGTTGTGAGGGTGTCAAATTGGAAATCATCAAATTTAAATCGTCAAATTGTTCTATCTTTGCGGAAACGCTGGTACGGTTTTGGAACGCGTAAAAGTAAGGTTAGAAAACAGATTTTTTAGATAGAGATGGCAATTAAAATCACCGATGAGTGTATTAACTGCGGGGCGTGCGAACCGGAATGCCCAAACAATGCAATATACGATGCCGGAGCTGCTTGGCGGTTCTCAGATGGCACAGGCCTTCGCGGGCTGATAGATTTTGGCGATGGTAAGACAGTAAGCGCAGAGGAAACTCAGCCGGCAATTTCGGATGAGGTTTACTATATAGTTTCTGATAAATGTACAGAGTGCGTGGGCTTCCACGACGAGCCTCAATGTGCGGCTGTTTGCCCGGTAGACTGCTGTGTAGACGATGAAGATGTTCGCGAAACCCGTGAAGAATTATTGGCTAAAAAAGCCTGGCTTCACATGGAAGGATAAGATTAACGTTTAAATAAAAAAGCGCTTCAGGTTTCAGAAGCGCTTTTTTTATGATTTTATTTTTCTTCGTCTTTTTCTTTCGGGATGATGAGCACCGGGCATCTGGCTTTTCTTACCACGCTTTCAGCTACGCTTCCAGAAAGGAAGTGGTCAAAGCCGGTGCGCCCATGTGTGCCAAGGATGATCAGGTCGGCTTCCCACTCATCAGCGGTAGCCAAAATCTCACTTTTAGGATCGCCTAGTTTGTTGAACGTAAACATTGTGATGCCATCGCCCATCTTTTCGCTGATGCGGTCGAGAAGTTTTTTGCTGCTTTCTTCCTGGGCATACATCAGTTCAGGCAGCATGACAGGAGGTTCGTTCAGTAGCGGGTCTGCCACGTAAGGAACTGCGACGGGCATTTCGTTTACGTGTACCAGCGCAATACTTGCACCCATTTGCCGGGCCAAAGCGAAGCCGTAAGCTGTAGCCTTATCGGAGTATGGGCTGTCTTCTACCGCGATGAGGATTTTCTTCAATTGAATAGGGTTCATGTTTGTGTAACAGTTGTTTATATATTTAGTTTGATTGGCTAAGCTTCGGGAATTTTATGTTGATTTGCAATTTGCGATAGATCATGGAGCGTTCTTTTGGAATATGTAATCTTTCAGTTGTACCGATGCGTGCCGAGCCATCTGACAAGGCCGAAATCAAATCTCAGTTGCTTTTCGGTGATCGGTTTGAGGTTTTGGAAAGGCTTGATCGCTGGGCGAGGATTACAACTTTTTATGATGATTACGAAGGATGGATAGATCCTAAGCAATACGCTGAACTATACGAAGAGGACCTTCAGGAATATATCGAATCCGACGTGTTAAGCGGGCTGTCGGTAGGGCAGCATCTAATAAAACGCAGTACGGGCGAGAAGATTTATCTCGCACCGGGATGTTCGCTTCCAGCTATGAGCGGAGGTGTGTTTTCAATTAATGAGCAGCAGTATGAATATGTTGGAGAGGCATGGCAGCCGGAGGTAGCAAGCTTTAGCTCTGAAGTAGAGAACATCGCAAGGTTCTACTTGCATACGCCGTATTTGTGGGGCGGCAGGACTGTGTTTGGGATTGACTGTTCCGGATTTGTGCAAATTGTTTACAAACTGTGGGGGCTCAAGATTAAACGTGATGCCTGGCAACAGGCCGAACAGGGAAGAGCTGTGGATTTCCTCCCGGCGGCTCAAACCGGCGATCTCGCTTTTTTCGACAATGAAGAGGGAAGGGTGATCCACGTTGGCATCATGCTCGGCAATTCGCACATCATCCACGCATCAGGCCGGGTAAAGATCGACCGGATTGATGACCAGGGAATTTATAGTGATGAGCTCGGGAGATACAGCCACAAGCTCAGGATTGTGAAGAGGTTTGTGTAGCTCCTAAATCGCCTCCAGCTCCAGAATGTTCCCCGGCTTCTTATTTCCCTCGTTGGAAATATACATTCTGCCATCGGGGCTGAAGGTGATGCCCTCCGGCTGATTAAAATCAGAGCTGCTCAGTTTCTTTAGTGATTTGATATTTCCGGTTCTATCCATCACCAGCAACTTTGGTTTTGTAGCTTCAGTAATGTAAATATCCCCGGTTTTAGGGTGAATAGATATTGCTGAAGGCTGCATATTAGAATTCAGATCTTTGCTTTTTACATCTTCAAAAACGGCGTGGTTTAAGTCAATTTTGTACACTGGCTCTTTTGCCATTTTCCGGCTGGAAAGATCAAAGGCATAAATTCCCTTGAAATCTTTGTCCCCACTCTCCGGTCCCTTGATCGCGACAAGGAGCCTGTTGCCGGCTTTGTCGTAACAAAAACCCTCCGTATCGTTTTTGCGATTGAGGTGCGTTTGGTGTTCAATTGCTTTGCTCTTCCCGGACCTATAATTCTTAACCTCGAATATTACGCCGTCGGCTCGCAAAACAAACGCATCATTGCCAACAAGTGCCAGGCCTTCATAATCGCCTTTGCCAGCGAAAGGGATTTCTTTTTCTATTTTATTTTGAGCGGTATTATAGATGAAAATACTTCCAAGCTCATCCTGAACAGTTGCAAAGCGCTGTTCATCGATATAGGAAAGCGCCGAAAGTTCAGTTAACTCCTTTGGCACATCCCAGCTTTTGACTATCGAGACGCCGGAAGGCTGATCTTCTTCATTCTTCCCACTTGCCTCTTTGTCTTTATCTTTCTTCTTCTTCTTGCCCTTCTTATCATCGTTCTTCTCTTTTGTGTTTTCTGCGATTATGCTTTTAGTTTCAATTACCCCGGTACTTTTGAAAGCTACCGCTAAAGCGATGGCTAAAACAATTCCCACACAAATAATTACGGCTGTTTTCATAGCGTTTTTTCAAGTTCAACTTTAAAACAGTAGTATCGTCTTTTAGTTTCCTTTAAATGAGCGGCAGCTCTTTAAGCGATTTCCCAAACAAGGACTAGTTTGTCATCCCCAACGGAGATCAACCGTTCTGTATGGCTTTCCCAGGCAATCTTGTTTACCGACAGGCGGTGCCCGTCCATTCCTTTTTCTCTGCTAATGGTTTTTAGAAGCGTGTAGGTCTCAGCATCCCAGATCTTGATGCTTTTATCCCGGCTGGCAGTGGCAAAGATGGGTTTTGTGGGATGGAATTTGATGTCGTAAATGGTGAACAGGTGAGCGGGGATGGACTCCTGCAGTTGGTAATCGCTGGTCGCCCAAACCTTCAATTGTGCATCCCGGCTACCCGATAGAAGAAACTTGCCGTCGGGAGAGAAGTGGAGGGAAGTGATGGGCATTGTGTGGCCGGTAAGAGTGGCCACAAGGGTGTAGTCTTTTGAATCGTAGAGATAGATCACATTGTCTTTACAACCGAGGGCGATCAGGTTTTCGTCTGGACTCACTGCAATTACCCGCACTGTATCCTCAGCCACCTTAAACTGAAACAGTTTACTATAATCGTCAAGGCTCCATACAGAAACAGTCCCATCTTCTGATGAAGCTACGAGTTCGTTTTTGGATAAAATCGACTTTATATCAAACACGGGGAGCCGGTGAAGGGTAAGGCTTTTTGTGATCTTCTGCTCAACAAAATTGAAAATGCTGATCTCACCACTTCGTTCGCCTACGGTAAGAAGCGGCTTGCCCGGAACACAGTGAATAGCGTACACGGAACTCTTTACCGGAAACATTACTTTGATGAAGCTCATCGTTTTGAGGCTCCATTCCACTACGCCCTTGTCGTTTCCTGCGGTAAAAAATATCCCGGGCTTTTGCGATGGCTCAACCGTGAAGATTGGATTTTGGTGCCCGGGGAGTTCTGCTATGCGATTGACTTGGATCATTGTGCTTATGGTGTGACCCTGAGCAGAGTCGAGGGTCAATTAACATGATTCGACTACGCCCAGCATGACAATGAAAATTATTTATGTCTCTGCTCCAAATTGCCTGCGATCGTTTTCAAATCAAGGTTTTTCTCTTTCAGAAGCACCAGCAAATGGAAGATTAGGTCGGATGATTCATTGATCAGATCAGTCTCTGTTTCTGCAAGCGCCGCAATAACCGTTTCAACTCCTTCTTCACCAACCTTTTGCGCAATCTTGTTCAAGCCTTTGCTTCTCAACTTGTTCACATACGAAGTTTCAACCGGATTTTCATACCTGTCGGCGATGATCTGCTCCAGTTGAAATATGAAATTTTGATTGTATGCGGTTTTGAAGCAGCTTCTTGAACCGGTGTGGCAGGTTGGACCCTGAGGTTTTGCAAGGATGAGCAAGGTGTCATTATCGCAATCTATACTGATGCTTTTTACATGCAGGAAATTGCCACTCTCTTCGCCTTTGGTCCATAAGCGGTTCTTAGTCCGCGAAAAGAAAGTCACCTTGTTTTCGGCGCAGGTCTTATCGTATGCTTCCTGGTTCATGTAGCCGAGCATGAGCACTTCAAGCGTCTGTTCGTCTTGTATGATCACCGGCACAAGCCCCTGCGATTTGCTAAAATCTATCTGCATGTTATATCCTTACTTCGATATTATTTTCTTTCAAAATGTGTTTCAGGTCGGGGATGAGGATCTCTCCGTAATGAAAGACCGATGCTGCCAGTGCGGCATCTACATCTGTTTGCTCGAAAACATCAACAAAGTGTTGCACGCTTCCGGCACCGCCCGATGCGATCAAAGGTATAGAAATACTATCGTTTATCTTTTTTAGAAGGGTGTTATCGAATCCTCCTTTTGTGCCGTCATGATCCATGGAGGTGAGGAGGATTTCGCCTGCGCCGCGTTCCTGCGCTTCTTTTATCCAACTTTCAGTTTCAATCTCGGTAATGAGCCGCCCGCCGTTAAGGTGGACCATATTTCTTCCATTCACGTATTTCGTATCTACTGCCACCACCACAAATTGCTTTCCGAAAGCTGCTGCGAGTTCGTTAATAAGCTCAGGCCTGCGCACTGCAGCAGAGTTGATGGAGATTTTGTCGGCGCCAGAGTTTAAGAGAATGTCGGCATCAGCTATTTCATTGATGCCACCACCAATGGTGAAGGGAATATTTACATTTCTGGCTACAGCTTTGACCAGCTCCGCCATAGTCTTTCTGCGCTCATGGGTGGCAGTAATGTCAAGGAATACGAGCTCATCCGCACCTTGCCTGGAATATTGCCAGGCAAGCTCGACCGGATCGCCGGCGTCACGAAGGTCAACGAAGTTTACGCCCTTTACTGTTCGTCCGTCTTTAACGTCCAGGCAGGGGATGATTCGCTTTGTTAACCCCCCGCCCCCTGAGAGGGGGTGCTGCATGTGTGATAGTATGGTAGTTAAGACCGATTCAAGGTCTTTGTAAATCTGTTGGTTGGTGAAGCGAATAACTGTGAAACCCTCAGCTTCCAAATGAGTTTGACGTGTCTTATCATGTTCCGCTATCTCAGGCTGATTGTGAATTGAACCATCAACTTCTACAATGAGCCTGTATTTGTGGCAATAAAAATCAGCAATGTATAAACCTATTGGATGCTGTCTTCTGAATTTCGCTCCTAGCTGACTACCACTCAATTTCTCCCACAATACCATCTCGGCGGAAGTCATATGCTGCCGAAGCGAATGAGCATTTTGAAATATAATCGGTGTTGCACCTAAGTGTAATCTCCTGCTCATTGCGGGTGAGAGTGATGGGTTTCCCCTTTAGGGGTTAGGGGCTGCTCGGGGTTAGAACGAAATCAGCGCTTTCAAATTCCAGTCCTTGATTTCTTCGATCGTAATGCGCTTCTCGTAGATCGCTTTGCCCACCACACATGATTCCACTCTTATTTCCTGCAAAGTTTCAATATCAGCCATTGAGCTAATACCGCCGGATGCGATCAGTTTTATGAAAGGAGAGTGGTCTAACAGTTTTTGGTAAAGCTCTACACCCGCACCGCCTAACTTTCCATCTTTATTGATGTCGGTACATAAAAAGCGGAAAAAGCCTAATCGCAAGCAACGGTCAACGTAGTCCATTAGCTTGATCGGCGAGCTCTCCATCCAACCTGAATATTTTATGATTTCGTCCAGCACGTCTATCGCTACCACAACCTGGTCCTGGCATTTGTAGGAAGTACAAACCGTTTCACTTAACTCGTCAAGGAAAGTTGGGTTTGTAATTGCCTGGGTGCCCACGATCACCCGATCTATACCCGCATCTAAAAGTTCTTTTACTTTTTCAATGCTCCGGATCCCACCACCATATTGCACCTTCATGTCCGTTTTTCGGATGATGTCGAATACGAACTTCTGATTGCTGAAATCGCCTTTGGCACCGTTCAGGTCAATGATATGTACGTATTCTGTACCGTGCGACTGGTACGTTTCTATCATTTCTTCAAGCGTTACATCGTAAAATGTAGCCTGATCATAATGTCCTTCTCTTAACCTCACAACTTTTCCGTCGAGGATATCAATTGCTGGAATGATATACATAGTTTTATTCCTTTAGGTGTGAAAAATTCTTTAACAACTTCTCTCCGGCTCCGCCGGATTTTTCGGGATGGAACTGAACCCCGTAAAAATTATCTTTTTTGACCGCTGCGGAAAATTTTATTCCGTAGTCGGCAAAAGCGACCGTAAATTTAGAATTAAATTCTACAAAGTATGAGTGCACAAAATAAAAGTACGCCTCGTTCGAAATGCCCTCAAACAGTTCAGTAGCGCTTTGATCGCTGTACACCTTGTTCCAACCTGTGTGCGGTACCTTAAGTTTTATTTTTTCGCCAAAATCCAGAGTCCTCGCCGGTACAATGCCGGTGAGGTTGGAATTCCCTTCTTCTGAGAACTCCGTAAGCAATTGCAAACCCACGCAGATGCCCAAAACCGGTTTTTTTAAAGCTTTGATATATGGCACAAGACCGGTTTCATTAAGCTTTGACATTGCTGCTCCAGCATGCCCAACGCCGGGAATGATGTATCGTTCGTAACGCTCGAAGTCTTCAGGCTTGTGAATCATGCCATATTTGATGCCCTGGCGTTCCAGCGCAGCAGTAAGGGAAAAGATGTTCCCGGCACCATAGCTCACAATTCCAATCATTATAAAATTCCTTTCGTGCTGGGTAGCTGCATATTATTTATGTCACGCCTTACAGCCATTTTAATTGCTTTCGCGAAAGCCTTAAAAATCGCCTCAATCTTGTGATGTTCGTTTTGCCCTTCAGCTTTTATGTTCAGGTTTGATTTTGAAGCATCAGAAAACGATTTGAAGAAATGGTAGAACATTTCTGTCGGCATTTCTCCAATTTTCTCACGCTTAAATTCTGCATCCCAAACAATCCAGTTACGGCCACCAAAATCAATAGCAACCTGTGCCAGGCAATCATCCATAGGCAGGCAAAAGCCGTACCGTTCTATTCCGCGTTTGTCGCCGAGCGCTTTGGCAAATGCCTCGCCCAGAGCTATTCCGGTGTCTTCAATGGTATGATGTTCATCGATATGCAGGTCACCCTTGGTTTGGATTTTTAAATCAATGCTTCCGTGGCGTGCGATCTGATCAAGCATGTGATCGAAGAAATGGATGCCTGTAGAGATTTCTGCATCGCCTTTCCCGTCAAGGTTTAGGGAAATTTCTATTTGCGTTTCTTTGGTGTTCCGCGTGTGCGATGTTTCTCGTTTACCTGCTTTAAGGACCTCGTAAACGCTTTTCCAGTCCGTTGTTTTTAGCGCAATTACATCTTTTAAGCTCTGTTCAGCATCCGATTTAAATTCCTGATTCCCATGCTCATGTCCCTGGTTAATCCATAGGGCTTTGCAGCCGAGGTTCTTTGCCAGCACCACATCATTCAGCCTGTCGCCGATGACGTAGGAGTTTGCAAGGTCAAAGGTTTCCATATCAAAAAACTTAGTGAGCATCCCCGTTCCGGGCTTGCGGGTAGGAGCGTTGTCGCGTGCAAAAGTGCGGTCAATAAAGACTTCGTTGAACTTCACGCCCTCGTTCTCAAATGTTTTCAGTATGAAGTTGTGAACAGGAAAGAAGTTCTCTTCCGGATGTACCAATGTGCCCAGCCCGTCCTGGTTTGATATCATGATAAGCTGATAGTCGAACTCAGCAGCTATTTTCGGCAGGTATTGCAGTGCGCCGGGGTAAAACTCAAGCTTTGTGAACGAGTCTATCTGCTCATTTGCCGGTTCTAAAACCAGCGTTCCATCGCGATCTATAAATAGGATTTTTTGCATTTGCTCTCTTCTGTCATGCTGAGCGGAGTCGAAGCATGTTGGTTTGTAAGTCCCTTCGACTCCGCTCAGGGTAACAATACGGTTTAGCTGAAGTTTTCTAACGCCTCCACCAATTTCTTGTTCTCCTCCGGAGTCCCCACGGTAATCCGCAAACTACCCTCACAAAGCTCCACCTTAGAACGGTCGCGTACAATGATGCCTTGTTTTACAAGATGATTATAGATCGCTCGTGCGTTGGTAGTTTTTACAAGTATAAAGTTAGCGTCAGAGGGATATATTTTTTGAACGACGGGCAACTTCGCTAACTCGGCTACAAGCTTTTCGCGTTCAGCAACGGTTTCTTTGATCCAGCTATTTACCTGCTCAATGTTGTTCAAAGCCTCCAACGCAAGTTTTTGCGAAGCCTCGTTTACGTTGTACGGTGCTTTTACTTTGTTGAACACTTCAATGATCTCTTCGCTGGCAAACGCCATCCCGATGCGCAGTCCGGCCAGTCCCCACGCTTTTGAAAGCGTTTGCAGGACCACCAGGTTTGAATATTCTGTAAGCTCCTGTATAAAGGTTTTTTGCCTTGAATAATTGATGTAAGCTTCATCGATCACAACAATCCCGTTGAAATTCGCCAGGATAGTCTCCACATCCTCACGATCTATTGAATTGCCTGTGGGGTTGTTCGGTGAGCAGATGAAGATCATTTTAGTATTCTGATCTATTGCTTCTGCGATGGCTTCCATGTTAAGCTGGTAATCGGGGGTGAGGTGGACTTTGCGGATTGCTACATCGTTGATGTTTGCCGACACCTCGTACATACCGTACGTTGGCGGAACGGTTATCACGTTATCAACGCCCGGCCGACAAAAAGCCCGAAACAGGATGTCGATCGCTTCGTCGCTGCCATTGCCAAGGAAAATATTCCTCGGCGGAACGCCCTTTATGCTGCTGATCTTCTGTTTCAAGGTCAGTTGAAGGGGATCGGGGTAGCGGTTGTAGCTTTCGGCAAGGGGAGAGCCATAGCTGTTTTCGTTTGCATCGAGATACACAGAAGCTTCGCCCTTAAATTCATCGCGAGCGGATGAATAGGGAACGAGGTTCTTGATGTTTTCTCTCAGTACATTGTTTAAATTGAAGCTCATTTTAGATTTCTCCTCGTGCCTCGTCGAAATGACGTCTATTAATTTATCCTAACCTAACGCTCACCGCATTTTTATGCGCCTGCAAGCCTTCCAGTTCTGCCAATATTTCCACTGTCGGACCTAAATTCCTGATACCATCTGCTGTTATATGCTGAAACGTGATTTTCTTGATAAAAGAATCCACAGAAACTCCGGAATAGGAACGTGCATAGGCACTTGTTGGCAGTGTGTGATTAGTTCCCGAAGCGTAATCGCCCACGCTCTCTGGCGTTAAGTGCCCCAGGAAAACAGACCCGGCATTTACGATTTTACCGGTGAGCGCTTGCCAGTTATCAGTTTGTAAAATCAAATGTTCGGGAGCGTAGCGGTTGCTGAAATCCATTGCTTCGTCCAGCGTTCCGGTTAGTA
This sequence comes from Sphingobacteriaceae bacterium, assembly GCA_029266635.1. Classification (GTDB taxonomy): domain Bacteria; phylum Bacteroidota; class Bacteroidia; order Sphingobacteriales; family Sphingobacteriaceae; genus JAQSWM01. Next base: position 203,883 of record JAQSWM010000008.1, on the reverse strand, counting down.
CTGCGTACGAGTTTTCAATTGCCTTTGCCGCGATGTCTCTTCGCGGAAGCACTCTCAACTGGTTTTCTACTTCAGCAACAGTCTTCTCAATCAACTTTTCTGAGGTGCTCACCAAAACTGCCTGGCTGTCGGGCCCGTGTTCAGCCTGCGCCAGCAAATCAGCTGCAACAAAAGCCGGATTTGCACTTTCATCGGCGATAACCAAAACCTCCGATGGGCCCGCTGGCATATCGATAGCGGTTTGTGTGGTGGACTGAATGATAGTTTTTGCCATGGTCACATATTGGTTTCCCGGACCAAAGATCTTATCCACTTTCGGGATGCTTGCCGTACCGTAAGCCATCGCTGCCACAGCCTGCGCACCGCCAACCAAATAGATATTCTCGATTCCTAAGAGTGTTGCACAATAAGCAATAAAGCCATTGATGCTTCCGGATTTTTGCGGAGGCGAGCACACCACGATCTCTTTGCAGCCCGCAATCCGAGCCGGAATTCCGAGCATCAGAAAAGTGCTGGGCAAAACTGCAGTCCCTCCCGGGATGTATAAACCAACCCGCTCTATTGCCCGGTTCTCACGCCAGCAGCTCACGCCGGGCATTGTTTCAACTTTGGCTTCTTCTTTTAGCTGCGTTTTATGGAAGGTGTAAATATTGTTGTAAGCAGTTTGCAGTGCTTGCTTTTGCTCTTCTCCAATGGTGTTTGCAAGTTGGGCGATTTCCTCTTTGCCAACATAAAGCTCCTTTAGTTCAACCTGGTCGAACTGAATGGAAAAAGCTTTAAGAGCAGCATCGCCTTCGCTTTTAACGCGATCAATGATTGCTTCAACACGGGTACGGATGCCATTATCTGCATCCGAATTGCGTTTTGTAAGGGTTTCAATTTCCTGTGCAGAGAGGCTGTTGTACCGATACGTCTTTAGCATGGCTGCTATAAAATGATTTTTTCAATCGGCATCACCACAATACCTTCCGCACCGGCGGCTTTCAACCCGCTTATCTTCTCCCAAAAATCTTGTTCAGGGATGACGGTGTGCACAGCTACCCAGCCTTCTTCAGCTAAAGGCACAACGGTAGGGCTTTTTATGCCAGGAAGCAACGACACAGCAGTTTCAAGATTCTTCCGCTCAATGTTCAAAACCACATATTTTGTATCTCTGGCTCGCAGCACCGACTGAACGCGTTGAATAAGTTCTTCAATAACCGGGTTGTTTTCATCGCCTTTCCGGCCGATCAAAACTGCCTCTGATGAAAGTACATCGGCGAAAGCCCGCAGCCCATTGCTCTTCAAAGTGCCTCCGGTTGAAACCAGATCGCAAATTGCATCGCTCATGCCGAGACCGGGAGAGATTTCAACAGAACCGGAAATTGTCCGGATATCGGCTTTAAGCTTGTTCTCTTTTAAAAACTTCTTGAGGATAACTGGATAAGATGTAGCGATAGCTTTGCCATCCAGATCGCCGAGGCTTTGAATGTTGCTATCGTTCGGGATTGCAATTTTTAGTGAGCACTTACCAAAGCCGAGGCGCTGCAGATAGGCAACGTCAACTTCTGTTTCGTTGATCACGTTTTCGCCAACAATTCCTAAATCCGCAATGCCATCCTGAACGTATTCAGGAATATCATCGTCTCGTAGGAAAAGTATTTCTAAAGGGAAGTTTGAAACAGGGGAGATGAGCGAACTCTTGTAATTTTCGAAGCTTAAGCCACAGTTTTTAAGAAGCGCTACTGATTTTTCGTTTAACCGGCCAGATTTCTGGATGGCAATTTTGAGTGTTTGCATTTAAAGTTTTTTAATCGGGGGACCAAGCTGAGTTAACAATACCTGTTTCACGTAGAAACATACAATCTATCTATCACCACAAGGGTGATGATCGAAATGCATGTGATGTGTGAAAACTAATGGCATGTTATTTGGTTTCCTGATTAATGATCGGGAGCGCAAATATACTTTTAAGCCCCGGAAAACAAAAATATACCCGTAATCTTTCGTTGATGACAAAATATATGAAACCAATAGTGCTTTTTGTGGCACTTTTTGCATTTGCATTTCAGTCTTGCAAGAAATCCAGATCTGACATCGGAGCCATCCTGTTTAAAGAAACCAAAAACAAAGTTTTTAAGAAAGTTGATTCGGCAGCTTACTATAAAGTTTTCCGCGAGATGCTTGAGGCTGAAAAGGAAAACATCAGCAACTCCACCGCGATCCAGAATTTTTACCGGCAAAATGAGTACGAGCCATATTTTATTGTCAACTTTTCGAAAGATCAGCAACTAAATACTTTGCTGCAGCGATATCAGCAGGCACCGTCGCATGGTTTGAATCCAGAGATCTTCAATTATTCGGAGCTACAGCCACTCATCGCCAAGCTTTATGATAAAAAAGGTATCCAAACGGTTGCTGAAGCATATCAAACCATCGCCAAAATAGAGTTGCTTACCGCGAATTCTTTGGTGAAATATGCCACCATTATGAAATACGGAATGGTTAATCCGCGTAAAATTTTTGCCCGATATTACATGAAAACGGCTAAGCCCGACAGTGCTTTTACCAACAGCGTTCTGGCGGTAAGTGATTTAAAAAGCTACCTCGACAGCATTCAACCTAAATATCCGGAGTATCTGAAGCTTCAGCAGGCTCTTGCACAAAAGCAGGGCTCAGATGAAGTGCGCAAGGCTATTGCACTTAATCTGGAGCGGCTTCGCTGGCAGAACAAGCCTTCAAGCGATCGGTATGTCTATGTAAACATCGCCAGTTATATGCTGAAGTACGTAGATAATGGCCAAACAGGGCTTACCATGAAAGTTTGTGTGGGCAAGGGCCCTGAGCAGGAGTACGCCGATGCAGATTACGACGAGTCCGAAGGCTCTGTGCGGCCCCGCAATCACACCACACCTCAGCTAAACAGCGAGATCTACAACGCCCAGGTTAACCCTGAATGGAATATCCCGGAAAGTATTGCCAATGGTGAAATTGCTAAGAAAGCAGCTGAAGATCCATATTACCTCGCCAACAGCAACATCCAGATCTCTGACAAATCTGGTAATCTGGTTGACGCCGATGCCATAGATTGGACAACCGCCAACGCTTCGGATTATTCTTTTAAACAAGCACCCGGCGAAGGTAACGCGTTGGGCAGGATCAAATTCCAGTTTAAGAATGCAAGTGCGGTTTATTTGCATGATACGCCAGCCCAGCAAGCCTTCAACCAGGATGTGCGGGCGGTAAGCCACGGCTGTGTACGTTTGGAGCAGCCTATGGAACTCGCCCGTGCTTTGTACGGTGAGGGCAAAAACTTCAACACCATTCAGAGTGAGATGAACGAGGCTAACCCAACCTTGCGGGATGTGCCGTTGAGCCCCAAAGTGCCGGTTTACTTAGATTACAGAACCGCATTTGTGGATGAAAGCGGGCAGGTGAAAGTTGTAACTGACGTTTATCGGTTAGACAACGTTCTGTACAGAAGGATGGGCAAAGCGTTGGCGTATTAAATCCTTCGGTTTGTTGTGCCGAGAATAATCTGATATAACACCAATCAGCTCTTCGCCAAATACTCGCCCAGGTTTGTGCCCACTATCGCGGTCCAGCCTGCCTCAAAATTTGAGCGGGCAAAAGAAGGGTTGTCGGCAGGGAAGGTTTCCAAGCCCTCGTGCGTGAGACGGACTTTTGTCTTGCCATCGCCCTCCGGCAACAGTTCCCAGGTAACAAACGAGTTTCCTTCAAACCCATCATACCTCCAGCTGTGTTGAAGCTTTTTGTTTGGCTCCACTTCCAGCACTTCGCAGAGGTGCAGAAAAGTATTAGTTCCATCGCCGCCTTCGAAAGTGAATTGAAAACCTTCTTTAGGCTCGAATTCCTTTAAATCGAAATACCACTGCTTCATTTGCTCCTTGTCTGAGATGGCTTTCCAGATCTTCTCGGCAGGTGCATTGAAGCTGCGTTCAATTACAAATGGTTCTACTGTCATACTGATCCAGTTTAGAAATGATTGCTATTTGACTTTAGGCCAGGTATTGTCTTCTACGTTCACGTCCATGAAAATGCCGCCATCTAACTGAACGGATTTTACTTTCTTACCGGTTTTGATCGGCAATGCAATTTGTTTCTGATTTGCCTGCCAAACCATGGCAGTTTGATGCAGCCGGTCGGTACTGTTGTCAATGTAAGTGATCACCATATCAAAAGGTGCCGCCATACCGCCGATGTTTTTCACGGTAACGTTATAGCCGCCTGAAGATTTAGCCACATCTTTCACCGCAAGGTCTATGTAGTAATTGGAGAAGAACCAGTTGTTCCAGAACCAGTTCAGGTTTTTGCCCGAGCCTGCGTTCATGCTGTAAAAGAAATCCCATGGCAATGGATGTTTGCCGTTCCAGCGGTTCATGTACTCGTGTAGCGCTTTCTTGAAGAGCGCATCGCCAAGCATATCTTTCACAGCTAAATAACCTAAGGATGGTTTGCCGTATTGGTTATTTCCCAGTCCGCCGCCGCTGAGGTTTGGCCCCGGTGTGATGATAGGCAGATCTTCGTTAGCCGAGGCATCACGAACCCAGCTCATGACCCTGAACTGCTTGTAAAATTCTTCCGCCTTCTCCTTGCCCATGTGGATGTAGTTGAGCAGCAGCTCGAAGGTTGTGGCCCAGCCCTCGTCCATAAAGCCATAACGTGTTTCATTGATGCCCATGTAGAAAGGCATGTAGCTGTGGGCAATTTCGTGCTCGGCTACAAACTTGGAGAAAGTCGTATCAGCGTAGGTTTCGTCGTTCGCCATCATCGGGTATTCCATGCCGGCATATCCCTGGAAAATGGTTGTTTTTTCAAAAGGGTAGGGGATTCCCGGCCAGGTGGTAGAAAGAAGCCTCAGCCCTTCCTTAGCAAACCGCACCACGTGGTGGTAATCTGCCGAGGTATCGTTATAAGCTGCCTGCACAGAAGCCCTGCGCCCCGTTGCCGGATCAACAATCACGCTGGATGCATCCCACACAAAATGGTCGCTCAGCCCAACCGCCATATCGCTGATGTTATTGGCTTTGAAGCGCCAGGTGTTCATCGCGTTTTGCGCAGTCACACGTTCTGCTTCCAGGTCTTGCGGTGTGGCAATCTTCAAAATCTGATCGCTTGTAAGCGATTGCTTAAACTTTGAAGCAAACGCAGGCTGAAGCACAGCATCCGGATTCAACAAAGTGCCTGTTCCCCAGACGATGTAATTTTTTGGCACCTGCACATTAACAGTGTAATCGTTGAAATCGTTGTAAAACTCCAAAGCATCGTTAAACTCGGTGCGGTCCCAGCCCTGGTAATCATCGTACACGGAAATTCGCGGATAGAAATACGCCAGGAAGTAAGTCGTAGAATCAATCATTCCTTCGCGGTTGCTCTTCTCCGATACATCATAATGCCACTTCACAGTCATGCGCACCGAATCCTTAGTCCCCAATGCTCTTGCCAGGCGCACCGGTTGTACGGTATTGTAATTGGGGTTTTCTACCCATTTGCGGGTTTGCCCGTTCACCACGAACGAATCAATATGAACGCCCGATGTGATGTAATCCTCGGTCTCAGGGCTCAGGCGCACAGCCGTAGGCTTATGAATATTTACGATGAGCCTGAAAAGGAGCGTGCGTAATGAGTCGGGGCTGTTATTGAAGTACGTTATTTCTTCTGTGCCTCGGATGGTGCGCTCCGGCGGGCGGGCGCTGATGGTGATGTTATAGCGTGCCCGGTTCTGCCAGTAGTTCTTGCCTGGACGGCCGTCGAGCGATCGGGTACCTTTTTTGTAGGCCTGTTCAACATCGCGTGGTTTGTATAAGTCCTGAGCGTTAACGGCTGTGGCGCCGAAGCCTAAAATCAGCAGAAGAAGTAAACGATACATCATGTATTTGGATTTTAATTGGTTGATCCTTGTAACTGAATTGGGCAAGATAAAAAAATCCCGGCTTAACAAAAACTACAGATCTTCCCGCGGATCGTGGGAAAGGATTTCCATCGTGGGATTCTCGATGTATTGCGAGTACCAACGTATGGCATCAAGGATTTTATAGAAGTTGTTCTGATTGTCTGCCGATTCAAAAGCCAGCACCTCGCCCTTGTTGTTGCCGTAGAATACCAGCTTGTCTGTCGGTTCAGAGTATTTGGAACCGTTGAGACACAAAATCTTTATACGCAGATTGCTGTCACGCATGCGTATCACATCGTGGCAATCGTCGTCTGGATTTTTAAGTAAGAAGAATATTTCGTCTTGCACACCCTCATAACAGTAACTTTTGTTATTGGTTTGCAGCAGGATAAGGCCGAATTAGTCGGGCAGGGGAGAGGGTTATTTGCGTTGCTCGGGCGGGGTGGACGTAATGTTTCCGTTTTCATCCACATAAGCCATCATATTTTCTAAGCCGCCGCCTGTGGAATTTTCCTGACGTTCCTGTTTGCGCTGCGCTTTCTCTTCTTTTTTCTTCTGGCGGGTTTTTTCAAGTTGCTTTTTCATGAATGTTGCCTGCGATTTTGCCATAGATCAATAATTAAGTGAAACTTCTGTTAGCGTGAAAAGCACCTGAATAAGGGCGCTCAGGGGTATAAGTTGCAGGCAAATATAAGAATTTTAAACGGCTTGCTGCTCATGTTCCCCGCTTATTTAGAGAAACTGCTGCCGGAATCCTGCCCAATACAAGTGGATAGAGGGTAAGTTTTGGCTTAGAAGAGGACGGAAGGGCTGTAAGCAATATGCTGTTAAATCTGCACTTTCGCTACCTTTACAGCTATGATTTCTTTTTCCCGTTTCGAACAACAACTCCCAACCAAACAGCTCCAGAAAGGCCGTTTCTATTTTGAAGAAGAGCTGGTATGCAACCTCAATGAATCTGCTCCCGGCATTTGGTCTGCCGACGTTAGCGGCAAAGAGGATTACCGCGTACAGCTAACCATAACAAACGATGAAGTTGCCCAAATCCATTGCGATTGCCCGCATGAAGTTGAGTTCTGCAAACATGTGGTGGCAGTGCTGTACGGCATAGCCGAAAAAACCGGTACGCAGGAGGAGAAGGATTTTGTGCGGCTGGTGAATGAGATGCCGGTGGAGAGGTTAAGGGAAGTAGTGATCAGGGTTGGAGAGGGGAATGGAGAGTTTAGGGAGGTGGTGAGAACTCAACAGTATCTGTTGTCTCTCTGATGCCCAGCGGGAGCTACGACCAGGCTAGGTGTTAGTTCAGTGATTTGACTATTAGCTTTTTATAATGTAATTTCAAATTTATTTATGAGTAATATATATAAGACCCTTGTTCTTATTTTGGTCATAGTAAGTTTTAGCTTATTCTATGCTCAGTGGTTAAATATTATATTGAGCATTGGCTTTGGATTTTTCACCGGAACGGTGTTATTAGGGGCACTCGTCGGCATTTTTCCTACTCTAGCTTTGGAGCAAGTTCCCGAGAATCCAGTGAAGGAACTTAACGAAAAAAGCCTAAGTCAAGAAGAAGAGGACCTGGCTGTGGTCATAAGCTATTGCGATAGTCTCCAAGGATTAAGTAGATTATCCGATAGCGACGATTTGCCATACTCCCCTGAAAGGATAAAGCTTGCCTGCAAACGATTAAAGGCGGGAGAAATGCCGAAGAACATTTATAGTGCTTTAGTTATGGCCGAAACCTACTTGAAAATATATGAGAAAGATCATAGAAGAATGTGATTGAATCGGCTTAGCAATTAAGCTATTGGTTTGGTTCGTTTGTTATTTATCTAGCAGCGACCGCATTAATTAGCGCTATTTTATAGAAAGCTATCAACTTTGTTTTCAATTTCCTGAATAATTTGTGTATAGTTACTATCGGAAATTCCAGTACCAACGTAACCCAAACTTGGAATTTCCTCACTATATACATTAAGAATATTAGGGTATAGATATTTCATGGCAGCTAAAAATATATCCATCAATTTGATATTTACAGCTAATTCCGGTGCTGACCGGGGAAATTTATAACTAGTTTCTAAATCAAAGATAGATGAGTAGTTTTTTAATTTGACTCTATAGTTGTGGGCAAAAACATTGTTTCTGATATTTCTTAAATCTGGGAAAAAACCATCTCGCGTTTTGAGCAAAAATTCTACAATGAATTCCACTTGAGGGTATTCGGAAGTTTTCTGAGCTTCTTTAACAAATTGTTTTTCTACTTCGTCCCAAAAAGCACAGGATCTAATTATCAAATATTTAACTATAGGCAAGTAAAGTTGGGGACTGCCTTTTGGCATTCGATCCAACCCTACAAGAATGGAATTAACTTCTGCTAAAATGAGGTGCAAATGCTTAGTTGAAGTATCTAATTTGCTGTTGTTCATCCAATGCTCTTTTTTTATAAATTTTTTATGGGAGGGAAGAAAGTCATAAATGAGACCTAACCCCGTTGGCGTCCGCACCAGCAGAAACCTAAAGACTCGCCCTCACCGAATTCTTCTGAAAACTATAAATCAGATAAAACAGTGCCGGCAGGATAAAAACACTTCCTATTAACAGTGCCCAGCCAAGTGCGTTGATGGCTTTTTCCTGCCCGCTGTGCTCTATCAACGACAGATAGCTTCCGCCCTTCAGAATAATGATGTTGGGTAAGTGCCGGAATGTGGCGGCGCCTAAGATCATCAGCACCTGGAAGCCGGCTAGTACGCGGAGTATCCTCGTTTTGCCTTTATACAGAAAATACCAAAGCAGAATGAGCGAAACAGTCGCTGCACTTATTGCAGAAATGCCAACCGTGTTGCCAAACATCCAGTCGGCTAAAGGAATATTTTCCGCATAAGCAGCCATGAAAACAATTGATCCGCAGATCACGGCGGCAATGTTCATCATCTTCGCTTTCTGGATAAACCGGGATTTCTCGTGCTCATCGGCAACTTCGCCAATCAGGTAAATCGCCGCAAGGAATCCGCAGATAGCCACGGTGAACAAACCCACTGCTACCGAAAACCAGTTAAGCCAGCTGTAGATGTAAGCATCCACGAAAGTGTTGGCATTTGGGTCGATATGCCCCGACACAGAACTGCCCGCAATAATTCCCAGGAACAGGGGAGTAACGAAACTGGATAATTCAAAAATTCGGCTGTAAAGTAACTGCATCTCGTCTTCCACAGCATCGTAATGCCTGAACGTAAAGGCTGTCCCTCTGGCAATGATACCAAATAGCATGATGGTTAAGGGTATGTGCAGGTAAACAGACATGGCCGAATAAATTTTCGGGAAGCCTACAAAGAGTATAACCACGGTAATGATGAGCCACATATGATTGGCTTCCCAGATCGGGCCAATCGCCCGGTACATGGTGCGCTTGGTTTTGTTCCTGTTCTTTTTGGAGGTGAGAAGTTCGATAATGCCTGCGCCGAAATCTGCGCCGGCAAACAGGAGATAAAACAGAATGGCGACCCACAAATAGAAAATTACTACGTAGAGCATGCAATCAGGTATTAGCGTCAGATGTGCCGTAGAGCTTTCCAACCATCTTTATCTGGCGGTAAAGAAGGAAAGTTACAATCACCGAAAGGGAAATGTAAACTGCGGTATAGAGATAAAAAGAATAGGCAATTCCCGGCATCGGAGTCACCGCGTCGGCCGTGCGCATGATGCCGTAGATTATCCAGGGCTGCCTGCCGACTTCGGTCACCGTCCAGCCGGCTTCCACAGCTATAAAGCCCATCGGCGTTGCAGCCGTAAAAAGCCACAACAGCCATTTTTGCTCAATCCAGCGCTTTTTCTTCCAGACAACAAACAGATAAAAGATCCCTAAGAGCATCATAAACATTCCCAAACCAACCATGATCTGGAAGGCGATGTGTGTGATGAGGACGGGAGGTCGATCCTGTTCAGCAAACTGATCCAGCCCTTTGATTTCTGAGTTCCAGTCGCCGTTGATCATGAAGCTGAGCCCGCCTGGAATTTCGATGGCATAATCAACCTTTTCGTTTTGCGCATCGGGTAATCCGCCGATTATCAGCGGCACTCTTTTGCCGGTTTTGAAATGAGCCTCCATGGCAGCAAGTTTCGCCGGCTGGCGGTGAGCAACGTCCTTAGCGGAGTGATCACCGCTTAAAGGCTGCAGGATTGCGGCTATGGAAGCATAAACCACAGCGATTTTGAAAGCAGTCAGGTGAAACCGGACATCTCTTTTCCGCAGGATCATATAGGCATGTATGCCCGCAACGGCAAATCCTGTAGCCACAAAAGCAGCTATCGACATGTGCAGTGCCTGCGAGAACCACGCGTCGTTGAAAAGAGCCTTTATGGGATCAATGTTCAGGTACTGTCCGTTCAGGTAATCGAATCCGGAAGGGCTGTTCATCCAGCCGTTGGCCGAAACAACTAAAATTCCGGAAGCCAAACCGCTTACGCCCACAACAATGCCCGTAAACCAGTGAAACCAGGGGTGAAAGCGGTTCCAGCCGTAGAGGAAGAAGCCGAGGGCAATGGCTTCGATGAAGAATGCGGTTCCTTCCAGAGAAAATGGCATCCCGAAAATGGGGCCGGCATGTTCCATAAATTTCGGCCACAGCAAGCCCAGCTCAAAAGAGAGAACAGTGCCCGAGACGGCTCCTGTTGCGAAGAATATCGCCACGCCTTTGCTCCAGGCTTTAGTGATATTGATGTAAACCGGGTTTTTGGTGCGGAGCCACAGGTAGTGGGAGGTGGCCATGAAAAACGGCATAACCATACCGATGCAGGAAAATATAATGTGAAAACCGAGGGAAAGCGCCATCTGCGACCTGGCCGCTATGAAATCATCCATTTTAAGGTGTAAAATTATTGCCCGTTTACTTGCGCTGGCGAGGCTCGTAAAAATACATTATAAAGTGTTTTGTTGCACATTGGATGTGGAGTAAGGTATATCGACAGAACTCTTTCTGGCTTAAGTTTGTGCGCTGCCTGTGCAGTGCTAACTTAAGCCTTTATCATGAGAGAAGTTTTTCAACTTCAACTTCGACCAAAGCCAATATGGGCTCTATGTTCTTTTGGTACTCACCTCATCCAATATTTCATTGCCAACACATTGTTGCTTCATCAACACGCCCAATAGCCTCTCTCAACTATACCGCTATTGTATCTTGAATGGAAGATGATTGGAGGATGATTGGATTATGTAGCTTGGAACAGCATCGAAAGCATGTATCTTAGCGTATTAATCAATTATCATGGCAACAGTAATAGACAACGTCGTAATGCAGGGAATGTCCGGAAAGGTAAACCGGCAACTACTGGCTAAGTACTACAAACAATCAGGTAAGACGGTCATCAGCAAGATCCCGGATATGTCGCGGGTGAAATTTAATGCAGCACAAAAACGGGCACAGGAGAACCACAAAGAGGCTTTGATCAGGCGCACAGCGATCTTGAAAGATCCGGCTTTGCGTGCGGAGTGGGAGGCACGCTGCCCCAGCCACAGGCGCTTGTGCGATTTTGTGTTGTCGGAACTGATGCTGGGTAGGGGTTGAGTGAGCGCTCGTACCCAGCGCCGGAATTGAACCGCCTAAAAACAACAATGCCCAACACCGTTAAGTGTCAGGCATTTTGGATGTGCACCCGAAGGGATTCGAACCCCTATCGATGGTACCGGAAACCATAATTCTATCCATTGAACTACGGGTGCATTTGGGTTGCGAAGTTAGGGAAAAGAGGTGAAAGGTAAAAGGCTTAAGGTAAAAGGTGCGTGAAGTTTAAAAAGACTGGCTAATCCCTGCTAAAGTAAAAGACTTAAGGGCAAAAGGTCAATTCAAATCGGCGGGAAGCACTTGGCTACCTTACACCCTACACCTTCAACCTTACACCTTTTTTAAACGTTAAACCTGAAGTGCATAATATCTCCGTCTTCCACAACGTAGGTTTTGCCCTCGACGCTTAGCTTCCCGGCTTCTTTGCAGGCGGCTTCTGAGCCAAGGCGCACAAAATCATCGTACTTGATAACCTCTGCACGGATAAAGCCTTTTTCAAAATCAGTATGGATTACGCCTGCAGCTTGTGGTGCAGTAAAGCCTTTGGTGATTGTCCAGGCTCTGACTTCCTGAACGCCGGCAGTAAAGTAGGTGTACAGGTCGAGCAGGCGGTAGGCAGCCCGGATCAGCTTGGCAACACCCGATTCGTCAAGTCCCATATCTGCCAGGAACATTTCGCGTTCTTCGTAGCTCTCAAGTTCAGCGATCTCTGATTCGATCTTGGCTGAAATAACGAGCACTTCTGCGTTCTCGTCCTTAACAGCTTCTTTTACTTTGTTCACGTAGTCGTTTCCGGTTGTTACCGAAGCTTCATCCACGTTACACACATACAAGACGGGCTTTGCGGTGAGCAGGCTCAAATCTTCGATGAACTCTTTATCTTCTTCGCTGATAGGAGCGGTGCGTACGGATTTGCCCGAAAGCAAGTGCGATTTCACAATAGAAAGTGTATCAAAGGTGCGTTTGGCGTTTTTATCGCCGCCCGTTTTTGCCATCTTTTCAACTTTCTGGATGCGTTTTTCAACGGTGTCCAAATCCTTCAGCTGAAGTTCTGTATCAATAATTTCTTTGTCACGGATCGGGTCAACGGAGCCATCAACGTGAATGACGTTTCCGTCGTCAAAGCAGCGCAACACATGGATGATGGCGTTGGTTGCCCTGATATTTCCGAGGAACTGGTTGCCCAAGCCTTCGCCCTTGCTGGCGCCTTTTACCAATCCAGCAATGTCCACGATCTCGATTGTGTTGGGCACAAGCTTGTTCGGATTAACCAGCTCAGCCAGTTTGTTCAGCCGCTCATCGGGTACAGTAATTACGCCGATGTTTGGCTCTATCGTGCAAAACGGAAAATTTGCCGCCTGCGCTTTCGCGTTTGATAAACAATTAAAAAGTGTTGATTTTCCAACGTTGGGCAAGCCAACTATGCCACACTGTAATCCCATATGTTAAGAATAAAGACAAAAGACTAAGGGCAAAAGATGAGCCTCAGTGCTAAATTTCGGCAAAGATAGCATTTCAGGAGAGTTGAAGTTAGCAGAGGCTAATGTTTATACAACTTCAGGCCTGCGGTACTTCTGTTGCTTTTTACCTACACGTGGCGCCTGTTCCCCCTTCAGGGGCAGGAGCACAAAAAAAGCCATCCGCTTACAGGCGGATGGCTTCCAATATCTTGTAGAGCTTGATCAGATCTCGAAAGAGAAATCGTCTTCAACAGTTTTAGCAACTTCTACGGGAGCATCAAGGAATTCGTAGCGTTTTTCGGTAACTTCCTGGTTTGCTTTGATGTAATCAACCGTGTCTTTCAGGCCTTCTGCAAATTTCTCAAAGTCCTCTTTGTACAAAAAGATTTTATGCTTTACAAAAACACCATCTTCCAGGCGCTTTTTACTTTCGGTAATGGTTACATAGTAATCATTAGACCGGGTAGCTTTTACATCAAAAAAATACGTGCGCTTTCCTGCCCTGACTTTTTTCGAATAAACTTCTTCTCTCTCTTTGTTGTCGTAATCTCCCATTGTGCCGTAAATAAGTTTTGGTTGGGGTAAATATAATGGATTAGTTTTTAAACATCAAAACACAAATTTTCCACTTACGTAAAAATTTATATGCTAATCTGTTGTTCTTCAAGCAACTGTTTTTCGTGAAGCTCAAAGTAGCTTCCCTTCGCCTCCATTAATTGCTTGTGTGTTCCCTGCTCAACGATTTTGCCTCCATCCAGCACAAGAATAGAATCTGCGTTCTTGATAGTAGAAACGCGGTGGGCAATGATCAGGCTGGTTTTGCCTTCCATGTTGCGGCCAAGGCTGCGAAGGATTTCCTCTTCAGTGCCCGTGTCAACGGCAGAAAGGCAATCGTCAAAAATCAATATTTGCGGATCTTTGGCCAGTGCTCTCGCAATCGAAACCCGTTGCTTTTGTCCGCCCGAGAGTGTAACCCCACGCTCGCCGATCATGGTTTCAAACCCATTCTCAAACTCCATAATATTCTTGTATACGGCGGCGTCTTTTGCAGCCTGCTCAATTTGAGCATCATTGTGCTTTTTAGCTCCAAAAGCGATGTTATTTGCTATTGTATCTGAGAATAGGAAAACCTCCTGCGGCACAAACGCAACCTGACTTCGGTAATTCGGTAGGTTTACACTTGTAATGGGTTTCCCATCGATCAGTATTTCACCACCGGTCACATCATACATCCGCAACAGCAGGTTTGCAATGGTTGATTTTCCCGATCCGGTTTTCCCGATGATCGCCAGAAGCTCGCCGGGCTTCACCGAAAAGGAAATATTGTCCAGCGCTTTTATTCCCGTATCCGGATACGTAAAGCTTACATTTTTGAATTCAACTTCTCCCTGTATCTTGATCTTCTCCGCTGGTGGTGATACTATTTCAGGCTCCGTGTGCAGGAATTCATTAATCCGCTTTTGCGATGCTGCCGCTCTTTGGATCAGCGATGTAACCCATCCCAGCATGGTTACCGGGAACGTAAGCTGGTTCACATAAATGATGAATTCTGCGATGTTTCCGGATGTGATGGTGCCGTTCATCACTTTGATGCCGCCCACGTAAATGGTAATGATAGTGCTTAATCCCACCAGTAGTAACATCAATGGATAAAACAGAGCTTGCACACGCACCAAAGCCATAGAATTGCTTTTGTACTCCTCGCTTTCTGCCGCAAACTTGCTGCGAACACTGCTTTCCCGCACGTACGATTTGATCACCCGAATCCCTGAAAACGTTTCCTGAACAAAGCTGGAAAGATTAGAAAGCTGTTCCTGGATGCGCTCGCTGCGCTCGTTGATAATGGTGTGGATGTAGTAAATGGTTAAAGCGAGGATAGGGAGGGGCAACAGGCAGTAAACCGCCAACTCCACATTCACGTTCACCATTGCGTAAATGATGAGCAGGAACAGCACGCTTGTGTTGATGGCGTACATGATGGCCGGACCGAGGTACATGCGCACACGGCTTACGTCTTCAGTTACCCTATTCATCAAATCGCCGGTGTTGTTGCGGCGGTAAAAAGCCATTGATAACTGCTGGTAATGATTGTAGATCTCGTTTTTCAAGTCATACTCAATGTGTCGGGACATGAGGATGATGGTCTGCCGCATGAAGAACAGGAAAATGCCACGCAGCAATGAAAGTGTGAGGACAGCAGCGCCGAAGAGTAATAGGCTGTAGCCGAAAGCCTGGTAGGCGAGTTTCTGGCGTTCAAACCCATCGAACAGGCGATAAATAGCAATATTTTCCTCAACCAACTCAAACGCTATGCGGATTACCTGCGCCGGAAGGACGGCGAAAATGTTCGAGATAATTACAAATAGCACACCCGGAATAAACCGCCACCGGTATTTGTAGAAGAATTTGTTCAGGTAGGCGAGGTGCTTCATGGAGGTGGTAAAATTAAGATTTAATCACAAACTGATTTGAACTATTGATGAAAGCACATTGCATGTTTTTTGTTAAATTTGTTAAATGACGGATTACAAAAATATTATAACGCTTGAGCCCGGAAAAAGAAGTGGCAAGCCATGTATACGAGGTCTCCGCATTACCGTTCAGGACATTTTGGGTTATTTGGCGTCTGGGATGACAACTGAAGAGATTGTAGAAGATTTTCCTGAACTGACACGAGAAGATGTTTTGGCCTGTCTCGCTTACGCCGCAGACGCTGAAAAGCGTATTCTCCTGAATGTTTCCTAGCTGTACTCATGGGTGAAGAGTTCAAGATTTTAGTAGACGAAAATCTCTCCCGAAAAATACTTCTTTCCCTTCCATCGTTTCCCGGTAGCCTTCATGTGTCTTCCTGCTATTTAGAAAGAACAAGTGATGTTGAGATATGGGAGTTTGCGGAAAAGAATGGATATGCAATACTTACCAGAGATATAGATTTTTATAGCTTGAGCACCTTACGCGGCTGCCCTCCTAAGGTGATCCATTTAGTTACTCCAAAAGCCAATCAATCAACCCAATATTTTCGCGACCGCTTAAGCAGAAGCATTCCTGCGATAACTGACTTTCTAAAGTCTGATCTTCATTGTTATCTGGAGTTAGAGTAAATTTAAGCAAGCCGGTCCCCCAACTCTCATTTTTTCCTTACTTTTGCAGCTCCTGAACGTTGCTGTAGCCATGTCGTCAATCAAGCTCGAAGAAAATTCAGTATTCCATCAATTAGGCCTTTGCGGGCATCAAAAAGTGGTTTTTTGTAATGACGAAGACACGGGACTGAAAGCAATCATCGCCATTCACGACACAACTCTCGGTCCGGCTTTGGGCGGTACCCGGATGTGGGCGTACAAATCTGAACTGGAAGCTTTGAAAGACGTTTTGCGCCTTTCACGGACTATGACCTACAAAGCGGCCATCACCGGGCTGAACAGCGGCGGAGGCAATGCAGTAATCATCGGCGACAGCCGGGTAGATAAATCAGAAGCTTTGATGCGCCGTTTCGGGAGATTTATTGAGAACCTGAACGGCACGTTTATAACTGCGGAAGACCTTGGCACCAATCCACGCGACATGGAATACATCCGCATGGAGACCAAGCATGTTGCCGGTGTGCCGGAATCAATAGGCGGCAGCGGAGACCCTTCGCCGGTAACGGCCCGTGGCGTGCTGATGGGCATTAAAGCCTGTGCAAAGGAACTTTTTGGCACAGATACACTGGCAGGTAAATCAATCGCGGTTCAGGGCATCGGGCATGTAGGCACAAGCCTCGTAGCTCTCCTTCGGGAAGAAAATGCCAAAGTTTACGTGAGCGATATCAACGAAGAAAGGCTTGTGCAGGTGGCAAAGAAATTCGGCGCCGAAGCTATTTCCAACAACACCATTTTCGACCGGGAATTTGACATTTACGCTCCCTGCGCTTTGGGCGGGACTGTGAAGACGAGCACTATTGAGAAAATGAAGTGCGCAATCATTGCCGGATCTGCAAACAACCAGTTGGCAGATGAAAAGCTGCACGGGCGTATGTTGCTTGAGAAAGGAATATTGTATGCTCCGGATTATTTGATCAACGCCGGCGGCATGATCAACTGTTACTCCGAGATAAACGGATACAACAAGAAGCGCACCATGCAGCTTGCCGATAATATTTACGAGGCAACGCGGAATGTACTTAAAAAGTCGAAAGAGGAAAATATTCCGACCAACCAGGCAGCAGACATGATTGCTGAAAAAAGAATATCAGATATTAAAAAAATCAAAGCATCGTATTGATGTTTATCGGCGAATGCCAAATCGTTCTTATAAATTAATATGCTAAACAGAAGGCACTTACGTGTAAAAGTATTGCAGGCGTTATACGCTTATCACCAGTCTGAGAATAAGGAAGTACGTGTTTTTGAAAAGAGTTTGCTGAAAAGCGTTGACCAGGTAAACGAAATGTACATCTGGCTGCTCTCTTTGCTGATAGAAGTTGCCGATTACGTGCCGGTTGATGCGGAAGAGCGGGCGCAAAAACACCTTCCTTCAGAGCACGACCTGAATGCCAGCACTAAACTTCATACCAACAAGTTTATCACGGGGCTGAGGGAAAATCCCGATTATATTGATGGCGTTAAGAAGTACAAAGTTTCCTGGAATTTTGATCCGGAGATTGCCAGGTCTATTTTTATGTCGCTCAAGGCGATGCCTGAATACACTGCCTACCTGGAGCAGTCGGATGAATCCATCCGTGCCGAAAAGGACATCATTAAACACATCTTTAAAAAATTAATTCTTAAGTCGCCGGGCATTGAGCAGGTGTTTGAGGAGAAATTTATAAACTGGCAGGTGGATAAAGAAGTGCTGCAGGCTTTGGTAGCCAAAACCTTCAAGAACTTCAGCAGCGAAAATCTGAAAGAAAACAAGCTTGCAGAAGTGGTGGCAAACTGGGGAGAAGATCGGGAGTTCATTATTGAGCTTTTCAATAAAACGGTTGCATATGATTCAGAGTTCCAGGAGTTGATCGCTCAGAAGACGAAAAACTGGGAGGCTGAGCGTATTGCCATGATGGATGTTTTGTTGATGAAAATGGCGCTTACGGAATTGGTTACTTTTTCGTCTATCCCCGTTAAGGTCACAATCAATGAGTATATAGAGATCTCAAAGGAGTTCAGCACTCCAAAAAGCAACACTTTTATAAATGGTATCCTCGACAAAATCTATGCGGATCTCAAATCTGCTGGGAGGATTCGTAAATTTGGCCGTGGGTTAATCTAAAAGACATGAAGAAATTAATATTCTTAGCTTTTGCACTTGTATGTTTTATGGCAGCTTGTAATAATAAGCTTGGCAATGGATCATCGTCAACAGACAGTACCGGAAATGAAACTGAAGTAGCTGATGCTTCTGAAGCTGCCGTGATGAAATTTGCGCAGATGGAATATAATTTCGGCACAATAAACGAAGGCGAAAAAGTGACACACGAATACGCCTTTACTAATACCGGCAAAAACCCGCTGATCATCTCGCAGGCTTTAGCAAGTTGTGGCTGCACAGTGCCCGAATATCCTAAACAACCCATTGCACCAGGCAAGGGCGGAGTTATAAAAGTTGTATTCAACAGTACTGCAAAGTTTGGCAAACAGAATAAGGCTATCACTATCTCCTCAAACGCGGTTCCCTCCACAAGTACGCTTTACCTAATAGGTGAAGTAAAAGAAGTTAAACACTAAAAATTAATATATGATCGGTAGTATTTTATTACAAGTTTCAACACAGGGCCTGATGCAGTTTTTGCCAATGCTTGGCATAATTGTAGTTTTTTATTTTTTCATGATCCGCCCGCAGGTTAAAAAAGCAAAAGACCAGAAGAAATTTGTACAGGAACTAAAGAAAGGCGATAAGGTTATCACAACCGCCGGTATTCACGGCCGCATTGCAGATATGAACGAAACTACTTTCCTGATTGAAACAGAAGGTGGTGGCAAGATTCGTTTCGATAAGACGGCTATTTCGCTCGAGGCCTCCAGGGCTCTCAACGTAGCCAAGGCCTAAGGTTTTATACTCATGGAGAAGCCATCTGCAACCAGCAGGTGGCTTCTTGCTTTTATATGATGTAAGCAAGTATGCTTATCTTTGGATAATGCCATTTTTAATTCTGAATAAATCAGAACGGCGCAAGCTGTCGCTTTTTTTTACCTGCCTGGGCCTGGCGGTGCTGCTGTGGCTGTTTTATGCATTGTCGAGCCAATACGATTACCAGATTCGCACCAATGTCCATTACACAGATTTTCCTCAAAACAAGGCTTTTCATCCGCTTCAGTCTGATACGGTAAACCTGAGCATTAAAGGCACAGGCTGGCAACTGCTTTTTTCACGTATTCTCAACGTGGATGCTGTAAACGTTGATTTGAGGAAGTTGAATTCTCGCAACTACATCACCTTCACCGAACAATTAGGAAGGATCAACAAGCAGTTCAATTCTAACCAAAAGGTGATTTCAGTAAGCCCCGACACCCTCTATTTCGATTTTTCATCGCGTACGGTTAAGCGTGTGCCAATTCGTTTGAGGTACAATATTAAGTTCAAACCCCAGTTTGGCATATCCGGAAAACCAATTATCAATCCGGAATATGTGGTGGTGACAGGCGCCGCTGAGGACCTCACACATATAGATTTTTGGGTGAGCGACAGCCTCAAAGCCAGTGATGTTTCGTCTTCGATATTCTCGCAGGTAACGCTAAAGCGAAGTGCAAAGACCAATATCTCCATTTATCCGAACGTAGTTGATGTGCGAATTCCGGTCGATCAGTTTACAGAAACCAGTTTCGATGTGCCAGTAAATGTGTTGAACAGCAGAAGTTATGATGTGAAGACTCTTCCCGGAAAAGTTAAAATCACTTTTCTGACAGCGTTGAGCAATTATCATCATAATACTCCCGACTCGTTTGAGGCAACCCTCGATCTGAACCTTTGGAAACAGTTTGGCTATAGTCAACTGCCGGTACATTTGTCGAAGAGGCCGCCCTACTGCAAAATAGTTAGTATCCAGCCGCAGGCTGTTGATTTCATTGTGAAAGATTGATGTTTAAAGTTGGGATAACAGGTGGGATCGGCAGCGGCAAAACAACAGTGTGCCGGGTTTTTGAGGTTTTGGGCATTCCTGTATTTTACGCAGACCCCGCAGCACGTGAGGTAATGAACACTGATCCGGTTTTAATTACGGGAGTACAGGAGGCGTTTGGAGATGAAGCTTATCAGGAAGGTATACTCAACCGGAAGTTTTTGGCGAATATCGTTTTCAACGATGAGCGTGAGCTGGCCAAGTTGAATGCACTGGTGCATCCCGCCGTGTTCCGGGCATTTGATGCGTGGGTAAGCGAGCAGCATGGCGTACCCTACGTATTGAAGGAAGCAGCTCTGTTGTTCGAGAGTGGCTCGGACAAATTATGCGATGAAACAGTTTTGGTAATAGCTCCCAGGGATTTGAAGATACAACGCGTTCGCAATCGTGACAAGATCACTGAAGCTGAAGTGCTAAAACGAATGGATAAGCAGTTTTCGGATGAAAAGAAGGCTAAACTTGCGAGCTTCTTGGTTAGAAATGACGAAAAAGAGCTTTTAATCCCCCAGGTGCTTAAACTGCACGAACAGTTTCTATCGTTAGCTCAAGGATGATAAAACCTGATTTTCTTGTCCTAACTGATAAAGGCTTGTTCTGCGAAACGGGCAACTTTTACCTGGACCCGCAACAGCCCGTCGCTCATGCCGTAATCTCCCACGCCCACGGAGATCATGCCGTAAAAGACAATATTTACGTCTATTGCACGGCGCCTACAGAGTCTATCATGCAACTCCGGTTCAAAAAAAGTGCTGGCGCAAACTTTTCAATTCTTAGATATCGGCAGGAATTTCTTATCAACGGCGTAAAGCTGAAATTCATTCCGGCAGGTCACATCCTCGGCTCAGCCCAGGTTCTGATGGAGTTTGATGGAATTAAATACCTCTACACAGGCGATATCAAAATCCAGGAAGATGCCACATGTGAACCTGTAGAATGGGAGCAAGCGGATGTGTTAATCACAGAAACCACCTTCGCAAATCCCAACACCAAACATCCCAGCCCGGAAACGGAGATGGTCAAGCTCAACAGCCACAATCATAATGTGCTTTTGGGCGCATACAGCCTCGGCAAAAGCCAGCGGCTTATCAATCTGCTCAACAGGTACTGCCCGCAACGAAAGGTGCTTGTGCATCATTCCATTTTGCCGATAAACAAGATATACGAAGATTATTCATTTGCTCCGGGCGTGTACGAGCCGTACAACCGCAAGCTGATGAAATCGCCCGATCAGGGTTTTGTATACATTGTGCCGCCACTCACTTTCAATAGTTATTTTAGAGCTAAAAACGTAATGCGGGTATTCGCATCCGGATGGGAAAACCTGCAAACACAGAACCAAACGAAGCTGTTTATATCAGACCATGTGGATTGGGACGATATCCTGGAAATGATAAAACAGGTAAAACCACGTGAAGTGTGGACGCTGCACGGCGATGGGAGGGCGCTCCAATCCCATTTTGCTGATACTTTGCCAGTCAAGATCTTGCCAAAATGCTAATTCCGGGTGAAGACTATTACATTGAAAATGGCTTTATGGTGTTCACTGAAAAGTATCACCGGAAGAGAGGTGTGTGCTGTAAAAACGTGTGCCGACATTGCCCGTGGAATTATGGCAGAGAGAAAAAAGAACATCCAAAGCAAAACAAATAAGATAGGAATTTAATTTAAAATGAAAGTCCACTTGGTTGGATTTGAGAACTGCTTCTGGTGGATTAATAGATATGGAACTCGAAAAAGAGATACTCAGCGATAGCTTTCAAAACGGATATCATAAAAGCGTTGTAAACCTGGTTTATACCTATGGCTGGCTAACCAACCTTTTAAAGAAGAAACTCGATAAACATCACGTAACTCTTCAGCAATTTAATATTCTGCGCATTTTAAGGGGGCAATATCCCAAGCCCGCAACTATAAACCTGTTGAAGGAGCGTATGCTTGATAAAATGTCTGATGCTTCGCGGATAGTGGAGCGGCTGGTGCAAAAGAAGATGGTTACACGTTGCATTAATCAACACGACCGGCGGGCTGTAGATATCATGATCACCGAACAAGGCTTGGAATTGCTCAAGCAACTCGATCACGATATGACAGGAACAGATATCCTCAAAGGAAATCTTAGCTCTGAAGAAGCCGATCAGTTAAATTCCCTTTTAGACAAAATGCGGGGAAAGTAATCACTTCATCAGAAATCCGGCTAGCGCAATTGCCGTTCCCGCCAGCACAGCCACCGTTTTCTTCTTGTTGAAATGGTGATCCACACTCGATTCGAACAAGATCGTAGTAGAAATATGCAGGAATATCCCGATCACAATTCCCATGATCTTGTCGAAATATGCATCAATATCGCCGATAGAGCCACGGCTGATGCTGCCGCTTAACAAATATCCCGCAGGCGTCATCAACGCAAAAACCACAATCAAAATGTAGATCTGATTTCTGCTAACGCGATTTTGCAGCAACACGCTCGCCAGCGCAAAGGCTGCCGGGATATGATGCAGGGCAATGCCAAATACGAGTTCGTTTTGATGCCCCTGCGCAAGCGGCATTCCCTCAAGAAACGCATGGAGGCATAAACTGACCATAATCCCGAGCGGAAAAGCGTAATGATCGTGGCTGTGCCTGTGCACATGCCCGTGCTCAATCCCTTCTGAAAACTGCTCAAGCACGATCTGGAAAAGGAATCCTCCCAAAACGAATAAGCCCACTGATGGCCCGCCATCCTGGTAAACTTCAGGAATGAGGTGCAAAACCGTTATAGCAAAGAGGTAGGCGCCGCTAAAAGAAAGTATCAGCTTAAGGCGTTGCGAGTTGTCATTTTTGAAAAAGAAAACCGCAAATCCGCCGAGCAGGCAGCTGGCAAACAAAATGATCAGCTTCCAGAACTCCATGTTTTTTGGGGTTGTATGGCTAAAAAGATACTTCCGGTGATGTACCCAATCATTCCCCCGATCAGCGCTCCGCATAAAACATCCAAGGGAAAATGTACTCCCACGTAAACCTGAGCAAAGCAAATGCTGAATGCCCAAAGCATTGCCAGCGGGATTATCGATTTCCATTT
Source organism: Sphingobacteriaceae bacterium (assembly GCA_029266635.1). GTDB lineage: Bacteria > Bacteroidota > Bacteroidia > Sphingobacteriales > Sphingobacteriaceae > JAQSWM01. The sequence goes on along the minus strand of JAQSWM010000008.1, from coordinate 180,821 downwards.
GCGCCAGAAAAGAGTGATCAGGAAAACTGCTATGCCCGTGTGATTGGCTGCATGTGAAGACGGAAAGCTGTAGCCTGTGCCGCAGGCAATAAGCGAGCGGACGCCATCTTTCAAATCAGGTTGGTTGCAGGGGCGCAGGCGATCAACGGCGGGTTTGATTACAGAGGAAGTGAAAGAATCGCACAAAGCAAAGGTGATTAGCAGGAAAACTATGATTGTAATACCTCTCTTTCCATAATTCCTGATCAGGAAGATAATGAGGAAAAGATAGAGCGGCAGCCACAAAAAGCGGTTTCGCAGAAGCGGCATTAAAAAGTCGAAGAAATGGTTTGCCAGTCCGCTGTTGATGGCATGGAAAAGCTTTTGGTCAAACTGTAAAAGTTGATCAAGCATCAGTTTTCCTGCAAATTAAGATCAGGCGGTCGCTCGTATTTTCATCGTACTCGTTGAGGTTGTAATCGCCGAAATACTTTACAATTTTAAAGCCGCTCAATGTAAATAGTTCTTCAAAGTCAGCCAGAGAAAACGCATTCACTTTTTCCTGAAAAGCGTAACCATTTCCTCCGTGTTCAAAATCAATGCTCTTGATTATTTTATCGCCTTCAATATGCTTGCTGATGTTAAAATCAATCTTATCAATATGCTTCACTTCCTTCCTGGTGAGGTTGCGCTTGATCTTTTCGCTGTTGAAGTAATCCAGCACCAAAGTTCCATCGGCCTTCAGCGATTTTCTGAAAGTTTTTAGCGCATTCACGTGATCTTTTTGTGTGTCGAAATATCCGAAACTGGTAAAAAGGTTAAATGCAATATCGAAATAATTGATGTAGAAAAGATATCGCATATCATGCACAAAAAAATGCAGGCGCTCGTTCTCAAACTGGCTGGCGTATTTTATGCTTGAAAAGGAAAGGTCTATGCCCGTTACATCAAAGCCTTTTTTATTAAGGTAAATAGCATGTCGCCCCCTGCCACAGGCTATGTCGAGCAGGCGGCAATCAATAGTCGGCTTTAGGTAGTTGCAAAGGTTGTCAATAAAATGTTCGGCCTCTTTGTCGTTTCGTTGGTTATACAGGATATGGTAGTACGGAGAATTGAACCAGTTTTGAAACCACTCTTTCGGCATAGGTCGATTTATAAGTCCGGCGCAAATATAGGCAATTAGCATAGCCAACGCATATGGCGCAAATCATACTGCTTTTTATTTTTACTTTTACCGCTTAAATTCAATCGCAAGTGACGCTAATAAAATCTATTTCAGGAATTCGGGGAACAATCGGCGGTGCGCCAGGCGAGGGGCTTACTCCGGTAGATATCGTGAAATTTACTTCAGCCTACGGGCGATGGGTGATCAATAAAACCGGCAAGAAGAAGGTGGTTGTGGGCCGCGATGCCCGCATCTCCGGCGACATGGTGCGCAACCTGGTTGTGGGCACACTGCAAAGCATCGGAATTGATGTGGTTGATCTAGGTCTTTCTACAACCCCAACCGTAGAGATTGCCGTCCCGGCCGAAAGCGCAGGTGGTGGCATTATCCTCACGGCTAGTCACAACCCACGTCAATGGAATGCACTGAAATTATTGAACCACGAAGGCGAATTCATCAGCGATACGGATGGTAAAGAAGTGCTTGACATTGCTGAGCAAGGTGATTTCAAATTTGAGGTTGTGGACTGCCTCGGCAAGCTGAAATTTGATGATTCTTACCTGCAAAAGCACATTGATCATATACTTTCACTTTCACTCGTGGATGTGGAGGCTATAAAGAAAGCAAAATTCAAAGTTGCTATAGATTGTGTTAACTCAAGCGGGGGCATATTTGTGCCGGCGCTGCTGCGGGCTTTGGGCGTAGAAACCATTCATGAGTTGTATTGCACGCCCAATGGCGATTTTCCTCACAATCCCGAGCCGCTGCCTGAGAACCTGGTTGCACTTTCGCAGGAAGTTGTTAAGAAACGTGCAGATCTGGGCATTGCGGTAGATCCGGATGTGGACAGGCTGTGCTTTGTGTGTGAAGATGGTTCGATGTTTGGCGAGGAGTATACGCTTGTGGCGGTATCTGATTACATCCTGCAAAACACGCCCGGCAACACAGTGTCCAATCTTTCCTCCACACGTGCTTTACGCGATGTGACCGAGCGCACAGGCAATGCGTACAATGCGGCAGCAGTGGGAGAGGTGAACGTGGTGAATAAGATGAAAGAGACAAACGCCATCATCGGTGGCGAGGGAAATGGCGGGGTTATTTATCCTGAATCGCATTATGGCCGCGACGCTCTGGTGGGGATCGCTTTGTTTTTAACCCACCTGGCGAAGTTTAACCAGCCAATTTCCGCTTTGCGAAAAAGCTATCCGGAATATTTCATCTCCAAAAATAAGATTACGCTCACCGTGGATATGGATATTGATAATCTGCTGAAGCAGGTAGAGGAGAGATATAAGAATCAACCTTACAGCACTATTGATGGATTGAAGATAGAGTTCGACAAACGGTGGGTACATCTGCGCCGCTCCAACACTGAGCCAATTATCCGCATTTATTCTGAAGCAGCAAGTGAAGCTGAAGCAGAAGCTTTGGCTAAAAAGATCATGGACGACATAAATGAAGTGCTGAGCGCATAATTAATAATGAATAAAGTTTATCTCGATAACGCAGCCACAACACCTCTCGATAAGGAAGTTTTAAAAGAAATGTATTATGTGATGGAGAACCAGTTCGGCAATCCATCGTCAATACATGCGCACGGGCGTGAGGTTCGTACAATTGTTGAGAAAGCTCGTAAAACTGTGTCTGGCTTGCTGGGCGCATCACCGTCTGAGATATTCTTCACTTCCGGTGGCACCGAGGCTGATAACACAGCCATACGCTGCGGTATCACCGATATGAATATTAGCCACGCAATCACCTCGCCAATCGAGCATCATGCAGTTGTGCACACGCTTGAGGCGATGGAGAAGAGCGGGTTTATTAAACTGAGTTTCGTGAATGTTGATGATAAAGGCAATATCAATCTTGATCATCTTGAGGAACTGTTAAAAAACAATGAGCGTAGCTTCGTTTCGCTGATGCACGCTAACAATGAAATCGGAACACTAACAAACATCCACAAGGTTGGAGAACTGTGTGAACAATACAACGCTATTTTCCACTGCGATACCGTTCAAACCATGGGGCATTATCGCCATGATACTTCAAAGCTGAAAGTTCATTTCCTGGTTGGCGCTGCCCACAAGCTGCATGGTCCAAAAGGTGCTGGTTTTCTTTACATCAACCACAAAGTGAAGATCAAACCGATGATCTTCGGCGGTGCCCAGGAACGCAACATGCGTGGTGGGACAGAGAACGTCTATGGGATCGTCGGGCTGGCTAAAGCACTTGAACTTGCCTATTCAGAAATGAATGCTCATCAGGAATACATTCAGGGATTAAAAAGTTATATGATCCAACGTTTGCAGGATGAAGTTCCGGGCATTCGCTTTAACGGGGAGATTGATCCTGAAAAGAGCCTTTACACTGTTCTTAATGTATCCTTTCCTGAAATGGATATGGCAGATATGCTGCTCTTCAATCTTGATATTTCGGGCATTTCCGCATCGGGCGGAAGCGCATGTAGCTCGGGCAGCAACATTGGTTCGCATGTGTTGGCGGGTATCGGCGCAGACCCTGCGAGGCCTTCAGTGCGTTTTTCTTTCAGCAAGATGAATACAAGAGAGGAAGTAGACTACGCTGTAGAACAGATCAAGGCTTTGATAGGCTGATTACTCCTCAAATTTCTTTTCATATTCCCAAAACAAACTCCCCAAGCCCGAGTGTTACCTAAGTATCTATTTACTTAAAACAGAACGCTATGGCAACCTATCAGGATGATTACAGAAACCAGGATAACCAGGGAACTGGCGATGACCAACTGGGCGAAAATACAGAACAAACACCTCTTGCAAATGCTGTAACTAACGACCGGCACATGGCTGAAGAGAAGGGTTGGGAGAACAACAAGCCCGGCGTTACAACTGAGAACGAGAATGATCACCATATTCCAACCGTAACTCCCGACAATGATAACGGGATAGCCGGTCCTTTTGATTTCATTGACGATGATCACATCAAAGGTGCTATGAGGCCTCAGGATGCGGGCTACAGTCCGGATGAGGACGGAACAGATGATGACGATCTGGTAGACGACGATGATGATCTTCTGGATGATGACGATGAGGAGGAACTCATTCCAATTGAGACGGATGATGATGACGACGATCTGGATTTAGATGATGACGATGATCTGGACGAAGAAGAAGACTCAGATCTTGATCCGCTTGCAGATCGTCCAACCACATTTGAGTCGGATGGCGACTTTGCAACCCGAGATCATGGCCGTGTTACCGGAACGATGATTGACCATGAGCCCGGGCTTCCAGGTTCTTCGGACAAGAGAGATTATAACTTATAATTATGAAAGCCTCTGACGAAAAACCAGAACGTAACTATGACGGCGATATGCCCTCAGATGTCCCTTCTGAGAAGCTTAAGCACAAGCCGAAGAAGCATTCAGGACAGGTTAACCGTGACAGCGGCCGAAATACTACCGCGAAGGATCCGAAACTGGGGGTAAGGCATACAACCAGATAATAAAGAAGGCGAGCATAAGCTCGCCTTCTTTATTTAAAATATTTTTTACTGCGCACGCCAATTTCATTTTAATTTCATCAACACCTCCTACTTTGGTATTAACCATACAGAAGAAGAGAAAATTCGGTAGAGAAAAGGTGATGAAAATTGTTTTAATGTTTTGGTAGATTGATTGAGTGTTAACCCTTCAGGAGTTACGGCCTGAAGGGTTTTTTAAAAAATTTTGAATCCTGTGAGAAAAGCCGTTGAGAAATCAGCGGCTTTTTAATTTGCCATCATTTTCAGAAATGAAGAAAGTTTTGCTTTCATCTCACGGCGATCTACGATGAAGTCCAGAAAGCCGTGTTCCAGCACGAATTCTGCAGTCTGGAAGCCCTTAGGCAAGTCTTTTTTGATTGTTTCTTTGATAACCCGCGGTCCGGCAAAGCCGATGAGGGCGCCAGGCTCTGAAATATTGATATCACCCAACATGGCGTATGATGCTGTGACTCCACCCGTGGTAGGATCGGTCAGCAATGAAATATAAGGGATTTTAGCTTTGCTCAAAAGGGCGAGCTTGGCAGAAGTCTTAGCCATCTGCATCAATGAAAATGCAGCTTCCATCATCCGGGCGCCACCGGATTTTGAGATCATCAGAAAAGGAACTCTGTGCTCAATACAGTAATCAATAGAACGGGCAATCTTTTCGCCTACAACAGAGCCCATGGACCCGCCAATGAAATTAAAATCCATACAGGCAATCACCAGGTCTTGCCCATTTATCTTTCCATGCCCGGAGCGGATTGCATCGTTCAGACCGGTTTTTGCATAGTTCTCTTCCAAACGATCCTTGTAAGGCTTGGTGTCAACAAATTCAAGAGGGTCGCCTGAGCGGAGGTTAGGGAAAAGTTCCGTGAAATCATTATCGTCAAAAAGGATGGAAAAATACTCTTTAGAGCCTATGCGAAGCTGGTAACCGCAATAATGGCACACATATTTATTCTCAACCTGCTCAGCGTAGTGTAAAGGTTTTTTGCAGTTGGGGCATTTATTCCAGATACCATCCGGTGCTTCTTTTTTCTCCTCAGTAGAGGTAATAATTCCTTTTTTCTCTCTTTTAAACCAAGCCATGTGTGTGGAATAGACGTACAAAGAAACGAAAAAATTAAGAAACAGCTTAGGTATAAAATCCGCTATAGACTAACAAATAATGCCCTGTATGCTTGGGTGTTTAGCTAAAATCTTTAATTTCGGCAATCTTAAATCAAAAGAATATTTCATGAGCCTAAAAGATTTCAAAGGAGTTTTATCAGGAGACCAGGTACAGCAACTTTTTGAACATGCCAAGCAGCACCAGTATGCGTTGCCGGCGGTAAACGTTATCGGAACTAATTCTATAAATGCTGTTATGGAAACAGCAAAGGCCGTTAACTCGCCGGTGATTATACAGCTATCAAATGGTGGAGCACAGTTTTATGCTGGCAAGTCTTTGAACAATGATAAGCTCCAGGCATGTATTTTAGGCGGAGTTTCTGCTGCACAACATGTGCACCTGTTGGCAGAACATTATGGCGTGGCAGTTATCCTGCACACAGACCATGCTGCAAAAAAGCTCCTTCCGTGGATTGACGGATTGCTTGACGCAGGCGAGAAGTTCTACAAGCAAAATGGAAAGCCACTTTTCTCTTCGCACATGCTCGACCTTTCTGAAGAGCCACTTGAAGAGAATATTGAAATAAGCAAAAAGTACCTTGAGCGGATGAAAGCGCTGGATATGACCATCGAAGTTGAGTTGGGCGTAACTGGAGGCGAGGAAGACGGCGTAGATAACTCTGATGTTGATAGCTCAAAACTCTATACACAACCAAGCGAAGTTAGTTACACCTATGAGCAGCTAAAAAGCGTAAGCGAGCGTTTCACAATTGCGGCGGCGTTCGGAAATGTTCATGGTGTGTACAAGCCAGGCAATGTGAAATTACAGCCCGTTATTCTGAAAAACTCACAAGACTTCGTAAAAGAGAAATTTGGATTAACAGCAGAAAAGCCAATCAATTTTGTGTTCCATGGTGGTTCTGGATCTTCTCAGGAAGAAATCCGCGAAGCAATTTCATATGGTGCTATCAAAATGAATATCGATACGGATATGCAGTGGGCTTTTTGGGAAGGCATTTTAGGGTATTATAAATCTAAAGAAGGTTACCTTCAGGGACAAATCGGAAACCAGGAAGGACCGGATTCTCCAAACAAAAAGTATTACGATCCGCGGGTATGGTTGCGCAAAGGCGAAGAGCAGTTTGTAAAGCGCTTAACGCAGGCATTTGAAGATCTTAATTGCTTGAATGTGAACGACAAGCTGTAAGCATTCTCATTAAATTTATAGCCACCGTTAGTTTAGCGGTGGCTTTTTTGTTTATAATTGTTTTATATCAAATTACCATGGCGAAGAAACATAAGAACAGCTTTTTTGAGAAGTTTGCTAATTGGGCAACAATGGCAACCGGTAGTTCTGCAGCATTTCTGATCGCAGCTGTTATAGTAATAATTTGGGCGCTAACCGGGCCTGTTTTCGATTTCTCTGAGGTTTGGCAATTGGTTATCAATACCGGCACAACCATAGTGACCTTCCTGATGGTTTTCCTGATCCAAAAATCACAGAACAAAGATTCCAAGGCAATTCACTTGAAATTGAATGAACTCATTGCAGCTCAGGAAGGGGCTAGCAACCGGATCGTGGATGTGGAGGCTTTAACAGAAGATGAGCTTGACCAGCTTCATAAGTTTTATGCTCACCTTTCAAAACTAGCTGAAAAAGAGAATGATATTACATGCTCTCACTCTATTGATGCTGCAGATGAGGTCAACGCGTCAAAGTTTCAACATTACAGTCCTACCAGGAAAAGAAAATCACCAACAAAGAAAAATGGCAAATAATGAAATTGAAGTAAAGAAAGTAGTTGATGAAGCCGAATTGGAGAAAGTGTTTGAGATAAGGCGGGTTGTTTTTGTAGGCGAGCAGAATTGCCCTCCGGAACTGGAGTGGGAAAATGAAGATGTTTCTACCCACTTCCTGGCCACAGTGAACGGCAAACCGGCAGGAGCTTCGCGGTGGCGCAAAACAGAAAACGGCTATAAGCTGGAGCGTTTTGCCGTGCTGAGGGAATATAGAGGGATTGGTGTGGGACAAACCTTGGTGAAAACTGTCTTAGCTGATCTTCCTGATACGGGTTATGTTTACCTCAACGCACAGCTGGACGCGATGGGTTTATACGGCAAATTCGGCTTTGTGAAAGTGGGAGAGCAGTTTGAAGAAGCGGGGATACAGCATTTCAAAATGGAGTTAAAACAATAGTTATGAAAAGGATATCTCTTATAGCAATCATCTGCTTACAGGCATGGATTGCCAATTCGCAAACCGCCCCTGACAAGCTTTTTTGGGAAGGTTACGTAAGTTATATCCGAATTGTTCTGGAAGTTCCTCGAGATATTGCGACACACAGCTCAAAGGGTGTTTTCTATACGCCCGATATGTTGGGAGACACGGTGCAGGTTAAGCTTCGAGTTACAAACGACAGCCTGATTGCTATTGAAGGAGACACAGAAAGGGTTTTTAGTGGCAGGTTTAATCAGAACAAAAACGAGATTAAGGGCACGTGGCAAATAGACGGCAATAGCGAACCTCTTACACTGAAAGCAACCACCGCCGCCATGCGGTCGCACCGGCCGCAAACGCCTGTACCTCCATTCCCCTATGTTTCAGAAGATGTTGAATATGATAATTCTGACAGATCAATTCATTTTGGTGGAACGTTAACATTACCAAACAAAGCGCAAAAATTCCCGTCTGTGCTTCTCATTACCGGTTCAGGGCAAGAAGACAGGGATGAGACCTTATTCGGGCACAAGATATTCGCCGTGATTGCAGATCATCTAACAAGGAACGGCATTGCTGTACTTCGGGTTGATGACCGTGGAGTAGGAAAAACTACCGGTGACGTTATAGACGCTACCTCTGCGGATTTTGCAAAGGACGTTTTAGCAGGAATAGATTATCTGAAATCCCGTAAGGAGATAGATTCTAAGCAGATAGGTTTATTGGGGCATAGTGAGGGAGGAGTGATAGCGCCCTTGGTGATAAATCAATCGCATGATGTTGCATTTTTTATAAGTATGGCAGGGGTGGGGGTTACAGGAATGGAGTTGGGAAAAAAGCAAAACGGGAATATGCTTAAAGCTAGCGGAATGCCTGCCGATCGCCTGGCGGCTTTTTCGTTACTTATGGGCCGTCTCTTTGATGAGGTTTATAAAACAGATAGCAGCAAGAATGTAGAATTGCTTCCTGTATTTAGAGCATGGCGATCGTCACAGCCTTCAGTCCTCATTGATTCCATGAAGATGGCTGGAGCCGAGGGCGAACGGGGAATGCAAGACCTTTTTGAACGTTTGAATTTACCATGGATGCGCTACTTTATTAAATATGACCCGGAACCTCTTCTCAGTAAAATTACGATTCCGGTACTCGCCATCAACGGCTCGAAGGATATCCAGGTATCTGCCAAAGAAAATCTGGAAGGAATTAGACGCCTGCTCACCAAGGCAGGAAATAAAGATTTTGAGATTATCGAAGTTCCGGGCGTAAATCATCTTTTTCAAACCGCAAAGACCGGCGATCTAAGTGAGTACGCCCAAATTGAAGAAACTGTTTCGCCCGAAGTACTGGAGATTATCTCTGCGTGGATTAACAAGCACGTAAAGAAATAATCAACTTTTTAGCTTAGCTCCCTCGTAGATATCGGTCAGAGGGAGGGTTATTCCGAGGGAAGGCATGTCCAATATTTCAGCCAATTGTTTGTACTCACGAAGTTCCCACCTGTTGGCAGAATTTATATGCCAGGCCTCTACCGAGATGGCTGTAGAATCGACCAGAATATATTCTTTAAGCGACGGGATATCGCGATAAAGCTTGAATTTATCGCCACGATCATAATTACGGGTTGCGGGTGAAAGTATTTCAAATAGTGCAAGAGGTAGTTTTAACTTTTCTTCGTCGGGCTCATCGCTGATAATATCTCCACATACAACAGTAATATCTGGATAGGTATAAAGTGTGTTCTGTGGAATGTGGATACGAAAGTCACTGCCATAAGGTTTGCATGATTTTCCTTTCAATTTACTGCCTAGTTCAACAAACAGGTTCGAAAATATGAGGTTGTGCCTGTCGCCAGCCCCAGCCATATCAAATATTTCGCCCTGAAAATATTCATGTTTCCCGGGCTGCAGCTCTTCCCACTCCAAATATTCTTCTGGTGTGAAATGCTTCTTGCCGTAAGCTTCAACTGGCTCTCTAAGAACATGTTCCATAATGCAAGTTACGAAACTTTGCTAAAAATAACATCAGAGAACTCCATCGTCTCCTGCCATTTTTCCATGTCAAGCTCCAGGTCTTCTCCTTGTGCCGATAGGTAGCCAATCAGGTTTTCGGTTGCGATATTTCCTGTAAGGTCATCAGTTGCCATCGGACAACCGCCGTAGCCTTTCAGCGCAGAGTCGAAGCGCCGGCAGCCACTTTGATAAGCAGCTTCTATTTTTTCTTTCCAGGTATCCGGCGTGCTATGCAGGTGAACTCCAAATTCCACTTCAGGAAAGCGTTCTGCCAATGTAGGGAAGAGATAATTGATCTTTTCTGCCGACGACACGCCTGTGGTATCCGCCAGCGAAATGATTTCCACTCCCGCATTAACCAGTTTTTCGGTCCACTGCTCGGCAACCTCAGTGCTCCACTCATCCCTGTAAGGATTTCCAAAACCCATCGAAAGATAAACTACAGCCTCTTTTTTGCGGGTGGCGCATACCTCAACCATCTTCTGTACCGTGGTGAGAGACTCTTCAATGCTCGAGTTGGTGTTGCGCTGCTGGAAAGTTTCGGAAATGGAGAAAGGAAAGCCTAGATAGGTGATCTCGTCAAACTGAGCGGCATCCTCGGCACCTCTCAGATTGGCAACAATGGCCAGGAGCTTAGACTGGGTAGCAGGTAAGTTCAGCTTTTTCAGAACCTCTGCGGTGTCCCGCATTTGCGGAATCGCTTTCGGTGAAACAAAGCTTCCAAAGTCTATGGTGTCAAATCCTACTTGCAGGAGCAGGTTAATGTATTCCGCCTTCAGCTCTGTAGGGACAAACTCGTGCAAGCCCTGCATCGCATCGCGGGGACATTCAACTAATTTGATGTTAGAGGAAGTGGGAGCGGAGCTTACAGCCATCTGTGAAATGTATGGTTTTTTGTAACCACCCGCAACTCAAAACCGGGAACTCGCAGCCAATGCTATTTCTGCGCTGTGTCTTCGGTCATCAGTTTGCGGTTAAACGGGCGGATGATGAGCCTTGTGCCGCGGTCATAACTGAAATAGCTCCACATCCAATTTACGAATACAACCAGTTTATTCCTGAAGCCTACCAGCGTCATCAAGTGAACAAACATCCAGATAAACCAGGCAAAAACACCTCCGAAGTGGACTTTTCCCAAGTCAACTACTGCACGGTTCCGGCCTACAGTTGCCATCGAACCTTTGTCGTAGTAATCGAATGGCTCGGTAGGTTTGTTTTGAATGAGGTTTACGATGTTTTTCGCTAAGTGTTTGCCCTGCTGCTGGGCCACAGGCGCAACGCCGGGATGCCCGTGCGGGTAATCTTTGGTAATCATAGAGGCAACATCGCCGATAGCAAATATGTCTGAATATCCCTGTACCCGGTTGATTTCGTCTACCTGTATCCGGTTGCCGCGAGCAATCTTTTCTTTCGGAATACCGGCGATTACCTCGCCAGCCACACCCGCCGACCAAAGCACATTCTCTGAAATGATTTCCTCTCCGGTAGACAGAGCAAGTTTATCACCATCATAGCTGACCACACGGACATCCAGTTTAACAATTACCCCCATATGTTCCAGGAAGCGCTGGGCATCTTTTTGAGATTTTACCGACATAGGGCCCAGTACCTCAGGCGAGCCTTCTATCAGGTAAATGTTCATGGAATTGATATCCAGTTCAGGATAGTCGCTTGGCAAAACATGTCTTTTGAGTTCAGACAAGGATCCGGAAAGCTCAACACCCGTTGGACCGCCGCCCACAACCACAAAGTTTAACAAACCAGCTTTCTTCACAGGATCAGTTTCAATAACTGCTTCCTCAAGGTTTTGCAAAATCATGCTCCGAAGGTTGAGTGCTTCGGGTATGGTTTTCATGGGCATTGTATAGTGCTCCAGCTCTTTAGAACCGAAATAATTGGTATCGGAACCCGTGGCGATTACCAGATAATCGAAGGCGATTTCGCCTATGCTTGTAGTAATTATTTTCCGCTCGGGGATGATTCCCTCCACACAGGCATTGCGAAAAGCAAAATTCTTTTGGTTCTTGAATATTTTCCGGAGTGGAAAAGCAATGGAATCAGCTTCGAGCCCACCTGTTGCTACCTGATACAGAAGCGGTTGAAAGGTATGGTAGTTATGCCTGTCGAGCATAAGTACCTGCACATCTGCTTTTCTAAGTTTTTTCGCTAGTTCTATCCCGCCAAATCCGCCACCAACAATAACAACTTTAGGAACTTTGCTATAATTATCGGTTGATTCCATTGTGTAGGTAATATTAAGTATTAACCGGATATTGGGCTAAATGTTGAACTAATTGAGCAATACCAATCTAGATATTGCTCAATTCAGCTTAGGCGTGTTCTTCTCCGCGTATGCGCACCACAAGCCCATCCATATTCTCGTGGATGCGAAGCTGGCAGGCAAGACGGCTGTCGTGACCGGCATCGTGCAGTGTGTCAAGCATGTCGAGTTCTTCGTTGCTAGCCTCAGGCAGATTATCCAGCCCGTTTAATACCTGTACATGGCAGGTAGCGCAAAGGGCCATTCCACCGCAGGTAGCCAAAATATTGTAATCAGAACCTTTCAGCACTTCCATCAGGCTCAGGCTGATATCGGTAGGCAACTCCAGGTCCTGCCGCTGGCCGTCGCGATCTTCAACTGTTATAGAGATCATGTTAGAAAGAGTTTACACCGTAAACGGTGGTGTATTTAAAGCTTAGTTTTTGATCAGGATACACATACTTAAATGCGCTTTGCGACATTAAAGCTGCTTCATGGAAACCGCAAAGTATCAGTTTCAGTTTTCCCGGATATGTATTTATATCCCCAATTGCGTAAATACGTTCCACATTCGTTGAATAATCGAAAGTGTCTACGCTGATAGCAGATTTCTCGATATTTAAACCCCACTCGGCGATCGGGCCAAGCTTAGGGCTCAAGCCAAATAGCGGGATCAGGTAATCGGTCTCGAGAGTTTTAGACTGCTTTTCGCGATTTTCGACGGTAATCTGCTGTAAATGTCCGGTGCCATTGATGGTAGTTACGTTAGACTGGAGGATCAGATCAATCTTTCCTTCTTTGGCAAGATCAAACACTTTTTCTGCTGAGTCAGGCGCTCCGCGGAAGGTATCGCCGCGGTGGATAAGTGTAACTCTTTCGGCAACGTTTTCCAGGAAGATGGTCCAGTCAAGGGCTGAGTCGCCGCCACCGGCCAAAACAACCTTCTTATCTCTGAAAAGCTCTGGATTCTTAACCATGTAAGCTACTCCGCGACCTTCAAATTGCTCAAGGTTCTGTATCTCAGGCTTACGTGGCTCAAAGCAGCCCAAGCCTCCGGCGATAGCCACCACCTGGCAATGCACTTGTGTACCGTCGTTCGTTTCAACTATCATTGAGCCGTCTTCCTGGCGGGTTAGCTTTTCAACACGTTCGCCCAGCGTAAAGCCCGGTTTAAAAGTGTCAATCTGCTCCATCAACTTTTCTACAAGTTCCTGGGCATTTATGGTTGGATACCCCGGTATATCGTAAATAGGTTTATGAGGATAAATTTCAGACAGCTGACCGCCCACCTGGGGCAAAGCGTCAATCAAATGACAACGCATCTTCAGCAAGCCTGCTTCAAAAACTGTGAATAATCCTACTGGGCCAGCGCCGATGATGCAGATATCTGTATTGATCATTAGTTTGGTATTTTGTTAGTAATTAGATCGGTTGTAAGCCGATAGTTATATGTCAAGGTTATTGTAAATTGTATTCAGGATTCGTTTCATGTTCTCATAGTCTTCCTCAGATAGGTTTTCCCAAGCTTTCGTCCTGATCTCTGCTACCTTCGGCGACCAGTTCTCCACTTTCTCTTTTCCTGACTCTGTGAGCCTTACAGTAAAACTCCGCCTGTCGGTGGGGTGGATACATCGTTCTGTCAAACCTTTCTTGCATAAAAGGTCTACAATCCGCGTAAGCGTTGGGTGATCTTTCCCCGTTAATTCTGCGAGGTCGCTTTGATTCTGATTGTTGCTGTTATTAAGATTTTTCAGGATGAGCCACTGATCAACAGTAATGTCAAATTCCTCGGCATTGAAACGCCGCTGCGCATATTGCTTAACCCTCCGTGCGGTACGGTCAAGCAGATATGAATACATGCTAAACTTTTCAGTTGCCATAATAATAATTAGTGAGGCAAATATATTAAAAGTTTACAAAAAAGGCTTCAGATTTTTCTGAAGCCTTAAATCGAGGGAGGTTGAATTGGTAATTATTTAAGAGCTTTTTTTCCAAAATCGATGATAACCGGAGATGCTACACAGATTGAAGAGTAGGTTCCAAATGCAACTCCGATAAGAAGTGCAAATGAGAATCCTCTAATAACTTCTCCTCCGAAAAGGAATAATACGATAAGTACGAATAGTACCGTAAGCGCTGTGATAACTGTCCGGCTCAAAGTGCTGTTAATTGCATCGTTGATCACTGTTTTTGGATCGTCAGTCTTCGCATGGTGAAGGCCGAGATACTCCCGGATACGGTCAAATACCACCACAGTATCATTGATGGAATAACCGATTACCGTCAAGATAGCAGCGATGAACGCCTGGTCAATGTCGAGCGAGAACGGTAATATTCCGTTAAAGATCGAGAAGAACGACAACACAAGGAGAGCATCGTGCGCAAGAGCGATGAATGCTCCTAAGCTGAACTGCCAGCTTCTAAACCGGATGAGAATATACAGTGCAATCACAAGGATGGCAAAAATCACGGAATAGATAGCTGAGATCTTGATATCATTCGCGATTGTTGGGCCCACTTTTTGCGAGCTTAGGATATTGTCTTTATCGGCTCCGAAAGGTCTAAGGCCTTCTATCAACTTGGCCTCAACAGCCCTGTCAGCAGCTTCCGAGCTCTCATCTATGTGATAAGATGAAGTAATTTTCAACTGATTTGACGGTCCGAAGGTTTTTACCTCTGTAGTTGTTCCTTCAAATACCTTATCCATACTGTTACGCACTGACTCAATCTCGGCGGGTTTGTCAAACCTCACAACATAGGTTCTGCCACCTTTAAAGTCTACGCCTAAGCTAAAGCCGCGTGTAAACATGGAGATAAGGCCGATGGTGATAAACACACCTGAAATGATGTAAAAAATCTTACGGCGTTGAACGAAAGGATAGTTCGCGTTTTTAAAAGTATGAGAGCTCCATGGGTAAGAGAATTTGATAGCCTTATCTTTATCAAGCATCCATTCAAACACCAGGCGTGAAATGAATATTGCTGTAAATAATGATGTAAGAATACCGATCATCAAGGTGGTTGCAAAACCCAGGATTGGCCCTTTACCAAAAATGTAGAGGATTATACCCGTTAAGAACGTGGTAATCTGCGAGTCTAAGATAGACGGCATTGCATGCTTGTAACCATCAGCAATGGCCAGGCGCAGTGACTTGCCATGCCCGAGCTCCTCCCGGATACGTTCGTAGATCAGTACGTTGGCATCCACCGCCATACCCATGGTGAGTACGATACCTGCGATACCTGGAAGCGTTAACACAGCTCCCATTGAGGCAAGTACGCCCATCAGGAAGAAGATGTTTACAACAACAGCTATGTTTGCAACAGTACCGGCATTGTGATAGTAGGCAATCATAAACGCAAGCACCACTACAAGCCCAACAAGAGAAGAAATCAAACCAGCGCTGATTGCCTTCTCACCCAAGGAGGGCCCCACAATGGCTTCTTCAGAAATACGGGCAGGGGCAGGTAAACGACCTGCCTTTAGTACGTTCGCTAAGTCTTTGGTATCTTCAATGGTAAAGTTCCCGGAGATTGATGATATACCATTTGGGATCTCATTCTGAACGGTAGGAGCAGAGTAAACCATGTCGTCAAGTACAATGGCAATGCTTTGCTTGTTATTTTGATCAGAAGAAGCCGCTGCAGTCAGCCTGCGCCACTCACGAGCGCCCTCAGCGTTCATGTACATGGTAACTTCAGGACCGCCGGTTGGGCTGATGTCGTCTTTAGAATCAATAACTGCATCGCCACCAAGCGCCGGAGTGCCATCGCCTTTAGACGATTTGAGGGCGTACAGTTCTAAAATTTTACTCTCTTTGGTTGCAGGCTTTACTCCCCAGAATAATTTCAGGTTTCCAGGCAAAACCTGTTTAACAGAAGAGCTGCTTAAGTAATCGTTGATTTTTGCAGTGTCTTTTATAGCGGCGTACCCAACAACCGGTCCGGGGCGCAGGCTTTGTTGCCCATTTTCTGCCTGATAGGTTGCCGGAGCAAGTAAAGCGAACAATGGATTGGCTTTCGCCTGATCTGCCATTGATTTGTTCAGGTTTGCAGAATCTTTGTTTGCTGAGTCCTTTTTGAGACCTAAAGCAGCAAGCTTGCTGCCGTCATCTTTCTTGGTAGAGTCTGCTGTTGCAACAGGTGCAGTTGTTTTTGCAGTATCTGCAGAAGCTTTTTGAGTAGCAGCTAAGATGTTGTTTACATTCTGAAGAAGCGGGAAAATCTGAGTGTTATCGTAAGTCTCCCAGAATTCAAGCTTCGCTGATCCTTGTAATAGTTTACGAACACGAACCGGATCTTTTACACCAGGCAATTCTATAAGAATCCGGTTTGAACCTTCCTGGCGCTGGATGTTTGGAGAAGTTACACCAAACTTGTCGATTCGTGTACGAAGAATATTGAAGGAACGATCGATCGCACTTGAAGCTTCTTTCTTCAAAAAGTCAAGTACGTCATCATTGCTTGCTGTTATCTTGAGATTTGATGCATTATCTTTAGTTGCAAAATACTGAGCTAATTTGCCGTTAGGGCTAAGCTTCTCGTATTCTTCGCCAAAAAGGTCAATAAAGCTTTTCTGACTGGTTTTTAAACGGGTTTCTGCATTGCGTAAAGCAGTATTGAAGCTTTGATCTGATGGATTATTCGCTAAGTTCTTAACCAATTCTGACAATGAAATCTCCATTGTCACGTTCATACCGCCTTTCAAGTCAAGGCCCAGAGGAATTTCACGTTCTTTAGCGTACTGATAGGTGATGTATTTAGCAAAACCATAAACTGGCAAAGCATCAACTGAGTCTAAATATGCTCTTTCCTTGTCTACATTTCCCTTTGCAAACTCCTTCGCATCGTTCTCTACTTTCCTGGCTATCCATGTGAAAGAAAGAGAATACAAACACGCAATTGCCAGAGCTATCGCAGCGAATTTAATCAGTCCTTTACCTTGCATTTTACTTATTTATGTGGTTCTTTTTGGTGTATACGTTTTTTCAATAAGACGGCAAATCTAAATAAATTTTAATCAGAATGAACTTTTTTTTCAAGCCTGGAGAGCTCTTGTAAAACTTATTTATTTTTAATTTGTATAGTGCTGTTTTTTGCCTGTTGTGAGGATTATTTTAACTCCAGAGTCCCGTTATTGCCTTCCAATTTTGCTGAATGATAGGAAGGTGAATGGATATGGGTTTTTACTGTCGGCAGGATGTTCTTCTGAGGCGGTTTGTTGCCACTGCGTTGGATCTATTTCGGGGAAAAAAGTATCTGCCGGAAAGGTGTGATGGAGCCTTGTGAGTTCAATTACATTGGCGAGAGGCATAGTCTGCCTGAAAATTGTTTCTCCGCCTACTATTGAAATCTTCTCATCTGCCCTGCACAGCTTCAGCGCATCTTCAAGTGAATGGGCAATCTCCGCTCCTTCAAAGCTCAGGCTTTGTCTTGTCACAACAATATTCCGCCGGTTAGGCAAGGGCCTATTGCCAACGGAATTAAAGGTTTTTCTTCCCATGATGACCGGGAAACCAGTGGTGAGCTTTTTGAAGTGCTTCAGATCCTCGGGCATCTTGGCCAAGAGTTCATTGTCTTTGCCGATGCCGTTGTTTTCATCCGCTATAACTACTAATTGTATGATTTGGTTAATTGGTGTATTAGTCATCAGTTTATTTAATGAACTAAACCGCTACAGGTGCTTTAATTCCGGGATGTGGCTCATAGTTCTCCAATGCGAAATCTTCAAATTTGAAGTCGAAAATATCTTTAATTGCGGGATTTAGCTTCATTGTTGGAAGCGGCCGTGGCTCGCGGCTAAGCTGTAATTGAGTTTGCTCAAGATGGTTGTTGTAGAGGTGGGCATCGCCGAGGGTGTGGACAAAGTCGCCGGGCTCCAGATTACAAACCTGCGCCATCATCATGGTCAAAAGCGCATAAGATGCGATGTTAAAAGGCACACCCAGGAAAATATCCGCACTGCGCTGGTAGAGCTGACAGCTTAGTTTTCCATCAGCTACGTAGAATTGGAAAAAGCTATGGCAGGGTGGGAGAGTCATGTTCTCGATCTCGGCTACGTTCCACGCCGAGACAATGATGCGCCTTGAATCCGGATTGGTCTTTAGCTGATTTACAACCTGAGCGATCTGGTCAATATGCCGCCCATCTGGGGTTGGCCATGAGCGCCACTGCGAACCATATACCGGACCAAGCTCTCCATTCTCGTCCGCCCACTCATCCCAGATGCTCACCCCGTTTTCTTTCAGGTACCTGATGTTGGTTTCGCCTTTCAGGAACCAGATGAGTTCATGGATTATAGAGCGCAAATGAAGCTTCTTGGTGGTGACCATCGGGAAGCCCTCCTGCAAATTGAAGCGCATTTGGTAACCAAATACGCTGATTGTGCCCGTGCCTGTGCGGTCGTGCTTTTGCGTGCCATTTTCAAGCACGTGCTTCATTAAATCGAGATATTGTTTCATGGGAATTATTGGCGGCAACGCTGCCCGCAAATTAGCTGATTGTGTGTTGCCCTGCAAATTATGTGCATAACTCGGCTTTGTGCAGAATTAAATCACTTAAGAGCTTTCCTGTTCATGCGTTTCAATCTCCTTCAGTTCAAACTTGTAAGCTCCGTGAATAGGGCGTATAGGTTCGTGCTGGTGATCGCTTATTATCTTGACAAAGCAGCCACCATAGTAAAAGATCATTGAGGAATAGAACACAAATAAAAGGATAAGCACCAGCGAACCCGATGAATTATAAATGAGCTGGATATTGCTCTTCAGCAAGAAAAAACGGATGGTAAGCTTGCCTGCTGTAAAAAGTATGGAAGTGAAGAGAGCGCCATAAAAAGCATTCTTCCACCGCGGGCGGCCATCAGTTATATACCTGAACAGAACGGTGAACCACAGCATCACGATAAGTGCAAAAAGAACCTCATTCAACGCACTGTTCAGATATCGAACGTAGCCTGAATCAAAGTCCTCCAGGTATTGTCCTAAAAAAGCCCTTGCTGCCTCAATCACCAGTCCGGAAGTAAATAATAGCCCGGCCAGTAGAATAATGCCGAAGGAGCGTGCCCTCTGCTTGAGCCGAAACCAAAGGCCAGCGCCCGGCTTAACTTTTATGCACCAGATCTGATCAAGCGAGTCTTTGATTACAACAAACAGGGTGGTAGCTACAAAAACCAGAAAAAGAAAACCCAGAACTGTTATCATCCAGTTACTGTTCAGCCCTCGAGCATTGCGGATGGTCTGGCGGATGAGCCCAACGCTGTCTGGACCGATAATGGCAGATAGACGCGTCATTATGTTGATAGCAAACGCCTTCCGGTCTACAAAAAAGCCAAATAGCTGAACAATTATGAAAAGGATTGGCGGTAAGGCGAACGTGGTGAAAAAGGCAGTTGCGCCAGCCATCCGCAAAGGGTCGTTCTTTTTAAATTCAACGAAGCTGTCTTTTATGAGTTTGCCAAATAAGGTAAGCCCCTCAGCAGCTTTCTGAAGCAGGTTGTCTGACTGCATTAACTACCTGGCTTTCCTCGTAAAATCCAGATCATGAAAGTCGTAGCTGAAATCTGTAAGCGGGGAAATAGCTTTCATCTTCATCCCCGATGCCTTCCCATCGCTGTCGAGGCTGAACGTTACAAAAGCATCCGCATCCATGCTCCTTTCATCCCACTTCACAATAAAGGTGCTTCCTTTGTAGGGAAACATTTCTCCGGTTAGCAAAAATGAACGCTTGGAATCGAACCTCATTTTGCCATTTTTCATCGAAACAGTCACGTCGCCGAACCACTTGTCTGTGTAGGTGCCTAAAAAATTATTTACGTCCGGTTTTACCGCCGCATTTTTTTGTTGCGCTTCTATATCTTTCCAGATCTGGCTTGTTATTTTATTGGCTTCAGCCTCTCCCGCAAGCACGCGATCGTGATTTTCCTTCACACGGTCCACGTAAGGCATTCCCAGGTAACTGTCTTTGATGGTGTTTGTGACGACGGAACATCGATAATAGTTTTTGGCGACCACATTTGCTCATGCACCGTTTCGCTGAAAAGAGTTTTAGATAAACCCGGTCCATATTTTCCATGATCCATCTGCATGATGAGCCATTTGCTCAGGTCTGTTAAATTGCTGTAAATGCCGCCAGCTGCGTTGGCAGCCTCATTCCAGTCGCGGCGTATAACTTTAACCTTTCCGTCGACCGGTGCATGCGGGTCAACAACGTTTGATTTGTCTTTAAGCAATTTATAAGAAGGTGCGGTTGCCGTCATCCCCAACGGGTCAAGAATTCTCTTCTGAATAAAATTCTCCCAGGTCATCCCTGAGACACGAGCCAAAACTTCGCCGGCCACCATGTACAAGTTATTATCGTAATCGTATTTGGTGCGGAAGCCCGAAACCTGCTTGAGGTAGCGCAGGTTGTGGATCATGTCTTCTTTTGTGAAATCGCTGGAATCTGGGAAGAACATCAGGTCGCCGGCGCCGAGCCCCAGGCCAGAGCGGTGGGTGAGGAGATCTGTTATGGTGAATTCGTCCGTCACGTATGGATTGTACATCCGGAATTCAGGAATGTAATCAATTACTTTATCGCTCCATTTCAGTTTACCTTCATCAACAAGCATCGCCAAACCGGCAGTTGTAAAAGCCTTGCTGTTTGATGCAATGCCGAAGAGCGTGTTTTCATCCACCTTCTTCATGGTGTTGAGCGAGCGTACGCCGTAACCTTTGGCATGGATCAACTTGCCATCTTTAATAACAGCTACCGCGATACCGGGAACATTGAAAGTTTTTTGCGTTCGTTCAGCAAGAGAATCAATCTGTCTGGATGTGATTACCTGTGCCTGGACGGAGGAAATAAAGAATATAAAAGCTGCAAGGAATGCCGATCTTTTCATCATTTTCGATAAGTGAGCAGCTAAGTTAAGATAGTTGGCTTATATCTGAAAAAGAGAAAGGCGCATCTGAGTTTCCGGTGCGCCTGATTTGAATGTGTTGGATGTATACAAAGCTTCGCAATTTGCCAAAGCCGCAATTTACGCTGTTAAAGCTTTGCTGAAATGGGAGTCGATCTCCTGGCCGATGTAGTAAGCGATGCTGGCATTGAACTTTGTACTTCCAAGCTCCCAGTACCAATAATCTGATTCTGTTTTGCGCAACCTGCCCACCTCTTTGTTATCAAGCTTAGCGAGATAGTAGCCGTGCTGCTCATCTTGATCCCAGGCAGGTGAGATAGAAAAACGATAGATATTTCCTCCGATTAAGGTTGCTACGTCAAAAGTGTCAAAGTGTGCCATAATTTATAAGGTTTTGCGCTGTTGCTGTTTTACGTAGGCTATTTTGCAATAGTTGCGCCATGGGGCCTTTTGAGATGGAATAGTTCATTTCTGTTTTGTGAGCGGCTTTTTCTCTCTAAGCATAATTATCGAAAGTTGGGGAACAGTTTTCGGGATGTGGAATTCACATCCCCAACATTCCACAACATCTTTTTATCTTCCAACGCACTGAGAAATAGTGCTCACGGAATGGTTGAGGAAATTTGAGGATTGCACGCTAACCATTGTGTAATTTTGTGCTCACCTTTTGTGATGAGCAGTGTTTATTGGCTTAAATTGATAAATGGAAGAAGCAGATACGGCTGTTGTTGAACAAAAGTTAACCCGGCCGCGGCGCACCCGAGCCGCGGTGTCCATGTTTTATTTTGGTCAGGGAATTTGCTTCGCCTCCTGGGCCAGCCGCATTCCCGATATCAAGCACACCCTCAGCCTCGGCGACGCTCAACTCGGCAGCATTTTGCTTGCACTCCCGCTCGGGCAAATGCTCACCATGCCGCTCTCCGGGCGACTCGTTACCACTTATGGCAGCCGCACCGTGCTGATCGCCACGGCACCTTTATATGCCCTTGCACTTACAAACCTCGGCTTAGCCAGCAGCGGCTGGCAATTAGCCTTTTTTCTTTTTCTGTTCGGCGTAGCCGGAAACATGTGCAACATATCACTGAACACGCAAGGCGTTGCTGCGGAGCAATTATATGGCCGCCCGATCATGGGTTCCTTTCACGGTGCCTGGAGCTTGGGAGGATTCAGCGGTGCGCTGGTGGGCTTGCTCGTCATGAACTTTCATCAGGTGCCATATGTGCATTTCTGGACAGTGGCTGTGTTGGTGCTCCTTCACATCAGCATAAACTACAAATTTCTGGTACCAGGAAACAAACCGGCGGAGCGATCCGGAAGGCGGGGCTTGTTCATGAAACCTCATGGCGCTTTGCTTCAATTGAGTATAATTGGTTTTTGCAGCATGGCAACAGAAGGCGCAATGTTCGACTGGAGCGGGGTTTACTTCAAGGAAATTGTAAAGGCTCCTGCAGCATTTGTTGCGCTGGGCTATGCTTCGTTTATGATTATGATGACGGTCGGAAGATTTCTCGGAGATAAGATGATCATGAAATTTGGCAGGAAGCGCTGGCTGCAGATAAGCGGCATTATGGTTTCGTCGGGGATGTTTATTTCTGTGTTCTTCCCGTTCCTTGTTCCGGCAACCGCAGGTTTTATGTTGGTTGGCATGGGAGTTTCGGGCATTGTGCCCATGCTCTACACCATTGCCGGAAACAACAAAACAGTGTCGCCGGGTATTGCCTTAGCTATGGTTTCGGGCTTGAGCTATTTCGGATTTCTGCTCGGGCCGCCGCTTATTGGCTATATATCGGCTTTAGCCAACCTGCGTTATTCCTATGCGATTATTGGTTGTTTTGGGATTTTTATCAGCCTGGTAGTAGCAAAAATCAGGGCAATTAAGTAGCCGCAGAAGGTCACCGGCAAACCATCTTTAGGCGTCGCGGCTTTGCATTCGGCTGAAAAGCCTACCTTTGCAAAAAATAGCCCTCATTTATGGGCATTGTCAATACAGTTTAATGTCATTCGAAAAGTTAAAATTAATACAGCCAATCCTCAAGGCTTTACAAACTGAGGGCTACACCACACCAACTCCTATACAGGAACAATCCATCCCGATCATACTTCAAGGCCAAGATCTGTTAGGCTGTGCGCAAACCGGCACCGGCAAAACCGCAGCCTTCGCGATACCTATTTTGCAACTGCTTGATGCAGGCAGAGTGGTGGAAAAAGGGCGCAAGCCAATCCGCTCGCTCATTCTTACTCCAACCCGCGAACTTGCCATTCAAATAGGCGAGAGTTTCCATTCTTATGGAAAACACACCGGCTTGAAGCACACAGTGATTTTTGGCGGAGTTTCGCAGGGAGCACAAACAAGTGCCTTGCATAATGGCGTGGATATTCTGATTGCCACCCCTGGCCGATTGCTCGACTTAATGAACCAAAAGTTTGTCAACTTATCTCAGTTGAAAATATTTGTGTTGGATGAAGCAGACCGCATGCTCGACATGGGTTTCATCCACGATGTGAAGAAAGTCATCGCGGCCATCCCGCAAAAGCGGCAGACTTTGTTTTTCTCAGCTACTATGCCTCCGGAAATTCAAAAGCTTGCAAACAGCATCCTGGTAAACCCGATAAAAGTTGAAGTTACGCCGGCATCCACGACTGCCGAAACCATTCAGCAATCAATCTATTTTGTTGATAAAGGCGATAAAAAACATCTCTTAACTCATATCCTTTCGGATAAAAAAATTGAGACGGCTTTGGTCTTTACACGTACCAAGCACGGTGCAGACAAGGTTGTAAAAGATCTTTTGAAAGCCGGAATCACTGCCGAAGCTATCCACGGGAACAAATCGCAAAATGCAAGGCAGCGGGCGCTCACCAATTTTAAGTCGCGGAGTACGCGGATTTTGGTTGCTACCGATATCGCTGCACGCGGGATTGATATTGATGAGCTTACTCACGTGATCAACTACGAATTGCCGAATATCCCGGAAACGTATGTGCACCGTATCGGACGGACAGGGCGTGCGGGAGCAAGTGGAATTGCTTTCTCTTTCTGCGATGATGAGGAAAAGGAATATCTACAGGATATTTATAAACTAACATCTCTGACGATTCCTATTGTAGAAGATCATCCTTATCCACTGCGTTCGGGAAGTTTTATGCCCGACAAGTTTGCCAAGAAAAGCAACGCACAGGGAGCAGCGGGCAGGCAGGGAAGAGGCGGCGGCGGTGCGCCAAAATCAAATATGAGCGGAAGAAAGAGCTGGAGGAGATAGTTATTTTGTACTCGTGAAGACGAAATTTTCAGATCTAATCATTTTTGAAGACGAGAACGTCATCGTTGTAAACAAGCCTGCATTCATCAGCACGCTGGATGAGCGGGAAGGCGAGGGGCAAAGCATGTTGCGGCTCGCTAGACAGTACAGCCCGGATGCGCAGATTTGCCACCGGCTCGACAAGGAAACTTCTGGTGCGCTGATTATTGCCAAAAATCCTGAGACTTATCGGCTTGTTTCCATGCAGTTTGAGCGCCGGAAGGTTACCAAGGTTTATCACGCCATCATTAACGGAACTCATGTTTTTGAGAACCTGATGATCGATCTGCCGATCCTGAACGTTGGAAATAAAAACGTGACCATAAGCCGGCAGGATGGTAAGCGGGCGGAAACGATTTTCAACTCAATAAAATACTTCAAGCACTACACGCTGGTAGATTGCCGCCCGCTCACAGGCCGCATGCACCAGATCCGCATACACCTGGCTACGCAGCGGGCATCCATCGCCGGCGATGATATGTATGGTGGGACGCCAGTCTTCTTATCGGAAATTAAACGCGGCTACCGCCTTACAAAAGGGGAGGATGAGCAGCCGATTATGAAACGTTTTGCGCTTCATGCAAAAGCGGTTACATTCAATATTGCGCCAGATAAGCCAATGACTTTTGAGGCGGATTATCCTAAGGATTTCGCGACTTTGTTGAAGTTGTTGGAGAAGTTTGACGGGTAGGTAATTTGTTGTTGGCGGGGACGCCAACAATAGCGAAGGGTAGGTAATTTGTTGTTGGCGGGGACGCCAACAACCGCTAAATGGAAAAGTATTATATTCATCTTTTACTTAGGGAGATATAATAGCTGGCAGAGTCTTTTTCGCCCTTAATTGAAAAGATATCGCTTATTAATTCATAGGATGTTCTGGCTTTATAGCCCAATGCTGCCGAGCGTTTATAATCAACTATAGCCGAATCCAGCTTGATTGTTAAAAAGTTCAATTCAGCCCTTTCATAGTACAGTTTCCCGTTTCTATCCGAGGTTTTTATCAGGCTATCCATTTTATGGATTTTTAACTCCATCTGTGCTTTTTCTTTGAGGTATTCTCTATTTCCTGTAGTATCAACTTGATCGTTAGAGTTTACAGATTCCGTACTGTGCCTACAAGAATATATTGATATACAAAGGAACATCATAGTGATTTTCGCTTTCATTCTCTGTTGTTCCTTAATTTAATTATCTCATTGACCTCTTCAGCTCTTCGGAATTTGCAATTCCGAAGCATTATCACAGGTTTTGCAAACCTGATTAACAAACCTGCTATGCTAGTTTACCTTGCCTAATCCCATATAACTCACCCGCACTGCTGTTTAAATATTCCTCTTCTTTTTCCACAATGCCTGCTCGCACTGGGTTCAAGTGGATATAATTTAGCTTGCTCTCAAAAAATTCTCCGCTTATTATTTCTTCACCATGATAGCCTTCTTCCAAAACCAAATCTTACCATCAAAATTTAGCACCTTTAGCAGCCAGGTTTTTCTGCTTTCCTGTGCATTCTCTTGTATAGCCCGGTAAATTTTTTTGGAAGTATGCTTCTTTAAATCTCGCATGATCTCGCTCAAAGAATATCTGCCCGCAGCTCGTAAAATGAGGTGGCAATGATTGCTCATTATCACCCATCCAAAAATTTCCAAGCCCTTTTGTTCCTGGCAATACCGAAGGCTATTGGTAAATTCATCTGCATATATCTGGCGTGTGAAAACATCCGCCCATTGGTGTACAGTGAAGGTAACAAAATATACTCCCTGCTGGTCTTTGACAACATAAGCAAATGCCATGTGTCAAATATATTGTTTGGGATTAGAAATCCCATGATAGGGCTTCGGAATTGCAAATTCCGAAGAGCGACTTCCACAGCATAAACTATCACTGCTTCATAATCTTCTTATCTTTCAGAATACTCTGAACAGTTATGTTCTTATCATAATTGTTGATCACTTGTAAGATAGTTTTCACAGCAGCGATGTAGAAATCCTTTGTGATCGTGCTGTATTCGTCAGTTGGTTTATGGTAATCTTTATGATCCTCCACACCAAAATAAAGGAACGGGATCTTCTTCGCATTAAATGCTCCCTGATCGCTTTGGTTGGTCCAGTCGTCTGGCCCAAGCTTCGGGTCATCGTGCCCGGTTAGCAGCTTGATGTCGGGAACATTGGTTACAAGATATTTTTTAAGCTCAGGATAGGCGAAGGTGCCGCAGGCATATAATTCATGTTTATCGCTGTGGCTGATCATATCCATGTTGAAGTTCATTTTGATGCTCTTCAGGTCGGTAGTTGGGCTGGCCACGAAAGCCTTTGCGCCCTGCAATCCTGATTCTTCCGCATCAAAAGCGGCAATGATCATGGTGTTTTCGGGCTTGTGTTTTTTGAAGTATTCGGCAATAGCCAGCAAGCCGCCGACGCCCGAAGCATTATCATCCGCACCGTTGTTGATCAGTTCGCGGGTTATGCCGATATGATCGTAATGGGCAGAGATCACCACAACATCCTTCTTCTTTCCGGGAATGATCCCGATCACGTTTGTCCCCCGCAGCTCAGCCCGCTGTCGGTTCTTAAAAGTAAATGGCTGTTTGAAAGATGACTTATAAGGAGCAATACCAATTTCTTTATACCTTTTGATGATGTAATCCGCTGCCATCTGATTTTCTTTGGTTCCGGTCTTCCGACCTTCGTACACATCAGAGGAAAGGATTTCGACATCCTTGAGTACTTGTTTGTGATTGATATCTTGTGCGCAGGCAGAAAGCGACCCGGCTAAAAGGGATGCTAAAAACAGGTTCTTCATAAACGCTAATATACGTTTATCAGCTATTCAGCATCTCCTGTAGTTTTTTTATGGCTTTCTCCATGTCAATGCCTTTGCCCAGGACCGGTTTGAAAATATCGCCCTGCTCCCTGATTTTCGCCACTGAGTTAAAGATGTTGAAATCGCTCATTTTCAGTCCCGGCTTTACTTCTTCCCAATGCAAGGGCATGGAAACGGTTGCGCCAGGCTTAGGCCGAAGCGAGTACGGCGCAGCCACGGTGGCTTGCGGGCGGTTTTGCAGGAAGTCGAGGTAAATGCAGCCTTTGCGTTTCCCGGTGAGGCGTTCAATGCTGGTGAATTCGGGTATTTGTGCGTGAACGATTTTGACGATCAGCCTGCCAAATTCCTTCGACTCTTCGTACGTGTATTTTGCTCCCAAGGGGATGTAAATGTGCAGCCCGGTAGAGCCGGACGTTTTAGGATAATGCCGTATTCCGGCAGCATCCAGAACCTCCTTCACCACCAAAGCCGCTTGTATAACCTGCTCAAATGGGTTTTTATCCGGATCTAAATCAATGATGCACCAGTCGGGATTATCCGGCGAAGCTCGCTTGCTGCTCCACGGATGTATTTCGATACAGGCAAGCGATGCGATGTACAGCAGGCTCGCTTCATCATTGGCGACAATGAAGTTTTTCTGCCGGGCATCTGCTTCGCTGAAGTAGCCAAAGGTCTCCAGCCAGTCCGGCACTTTCCCGGTTACGTCTTTTTGATAGAAACTGATGCCGTTTATCCCATTAGGAAAGCGGTTTAACGTTTGCGGGCGCTCAACCAGGTAGGGCAACATGTAAGGCGCAACCTGGTAGTAATAATTGAGCATGTCGCGTTTGGTTACGCCTTGATCGGGCCAGAAAATTTTGCTCAAATTGGTGAATTTTAAATCATGCCCGCCGATTTTGCGCACTTGCGTTTCGTCTGTAGGGTTGAGGAGGGTTTCACGTTCCATTTTGCCGGGTTTAGCAGCTATTTTCTGATGCTGTTCGTCCACAACAGCGTCCGTGTGGGCCGGCTTTTCACGCACAACTTCTTTAGCATTTTTATCTTCCCGCAAGCCCTTGAAAGAGGGGTGCCGGATTGCCCCATCGGGCGTGAGCTCGCGGTAGCTGATCTCTGCCACCACCTCGGGCTTGACCCAGGTAACCGTTGCTTTTGGCGGATTGGGGCGGAATCGGGATGGCTTATTGAAATCCGGGACGGTGCTGAACGGGCATTCTGGTATAATGAGAGGCTTCAGTTTTTCCAAAAGTTCGATTTGAAACTTGTCTGTAAATCCGGTGCCAACCGTGCCCAGAAATTTGAACACCTCATCTTCATAGAGCCCAACTAGCAGCGCACTAAATTTCTTAGACGTGTTTTCGTTCTTGGTGTAGCCGCCAATCACAATTTCCTGATGCTGGGCGGTCTTGATTTTTAGCCATGATTTGGAGCGTGAGTCGGGGATGTACGGGCTGTCGGCTTTTTTGGCGATAATCCCTTCAAGGCCCATGCGCTCGGCGGCGGCAAAGAACTCAGTACCTTTTGCATCAAAGGTTTTGCTCATGCGGATGATGCCCTCGTCGGGGATGATTTTCTCCAGCACAGCCCGGCGATCGGTAAGCGGGCGGTCCATGAGGCTTTGGCCATTCATCCACAGAACATCGAAAGCATAAAAGACCAGTTCGCCATCTGCCTCGCTGCGCCAGCCCTGCAAGCCGGAGAAATCTGCCATGCCCTTATCGTTTATCACAGCTATTTCCCCATCTAAAATCACATCAGTATCCCAGCTCAGAAAAGCATCGTAAACAGAATAGAATTTCTCGTTGAAGCTTTTGTTGTTCCGCGAGCGGATCTCTACGAAGCCTTTGTTGATGTAAGCAATCGCACGATAGCCATCCCACTTCACTTCATAAATCCAGCCTTCCTCGTCGAAGGGTTTGTCAACAAGGGTTGCGAGCATGGGCTTGATATCCTGCGGCATTTGTTCAGAGCTTTGAGCAGGTGGTGTTTTGATCTTTGTCTTAGCCATAAATAAGCCTTAACAGCTTGTGCTGAAATGGCTTTGAGATAACTAAGAAGCAAGGGCTTTGGTTTTTTAACTATCGCGAGGAACTATCTCAAAACTTTGTAACCTTTTCTTTTCTCGCCCACACTAACGAAATATAAAACCTTAAATCTTCAAAACTATGTTTTACTTATCTCTCGCCCTTTTCGCCGTAACCGCAGTATTCGGATTGGTTATTCTTAGCAAATGGCTAACTCAAAAAGATGCATCTAAAGGTGTGATTTATGGCCACGGTATTTTTGCGGTAGCAGCTATCGTTGCCCTTCTGGTTTACGGGCTTAAAAGCCCGGGCAACATCTCTACCGCGGCCATCGTCCTGCTTGTACTTTCCGTGCTTGGCGGCTTTTACATGTTCATAAATGATCTGCGTGGTAAAATGACGCCATTGGCAGTTGCTTTTGTACACGCTTTGTTAGCCGTAGCTACTGTTGCGGTGTTGGTTTATCCATTGTTCGCATGAAGCTGTTTGGGCATCCTTTGCACCTGATTTTTATTCACTTTCCTTCGGCGTTGCTGCCAATGGATTGGGTATGTTATTTTCTTGCTTATCAATTTGGAGGCGAGAGTTTCAGGCAGGCATCGTTTTATGCGCTGATTGGAGGAGCCGCGATTGGCTGGCTGGCGATATTGACAGGAGCGATAGACCTGGCAAAAATCTCATCAACTAAACGGGCAGCTATAAACCAGGGACTTTTGCATGCAGGCCTGAACGGCAGCGTGTTAGTGGTTTACAGCATCATAGCTTTTGCAGATTTTCAGAAATATCCTCATCTGCCAGACGCATCCCTGGGTATCCTGATAACTAAAGCGATATTGTTAACGGTGATGATAAGCGGTAACTTTATTGGTGGCAACTTAATTTTAAAGCACAAAGTAGGCATAGAAGAATGACGACCATTTT
The DNA here is from genome assembly GCA_029266635.1 of Sphingobacteriaceae bacterium. Classification (GTDB taxonomy): domain Bacteria; phylum Bacteroidota; class Bacteroidia; order Sphingobacteriales; family Sphingobacteriaceae; genus JAQSWM01. The sequence continues at coordinate 150,622 of JAQSWM010000008.1, read as the reverse complement.
TGAGCAATTTTCTGACAAAGAATTAATAGATAAGATAAATGATGAACCGGCGATGTTCGAGATCCTGATTAGGAGGAACAACGCAGCACTTTATAAGACAGGGCGCTCTTATGGCTATAATCATGAGGACACACAGGATTTGATGCAGGAAACGTTTGTGAGCGCATACATCAGCCTCGGGAAATTTGAAAACAGATCGTCATTGCGGACCTGGCTGGTGCGCATAATGCTGAACAATTGCTTCCAACGACGGCAGAAGTTCTCATATAAAAATGAAATATCAGATGAGATACACGAAAATTCAATACCGATGTTCGAAAATCAGCAGGATACAAACGGGAAAATATTGAACAGGGAGCTGGGCACCGTGGTAGAAAAGGCATTGATAACCTTGCCTCTTGACTACCGCATGGTGTTTTCCTTGCGAGAGATGAATGGCCTCAGCGTTGCCGAAACTGCCGAATCGCTGAATATCAGTGATTCAAATGTTAAAGTCAGGCTAAATCGGGCCAAGGCAATGCTGAGACAGGAAATAGAAAAATGGTACACTGCCGAGGAAATCTTTGAGTTCAATTTAATTTATTGTGATGCAATGGTGAACCGGGTGATGACAGTTATTAAGCAGATAAACAAATGAATTTATTAGATACCGCCGACTGTATATTGCCGAAAGAACTCCCTACAACCTTAACAGAGGATGCATTTGCGCTTGATGATGAAGTAAAAATCCAAATCATACAAAAGCATTTTTCTGAGATCATGCGCATCCTCGGGCTCGAGCTTACGGACGACAGCCTGAAGGACACGCCTCGCCGGGTTGCGAGAATGTATGTCAAGGAGGTTTTTGCCGGGCTCAACCCCGGGAACAAGCCAAGCATAACACTCTTCGAAAATAAGTATCAGTACAAGGGCATGCTGGTTGAGAAGGACATTACGGTGTACTCGTACTGCGAGCATCATTTTGTGCCGATTATTGGCAAGGCTCACGTGGCTTATATCTCCAGTGGGCAGGTGATCGGGCTTTCGAAAATTAACCGGCTTGTTGAATACTATTGTAAACGCCCGCAAGTTCAGGAGCGTCTCACCATCCAAATCGCCGAAGGGCTAAAGGAAGCTTTGGCAACAGATGATGTGGCTGTTTACATTGACGCAGAACATCTTTGCGTCGCCTCCCGCGGCATAAAGGACATTAGCAGCAGTACGCTCACTGTTCATTATTCCGGCAGGTTTGAAGAACAGAAGTACCAGGCACAGTTCCTCTCTCTGATCAAATAAAACTTGTAATTGTCACTTAAAACATTTAACTGCATCCTTTGTTGAACATTCAATAAACCAAATGCTAACAATTAAAAATATTTCCTATGAGAAATTTAATCAAAGTAGATAGTTACAAAACCTTAGTAGCTATTTTCATGCTTAGCCTTATCCAGCTTTCAGTTATGGCACAAGATAGTGGCTCAACAAGCGGGGGCTCTGGCACAGAGAGCTCAACCTCTGGATCTAGCAGCTCTACCGTTACTACCACAACAGAATCAACAACAATTCAGCCATGGATGTGGATTGTTGGCGCCGTTGTTTTACTTGTGATAATTTTACTGTTGGTTCGTGGTAACAGCACTACAAACGTTAGCACTGGATCAGGCGGTACTACTGATAAAGTTACTTACACTAAAAAAGTAAGCCGCGAAGATAATCTCTAATCCTTACGGCTTAGATATGATAAATCCCTTTAGGCAACTAAAGGGATTTTTTTTGCAATCTGTATTTGAGCAATGAGCAATATGGATTTTTACTATATTTAACCTCAAGAGCCGCCTTAAAACATGAGCAATAATGAAGTAATGAAGAAGCTACGGGTAGCCTTGTCGCTGCGGGATGATGACATCATTGATATAATGAAACTCGTGAATTTCAGCGTGACCAAAACTGAACTCAGCGCAATATTCCGAAAAGACGATCATCCAAATTATAAGCCGTGCGGCGATCAGTTCCTCAGGAATTTTCTGAACGGGCTAGTGATTTATAAACGCGGCGAAAAGCCTGTTAACGAGTGATACCAACCTTAATATAGCCACAATGAAAAAAATCTACATTTTAACTTTAATCGTTGCCGCAGTTGCACTGCAAAATTGCTCAACAACTAAACAGGCGCAAGTTAAAAAGCCTGCAACGGTAACTTATGCATCTAACATCCAGGGCATTTTAACAAACAACTGTTCGCCTTGTCATTTCCCGCCACAAGGAAATAAGGAGCCGCTAAATACGTATGCGGGGGCAAAATCGCACATTGACCAGATAATTGACAGGATAAACCGAAATCCTAACGAACGAGGCTTCATGCCTGCAAAACATCCCAAGCTGGCAGATTCCACCATCACAGCCTTTGTGAAGTGGAAAGAAGGCGGATTGCTTGAGAAATAAAAAAAAGCCTATGAGCATTGTTCATAGGCTTTTTCGATTAAGAAGCTTTTTTCTGCTTGTTTTTAATGTATTCTTCAATAACCTTGCGGTCATTAGAACCGGTTGCCCGTTTGGCGCCGCCTATAGCCTGGCTGCTAACTCCTAACTTCTCTGCGATGTGTCTAACTTCGTATTCTTCAGAAGAATTCACTCTCTTCCGGTCTGCTGATGTTCCTCTTTTTGATGTAGGCATGATGTTTCAATTTAAGTATGTAACTAATAAACAATAAATTGTGTACAGGGTTTTGCCTGTTTCTTATTAAATCAATCTTATGAACCGTCTGTATTCTTATTCATGTTTTTCTTTATTCCTGTGCTTTTTGGCATTTGGGCAAGCTTTTGCAGCCCATGTTGATACCGTATTGACGTATAGTCCTGCCATGAACAAAAGCATAAAAGCCGTTGTGCTTACGCCGGATGATTATCAGAAGGGCGCAAAGAACTATCCTGTTTTGTATGTGCTGCATGGGTACGGTGGCAATTACTCTAATTACATCAAGAATGTACCTGAGTTAAAGGACTATGCTGATCAGTACAAGATGATTATGGTTTTTCCCGATGGGCAGACTGGCAGCTGGTATTTTGATAGCCCGATAGATCCTGCGTGGAAGTTTGAAACGTACATTTCATCCGAGCTGGTGGGGTGGATGGACAAGAATTACCGAACCATTCACGACAGGAAGGGGAGAGCAATAACCGGGCTAAGCATGGGCGGCCATGGGGCGATGTTTCTGGCGTTCCGGCATCAGGATGTATTTGGAGCCGCGGGGAGCATGAGCGGGGGAGTGGATTTTCGTCCGTTTCCAACCAAGTGGGATATTGCCAAACGCCTCGGTCCTTATGAACAGAATCAGGAAAGATGGACGGAGTATACTGCAATAACTCAGCTCGATAAAGTCAAATCAGGCTCACTCTCCCTTATTATAGATTGTGGCTACAGCGACTTCTTCTTCGATGTAAACAAATCTTTTCATGAGAAACTTTTATTGAAATGTATTGAACATGATTTTATAGTCCGTCCCGGTGCTCACAACTGGAAATACTGGCAAAACTCAATAGCATACCAGGTCTTTTTTATGAGCAGGTTTTTCAATCAGAACTAGCTGGTAAACCGATGAACTAAATTGCACTGATATTCTTCGCCTTGCGATTAAATGATTTGAAGTAAGCATATCTCGTCACAAGGCATTGTAGTGAACGAGAACCTATGCTTTTTAAGCAGAAAAGCAACGCAGTCATTTCCTGCACTTTGGTATTCCTTTAATCCAGTTTTTCGATTGTTAAACTAGCATCTATTAAGTAGAAATGATTTGCTGAGATAACGTGTATAACGAAGAAAGCCGCTCTTATAAGGAGCGGCTTTCTTGAATAATATAATTATTACCTTACTGTTATGGTAGAACAGTCTTTGTGCTTAGAGTTACTTCTGAATAGCTGGTTGCTGGCACCCATTGTCCATTCACATCTTCAATAGTTCCTGTTTTAGCTGCAACTGCGGTTACGTTGATTAAGCCCTTTCTGCCATTTGCTGTTTTGAACAAATAAACCTTACCTGACTGAAGTGCCACAACATCAAGAGTAGGATCAGCTAAACTGGTAATTGGCGTAGCATTAACTTTCGTGATGGCATTATAAGCCGCAGGTGTTATTGTTGTTAGTGCATACTTAGTGCTTTGCAATCCTGATGCGGTCAACAGATTGTTCTCTTTTCGAAGTGCAGGATTGACTAAAGCAGGAGTTTTTGTTGTTGCAGGCGCAATCACAACATCTCCAAGTGAAAAATCAACCTGCGATGCATATTGAGTATTACGCATGTACACTCGGCCTGAAAGCCAGGTAGCAAAATATGGTCCGTAGTAATTTTCAACGGTTTCCATTTTTACAGACTCGGAAAAGACAACCGCAGGTGTAATTTTGATTAGAATGTTCTTCTCATATACCTGGCTAAGGGTGTCTGTCACCACTACTTTAATTGCCTGATTATCTGTTAACCCGGAAACAGTATAAGTTGTAGAATAGCTGTTCTTGGGACTAGCGAAAGTCTGGCTTGTGCCGCTGATTACTGACCCTCTATTTCCTGTCTTTGCGTCTGCATTGTATAGCTCAACTGAGCGAATGATCGAACCGTTTGCCGTTACGTCGATCTTCACAGGATAAGAAGTAGTTGCCTTAGGCACATTTACAATACTGCTATCACCGCCTTCAGCAAATTGTATTTTTACAGGAGGAGTGTAGTTGATGTCTTCTACTTCTTTGCTGCAGGAGGCAAAAAGGCCTATCGCAGAGATTGCTAGCACTAATATATTCTTGTTCATCGTCATGTTTTTGTGTGTTTGATAGTTTAGTAACCTGGGTTCTGATAAATTAATGGTGCATTGTTTACTTCGTTAACAGGAAGAGGTGACAGGTTCATCCGTTCACTGTAGTTCCGTACGTCAAGCTGTTTGCGTACATATTTCCCACCCACCATAGAAATTCCAATTGCAGGCCGGTTCATTACATCGGTAGCAATTTTCCATCTCCTGATGTCGAAGAAACGATGCTCTTCAAAAGCTAGTTCCACGCGGCGCTCTTTGCGTATACGTTCCCTCAAAGTGGCTTGCGTATAATCTGAAGCTTTAAGCTGTCCTACCCCTGCTCTGTCGCGTATTCTGTTAATTTGTGTTACAGCTTTTTGCCTTGCTGTCACATCGTCGCTAGCTTCGTTAATTGCTTCTGCGTAGTTCAGCAATACTTCTGCATAACGCATCATGATGAAATTCTGAGAAGTTTTACCTCCGTTCATGTGGTCAATGCGGTCATCCAACCATTTTACAAGGAAGTATCCGCTGCCCCAGGCATTTGGTGTCCTGATATCGACTGTTGCAGGCGCTTTGTTAACCAGTGGCCAGGTAGAGCCATTGTGAAGAATGCTTTGGTCAAGACGTGGGTCGCGATTGAGGTATGGTTTCTGCTCATCATAACCGGATGCTGGGTTAATGATTGGGCTTAAATCAGCATTATAACCAATGATCGGCTGTGTGCCATTCAGCATGTCGTAAGAATCTACAAGCCATTGCGTCGGGGCGGTAGCAACCTCTTTATTAACATTCCACGGGTTGAAAGCCGGGAAGTTATTATATAAATCATTATCTGCAGCCCGCAGGTACACCAGAATGTTTTCAGGATTTGCCCGCTCGTTAAACATCCTGCTATAGCTTTTCGCTCTGTCTGGAGCTGGTGCGTAATACAAACTGTGGATGCTATTAGCATCCGCGTAAGTGATCAATGCTTCTGCTGCATCGGCTGCTTGCTTCCATGTAGCACCAGATGCCTGGAAAAGAGGGCTGGCCGCATACAGCAGAGTACGTGCTTTATAAGCCATCGCGGCAGTCCGTGTCGCCCGCCCATAATCTGCGCTTCCCCACTGATCAGGCAACATTCCAGGCTGTGATAACGCATCAAGTTCAGAGACAATAAAGTTCACCGTCGTTTTTAAGTCTTCACGGCGAGTATCAGCAAAGGCGAATGGGTCTGTAGGCTTAGTATTGATTACTAATGGGCCAAACCAGCGGAATAGCTCGTGATAGAAATAGGCACGGAGAAAACGAGCTTCGTTCTCAGCATACTTCTTTTCATTATTTGTGGCCGGTAGGGGAGAGTTGCCCACATTTGCCAGAAATATATTCGCATTTCTGATCGCCTGGTAATAATAGGTCCAGGGGTGTGTTGCACTTACCGGATTAGTAGTGGCAGAGATGGATCCCGTGATATATTTCTGGATTCCCGGAACTGTACCTGCACTACGGGTTACATTTCCTGCGCCATCATCTGTCGCATTATCGAGCATGCCATTAGATGTGTTTAAATCGAAGAGACGCGAAAAGCTGCCACTGTTCCCGTTAGTCTGGTCCCGCATGCTTCCATACAGATTAACTAACGCTTTTCTGGTATTGTCAACATCCGAAAATACTTTTTGCTCCGTGAGCTCATCGAGGTCGGTACCGTCGAATCCTCCGTTCTTGCTGCAGGCTGTTAATAGCGTTGCAGTCAGTAGTATATATAAATATTTCATTTTCATGGTTTAAAAGCCCACATTGAGCCCAAAGTTGATAATTCTTTGCTGAGGGTAAAACTGTCCGTTATTTTGATCCGGATTTGATTCCGGGTCAATTCTTTTAACCTGATCCCAAGTAATCAGGTTATAAGCGTTGGCATAAAATCGCACATTTTCGATTGGCAACTTTCCAAGCACTTTCTTAGGGAGTTGATAGCCGAGCTGTACGTTTTTAAGTCGGATGTAGCGGCCATCTCTCAGCCAGAAGTCAGAAAGCAAATAGTTCTGCTGCGCACCGTCCGCCTTTTGCAGGAAGCGTGGGTAAGTGGCTGTTGATGCTGTTTCAGGAGTCCAGCGATTGCGGTGCTCCGGAAAGTAATTCCCCCAACTGTTATCCCATCCTAAATCGCCTACCATCCAAACTGAACTACGTGAGGCACCCTGGAATAAAACGTCTAACGATATGTTTTTAAAAGTCACACCAGTAGAAAAGGAATAAACATTTTCAGGTACCGTGCTGTTGCCTATCGCAGTGATATCATTTTGATCAACAAGTCCGTCACCATTTAGGTCTTTATACTTGATATCTCCCGGCGCTACGTTCGAGAGTCCAAACTGTGTTGGTGATGCTGCTATTTGCTGATACGAATTAAAGAAACCATCGAACTTATATCCGATAAACTGATCGATAGCATGACCAGTGGCCAGCATGTAATTGTACGGCTGGTTTGCCTCGCTCTTCTCCAGGATGGTGTTGCGGGAGTGCGAATATTGCGTTTTGAAGTAGTAGCTCCAATCCCGTCCAGCTTTATCGTCCCACCCCAGTTCCAGCTCATAACCTTTGTTTTCCACCACCCCAATATTTTCAGGTGCGAGGAGGCTTACACCTGCAGATATTACATACTTCTTCGGATCGGCCAGGATATCTGTCCTGTGTTCTTTGAACAAATCGGCAGTGAAAGACAGACGGTTTTTCAGAAATCGTGTATCAAGGCCGAAATTATATTTACTAGCTGTTTCCCATGTGATATTTTCATTGGCACCTCGCCCTGGTAGCAAACCTGTTATAACCGGATTTTGCACATCTCCAAACGAGTACCGGGAGTTAACGTCGCTATTTACGTAGGTAGATTTATAATAATACGAAAAGCCTCCCAGTTTATCATTTCCAACCTCACCGTATGACCCCCGGATTTTCAATAGGTTGAGCAGGTCAGATTCCGGCATAAAAGGCTCGTTTGTAATCACCCAACCCACAGACGCGGACGGGAACAATTCAAAGCGCTTGCCCTTTGCAAAGCGGTTAGAACCATTGTAGCCGGCATTCACTTCTAATAAATACCTGTTTTTATAGTCGTAATTGATACGTCCAATCAGTGCCTGATAAATGTGAGGTACATATTGATATTGACCATTTAAGGGTGTGGTAGGACCCGAAAGTGAGTTGAAGTTGCCGAGAGCCAAAGCTGAAAGATTATGTCCCTCGCCAATAGTTCCTTTATAGCGCAGTGCAAGTTCTCCGTATTGATTATAAGTTCCTGGGCGTTTGGCTGAATCTTGAGCGGGAAGCACACCCACTAGACCCTGTGTGTAAGACTGGTCAACGGGATTGTATGCATAAATATATGGGCGCTCTAACATGCCACGCCAGTTGCTCCAGTCCACGTCATATGCATATTTTCCATCCAGAGATATTCCTTTCACAAACTTGCGAAGGTTATAGTTGAAACTAAAGGCGGTTTGCAAGTCATTGCCAAAGTCAGAGCGGAATCCGGTATTTGCAATTGTCACTAGCGGATTCTGCCGATATACACCGATGTTTGCTGCATAGCTTCCGTTGGGGTTCATCAAAGGAAACATTTGCGGAGCGTTTCGGTAGAATGAGGCAAAAAGACGCAGATTCTCAGAGGCATTGTCCAAATTGTCATAAACTCCTGGCCGATTCTGTTTAGTATATTTATATGACACATCTACGCCAACTTTGAAGTCTTCGCTTAGCGTGATGTCAAGATTTGAACGAGTTGTAAGCCTTTTGAAATAATAGCTAGCGTTGTAGTCTTGGGGCTGGAGAGCTCTGTCCACATCGGGAGACAATTCGATCAGCCTTTTTAGTGTTGAGGTTTCCCTTAACTTATTGATATCTGTCTCAAACATGCCGTCTTGATTAAAAAAGCCTGCAGAAACAAAATATCGTACCGTTTTATTTCCTCCAGATAGGTTCAGATTGTATTTCTGCTGATTTCCAGGTTTTGTGAACGTTTCTACAAAGTTATTATCCGGATGAGTAAAGGGGCTTGACTGTGTGCGATACAAGTAATTATCGTACTCAGAAACACGGAGGGCACCGGTAGCATTTAAATCAGCTGGATTGAGCCCCACATTAATTGTTCCTTCACGCTGGAACAAAGATGTGGTTTCGGCATTTTCCGCAGCGGTTAGCCTGTTGAAATGGGTTAAGCCATACTCGCTGCTAAAGTTAATTTTGGTTTTTCCTTGTGTTCCTCTCTTGGTGGTCACGAGTACCACGCCATTTGCACCCCGAACACCGAACACCGAAGTGGCTGCTGCATCTTTCAAAATTGAAACGCTTTCAACGTCATCAGGCGAAATCTGAGTGAAATCGCGTTCCACACCATCAACCAGTACCAAAGGATCTGAATTGTTAAAGGTGGCACGGCCACGGATAAATAGCTTTGCATCGTCCTGACCGGGCCTTCCGCTTGATTGGCGGGTAACTAAGCCAGTTACACGTCCTGTCAATGCATTGGTTACACTGGCCGCCGGTGATTTGTTGATGTCTTCTGATTTAACAGCTGAGATAGCTCCCGTTACAGAAATTTTCTTTTGCTGCCCGTAACCAACCACAACCACCTGTTGCAGTCCAATGGCCGATTCTTTCAGCACGACTGCAAGACTAGACTGATTTCCCGCATTCACCTCCTGGGTTGCGAAACCGATCATGGTAAACACTAATATCGGCGGTCTTTTGTTGTCTAATACAATACTGAATTCTCCACTACTGTTCGTCGCCACAACCGGAGCTGCATCTTTCTGGCGGACGGTAACATTCGGCAAAGCGCCTGCCTCATCCTTTACTGTTCCTTTCACTGTTTGTTGAGCAAAGCTGAACAGGCATGAAAGGAGTAGTATGGCTGTAAAATATATTTTTTTCATATTATCAAGTTATTTTATGGTTACCAACCCGGGTTCTGAGTTATTTGTGGGGATATTCTCAACTCTGACAGAGGAATAGGGTGCAGATACATTCTGGATTCAAATTTCCGCAGGGCATCCACAGTAAAGTAGTTGGTTGTTGTGGTTGTGCCCGCTATCTCTATGCTTATTCCCGTTACCGGTTTGTTCAATAGACTGCCATCAAGCCAGCGGCGCAGATCAAAATAACGCTGCTGTTCAAATGCAAGCTCTATTCTTCTTTCCTGTTTAATCTTATCACGCATTGCAGCAGTTGTGGTTACCCCAACCATATACTTATCGGTTGCAGCGGCGAAACCAGCCCGTGTTCGTACCCGCTGAACGGCGGTACGTGCGGTAAGGCCGAAACCTTTCGGATCAAGATCAGGTCCGTACGCTTCGTTCATAGCTTCAGCGTACATCAAATAAACATCTCCCAGCCTAATAAGAGGTGTAATGTGGAAGGCAGTGGCCGGAGTTGCCTTTGAGAAATCTACGTTCAGGTCAAGAAACTTTTTCAGGTAATAGCCGGTGTTGGTTGAAACACCTTCAATCACGTTGAGGCCGTCGTTTGTAGATCCGGTCCCAAGATGGGTATATACCGGCTTGGTGCCGTACCTGGAATTGTCAAATCCGACGCTTAATACGAAGCGTGGATCCCGGCCTGTGTACTGAGTTGCCACAGGGCCTCTCACGTAGTCAGAACCGTCAGATTTTGTGAAGGCATCCACAAACTCCTGTGTTGGAACCGTTCCGCCTCCTGAATTCTTGGAAAGGGTAGGAGGGTATTGCCTGTTCTCGAGAGCATTGGATTTGGCTGCTCCAACAAATAAAATATACTCGCTGTTTGGCACGGTAGTAAAAAGAGTACCGTAGTTAGCAAAAAGCGAATAAACTGCAGCCCCGGCACTAGTTTTTAGATTGATAACAGCAGCGCTGGCCTCCGCAGCAGCTTCCCATCTGGCTTTAATGTCAGCTGCTCCTGGTGAAACATATCCAATTGTAGCATTTGAATTCCCACTCTGATTAAAGAGTGGGCTAGCTGCAAACAATAACGTTTTAGCTTTAATCGCTAAAGCTGCTCCTTTGGTCATACGCCCGTAACCTCCGTTGCCTCCAATTGGAGTAACGTCGAGGTATTTGGCAGCAGAGTCACACAGGTTTACGATGTTCTGCACGCATTCGGCAACAGAGCTTCTTCCCTTTGCCGTTAACTCCGGATCACCCAACTGGTAGTATTTGCTTACTATCGGATAGCCCCCGTAATGACGCAACAGATCAAATTCAAACCAGGCACGCAGAGCGTACATTTCGCCTGAATAAGTGTTCTTAATTGCAATAACATCCTGAGAGGTCTTTTTATTAAGCACCAGGTCAATTTCTGCAAGGCTCTTTTGCACGAACAGTGCCTGATGGATGCCTTTATAGGATGCATCCCAGCAACTTTCAACCGGACTGCTGGAATTAATGAACCCCCTCGAGATTCGATGGACGGTAGAATTGCTGATAGTACTCATCCCGTCATCTGTAGCAGCCTCCAGGAAAGATCCATTAACCCTGTTAAAACCTTCTGTGAGGTAGGAGTATGCCTGATTGATGGGCCTCTCGTAGTTTTGCTCCATAGAGAAAACGTCTTCCGGTTGAGCCCAGTCGTACGGAAACTCATCCATATAATTACACGAGAATAGTGTAACCGTGAGAAAAGTTAAAATAGTATACTTTTTCATATTGATCATTTAAAACCTTGCTGATAAACCTAAACAAATGTTCCTGGTGAGAGGCATGGTATTTGAGCTTCCGGTATCTTCCGGATCAAGCGGGCTATCACCTTTATACCAGGTAAAGAGGTTGTAGCCTGTAGCAAAAAATCTCACATTGTCTAAAAATACGTTCTTAAGTGCTTTTTCTGGTATCGCATAAGAAAGCTCCAATGTCTTCAACCGTACGTAGCTGGTGTTTTTCATCCAGAATGAAGATGTTTGCGAGTTATTAGCACCGCTGGTAACCGCTGAGATGTTTGGCAATGAAGCGCTTGTGTTTTCAGGGGTCCAATAGTTTAATTGATTTTCATAAATTGTTCCATTGGAAAGAAGTGGAAATGCGACTCTCCCGCCTAGCATTTGAGTAACTCGGCTTGCACCCTGGAAAAGGAAATTAAGGCCGATATTTTTGAAAGAAAGCCCGCCGTTGATACCAAAGAACTCACGCGGTACGCCACCATCGCCCAAAGGAACGACATCGTTCCGGTCTATGATTCCGTCGCCGTTAATGTCGCGGTATTTGATATCGCCAGGTTGAACCTCAGAGAACGTTTGACGTGGCGATGTCGCGATTTCATCATACGATTGGAACAGCCCTAATGCCTGGTATCCATAACGGATGCCACGGGAATATCCCATAGTTTCCAGCCAAGGGTATTGCTCATTTACCTCCCCGGTTTTCACGATTGTATTGTCAGTAGTCGAGTAGGTAGCTCCCAAACGGTATCCCAGCTTTCCTATAGAAGAGTTCCACGAAAGCATCATTTCTAATCCCTTAGAATTCATTTCCCCTATGTTTTCCTGAACTGTAGCAACGGTTCCCAACAGGGAAGTGACGTTGCTATTTGTCATATACATATCGGTGCGTGTGTCTTTGAAGTAATCAACTACATAATTCAGATGGTCATTAAACATGCGTAAATTGGCTCCAATGTTAAATTGCTTTGCTTTCTCCCAAGTGAGGCCCGGGTTGGCAATGATATCTTCTATATACCCATTTGCATTGCCCATCGTATTGCCGAAATTGTACACATTGCCTACAGCGTTGAGCCTGCTGCGATATTGGAACTCATCAACACCACGTTGGTTGCCCACCAGCCCATAAGAGCCTCTGAACTTGAGATAAGAAACAACTTTGCTGAGCGGCTTAAAAAACTCTTCGTTTGATACTGCCCATCCCGCGGATACCGCCGGGAAAAAGCCGAAGCGATCTTCAGGAGCAAACTTATAAATCCCCTGATATGAGCCGGTAAAGTCGATATAATACTTATGTGCAAAATTATAGCCAGCCCAGTAGCCAATAGTTTGGAAGCGGCTGGGAATAGATGTTTGCACATCGTACTCATATTGGTTATAGAAGGTAGTGGCATAGACACTGCTTTTTCCAAAAGCTCTGTCGTAAGCTAACTGAACGTCCAAGGAATTACGAGCCTGGCTGCCTATATCGGTTACCGTGTTGCCCAATTTACCGTCATTTCCAGTTCTTTTCAGGTTGGAAGAGCTACTGAAGTTCGGAACTTCGTAGTATGCGAAGGCCTTGTCTCTGGCCGTCACAGAACCGCTGTAGCTATCCATTGATAAAAGCACAGATGCGTTTAATCCTTTAGTAAGGACTGCCAGATCCTGGGTGAGCTTTGCACGGAAAGAGCCATATACCCGGTTGAACACGCTATAACCATTTCTGTTCAGCAGTGCCCAGGGGTTAGTAGCTAAGGTGCTTCCTGCGACAATTTTACCATCAGTGCCAACTACAGGACTTCCGTCCTGGTCAACATAAGTGCCATTGTCGATATAATATGCTGGAAAAGCATTAGCCGGTGTAGTGAGTAAAGCGTTATAAGCTGCGTAGCTATCGCCACCTGGCCTGTTCTGTTTATCGTTCCAACCGTAAAGATCGAGATTTAACAATGTGGTTTTGGTTACATCTACTTCAAGGTTAGAACGTAGATTGAAGCGGCTGGTCCCGTTGTTGGTAGTAAATTGTGACTCGGACTCAGTATTAAACATCCCGTTTTGCGATAGATAACCGCCGTTAATGAAATACCTGGTGTGTTCAGAACCGCCTGATACGCTCAGGTTGTGACGTTGTACAAAACTGTTCTTTTTGAAGTAGTCGTCTACCCAGTTTACATCAGGATATTGTTCTGCATTTACTCCCTGACGGTTGCGGTATTGATTGAGGTAATAGCTGGTATATAAGGAAGAAGAAGGCCTTCCATCATATTGCATAGCTGCATTGTAATTGGAAGCGTATGTAAGGCCATTTACTGATTCCAATAGGCCTAATGGCTCCTGATTGATGAATTGTGAAGTAAATTCAACGGAAGGTTTACCCTGGGTGCCTTTTTTCGTAGTAACATATATTACTCCGTTAGCACCTCGGGTACCATAAAGAGAAGAAATTACAGCATCTTTAAATACAGTGATGCTCTCAACTTCTTTAGAAGTAAGAACTCCAAATTCTCTTTCCTGTCCGTCTACCAGAACCAGCACGCCCTCAGCATTGGTACGGATACCGCGTATCCAGTAATCTGCCGATTCGTTTACGGTTCCACCGGAGTTTTGCACTGAAAAAAAGCCGGGGACCAGACCTGACAACAAGTTAGTAAGATTGGTTACCGGAATGTTTTCGAGTTCTCTTGCACTGATGGTGTAAGAAGCTCCATTGAAATCTCTTGCACTCAGTCTGCGATAGCCAACATCTATGGTATCGCTTACTAAAGCATCTGAAACTGAAGTGTTCCGGGAGCTGACACCAGAAGTGTCCCTCTCCTGCGCTTTCGAAATGCCTGGAGCGATGGATAAGAAGAGGATCCAAAGCCCATAGCCGGCAAAATGTTTTTTGCTCATGTAGTATAATTATTGGGTTAGATATTTGTTATGATTCAACTCTGCGTGAACCTGTCCAGCTTCTTCTATAAAGGATTGTGTAAAACTTAGCCTGCACGCTTGCATATGCGAAACAAAAAAGCAGGTATCTAGACCTTATAGTCAGGGAAGCGAACCGAAATGCCGAGGCACTAGGAACAGGTACAGCAATGTCGCCTAGCCATCTGTGACTGTACTGTGGCTATCAATTGCTTGATAAAAGATTGGTTGCTTTACAGCATTTTTCTTGTAGATTTTTGACATAGACATGGGTTTTAATTGATTGCGTTAGCTAGTTTCGGTTTACAGGTTGTGGAAGCCAAGATAGAAAGAATGCTTTAATGAACGGCTATTAAAAATGTCGTCCATTATAAAAAATATGTAGCATACTGATTGAAAAAGTTAGCTTTCTGTGTTAATACCGTACTTATCAAGCATGTTAGTAACAGGATCAAGTTAGATTTTCAAAAGATTGGTGAGACCTTGGTGTAGTAGCTTAAAGTGAAGTAAATCTTATAGTGTGTTCTCAAACAGCCAAAGGATTTGAGCTGATTAAATTCATGAACGTTTCAGGTGGGCAAACGGCAGGTAAAAAAGAAAGGCCACGCCAATGGAGAGGCGAGGCCGTGTTGGGTTGCTGAACTTACAAGATGAGTAAGCTTAGTTATAAAGCAGGGCGATTACGTTTGATGCCTGCTGGCACCACTCTGTATCTAAATTAAGCTCTGCTGCAAATTCATTTAAAAGCAGCTTTTCGCGTTCATGTATAACGCCGTTTGAGCAAAAAATGTCGACCGTACATACAAAAGCTTCTTTCTTTTCCTCGTAACTCAATAATTCTGCTGCTTTTTGGAGCACGTAACCAGCCCCGTTCTTTTCTACCAGAGGCTGGGTTTTCCTAAGCAGTTCAGTACTATCGCGACCTGCTAACACGCTCTTGTTGGAAGCACACTGGATCATTCTCTGGTTTTCAAATTTATCGATGTCGCCATCAGCTATAGCTGCGCACACCAATAATGCAAAAAATGCCTCTTGTTTATCATTGATAACCAGTTCCTCTGGCTTCCTGGTAAGTGTAAAGTTTGAAAAAAAGCCCATAATCAATCTCCTAATCCGTTTTTTTGAATAACAGTTTACATGGCATTCAGTTTGGCGAGGCTGATTTTAATCGCCCGGGAACTTTTCAACTTTTCAACAAAGAGGAGGGACGCCATTATTCTTAGCTGCCCAGGCTCCTCATTATCCCGAGCTCCAGGCCCCTGAGTTCCGCCAGCCCGCGAAGGCGGCCGATAGCAGAATAGCCGGGATTTGTGCGCTTTTTCAAGTCATCAAGCATCTGGTGCCCGTGGTCGGGACGCATTGGGATAAAGATTTTCCTTTCCTGCATTACGGCAATCAGTTCCTTCACAACTGCATACATGTCCACATCGCCTTCCATGTGGTTGTCTTCATAGAAATCGCCAAACTCATTGCGCCTGGTGCTGCGGAGGTGTATGAAGTTGATCCTATCTTTAAATCTTATCACCATTTCGGGAAGATTGTTGTCGGCCCGCACACCGAATGACCCCGTACAAAAGCACAAACCGTTGCTCGAAGAGGGCACAGCATTGAAGATATGCTCTGCATCAGCGGCAGTGCTCATGATGCGGGGCAGGCCGAGAATGGGGTAGGGCGGGTCATCGGGATGGATGACCATTTTGATGTCGTTCTCTTCCGCTGTTGGGATTATCTGCTCCAGAAAAAAGATTAGGTTTGATCTGAGTTTTTCGGCATCAATATTCTCGTAAGCGTTCAGAGCTTCCTGAAATTGTTGCAACGTGAAGCTTTCCTCGCTGCCCGGCAAGCCGGCGATTATATTTCGCTGTAGCGTGAGTTTTTGGTCATCTGATAATTGCGCAAGCACTTCTTCGGCTCGGCCTAATTCTTCTGATGAATAGCACTTTTCCGCTCCTGGCCTTTTCAGCATCAGAACATCAAAAGTAATAAACGCCGCTCGCTCAAACCGCAATGCCTTTGATCCGTCTTCCAGCTCGTAGGCGAGATCGGTACGCGTCCAGTCGAGGACGGGCATGAAGTTGTAGGTGATGATCTTTATTCCGCAAGCAGCGAGATTCTTCAGAGATGTTCGGTAATTTTCAATGTGCTCTTCACAATCCCCCGAACGGGTTTTGATGGCCTCCGACACCGGCAAGCTCTCAACCACACTCCATTCCATTCCCGCCGCCTCAATTTCTGCCTTTCTCTTTTGAATCTCCTCAATAGTCCAAACCTCACCGTTTTTGATGTGGTGCAAAGCCGAAACAACTCCGTTGCAGCCCGCCTGCCGGATGTCGGCTAAACTTACGAGATCATCAGGCCCATACCAGCGCATGGTTTGTATGAATCTAAAGGGATGAACAGCTTTCACGAAGTGAGCTTATTCTGCTACTTTGATTTTGATGACAATTTTTTTCACCCGGTCAATTCCGTCCACCTTGATTAATGGACAATGAACATCTGAAGGAAAAAATAGGAAAAATACATTCTGGTCACCCACGAAATAATGACCGCCTTGTACAGTATAAGTGGTGCTTTCCCGCTTTTCGTCGTAAGGGCTTTTAACAACGGCGCCAGCAATTTGAGCCAGTCCGAATTTCTCCGTCCCTTTAATGACATATTGAAGGTCGATGTATTTGCGGTGCGATTCCCAGCCAGCTTTGTCAATATCCTTGGTTGCCACGTCCTGAACATTGGCATAGGCGTTGGTTCCGTCAATCGGGTGGATGCCGGGGGTAAGTGTGTCAAGTTGTGTGTCGCGAAGGAAGGCAAAGGCTTTGTCCCAAACACCTTTGTTCCTTGTATATTGCTGTTGAAATGCCACGTTGTCAATAGAAGGGTGTGGTTTTATTGTAAATCCATTCTTCCAAACCCCACTTTTAAGCCATTTATAAGCCTGGTTGACAGCAGGGCCATCTACCGGCGTGCGTCGGTACGATGGCGAGCAATTTGCGAGGATGGTCATCGCGAAAAATCCGAGGATGAGGTTACGTAATATCGACATCTGATTAGTTCTTAGTTTATCGTAAATCTTTAATTGCAACCGGGTCCATATCTGAATAAACCAGGTTCTCGCCGCACATAGACCAAATAAAGCCATAGTTTGAGGTACCTGCGCCCGAATGCACGGACCACGGCGGTGAGAGCACTGCCTCGTTATTCTGCACAACCAGGTGCCTTGTTTCCTGCGGCTGGCCCATAAAGTGCATGACGATATTCTCAGGCTTAACATCGAAGTAAAAATAAGCTTCCATGCGGCGGTCGTGGGTATGTGCAGGCATTGTGTTCCAAACGCTTCCTTCGCTCAGGATTGTTAAGCCCATCACCAGTTGGCAGCTTTTCGCACCTTCCAGGTGGATGTACTTATAAATTGTCCGCTCGTTTGCTGTGGACTTGCTGCCGATAGTTGTAGGTTGCGCTGCTTCTTTGTTGATCAACTCCGTTGGATATTCCTTGTGCGCCGGAACGGAATACAAATAAAACATGGCAGGATCATCCGCCGAAAGGCTTTTAAAACTTACAGCCTTGCTGCCCTTGCCCGCATACACAGCATCCAGTTTGTCAACCTGCAGAACTTTGCCATCAACCGTCACCTGTCCCGAGCCACCCACGTTAATAATTCCTAATTCCCGACGCTCTAAAAAGTAATCAGCCCGCAACTCATCGTAAACTGGTAATTCCAAAACAGAGTTCACAGGCATCGCACTGCCAACAATCGCCCGATCATAATGCGAGTAAGTAAAGTTAAACTGATCCGGCTGCATGAGATCTTCTATAAGGAAATCTCTTCGCAATTCACTTGTATTTAAGCCCGCTACTTCTTTCGGGCTTTGGGCATATCGTTGATTCATATAGATGTTTTCAATTATCGGCCCATCCAGCCGCCATCGACGGTTACAATGGTGCCATTTATATAGTCGGATGCTTTTGATGCGAGAAAAACAGTAACTCCCTTAAAATCCTCGGGCTCGCCCCAGCGGTTTGCCGGAATGCGGCTCAGAATAGATGCGCTCCTTTCGGGATCATTTCTCAATGCTTCTGTATTGTCTGTAGCGATGTAGCCGGGCGCAATCCCGTTCACATTAATCCCTTTCGACGCCCACTCATTCGCGAAAGCTTTTATCAAACTCCCGATAGCTCCTTTGCTGGCCGCATAGCCGGGCACGTTGATGCCGCCCTGGAAGGTGAGGAGGGAGGCGGTGAATATCACTTTTCCGAAACTTTGCTCAATCATCCTTTTTCCTATTTCCCGGGTGATGATGAACTGGCTGTTCAGATTTATGTCGATGACTTTATCCCAATACTCATCGCTGTGTTCGGCAGCTGGAGCCCGCATAATAGTCCCTGCGTTGTTGACCAGGATATCAATCCGGGCATTCTCCTTCAAAACCTTCTCAGTGAAGTTTTTTACTGAATCCCGCTTACTAAAGTCGCATTGATAAACGGAAAAATTCCTGCCAAATGCTTTAACGGCTTTTTCGGTTTCGCCTCCGGGAGTTATAGAAGAAGATACGCCGATAATATCTGCGCCCGCTTCGGCTAACCCGATTGCCATAGCTTGGCCGATTCCACGATTACATCCTGTAACAAGAGCGGTTTTTCCAGATAGATCGAATAAATTGCTCGCAGTCATAGGTCTTGTTGATGGATTCGAAATTACACTTATTACCAAAATAAACCAGATTGTTCGGGCGGATTTGTAATATTGTTTACCAATTCGGCTGATTCATGAACCTGAAACCTTACGCTTTCTCCATTCTACTTTTCATCGCCTGTGCTCCAGCATTCGGTCAGAAAAGCAAATCTGGCAAACAAATCCCACAGCAAACAGATCGGCAATTCTGGATCAGCCAACTTGATAAAATGTGCAGGCCTGTGCTGAGAAGCCTTGCGCACGACAGCCTTAAAATTGTGATGCCCAAAGTCGTTTCCAAACGGACCGACAACAAGGATTTTAGATTGAAGGTGATGTACGTAGAAGTTTTGGGACGTACATTGAGCGGCATTGCGCCCTGGCTTCAGCTCGAAGGCGGTGATGCTAAAGAAATCGCACTGCGTAACCAGTACAGACAGTGGGCTATTCAGGGTTTAACTCATGCCCTCGACAGCAATTCAAGAGATTTTATGCGATTTGACTTGGGCAGCCAGCAACTGGTAGATGGCTCTTATCTTTCTTATGCATTTATCCGTGCGCCGTGGCTGTGGCAGAATCTCGGGAAGAAAAATCAGGATTTGTATGTAAAATCTATATTAACCACCCGCATGTACCGTCCGGGATTTTCTAATTGGCTGCTCTTCCCGGCAATGAATGAAGCTTTTTTATGTCAGTACGGATATGATTGGGATAGGATGCGAGTTGATTATGCATTGCGCCAGTTGGAGCAGTGGTATGTTGGTGATGGGATGTACATGGACGGTGAAATATTCGGCTTGGATTACTACAACAGCTATGTGATGCAACCTTATTTGGCTACTATTTTAAATGTTATTGGGAAGAAGGAAAAGACCTATGCGGCTATCGCCGAGAAAGTGAAAGCAAGGAATGAGCGTTACGCAGTTATCCAGGAACGGCTTATCAATCCGGATGGCACGTATCCCGCGACGGGACGGTCAATCGTTTATCGCGGAGCTGCTTTCCACCATTTGGCTGATATGGCTTGGAGGCAGGTGCTTCCCAAGCAACTCGCTCCCGCTCAGGTGAGGTGTGCGCTGACGGCTGTGATCAGGAAAACGCTTGAAAGCCCTACCACTTATAAAGATGGCTGGCTTACTATTGGTCTTTACGGCTCACAGCCCGACCTTGCCGACAACTACAACAATCAGGGCAGCCTTTATATATGTACTAATATTTTTCTTCCGCTTGGGCTTTCAGAAACGGATCCGTTCTGGGCAGGGCCTGCGCAGAAGTGGAGCTCGCAAAAGATTTGGAGCGGAGAGGATTTTCCGAACGAGCACAAAGTTGACCTGAGATAAAAAGAAATAGCTTAGAATAGCTTTCCTAAGCGCAACTGCACCAATTTACTTTCTTTCGAAACGCCGTAACTAACGTTCAGCAGGAGCTTATTAAATGGCGCTAACAGGATTCCGGCTCCATAGCCCGAGTGCCACAGGTTGGACTTTTCCGATGGCTGCCAAACCCGCCCCTGATCGTAGAAAACAGATAATCCTGCTTTTCCATTGAAAATGTAGCTCTTTACATCCCTGATATACCGGAATTCGTTGCTGTTGTATGCGGCGGTTTTTCCGCGGAAGCGCTGAAGCATGTATCCCCGCATGGTCTCGCCTCCGCCAATTGTTGGCAACTGGTAGAACTCAGGATTGCCTGCAACGGTTGATACTCCGGATTTGATGGCAAGTGAGAAGTCGGCGAACAGGGGAACATAAAAATCCAGCGAAGTTGAATAGGTGCTGAATGACTTATTAGTTGACCGGGTATCTCCCGAATAGGATGCTTGCACCAAAAAGTTGAAGCCACTCGTTGGAACAATGGAATCTTTCAGGTTAACAAACCTATAGCTTGCCTGTGGACCGACGTAGCTCCGTGGCTGCAACACGGCTGGATTCGATGGTATGATGTTGTTTATAATTCTGTCAGCATCGTTGATCATGGAGTAGGTCTGAAAGAAGCCACCTAATTCAAAATTGCTTCTGCCAAATGTTCTCTTCAGCCCGGCATTTGCTCTGAATTCTTTAGTCCTTAACCTGGTAAAATCGTGGCTTTTGTCGCTCAATGGAGTTTCGTTTCCTAAACCGAAATAATTACTCCAGCGCACAAAGTCATAATTTGCAGAGACAGGCACATCCCATTTGCCTACTAACTTGGGGAAAAGACCACGATAGTTAAGGCTGAATGCCCTCTGGCTGAGGGAATAATTTACACTGACATCTTGTTTATATACAAAGGGGAGCTTCCGCCAGGCATGTTGCACTACTCCATATCCCAAGCCGACAAAAAGGCGATCTTCATTGTTATAAAAGATAGTTGGCTTTATACCTGCTTTATCGTACAGAAACGAGCGGTAAACATATTTGTGCACGCTGGTGTCGCTGGAAAGGCGAAGCTTCGACTTTCCATAATTGTCAAATTGATTAGATGAATTGTCGAAGATTTCGGTTTCGCTGTTCATATTCGCTATCGATGAACTGTTTTCATATATGTCCTTCTCGGGACCGCCAATCAACCTTACCTTGATTCCATTGACCACATCTCCTTGTACTACGAAATGATCGTTGCCATCTATGCCGAATAGCCTTACCTGCTTAGTTTCTCCCGTTTTAAAATCCCGTGAATAGGAGGGCATTGCCGATTTTTTTCCATTCGAAAGTTTGTAGATTTCAACAGAAGTGACAGTGTCGCTAAGCCTTTTTACCTCAAATTCCTCGTTCTCCTTAGTGCCGGTAATCTCAACCTCTTCTGCTAAAAAGTTATAATAGTTTAGGGCGTTTTCCAGCATTTGTTCGCGTCTCGCTTTCAATGTGGAAATAATCCTCGGACCTGAAATCTCGTATATTTCCGGAGGCAAGCCTCTCACAGATTTCTCGATTACGTTATCCGGAAGGGACTGCTTCAGAGATAGAGCTATCGCAGTCCAGTCGTCTTTCGTCAACTCATTCGTGAACAACCTGTCTATTCCTCTCTGCTCATAGTTGAAAGTGGTTACATCGCCCATCTTCTCTTTGAAGCTTTGAAAATACGACATGCCGGAGCCGGCAATTGCCAAGCTAAGCAGTACGCCATCATACTTAAAGTAAACCTGGTCCATATCAGTAGGAATTGGGACGAAAGTCTTTTGTTCGCCAAGTTCTCTCACTCCCCATTTCCATTGCCCCTCATGCCTGTCCCAATTACCAACAAGCATATCGAATAACCTTGCTTTCAGGAATTCCTTTTGGTCAACCTGAAAGTTGATGTCCTCGAGGAGTGTGTCCATAACGTCTTCCGTATCCTCGAAATCTGTGAAGTTTCCCAGACGGTCCAATCGGCTCCAGTCCCCGGAAGGATGTTCTTCCAGAAGATATAGTTTGTTTCCAAACTCCACATTGAACGTGTCTAAGGCGGGCTGCTTTGGCAGATAAACATACTGTGGATTAGTATGGTAAATTCTTGCACTCTCCTGCATGGCAGGAAGGGAAGTTGCTGAATATGGGAAAGACATAGACACAAGGTCGTTCACCATGTCCTCGATAAAGGTGTTCAGAAACTCTTCAGGCAATACTGCGCCCAGGGTTTTGTCGACAGTGCGTAGCTTGTAGGTCTCGCCAGCATCAGTCTCGAGCTTTAACGATTTGGATTGATGCCCGCCGCCCGCTTCTACAGGTTTCAGTCCACCTTTTGCCAGGTCTAGTTTGATTACTGGGAACTTAACAGGAGTTGACCATTCCTTGCGGTAGTTCTTGCCCCAAAGAAGTTCATGCAAAGCTGATCTTTTGTATTGTGGACCGGCAGCCACCGAGGTGTCGGCAGAAGCGGGCGCCTGAGCAAGAACAACTGCCGATATAAAGCAGAATATAAATAAGAGCAGAAGTCGTTTTTTAAGGCAATGCATAGGCGCCGGGCAATACAAGTTTATTACCCGTCAAACAGCTCTTTGACCTGAATGTTTGAAATGCAGCCTTTCAGCCAAGTTAACAGGCGCTACTGTGCATCTAAATAAACGTCGATCTTGAAAAACCTAAGAACGGGAAGCCCGCAGCAATTCGCCGAAACTGGCCACGTTGTCTGCAATAACATGGGGCTTTACATCCGAATGGAAAGTATCCTCCATAGTTGCCTCTCCTGAAAGAACCAGCACACCTACCGCATTGGCATTTTCAGCCATTTTTACATCAGTGTAAAGCCGGTCGCCAACCATCGCGATCTCTGACGGATGCAGCCCGTAACGGTGCACAATTCCTTCCAGCATTCGCGGATCAGGCTTGCCGATTACAATGTTAGGGCTTCTCTTTGTTGCTGCTTCAATGCAGGCGCAGATTGAGCCACAGTCCACAAGAATTGTTGGCTTGTCAGTTGGGCAAACCCAGTCAGGATTGGTAGCGATATATGGAAGTTGTTGGCTTGCCCAGTACGCAGCCCGGCAAAGGCGTGTGTAGGTGAGTGAAGAATCAAATGCCACCACTAAAGCATCCGGCTTGTCTTCCGCGTCATCAGCTGTGGATTCAAAACCAGCATCTTCAAATTCTTTAATCATGCTCGGCGTACCAAGTATGAACAAGCGCTTTGCTTCAGGATGATGGCTCTTGATGTAATCTATGGTTGCCAGCGCAGAAGTGTACATTTCTTCTTTCGTAGCCGGGATGCCCATGTTCTCCAAATGCTTCAGATAATCTGACGTGCTTTTTGATGGATTATTAGTGAGGAACGAATAGTTAATGCCGTTTTCACGAAGTCCCTTCAGGAAAGAAATAGTGTATGGAAACAAGGTGCTTCCGTTATAAATTGTGCCATCCATGTCGAGCGCTACGTGTTTTACCCCACGAAGCTGCTCAATCAGTTCAGGCGAAACATCGTTTTGTATACCGTTAAAATTATCCAACTTCATATTTTATATCTTCCGTTTCGTCTGTTTCATATCCGTGAGCTTTTGCAGGCCATGCGAAAATAAATGCAATTGCTCCTAAAACACCTATTCCAATCAGCGAAGCTACACCATAGCCCCAGCCGTACTTTTGAGCCACAAGCCCTAATCCAACGCCGGAAAGCAAACCGCTGCCATATCCGAAAAGGCCTGTAAAACCGCCGGCAGTTGCCGCCGCACGTTTGGTAGCCATGTTAGCTGCCGCTATTCCAACCAGCGCCTGCGGACCGTAAATGCAGAAACCTGCTGCCATCAGGATCATTGTTGCCAGCCAAACCGGTGGAGAATCAAGTCCCCAAAATAGCGACATGAAAAAAGTTGCCATTAGCATACAGATCACACACACCCTTGGTCCGCGGCCGCCGAAAAACTTATCAGTTGCCCAGCCTGCGGTAAGCATCCCAGCAATTCCCGCAAACTCAAATCCGGCAACCATCCAGCCTGCGTGTGCAATAGAAATGCCCTTCCATTCCTTCAAAAGCGTAGGTCCCCAATCCAGAATGGCATAACGCATCGCGTATACAAAGAAATTTCCTATTGAGATATACCAGATATTTGGGTTGCGGAAAACCATTTTGCTCAGGAACTTCCTGTACTCTTTTGAATCTTCTTTCTCGCCTGTTTTCTTGGCTCCAGCCATTTCTATTTCAGGCAAACCAACAGACCGCGGCGTATCACGCAGAATAAACCACAGGAAAATTGCTCCCATTAGGGCAATCGCCGAAGGCACGTAAAAGCACCATTCCCAGCCCCACGATACCACATAGCCGCAAATGATTACAACAAGGCCGGCACCAATTGAGTGGGATGCGTTCCACCACGACATTTTTGTAGCCAGCTCACTTGGTGGTACCCAGTGTGTAAGCAAACGTGCAGAAGGAGGGAAGCCCATCCCCTGAAACCAGCCGTTTAATACCCAAAGCACGCCGAACGCCATAACTGCCGAGCTGAATCCGAACGCGATGTTACAGAAAGCGCAAAGCACAAGCCCGATAACCATGAAATACCGGGCATTTACACGGTCGCCGATAAAGCCGTTGGCGAATTTCGACACACCGTACATCAGTCCGTGCAGTGTAAGAAAAAGCCCGAGCTGCACCTTAGTTATGCCCAATTCGCTTTGCATAGCCGGCATGGCGATGCTTAAGTTCTTCCTGACAAAGTAATACATGGCATATCCAATCATGCTGCCGATGATGGTCCTGATTTGCCAGTATTTAAATTTTTTTAAAACAGGCGCATCCAGCGATGCATAAAAGGTGCTTGCATTAACACTCATTAGTTTTAATTTTTATAGATGTGTGATCTTACTCAGATATTTCCCAAATACCGCCTTTGCCAAACAGTTCATCGAGCCATTGGTTCAGGTAGCCTGTGCGCACGGCGAGGTCAAGTACCGTAAAGCGCCTGCGGATATACTGAGCACGGATAAAAGTTTCGCGTAAACGCTTACGCGAAATTCCAATCTGTTCAGGTTCTGTCGGTGCGCCCACCAGTTGAAGCCGCCGTTTAGCTTCTTCGTAAGGAACTAACTGATTTGACAGCTTGTTCCGTATCTCTGACCAATTATTTTTTAGGGTTGTTAGCTGTTCGGCGACTTTTTCTGCATTGCCGTACTTTGCTTTTGTTTCCTGCAAGCCAATTTCAGGAAAATCTGTTCCTTCGAAGATTTGCAAGGATTCTTTAGCTAATGCCTCAGCATCTGGCCATTGGCTGCAGCTTTGGGCAACATCCAGTTGATCTAAAGGCGTTTTCAGGATAACTCCGTAAAGAGCTGAAATCGCGATAGTGCCTATGCTCACCTGAAAGCCATGGGAAATGTGCTCACCATTGTTCAGGTGATTCTCCATGTTCCACAAGTGGCTGAACTGGTGTTCGGCGCCTGATGCGGGTCGGCTCGATTTGGAAGATTGCATAGCAAACCCTCCCAACATCAACCCTTCAACCAATTGCTCAATGGCTTGCGGGTCGCCGGCACGAACTCCCTCTGGATTCGAAAGCGCATCATGCAATCCGCCTTGAACAATAGACCAGGCGTTTTTATCAATGGGCTCAGCGCCCAGGCTGTCGGCCAGGATCCAATCGGCGCCTGCGGTTATTTTGGCAAACAAATCTGCGTAACCGGATGCGGTCATGTCTGCCGGAGCTTTGCTGATGATATCAATATCTGCCAGGCAAGCTTGTGGTGCCGGACAGTTGAAGGTTTGTTTTGCGCCGTTTGCGGTGATAGATGCGCCAAAAGCGGTGTACCCATCCATCGACGCTGCCGTAGCCACGCACACGTATCTGCGCCCGGCAAGGTGAGATGCGAGTTTTGTAAGGTCGTTGATTGTTCCTGAACCTACGGCAACTGGGATTGCCTGATGTTCTTTTAAGGAAGCTTCTAATTGCTCTACGTACGAGTATTCGGCGTAGATATGTGGGTCAGTATAGATGAATGGCGGAAGCTGTTCAATGCCTGCGTTTTTCAGCGCATTGGAAACAGCATCGCCAGCGATTTTATTACCTATTGAATCTGCAACTATCACAGCTTGCTTGCCGGGAAATTGTTGTTGGAACAATTCGGCAACCTGGTTCAAAACTCCTGAACCTATAATGAGCGCACGGGTTTCGTCTGCGGCTTTGAGGGCGTCTTCTACTCTCGACATATTTTTGATTTGGTATCTGTGGTTTCCCAGCGGAAGTTCGTTGATGATTAACTGCCGCAAGAAATGATTGGCTTGGCCCAAAGGAATTAAATAAAACCAAAGAAAACAAATGGAAACAGGATTTTGACGCGTTTGACCGAAAAGCAAATTAACCGTAAGTTCTAACAGCTTCTATTCGCTTTCTTACCCTCGAAAGTACACTACATCATTTTATTTCTACTTGGTCCAAACTACCACATCCTTGGAAGCGGGCGATCAGAATGCCATCCTCACACCAACACCAACTTTAAAAATGTCGGTTATCGACATCGTTTCCTGGTTTTTGTACCATGATACCAAGTAAAGATCATTCGTGTTGAACTCAGAATACAAGCTTACATTCTTAATCCCTTTGTCATGCAACAGCTCTGCTGTGTTAATTTTCAGTTCATTGCTAAACGAAAGGTGCGAGCGGAGTGCGGTTGACCACCAGTAATACCCTTTTTCAAAATATTCATGATCACGTGAGAGTGCAAATTCGTCGCCGAGGTGATAGGAGAAAAACACTCCCGGGTTCACCGGATAAAGCGTAAAATTTTCGCCAAGATTGATTTTGAACGGACGATAGGCAAATTTGGTAGTAATAATATGCAAAATGCCTCCCTTGGATCGGGGCACGTAGCCGTAAACAAAATCCAAATTACCCCGCTTGTTTTTGAATACGTCATAGCCGGCACCAATGCTGCCATAGCCAATGCTTCCAGCATATTGAACAAGCACAACATCGGGCGTGAGCGTTTTGCCGAGTTGAGCAAATGCCGATGTGTAAAACAGCAGGACAGCTGCACATAACAGGTACTTAATATTTAACAACTTTGGTGTTGAGTTTTCCATTTACAATTTCTATAATCATGTATTGGCGGTTGTCTAAACCCCCGGTTGTAATGTATGGAGCAGCCTCTTCGTACGGATGATAGGTGTCGGTTTTGCCCACATGAGCATACAGGGCGCAAATCAATTTTGGACCGTTCAGGATGTTTTTGTAAGGCTCTTCTAACTTTCTGTCAAATTCCGCAGAAAAGGGCGGAACATGCCCGATAGGGACAAAGCCACTTACATTGGGATCGTCGAACTGAGTTTGCAACCAGTTAATGTCAGGAGTAGTGCCATCGTTATAATTCTCCAGGCTGTTGGTATCGTGACAAACAAACTTCAGCCCGTGATAGATGAAGCTGAAATTTTTAGCACCATAAATGTTTTCATAAATCTTTTCGCCGTTGCCCTGATAGTCGTGGTTGCCAATTACACCCACATACGGAACTTTTAGTTTCTTGTAAATCTCATCTATCCATTTGTACTCCTGTAGCAGTCCGAAATCAGAAATGTCGCCATCCAATACTACGAAATCAACATTGGGGGTTTGGTTTACAAGCTCTACAAACTTTACATCAGAATCGTACGAGCGCTGGGAGTCTCCTGATAATACAAATCGTATGGTGTCATCGCCCGGAGTGGATAAGATGCGGTTGATGTTTATCTCGTTGATATTACGAGGTGTATTTTCATCAAAAGCTTGGTTTGGACTGTATTCAAATTTCCCGCAGGCAGTTAGGATAAAAAGAGTAAATAGAAGTAAGGTAAATTTTTGCATAGTATGTTTCCATACCAATTGCAATCAATATGCCACGGCATTTATGTGGCTTTTTCTGGGCTAAATGTCGTTTAGGTTAAACGTTTTTAGTACGCGAATACCCTTTTCTGTATTTTGTAGGGTACAACACTCGTTTACCGGATCGTGCTCTAAATACAAGATGTATTCATTCTGCACGGCTTCTTCAAGGAACGCTTTCTTTTCCGTCAGCGTTTTCATCGGGAACATGTCATAAGCCATGACGTAGGGAAGAGGGATGTGCCCGATGGAGGGGAGCAGGTCAGCCATGTAGACGATGGTTTTTCCTTTGTATGTTATCTGCGGCAGCATCATGGCATCTGTGTGCCCGTAGGCAAAACGAATAGAGATGTTTTCTGTAAATGGTGTATGTGACGATACTTCCACAAACTTTAGGCGCCCGCTTTCCTGGATCGGAAGTATATTTTCCTTGAGAAATGATGCCTTTTCACGAGCGTTGGGATTTACAGCCCAATCCCAATGTTTTTGGTTGCTCCAGTAAGTGGCGTTTTTGAAAGTGGGGAGGAGTTTCTCGCCCTCGCGGATGATGGCACCGCCGCAATGGTCGAAATGAAGATGAGTCAGGAACACATCGGTAATATCATCGCGGGAGTATCCAGCTTCAGCTAATGATTTGTCAAGAGAACCTGCGCCATGCAGGTGATAGTGGCTTAGAAACTTTTCATCCTGCTTATCGCCGATCCCTGTGTCTACCAGGATGCGCCGTACGCCATCTTCAATAAGCAGGCAGCGCATAGCCCATGTACAAAGGTTATTTTCATCAGCCGGATTGCTTTTTTGCCAAATGGATTTAGGCACTACGCCGAACATAGCGCCTCCATCTAGTTTAAAGAAGCCGGTGTTGATGGTGTGGAGTTTCATTAACGAAAGCTGTAATTAAGGTTTAAGCCCATGGTGGAAACTCGGGTTTCAGTGCCGGAAATATCAGAAAAGCCGTTGCCTAACATGAAATATAGTCCGCCGCCAAGCTTGCTTTTGTTTAAGCCGATGCTCAGCTTAACTGCCTCCTGGTGCTTGCGCATAGCTGAGCCGTTCCCCGGCATCGCGGCAGCAGAAAAATAGTATTGATCTCTAACTACCTGGTTGCTTCCAAGCATGAATGACTCGGTGCGTTTGTTTGTTGATGAAACTGCAAAACCGCTGTTGATGGAAACTCCCCAAAATGCCTTCAAAGTATTAAGAAAATAATACTTACGCATTCCTAATTCCGCCTCTACATAGGTTTGTCCAACTTCTATCTTATTTGTGGTTTGATCCTGTGAAGAATACTTTTCTGCCTGGAAGGATTCTTTGCGAAAACCCAAACCTGTGGTAAGCATCACTTTATTGTTAGACCGTTTAAAGTAAACGTTCATGTTTAATCCACCGCTGTATGACATGGCGGAATTGAAATTATAAAGGAGCGAGGAATTGTCTGAGGTTACATTCAAGCCGGAAAGCCCGGAGTTTACATATACAGCAAATATCGCTTTGTTGGCAAAATCTTTCGTGGCAACCTGGGTTTCACCAAAGCATGAGTTGTAGGTGCTTATAAGTTTAATAAGTTCCTTTTCGGTGTATTTTGTGCCTTCAATTAGCTTTTCGGCAGCGGGGCAGTTAACCAGTGTCCTTGTTAGAAGTTCTTTATATCCGCTGTTTTGCCACACACTGCCTTCAAACATATACTTCTTATAAAGGAGTTCTGTGGGTATCTGCGACTCGGGAGTGGGAGAGATGAAATACTGTGGCCGCTCAGGTTCGCGGGTGGCTTCATACAAATTTATCTTCCCTTGAGCAAGGTACTTTAGAAAGAATTCCTGCTCCTTCGCTTCGGCTCTTTTGGTAGTGGATATTTCGCCGAGCTCCTGGCGTGAAGTATCAATCAGTACTTTTTGCAGGATGTATTTTTCAAGGATGTCACCATCGGAGATTGAGAAGCCGGTAATACTTGTTTTGTCATAGCTCGTCAAGGTCGATGACTGGCTATCGGCAAATTGAATTTCAGTAGGGGAGACATTCCAATTCTTATAAAGAATGAATCCGTTTTTTATAGTGCCGTCTTTTAATTGAATAGTTCCTTGGCGTCGGATGTCCTGCCCGGAAGCAGAGGAGAATACTAGGATGATTAAGAAAAAAGATAAGATAGGTTTCATAAAGAAGGTTTAGGTACAGGTGAAGGTACCGAATTTCCCGAATTTGTAAAATATACTATCTACTTACTTGCAAGTTTTAATCCCAAGATGGACCCAATCAGCAGAAAGAGAAAAAACATCCGCCAGAAATCAGAAGGCTCCTTAAACAACAGTATCCCAACTAATACCGATCCTGCCGCACCAATGCCCGTCCAAACTGCATAGGATGTACCTATTGGCAAAGTTTGA
Organism: Sphingobacteriaceae bacterium; assembly: GCA_029266635.1. Classification (GTDB taxonomy): domain Bacteria; phylum Bacteroidota; class Bacteroidia; order Sphingobacteriales; family Sphingobacteriaceae; genus JAQSWM01. The sequence continues at coordinate 120,018 of JAQSWM010000008.1, read as the reverse complement.
ACTGCTTTGTTCAGGAACAGAAAGCTGAGCGTAATACAAACGAAAAAGCCCACGCTCCACTTTAAATTGCTGAAATTATTGGAAAACTTAAGACAGGTAGTAAAACCCACCTCAAACAAACCACCGATAATCAAATAAATCCAGGCCATTGTAAATAAAAAAGCCGCCAGCGAGGGCGGCTGATAAGAATCGTATAAGATTTATAAATGTATCACTTCGCCGTATGCATCAGCAGCAGCTTCCATGATGGCTTCGCTCATCGTGGGGTGCGGGTGGATTGATTTCACAATGTCCATCCCGGTAGTTTCCAGTTTCCGTGCAACCACAACTTCTGCGATCATCTCAGTAACATTTGCTCCTATCATGTGTGCGCCCAGGAACTCGCCATATTTTGCATCAAAAATCACCTTAACGAAACCATCCTTAGCTCCGGCCGCACTTGCTTTGCCCGAGGCTGAGAAAGGGAATTTACCAACCTTGATTTCGTAACCTGCTTCTTTTGCAGCTTTTTCAGTGTAACCTACAGAAGCAATTTCGGGCGAGCAATAGGTACAGCCTGGAATATTGTTGTAATTGATGGGCTCTGGATGGTGTCCCGCAATTTTTTCCACGCAAGTAATCCCTTCAGCTGATGCCACGTGCGCTAAAGCCTGACCTTTCACAATATCGCCGATGGCGTACACTCCTTCGACGTTGGTTTTATAGAAGTCGTCAACCAATACTTTGCCTTTGTCTGTTTTTACCCCAACTTCTTCCAATCCGAGGTTTTCGATGTTTGTTGACACACCAACCGCAGAAAGAACAATATCAGCTTCAAGCGTCTCAACGCTACTGCCAGTTTTTACCTGAACTTTACAGCCGTTCCCTGAAGTGTCTACCGACTCTACGTTGGCGCCGGTCATAATGTTAATGCCCGCCTTTTTGAGGCTGCGCAACAATGCTTTTGAGATTTCCTCGTCCTCAACCGGAACTATATTTTCCAGATATTCTATTACAGTCACTTTCGTGCCGATGGCATTATAAAAATAAGCGAATTCAATTCCGATTGCGCCGGAGCCAACAACGATCATTGATTTAGGCTGCTCGGGCAGTGACATAGCCTGCCTATAACCGATCACTTTTTTGCCGTCCTGTTTCAAATTAGGAAGCTCACGTGAGCTTCCGCCTGTGGCGAGGATGGTGTGTTTGGCAGTGTACTCCCTCACAGATCCGTCCGATCCTTTAATTTCAGTAATCCCGCCTTTTTTGATTTTCCCTGTGCCCATGATCACGTCGATCTTGTTCTTCTTCATCAGGAACTGTATGCCTTTGCTCATTCCGTCGGCAACGCCGCGGCTACGTTTAACAACGGAATTGAAATCTACTTGCGGCGCCTGAACGTTGATCCCATAGTCGGCAGCGTGGTTGATGTATTCAAAAACCTGTGCGCTTTTTAGAAGGGCTTTGGTTGGGATACATCCCCAGTTGAGGCAAATTCCGCCAAGCGATTCACGTTCTACAATGGCAGTCTTCAAGCCAAGTTGTGCAGCACGGATGGCAGCTACATATCCTCCGGGACCACTTCCTATAACTATTAAATCGTAGTTCATTTCTATGTTTTAAGTATCTGGCCAAAGCTACTAATTGTAAAGTGTTTTCGAAAAAGCTTGAAGGGATTTAAGCTGTGGCTGAAAAAGTTTTCAACAAACAAAAGTAGATGTTAACAAAAAAGACGCAAATGCGTTCCTCTCTCCTCTCTTTTTTATGCTTTGTTAAAGATTGGCCTAAAATTTTGGCGATTTCGCATAAATGATGTTTTTTTAATAAGATGCGATCAAAAAAGCTGAGTATATTTGCCGACAAAAATCACAGCTTAATTCATTTTAAAAACAATTTATGAAGAAGTTTTTACTCTCAACTTTTGTGCTTGCGTTTACGGCTCTCGGGCTGTTTGCCCAGGTAACAACAAGTAGCTTAACGGGTACAGTAAGGGATGCAAAGGAAACCCTGATCGGAGCCACAGTCAAAGCTACTCACCAGCCCAGCGGGACTGTTTATTCTACATCAACAAACGCTGATGGCAGGTTCTCCATCCCCAACATGCGTATTGGCGGACCTTACAAAGTGGAGATAAGTTATGTGGGCTACCAGGCACAAGCTTATGATGACATTACGCTGAAGCTAGGTGAGCCATATTTACTTAATGTTACGCTTAGCGCTTCCGGGAGGCAATTACAAGATGTTACCGTATCTGCTACAGTAAGCGTAAATGCGGGAAAAACCGGTGCCAGTACTAATATAAACAACCGTATGCTTGCCACTTTGCCATCTATAAACCGAAGCATCTCAGATTTTACAAGATTGACGCCTCAGGCAAACGGAAATAATTTTGGCGGACGCGATGCACGTTACAATAATATACAGGTTGACGGAGCTAACTTGAACAACAATTTCGGCTTGTCGAGTGACCCACTTCCAGGTGGTGGTTCTCAGCCGATCTCTTTGGATGCTTACGATCAGATATCCATCAACATTGCACCTTATGATGTCAGGCAAGCTGGATTTACTGGTGCTAATATAAGTGCTGTTACTAAAAGTGGTACAAACAGTTTCCACGGAACAGCGTACACGTTTTACACCGACCAGAGCTTTTTAGGAACTAAGGTTGGAAGTAACGATATTAGTTCTACACTACAGGATTCAAAAACCCAGATTTATGGTGCAAGCTTAGGTGGGCCAATCATCAAAAACAAGCTGTTTTTCTTTGTAAATGGGGAGTATGAAAAAAATACTCGTCCCGGTATCGCTTTTAGCCCAACAGGTGGCTCGGGAGCTGGAACTGTGTCTTCTACCACGGTTGCTGACCTAAAAACGGTGTCAGATTATCTTCGCACAAAATATGGTTATGAGACAGGTGCATATGATAACTTCCCAAACTTCGCTACAGCAAATCACAAGGTTTTAGCCAAATTAGACTGGAACGTTAGTGACAAGCATAAGCTAACCTTAAAATACAGCGATTTTGTAGGTAATGATGATCAAACTTTAAACTCGACAAGCATACCTAATGGAGGCGGCTTTAAGGTGACAGGACAATCGAACACGCTTTCTCGTTCGCCAAATAATCGGTTTGGTCCATTGTCCGCGTCGTATGAAAATTCAAACTACCGCTTTGAAAACACCACACGTACAGGAACACTGGAATTGAATTCTACATTTTCAAACAAAGTTTCTAATCAGTTGCTGTTTGCCATAACAAAAAATCAGGCAACCCGCGTTTTTGATAGCAGTGTTTTTCCAACAATCGACATCTACAATGGTACAGGCGGAAATTACATAACAGCAGGTATGGATCCGTATACCTTGAATAATGATGTGATCAATGATGTTTATAGCGTTACCGATAACTTCAGTTACAACACAGGTAAACATACTTTAACAGCAGGTGCCACCTACGAGTATCAGCGGGTAGGAAATATGTTTATGGCACCAGCCAATAGTTACTACGTATTCAACAGTCTAAACGACTTTTTAACTGACAAGTCGCCAGTGTATTATTCTTACACTTATTCGCTTGTCCCTGGGAAAAGCGCTATTTACTCTGCCGAGTTAAAGATCGGCCAGGCAGGTGCGTATATTCAGGATGAATACAGCATTGATGATAACCTTAAGCTTACTTTTGGTTTACGTGGCGACATGCCGATCTACACTGAAGATCCATTGAACAATCCAGCTACTTCTGCGTTGAAGTTCTACGATCAGGATAATATCACCTTAAGAAGCTACACTACTGACAGGTGGGCTAAAAGCCGGGTTCTTTTATCTCCAAGAGCGGGCTTCAGATGGAATTCTGACTCCAAAAAGTTAATCCTTCGTGGTGGTATGGGGGTATTTACAGGCAAGATTCCATTTGTATTTTTAACTAATATACCAACTAATACTGGTATGTATCAATTTGGTGGAGCTATAAATAACAATACAACAGCTGGTCAAACTGCTTTGAACGGTATTAAATTCAATCCTAATCCTGCAGCTTACGCTAATTTATTCCCTACCTCAGCCGGTACCTCATCTCCATCTAACGTCGTTTTTATGGACGAAGATTTCAGATTCCCTAAGGTTTTCAGAACTAATCTGGGAATCGACAGGAGTTTAGGAAGCGGGTTCACCTTCACTTTCGATGGTATTTTCACAAAAGATGTCAATGCCGTCAGGATGCGTAATGCAAACCTGGTAAATCCTAACGGGGTGATCGTTGAAGGCAACATTGCGAGGCCCAGGATTATTGGCAGCAACAGGCTTAACGGGGGAACGACATCGGCAATTGTCCTTGAGAACACTAACAGAGGCTTTTCTACCTCCCTTACGGGTCAAGTTACAAAAGCATTTTCTAAAGGATTCTCTGGTTTCGTAGCTTACACCTATTCGAAAGCTAAAGAAATTACAGCTAATCCTGGAGCCACAGCATCCTCTGTTTGGAATTCAAATCCAAATGTTGGTACTTCTAACTTCGAAGAGTTGGGAAATTCACAATATGCAATTCCACACAGAGTAGTTGCAGCTCTTTCTTATCGCCTGGAGTATGCTAAGCACCTTGCATCAACATTCTCTGTATTCTTTGAAGGGGCAAATCAAACAAACTATAGCTTCGTTGTAAATGGCGACTTAAATGGTGATGGCAATAGCTCTGCAGATTTGATGTATATCCCTGCAAATATGAATGAAATGAACTTTGAGGCATACACTGTTGGGTCTGGTTCTACGGCGAAGACCTTCACTGTTGCGCAACAGAAAGAAGCATTCGAGCAGTTCATTAACAACTCGCCTTATTTAAGCAAACACCGCGGTCAATTTGCGGAAAGAAGCTCTGCGCTAACTCCATGGTTCAATCGAATTGACGTACGCTTCCTGCAAGATGTGTTTGTCGCAACAGGAAAAGACCAAAAAAGGAACACACTTCAGTTTAGTGCTGATATAACTAATTTCTCTAACCTACTTAACAAAGACTGGGGAACAACTCAACGTTATATTCTGAACAATCCATTAACTTTCAGAAGTATCAATGCGGCTAATCAGCCGGTTTATAGATTGCAGAACTTGAGCAACGAGCTTGTGACTACTCCTTTCCAGGACGTTATCAGCCCGTCAAGTACATATAAGATTCAATTAGGTTTGAGATATACTTTCTAAACTCGGATTTTAACTTCGAAAAAAGCCCGCTCATTAGAGCGGGCTTTTTTGTTTTTTGATTAACAAGCAATTTGCTGATAATCAGTTTCTAGCGATACACAAACGCCCCAAACTCCGATCTGATCGTTACTTGCTTAGTGTCTGCGCTCTCCACTCTTCCCACAACCTGAGCTTCAATTCCGAAGCTTTCTGAAATGCTGATTATCTCATCCGCCACTTCCGCAGGCACATACACTTCCATCCTGTGCCCCATGTTGAACACCTTATACATCTCCTCCCAGCTTGTGCCGGACTCTTCCTGTATCAGCTTGAAGAGGGGCGGGACAGGAAAGAGGTTATCTTTTATAATGTGAAGATCATCTATGAAATGTAACACCTTTGTCTGGGCACCACCGCTGCAATGAACCATTCCATGGATGTTAGCTCGGTGCTTGTCCAATATCTCTTTTATTATCGGAGCATAGGTGCGGGTAGGAGATAAGACTAGTTTTCCGGCGTCAATCGTATTTCCACCTTCAAGATCAATGGAGTCAGTAAGCTTTTTGGAGCCCGCAAAAACTAATTCGTAAGGCACAGCCGGGTCGTAGCTTTCCGGATATTTCTGTGCCACATATTTATGGAACACATCATGCCGGGCAGAGGTAAGTCCGTTTGATCCCATCCCGCCATTGTACTCATCTTCGTAGCTTGCCTGCCCATACGAAGCCAATCCCACAATCACATCACCCGCTTGGATAGTATGATTTGAGATCACGTCTGCACGCTTCATGCGGCAGGTTACTGTGGAATCAACAATGATAGTTCTTACAATATCCCCCACATCTGCCGTCTCGCCACCGGTTGAATAAATTCCTATTCCAAGCTCGCGTAAGCGTGCTAAAATTTCTTCAGTGCCATTTATGATTTCAGCAATCACTTCTCCGGGGATCAGGTTTTTGTTCCTGCCGATGGTAGAAGAAAGCAAAATGTTATTTGTTGCGCCTACACATAGCAAATCGTCTAAATTCATGATGATCGCGTCCTGCGCTATGCCTTTCCAGACCGAAATATCTCCCGTTTCTTTCCAGTATACATAAGCCAGCGATGACTTGGTGCCGGCGCCATCCGCATGCATGATATTGCACCAGTCGGCATCCCCTCCGAGGATATCAGGTATGATTTTGCAAAAAGCCTTTGGATATAAGCCTTTGTCGATATTTTTTATGGCGTTATGTACATCCTCTTTCCCGGCCGAAACGCCGCGTTGATTGTATTTAAGATCAGACATCGGGCAAAATTAGTTTTTAGATACGAGATATGGGTGCTAAAAGCGTCGCTATCTCCTTCCCAGAACCTAAATACCAACCCGAACATCTCAGGAACTTACTTCTTAACTTGGCCTTTAAAGAAATTGACCACAGCTGCCGCTGCTTCCGGCGAATACACATGCCCACCCGGATGAATGAAGGTGACCACAGGATTACCGGACTTTGATTCATAGTATTTAGTGTACCGGCCAATCTCTTCCCCTTCCTTTTCGCACTGGTTTAACCTCAGGATAGAGTTAATTGAAACCAATTGCATGGCTGGTTTAACTAAGGGATCTTTTTCGCCCATTATATGCATAGCGGGTTTCGGCTTTAGCAATGGGGTATAAGCGCCTACAATTGCGGAGGATGGCGCAACCGCCGCGAAAACATCGCCTCTGACTGCCCACAATAAGTAAGTGAACCAGCCGCCATTTGAATGTCCGGTAGCGTAAATCCTGTTCTTGTCCACCTTGTATTGGGTTTGCAAGCTTTTCAGCATCACATCAAAAAATTGAAGGTCACGGTTTTTTGCAATTTCGGGGATGTTTTGCCAGCCGCTACGTTTCCCTTCCTTATCGCTCAGAGCTCCGGGAGTGTTTAATCCCTGAGGGCATACTACGATAGCTTCTGGCCAGAGCTTTTGGAAACCCTGATCATAGGCACGTTGCATTCTGCCGCCGTGCCCGTGGAAGTTAAAGATAAGAGGAGCGGCTTTGTTTTTAGCTGATGCCGGAATGTAAACCAGCGCCTGTCGAATCGAGTCGCCAACCTTCCATGTCATGACCTGCGGAGAAGTATCCTGAGGCGGGACAATTGAAGACGCTTGTGCGAACGTGAAACTTGTTAACACAACGGAAAAAAGCATTAAGGCTACACAAAAAAGGTTTCTTCTCGAGATTTTCATCGGAATAGAATTTTGGCTTAGGTTATTGATTCAGACGGAAGCAGCAGTGTGAGGTTTAACCACTTCAGTTTCATCCTCCATTTTTTCCACGAGCTTAAGGATATCCCCTGCAGCATCATTCACAAAACCAAGCTGTTCAGTTATAAGTCGGTTGTCCTGGCTGTCATTCTCAAGTTTAACTCTATCCTGCACGGTAAATTCAGTATCCCTGAATTCTTCTCCGCCAACTTCATGCAACAGGTTAATGGCAACCGATAAGGTATGAAGTGTACGTTTTGCCAGTTTGAGATGGTCGGGATTTATAAGCCTGTTCTCCGTCTGCAGCAAATGTGAAATCAGGTTTGCTGTGTACGATGAAAGCATGTGGTTTAGCACGACAAACTTGTGCACATCTTTTGAGTTCTTTTGCTTGCTTTTGGGTTCTGAAAGCATGCGCTGGAATGCAGATGCCATGTTGGCTGAGCTTACATACACATTTTTACGTGCAAGTTTGTAATCTGTAATGTCTAAAGTTTTCCCGCTCAGTGCGTTGGCAGTTTTAAGCAGGTAAATATAATTGGCAATAACAAGGCTCCTCATGTAACCCTTCAACTGGTACGACTCCCAGTTTGGAAAAAGAAAATAGCTTGCCGCGAAGGCGATGATCGAACCCAGGAAAGTGTCGAATATTCGTTCTTGTGCTATGTTCAGGTTGCCTGCGCCAAGGAAGCTGAACAGGATAAGGATGTAAGGTGTCATGAAGATTACGCTGACAACGTAATTGAGCCGCTGGAAACTATAGGAACCGATCATCAGGAACATCATGAAAAAGAACCGGGCAGTTTGATCTTTTACCAGGATCAGAAAGCCCACGCCAATGATTGCGCCGCATACGGTACCTATAATACGATGGTAATTTCGTTGCTTGGTAAGGCTGAACCCAGGCTTCAGGATCACCACAATAGTCAGTAAAATCCAATAGCTATGATGTCCGAGCGACAGGCTCTGGGCTATCATATATCCTGCAATAGATGCTATAGTTACCCGAAGCGAGTGCCTGAAGACCGAGGATTTTAAGCTTAGATTATTTACGAATTGCTTTACATCAAAATCTTGATGCGAAACAAACTTCGGCAGGTCTGCCTCACTGCGAATATGTTCTTTTTCTAATTGCTTCGGATTAAAATAGCTATAGATCTTCTGAATGCGGCTAACCATATTCCTCACGTTGATGAGGATTTTTTTTAGCACCAGGTTGTTCAGCTTGTATTCGGTTTCTACCCTGTCAATACTGGCTTTTAGCTGTTCAAGATCCGGCTGTAAAGCATGAAGCGGTATAGGTTTTTGGTTGCTGTTTATATAAAAAGAAAGGTTCTCCAATTCATCGCCAACTTTAACAATCACTTTCTCAAACTCTTCTAATACGCCGGTTTTGCCGAATGTATTCCGGATTAGCTGATAATCGTAATGCGTAGCCATGCTTTGTTCAAACAAGTCCACCACATCCACAAACACCAGAACGAGCTGCCTGCCGGTACTGGTAGATTCCCTCACCATCAGGCGGCTTTTGAACAAGAGTTCCCGTACCGTATCCTGATGCTCGTGCACAACAATTTGCTGGGCTATGAGCTGGCGGTAATTATCTTCTGCATCTGTGTCGAGGTTGTAGAATTTGGCTTTCAGCCGAACGTAGGCCGAGACTTCCCGCACAGACTCCGCGAGGGATTGCTGCGCCAGCCGGTATGGCAGAATCTGCGAGATGGAAAGGCTGAACAGCATGTACCAAACGCCACCTCCAAAAATCAGCCCGATGTACTTGACCAGCTCGGCATAAGTCATCTGCTCATCCATGGTCAGAACAACAATGAGCAAAGATGCTGTGCCTATCGCCGAAGCCCGGTTGCCATACACATTAAACATGGAAAATACGAAGCAGGCTGCTGCAAGTTCAACGAGCAACAGCACTCGATATTGATTCATGATGCCTGTGAGCAGTCCTGATATGACTACAAAACCGAGGCAAACCAGCATGGCATTCCTCTTGTGAACAACTGGTCCCGGGCTGTCGGCTATGCTGATGGTAAGGGCACCAAGTGAAAAAGTAATGCCTAGCGCTAATTCGCCGAAACTTGCGAAAATAAACGCAGGCACCAGCACCCCGAAAGTTATGCGGAGCCCATCAGAAAAGTACTGGCTGAAAAGAAAATTCTTTATCTCTCTGGTCTGCTTCATGCAACAATCGCTAAGGTAACAAGTGTTGTGGGTATTGAAAATTTTCAAAACAAATGGCAGCATTATTATGCTAATATTTTTAGTAATATTGTGCGATGTCTGAGCGTGTAAGAGAGAAGTTGAACATACTGGCAGATGCTGCCAAATACGATGTTTCCTGTTCGTCGAGCGGGAGTAACCGAAAAAATAATAACAAAGGTTTAGGCGATACCGGAGGCGGGATATGCCACACCTATACCGAGGATGGGCGCTGCGTTTCGTTGTTGAAAATATTGCTCACCAACTTCTGTATTTATGATTGTGCGTATTGTGTAACCCGGAAGAGCAACGACATCAAGCGTGCAGCCTTCACTGTTCAGGAAGTGGTTGATCTGACAATGAACTTTTACCGTCGGAACTATATTGAAGGGCTTTTTTTGAGCTCGGGAATTTTCAAGAACGCCGATTATACGATGGAACGCCTGGTGCAGGTTGCAAAAAAACTTCGAACTGAACATAAGTTCAACGGCTATATCCATTTGAAATCTATTCCCGGTGCAAGCGATGAGCTGATGCACGAAGCTGGGCTTTACGCCGATCGCCTTAGCATCAATATCGAAATTCCTACAGAAAGCGGTCTGAAGCTTCTTGCCCCTGAAAAGAACAGGAAGGATATGATAGCTCCAATGAACTATCTGAAGGAGGAAATCATCGCCAAAAAGGAGGAAAAAAGGCTCTTCAAAAAAGCTCCCATGTTTGCCCCGGCCGGGCAGAGCACTCAAATGATTATTGGAGCAGGTAAAGAGACTGACAGAGACATCATGTACACTGCAGATAAATTCTATCGCGGCTTCCAATTGAAACGTGTTTATTATTCCGGTTACGTGCCTATTAGTAATGACAGCCGCTTGCCCGGGCTTGGGAGTTCGGTGCCGATGGTGCGGGAGAACAGGCTTTATCAAACCGACTGGCTAATGCGCTTCTATGGTTTCAATGTGCGGGAGCTGCTGAATGATGCCAACCCACACCTCGACCTTGAAATAGACCCAAAGCTCGGCTGGGCTCTGCGCAACCTGAACTGCTTCCCGATAGACATCAACAAGGCAGATTTGCATCTCATCCTCCGAGTGCCGGGCATCGGGATGCAATCTGCCCACAAGATCATATCGGCGAGGAAGTTTCATAAACTTTCATGGGAACACCTGAAAAAAATAGGAGTGGCTCTCAACCGGGCTAAGTACTTCATCATCTGCAACAGCAATGAAATGGAGCGCCGCGATCTCACAGAAACCAAGATCAGGCAGTTTATCCTGGCGGGATCAGAGAGCAAATATTTAAAGAACAGCATTCAGCAACTAAGCCTTTTCTGATGGTAACGCTATTGTACGATAAAACTTGGCAGGGGCTGCTTACAGCCATTTTCGACATCTACGACCGGAAGTTTTCGCTAGCTTCTATTGATTACACTGAACGTTTTCAGCCGGATGTTTTTGCCAAACATGTAGAGGTTATAACCGATGATATTAAAGCGAGTCGGGTCATGGCGGGTTTGCAGAGGAAGGCATCCGCAGAGGCGGTGAAAAACATCTATGCGGCTTTTCTGTCGGAGCTGCCGGGGATAGAAAATACCATCCTTGCTTACGCGAGGCTGATTCTCTCTTCAAATCAATCCATCGAACACGCTTACGGGCACTCTGCCGTGCTGAAGGTGAGCCAGGTTGCCCGGATGGTGCATCGTGAAAAACACCGCATGGAAGCATTCATTCGCTTTAAGCTTACCAGCGATAACCTGTTTTATGCGGCCATTGAGCCTGATTTCAACGTAATTCCTTTAATCCTGACGCACTTCAGGCGCCGTTATGCCGACCAGCGCTGGCTCATTTACGACCTGAAGCGCAAATATGGGATCTACTACAATCTTCTTACCGTGGAGGAAATTACCATCGATTTTAATCAGAATGCCGGTGAAGCCACTACGAACGTGTTTCATGAAGACGAAGACCTTTATCAAACTCTATGGAAGGATTATTTTAAAAGTGTGAACATTGGAGCCAGGAAAAATACCAGGCTTCACCTCCGGCATGTGCCGAAGCGATACTGGAAACATCTTACGGAAAAGTTGCTGTGATATATCAATAAGTTTACAATGGTGCCTTTGGGAATTGCCTATTTTTAGCCGTTTAAAAATCACAGCAAAGGCATCAATGATCCGTAATTACCCGAATTTTCATAAATTCTTTTTAATTCTTTTAACCCAGGCGGTAGTCCTAGCGGGAGTAAACGCACAAACTCCTACCAATAATTCAAAGGCTGCTAACGTGCTTTTGCCAAACGGTTGGTCTCTGAGCCCTGTGGGCCGCTCACTGCAGCTAGGCGATCTTCCTCTAAATATCGCGGTGTCTCACTCCAAGCGCCTGATTGCGGTAACCAATAACGGCCAGAGTGATCAATCCATCCAGTTGATTGATCCCGTTAGGGAAATAATACTTGATGAGGTGAAAATTCCAAAATCATGGTATGGGCTTGCCTTTAGCGATGATGATAAAGAGTTATATGCTTCGGGTGGGAACGATAACGTGATAGTAGTGTATCACATTACTAATAAGAAACTAAAACATGGCTATAAACTAACCCTTGGCAAAGCTTATCCAACAGCAACCATTCTACCTGCGGGAATAGATGTAGATAATAAGGCAAGGCGACTATACACTGTAACCAAGGGCGATAATGCCTTGTATATATTTGACTTGAAAAGCCGTAATCTGCTAAAGAGGATAGCTTTACAGGATGAGGCATATGCCTGCCTTCTGAGCCCCGACAGGTCTAAACTTTACATCTCATCATGGGGGGGGAGCAAGGTGTTAGTTTACAATACCAAAACGGGAAATATCGACACTCAAATAGATGCCGGCGAACATCCCAATGAACTTCTAACCACTAAATCGGGAAAATACCTGTTTGTTGCAAATGCTAACGATAACACCGTTTCTGTTATAAATACTGCCGCTGACAAGGTTATCGAGACATTTTATACAACATTATATCCAACCAAATTAGCAGGATCAACTACCAACGGGCTCGCCTTATCTGCTGATGAGAAAACTCTTTACATCGCCAACGCAGATAACAACTGCCTTGCAGTGTTTAACGTGTCTGAGCCCGGGAAGAGCTCTTCGAAGGGATTTATCCCTACCGGCTGGTATCCTACCAACGTCAAAGTTGTAAACAACAAAATATTTGTAACCAATGGCAAGGGTTTCGCCTCTATGGCAAATCCACGCGGACCCCAACCTGTGTCCAAAAGCGATAACAGCGAGTATCACATGGGTGTGATCGGCAAGAAAGACGTTCAATACATTGGTGGGCTGTACAAAGGCACCATGTCTATTATCAACGAGCCCGCTGAAAATACCTTGGTGGTGTACTCGCAGCAGGTCTATCAGAATACCCCTTTCTCCAATAAGCTCGAGGTCGAAGCTAAAGGCATAGAAGGCAATCCTATCCCACGGAAGTTGGGCGAGAAGTCGCCGATCAAGCACGTGTTTTATGTTATTAAAGAAAATCGCACATACGATCAAATATTTGGCGATATGAAGGAAGGTAACGGCGACCCGCGTTTGTGCCTGTTCCCGGAAAAAGTAACGCCTAATCATCACGCGTTGGCTCGCCAATTTGTGCTGCTGGATAACTTTTATGTAGATGCAGAGGTAAGTGTTGACGGGCATAACTGGAGCATGGCAGCCTATGCAACAGATTACGTAGAAAAGTCATGGCCAACAAGTTATGGAGGAAGAGGTGCGGGAGTTGTTTCGAGAAAGATGAGCACTCCCCGCGATGGCTTTATCTGGGATTACTGCCAGCGGGCAGGTGTAAGCTACCGTAGTTACGGTGAGTTTACCGACGGAAAGAAAGCCACTATCAAAGCACTTGAAGGACGTTTTTGCGAAGGTTATCCTTCCTTTAATCTTGATATCCGTGATGTTGACCGGATTAAGATATTTAAAAGGGATTTTGATGCTTTGGTTGCTGCGGGCAATGTTCCTCAACTCAGTACTATCCGTCTGCCCAATGACCATACCAGCGGGCAAAAACTTGGTAAGATAAGCCCAATGGCTGCTGTAGCCGATAACGATTATTCCCTTGGCCAGTTGGTAGAAATAATTTCCACCAGCCCTATATGGAAAGAGTCGGCAATATTTGTGCTGGAAGACGATGCACAAAACGGACCGGATCATGTGGATGCACATAGGTCCCCGGCATTTGTGATTAGCCCATATGTAAAGATGGGCTCAGTAGATCACACCATGTACTCAACATCAGGCATGTTGCGCACTATTGAATTAATCCTTGGGCTCCCGCCGATGAGCCAGTATGATGCAGCAGCGATGCCGTTCTTTAACTGTTTCACATCAACCCCAGACACTAAACCTTATTTCGGGCTGGAAGCACAGGTTGATTTGAATACTCGCAATACAGCCATGAATGAGAGCCAGCGCCGGTCAGAAATGTTTAACCTCGCAAAAGAGGATGCGGCTCCGGACCTCGACCTTAACGAGGTGGTATGGAAATCAATTAAGGGAGAAGACTCTGTGATGCCTGCGCCACGCCGTAGCGCCTTTCTTAAGCTTGAGGCAAAACGCGACGATGATGATGACTAAACACAAAATCAACTAAATAAAACCAATACACAATGAAAAAATCTTTACTTGCAGCCGCTTGCCTTTTATGCGCTCAGGCTTATGCACAACAACCTGTTCAACAAAAATCAGCAAGTACTCTGAGCTATCAGCAGTCGCTTTTTTCTTTAAACACGTTTACTGATGAGCAGCATGCCCTCATGCTGAATTATTCGGGCAGCTATGGCGAGCGGACTTCCAACCTTTCGGGCCTCGACGGCATTGATCAGCAGTTAAGCATGAAGGCTTATCTCGGCTCCAGGTTTACGCTTTTCGCTAATGCGGGTCTGGGCTTTATTGGAAGAGGTGTTCAAAGCACTCAGCAGGTGGAAGTAGTCCGCGATATTGTTGGCGGCAGAAAGGAGCTTGGCTTAAGGATAGGAGCAGGCCTTGGCTTTAAACGCGAGTGGAACAGCGATAAAGTGATGCTAAGCCGCTTCACAGCAAACTTCGATACTCAAAAATGGAAAACAGGCGGCAACCTGCGCATTGAGAAGCCCTTCAATGTAAACAGAGATAATTTTGATGTGCTCACCAGCATAAATTTCCATCACCAGGTTACGCCACATTTCTTTGCCGGCATAGAGGCAATAGGTGAAGATCTGGAAGGTTTTTGGGATAAAGAGGAAGCAGAAGGCGGTGCGAAGCTCTTCGCAGGCCCAACTCTGAATTACCTGCCTAAAGCAGGTTTGGCGTTTTCGTTGGGTGCAGGACCGATCATTTATGCTACACACAGCCAGGGCTTAGCAGATCCGGTTTCCCGCGATCTGGCGTATAATGGTAACAGCGGTTTCACTGTTCGTGCAATGGTATCGTTCAAAATAAAATAAGAATTAAAGCTTATTGCGCTTTTTGAATCAAGCCAAAAAAGCTTTGCGGAGGCAGATTGTGAAAAACAGCAATGTTAATTTCGCGTGGACTTTGCAGGCGAAATGGCTTTATATACCTGTTAAAGTGGAGCTTACAAGGGATGTATGCCTGTTGATAAGCTTGCCTTTGGTGTTGATATCTTGTTTATAAAAATAGTAGTATTTCTCTTGACAGAATCTTCAGAAGCGCTACCTTAGAATTATCAACGACGAAGTACTTTGACAGCCTGAGAAACAAAAGAGGATTAGATGCTCCGGCAGAACAATCTTACTTATTTCGAAGCCAACTGAACATCCAGCAAGAAGCCGAAAGGTAGAAAATGGATCAAAGAAGCCAGGCAGAATCCCAGCTCCGGATGTTCTATGGAATGTACTGGAATCGCAGAGGAAGCACAGGTGACTCTCAAATCCCAAAAGGAGGCGGAAAAGTCGGTCGGTCAAATACTGAGGAATAGATAGCCTTTAAGCAACTACGGTAATTTAAAGGTTAAAACGGGAACTCGTTTCGAAAGATTGGGTTCCCGTTTTGTTTTATCTACTTTGCTTTGGTAAGTCGGCTAAATCGTTTAAGCAACTTATTGAGTGGCAATAGTCCTACAGATTTATTGTGTTTGGGTCAAAGCCCGTGTATCTTTGCTAAGAAATTAAATCAATATGAAATACATTTTTACAACCGCCTTCCTTTGCATGTTCATGTTTGCTGCGGTTGGACAGACTAAAAAACCTCAGGCTAAAGAAACCAAACAAGTTGTAGAAGCATCTTGTGGCGAATGCCAGTTCGGGCTCAAGGGCAAAAGCTGCGATCTTGCCGTTCGCATTGGTGGCAAGGCTTACTTTGTTGATGGTGCCAAGATAGACGACTTTGGCGATGCGCACGAAAAGGATGGGTTCTGCAAATCAATTCGCAAAGCAGAAGTGACAGGCAGCATCGTGAAAGGCAGGTTCAAAGCAACAAGCTTCAATCTGCTCCCTGAAGAGAAAAAGAAGAACTGATCACAACAAGCAACCTCAGGATAGCGGGCGGCTCAGTCCTGAAGTTTCTTCAGCCTTAATAATGCTTCTAAGAAGTAGTAATCGGCATAAACCAGCGGGCTGTTCACTTCGGCATTTGCCGGAAAGCTTCCCACACTATTTTTTAGCATAAAATAATTATTACTTCCGGGTTCTGCCCTATACGCAGGCGAGCTTAAGCTTTGTATCATCGCGATAGCTGCTTGCTTGTAAGTTTTCGCATGAGCTTCATCAACATATTTGCTTAATTCCAGCAAGGCTGAACTGGTAATTGCAGCAGCGGATGCGTCTCTTGGAATTGGCTGATATTGATTTGGATCAAACTTCCAATCGGGAACGTAACCTGCTTCTCCTACGTTAAAATCCCACAAAGGAACTTTGTCCGAAGGCAGTTTTTTGTGGTTCAGGAAAAAATCAGCCATTCCCTGAGCGGTTTGCAGGAAACGTTTGTCCTTTGTTTCGCGATAAGCAACAGTAAAGCCATAGATGCCCCACGACTGCCCGCGTGCCCAGGTGGAGTTATCTGAAAAGCCCTGCGCTGCCTGCCTGTATTTCACGGCTCCGGTAGCGGGATCGTAACTTACCACGTGATACGAGCTATAATCCGGCCGCACATGGTTTTTCATCGTAGTCTCTGCGTGTTTGATGGCCGCATCACGGTAGGAGTTATCGCCTGTTATCTTGCTGGCGAAGAAAAGAAGCTCCAGGTTCATCATGTTGTCAATAATCACCGGGAATTCCCAGGTGTTCTTTCCGCCTACAGATTTCTTTTTATTCCAAGACTGAATGCTGCCCGCCACAGGCGAGTAGCGTTTCATTAATGATTTAGCAGATTGGATGAGAATGGGTTTGTAAGCTTCATTGTGCGTGAGCCGGTAACCGTTCCCATAGCTGTCATACATCATAAAACCGATATCGTGGTGCGAAGTATTGAACTGATTGCTTTCCAGCGAGGCTGTCCACTTCTCGGCAGTGGCACGCCATTTTGCGTCACCAGTGTATTCAAACATGTACCACAAAATGCCCGGCCAAAAGCCGCCTGTCCAATCATTAATGCCCACATACCTCAGAGTGCCGTCTTTTGCGGAACCTCTGGGATATTTGGTGAGATCGGTAGCAACTTCAAGCATTTTATCATACTGTTGGGCAGCAACGCTGAAGTTTTCGGCGATAAGTTGTTTTTGGGTATTCCTATAAACCGAACATCCAAAAAAAGATGCTGTTAATAGTATTACAAACAGGAAGTATAGCTTTTTCTTTATCATTTGTGTAAATTGAATTTTAGTGCTTTATCGTAACTGAATTGGTTTTGCAGGAACCATCTTGCTTTATAGATCTTTAAGCCGGTTGATTTAAAAAGAACCTTGCCATCTAGTGAATTTACTTCATCGGTCCACCAGGATTTCGGAGTAGTATCGGGATGCGTAATCATTACAGGATAATCTTTCGGACCCGAGGTTACCGACTTGATATCATGGAAGAGGTTGGGGATTTGTTGGATTTTCCTAGTAGCTACATCAAACTTGTAAACGCCTGTGGGGTTGCTGAGCCAAAGAGCATTCTCGCCATAGACCGGAAAAAGATCATGAGCCTCGCTGCCGGGGAGCGGGATGGACCCTTTTAGAATAAGATCGGGCTGATGTTTGTTGAAGTTATAGATATACCTTTTCAGCTGATCATTAGCTGCCGACCAGAGTACCCGATTTTTTTTATCCCAAACCACATTATGCCCGAAGGCAATGGGAATTGTTTTGCTGTAGACCTTATCGGAAGATTGGAGCGTATCAACACTAAATATCTTCAAGTAGTTGCCCGTGCTGGAGGCTGTTACGATATTGCCGTCGGGCAGCAGCTCGGCTGAGTGTGGGTTTGATCCGGCATAAGCATAAAAGACAGCTTTCTTGTCCGCAATCCTGATCAGGGCAACCCCGCCACCGGAAGCAGTCATTAAAATAAACTGGCCGCCATACACCACTTTCGCATCAGATGGCGCCCTGAACCAGGAAAGGTGATTTGAATTTATTCCCGCCTTATTGGGATACCAACTCCACACAATCTCCTGTTTATCCAGATCGGCGATCGCTATCCTGTTTACAGACTGTTCAGCGAGAATGGCACACCTCTTACAGTTATCGAAGGTTGGGGGCAATTCATCGGCTTTGCCTGAAATAAACAAAGCGCCGAGGCTAAGAAAGAGTAGCGAGGAGAAGGCTTTGTGCATGAGGCAGACGGAGCTTTAAGCACCCGAATGTAAGAATTCCTCTGCTATTTGTATAGCCGTCGTAAGAGTTAATGCTATTTCAAATCGTCGAGCAACCTGCTTGTAGCTCTATGCGGTGCGCCGGCATGCGCAAACACCCGCATATCTTCAATGTATTCGTTGTATTCAGATTGAACGCATTGCAGGCTGGAAAGCACATCTTCAACGTCTTTTTTTACTGCGTTATCACTGATGTGATCGATAGCATTCTTGAGTTTATCTATATTTTTCGCGAGCTGGTTATCTTCCAGAAAACAATGTTTAATGTAGTCTAACAAATACAGGTCTACTGTGTCTCTCAACCCGAGTTTTTTGGCTGAAAGAATAATATTTTTGATCTCTTCGTCTGTTAGCTCGTTGTGAATTTCTGGTTGATGTTCCATTGTATCTTATAAGTTAAGGCTGTATGCACAGCCAATCTTTGCTTCTGATGTCTATTTAGCTAATATAGTATAAACGAAGATTTTTCGATTATACTGCAATTTATAATTAAAAATTGTGCCAGAGCTTAGAATGATATAATTTCGCTCAAAACATCCACCCTGATGAACTCCAATTATAAAGTCCGCTTTCTGATCTTCTTTCTTGTATCCAGCATCAACTTTGCCTTTATAAGTCCGGCAAACTCTGCCGGGATCAAAACAAAGTTTTCCCGCAAAACTGAACAGGCAATCATGAGCAAAGGCTTTTACCTGCTACATGTGCTGAATTCAACGCCGGAGGTTAAAAACATCCTGATGAAAGATCCGGTACTTAGTGGATTATCCTGGCAAAAGGCTGCTAAAGTGAATTCGGCGGTTAATACCTGTTCTGACATGTCGTGTATTTCGCAAACACTGATGTGGACAGGGCAGGAGATTAAAGCTATTGGCGATCAGTTGCTGCTTTTGCGAGACCGATACCCGCAATTCAGGGAGGTGATGCAGCAATTGAGGAAAGAGGGCAAGTACAAACTGTTTGAAAAAGGAAACGAGGATTCGCTTTTGCGCAATGCATGGGAGCAGGATGCCGCAGGAATAAACAATGTGCTTGCAACTTACATGGAAGGCAAAGCTCCCCGCTACCCGAAAATAGATGCAATAAGCTATAATGTTGATGACCTTGAGTTTAAATCGGCGATACGAAAGTCTGTTAAAAAGCTATTTCGGAAACATCAAAAACTGTTTTTTGAACTTCCTGCCTACGCGGCACTGTCCTCGCTGGCTATAAACGGCCGGGACGAAGCCGCACGCTACGAGCCAATGTGGAAGGGCGACAACAAAGCGCCTTTTAAGCAGATCGCGAACACGGAATGGGATAAATACAAGTACAGCGTGATCCTGGTGCCCGGACAAGGCCCTGAAGAGCAAGGCGTCGCCCTGGAGCCGAATGGGGCATATCGTTGCAGGCTAGCGGCAGAGCGTTTTAAGAACGGATTAGCTCCGTTTATCGTCGTTTCCGGAGGGAACGTGCATCCAAACAAAACACCGTTCAACGAAGCTGTGGAGATGAAGAAGTACATGGTTGACAGCCTTCATCTTCCGGCGAAAGCAATCTTTATTGAGCCGCACGCCCGCCATACCACCACTAACCTGCGTAACGTAAACCGGATGATATACCACTTCGGCATTCCTGAAGGCAAGCCTGTAATGACTGTAACAGACGCTTCTCAGAGCAAGTACATTTTAGGCATGGACAAGCGCAATGCTGCCGAGCTCGGCAATACGCCATATACCCGGATGACCAGGTTGAGTGATCTGGAAAATGAATATTACCCGAGCGAAAAATGCCTGCACATTAACCCGTTGGATATTCTTGATCCCTAATAGTTTACAGGAGCATCTATTCCATATTCCTTCAGAATACTCAGAATCTGTGGCTTAAGCACATTTAACATACGGTCAAAACCAATATCATTGGGGTGGGTACCATCCACCGTTGCTTCATGGTCGTTGCCTAAGAGGTTTGCAGCCGGAATAAAATACAGGTCATTTGTTCCTCTGCGTACAGCCGCCAGATATTCCTGTCTGAAGTTTTCGTTCTGCTGATGCACGGTCTTCGCTACCTTCGGATCGAAGTTGCCGGTCTCGCGAACGATGCTCTGAATCATGATAATGGGAGCGGAGGGATGGTTTTTGCGGATGGCAGAGATGAGGTAGGCCGTGCGTTCGGTAATCTGTTCAGGGCTCGGATTCGGGACGCAGTCGAGAATGTAAGCGTCGGCATTGATGGAGGCAACCATATCAGCCGCAGCTTTTTCCATCTTCGCGTTGCCGCTGATACCGAGGTTTAAGAAGTTGAGCCCCGTTTCACGAGACAACCTTGCGGGATATGCCATTCCCGGACGGCTTGCAGAAGCACCCTGTAAAATGCTGGATCCATAAATCAGAATTCGTTTTCGGAAAGGATCTGCCGCAGGCTTGATCCAGGATTTTTCATCGACGCCGATCTCCAGTTTCTTTGTTTCATCATATAAAGGCAGGTACAACAAGCATTCTTTTTCAGAATTGTCCATGTTGCTCACCAGCGTACCGGTGTTACACTCGTCACCTGGCCTGCCCACTCCGGCAAAAACCCACTTGCCATCTTTCTTGATGTACAAGTCGAGGCCTTTATTGGCGATAGGCGTCATGTTGGACAGCTGCTTCAAGGCAGTAACGCACCATTTTGCAGAGATGGTTGAGCTATTGGTGCGGAAGGAGATTGCCTCGCCCGCCGAATTGGTGAGCAATCGTTTAACAACAGGAGGAAGATCGGGGTAGGTAGCTGTATCTACCCGATGAAAGGGACTTTTAGTGGCGTACACTTTTCCCACCATCGTAAGCTGGGTTGCGGGAGTGTAAGATTGTTTGGTTTGAGCGTAGGCGCCATCGGCACAAGCCAGAGCCGCTAACAACAGAATTTTATTGATGATCTTCATCTTGTAAAACTTAAATATCGAGAGTTAATGAAACGGGACAATGGTCGGAGCCGAAGTACTCGTTGTGAATTGCGGCTTCTTTTACATTCCCCAGTAATAAATTGCTGACCACGAAATAATCAATCCTCCAGCCGCTGTTTCGGGCACGGGCATTGAACATCTGGTTCCAATAGGAGTATTTTATCTCGTCGGGATGGAGGTGGCGGAAAGTATCAGTAAACCCGGCATTCAGCAGTTTTTCAAATCCGTCTATCTCACGTTGAGTGTAACCGGCAGACTTGTTGAAGTTTTCTTTTGCTCTCGCAATATCAATAGCTTTATGCGCCACGTTCAAATCTCCAGCAATGATAACCGGTTTTTTCGACTGGAGCTCTAGCACGTAATTCCTGAAATCCTCATCCCAGCGTTCTCGATAGTCCAGGCGTTTCAGGCCATCGCCCGCGTTAGGCGAATAAACTGTAACGAGAAAGAACTTCTCAAACTCTGCGGCTATTACCCTGCCTTCCTGGTCGTGTTCTTCGATGTTCATATCGCAGGCAACATTCAGCGGTTCTGTTTTGGATAGGATTGCGGTGCCGGAATAGCCTTTCCGTGCTTTTGATGAATTTACGTAAAGCTTGTATTCGGGCAGAAGCTGGCAGGCTGACTTTACTTCCTCTGAGCTTGCCTTGGTTTCCTGGAGGCAGAGAATGTCAGGATTTATTGCTTCAATATCTCTGACAAAATCTTTCTTGATGATAGAACGGATTCCATTCACGTTCCAGTTAACCAGATGAATATCAGCCATTGTGTGTGCTTTAGGAAGTGTTTAGTCTGTGCGCTTTAGAAGGTACGGGCGTACGGCTTTCTCCCAGATTGCATAACCCGCTTTGTTCATATGGAGCATGTCGGAGCCGAACAACTCTGGCCTTGATTTTCCTTCCGGAGTTAGCATCAGGCTGTACACATCCACAAACACGGTGTTCTTGTCTGTGGAGAGATATTGCCGTATCAGTTTATTGGTCTCCTTTGCCTTATCCATGAACTTATCGCGGCTCGGGCTGGGCTTAATAGATATGTACACGATCGGAATTCCGGGCAACTTTGTCCTGATTGCACTGAATAAGCGCTTGGTTTTAGCCAGTATGGAATCGGGCGTTGAGGCTGATGGGACATCGTTTTCTCCCACAAATAATACTATTTGCCTTGGCTTGTAAGGGAATACAATATCGTTGAGGTAAAAAGTAATATCATCTGTTATTGCGCCGCCTATGCCACGATTCATAACATCATATTCTCCGAAGGCACGTTGCACATAATCCCACTTTCGAATAGAAGAACTGCCCACAAACAGGATTGGGTTAGCGGGCGGGGAGTAGAGTTTATCAAATTTCTTTATTGTCTGTATATCATCCCAGTAACGGTGCTGTGTCTGGGCGAAGGAGGTGACAGCGATAAATAGAAGCGCAAGGGAAAATAGTTGCTTTTTCATCTTAATAAATGGGAAAGTAAATATCGAAATTAAAATTCGTGCCTTTTATAGGCAGCATGGAAATCTGTTCTCATGTCATCAAAACGTTTCACAACAGAACTGATAAACTCCTCGTCCAGTATCTCGAAGACGCTGTTTACGCCATCAGTCATATCCATTTCTGAAAGTTTGTAAGTCTGCTCCATCGTTCCCTTTTCAAACTTGACCAGGAACTTTTGGTTCATTGAAAATATGGTGATCTTGCAATCGGGACGGGGCAGTTCTGCGATGACTCTCATTTCTAGTTGTAATATTTATCCCAGTTTAATACCGATAATCAGAAAAACGGCACAGGCAAGCAACAGCACCAGCATAAGGGGCCAGATAAACTTCCACCAGGTTTTAATGCTCACGTTAACCAGTGCCAGGGAGGGCAGGATCAATCCTGTGGGTGTGATGAATCCCATAATTCCCATGCCGAAGAGATAACTGTTCACGATCTCGCGTCCCGGCACACCCGCAATCACCGCCAGCGATCCCATGATCGGCATCGTGACAACAGCCATTCCCGAGGAACTGGAAATAAACAGCGTGAAAACCATGTACAAAAGCAGCAATACAACGATGAACAGCGAAGCAGGCATGTGGCTGATCAGTTGTGCCGAATAAAACAGGATGCTGTCGCTGATATTCCCTTCGTTCAGGATCACCGTAACGCCGCGAGCCACGGCAATGATAAATCCGACGCCCAGCATTCCCTCAGCACCTTTGATGAACTTCTCAAAAAATGCAGCTTCGCCCATACGTGTAATAACTGCTACTAAAATTGAAGCAACCATAAATACCGCCGACATTTCCATCAGCCACCACTCCAGGAAAATCACACCGTCTACCATCACCAGGAAAGTGCATAAGAAAAGGAGCAGGAGCAGGGTTGACCTGCGTGTGGGACGTTTTGCTGAGGATGTTGAACCCAAGCTTGCGTAAGGGCTTTTTACCGGTCCATCGTAGCGCAATACCAGGGATAGAGCCGGGTCTTTCTGCACTTTCTGCGCATACCTCACAATGTACCAGATGAAAATCGCGGAGGTGGCTACAAAAATCAGGATTCTCCCATAAAAGCCATCCGCCCAGCTGATGCCAGCCGCGTTCGACGCGATGATGGTTGAGAACGGATTGCTGAACGAAGACAAAGTTCCGATTTGCGTGCCGCCGAAAATTACCGCGACGGGGACAAGCAAATCGTAGCCTGCTGCCAGGAACAAAGGCACAAGTACAGGATAGAAAGCCAGCGCTTCTTCGGCCATTCCAAAGGACGAGCCCCCGGCAGAAAACAGGAAAGTTAAAGTAATGATGAGCCAGCTCTCTTTACCATTCATCTTATGCGAAAGGTAGCCCAGCCCTTCTTCCATCGCACCTGTAGAATAAAAGATGTTGATAAAAGCTCCGATCAGCATGATGAAGAGGATTATGTCAATGGTGTCATACATCCCCTGTAAAGGCGCTTCTATGATCTTTACAATTCCCTGCGCATTCTTGGGTAGGCGGTGGTAAGTGCCCGGGACAGAAAGAGGCTTCTTTATATCGCCATTGCTGAATTTCTCCAGGCTAATCCGAATGTGCAGGCTGTCTAAGGTTTTCTGCGCAAAGGGAAGCTGAATTTCCTTGCCTGCCTTGTTCAGGAGGAAGGAGCCATTCTCCTTGTAAGAGAGCGTGTCGTATTTTCCGGCAGGCATCAGCCATGTAGCAAGTGCGGCAATTACCACTACCGTCATGAGCACAGCAAGAGGGGATGGAAGCTTTCTCAGAATAGGCATTGGCTTACTTCAGCAATTGTTCTGGCGTAATCTGGTTGCTGAGCAGGTGCCCAAACACTTCCCACCGCTTTTGCGGATTAGATGCTGTTCCGCCCCTGGACTCCACATAGTTCTTAACCAAATCCTGACCGTAGTTATAGTTGATCACATAACTGCGGTATTTCTTAATAAAACTGATTCGCTTAACCGCCGATTCTTGGTTGTACAAACAATAATCCTGTAGCCACTTCAGTGCCTGTGCTTCAGTCATAGTGCCGTTTATCAGCCCGCGAGCTGCCTCGTTGCCGGCGTAGTTCAGTTCTGCCTTTAGAGCGATAGCTTTAAAATACGTGTCTATGCCGGTAGTATCCAGTCCCGCTAAAGGGAGCAGTACATTTCGGGCAAACTCTGTTTTCTGATTTCCCGGGAACGCAACCTCAATTCCATAATTAGCGCTGCCCTCGGCAATAAGCGACTGTGGGCTGAACAGCGGGTAAAGGGAGATTTCTACCCATCCTTTTTGACGATACAGCTTTTCCTCAAGCAGCATATTGTACACATGGTGGCCCGGATAGCTTTCATGGCTGCCCACATCAATTGCACGCTCAATGAAAATCTGCATATCCGTATTGATCTGGATTTCGCTTCGGTAATTTCCCTTGTACCAGTTGTAGCCGCTCCAGGGTTTATCGGTTACAAAGCTGAGCGTGAAGCTTTCATTTGACGGAAGTTTATAGTGCTTCAGCGTGCGTTTGCGTGATTCGGCTATCGCCGTTTTAAAAACCGTATCTAATTTTTCTTTCGGGATGATGAACCTGTTTGCCAGAGCTTGAAAGCGTTGAGAAATATCGCCGGTGCCCGAAAGCATGCCATCAAGTTTTTTGATGATATCCCGATAATGTGATTCCGGATATACCGGGGCTTTTGCTCCGAAAAGATCGTGCGATTCTTCATCGAATGAGGCATACTCTCCCGAAAAGATCCTGATCCGGCGCCCGAAAGCTTTTAGCTGATGTTGCATCCAGTTTGCCCTGTTCTGCAAGGTGTCATCCGACTCGCCGTCTGCAGCTTTTTTCAGGTCTCCCGCTAACTCATCAACCGCTTTCAGCAAGCTGTCTTTTGGGAAAGTAGCAAGCTTGGTAGAAACCGGTTTCAAGGAATCAGGTCCGTAATATGCGTCTACGAAATCGGCGTCATATTGGCCGATAATAAGCCCGAGCTTCACATACCTTTCTGCAAGCGGGTCGAGGTTGTTGCCGCGGTCCTTTTCTTTACAGGATATCATCAGCGATAAAGCTAAACAGATGAACGCGTTTTTCATTTTAAAGTGCGATGAGTTCACAGTGGTAAATCTAACACTTATTTGACGCGGAGCAATGGTGGCACTATGCTTGTTTGACCTAGACCACTACTTATTGAAAACATTGTTTTATTATTATTTCCGTGCCTTATGTTCAAGAAGACTCTACTAATTCTATTTCTAAGCACATGCTTTTCATTCTCTTATGCACAGAAAAACAGGCAAAGTGACCAGATTTGTGGAAAGTGGATTTCTGAGGATAATAATCTGATTGTACAGGTTTATAAACAGGACAATGAGTTCAAAGGGAAGATTGTTTGGTTTGATGATCCGGAAGAGGACCGCGATATCAACCTCTATTACGACATTCAAAACCCAAACCCTTCCCTTCGCAAACGCAAACTCTTAGGGTTAAATGTCCTGGAAGACCTTCAGTACGATTCTGAGACGGGAACATGGGAGAACGGCACCATTTACGATGCAACCAGCGGCAAGGTTTATAGTTCGGCTATATGCCTGAATCCCGATAAAACTTTAAAAGTGACCGGTTACTGGAAGTTCAAGTTCATCGGCAGGTCTATGAAGTTTAAACGTGTTGATGAGGGATTTGCTTCGCGATAAGCTGCGCACAACAATTTCAATTTGCCTAAACAATATTAAAATCTACGGGTTGCCATAATAAGAAAAAACATTTCCTATTATGAAAACAATGCCTTTCAAGTTAGCGGTAGCATGTGCTGCTGTTACTTTTGCGCTGGGAGCGTGCAACTCCAACAAAGAATCAACCACCAACACCGATTCAATGACAGCTGACACCACTGCTATGACTGATTCGCTCAACACAATGGGCACAGGCGCCGGCGACTCAACTACCATGGGTACCACCGGAACGGGCTCAACTACCATGGGCACCGGCGGCACCTCGGGCACAGGTTCTGGTACCGGAACAGGTGGAAGCGGCACTACTAACGGCTCTGGCACTAACGGTGGCGGAAATGGCAGCAGCTCGGGATCAGGAGCAGGGACCGGCTCAGGTTCAACAACAACCCCTCGCCCGTAAAAACATCAAAGGCTATCTTAATCAGATAGCCTTTTTTAATTCAACCCAACTCAACTACCTTTTTGCTTCGGTACTTCGCAATATTAATAAGCAACACGCTAAGCAGGATTATAAACAGCCCGGAAATCTGCAGCCAAGAAATCTTTTCCTGTGCAAACAAAACTCCCAGCAAAACAGCCACAACCGGATTCACGTATGCGTATGTGCTTACCTGCGTGGCAGGCTTTATTTGCAGCAGCCATACGTATGCACTAAAAGCGGCAATAGATCCAAAGATCACCAGGAAAAAGCATGAGTACCAGGCGGCGGGCAGAACATCCTGCCAATGAAATGTTGAGAACTCATTACTTAAACCGGCGGCAATGAAAAAGGCTATCCCACCTGAGAACATTTGCCAAACTGTTGACACAGATGCAGAACTTGATGAGGAGTGTGCTTTGGAATAGAGCGAGCCGCCTGCCCAGGCAATGGAGCCGCCTATCAATAAGGCCAGCGATAGCACTTCGGAAGCCTGGCTGCCCGTGTGGAAGGAAGTCAGGACTTTTTCATAGAACAATACAATCACACCCACAAAGCCGATAAGCAGCCCTGTTAATGTGGATGGGCTGGTGAAGTTTTCAGGCCAGTGTGATCTGTCAAGCACCACAAACCACAGAGGCGCTGCCGAAACAAGAATGGCAACAAGTGCGCTTGGAAGGAACTGCTCTGACCATATTACAATACCATTAGCAACAAAAAGCAGCAAAAGCCCACTTATCGCAGCAGGTTTAATAACAGTCCAGTTAAAAATATCTTCCTTTTTGTAGATACACCAAACCAGCATAATAATTGCCGCCGCAGTGAAGCGAACTGCTCCGAGGATAAAAGGTGGAAATCCCGTAAGGGCAATTCGAATGAAGAAGTATGTGGATCCCCACACAATGTAGACGGTAGCAAATGCCAGCGCCACCATTAGTGGAGATGCCTTTAGCCTGGAATTCATGTTCTGCGGCAAAAGTATAAGAAACGGATGAATTAAGCTTTTACAGAAGGTGAGCAAAAAAAAACTCCTGCCGAAGCAGGAGTTTTTGATTTGTTATGAGAGCTAATTTATTGTACTCGTCCGGTTTTTCTATCCTTAGCCCGACCGATTACGTAACCAGTACCAGCACCTAACACACCACCGATAATGGCACCACGTCCGTCTTTTTTGTCAACAAGGATACCGGTAACCGCACCTGCTGCACCACCGATAGCAGCACCCTTAGCAGCTGAGCTCCAGCCTTTTTTGCGGGTGGATGTTGGCTGAGAGTAGGTTTTAGATTCTGAGTATCCTTTTACATAGGTTGGTCGTGATGAAGAATATGACCGCCTTGCTGTTGAACCCGATGCATTGCGGGTACTAACAAGGGCTGCCTGTGTGGTAATCAAGTCCTGCCTTTTTAAATTTTCCTGACGTTGAAAGCTGTCAAGTTTAATACTGTCTATAACAGCTTTTTTAATAGCCTCTTTCTGTGTAACAGAAACTTCATTTTGTTTAACGTTGTTGTTGCAGGCTGCAAACACCGTAGCCAAGGCAATAACTGATAGTATCTTTTTCATAGAATTAAGTTTATTGTGATTGCACAATTTTGATGTTGTGCAGATTACACTAGTTATATAGAAAAAACTGTGCCAGTCTGCCTTTATTGTATGTGCCGAAATATTTTGCTTTTGTTAACGGAAAAATGACTTATTCTTGGGCAGAGCTGTCGGAGGCAAGAGTTGGTAAGCTGGGAAACCCCTTCTTTAATGGAAACGCATTTGGGGTTATTCGTAGGAGAGGTAAGGTGGAACGAGAAAGGCTGCACTTCTAAGCACAGCCTTTGTAATGAGATATTTTTGGGTTAGTCGCGAGGTTTTGTGGTGGTTACCCCATCCTCAGTTTTCGATTTGGTGTTTGCATCTTTCTCTTTCACCTTATCGCCATCTATTTTTTTCTTGTAATCACCTACTTTCACTTTGGCTTCATTTCCGTCTTCAAGCTTAACTTTAGAATCCGGGTCTTTAACTTTCAATTTGTCGCCGTTTGCTTTGATCTTGGTCTGGTCAATTTTCCACGTGCCATCGTCTGATTTAATAATGGCATTGTTTACTATCTCACCGGTACGATAAAGCGTGTCATGATCATTGTTGACATAAAATTCAACAGGAGCTCGCCCAACGCTGTCGTAAGCATACCCCGTTTCCGGGTCTCTGATAATGTAAACTCTTCTGCCCGTAATCAGGTCTGTGTAAAGCCCGGGAATTACGGTGGCGTCAGAAGACACGTTGTTAGATGCCATTGCATCTGAGTTCATGGAATCTGTTGACATAGATACGGTAGCAGAATCTGAAGTGCTTTGGCTTGTATCAGTGCTTCTGCATGCAGATAGAGCGACTATAATAGAAGCCGCTCCAATAAGTGTGCTGAATGTTTTCATGATTTCCTTAGATAGTTTTGATTTAACATTGGTGTATTATCCAAGGTTTTACAAGAAAGAATTGTGCCATTAACGGAATATCACTGTGCTCTCGCTTAATATTGTAGAAGAAAAAAGGGGAGAAGCATAGAGTTTGAGCTTGTTCTAAAAGCCCTATATTTCATTCACCTAAATTTTATCATGTCGAACGTTATCAATCAGTCTCCCGCTTCGCGGGCTTTTAGCGGGGGCTTAAGAATACTGTTTACCTTAAGTCTGTTAATCTTCAGTTCCACACTCTTTGCGCAAGAAAAAGCGATATTAAGTTCTTAATACAGCCCTGAAGGAGGAGGAAATGTACATTCAAAAGCATCCTGCATTCCCAGGCGACACCCTCATTATTGTTGAGCCGTTTAGTATAAACGAGAATAAGGTGTTGAGCATGACTGCTAAAAGATCGATTGATGGCGGGGGGTTCGATATAGTAAAGCAACAAGTCCCTTTAAACAGAATTAACCGGATCATGAAAGATATTAATGTGATCTTGGGAAGCACAGAGGAAGATGTGGTTGCTACTTCAACCAGTATTTCCGCCGATGGCGGTACTGAAACTTTCACCGGCAACAGCGATATGTTCTTCCTTCAGCTGGCCTCGCGGCTGCAGGGCGAGGATTGGCAGTTGGATATAGCGAAGGCTTTCGCGAAAGCCGGGTACGCGATCAAGAAAGATTATTGGGCTGATTGAAGTTAATAGGGTGGGAAATACCAACCGTCTATCAACCAACTCCTAATCCCTCATATTGATAAACTGCAGCGGCTGACCGAAATCATCTTTGCGGCAAAGAGAGATCACTGCCTGTAGATCATCAATTTTCTTTCCCTGAACTCTGATCTGATCGTCCATGATAGAAGCCTGCACTTTCAGCCCGCTGTCTTTGATCTTTTTCACGATCTTTTTCGCTGCTTCTTTATCAATTCCTTCCTTCAGCTTAATCTCCTTCCGGATCATGTTCCCCGATGCATATTGCTCCTTTCCCATGTCCATGCTTGCGGGATCCAGCCCCTGCTTCACCATACGTGATATGACGGAATCCTGAATTGCTTTCAGGCGCATATCATTTTCGGTAACTATGGTCAGCACACTGGTTTTCTTGTCGAGATCTATCGTGCTTTTGGAATCGTTAAAATCATAGCGGTTCAAAATTTCTTTTTTCGCATTGTTGATGGCATTATCAAGAGTTTGTCCGTCAAGTTTGCTCACAATATCAAAAGTTGGCATAGAATATATTATTTGTAGGTTTAAAAATATGTCGATAGATTTAAATAATTATTAAAGTGTAATTCTACTTAATTAAAGCAAGCATGGCAAAAAGTAAAACTAAAGCCTCTGCCAAAAAACAAACTTCGGCAAAAGCTATTAAAAAGAGCTCAAAAAAGTCAATGAGAAAAGAGCTCGAAACGAGCCTTACCGACAAATTTTTGGACGTGGTAAAAACACTTGGCCATGATGCAGAGAAAATTTCCAAAGAGATAAAGAAAGCCGGAAGGCAGGTAGCAGCTAAACTGGCGGATAAATTCCACAATCTAAAAGATGCTGCGGAAGAGAAACTGGAGAAGAAAAAACCGGCTGCGAAGAGGGCTGTAAAAGCTGCAAAAAAGGATACGGTGAAAGCAGTAAGCAAAGCCAAGAAGGTAGTGGAAGAGGTTGTGAAGTCGCCACCAGCCGGACGGGCAAAGAGTTCAGTAAAGGCTGCCCCGAAGATTAGTAAGCCTACAGCAGAAACCGCCAAGCCTGCAACCCGCCGGGCCTATACCCGCAAAGCCACTGGCACTACTGCAGCAAAACCGGCAGCTGCAGCTGCTACAGCAGATAAACCTCTAAGGCGCACAAGAGCCGCTAAACCGGGCACCACTTCTTCTGCAAGATCTCCGCGGAAGCCAAGGGTTAGCAAAGAGGCACCCCATACCCCTCCGACAACAGATATCAACACAGAGAATCCTGGAACCGAACAGTAGCGCCAGACGTTTTAAAGTGCGAGGAGAATGGTGTTAAGCAGAAACGAAGGCCTCCCAGAGAGGTAAACTGGCTGGAACCATGCAGTTGGGCTGTTTAAACAAACAATGCCTGAATTTGTATTAAGTATAAACACAAGGAGTTTACAGTCCCGGGCACCAAGCGGGACTGTTTCATTTATAAAATGCCGAAACCTAGGATACCGCTTACAAACCGGGAGATAAGCTGGTTATATTTCAACGAACGAGTTCTACAGGAAGCAGCCGACAAAAACGTTCCGCTTATTGAGCGCATTAGGTTCCTGGCCATCTTTTCTTCTAACCTGGATGAGTTTTATCGTGTGCGGGTAGCCACTCTGAACCGCCTTGCCAACATAAACGCGAAAGCAAAGGAGCAATTCGGCTACAATCCTAAACGTATTCTAAACGAGATCAAGAATATTGTTGTAAAGCAGGAGCGGAAATTTGACCACCTTTTTGAGGATGAAATCATCAAAGAGCTGGAGAGCGAGAAGATATTCATCATCAATGAAAAGCAGCTGAATGTGTCACGCGGGCAGTTTGTGAGGCAGTATTTCAGGGAGAAGATACTTTCTACGCTGGTGCCTGTAATGCTGGATGATGACAAACCATTTCCTGAACTCAAGGACCGCGGTATTTACTTCCTCATTAAGCTAACCCGGCAGTTGAACAAGGAAAAAGTGCGCTACAGCCTGATTGAAATTCCGGACACCCTGGAGCGCTTCCTGGTATTGCCCGAAACTAACAATCTCAAATTTGTTATCCTTCTGGATGATATTATTCGGTATTGCCTGGATGATATTTACTTCATATTTGAATACAACCAGATTGCTGCTTATTCTATCCAGCTTACGCGGGATGCTGAGCTGAACTTGGATCAACAGGTAAGCGAGAAGTTTATTGATGCCCTTACCAAAAGCCTTAAGAACAGAAAAAAAGGCAAGCCGATGCGCTTGTTGTACGACAGCGACATGCCTTTAGACATGCTCACCTACCTTGTTGCTCGGCTCGACCTCAGTGCCGACGGGCTCATCCCGGGAAACCGGTACCACAACTTCAAAGATTTTATCAAGTTTCCTAACGTGGGCAGAGCCGAGCTGGAATATCCGAAAGAGCCTGCGCTCAAAGTGCATAACCTGGATTTGGGGAAAAGTATCTTTACCCAGATAGCTAATCGGGATTACCTGATCAACCTTCCATACCAGTCGTTTGATTATATCATCCACTTCCTACGGGAGGCTGCAATTGATCCTAAAGTAACTGAAATCAGTATCACACTATATCGCTTGGCAGAAAACTCAAAGGTTATAAATGCTTTGATCAACGCCGCCCGAAACGGCAAGAAGGTGAATTGCATTCTGGAACTTAAAGCCCGTTTTGATGAACAGGCAAATCTATATTGGACAGATCGGCTTGAGGAGGAAGGAATTCACGTCAATTATGGAATTCCTGATTATAAAGTGCATTCAAAAGTTTGCCTTGTAACCCGGAGAGAAAAAGGAAAATTTGCCTACTACGCCAACCTTGCCACAGGAAATTTCAACGAAAAAACTGCGCAGCTTTATTCTGACCATAGCCTTTTCACCACGCATCCGGAAATTACATCAGAGTTAAAACGACTCTTCACCGGACTGGAGAAACGTACGTTCTACAAGGACTATACTTGCCTGATCGTTTCTCCGCTGGAAAGCAGGAAAAAGATATTGGAGATGATTGATGTGGAGATTGCTAACGCAGAGCGAGGCAAAACTGCTTACATCATCATGAAAATGAACAGCCTTGCGGACGAAGAAACTATTGCCAAGCTGTATGATGCCAGCAATGCAGGTGTAAAGATCCAATTGATTGTACGCGGCATGTGTTGCCTCGTTCCAGGCGTGCCCGGCTATAGCGAGAACATTGAGGTGATCAGCATTATTGATAAATACCTCGAGCACGCCCGCATCTATATTTTTGGAAATGAAGGAAATGAACGCATGTACCTGTCATCTGCCGATTTGATGACCCGAAATCTTGATCATCGCGTAGAAGTTGGTTTTCCGGTGCTTGATCATCATATCAAACAGGAAATCCGCGACATCGTGAACATTCAGCTTAAAGACAATACCAAAGCCCGCGAGATAAACCGCTTCAATAACAATCAATACAAGAAGAACAAGGGAAAAGTTAGCTACCGTGCGCAGGTTGATACGTATACTTACCTGAAATACAAATCTTAAAAGGTGAGATACGCAGCTATAGATATCGGTTCAAATGCAGTGAGGCTGCTAATCGCCGATACCATTGAGAAACCCGAAGAAATTTCCTTTAAGAAAAATACCATGTTGCGTGTGCCGCTCCGGCTAGGAGAGGATGCTTTTGTGGAACGAGTTATATCCAAAAGCAAAGCCGACGAGCTGGTGAAAACTATGCAGGCATTTAAGAATCTGATGGATGTTTTTCATGTGGACGATTACCTGGCTTGCGCAACATCGGCCATGCGGGAAGCAACAAACGGGCAGGATTTAGTTAAAAGAATAAAGCAGGAAGCCGGCTTAACGCTGGAGATTGTTGAGGGGCAGCGGGA
Organism: Sphingobacteriaceae bacterium; assembly: GCA_029266635.1. Lineage (GTDB taxonomy): Bacteria > Bacteroidota > Bacteroidia > Sphingobacteriales > Sphingobacteriaceae > JAQSWM01. Next base: position 86,125 of record JAQSWM010000008.1, on the reverse strand, counting down.
GGCACATATAATCTATTCAAGCCATGCCAATGATCAGCTCGATAAAAGAAAAAATTACCTCTACATAGATGTGGGCGGCGGCAGCACCGAGCTTTCGCTTTTTTCTGATGGTCAGCCTGAAGATTCCCACTCTTTCAACATCGGCACTATCCGGATTTTAGATAAACAAGACAAGCCTGAAACCTGGGAAGACATGAAGCAGTGGATTAGAACACACTGTAAAGATTACAAAAGCCTTGTAGCCATCGGCACGGGCGGGAATATCAACAAGCTCTTCCGAATGTCTGAGTTGAAAGAAGGAGCGCCGCTTACGTTTCCCAAGCTCCAGTCCATGTACAACAGCTTAAGCGCATATTCCCTCCACGACCGTATTAGCGTGCTTGGTTTAAATCCCGACCGGGCAGACGTGATCATCCCGGCTTGCCAGATCTATCTTACGGTGATGAAATGGGCTGACATCAAGCAGGTCTATGTGCCTAAAGTAGGTATGGTAGACGGCATCATTCAGAGCTTAATTGAAAAGCATCAGCAAGCTTAATTACTGCACTTTATACCTGTAGACAGATCTTCCGATGTGCCCGTCGGCGTCAATGCCCTCAATAATTGCCGTGTAAGTGCCACGTCCATCGGCATTGAAAAACTCCACAGATGAAGCACCAGTAGTTTTATCGGTTTTGATTTTTGGATTCCAGTAAATTGTAGTGCGCAGGTCGGCTCCTGTATTAATTGTCTGTGCAACGTATCTCGGAGAATAGAACTCTTTAACAGCGCTGAACCCTTGCGGCATAAACTTAACCTCGCCAGGCTTTGGCAGCAGCTTTTTTATTTCAGCCAAACTCATTTGCTTACCCTTTTCTACTTTCTTGCCGTTTATCACAATTGCGCCGTTGGAGTTATAATTTCGGTTCACGAGCCCCAGGTCATCTTTTAAAAACACCTCAACGTTGTCCACGTCGCCCGGAACAATGGCATTCAGGTATGTCATATCTACCGGCATGCCATTATAAAATACTTGCATCGGTGTGCGGTTGCCAGCGTTGAAATCACGTGTGATGTAAAAGTTTTCATCGCGGTAAGTGACTCCGCTCAGGCTGGATTGCAGGCAGGTTAAAAACACATTGCATCCGGTTAACTGATCGCCTTTTATAAGCCTGTCGGGTAACATACTCAAGCCGCTGAGGGTAGGATAGTCGGAATGGGTCGGAGCGGTGGCGGGTGCTTTTGCCGTAATCACCACATCTTTCAGCATGTGCGAGTTTTTGAAAATACGCTTGTTGTTTTGCAGGTAGTCTTCCATAGCGCTGTCTATGTTGGCGATGTCGGCAGGAGACGACATGCTGTTGAAAGATGGCTGAAATCCCATTGGGTCGATGGTGAGCATCGGGTTTTTGTACTGGTAATCGGCAGAAGTTATCACGGCCTCAAGTGAATCCGCGATAGCGAGATTAGAAAATTTGAAAACGCCTCTGCTGTTTGTTGTAGCATATGCAGAATACGATTTGTCCGGAATAGAAAGCCTCACATTCCCTTTAAAGATGGGCATCCCGGTTGAATTTCTAAGTGTTCCAGTAATCTCGATGCCTTGTTCAGGGCCAAAAATTATCTTTGGAGGTTTAGACAAAATATCCTCATAAGTAAAGCGCCTGTATCCTTGGGTCATCATTAATATGTCGAGGTCTGCAGCGGTTTTTTCGGATGGGCGATTGAAGTAGTAGTTCGGCTTTTCCACAAATCCTTTCAAGTCTGATGTGAGCAGAAGGTTGCTGAGAATGGTGGTTTCAGCATTCTCATCCAGATGTACCTTGCTTTCATCAATAACAGAGAGAGAAAGGTTCGCCTCAGTCGGCACTGTGCCGTTTTTAGCGGCTATATCCAGCTTAACTTTTTGCCTGCGGCCATAGATCGGCTTATCGCTTTTCATCGACAAGCTCAAAAGATCAGGTTGCTGAACAAATGTGAGCCTTTCGCTCAGAGGCGTTCCTTTTGAATCGAACAAGGTGATTTGGGCAATCCCGGTAGGAAACTTGCTTTTGGGAATAGGCGCAACGTATAATTGCTTTTGAAGAATGGTTTGTGCTGCGTAACAGATTACCTCGCCGACCTTTGCAACCAGGTAAAAGCTTTTATTCTGATTAGCGGCAAGAAAGGCATTGTTGCAGAAAAACCGGACGCCTATGGCTTCGGAGGCTGTGGTGTTAGTCACCGAAAGTTTGATGCCGCTCTCTTTCACCGCAGGCAAAGCAAAAGGTTCGCTGTAGCCGATGGGCGAAGTGATTGTAGCTTTGTAAGTTTTCCCTGGCTCGGGCACCAGGGTGAATGCGCCCATGCCCAGGTGCTGGGATGCAAAATCGGCCACTACTTTGCCTTCGTTATCAGTAATTTTTCCCTTGATGTCTATTCCCAGCCCGTCTGGTCGAATGGCTTTAAAAGCAACTTTGCCCGGAAGTTCGCTGATAAGCTCGCCACCTTCGGGAAAGAATTGCAGATCTATTTTACCGTATGCAGCCCTAAGCTCAAAGGTGTTGGTAGACGCCAATTTGTTATCCATTTCAATCGACGTGATGAGCGATGGGCGGGATTGCGGCTGTGTTGCCGGGAGGGTAACATTTAAGATGCCCTTCTGGTCCGTTGTGCCTCGCCCTTTGATCTCCTTATCAGAGCCATAGATCACCCAGCTAACTTTCTTATTGGCATATGGAACGCCTTCAAGAGTTTTGTACGTGATGCGGGCATTGGTGCCTGTTCCGGTTTTGGTAAATTGGATATTAGTTGTAACCGGATTCTCGCTGCTGCCTATGTAAATGGTTTTATTGAACAGGTAAGCAGGATCGAAGTTCACCATCCAACGCGTATATGCCCGGACGTGATAGTTGCCTTGCTGGTAGTTGGTTGCCGTTAAATTAAAATTGCCCCAGGCGAGTCCGTTTGTTAAAGGCAGTTTCAGGCTTTGTACAAGCGAGTCTTGTCCTTTGATGATGTCAACATATATGATCTTGCTTAACTGTGAGGGCGTGTGCAGCCCTGTGGTTACGTAAGCTTTCAGCCAGATGGTATCGCCAACAGCATAATATGGTTTATCGAAATGCAGGTGTACCTTTTCCTGCGGATAATTGGTCGCGAATTCTCCGGTTTTTGTGATGATGGTGTTTAAACTAACAGTATCAGCGCTCTGGCCAAAACCTTTCACCAAAGAAACAATGATCAGGAAAAATGAGATATAAAATGCTTTTACAAACTTCATTAAGATGTGTTAACGGTGTTCTAAAATAGATAAGTTGAACTATGATGCTTCTGCCGGAATGGGTTTTAACGTTTTTTAACCTCAGTGTACAATTTTAAAGATTAATTCCTTCAATAACTCGCCATGTTCAGTGTTTCCCGTGGCGTCAAGACCTTTGCTCTTCAGATCGCAGTCGCGGAGGTAGCTGACCACGTTGAACGTCTTCCCAATGTTGTAATTCTTGCCCGCCACTTCATATTCCCTCACGAAGAACGGGCTTACCCCTAACTCTTTTGCCAGGTTGTTCTGTGATTTATCCGCAACATAATGGTACTTCAGCACTCTGCTGAAATAGGTATTTAACGTGCCTATAACCAGTTGAATTGGGTTAGACTTTGGATTGGACGCAAAATAGTCTATTATCTGGTTAGCTTTAAAAACGTCCTTCCGCGACAGCGCACCCTGCAACTCAAAAACGTTGTATTCCTTACTGATGCCAATGTTCTTCTGAACATCATCTGTGTTGATCTCCTGTCCCTTCGCTACATTCAGCATCAGTTTGTCGAGTTCGTTTGATACTTTCGACAAATCGTTGCCCAGGTACTCGGCCATGAGCGCTGCCGCCCTCGGCTGGATCCGGTAGCCTTTATCGCCTACATAATTCTCAATCCATCCCGGAATTTTATTGTCGTAAATAGTAGCTGATTCAAATACCATCCCGTTCTTTTCAATAGCCTTGTAGGTTTTCTTGCGCTTATCGAACTTTCCGTGTTTGTAGCAAAAGATCAGCACGGTGCTGCGAAGTGGATTTTCCAGATAGGCAAGCAACGGATCTGGCCCTTTCTTGGCGTCGTCGCCGTCTTTGCCCCACTTCAACTCCTGAGCCTCTTTTACCAGTACAACCTGGTAGTCGCTCATCATTGGGTAGCGCTTCGCCGTGTTCAGGATGGTAATGAAATCCGTGTCTTTGCCGTATAAAATAGTTTGGTTGAAACCGCGTTCTGCCTCCGAAAGAACACCCTTCTCAAGCATTTCAGCGAGCACGTCAATGTAATACGACTCCTCGCCGTGGAAAAGATAAACAGGCTTGAATTTTCTGCTTTTAAGATCAGAAGCTACACTTTGTACAGACATCCGGGCTAATTTACGAAATGTTGCTATGGCTTAAACAGGCGTAACAATGATGTTGAAAAGTTAAAGCTGCACACAGGTTTGATAACGAACATTTCTTTAGAGATTTACGCCAATGTTTCAGGCCCCTCAGCTTAACCTTCCTCAATATCCTTTTAAGCTAAAGCAGGAGGGAAGCACTTCTTTTATTTTTGATGAGATACGCAAGAAATATCTGGTGCTAACGCCCGAGGAATGGGTGAGGCAGCATTTTGTGAAGTATTTGATAACAGAAAAGGGCTACCCTCGCAGCCTTGTGAGGTTGGAAGGCGGGCTTACGCTCAACAGCCTTCGTAAACGCACTGATATTGTGCTGTTCAATAACCTCGGAGAAAAGATCCTGATGGTTGAGTGCAAGGCTCCGCAGGTTAAGATCAGCCAAAGCACATTCGACCAGATTGCCCGGTACAACATTGTGCACAAAGTGAAACTCCTGGCTGTTACCAACGGGCTACAGCATTATTTCTGCGAGATCAACTTTGAGTCGGGTTCGTATTCCTTTATTCACGAGCTTCCCGAATACCGCTGATCTATTTCTTAGCTGATACGCTGAGCGTTGATAGCACAACTTCCATGCGCTCGGCCATCAGCTTATGCGAAGAGTCTACGATTTCTTCTTGCTGGAACGACCGAAGATCATCTACGGGAATATTTCGTTGTTTTGAAACCTCCATGTGCCCGCCCAGGCAAGGGTTGTTGGTGGCGATCTGGCCGTTGTTGAAGCTTTTAACCAATCCGGGATTTTCTACAGCGTACGGGTTCACCATAGTAACCGGCATATCGGTGTTGATTTTCTGCAATTCTTTGCCAGTCATTCCGGCTTTCACGCCATCTTCAGTTTGGTAAGGTGCATCATTGGCAAAGGTTTCTATAGAGCTTATCTTTTTGAAAGGTTCAGTTTTCTCTTCGAAATAGATATTCAACTGTTTAGGCTGTCCATCCCACAGGGTAAGATATCTGCCCGCCGCCGTATTTTCATGAACCGACAGGTCTTTGCCAAACTTTTTTTCAAGCTCCTGATAGGTATCGCTAAGCTTTACCTCCCCAATTCCTTCGCACGATACCAGAAGCTTTGAATCTACTTTCGGTGTTTTATCTTCTGATGATTGTGGCTTATTCTGACATGAGAAGAGCGCTGCCGCGATGACAAAAAGGAAAAGCTTTTTCATTTTAATAGTTTAGGTAAGCCAAAGATAGTCTTCAACTTAAAAGTTCCAAATCGCAGTTCATCAAAGTGCCTGTAAGCTCTCCTGGAGAATACGCAGTTTAGATTCAGCATCAGCTTTTTTGTTCTGTTCGTTAGCAACTATCTCAGGTTTGGCATTCGCCATGAAGCGTTCGTTGCCAAGCTTGGCATCAACAGAGCGCAGAAAACCCTGCAGGTAATCGATTTCCTTCTGAATGCGCTGACGCTCAGCCTCGGGATCAATGCTTTCTGTAAGCGGAACGGAGAACTCGTCGTTTCCGGCGAGGAAAGAAGCACCTGCAATTTTCTCTGTCACAATGTCTACCGAAGATACATTGGCCAGCTTTTGAATAATACTGTTGTACGATGAATAATCTGTTGACGAATTTGCCTTGATGGCGAGCTGAAGCGGATCTTTTGGAGAAATTTGCTTCGTGTTTCGGATATTTCTGATCTCTGATACGATCTGTTTTACCAGATCAATATCCTTGAGCAAGTTTCTGTCCTGATTGCCCACCTGCGGATAGGCAGCCACAATACAGCACTCCATCTCGCTGCGTTTGCCGAACAGTTCTTCGTGCCAGAGCTCTTCAGTGATGAACGGCATAAACGGATGGAGGAGCTTCAACACTTTCTCAAAGAAGGCAATGCTGGCCGTGTACGTTTCTCTGTCGATTGGTTGCTGGTAAGCAGGTTTAACCATTTCGAGGTACCATGCACAGAAATCATCCCAAACGAGCTTGTAAATGCCCATCAACGCTTCTGATAATCGGTACTGGCTGTAATGGCTTTCTATTTCTTCAACAGCCTGGTTGAAGCGGCTTTCAAACCAACTTATTGCTTTCTGATTTGGGTTAGCCAAGGAATCATCTACTTCCCAACCATTCACCAGACGGAACGCGTTCCATATTTTATTGGCGAAGTTTCTTCCCTGCTCGCAGTACGATTCATCGAACATCAGGTCGTTGCCTGCGGGCGAGCACAACAGCATGCCCACGCGGACGCCATCTGCGCCGTATTTTTCAATCAGGTTGATTGGATCGGGGGAGTTGCCCAGCGACTTCGACATTTTCCTGCCGATCTTATCCCTCACAATGCCCGTGAGGTAAACATTTTTGAACGGAGCTTCTCCGCGAAACTCGTGCCCCGCCATGATCATCCGTGCCACCCAGAAGAATAAAATTTCCGGTGCAGTTACCAGGTCATTGGTGGGGTAGTAGTAGTTGAGATCGGCGTTGCCTTCCTTCGAAGTATCACCGAACACAGTGGGATCAAAAACGGATATTGGCCATAGCCAGGAAGAAAACCAGGTGTCTACTACGTCTTCGTCTTGTTTTAAGTCGTCAGGGTTGAAGGTGGAGGGTTGAGGGTTGAGGGCTTTGGCAGCTTCGAAAGCCTCTTCTCTGGTTTTAGCAACAACGTACTGTCCATTCGGCAGATACCATGCAGGGATTTGCTGGCCCCACCACAATTGCCGGCTGATGCACCAATCCTTCACATTCTCCATCCAGTGGCGATAGGTGTTGATGAACTTGTCGGGGATCAGTTTTACCTCTCCATCCAGCACATATTCCAAGGCAGGCTTTGCCATTTCTTCCATTTTGCAGAACCACTGCATGGAAAGTTTCGGCTCAATCACGGCATCCGTACGTTCAGAATATCCCACCTGCGATTTGTATTCTTCCACCTTCTCGAGATGCCCGGCTTCCTCCAGCATAGCGGCAATCTTTTTCCTCGCTGCAAAACGGTCTTCGCCGACAAGGATCTGAGCCTTTTCGTTCAGCGTACCATCATCGTTCAGGATATCAATCACAGGCAAATTATGCCTGATGCCGAGCTCATAATCGTTGAGGTCGTGCGCCGGAGTTACCTTCAGACATCCGGTACCAAAATCCATGGTCACGTATTCATCTTCAATAACCGGAATCTCACGGCTAATGAGCGGGATGAATACTTTCTTTCCTTTTAGATGAGTGTAGCGCTCATCGTTTGGGTTGATGCAGATCGCAGCGTCCGCCATGATGGTTTCGGGACGGGTGGTGGCGATGGTCAGTGAGTTGTGAGTTGTGAGGGTTGCGTTGTGAGTTCCCTCAACTGGCGACCCGGAACTCGCAACTAGATACTTAATGTAGTACAGCTTCTGATTTACTTCTTTACGGATAACTTCTTCATCCGAAACCGCGGTCTTTCCTCTTGGATCCCAGTTTACCATCCGCACGCCGCGATAGATCAGCCCCTTCTTGTAAAGATGGATGAAAGTATCGATAACAGCTTCAGAAAAGTCTTTTTCCATGGTGAAGCGGGTTCGGTCCCAGTCGCAGGAAGCCCCCAGCTTTTCCAATTGCTTCAAAATAATGCCACCGTATTTGTTCTTCCAGTCCATGGCATACTCCAGGAACTCTTCGCGGCTCAGGTCCTTCTTCTCAATGCCCTTCTCCTTCAATAAAGCCACAACTTTGGCTTCGGTGGCGATGGAAGCATGATCCGTTCCCGGTACCCAGCAGGCATTTTTCCCTTGCATCCTTGCACGGCGGATCAGCACATCCTGAATGGTGTTGTTCAGCATATGCCCCATGTGCAGCACTCCGGTAACGTTAGGTGGAGGGATGACAATGGTATAAGGCTCTCGCTCATCCGGCACCGACCGGAAAAACTTCTTATCAAGCCAGTACTGGTACCATTTTTCTTCAGCTTCTTTGGGACTATATGTTTTTGGGATGCTCATCTTGTTCTCCGGCTTTGCGGACGGCAAAAATAGGTTTTTTTGCTAAATTTGTGGCTGTTCAAAAGGTGTCTGCGGCAGATCAGCTCAAGAGTATATACACTGAAATAATAATTAGCTTTGTGGCGTACCGCGACAGATTATTGCGGCTGTTCCAAACACACAACTTTTGACAATTGGCCCGTATTGAGGCCGAAATAGAATACTACCTGTCCATCCATGAACATCAGCCTGAACGATAAAGGGAACCCGATAGTAAGGTTAAGGGCTTTTCGTGCAATTGACGATCCCGCCGCCTGTGAGCTGTTTATAGAAGGGCATGAGCACGTGCTAACCAGCATCGGCGTAACCAAAGTCACTTCGTCTAAAAACGAATGGACAAAGAATCCTGCCGCATTTGTCATTATTGTAGAGTCTATTGATAAGAAGCAGGTATTTGGCGGCGCCCGCATTCACGTAGCCGGAGGGAGCCAGCCGCTGCCCATTGAGGAGGCAACCGGTGCGCTCGACCCGGCCATCTTTAAGCTTGTTTATGAGTATGCCCAGCACGGCACGGGGGAGTTTTGTGGCCTTTGGAATTCCAGGGAGATTGCAGGCTACGGAGTGGGAAGTATTTTCCTGTCGCGAGCCTGCGTGGCGGTTTCAACCCAGATTGGATTGAAATCTGTATTTGCCCTGTGCGCACCTTATACGGTGAAGATGGGCATAAACGCCGGCTACGAGATTGAAACCAGCATCGGCAATGACGGGACTTTTTACTATCCCAAGCTCGACCTTGTGGCTACCACAATGATCTTGAAAGATGCTGACACCCTATCTAAGGCTAATGATGAGGAAAAGAATGCAATCTTCAAGCTTCGGGAAAACCTGAATATTGTCAGGGTTGAAGAACTTCGCAGAAAAGAGATCGAGATCCATTATGAAACCCAGATACCCAACCTTGATAAGTGGGATTTAAAAGAGGTAATTGCTAACGCGAAGCAGAGTTTCTTCAAAAATGCTCCTGATGAGAGCAAAATAAACCTCATGTAAACTCAGTAATACTAAATATACACATGTCTGATAAACATTATAATGCCAGCTATCTCGAAGATACAGGCCGGTTTTTAAAAGAGCTCAAGGAATATTCATACAGTGCGTTTAAGGAAGTTGCTTCGGGGAACGTTATTGACCTGGGCTGCGGCATCGGGCTTGATGTGATAGGCCTTTCGAAAATGTTGGGAGATGGTGTAAAGGTGATCGGCGTTGATCACGATCAGTTGTTGCTGGATAAAGGAAAAGAATCTGCAAATGGAAGCCCGAATGTTGAATTCATGCTTTCCGAAGCAACCAAGATTCCGTTTGAGGATGGAAGTGTTTCGGGAGTGCGGGCAGAGCGCCTCATACAGCATTTAAAAGAACCGGAAGCAGTGTTTGCAGAAATAAACCGTGCCTTGAACCCGGGCAGCCCCGTGGTGATTGTAGAAACCGATTGGCCAAACCTCACGTTCTACAACGGCCCGACGGCAGTGGAAAGAAAGATAAACAGATATCTCACAGAAGTTAAGATCAATAACGGTACGGCTGCACGTAAATTGACTGCTTATCTGGAACAATCCAGCTTCTCTAATATCCGGATAGAAGTATTTCCCTTCGTTCTGAAGAAGCTTGCCGATGCCAATCAATATCTGTGGACCGGTGCCATTATCGAAGAAATGAAAGCTAAACAGGAGCTTAGCAGCGAAGAGTACGATTCTTTCTTGTCTGCCCTTACCAACGCTGATTCCAATGGCTATTTCTCCTGCTCTATCAACCTTGTGGTAGCTTCTGCAACTAAATAAAACTGTAAAGTGTTTAAACAACTTCTCTGCAGTTTTTTGATCCTTCTGTTGTGCACAGCTGGGAAAGCTGATATTATCATCAGCAACTCAACCAAAAAGGTGATCATCGGCAAACAGCTTTTTTCTTTGCCAACCACCAAAGAATACACGCTTGAGGAGGCTATGCGCTCCGACAAATTTGTACCGTACAATCAGGATGTTCCTAATGTGGGTTTTTTGCCGTTGAGTTTGTGGATGCGTTTTACAGTTGAAAATAAAAGCAGTAACTCCGATCTGTTGCTTGAAGTAGAATATCCACTGCTTAATGAGGTTGAACTTTTTTCGCCGGCGGCAGACGGCAAGTACTACTCTGAAGTATTGGGTAACAAATGGGAGTTTGATCAAAGAAAATATAAACATCCCAATTACATTTTTGATCTTAATATACCACCTTCGCAGGTGCGGACTTATTATCTGCGGGTAAAAAGCGCCAAGCAGATAATTCTTCCGGTTAGCATCAATAAGCCTATCACCTTATGGGAGTCGCTTACAGAAACCAATCTGATAAGCGGGGTTTACATGGGTATTGTGCTCATCATGGTAATTTATAACCTCTTTGTTTTTATTTCGGTTAGAGATGAAAGCTATCTGTATTATGTGCTTTATGCCATATTTATCGGTTTAACTCAGATAGGTATAAAAGGGTATAATTTTGCGTACTTCTGGCCTTCATCCCCGAATTTTGAACAGAATAGCGTTATTTATCTGGCTTGTTTAAGCGGAATCTTTGCTCTTCTGTTCTGCAAGAAATTCCTGCATACACATGAATATGCTTACCGTTTAGATAAGTTTATGCTGTTGCTGGCGGGTATTTTCGCAGTGAGCATTGTATTAACAGCAATAGGCTTAGACGAGGCTGGCTTTCTGCTGATGCAGATTACAACGAGCATCACTTCATTATGCCTTCTTGTTGTTTCATTCCGCGTGATGCGAAAAGGATACAGCCCAGCCAAGTATTTCTTTGCAGCCTGGTCCATACTTGTGGTTGGAGCTATCATCTTTTTGCTGAAAGATTCTGGAGCGTTGCCTTATAACAACTTCACCAGTTATTCGGTACAAGCTTCATCCGCTATTGAAATGGCTTTGCTTTCTTTCGGTCTAGCCAACAGGATAAACATCCTGAAAAGGGAAAAAGAAGAATCGCAGGCAGAAGCGTTATCCATTTCCCGCGAAAACGAGCGCATCATCAGCCAGCAGAATCAGATTCTGGAAGCACGGGTTACTGAGCGGACTGTTGAGCTGAATGAATCAAACACCATCCTTCACGCAACTCTTGAAGACTTAAAGCAGGCTCAGACTCAGCTTGTAGAATCGGAGAAAATGGCCTCTCTCGGTCAGCTTACGGCCGGCATTGCGCACGAGATCAACAACCCGATAAACTTCGTCACTTCTAACATCAATCCGCTTAAACGCGATGTTAATCTATTGCTTGAGGCTCTGGAGAAGGTGGAAGATATTGGCCTTTCAAACTCGCCCACCGAGGAGAAGCGGAAGGAAATTGAGGAGTATAAGGAAGAGCTCGATTATGACTATCTGAAGATGGAGATCAGCAATTTGCTGAAAGGTATCAATGAAGGAGCATCCAGAACGGCTGAAATAGTAAAAGGGCTTAAGATATTTTCGCGGGTTGATGAAGATGACCTGAAAAAAGCGGGCATCAATGAAGGGCTTGAATCTACGCTGGTCATTGCCAAAAACCTCATCAGCAACAAGACTAAATTGATCAAAAACTTTGGCGATCTGCCGATGATAGAATGTTTTCCCGGAAAGCTGAACCAGGTCTTTCTCAATATTATTTCCAATGCTGCTTACGCAGTAGCAAAGCAATGGGGCGATCAGCCGGGTGGCGAGCTTACCATCACTACTACTGTGCAGGGACCTAATGTTGAAATCAGGATCTCGGATAATGGTATCGGAATGGATGAGAAAGCGCAGAAAAAGATTTTTGAGCCATTCTTCACCACAAAAGATGTGGGGGAGGGAACCGGCTTGGGGATGTCAATAGCATACAACACGGTAAAAAAACATAACGGCCAGCTTAGTTTTACGTCGGAGCCGGGAAAAGGGACTACCTTTGTAATAGAATTGCCGCAGGTCCATGAAATAAAGGAAACCTAAATTCGCGGGGAAAGTATAAGGCAGTTTTAGAGAGCACTAAACCACAGTAAAGCAGCAAAGTTTACCGGAATGTCCACTCGTGTTAAAATTTTGTACCTGGATGATGAACTATCCAATCTGGTCGGGTTTAAGGCTTCGTTCAGAATGGATTACATGGTCTTCACGGCTTCAACGTCCGAAGAAGCTCTTGACCATCTGCGAAAACATTCAGACATTCGAATCATTTTCTGTGATCAGCGCATGCCCGAAAAAACCGGTGTGGAATTCTTTGAGGAAATCCGCACCGAATTTCCTTTGCCAATCCGAATTCTGTTAACCGGTTATACTGATATAGAAGCAGTTATTGACGCTATCAATCGCGGCAATATTTTCAGGTATGTGAAGAAGCCCTGGCTGGACGAAGATATCATTTCGGCAATTGAAGAGGCAAGCAAATTTTATCTGGCTAATTCCATGCTCAGCAGCAAAAATGCTGAATTGCAAAAAGCCTATAACGAACTTGATAAGTTTGCCACCAGCGTAAGCCACGATATTCGCGGACCGCTTTCCGGTGTTTTGGGAGGCATTCATGTTGCCCAAAAATCTGATGATATCCATGAGCTGAAGGAAATGCTCGGGCTAATGGAAAAGTCTGTAAACCAGCTCGACGAATTCATCCGCAGCATGCACGATTATTACAGCATCCGTCGCGGCGATCTTAATATTTCTGTCATCGACTTTGATGAACTGGTAAAAAACCTTCAGGATATCTACGAGATATACGGAAAAGTAAATAAAGTTCATTTCAGCACAACAATTGACCAGGAAGGCTCGTTCCGTTGCGATGAATTATCGCTGAAACTCATATTGAACAACCTTTTATCTAACGCCTTTAAATATCAGAAGCTTGACAGCGAGAACAAGTTTGTAGACCTGAGTATTTCGGTGAGCAGGGGGGTAGCAACCTTCCGGGTAAAAGATAACGGTATCGGTATTCCGCCTCATCATATTCAGGAAGTTTTCAACCTGTTTTTCAGAGCAAGTGCTCAGGCACCGGGCTCAGGATTCGGGTTGTACAATGTAAAAGATGCTACTATGAAATTGAACGGGGAAATTCAGGTGGAATCTAATTTAGACGAGGGAACCGTAGTTGAAGTAGTAATTCCTACAAAGTAGAACAGAAAATGGAAGACCGGTCATTTATAATTGTTGACGATAGAGAACTCGATTGTTTTGTCGCCACAAAAACCATAAGGCAACTGGGCGAGAAGGGAAGTATTTCCACGTTTGTACATCCGCATAAAGCACTGGAGTATATTAGCAAAAGCGAGGCTGGCGGTCTCGAGCAGACCATTCTTTTGCTGGATATAATTATGCCGATAATGAATGGATTCCAGTTTGTGGCTGAGTTCAATAAACTTCCGGAGCATATTCGGAACAGCTATTATGTTATAGCTATCACCTCGTCCATGAATAAGAAATACATCAACATGGTAAACGAGTTTGAAACTATAAAAGGCATGATAGAAAAGCCGATCACTACAGCCAAGTTCCGGGATTTGCTCAGCAATATCGGCCTGTCCGCACCCAACTCAGTTAAAGCTTAAGAAAGTAGCTTTTGCCGTAGCAGAAATTCCAGCTGATCATTTGAAACCGCCAGCTTACCGTTCTCATCTTTCAGGTTTTCCCGCTCCATATAGGCTTCGTAAGCTTTGTCAATTGCTTTGTCAAGCTCTTCCTCAACCCACGGCTTAGCCATGTAATGGAATATTTTTCCCTTATTCACAGCATCAATTACCGCGTTCATGTCGGCATAGCCGGTAAGAAGCATTCGCATTGGGTTTGGATACTTTTCCAGTACCTGCTCAAGAAACTCAATTCCGGTCATGTTTGGCATACGCTGATCCGTAATGATGATTTCTACCGGCTTGCTGCCCAGGATTTTTAGAGCTTCATCGCCGCTGATGGCTGTTAAAACATTGTACTTCATCCGGAAAGTTGCCTTGAAGGAGATAAGGTTGTTCTCTTCGTCGTCAACGTACAAAACCGTGATTTTTTTGTCTGGCATGTCAGGTTACAGTGATTGATACAAAGATAAACGAAAACCTCTCGAATCAGCAATTAAGAGCCTCAACGCGGGTAAAATTTACATTGGTTTAAGACTGTAAACAGCACATCCGAAAAATTGTAAGTAATATAGCTGATACCCACCCGCTCTAAATACCTATTAGCGTATATTAAGTGCTTGCTTTTCACTTCAAACACTTACATCTTTGCAGCACTTGATATCGCAATGAAGAAAATAATCCTCTCTCTTTTTATAATTGCCTCTACGGCGTACATCTGTCGGGCACAAAACGTAAACCTTCCAAATTCTATATACTCAGGTAAACAAGGGCCTATGCATGTTCAGGGTACCGTGGTGGATAAGGTAAATGGCTATGTCTATTTTTCCTTTACGGATAAGCTGATCAAAATGGACCTTTCGGGTAAGCTGATAGGCAGCGTGACCGGATTCCTGGGGCACCTGGGAGATTTGGATGTTAGCGACGACGGCAAAATCTACGGCTCACTGGAATATAAAAATGACGCAATTGGAAAGGGCATCAAAAAGGAACTTGGCGGACAGTCTGCAAACGAAGACGGATTTTATATAGCCATTTTTGATCCTGCACGCATTGTGCGCCCGAACATGGACGCCGAAAAGGATGATCTTTTAAAAACAGTGTATGTGAAGGAAGCGGTAAAAGATTACATGGCAACTGTAAACGTGGGTGATAAAGAAATCCAGCATCGCTTTGCCTGCTCGGGGATAGATGGTGTTGCTTTTGCGCCGGCGATCGGGAAGCCAAAGGACAGTAAAAAATATCTTTATGTAGCTTACGGTGTGTATGGCGATAAAGACCGCACAGATAATGACAATAACATCATCATGAAATATGATGTATCTGCTTGGGACAAGTATGCCCAGAAGCTTTCACAAGGCAATCTTCACCATTCTGGCCCCAAAAAGCCGCTGGAAAAGTATTTCGTTCAGACCGGCAGCACCCGCTACGGCATACAAAACCTTGCTTACGATTCATACACCGGAAACTTGTTTGCCGCCGTGTATCACGGAGAAAAGCCTCAGTATCCTAATTACGACCTGTTTGTAATCGACCGGAGCAAGAAGCCTGTAAAAACCCGCATTCCATTGTACGGAGATACGAAAAAGGTGAAAACTTTATCCTTGTTTGAAGCTGGCCCACAAGATGCAAAATCGGGCACCCGCGGCTGGCATTTCGACTGGGGCTCTACCGGCTTATTCCCGCTGGGCGATGGCCTTTTCTATATCTCGCACAATGAGAAAACCAAGGACGGGCAACAGCAAACCACGCTGCGCAAATACAGGTGGGTAGGAGATAACGAGAATTCTTTTGTGCTGGTGAAATAAGCTAATCTTTTTTCCTGATCAGCAGTTCTTTGTATCCGTACGTATTATCAACTTCTTTGTCGAATACAAGGTCGGGGAGAATGCCCAACACAATTTCGGCGGTAGTATAAACAAGCGAGCCTTCTTTCAGGTGCCCGCCGATTGTCCGGCCTGTGCTATCGCTGATGCTAAGGTGAAGATGTGAGCCGGACTCCGCAAGCGTGCCAGTAAGCGATACTATTTCAAAATGCCCCGTGAGGGTATCGGTGTTTGACTGATTGGCATACCTGATCGCTGCTTGCTCAAGGCTTCCCACGCAGGTGAAAACAAAAGCAGCTTTTATCTTGTGCTTCTTTGCATATTCATCCAGTACGATCTTCAAGTCATCATGTGGCTTCAGCCGAAAGCTAACGGCAGTTACCTTCGAATTCATAGGTTTTAAACTTTCCTGTGCGTGCATGGCAGAAGCTGTTGTCAAAATAAATAACAGAGTATAGAGGATTCGCATTTTAAATAGAATTGCGCCAATATAGGAAAAGCAGCTTTCACCCAACAACTAAAGTCTTTTCATGTAAAACACCTTCCCGTCCACTCTTATCACCATAAACTTGGCGCCAAATCCGCTCAGGGCGCTTTCTTCGAACCTAACAAATCGCTCGCCCGCTGATAAGGTTTCCTGAAAGAGGCTCTTTTCACTGGTTCCATAGAAGATGTTGGTGCGGTACAGGCTGATTTCTACCTCGCATTCTTTTGCGATTAGCATCATCACGGCAAGCCTGCCCTCATTGATGTCGTAATTGATATATGATATAGCCTGATCGTGCTGCCGACTGCGGTTTAGGGCCATGCTCACCTGCTCGGCAACAACGGGAACCGAAGGGCTTATCCCGGTTAGCGCCAGAAGCTTCGGATTGTTGAATCGCAAAATGTCTTCATAACATTGCCTTACGCCCTGGCTGATGCTCCTGCCAAACGCAACAAGGTCGAAATAACTGCCTTGTAAACTGTTCGGAATTGGCAACTGCGTGCTGGTGCTACTGGTCCAATAACCTTTTTTTGCGAGTACAGCTGTTAGCCTGTCCATCATTTGAGGTTCGTTGTCTACAATTAATATCCGTGGTGAGTTCATGATTTTAATATTTGCTTCAAAACTATCGCAGTCACCAAAGGCTGCCAATGGCAAATCGGCGAAGCCATAGAAATAGTCGGTAAAACCCACCTTTAAATCAAATGATCATTTTACCGATGCATGGTTAAGGCTTACCTTCGCGGCGATGTTAGAGATTTTATATCGCGATGAACAATTGATAGCCATCAACAAGCCTCATGGTTTGCTGGTGCATCGTTCTAAAATTGCGGCTGATGCCGGTGAGTTTGCTTTGCAGATGCTTCGCGACCAGATCGGGCAATGGGTAAATCCTGTGCACAGGCTCGATCGGAAAACTGCCGGCGTCTTGCTCTTCGCTCTGAATAAAGATGTAGAAGTGGCCATGCACAAGCTTTTTGCAGAAAATCTCGTAACTAAAAAATACCTGGCAATTGTTCGGGGGCATACGCCCGATGAACAAACCATCGATTATCCGCTCCGAAAGGAAAACGGAACACTTCAGGATGCTGTCACCCGTTTTGTTACGTTGAAACGGGCAGAACTAAATGTTCCGTTTGGCGCACATCAAACCTCCAGGTATTCGCTCGTAGAAGCCAACCCGCAAACCGGAAGGATGCATCAGATCCGGAAGCACTTCAGCCACATCCTTCACCCAATCATCGGCGACCGCCCGCACGGCTGCAATAAACAAAACCGGCTCTTCAAGGAGAACTGGCAAATGACAACGATGATGCTACATGCTTCGGAAGTGTCGTTTGCCCATCCCGTAACTTCTGCAAATATTCATATCCAGGCACCTCTGCAACCCGAATTCACGCGAATGATGAGGCTTATGGATTGGGAACGCTAAAGCCCTTTTTACGCCCCGCAAGCCGTAACATGTTGATTACCGGATAGGGAAGTTCAGGCCTTTGATTAAATTTGGAGCATCGTATGGAAAGACGCTTACTGCTTGTTATAACCTTCTTTTTTTTAGCTGCTACCACGTATTCTCAAACGTTTTCTGTAAAAGGAATTGTAACTGATTCGGCAGGTTTAAGGCTTCCTTCGGCATCTGTGAAATTGTTTTTTGAGAAAGACAGCCTCACCACATTGAGCGGTCTAAACGGTACCTTCAAATTTGATAATGTGCGGGCAGCGCAATTTACCTTGCAGGCAGCGTTTATCGGTTTTGAAAAATTTGTTAAGACATTCTCAGCACCAGCCGGAGCTGAACTTGACGTGCAGGAAATACGGCTTAAGGAAGCGCCAAATGTGCTCGGAGAGGTTACAATTACCGGAATAATCCCCGTAAAGGTAAAAGAAGATACAGTGGAGTACAGTGCTGCTGCTTACAAGGTCCGCGAGGGAGATGGGGTGGATGAGATGCTGAAAAAGCTGCCCGGCGTGATGGTCGACCGGGATGGGAATGTAACTGTCCAGGGCAAACCTCTTACCCAGCTCCGCATCAATGGCAAGGATTTTCATGGCTCTGATGTTGCGGCAGCTATTCAGAACCTTCCCGCTGATATAATTCAGAACCTCCAGTTTATAGATGATTACGGCGATCAGGCTAAGCTTACGGGAATAAAGAGCGGAGATCCGAAGAAAGTACTGAATATCAACATCCAACCCGATAAGAAGCGAGGCTATACGCTGCAAAGTACCGGCGGACTCGGCAATGAGAGCCGGTATGTGGCAACACTGCGGGGAAATAGCTTTAAAGACGACAGGCAGCTGAGTTTTAACGGTTCTCTCAACAACACAAACATTAAAGGCGGCGGTGGCGACGGCATTACCGATGCACAATCTGCCAGTTTCAACTATCGCAATAACTGGGGCAAGCGGGTGGAATCATACGGCGGGCTAAATTATAACGGGCGTTCCAACAATACGCTAAGCAAATCACTTCGACAGAATGTGTATCAAACATTTACCCGGTATGAAGACAACAACAGCGACAACAACAGCCGGTATGATGCCGGGCAGTTCTTCTGGAACTTTGAATATCAGCTGGACTCGCTCAATTACATTAAGTTTTCGCCAAGCATTACTCAAAATCATTCCTCATCTCATAACTCCGGCACTGCTTTTATCACCCAAAAAACTACAACGTCTCTTCGCGACAGCAAACTGAGCAATTCAACCTCATCTGGTGTTTATAGCGGAAACCTGCTACTGAACCATAAGTTTATGAGACGTGGGAGAAATCTTAGCGTGTACACTACTTTCAGCGTTTCGCAGAGCGATAACAACCGCGATATGCAGAACAATTATTTGAATACCGATTCGAAGGGTGTGGTGAAGAATATAGATCAGTATCAACTCAATGGAAATGAGAACAACAACAATCGCATCATTTTAAATGCATCTTACCGCGAGCCTCTCAGCAAAACATCGTTTCTGGAACTTAGCTACAACTGGAACCGCACCGACACCAGGGCGGGCCGCAACATACGCGATGTTGATGCTGTTACTGGCGCAGAGACTTTCAATCCAGCCCTGAGCAATGATTTTCAGTACCAGTTTGTCACCAATAAATACGGGCTTAATTATCGAAAGTACAACGCCAAATACAATTACATTCTTGGGATTGGGGTGCAGCCCGGAGTATTGAAAGGGGAGGACCTGAGCCGCGATGTTGTAACAGAGAAACGCACGTTTAACTGGGTGCCTACTGCCCGATTTGTGTACAAGTTGAGCAAGCAGAAAACTTTTACAGCAAACTACAATGGCAAGAGCGTACAGCCGTCGTTTTCACAGATCCAGCCTATCAGCAACACCACCAACCTTCAGAATACGGTGACGGGCAATCCTGACTTGAAACCGGAATTTAACCAGACCGTAACCTTCGACTATAATGAATCTGATATACAGGCAGGAAGAATGTTTTTTGCGGGAGCCTCGGCAAGCCAGGTAAGCAACCGCATTGTAACCCGAAAGATGCTGCTGGCCGATACCTTCAACCAGGTTACCACTTATCAGAACACAAACGGTTTTTATAACCTGAAAGGCAATTACTCTTTTTCACAGCCTTTCCACGAGCGCATGTTTACAGCTACGTATTATGGAAACGCCAATTTCAGCAATAACATAGCCTATACGAACAACGAGCGTAATGTGGGCAAGAATCTGGTGCTAAAACAGGGGTTGAAGTTTAGGGTTGACATAAAAAACCATGTAGATGCCGAGTTTGAAGCCTCGTATGCTATTAACAAAACCAATTACACAGCCGAAAACTTTATTGACCGTCGCACTAACACCCTCAATGTTGGCATAAGCGGCAGAAGCTTTTTCTTCAAAGATTTGACGCTGGGCTACGATGTTTTGAAATCCATCAACAGCGGCTACTCATACGCTAATAAAACCAATCCTTTTATTATTAACTCCTACCTTGAATACCGCTTCATGAAGGGGAACAAGGGCTCGGTAAGAGTTCATGGATTTGACCTTTTGAATCAGAATAATGGCATCGAGCGGGATGTGTTTGACAACGTGATTGTGGATAGCCAGACTAACCGGCTTTCGCGTTATTTTCTGATGTCGTTCAATCTCAACATCAATAAGTTTGGCGGGAAGAAAAACCAGGCTTCAGTTCGGGACAAACCTTCTAGATAAATTCTAAATCTATTTTTAGGGTAGCGTGTTAGCTTTCTATACATTTTAACATGCATGCCGAAAACAACCATCCTGATATACTCCTCATCGGTGCCGGAATTATGAGCGCCACGCTCGGCGTCTTGCTGAAGGAACTTGAGCCATCCCTCAGCATTGAAATTTTTGAGCGGCTTGATGTGGCTGCCGCCGAAAGCTCTGATGCATGGAACAATGCAGGAACCGGACACTCTGCCTTTTGTGAGCTGAACTACACGCCCGAATTTGCCGATGGTTCTATCGAAACCGACAAGGCCGTAAAGGTTGCTGAGTCGTTTGAGGTATCTAAACAGTTTTGGGCCTACCTGGTTGAACGGCAACTGATCAAAACCCCTGGCTCGTTCATCAAAAGCCTACCTCACATCAGTTTTGTTTGGGGAGCTAAGAACGTAAAGTTTTTGAAAAAGCGCTACGAAGCACTTCAGAAATGTCATTTGTTCAGTGGAATGCAGTACTCCGAAGATTTCGATGTACTTACCGAATGGATTCCGTTGGTGATGCGTGGCAGGAAAAGATCGCAGAAAGTTGCTGCCACTCGCATGGACATCGGCACGGATGTGAACTTTGGCTCGCTCACGCGAAGTATGTTTAACAGGTTGAGGGAAATGGATGGAGTTGCCATGCACTTCAACCACGAAGTTCGGAACCTCGAATGTCAGGATGACGGCAGGTGGCTCATAAAAGTAAAAGACACCGAGAAATCCACGACGCGGAAAGTGAAAGCTAAATTCGTGTTTATAGGTGCCGGCGGCGGTTCATTGCCCTTGCTCGAGAAATCGGACATTCCCGAAGGCAAGGGCTATGGCGGCTTTCCGGTTAGCGGGCAATGGCTGAAGTGCACAAATCCAGAGATCATCAGGCAGCACAATGCAAAAGTTTATGGCAAAGCAGCAGTGGGCTCGCCACCAATGTCCGTGCCGCACCTGGACTCGAGAATGATCAACGGAGAAAAAGCCTTACTCTTTGGCCCATACGCGGGCTTCTCCACCAAGTTCCTGAAGAACGGCTCCTTCCTCGACCTTCCATTGTCCATCCGTGCAAACAACATCATCCCCATGCTGGCCGCGGGGCTCAAAAACATCCCGCTAACCAAATACCTCATTGAACAGGTGCGGCAGTCGCCGGAAGACCGGCTGGAAGCTTTAAAAGAATATTTACCGGGAGCAAAGCTGGAGGACTGGGAACTGGAGATTGCGGGGCAGCGGGTGCAGGTGATCAAAAAAGATGAAGAGCATGGCGGCATTCTCGAATTTGGAACTGAAGTGGTAAGCTCTGCAGATGGAAGCATTTCGGCTTTGCTTGGCGCTTCGCCCGGGGCATCCACCGCAGTGTCGATTATGCTGGGCTTGCTGAAAAAATGTTTTAAGGAAAAAGTTGACTCGCCGGAATGGCAATCCCGATTGGCAGAAATGATTCCTGCTTACGGGAAAGATTTAGGAAAAGATGCAGGCTTGTTGTATAAAACTAGAGAATACACGCACCGGGTGCTCGGCTTGCCGCCAAATCCGCAAAAAGTACCCCAACAAGGATGATGGATAAGTGTGTCTTGAAAAAGCAAAAGCCCCTCCGAAAAAGGGCTTTTGTTTTTTATGACGTGCTATAAAAGTTTTCTATAGCATCTCCAATCCTGACGGCAGTCTCGTCGGAAATCCTTCCATTTGCAAGATGCCATGATTCGCAGTAATGTTTCAGCGTGCACAAGTGAATGCCATCAAGCGTTACCACGAAATCATCTTCAACCGGGCTAACCAGCAGTTTCAACAACTCACCGTTGTCCCGAAGGTCCAGGTGAAGCAAGAAACTGTCTTCCGTTCCCGTAAAGCCCTTATACGAATTGTCTGGTTCCATAATTCAGGTTTTAGCAGCGGCTCGTTAATAATTTGTTTGCTCCATGCAATCGCGATAAGGCGTTAGAGCTTGCGCACAATAAAAATGCCGAAAGGGCTCTTGTGCATGCACAATTTCAAAATAATTCTGGCCTGTTGGAATCTCATATCAAAAGCCGAACTTTGTAGTTATGTCGCAAACTCACGCTTCAAGCCCGAATTCTGTTGTTATTTCAGATACAATTGTAGCCCTGGCTACAGCATCGGGAGTGGGCGCAATTGCGGTTATCCGCCTTTCGGGACCGCAGTCTGTCGGCATCATCAACTCTGTTTTTAAAGGGAAGGATTTAAGCAAGCAAGCTTCGCATACCATTCATTTCGGCACCATTCAGGAAGACGGAACTATTCTCGACGAAGTGTTGGTTTCCTTGTTCATTGCACCAAAATCGTACACCAAAGAAGATGTGGTTGAGATTTCTACGCATGGCTCTCCGTTCATAGTTGAGAGCATTATCAAGCTGCTGATCAAAAAAGGCGCAAGGGCAGCGAAGCCGGGCGAGTTTACGCTGAGGGCATTTTTGAATGGCGGGATGGACCTCTCGCAGGCGGAGGCGGTTGCCGATTTGATTTCTTCAAACTCTCAGGCATCGCATCAGATGGCCATGCAGCAGATGCGGGGCGGGTTCTCTACACAGTTGCAGCACCTTCGGGAGCAACTCATCCATTTTGCTTCGATGATTGAGCTGGAGCTGGATTTTTCGGAAGAGGATGTGGAATTTGCTGACCGCGATGATTTGAAGGGCTTGATCTATCAGATCAACAATGTGTTGCATAAACTGATCAGAAGCTTTGAACAGGGCAACGTGATGAAAAATGGCGTCCCAGTGGTAATTGCGGGCAAACCGAACGTCGGAAAATCTACACTGCTGAACGTTTTACTGAACGAAGAAAGGGCGATTGTGTCGGAAATTGCAGGCACCACCCGGGATACCATTGAGGATGAGATGATCATTCACGGCGTTAATTTCAGGTTCATTGACACGGCGGGCATCCGTGAAACTGCCGATAAGATTGAGGCGATAGGCGTGGAGCGCACGCATGAGAAGATCGGGCGTGCAAAGCTGGTAATCTATCTGATTGATCCTCTTGAAACCATGAATGAGATCAGCGAACAATTAAATTACCTCAGAGGATTGAATATTCCTTTCCTTGCAGTAGTAAATAAGTCAGACTTGCTAACAGAAGAGCTTTCGGGAAAGCTGAAGCAGTTCGACCTTGCTTATATTTCGGCAAAAAACGCAGAAGGAATTGATGAACTGAAGGAGGCCATCCTTGAAAAAGTAAACCTCCACAAAATAAGCACTGATGATGTGCTGGTGAGTAACATCCGCCATCTGGAGGCACTGCAAAAAACCGAAGGCGCACTTAACCGGGTGCTGGAAGGGATAGAAAATCCCATAACTTCTGATTTCCTGGCGCTTGATATCAAGCAGGCATTGTACTACCTGGGCGAAATAACCGGTGCCGTTACTACAGATGACCTTCTTGAAAATATCTTCTCGAAGTTTTGTATCGGAAAATAATAAGCCTCGCCATCCCCCCGCCAAATGTAATCTCAAAGCAACATCACCTCACGTCATTGGAAACCAGATTTCTCAAACAATTTCATCAATGAATTTTCGTTTCAGAATATCGTTGCTTTTTGGCAACTTTACCTTGAGTTTAGAAGACACGGCGGAGCACCCTCCCCACAACATATTTTATTGAATGAACCACTGGCTTGTGAAGTCTGAACCGGTTAAATATAGCTGGGAAAAGTTTAGCAAAGAAGGCCGTACTTTTTGGGATGGCGTGCGCAATTACCAGGCACGCAACAACCTGAAGGCAATGAAGGAAGGTGATCTGACGCTTTTTTATCACAGCAACGACGGTAAGGAAGTGGTTGGAATTGCCAAAGTAGTAAGAGAATTTTATCAGGACCCAACTACAGAAGATCCAAATTGGGTGGTGGTTGATTTATCGCCAGTAGAAAGCCTGAAAACTCCGGTTACGCTGGAGCAGATTAAAGCAGACAGCCAACTGAAAGACATTTCATTAGTCAGGCAGGGGCGTTTATCGGTCATGCCGCTCAAAAAAGAGGAGTTTGACCGGATACTTGAACTTGGATCTAATTAACACGTAAATAAACACACAACATACCCCACATGAAACAAACAGTTTTTTTAGCCTTGCTGTTCCTGGGCATAGCTTTAACAGGTACTGAGGCCTTTGCGCAAAAAGCAAAAAAGTACAAAGCCGTAATCCACACGAGTGATGGTACTCGTTACAGCGGAGTGCTTACCGCAGCTAACCAGGAAGGTTTTTCTATCAAAGCCCGCAACGGTGCAATGCGTTTTTTTGACGCGGATACTGTTAGCGAAGTAAAGATCAGGAGCAAAAATGCCCTGAACAACAACATGCTGCTTGGCACAACTGCAGGCTTAGCTGCCGGAGGAATGCTTTACCATAACCAGGAATCAAGAGGCAACGTAACGACCATGGTACTGCCTGTTGTGATTGTTAGCTCGATTGTGAGCGGCGCAGGCGTTGGAGGTTTCTTTAACAGCTTCTTCGCTAAAGAGAAGTTTGAAAACGTTTCGTCCAGCTACCCGGAAATCCAGCGCAAACTGGCTGCCTATGCTGTATCGACAGATATTGCTTTAGAGGATTCTTCCGTCAAGAGCCTCCCTGCTGTTAACGCTAAATTTTAAGCTGACTTTAATAAATACTGCTCTGTTCTTTGTGTGGCGATAGCTACGGAAAGAACAGAGCTTTTAGTTCAGTAGCCTCATCAGGATGCATTTTTCCTGCAAGGATCAATCGTAACTGCCTGCGGCGGAGCGCCCCTTCCCACAATGATTTTTCAATGTCAGTTACCGGCTCCAGTGCGGGTACCGGCATTACTTTCCCTTCGCTGTCCAGCGCTACGAACGTATAATAAGCCTCATTCGATTTTACTTTAGTCCCCGATGGGATATTCTGCGCCCACACGTCCAGCCGCACTTCCATCGAGGTAGTAAAAGCCCGTGATACTTTGGCTTCTATGGTGAGCACATCGCCTAATTTGATTGGCTGCTTAAACGAAACATTATCTACAGAAGCTGTTACCACGATGCGGTTTGAGTGCTTTTGAGCCGAAATCGCGGCAGCAATATCCATGAGGTGCAGGAGCCTGCCGCCCATCAGATTGTTCAAAGTATTGGTATCGTTGGGTAGAACAAGTTCGTTCATGATCACGAACGATTCTGAAGGTGATTTAGCAGCATTCATTATTGGAAATTTGCCGCTAAGATAGAGAAATTGATTTAGCGTGTTTGAGTGCCGCCGAAGGGGCTGTATTCCGAAAAACCCAGCAACTCTTCCCACCGGGCGCCCGGTCGGCGATAATAGAAGAAAGCCTGGTATGCGTTGTTGGTTTCAAAATGTGATCCGTCGAAAACGGTCTCACCCGTAATTTTCCCGCTTGCATCTGCCCACATGTAATGATAGTCATACACGCCCTGTTTAAGGTACAATGAGCCGTAGAAGCGTTTGTAGGTGGAATTGTAGGTGAGGCGGTTGCTTTCTTCCAGCTTATAGTTGTTGAACTTTCCTACAACGTAGGCGCTGCCTTCGACGTTGGGCGGAGTGGCTGCCAGCGTGAAGTTGATGCGGGCGTAATCGCCATCGGTGCGGTTGTCGCGGCCATCTGTGTTGCGGATGTAGAAATTGCCATTCTCATCGTAGTTGAAGGCGTAGCTCTGGCTGGCAAGGCTGGGATCAGCAAGCAGGTGGACGGTGTTGAGGGAATCTTTGTCTATTCGGGCAATCCGCTCGCTCCTGAAGCGCAGGCTGCGTATGTCGAATCGCCTGAACTCATTCCCACCCGCAAAGTCGAGCCGCTGCAGATCATTGTAAACAAGTTGTGCCTGTCGGACAAACGTTGGCTTTCCTGCCCATTGCGCATTGTCGGGCCGACCGTTTTGCATCACCAGAACACGCACATCCTGGTAAGGATTCTGGACATTCAGTTGTGCCGTATTCACAAGCAGGTTAAGCTTTTGGCTCTCGTCGCGATGCTGGATGTTGTTAGAACGGGTGTTTTCCATGGCAATTCCAACAATCCTGTTCACCACGAAAAAGCGGCGGGTGAGTATAAGCTTCCGCGGGTCGCCATCTTCATAGACCTTGATGAGGTAATTGCCGGATATTTTTGGCTTCACGCTGAAGTTTGGCAGAATTAACTCGTAATGCGTGAACTTCTGAAGCGTATTGAATGAATAGCGGTAGTGAGTGATGCGGTCTTCTGTGAAGCCTTCCATGTAGTCCATGGGAGAGATGCGGCTGCTGTTCCATTCGGCATCGCAATGTTCCAGGCTGTAGGAAAAATTCCGGGTACCGGCTCTCAGGTCGTCGAAGCCGAGGAGCAATTCATCTCCCGAACCTAATGTGTAAACCGGCAGCGATTGTTCCTGGCTTCGGTTATAAAACTCTACCGATTTTATTTGTGGTATGTAGTTGTAATCTTCATAGCGCAGCACCTGCTCCGGAGCATCTGCTGGCCTCGGCTGCCTTGGCGATCTATTTTGTGCCGTACAGCTGAACGTTAGCAGGAGAAGAAAGGGAAGGAGCTGTTTCATCGGCGAATTGCTAGTAGAACGGCATCAAGATGGTAAAAATTATGCAAATCAGTCGGCCCATTACCGGAGCCTATCTCAAGACAACTGCCGTTTCTACATTCATCAGTTTATCCATTGAAGAGTTTATGTCTTTTTATCGGCTTTCCTTGTCGCAGCCTAACTGCGTGATAAACTGTAGGAACGTCGTTTGTCCAGCTCCTCAATAATACTAGAATTGCGATAATTTCCAATCTCGTTACCAGTCCCACATAAAAGCAGAAGTCGAATATTAAGCCGGAAGTTCCTGTCCATAATATCTCTATCAAAGCCGCAAACAAGATCAAGGTCCAAATCTTTGAGGCGATGGCGTGTGTGGCAACTTCTTTCCTGAATTTCGCAAAGCTAAGCACGTACGTAAGGGCTTCAGCACCGATGAGGAAAATCAGCTTAAGGTAATTGTCGTAAAAGAAGGCAGGATGCTCAATAAAAGCGGCAATAGCTACAAGGCACCAAAAAACCTGATCAATACTGGAGTCGAGCCGACGGAGCTTCTCTGTGGATATATTTAGCCGTCGGGCGATAATTCCATCAAAAATATCTGAGAGCAGTCCCGCACTGATGATTGCAACAGCAAAGATTTTGAAACCGTCTACGTGCAGTATGCTCAACACCACAAGTACAAAGCCCAGCAATAGCCTCAAATACATTAAACTTATTGGTACAAGCTTCATCTGTTTTTTCATAAAACCCAACGGAAATCATCTGGGCCTGCGATAAAGATAAAGCGTTTGCCTGTCAGTTGGTTTCCCACGGAGGAAACAAATCTTTAACCTCTAAATTTTATCTTCGTCAATCTCAACGCCTGCTAAATCGTATGTCGCACGCCATTCAAATCTTCCTTCATGCCGTAGAAGCGGTGAAACCTTCCACGCTTATTCACAAGCATGTCACCTGGCAAGCGCCGCATCTGCAAATAGACGAGCAATCAGTCAAGCTGCAGCCTAACCAGCGAATATTTGTAATTGGGGCAGGAAAGGCCTCGGCATTGATGGCTCAAACCTTGGAAAAGATTGTGGGTGATCGGATCAGCGGTGGGATTGTGGTTACGAAGTATGATCATGGATTGCCTCTGAACAGGATCAGGCTTATTGAGGCTGCCCACCCAATCCCCGACGGCAATAGTGTTCTCGCCAGTGAAGAAATCCTGAAACTTACGGCGGGCTTAACAGACCACGATATAGTCATCTTCCTTCTCTCAGGCGGTGCTTCGGCGCTTTTGGCTGATTTTCCTGAGGGTTCGAGTTTAACGGAAGTTCAACACACTTACGATCTTCTACTGAAATCGGGAGCAGATATACACGAGATGAACACCGTCAGGAAGCACCTGTCGAACATCAAAGGCGGACAGCTTGCCCGGCACATTCATCCTGCAAGGCTGTTCTCACTCATCTTATCGGATGTGGTAGGCGATGATTTAGATGTGATCGGCTCCGGGCCAACAGCTCACGATAAGAGTACTTTTAGTGACGCTTATAAAGTTTTGGAGAAGTACAATCTCAGCAGGCAGGTTCCACAGGCTATAGCAAAGCACATTGCGGATGGATGCGCAGGCAAAATACCCGACACGCCCAAAGAAGGCGATACCAGCTTCTCCAGCACACACAACTTCCTCATCGGAAGCAACCAGATTGCTTTGGAAGCCGCCGCAGCAAAAGCCAGAGAGCTAGGTTACGAATCTCACATAATCAGCAGCACCCTTAACGGCGAAGCGAAAGACCTGGGAAAGATGATCGTGCAAAAGGCAAAAGAAGTTAAAAGCACTTCACCTGTTTGCCTTTTGTGGGGAGGCGAAGCCACGGTAACCATTAAGGGCAATGGCTTAGGCGGAAGAAGCATGGAGCTGGCACTTGCCGCAGGAATAGAATTAGGAGAAAACCAGAACATAACTCTTTTATCAGCAGGAACAGACGGGACCGATGGCCCGACAGATGCTGCGGGAGCTTTTGTGAATGCAGAGATCATGAAGAAGGCTGCTGCACTCGGGCTTAATGCCAATGCTTATCTCGAAAACAACGATTCGTATAACTTCTTCTCACAGGCAGGCGGGCTGATCAAAACCGGTGCAACCCAAACCAACGTAATGGACATTATGCTTGCATTAATTGACGCCGAATAGTTTTAAATTCGTTGCATGACAAGCTCCCTTGCGCACATCCTCATCGTTCTGGTAATTGGCATTGCCTTCATCGTACTGCTCACAACCAGGTTTCGCATCCATGCTTTTTTCGCATTGATCCTTGCCTGTTTTGTGGTTGGCCTGGGGGTGCAGCTTTCGGTTCCGGAAGTCATTTCTTCTGTCAAGGAGGGCTTCGGTGGTATCATGAAGTCGCTGGGGATCATCATTGTGCTGGGCACAACATTAGGCGTGATCCTCGAACATACCGGCAGCACAGCTGTGATGGCCAACTACATTCTCAGCAAGGTTCCTCCTCGCTTTTCTGCTTTGGCCATGGGCGTAACCGGTTTCATAGTAGGGCTTCCCATCTTCTGCGACTCCGGATATATCGTGCTGAGCGGCTTAAACAAATCCTTGGCAAAGCGCACCGGGGTTCCAATTGTGACTATGTCGGTTTCCCTTGCAGCAGGATTGTATTCGGTGCATTGTTTGATTCCACCGCATCCCGGCGCAACGGCAGCCGCAGGACTAATAGGAGTGGAGTTTGGCAGGCTGATCCTGATTGGTGCCCTCATTGCTATACCCGCAATGTTGGTGGGCTATCTGTGGGCAAGTTATGCAGGAAGAAAATACGTGCATGAGGAAGATTCTGCAATTCACGAGGAAATTGATCAGTCGTTCAGGCCATCAGCGCTCAACGCCTTCCTGCCCATTATTGTTCCGATTGCGTTGATTGCGATCAAATCGTTCCTTCTCATTGAAACAGATGCTACAAACCTGAACGGCTGGCAAAAAGTGCTTTCGGCATTGGGCGATCCGGTGATGGCACTGGCAATTGGTGTGCTGCTGGCTTTTAACTGCGGGCGTGGCTGGAACAGCGAACGTATCAGCAAATTATTGCATGATGCTGTTGAGAAAGCAGGTGGGATATTGGTAATCATCGGTGCAGGAGGCGCTTTTGGCGCTGTGCTGCAAGCCACTAAGTTGGGAGATCACTTTGATAGCTCTTTTCCGCTGGCAAGCCTCGGGATTTTGTTTCCCTTTCTGCTTACCTCAATCCTGAAGACATCGCTCGGCTCATCTACGGTGGCTATTATCACCGCTGCCTCAATCATACAGCCTTTGCTGCCCGCTTTGGGCCTGGATAACGAGAACGGTAAGCTGTTGTGCGTATTGGCAATGGGAGCAGGTTCAATGATGATCTCGCATGCCAACGACGCTTACTTCTGGGTAATCTCCAAGTTTTCTGAGATAGACATGAAAACCATGCTCAGAGTGTACACCGTAGCAAGTATTTTGATGGGCCTTACCGTGATGGGATGTGTGTATGTGCTGTCGTTATTTTTGGCTGCTTAGTCTGCAATCCCGGATACGCTAATGATTCATTGCATCCCTGCTTTTTTATCTTTGCGCTCTTCATGCCCATTTTCAACCCCTACAGCAGCAAACTTCCGGTAACAGAAATCATCCCGGATGTTCAAAAGCATTTTGAGGAAAACAACACGTTAATCCTGAGCGCTCCGCCCGGTGCGGGAAAAAGCACGTTGCTTCCACTGGCTTTGTTAAACGAAAGCTGGCTGGGCAATAAGAAGATCATTGTGCTGGAACCACGCCGCCTTGCCGCCAGCAGTATTGCCTGGCGCATGGCCGAACTCTTAGGCGAACAGGTGGGAAACACTGTCGGCTATCGTATTCGTTTCGACAATAAAATATCCCGAAACACACGCTTAGAAGTAGTGACGGAGGGAATCCTGACCCGCATGCTGCAAAACGACAATGCGCTTGAGGATGTGGGACTGATCATTTTCGACGAGTTCCACGAGCGAAGCATTCACGCCGATACCGCTCTTGCCCTCAGCCGCGAAATGCAGGAAGTGCTGCGCCCCGACCTTCGCCTGCTGGTGATGTCGGCTACGCTGGATATGCCCCGGCTTGCAAGCATGCTCAAGGCCCGCGTGGTTGAAAGCAAAGGCAGGATGTTCCCGGTGGAGATTATCTATACCGGTGAGCACGACATCCGTCAGATAGCCGAAGCCTGCGCCCGCACCATCGCGAAAGCAGTAAAGGAAAAAGAAGGTGATTTGCTCGTTTTTCTCCCCGGACAGGGCGAAATCCGGAAATGCGCCGAATTGCTCACACAATTAACAGGCGGTTTTGCAATCTACAGCCTTTACGGACAGCTTTCGCATGCCGAACAACAAGCTGCTTTATTGCCTGATCCGCATGGGAAACGCAAGATCGTGCTTGCCACCTCCATCGCTGAAACCTCGCTCACCATAGAAGGCATCAAAATAGTTGTCGACAGCGGGCTCTCCCGCAAGGCAGCCTTCGATCCGGGAACGGGTTTGTCAGGCTTAAAAACGGGTCGGGTTTCAATAGATTCTGCCGATCAGCGTGCCGGTCGTGCAGGGCGCCTAAGCGAAGGGACTTGTTACCGCATGTGGTCGGCGGCTACACATCAACGCCTTGCCGAATATCGTACGCCCGAGATTCTCGACAGTGACCTTGCGCCGCTTGTGCTTGATCTGCTTGAATGGGGCATCAGCGATGTGAACTCACTTTGCTGGTTGAACAATCCTCCGGCAGGAGCCGTAAGCAGCGCAAAAGAACTCCTGTCGAGCCTTGGTGCCATAGAAGACCGGAAGATCACCGCCCACGGGAAAAAGATCCATGCTTTGCCCTGCCACCCTCGTTTAGCCAACATGCTCATCCACGCAGAACAAAAGGGAAAACTCGGGTTGGCTACAGACATTGCCGCTTTGCTGGAAGAACGTGATCCGCTCGACCGCCTTAGTGCCGGTGCCGACCTGAATGACCGTGTTGAACAACTCAGGCGTTACCGTAAAGATGCGGGGCGGGATCGCAGGTGGGAGAAGATCGAGAAGGCGGCGGCTGCTTACCGCAAGCTTTTTGGCATTGCTGCCGATAACGCTGCCACTGATCCTTATGTCGCGGGGCTGTTGCTTGCGTCCGCATATCCCGAACGCATCGCTTCAGCCAAAGAGGCAAAAGCCGGGCTTTTCACCCTGGCTAACGGGCAAACTGCTGTGCTGGACCGGGAGGATCATTTGTCGCGGCAGCCATGGCTTGCTATTGCAGCTTTAGACGCACAGAAAGGGCAGGGGAAAGTGTTTCTGGCGGCTCCGCTCAACCCCAAAGACTTGCTACACCTGGCTGAGGAAATACAGAATATCCGCTGGGATAGCCGTAAAGGGCAACTGCTAACCAGCAGCGATCTGCGGATTGGCGCTATTGTGTTGCAGAGCAAAGCGATTGCTGCACCCGATTCACAGCTGGTAGAAAATGCGCTCTCGGAAGCGGTGAAGAATGATGGCGAGAGCCTGCTCGATTTCAATGAGCGGGTTGAGCAATGGCAGAATCGCGTGCTGAGCCTGCGTGCCTGGAACCCGGAACAACGCTGGCCGGATGTAAGTACCCCGGCTTTGTTGCAGGATAATAAAAGCTGGCTGGCTCCTTATCTTTCCCAGGTTCGCAAGGCAGAAGATTTCAGGAAAATAAACTTACTGGATGTGTTGCAGCATTCGCTGAATTTCGAACAACAAAAGCTGCTCAACCAACTTGCTCCCGCGAACATAACCGTGCCCAGCGGTTCGGAAATTAAGCTCAGCTATTCTCCTTACGGCGATGCCCCCGTGCTGGCAGTACGCCTGCAGGAAGTATTCGGCTTGCTGGATACTCCACGGGTAAATGGAGGAAAGCAGAACGTGGTGATGCATTTGCTTTCACCCGGCTACAAGCCTGTGCAGGTGACTTCTGATTTGCACAGCTTTTGGGAGAACGCCTATTTTGAGGTGCGGAAGGAACTGAAACGCCGCTATCCCAAACACTCCTGGCCCGAAAACCCGCTGGAGGCAGAGGCGGTGAGAGGGGTGAAGAGGAGATAGAAAAAGCCCGTTTCCAGAACGTTTGTTCAGCTCCTGTTCAGGTAGTGCAGTTCTTGTTCAGCAAAACCGCCTTTTTGAGCCATTTCAGCTGAAGAACAGCTGAAGCTGGTATTAACCTGAACTGAAACTGGTGTTAAGCTGGTGCGATGGTAAACTCAGACGTTTTTTACGCAGTAGCAACAAGCTTGCTGGTGCTGCGGTAAACATATTCATTGTAAATATGCCTGCGGGCAAACCTTCCCGGCGAATCCGCATTGATGAGCTTTACGTAAACTGCTTTAGGCACATCAAAATATTCGTAGACGCTTCCGTCTAAGAAGTTGATAGTTAATACCTGCGATTTGTATTCAAAATCAAGAATGTTCGAAGTGGTTGTGGTGAGGGTATATTCAGCCAGCGACTGGTTGCGGGTTTCCGGAGCAATGCTCACTAAAAAGTGATAAGCTTCAATAATCGTTTTGCTTCTCTCCTCGGCTTCCAGCCTGCTTTCGCTGCTGTCCTGAAACTTATCAGGATGCCAGGTTTTCATCAGGCTGCGGTAAACGGTCTTTAATTCCTGCAATTCAACAGCCTCATTCACTCCCAATAGCTTCCTGTAATCAACGATCTTTTTCATAATTCAAATTGTAATTTATTGTCGCTGATGTATATAGTTGATATGCCGCCCAGGAAAATAATCGTGCAAAGGTACGCTTTCTTGTCGCCAATTTAAAGCCTGCAGCAGAAATGCCATCTTGCAGAGCTCAACCCGTAGCGGTAGTGTAGTGGAGGTGGCTTCATCCTTCGATGGAGAAAGGGAGATAGTAGGGTGGTGGTAGCTGCGATTTGATAATTGTCTATATGCAGATAAAGTTCATAAGAGCGTTGGATTACCTCGACCTGTAAACCAAGCCACATCCCCAGGCATGATCCTGGTAAGAAGGCATCATCGCGAACCCTGCTGCCTTACTGCCAAACACCATCTTCTTGATTTTCGGATAAATAAAATAGGCTGCCTTGGTTGATAAAATTCCCACGCCGGCACCGGTTACCACATCGCTGAACCAATGCTTGTTATTCAACATGCGGAGGGCACCTGTTGTGGCGGCCATCGAATATCCGGCCACAGCATACCATGGCGACACGCCTTTATATTCCTGTGCCATAAACTCGGCAGCGGAGAAAGCGGTGGCAGTGTGCCCCGAAGGAAAGGCCCTGAAATCTGATCCATCCGGACGGAGTTTATGCGATTGCGTTTTAATAAAATCAACAGAAGCGCTCATAATGGTATTCGATATGAAGAACAGGGCGGTTTTATCCAGCAGATCGTTTTTCCCTTTTATCCCTGCCAGTCCCAGCGCATACACCGAGACTACGGGCATGTACTGCAACCTGTCGTCTACGTGGCTCACAAAACCAGGGTAGTCTTCTGTGAGGTCGGCACGTACGTTCAGGTCTACGCGTTTAAACGCTTTGTACTCCTGCGCTGTAATGCCATAGCCGAGCAAAACAGCTGGCGCCACGAAAGCAGCGGCCTGTGTGAAATGGAAATGCTTCTGCCCGGCGCTTCCGGCACTCAGGCTGTCGGCCTGTGCGAATGCGGAACTCACAGCCAGGCAGATCAGGCCTAAGCTCATCTTAATTTTCAGCATCGTTAGAATTGGTTATTCGCCTGCACTCATCAGAGGCTGACTGTAGCTATAAAATGAAAATGATCTTATCGCTAAGCTCCTCATCGTCATTTCGCCTAAACAATAAAGTTAAGGGTTTTGGGCTGTATTGTGAAGATGAAAATAAACTCCTTTAATATGGTTAATTGATTTGAGATGCTGTTCGGCAAGGGTTATGAAAGCAGGTTTGATGTGCCGGGGTTGTACACACAAACAGTGCAATGAATCGGCATAGTACCTCCTAAATAGAGTCTCCAAACCATGGCCAACCCATGGCCTTCTACCTGAAATAAGGGGCAACAATACCCGTTTAATATAGATAAAATCAGCAGCGGTACTTGACTTGAACCACCAATTGCCGCATAATCACAAACCTATAAAACAAAATTTATGAACGAATTGAAAAGTTCTTTCCCGATCAACAGCAGCGAAAACAAAACAAAAGCGAAGAGCACTAAAAAATACATCGCGTATGTATTGCTCGCAATATTCAGCTACTTCGGTGGCCGTTACTTTGCTCCCGCAGAATCAGCGGAAGCTACAGAAGTTGTAAAGTTAAACCAGGCTACAGAGAACGAACCATTTTCTGAGCAGGCTTTGCTCGCTTTCATGAAAAAACTGGAGATCAAGTATCCTGAAACCGTATTATCTCAGGCGAGATTGGAAACCGGAAATTTCACCAGCGATGTGTTCAAAGAGAATCATAACCTGTTTGGGATGAAGGTTGCGGGTAAAAGGCCAACTTCTGCGATAGGCACAAACAGAAACCATGCGAAATACCGCAACTGGAAAGATTCAGTAGTAGATTATGCTCTTTTCCAAAGTTACATCATCGCTAAACTGCCATCAAACACCAGTGATTCGTATCGCGAGTACATTCAGAAGTTTTACTCTGAAACAGGCGATTACCTGGACCGTATTGACCGCACCATCAAAGGTGATAAAGAAAAAATCACACTTGCTTACAACAGTGCAGCACCAGCAGGTAAAAGAAGCCTTTAGTTTTTAGTAAAGTATAAGTAGTTTTTCAGGTTGGTAACCATTCAGAGCCTGCGTTGTAAAATGCGCAGGCTCTTTTTTGTAGAAAAGCAAGCTCCGGTGCCTCCAGTACGATGTGGTACTCCCTCTTTCCGCTGTATCTTTGCTTGTCCCTGCACCGCTGCCCCAAGGCAAAAGGATGCCGCTGCAATAGGATTTAAAGAAGTGAGGGCGGTGCTGAGAAGGTACGCCCTGTCCATTGCATAGTGGCGGCGATATATGAGGATAATTAGGAGCTTCTGTATTTAGGCGATGAAGACGAAGGGTTCACCCCCAAACTTTTGTTTTTAGAGCTGACAGGATATTGAAGTATATCGCCCGTGTCGGACAACAGTTTAACAGCAATGGAGACAATCATTTTCAAGTTATCCAGAGCGGACTCTTTGTCAATATTGTTTTTAGACAATATCTGAAAGAAAGGATGGACTGATGCCGGTAAATCATCAACAAAAACTTCTTGGGTGATCAGGTTCCTAAATTTCATCTTTTTAAATACATAGTCGCCTGCCAAATCACTGAGTTTAAAATGAGCGTAGTTATTCCGAACATTCTTCCTGAAAGTATCTAGTATTTCTATTTCTTCAATTGATAGTAACTTTTCATCTCTTAATTTCCACAGAAGAGCAGAAAAATTTAGATTCTCAACTCTTTTCCAGTTAGCGGACGTAAATGGGATTTCATTTTTGAACTGTTTTTTGAATATTGTATACCGGATAACAAACTCTCCGAGAATGCTGGTCTGCATGTTGGCTGCACCGTATAATCCGAAGAGTAGGCACTGGCAGGCTACGTCGTATAAATGCAGAATCACTGAATTGTGAGTGTCCAGGATTGGTAATTCGTAAATTAGTATCTCTGCATTCGTTCTACTTTCTTGGAATATCTCATCAAGAATCCTGATAGTTTCTTTTCGATGATCCTCAATAGTTTCAAAATTATTCCCTTTCGGGGAAAACTTTGACTCAATTCCAACCCGCGGTACCCCAGGACCATCAAAACGTGACAATAGCTCTATTCGGTTAGATAAAGACATGTACAAGAGTAATCAACTTATACCGGACTTATGTGCTAAAGGCTTTAGACAACACCTGGCTGATAAGTCGCTCGCAGATCTGGACAACCTCCCTGACCCGGATGTGCTGGCAGAAGAGATTGCCGAGAACCTGGAGAGTGCGCTGGAGAGTTTCAGGGAAATGATAGCTCAGTTGAAGAAGTAAGCAGGTGAGTTTGGTTTGGGCCTGTTTGCCCGACGGTGGCCGTGCACAGAGATTCCGGATCGGGGCCCGGAATGACGGGCGTTTTCAGGCTTCGACTTCGCTCAGGCTGACACCCTCGTAGCGTCATCCTGATCCGCCAGCTGGCGGATCGAAGGAAGAGCGATTACAACTAACACGCATTCCGCCCACACCAGTCTTCGACAGGCTCAGACTGACACCTTCTTCCTTGTTGGTGTCTTCACCAACAAGTACCATCCAGGCGCAGTTTACCGATAGAGATAAAATTCACCAAGTATTATTAAGTTGGTGGGCAGTGGTTTAACGCGGAAATCGCCACGTCGTGCCTCCTCGCGATGACGGGGAGAAAGCAGGAGCTGTGCCGCTTCGCAACGACGGTTAATAAAGCAAGAACTAAAACCCGGTCTAACAGCAATTTACACGGAAGCTATTTCACCCGTTCCACATATTCACCTGTGCGGGTGTCAACTTTGATCTTATCGCCCTGGTTCACAAACAAGGGAATGCGTATTTCGATGCCATTTTCAGTTGTAGCCATTTTTTGAGCTCCCGATGATGTGTCGCCTTTAACAGCAGGCTCGGAGTAGGTGATTTCCAGTTCCACAAAGTTGGGTGCCTGGGCCATGATAGGTTCTTCGCTTTCAAATGAGACAATCACGTCCATGCCTTCTTTTACAAACCTGGCAGAAGGGCCAAAGAGTGCCTTAGGGATATTAAATTGTTCAAAAGAAGTGTTGTCCATGACCACAAAATAGTCGCCATCTTCATACAGATATTGGTAGTCGTTTGTCTCTACCCTGCAAATTTCAACCTGTTCATCAGTAGCCAGGCGGGCCTCAACAATCTTTCCCGTTTTAATATTTCGGAATTTCCCGAGATAGAAAGCACCGCCTTTGCCTGGGGTGCGGTGTACATGTTCTTCAACTGTTACCAATTCTCCGTTGAAGCGTAAAATATTTCCAGTTTTGATTTCGGATGCTTTTGCCATAGTTTGTTCAATTCAGGCAGCTAAGATATGGGCTTTTCTCAAAATCGGAGGACTACAACAGGTTATTCCCTGCAAGCGTGTTATCCACCCCCAACCCCCGCCAGCGGGGGACACCTATCCCGTGGGTAGACATAAAGCTTAATCTTTGGTTATGCGTTATACATGCTAAGCTCGCATGTTCCCCTTTGGAGGGGATAAAGGGGGAGGACAACAATGGTTATTTTTGACCAGCGACACCTATCCGGCTAGCTAAGAGTCTTTACTCTTACTCATCCATCTCCATCAAATTATCATCAACTCTTAAATCTATCATCAGCATATTGGGATCAATGCCTCCTCGTGCAGGTTTTCTCGGGACAGTAACTTGTATGGTTTGTTCTCCAGAGCGGATTCGGTGCATCTTGAGATACATCGGTTTAGTGGATTCATTAGCTTCATAAATACCTACTTCCAGGAGATCATTCATCGGCTCTTTATGTTCCTTGCCTGCGCTGTCAACTACCATCTTTTGTGCCTGCACCTTTATCGTTACCAGCCAGCCCGCTTCCGTTTGCTTTGCTGCAAATTTCTCTGTTTTGAGGCGCCAGTACAGATTCTTTTTAAACAGGTCGTCGAGGAGGGAATGCAATGAGTCGGGGGTAACCTTTTGCAGTTCCTCGTAAAGGTTGAGCGTAGTTGCCAAGGGCAGCTCTCCCGACTTGTTCCTTTGAAGCAGTTGCCGAAGAGCAGCATTTACCTTTTCCTTACCGATGTACCTGCTCAAAGCATACATGGCGAGCCCGCCCTTGCGGTAGTAGAGAAAGGGCTCGTTTGCCTGAAGCAGAGAAGCTGTTGCCAGCGAGCGTGGCATTTCATAGACGGAATGCAGGAAGCTGAGGTATTGCCGGGAGTGCCCTTCGTTATAATTCTTCTCCAGTACCTGTATGCCGGTGTAAACTGCAAGCCCTTCCACCAGCACGCCGGCTCCTTCCACATATGCAGGCGCTAGTCCGGCACCGCCCCACCATTGATGCGATACTTCATGTGCTAAAATATAATAGGAGAGGTCGAAACCTGTCGGACTATCATCAGGGTCCATCAGCGCATACTGTTCTCCATAATCTATCATGCTCGCTTCAGAACTTGCTCCGCCATCGCTACCTCCATGTTCAACAACGGTGAGATGTTTATAGGGATAAGGCCCGAACTGCCTGGTATTATGCTCCAGTGAAGCCTTTATGCTTCGAAGCATCCGGCCGATGTTCGTGAAGTGCCCCGGGTGATGGTAAATACGGATGTCAACATCTTTCCATTTGCTTTCTGTTACTGCGTATTTCCCGGAGAGGACTGAATACTCGCCACGGATAGGCGCACTTGTTTTGAAGTGAAAGTAGCGTCGCCCGCCGTTTGTCCAGGTGTTCAGTAATGTGCCCGGAGCAACGGCTACTTCGTCGGCTGCTGTACCGATGATAGCCTCAAAGGCATTGTGGTCGGGGTTTACAGCCTTCTTACGTGCATTGGCATCATAGAGAGAAGGGACTTCAGGACGGAAAGGAAGATTATACATTTTTCGGATAACAGCATCCTTCAGTTCGCGGTAAGCCTGGTAGCCGATGTTTGGAAGCAGATCGTAATTGGTGAAATAAGTGCCATTCTTTACAACTGAGGTGTTTGTGCCGCTTTGGCGGAAGCCACGTTGTTTAGAGTGTACAGTAAAGTTTAGCCGGACTGAGGCTCCGGGTTCCAAAGGCTGTTTAAGCGCATAGATGTAATGGCTGAGTTTTTTGTCCAGGCTCACTGCCTTTGCGGGGCGGCTGAACCGGATATCAACAGGTTCTATACCTGCAATGCTTCCAAAGTGGATAGAGTTTATTGCTGTTGAATCTCTATTTACCAGAGTATAGATTGCGTGGACGTCCACTTGCTGCCGGTCGGGGTAGATTTCCATGTTTAGTTTGGTTGCCGTCACCTGCGGTTGCGGGATGTTCCTGTACCTGCTGTAAGTGCGTTCGTATTCAGCTTTTTGTGCGTAGATATCTGAGCTGTCATGGTATTGGTTCAGGATATTGGTATTATAGAAGATGAAGCTTCCCAGGCTGATTGTCAGTACTGACGCAATGCCCGCCAGCCATTTACCTGAAGGATTGAAGCGGCTCTTTGCCAGTTTAATCCGCTGCTTCAGGCTCTGCTCTCTTCCTCTTGCCCAAAGCAAACTCGCTATCACAGCAAGCAGCAAAGCCCAGGCAATCCAATAAGCTTTAAACCACAGCCACGGCCCGATAGTATTTCCGAATCCACGCATGTCGGTATACCACCATCCCGGGTCTGCTCCGAAAATAAGCAAGTTGTGCTCTACTCCGAAGGTGGAAGGATAGGCGATAAGACTCAACACCAGCAGCATCACCAAGTAAGCAATGTATTTTTGGTTCACCACAACATGTACCACCAGGGCGAGCACGGCGAAGAGGAGATAGTCAACAAACTGAATTCCGAAAAGCACCTGCAGGTATAAAACCGGCTCCAGCTTATGGTAGCCGGAGATTAACTGCATGGCAATACCACTAATCATCATCATTGACAGCCAAGCCAGGATGATGAGGCTTAGCCCGAAAAATTTACCTGTAAAGAGTACCCAATCCGGAACGGGCGATGCATCGGTCAAATCGCCAAGGCCTGCGTCTTTTTCCATCCAGACAAGCTCCCCGCTAAAATAAATAATGAGCAAAGGGATAACTACCCAGGGAGTGCTGATGTTG
The DNA here is from genome assembly GCA_029266635.1 of Sphingobacteriaceae bacterium. GTDB lineage: Bacteria > Bacteroidota > Bacteroidia > Sphingobacteriales > Sphingobacteriaceae > JAQSWM01. The sequence goes on along the minus strand of JAQSWM010000008.1, from coordinate 45,529 downwards.
CTTAGCGGGGCGGAGAGGTAAGCCAGGACCTGCTGGGTGGTCGGGATCAATGGAATCCCAAACTGGGAGATGATCTTGTTGCCGAAAGCCGCCGACACAATGGCAATAGCAGCGAGAAGTGTGAGCCCTACAGGGTTGCGGGCAATCTTCCGGAAAGATGCGGATGCGATGGTGAGCGTTTGCCTGAAAGAACCTGCAAAAGCGAAGTTTCGCTGAACCTGCGGTACTTTAAGGGCAGCCGTTCTGACTGTTGCCGCCTCGGAAACAGTTAGCGCTTGTGCTTTTGGCTTCCGCCTGAAGCGGCTCCAAAAGCTGCTGCTTGCTGTATTTGAGAAGTCAAAGCGGAGGTAAGTGGCCCACAGGGAAACTCCGGCAACACTAAGCCACAGGACACGGTTCCAGAGAAACATACCTTCGGGCGTAACTAAGCGGGTGTTCTTTTCTGTCGGCGTCCAGGTCGACAGTTCGCTGCCCACAATTCCCGCAATGCCTACAGGATCGAGCAGCTTAACCAAATCCCAGTTACCGAAGAGCTTTGCTACTGTAAGAGCAATGATTTGTGCGACCAATGCTAACAAGAGGCTGGCCAGATAGCTGCTCATTACTTGCCGGCTGAGTGCAGCAAAACTAAATTGTAGGGCTGTCGCCAGGAAAGTGCCGGGCAGAGCGATCAGGAAATAAACATTGAGATATGGGGCAAGACGGAATGCTTGCATTGGACCTTCCTCTATTCCGGGCAGGTAGAAGGAAAGCATTACACCCATGGGCAGGGCAAGTATGAGCAGAGCATTAATTGCAAGGGCCGCAAGGAAGCGCCCGCCAAGGTAGTCAAGCTTTGTGACGGGGGCACTGTAGGTGAGGGGATGCATACGTGTCTTTGAGTCGCGTGCGGCTGCTTCGCCGGCAATGGAAGCGCTCATCACCAACCAGATTAAACTTCCAATTATAGTGATAGCAGTGATGTGGAAAGTGTTGTTGGCGTACACGCCATCGCCGGGAGTCACCATCAGGTTCATCACAAAAGTGAACAGGAGCAGGACCGCTAAATAGAGCCAGGTGGAAAGCCGCCCTACCTGGTAGCCAAATTCGAAAAGAAAGATGGTCCGGAATTTCATTGTGCAGCCTGGTTTACCGTCTGTCCTGCCATAGTGCTGAAGTAAACATCCTCCAGGTCCGGAGCCACTTGCTCAAAGCCTTTTCCGGGCTCAGTGTCGCTGTAGATATGAATCACTGTTTTGCCGCTTAACAACTTGGTGGAGATGATCTTATACCCCTGCTCTAAAGCTGGCAATGCACTTTTCTCAACGATGCGGCGCCAGATCTTTCCCTGCAATCCGGCTACGGCTTTCAAAGGTTCAGCTTCCTGCAATATTTCGCCTTTGTTGATGATGGCCATGCGTGTGCAAAGCTCAGTGACGTCTTCTACGATGTGGGTGGACAGGATCACTACGCTGTTCTCGCCAAGTTCGCTCAGGAGGTTGAGAAAGCGCACGCGTTCTGCCGGATCGAGCCCTGCGGTAGGCTCATCCACGATCATCAGTTTTGGATTTCCCAGGAGAGCCACAGCCACTCCAAACCGCTGCTTCATGCCACCCGAGAAGCCGCCGAGCTTCTGCCTGCGCTTATCCCACAAATTGGTTTGTTTAAGCAAAGCCTCCACTACTTCTTTCCTCGATGCCCGGTTTGTTATGCCTTTGAGCACGGCGAAGTAGTCGAGGAGGTCTTGGGCACTTGCTTTGGGATACACACCAAACTCCTGCGGGAGGTAGCCGAGGGTCTGGCGCAGTTCCTCTTTTTGTGTCAAAACATCAATCCCGTCGAGATGGATGGTTCCGGTATCCGGTTCCTGTAAGGTTGCCAGTGTGCGCATAAGCGTGGATTTGCCTGCACCATTCGGCCCAAGCAATCCATACATACCGTTAGTAATAGTAAGGGTAACATTGCGGAGTGCCTGAACTCCGTTGGAGTATGTTTTAGAGATGTTGCTGATCTTTAGTGCCATTCTTTATTAATAAAAGCACCAAAGTACTACCATGTACTATGCATTGCAAGCTACCAGCGGGATTAATCGGCCAAGAGAGGGAATTTGTCTACAAACGGGATGGCTCAGTTTTCGCACCAGACGGAATGACGAGGCTGTTGAGGTTTCCCGCGAAAACAGTGCCTTCGCGGCAGGCGTATGCATGAGAGGCAGCAACCTTAAACGGATGTTCCTGCCAGCAAGCTGGAGCACTACAGCATTGTAAAATTGTTACTTCCTCACTTGAATAATAAGCATTGATACCAATATATTTGGCTACATGATACAGATCACGCACAAGCGTACTTTGCTCTTTTCCTTTATTATCCTGGCTACAAGTTTCACGGCCTTTTCCCAGAACATTCCCCGAAACCCAAAAGTAAAAGTGCCGGATATTCCGGGATATGTTACGCTGAAATGCGACTTCCATATGCACACGGCCTATTCAGACGGACATGTGATGCCAAAGGTGCGTGTTGATGAAGCTGAACGCGATGGGCTGGATGTAATTTCGGTTACAGAACACAGCGACATGGAAAAGTATCCTGATGAAATTAAACGCGACCGGGAGCACGCCTTCCAACTGGGGGTGAGTGCTGCCGAGGACACTCATGTGCTTGTAATTAGAGGCGCAGAAATATCGCCGCGGGTGCCGCCTTATCATAATAATGCACTGTTTCTTCAGAATGCCGACAAGCTTCCGTACGGCTATACTGCATCGAGCAAGAAGGTGTTCATTATGAAAGAAAATCCTACTAAAGAAGAACTGATGGCTCCGTTCCTGGAGGTTCAGAAGCAGGGCGGCTTTGTGATCTACAATCACCCAAACTACTCGTGGTGGGATGGAAAGAGCCATGAGTTGTTTACGCCTTTTCATCAGGAACTGCTGGCAAAAGGAATTCTGGGCGGGGTGGAGGTGGTGAACGGCCAACATTACAATGTGTTTGCTCACAGAATGGCCGAAAAATACAACCTGACAATGACTTCGGGTACAGATGCACATGCTGACATACCACCACCCTCTGCAACATACCACCGCCCGATGACGCTTGTCTTTGCGAAGGATAAATCGGAGGCTGCAGTAAAGGAGGCGCTGCTTGCAAAGCGCACGGCTGTTTATACCGAGAATGTCATCATCGCCCGGAAGCCGGAAGCGGAGGCGTTTTTTAAAGCGTCGCTCGTGGCAACAGCAATCAAAAAGCAGAAGAGAAAGTCGCCGCAGCTTGAAGTCCGGATAGAGAATAAGTCGGATATTCCTTACGATGTAATATGCCGTGCAAATTATGAGTTGGATGATGTTCCAAACGGGCGCATTACGCTGAAGGCTAACAGCACTACCACATTCACACTGGATCCGGTTTGGGAGTATCCAGCTAAGATAAGCCTGAGGATGACGGTTGAGAACATACTCGTGGCACCCGAAAAGACTCTGGAAACGGAACTGGAGATCGCGGTGAAGGATTCGAAAGAATAGTTGGAATTGAGAGTTTTGAATGAGCGCACATCAGCGTTCGTCATCAGTAACAAAACGGTGAAACGGCAGATTTCATCTTCTTTTCATCTGTGCTGGCTTAGATTTACTTTCCAATTCAAAACTTATGAGATTTAAGGTCATCTTAGCCCTGCTGTTCACTTCTTCGATTACTGTGATGGCTCAACATCTGGATCAGCCACTACCGGTGCTTAACGACCGTGGCACATCAGTGCGTGCTGTGGAATTTATCTGCGATGATGTACTGTTTGTTGTCAGCCTCAATGGGAGGCTGCTTCAGTACTCGCCCCTAAACGAACGTGGACAGGTTAGTTACTATGACGAGTTTGATAGCTCTGAACTCAATGGGAAACTGAAGTCGGTTGGAGGCATTACGCTCACTTATTACGATCAATTTAGCTGGGATGAAGTGCGTGGCAAACTCAAGTCGGTTGGGAACACCACCCTTACCTATAACGATAGGTTTGGTTGGGATGAATTGAAAGGCAAACTCAAATCGATCGGCAGTACACCGCTTAGCTATTACGATCGCTTCGACTGGGACGAGTTAAAAGGTAAATTGAAGTCTGTCGGCAATACTACGGTCACGTATTACGATCGCTTTGACAGCGACGAGTTGCGGGGAAGGATTAAGAGTGTGAAGGAGTAAAGAGTAAGCTCTTCCTCTAATTCTCCCTCACAAGCAACTCTTCAGCGAAGCGCCGCAACGCCTGTTTCTTCTCCGCGTCAGCATCTATTTGCTCTAAGGCGAAAAGGGCTTTTTCGGCATAGCTGTTCATTTCTTCTTCTGCGAGTTGGCGCACGCCGAGCCTGTTGTAAATAGCGGTAATCGCCTCTACTTTCTCGGTCCCGCTGCCGCTTTCCGGATTACGCCAGAAGTTAAGTTCTTCTTCATCCAACCCTTCGGCTATTTCGTTTGCTTTGATGTGGAGGAAGGTCTTTTTGTTAGATAGGATGTCGCCGCCTACTTGTTTGCCGAACTTATCCGGGTCGCCGTACACATCCAATATATCGTCCTGAAGCTGGAACGCGATGCCCAGGTTCTCGCCAAAGCTATAAAGGTACTTCGCCTGCCCGGCGTTGGCGCCGCCTATCAGCGCACCTATGCGAAGGCTGCCTCCCAAAAGCATGGCTGTTTTCAGCCTGATCATTTCTATATACTCCGGAATGGTGACTCCATCCGCATGCTCAAAGTTCATGTCGATCTGCTGTCCCTGGCAAACACCCGAGGCAGTCATGCTGAAAATATCCAGTACCTCCCGCAGGATAGCATCGTCAACCTTGATCATCTGCGTATAAGCTTCCACAAACATCACATCTCCAGAAAGGATAGCAATATTCTCATTCCATCTGGCATGCACACTGGCCTTCCCGCGGCGCAGAGGAGCCTTGTCCATAATGTCATCGTGCATAAGGGTGAAATTGTGAAACAGTTCTATCCCGACAGCCGGATCGAGCGCCTTCAGCACGCTTCCTCCAAATAAATCGGTGGCCATAAGCAACAGAACCGGGCGCAGCCTCTTGCCACCCAGCAACATAAGGTAATTGATGGGTTCATATAGTTCGGTAGGGTTTTCATTAAACTGCTTTTCTGAAATTGCCTGATTAATGAGCTGCTGTAGCTGGGATATAGATTGCATAGCCTGATTGATGGTGCGCAAATTTATCTTATTTTTCGGTTGTGAGTATAGAGTAGTGGGTATTGAATAATGGGCTTCGTTCGGTAACCGATCATTTACAATTTAACTTCTTAACTATTAACCCCATTATCAAAATACAGTTTATATTAGACAAAAAACAGGGGGTTTTGATGTGGATTCTATGCAATTATTGTAACAGGTATCCGCAACTGCAGCAATGAACCTGATTTCTATTTAATACCGAAACAAACCAATATGAAAAATCGTCTTTTCAAAGCACTTCTGTACTCATTTTCAATCGCATTCTTGCTGAACACAGGCTGTATTGCCCAGAAGCAGGGCACCCGTAAGCTGCAGGGAATTGCTCCAACACCGCCGATGGGCTGGAATAGTTGGAACTGGTTCGGCAAAAAAGATGTGAATGAGGCCGTGGTGCGTGAGGTGATTGATGCAATGGCAGCCAACGGATTGCGGGATGCAGGTTACAACTATGTGGTTGTAGATGGCGGATGGCGGGATACCAAGCTCGGTCCCAACGGAGAGTTGGCTGCCCATCCTGAGAAATTCCCTCACGGGATAAAAGCGCTGGCTGATTATGCCCATTCCAAGGGCTTTAAGTTTGGTTTGCACACTGTTCCGGGAACTCAGGATTGCGGTGGCGACCCTGTGGGCGGGTTCAATCACGAGCAGGTGCAAATACAGCAGTTTATTGACTGGGGGCTCGATTTCATCAAACTTGATAAATGTAAATATGCGCCAGGCTGGAACGAAGATTTGCTTAAGGAAACTTATTTCCGCTGGACTGACATCCTTAAAAAGAGCGGCAAGAATATTGTGCTAAGCATAAGCGCCTACCAGTTCCGCGATTGGAATCCTGAGGTGGGAAACATGTCGAGGACAACTCCTGATATCATGGCAAGAGTGAACGTAGGAAAAGCCGCGTTTGATTCGGTTGCAGTAGCTCCGAAGGGGAACTTCAAAACGGTAATGTGGATAGCCAATGAAAATAATAAATCTGCTCAGTATGCGGGACCGGGTTACTGGAATGATCCGGAGATGTTGGTTACCGGTGACCAGGGCCTTACACCAAGCGAACAGAAAATGTATTTTGCGCTTTGGGGAATTATGTCGGCACCGCTCTTCCTCGGCGACGATCCAAGGAACATGCCTCAATATGAAAAAGACATCGTGATGAATAAGGAGGCGATTGCCATCAACCAGGACCCGACCGAACAAGGCACACGCCTGAAGGTTATAGGAAATACTGAGATCTGGACTAAGAAGTTAAAAGGTGGAAAAGCAGCGGTGCTGTTCCTGAACAGAGACCACGCGAAAACCCAAACTGTTGCTGTAAATCTTTCTGATCTGGGCTTCAACAGGAAAGTAAGTGTACGGGATGTTTATGACAAAAAAGACCTAGGGCAGTTTAGCAATACCATCAGTGTACAGGTCAAACCCCGAGATTGTGTGTATATGCTGGTGAACTAAGCAAGTATAACCATTAGAAGCAAAAAGGCTGCAAGATTAATCTTGCAGCCTTTTTTATTTAAATGTGAAACCTTGAAGGTAGCGGCCGAACATACAACTTAAGCTTTATGTCATCCCTCTCCGCCAGTTGGCGTAGAGGGAACTTGGTCAATAGCAACACTTAGTTCCTTCGTCGTGCCTCCTCAGTATGACATGCGGTTTAGCGGCAGTGCTGGAATCCCAGAGATTGCCACGTCGTGCCTCCTCGTAATGACGGTAGAGGATAGGCAGTGTAAGTAGTCCGACCTACACCTTAATCGCTTCTACTCTTTTTGTCTTCCGGCTCTTTTCCGCCATAAAGCCCATCAGGTGGCTTTCTATAGATTCATCGATCGTGGAAGTAAGCATTTTAGGATCCTGATGCGCAACAGCCTGTACAAAGTCGTGGGCTAAGTTATAGTCGCCGCCGCCGTGGCCGGCATTTGTATAGCCTTCCACATCTTCTGCTTTTGGCTTGAGGGTTACACTCTTGCGTGTGCGAAAATCGGTAACAACCAACTCATCCATATCGCCCACAATATCGCCCATTGAACCGAAAATGCGTGTTCGTCTTCCAGCATATCCGGCGAAAGCCTCCATGGAGAAGTTGGCAGTTACGGCATCGGCAAAACGTATGCTTGTGATATAATGGTCGGGCTGATCGTTGTCCATGCGGTACACGCAGCGCCCGTAGTTAGTTGTGTTTAGTTTGTTTATGATGAAGTTCTTCCGTTCGTCTTTATCCTTCATGTCATCAGGAATGTCGAGGACTTTGTTGCGGGAGCCTCTCTCTACATATTCTTTTATCGCAGAGTACGGGCACTCACGCTCCACTTTGCATCCTTCGGTACACCTGTTGGTGCTGCCCTCGGGCGCATTCTCCCGCTTAAACCAGGTAAGATCGCCCATGGCAATAATTTCCTTGCTCGGTTTATTGATCACCCACTTAATGATGTCAAGGTCGTGGCATGATTTGGCCAGCAGGATAGGAGTTGTCTCTTTTGAGTTGTGCCAGTTGCCGCGGACGTACGAGTGCGCCATATGCGTATGCTCAATTGGCTCGAGATGTTGCACGCTCATTACCCTGCCTATAGCTCCTTGTGCAATCAGTTCCTTCATCTTCACGAAGTAAGGAGCATAACGAAGCACGTGGCAAACACCTACAATGCGCCCGGTTTTCTTCGCCATGGCGAGGATATCGCGGCACTCTTTTTCGGTAGGGGCAATAGGTTTTTCCAGCAACACATCATACCCCATCTCCAACGCTTTCATGCAGGGTGCATAGTGCAGATTATCGGGCATAGAGATGATTACTGCGTCGGCAAACTTGGGACGTTTGAATACATCTTCCCAGGTATTGAAGCGATTATTCTGTTCTATGTTGTGGGTTTTGGCGTAACGCTCATTGCGGAAGGGGATAGGCTCTGCAACTCCGATGATATCGAGCTCGCCGGGGAATTTGGTTGCAAAACCGCCATACACATTGCCACGATTTCCTGCACCGCAGGTGATAGCTGTTACTGCTTTTTCGAATGGTTTGTGCAAAGGGTTTTTGGGGATAGCATAGCTGTAAGTGTCTTTGGCTATCCTGCCCAAGGCTTCGGTGCTGATGATTGTGGCACCTAAGCTGATCCCTAACGATTTAATTAAATTTCTACGGTTCATTTCTGGTTAGTGGTTACTGATGATATTCTTTTCGTATTAGAGGTATGTATTTCTTGTAGAGCCTGTTGGCAATTTCTATTTCGTCGCCCACGGGCTTGTCGTTGTAGATGTCGGAGCTGTTTATCCAATTCCACTCCCAATCTACAATCTTTTCTTCAAATTCTTTCTGGTTTATCTCTTTGCCGGCAGAAAGCTGCTGATCTGCATACCTGAAGAATTGCTGCCAGCGTGGTTTGTAAAATCCTGAGATCATCCCGCTCCACTGTCTGCAAGAATATTCAGCCAACGTGGCGTCTTTGCCTCCCCAGAGGGTGATGAGGTTGCGGGCGTTCTTTTCGTAGAGGGCTTTTTCCTGAGGTGTGTTGCCGACCTTCTTAGCAGCGTTCAGCCATTTGCCTAAGAGGAAGTCTTCGCGGGTGGCGAGAAGCTTATCGGTATCATCCAGTACGCCAATAAATGCAGCACTGATCCTGCGAAAGCCTGCCAGATCTTTCTTCTCATATGCCTGGGCGAACTGCCGCTGCAATGTATCAGCATAATTTACCAACACCTGTCGGGTGAGGTCAACCAGATCGTAGCAGAAGCCTTCTGTTTTTAAGTCGGCAGAAGCCGCGATCAGGTTATCCCAGGCCGGTACTAGGTTTTCAGGTTTGTAGAACTTCTTGATGCGTGTGCCTTTAGCCGCTGTGCCGAATGTTGGGCGTGCGGTGATAATAGATTCCGGTCCACCGGGGAGAATGCCTCCGGTGTAAACCGTTTTATGTAAAATATCCCAGGCTTTGTCTGCTGATGCGTTCCGCTTTCCATATCGCTGAAAAGCATAGTCTTTCAGCCATGTATCTACATTGATGGGCTTGTTTGTCCATACGTTATCCAGCATTAACTGGTACATAACGGGGTTTTGCTCAATGGCTTCCGGCGTAAGCCCGATGCCAGCCATTTTGCCCGATTTTGGATCGTGCAAAGCATTGATCGGTCCCGATGCTACTTCATCCATCCTGCCATACATGCTGATATTACCACCGAAGTTGTGCAGCATGTTCCAGATCCACGGTTTGCCGTAGTATGCATCGGTGCGCTGCCAAACCGGGTGGTTCTCCGACCATAGATCTAAGATGATCATTTTATCATCCGGCACAGCGTTCAGCAAAGCTTTGATCTGCGTAGGCTGCCAGAATTTGGCGGTGTAGTAGAACAGCCATCCCTGCATAATCCAGGTAGCTTTCGGATCGGCGGCAGCCATAGACTGATACACCTTTTTGCTCACGTCGCTCAGGTAGGTGGAGTCATTGGTAGGCGGAGTGTTTTCGTTGAACGTGTCGGCGGTGTAGAAATGGTTGGTGCCGTAGGTTTTTACTTCTTCGTCTATAAATGATTTCCCGATTTTCATGAACATCGGATCATCAGGATCCAGGATATAGACATCCCGAAAGGTTGACCAATGTGTTTTCTTTAGTTTGGCATGCGGGAATTTGTCTTTAAAGTTTGGCGGCACGTGACCAGTGAAGGCTGGAAGGATAGGATCCATTCCCAACGAACGCTCACGCTCCAGAATCTTTTTCTGCAATTCCTCATGCGCCATCATGTGGCTCTTGGGCAGCGGGCCGCCCCAGCCATCCAGGTTTCCCATAAAGAACCAGTTGAAGTAGGCGGGTCCCGAGAAGAAGCTCTCCAGATCCTTGTCGGTAAAGCCCATTTTCTTGTACACACGACTCCAAACAGAGTTTTGCCCTGTTATGGCAAGCGGCATGTTGATGCCATTCATCGCCATGAAGTCGATTTCCCATTGCCATCTGTTCCAATCCCACCAGCTCATGGAATAGTTGAATGTGCAATAATTAAGGTAATACCGGAACTGATACGGCGACTGCTTAACCACCTTTTCTTTAACTTCCGGTAATGGGTTTGGCAGCTTGAGGTTTGAGCCGTTCCAGGAGATAAGGCAATGTGCGTAGTTGCGCAGGTAATAGTTCAGAGCGCTTGCTACAGAAACGTTGTTGTTTCCGCTGAGGATGATTTTGCCTTTGCTGCTTTCAAGCCCAAAAACGTCTTTCCCGTCGGACTTTGGGATATAATTGACCTCAAACTTGCTTGCACTCCCTTTCATAACACGTTTGATAAGGGCGTACGCGGCTTGTTTATCCTGTTGGTTTGCTTGGGCCTGAGCCGAAACGGCTAGTGGGAAAAGGAACAGCAGCAGTATAAATCGATGTAAGAAAAGCTTCATTGTCTTATTTTGTGTATTCCAGAATGGCGGTTACAGGTAAATGGTCTGATGGATACGGTGCCTGGATTACTGCGGTTGAAAGTGCTCTGAATCCGGTCTTGGGCTTAAACGCGATAAAATCGATTGTCTTATTTGGCTTATCGGAAGGAATGGTTGGCCCGCAAACCGTGCAGCTGCGCTGGAAGTTCTGATCCAATTGATTGATGATCGTGCTTCCTGTAACTGCGTTGAAGTCGCCGGCGATTATAAAGGGAAGTGTCTCTGCCGATGCGATCCGGTTGATCTCTTTGATCTGGTACTCGCGGTCGACTGGATTGCTGCCCGCATCAAGGTGCGTAGAGCCAAAGCGGATGGAAGTGCCATCCTTTAACGTGATTTTTGCAGTTGCGAGAACACGTTGTTCACGTTTGCTGCCGGGTTCCATGGGGAGTTTATGTACAGTCCCTTCTTCAATGTTGTATTTTGAAAGTATCGCTACACCATATTCGCCATTCTGATGATCGATAGCTTTGGCGAAGAAATATTTCATGCCGGTTTTATCGGCCAATTGCTGCGCCTCATTCACCTTCGAGCGGTCAGTGTTTACATCCACTTCCTGAAGGGCAACAATATCTGGGTTCTGTTCCCTGATCACATTTGCCACCGCTTCAACATCAATCACGCCTTCCTTTGAAGGTGGGTTGCAGTGATGGATGTTATAAGTCATCACAAGAATGCTGTTGGCAGTACGAGACTTTGCTGCCTGTGTGTTCTGGGTAAATTTTTTTGAACAGGAAAGAAAAGCTGTTGCCGCCAGCAGCAATGAAAACGAAATGTATTTGTTCATATGTTTAGTTGAGGAAATCTGCTAACTCTTTTATCTTATCGGTGCCGATATAGTCGGCATGAATATCCATCTGTGCTTTCCAGGCTTTTTCTGTATCGGGCGCAGCCCAAAAACGTATAGGCTTCCCTTTGCTGTGGGTTTCGGAAATTACTTTTATCAATGCGGCTTTATCGCCCGCAGGCAACTCTGATTTACCTTCCCATTTGGAATACTTTGTAAAGTTCAGGCTTACCAATCCAACGCGTTTCCATTCTTCCGGAGTGTGCGGAAGAGCAAGGTCATCATCAAAAAAGATGAACGCGGGATAGTTATTGTATTCGGCAGGCGAGGGGCGTGAGCCGCTTATCAGGATGGTGAGATTGCCTTTTTTGTTTCCGGATGAGCAGAGAGGCTCCAATTCTCTTAATTGTTCAACAAGTACCGGCAGCACTTCTTTGTAATTGTCTTTGAGGTCGATGAGCAGGTTCAGCTTCCGCGATGGATTCGCTTTAAGAGCTGCGGCCAGTGGATCGAGGTAGAGCTTGCGCAGCGTGTTTTCAGGTTTGATCTCCTTTTTGTTGTGCGCTACCAGAAGCTCGTTATTGCGCAGGAATATATCAGCCTCAATGGAGCCGAAACCCTGCTCAAAAGCAAGGACAAAGGGATGTGGGTTTACATAATCGTTATGAGAGTGTGCATTTTGCACCGTATAATGAGTCGTTTGCACTCTTGCAGCAGAGCATCCCAGAAAGAAAAACAAGAAGTAAAAAGCAGGTTTGAGGTTCTTATGCACCATCCTAAAATTAGTGCCACAATATAGCAGTTTCTGTGTTCCACTCAATCGCAAAGCTGCATTTCAAGCGCTGCCAGCTGATTTTATATCAGAAAAGATACACCATCAATGTCAATTTTAACATAATTTTACTTCCGTAACCTCCAATTATATCGGAATACCTGAATGAAGATTGCGAAAATTCTCCCGGCTACTGCTTTAGAACAATCTTCAGCTCGCCCTCTTCACTCAAAAAGCATTAATTTCAGAATACATATGACACATACTTACAAACGCCTTTTAGCGATTTTGTTGATTTGCCCTTTGTTTACTGCGGCGCAGTATGCACCTGTTAGCCAGCCGGGCGGATCGCTGAAATTAGTTAAAGTGGGTACAGGCAAGCCGCGAAACGTGGTGTTTATCCTCACAGATGATCACCGCTTCGACGCCATGGGCTTTTTAAAGGCGCAGGAGTTTATTAAAACTCCAAACATGGATCGCCTGGCAAAGGAAGGTGCTTACCTGCCAAACGCTTTCGTCACTACTTCGCTTTGCTCCCCTTCAAGGGCATCTATCCTTACGGGGATCTATGCGCACAAGCATAAAGTAGTGGATAACCTGAATCCGGTTTCGAAAGACATTGTATTCTATTCGCAATACCTTCAGCAGATTGGCTATCAAACTGCGATGATTGGCAAGTGGCACATCGGCGGCGAGCATGACGATCCACAACGTGGTTTCAATTACTGGGTTTCATTCAAAGGACAAGGAAGCTATTTTCCTAAGCCGGCCGGATTAAACGTAAACGGCAAGCATGTGCCTCAGAAAGGGTACATCACAGATGAGTTGACTGAATATGCGCTGGATTTTCTTCAGCACCGGGATAAAAACAAACCTTTCATGGTGTATTTATCACACAAGGGAGTTCATTCCGACTTCCTGCCTGCGCCGCGTGATAAGGGAATGGCAGCAGGATACAAGTTTGTGCCTCCGGTCAGCATGGACCCAAGCAAACACATCGATGCTCCAATGTGGCTGCAAAATCAGCGGAACTCATGGCACGGCGTCGACTTTCCGTATCACAGCGACCTGAATATCGAAGAGTATTATAAGCGCTACGCAGAAACCCTGTACAGTGTGGATGCATCCATCGGGAAAGTTATGGACTACCTCAAATCACAAGGCTTATTAGAAAGCACGCTTATCATTTACATGGGTGATAACGGCTTCCAGTTCGGCGAGCACGGGCTGATTGACAAGCGTGTGGCTTATGAAGCATCTATGCGTGTACCAATGCTGGCTTACTGTCCCGAAATAATTAAGCCTCGTACCGTGGTTAACGATGTGGTTGCCAACATAGACATTGCCCCAACCATCCTGGAAGCTGCGGGCCTGAAAGCGCCGGCCTATATGGACGGACAAAGCTTTTTGCCACAGTTGGAAGGAAAAAAAGCCGTTAACTGGCGCACCGGTTTGCTTTATGAATATTTCTGGGAGCGAAGCTTCCCTCAAACTCCTACGATGCATGCACTTCGTGGTGACCGCTACAAGCTGATCCACTACACCGGTCTTTGGGATACCGATGAGTTATACGACATTCAAAATGATCCGCAGGAACTGCACAACCTGTTTCGCACCAAAGAGAACCAGGGCATTGTCCGCGATATGACCAAACAGCTGTTTGATATCATGGAAAAAACCGGCGGCATGTACATCCCGCTTCTTCCAACAGGAGGCGGCCAGCACAATTTAAGATACGAGAAAGGCTCAAAGGCAGCGGTTTTCCCTCCATATATGATGAGAGAAAAGCCTGAAAGCAACGGCGCTCAATAATTACGGACGATGAAAATTCTTAAAGCAACGGCGCTTCTACTCTGCCTTCATTTGGCTGCTTTTTCGCAGAAAAAGCCCAATATTCTATGGATCACCTACGAAGACACTTCGCCGCATTTTATAGGATGTTATGGCAACAAGGATGCTAAAACTCCTGTAATTGATAACCTGGCGAAAAATGGCGTTCGGTTTACGAATGCGTTTTCCACAGCGACGGTTTGCTCACCCTGCCGCACTACGCTGATCACCGGGCTGAAGTCGTACGAATCAGGAACAGGTTATCACCGAAGCAATTACCCGGTGCCTTCGTTTGTGCACGGTTTTCCTTATTACATGCAGCAGGCGGGTTATTACACCAGCAATAATGTGAAAACGGATTATAACGTACGCAATCCGAAGGCATTTGTGAAAGAAGCCTGGAACGAAAGCTCGGACAAAGCAGGCTGGTGGAACCGTAAGCCGGGGCAGCCGTTCTTTTCTGTGTTCAACTACGTGGATTCGCATCAGTCGCGGACAATGACTTATGATTATCCTCAGTACGTTAAAGCTGTAATTGACGAACTCCCTGTGGCAGACCGCATCGGCGAGAATGATTTTGCTATGCCGCCCTTTCTGAGGGATTCGCCGGAAATGCGCAAGCAATTTGCACGTGTTTACAATTCCATTAAACTCACGGATAACAAGATCGGTGCTTTGCTGGAAAGGCTTGCAAAAGACAACTTGATGGACAGTACCATCATCTTCTGCTATGCAGATCATGGGGAGGGTATCCCGAGAGGAAAAACCAACGGAATTAACCTCGGCTATCGTGTTCCTTTTGTGGTTTGGTTCCCGCCAATGTACAAGGACCTTTCTCCCTGGAAAACTGGTGGAATAGTTACAGACGAACTGATAGACTTTGAAGATTTGGCGCCCTCAATGCTTGCATTGGCAGGAGCCAACATTCCAAAGTATATGGAAGGGCGTGTGCTGATTGGCGAGAAGCGGACCAAACCGGCTGACCATATTGTAATTTCCAACGAGCGTTCTGATAACGGCATCGACATGGTGCGTACCGTCACAGACGGACGATATGTTTACTCCCGTAATTACATGCCTTTTATGCCGGAAGCCCGCTACATCCGGTACATGGAGATTGGTGAAATCAAGCAGCAGATGCGGAAAGACCTCGTCGATGGCAAACTAAACCCACTTCAGAAAAGCCTTTTTCAACCCCGGCCTGCTGAATATTTATTCGACATCAGCAAGGATTACTGGGAGACTAAAAACCTGGCAAACGATCCAGCTTCTCAAAAAGTCTTGGAGCGTATGCGCAAGCAACTTGATGAGCAGGTGCTGAAATCAAGAGATGTGTCCTTCCTTCCTGAATATGAAATCGCACGGATCTCAGAAACGACTACGCCATATGAGTATCGCCAGAACAATACGAATTTCCCAATTGCAGAGATCTATGCTGCGGCAAAACTGTCGGGGCAGAGAGGAGCCGCTATCGCGAAAAAGCAGGTTGACTTCCTGAAAAGCAAAAATAATATTGTGCGCTACTGGGCTATTACGGGTTTAAGATCACAAAACGACCAGGAGCTTAAGCCATACAAAGCAGCTATACAGTCTGCGATGAAAGATGCTTATCCGCCAGTGGCGCTCACCGCATCCGCGATCGATTATCAAAGCTTTAAAGACAAAAGCGCTGCTCAAAATCTGATCAACTTTATTAACAACGATGATCAGATGCTTGCGTTGATGACGATCAACTACTTGCTGTATGTGTCGGACAAACAACCGTTCGTTGCTGCCATGAAAGATGTTCGGCAGAAAAAAAGCAGCACTTACAATGTTAAAGCCGCCAGCCTGGATTTCTTAGGAAGCCTCGGCATGGTGCCAAACACCTTCGGAAACGAAGAATAATTAGTTCAAATACCTTCTCATGAAATCTGTTTTCTATTTTTCTTCTATCGCCTTGCTACTCACAGGCTTCCAGAACCAGCGTGCAAAAAATAACGACAGGAGCGAGCCGTGGGCAATAACTCCGAACCTTGACAAAATGGCTGCTGAGGGGGCATTGCTTCCGCAACAGTATTGCGCTGCGCCCGTTTGTGCTCCATCAAGAGCATCCATTTTAACCGGGCTAAGCCAGGGACATGCCAATGTTCGTGATAACCAGTTTGATAAGGCTCTTGCTGATAATTACACCCTGGCAAACGTTCTGAAGAAAGCAGGCTACGCAACAGCTGCGATTGGTAAATGGGGCTTGCAAGGGACAGGCAAAGCAACCAAAGGCGGCAACTGGCCTGCGCACCCGCTGAATCGCGGATTCGACTACTACTATGGATATATGCGCCACGGAGACGGTCATGAGCATTACCCGGTAGAAGGAGTTTACCGTGGTGCCAAAGAGGTTTGGGAAAATAAAACTGAAGTGAGCAAAGGTTTAGATAAATGCTATACCGGCGATCTTTGGACAGCGGCTGCAAAGAAATGGATAGCTACTCACGAACAGGGAAAAAATAAAACCCAGCCATTCTTTATGTACCTGGCCTACGATACTCCGCATGCGGTGCTGGAGCTTCCAACATGTCCTTACCCGGCAGGCGGCGGCTTACACGGTGGCGTGCAGTGGCTGGGCAAACCCGGCAAAATGATCAATACAGCTGTTGGTACGGTGGATTCGTACACGTACCCGGAGTATGCAAATGCAACTTACGACCACGACAACAATCCATCTACTCCCGAAGTTGCCTGGCCCGATACCTATAAGCGCTATGCCTCAAGCACTCACCGGATTGATGATGCAATCGGAGATTTATTCAAACTTTTAGCTGATCTTAAGATCGACGAAAACACACTTGTCGTATTCAGTTCTGATAATGGGCCATCGGTGGAGGCTTACCTTCCAAAACCGCATGCTGATTACGAAGCCAACTTCTTCAACAGCTTTGGACCGTTCGATGGGATAAAAAGAGACGTGCTGGATGGTGGCTCACGTATGCCGGTCATTGCTCGCTGGCCATCTAAAATACCTGCCAATAAAGTAGTAAACACTCCAAGCATATCGTACGACTGGTTGCCGACCTTTACTGCTGCTGCCGGACTGCCAGCTCCTGCAAATTCAGATGGTGTTTCGCTATTGCCATCGCTTACGGGCAAAGGCACGCAGAAAGAAAGCCTCGTTTACATTGAGTATGTGAATGGAAACAAGACGCCATCGTATCCGGAGTTTTCTGAACATAATCGTGGGCGCACGCGTCAGCAGATGCAAATGATTAGAAATGGAGATTTAGTAGGCTTACGTTACAACATCAAGTCTGCAGATGATGATTTTGAGATATACAACATCGTAAAAGACACGCACCAGAGCAACAATTTAGCAGCCTCAATGCCCGAACTTCAGAAACTGTTTAAAGAAAAGGTGTTGCAGGTGCGCAGGGCAGATACTGCAGCAAGCCGGCCTTATGATAATGCCGCTGTTCCGGCGGTATCGGTAAACAATGTTTCTAAAGGTGTGTCATGGAAAGCGTTCAGCGGAAATTACGCATGGCTGCCAAACGTTAGTAGCTTAACTGCGAAGGCATCCGGCACAGCCAATTCTGTAGATATTCAAAAGATAAAGAAAGCCGGAAGCAACATTTACCTGATTGAAGGTTATGTCAATGCTCCTGCCGACGGCGATTACACCTTCTATCTGAGCTCGTCTAAAAAGGCGTTCCTGCGCATTCACGAAGCTGCTGTTATTGATGCCGATTATGGTTATGCAGCGGGAACAACAAAACATGGGTCAATAAAATTGAAGGCAGGTCTTCATCCATTTAAGATTTACTATGAAGGAGCAGCCGGCAAAGATGCACTTACGTTCGACTGGAAAGGTCCGGCTTTTGCAAGAGCTGCTGTTCCCGCAAGCGTATTATCACGATAGATGATGAAAAAAATCCGCCTTGCATATGTTATTGCTTGTACTATCCTTTTGTTTTCGCTCACAGCGGAAGCTCAGCGTAAGGTGCAGGATTTTGATGCGGGCTGGTCTTTTTTTCTCGGTGATACAGCGAATGTACAGACTGTAGGATTTGACGATTCCAAGTGGCGGAAGCTGAACCTGCCGCACGACTGGAGCATAGAAGGCACTTTCAGCAAGGATAATCCAGCCATGCCGGAGGGCGGGGCGCTTCCCGGCGGGATCAGCTGGTACCGGAAATCCTTTACAGTTCCCGATGCGTCGAGGAACTCAAATATCTACATTGATTTTGACGGAGTATATCAAAGAAGCGATGTCTGGATCAATGGCCATCACCTCGGTTTTCGCCCGAATGGCTACATCTCCTTCAGGTACGAGCTAACGCCTTATCTGAAGTTTAACGGACAGAAGAATATCATTGCCGTTAAAGTTGATAATTCACTTCAGCCAAACTCCAGATATTATTCAGGGTCAGGTATTTACCGGAATGTATGGCTGGTAACCACCAACAAAATTGCAGTAGATCATTGGGGAACATTTGTAACTACTCCATCTGTTAGCAGCAAACAGGGTACGGTCAACGTGGAAACTAAGCTCAGGAACGCTACAGGAAAGCCGGCCAAAGTGATCATCACCACCAAAATTTACGATCCTTCAGGTAAGCCGATCCAGGGAAATCAATCAGCTTTGATAGGCCTTTCGGGGGAGTATGCTACTGCACATGCCAGTCTTAACGTCGCCAATCCCATTCTCTGGAGCGTTGACAAGCCCGCTTTGTATAAAGTAGTTACTGAAGTTTTGGTGAACAAGGTTGTAACCGACCGCTATGAAACTCCTCTTGGCTTCCGCTACTTCAATTTCGACGCAGAAAAAGGATTCTCTTTAAACGGAGAACGCATGAAAATCCGAGGCGTATGCATGCATCATGATCTCGGAGCCCTGGGCGCAGCCATCAACACCCGGGCGCTGCAACGCCAGCTGGAGATATTGAAGGGAATGGGTGTAAACGGCATCCGCACATCGCACAATCCGCCTGCGCCGGAACTGCTTGATCTTTGCGATAAAATGGGCTTCATTGTAATGGACGAAGCTTTTGATATGTGGGAGAAGGCAAAGCAGCCGTACGATTACCACCTGTTCTTTAAAGAATGGCATACTCGCGACCTGCAAGCGCAAATCCTTCGTGACCGCAACCATCCCTCTGTGTTCATGTGGAGCATCGGCAATGAAATCAAGGAGCAAGCCGACAGCACAGGCTACCGAATTGCATCAGATTTGGCAGCGACGATTAGGGCATTAGATAAAACCCGGCCGATTACCTCAGCCAACAACGATCCTACAGAAAAGAATCAAATCGTAAAGTCCGGCTCCGTTGATGTTGTGGGATACAATTATCACATCAAAGACTTGCCTGACGCACTTTCAACGTTTCCGGGCAAGAAGCTGATCGGTTCAGAAACCACATCGGCAATAGAAACACGTGGCGTTTACGACATGCCTTCCGACAGCATCCGCAGATGGGCTGGAAAAAGAAGCAAAGCACCGATGAACGCCGATTTTACGGTATCAGCTTACGATAACGTTTCAGTTCCATGGGGCTCTACACACGAAGAAACCTGGAAAGTTTATAAAAAATATGATTTCCTTTCGGGGATGTTTATCTGGACCGGCTTCGACTATCTGGGAGAGCCAACACCATATTCCTGGCCCGCTCGAAGTTCGTATTTTGGCATAGTTGACCTTGCAGGTTTCCCGAAAGACGTTTACTACATGTATCAGAGCGAATGGACCAATACACCTGTCCTGCACATCCTTCCGCACTGGAATTGGGAGCCGGGCAAGCTAATCGACGTCTGGGCTTACTATAACAATGCTGATGAAGTTGAACTGTTCCTGAACGGAAAGTCGCTGGGCACAAAAAAGAAAGAGGGTGATGATCTGCACGTGATGTGGCGCATGAATTATGAGCCAGGTGCTTTAAAAGCAGTTTCGCGGAAAAATGGTAAAGTTGTTTTAACGAAAGAAGTGAAAACAGCCGGAACACCGGTCAGGATCGTGCTCCAGGCAGACCGCTCATCCATAAAAGCAGATGGCAAAGACTTGTCGTTTGTAACCGTTAAAATCCTTGATAAAGATGGCAATTTAGTTCCCAATGCAGATAACCTGGTTTCTTTCAAGCTGAACGGACAGGCATTCATTGCCGGAGTTGACAATGGAGATCCCATCAGTCATGACCCGTTCAAGGCAAGTTATCGCAAAGCGTTTCACGGCTTGGCACTCGCCATCATACAATCCAAAACTACACCCGGCACCATCAGCTTGACGGCAACTTCGCCGGGGCTGCAGAGTGCTTCTGTAACTATAAAAAGCAATTAACCGACTAATGAAAATACGGATAACTCTCTTCTCGGCAATTCTTATCGCATGTGCAGGGCACTTATCTGCGCAAACAACAAAGGCTAACAAGCCGAACATTATAATCATTTATATTGATGATCTTGGTTACGGCGATGTGGGATGTTATGGCGCCAAAGGCGTAAAGACTCCGAATGTAGACTATTTGGCAAAGAACGGATTGAAGTTCACCGATGCGCATTGTACCGCAGCTACCTGTACGCCTTCACGTTTTTCCATGCTGACGGGAAGCTATGCATTCAGAAATAATGCTGCTATCCTCCCGGGAGATGCTCCTTTACTTATTCGTCCGGGTACGCCCACAATGCCAGAGATGCTTCAGCGTGCGGGATACACAACTGCCGTGATCGGGAAGTGGCATTTAGGTTTGGGAGATGGCGATCCGAAATGGAACGACAAGATCAAACCAGGTCCGCTGGAAATTGGGTTTAACTATTCTTTCCTTGTTCCGGCTACTCTCGATAGGGTTCCAACCGTATTTGTAGAAAATCACGAGGTGGCAAACCTTGATCCCAAAGACCCCATCGTAGTGAATTACGATCATAAGGTTGGAAACTGGCCTACAGGAACAGAAAATCCTGAGTTGTTAAAATTTAAAGGCGACCCACAACACAGCAATACGATTACTGATGGCATCAGCCGCATAGGCTACATGTATGGCGGCACCAGCGCTCTTTGGAAAGACGAAGAAATCGCAGACGTGCTGATCGGGCATGTGAATTCCTTCATTACTCAGAACAGGAACAAGCCATTCTTTTTATACTTCTCGTTCACCGATATCCACGTTCCCCGCGATCCGAATCCACGCTTCAAGGGCAAAAGCACAATGGGCTCACGCGGCGACGCCATTGCACAGATGGACTGGTCGACAGGCGAGGTGATGAAAACCTTAAAGAAACTTGGCATAGAAAAGAATACTATGATCATCTTCAGCAGCGATAACGGACCTGTGCTGGATGATGGATATTATGACCGTGCAGAGGAACTAGTAGGCAATCACAAGCCTGCCGGTCCGTTCAAAGGTGGAAAGTACAGTGCCTACGAAGGTGGTACTCGTGTACCGACAATTGTATATTGGCCAAACGGCGTGAAGCCTGGTGTGAGCAACGCATTGGTTAATCAGGTTGACTTTTTTGCTTCGTTTGCCAAGCTGACAGGCCAGCAACTAGGTCCGAAGGCTGCTCCCGATAGCTTCGATATGCTGGATGCCTGGCTGGGCAAAACGAAGGTTGGACGTAAGGAAATGCTGGAGGAATCATTTACTCTTTCTCTGCGCCAGGGAAACTGGAAATATATCGCAGCTCAGACCAAGCCCACACCCGACTGGCTGAAGAACAAAAACATCGCCACAGGCCTGTCACAAACTCCCGAGCTCTACAACTTGCAAACAGATCCCGGAGAAAAGCACAACCTCATAAACGCAAATTCTAAGGCAGGGGAGCAGATGGCGGAAAGGATCAATTACATTTTACAAAACGCAACACGTCCGGCATTAAACAAATGAGAAAATCATTTTTAACAATTACCAAAATATCAGCTATTACTGCATGCGCATTCTTTTTTGCGTGCAAAGCTCGTTTACAACCTTCGCAAGCAAACCTGCTTCCGAATAAGGCCGCTTTTAAAGAAACGGTAAACGGCGGACAAACGGAGTTGTTCCATTTGCGGAATAAAAACAACATGCAGGTGGCGGTAACCAGCTACGGTGCAAGGCTTGTGGAACTGATAGTGCCGGATAAAAATAATAACCCCACAGGCGTCGTGCTGGGATTCGATAGTGTGAAGCAGTTTATCAAGGCATCTGCCAAATACTACGGCGGTACCATTGGGCGCTACGCTAACCGTATCGCCGATGGCAAAATGAGCATTGACGGAGTTCCGTATAATTTGTCGGTAAACAGTGGCGTGAATAGCATGCACGGCGGCAAAAACGGCTTTAATTTGAAGTTATGGAAGCTTGTAGAGAGCACGCCAAATTCGGTAACACTCAGCTATTTTTCAAAAGATGGTGAAGAGGGTTTCCCCGGAAACATGACTGCCAAAGTAAAATACGAGGTGACAGATAATAACGAGCTTAAGTTCAGCTACGAAGCTGTGACAGATAAGAAAACGGTGGTTAACTTAACCAATCATGCTTTTTTCAATATGAACGGAGAAGGGTCGGGAGAGATAACCGATCACCTGTTAAAGATCAATGCTGATAAGTTTACGCCGCTAAATGAAAACCTTATACCTACCGGGGAGTTGAGAAATGTTGCTAATACCGCCTTCGACTTTCGGACGGCTACGGCAATTGGCGCACGTATTAACGACAATGATCCGCAGCTGAAATATGCCACGGGATATGATCACAATTATGTTCTGAATGGTGCTCCGGGCAAATTGAATTATGCAGCTACAATAACCGGTATCAAGAGCGGCATATCGATGGATATTTATACAGACCAGCCGGGATTGCAGTTTTACTCAGGCAACTTCTTCAAAGGGCAGGACGTGGGCCGCAGCGGCAAGACATACGAGTTTCGCTCCGGCTTTTGCCTCGAAACCCAGCACTTCCCTGACTCGCCTAACCATGCGAATTTCCCATCAACAATTTTGAATCCGGGAGAGACGTTCAAAAGCACATCCATTTACAAGTTCTCAGCAAAATGATTATGAAAAGGATAGTTTGCTTTTCCATCCTGTTAATATCTGCGTTGAGCTTTAAGGCACATTCTCAACCATCCGCAAAAGCCAAACAGCCCAATATTGTGTTCTGCATCTTTGACGATGCATCATTTCAGTATTTCGGCGCTTACGGTTTCGGGCTGAACAAATGGGTGAATACGCCGGGGTTCGACCGTGTTGCCAAAGAGGGGCTGCTGTTCACAAGGGCTTACACGCCGAACGCCAAATGTGCACCTTCGCGGGCAGCAATCCTGACCGGAAGAAATTCCTGGCAGTTGGAAGAAGCAGGAAATCACAATGCTATCTATCCTGCAAAGTTCATCACTTTTATGGAGCAGTTGCAAGGCAATGGCTACCGCATTGGGTTTACAGGAAAGGGTTGGGGGCCGGGCGAGCAGGGCATGGTGAACGGCAAACCGCGTTCTTTAACCGGAACGGAGTACAGCAATATCAAGGCCCAAACACCAACTCCCTCTATTTCGCCTATTGATTATGCCGCTAACTTTGAAGATTTCCTAAGCAAAGAGCCGAAAGGGAAACCTTTTTGCTTCTGGATTGGCTCGAGAGAGCCGCACCGGGAATATGAATATGGCTCAGGTGCAGCAAAGGGCAGCAAGAGAATAACTGATATAGCTGAAGTGCCACCGTTCTGGCCGGATAACGAAAAGGTGCGTAACGACATGCTCGATTATGCTTTTGAAGTAGAGCATTTTGACAAGCACATCCAGAAAATGCTGGCAATCCTCGAACAAAAAGGCGAGCTGGAGAATACAATTGTGGTTATTACTTCCGATAACGGGATGCCTTTTCCACGTATTAAAGGCCACATGTACGACTACGATAACCACCTTCCACTGGCGATGATGTGGAAAGGGCATGTGGTATCGCCCGGAAGGAAGATAAACGACTTTGTAAGCTTTATCGATTATGCGCCAACATTCCTTGAAGCGGCAGGCGTAAAGCCGGACAAGATGCAGCCAATCACCGGGAAGTCTTTATTGACCTATTTGAAGCCAAATGCTAAGCCTGCGCCATCACGCGACCATGTGCTGTTGGGCAGAGAGCGGGAAGACATTGGACGGCCGCACGATCAGGGCTATCCTGTCAGAGCCATTGTGAAAGGCAATTTCTTTTACGCAATGAATTACGAGCCAGGCCGGTGGCCATCGGGAAATCCTGAAACAGGTTATCTGGATACAGATGGCAGCCCAACCAAAACCGAAATCCTCAATGCAAACCGTAACGGGCAATACCACAACCTGTGGCAGCTGTCCTTCGGGAAAAAAGGAGCAGAGGAATTGTACCAGACGGATAAAGATCCATACTCAATGAAGAACCTGGCCAACGATCCTGCTTTTGCGAAGATCAAAGCCGAGTTGCGCAGCCAGATGGAAAAAGAACTAAAAAGCCAGGGCGATCCGCGGATGTTCGGCAACGGTTCGGTGTTCGACAACTATCCTTACGGCGAGCCACGTGTAATCAACTTTTATGAACGATACATGAAAGGCGAAAAGATCAACACAAACTGGGTGGAGAAAACAGACTATGAAAAACCGGGATTTAATCCTGAAAAGCAATAAACCTGAACATTACTGCGTATTATAATTAACATTGCTCAAATGAACAGATCAATATCATTTCCCCCATACTTCAAGCTTGCTTGTTTGTCGCTAAATCTGTCGCTAACCTTTCTTGTGGCTGGCATTTCTGCATGTCAGTCTACAGATGGTAAAACTGCCTCTGTTGAAAAGAAAGCCGAAGCACCAAAGCCTGCGCCTCAGAAGAGCAAGCCGGATTCAACTATGAAGTTCGCGAACGGGCCAAAAATGCCTGGCGTGAGCTGCTGTAAAGGAATGCCTTCCAGAGCAAAAGCCTTAGCGGCTAAAAAGTAATCCACGCTTATCTGATTGAGAACTACGCCAAATTGTAGTAATATTGATCAATCAACCAGCAATGAGCCTTTCTTCACGTTACTTTTCTTGTTTGACGGTGCTATGCACAATTGTGCTTGCGTTAGCCACAGGTTTCACAAACAGTCCGGACGATCCAGATCCGGAAATAGCCTTTAGCCAATTCAGAAAAAACTTCTCCCATCCCGCAAAGGAGTATGGAAGTGCGCCTCTGTGGGTCTGGAATACGAAAGTTACAAAGCCGATCATAGACTCCATGATGCTCGACTTTAAGGCGAAGGCTTTTGGTGGAGTGATGGTGCATCCGCGGCCGGGGCTCATTACCGAATATCTGTCGCAGGAATGGTATGAACTTTTTCAGTATACGGTAAAGCGGGGAAAAGAGCTCGGGCTCAACGTTTGGATCTATGACGAAAATTCATATCCGTCAGGCTTTGCCGGCGGCCTGGTTCCTGCCCAGATGCCTGAATCCTACAATCGGGGGCAGCTTCTGCAACTAAGCAAGCGAAACATCCTCCCCACAAATACCGACAGTATTTTTGTATGCCTGAAAGAATCTGGCGGAAACATCACTGATATTACCTCCACGATCAGCCAATACAAGGGCATTTCCGGAAACTACTATCTTTTCGCAAAACTGAACTACAGCAAGCAGACCGCAATGGTTGGCCCGGCAGATTGGCCTTACGTTGATCTGATGGTGAAAGGCGTAACCGAAAAGTTCATAGACGTCACCATGAAGGGATATGAGAAGGTGGCAGGAAATGAATTCGGCAAAACTGTTCCCGGGATATTTTCCGATGAGCCTAACATTATGGTCCGCGGCGCAAATATGGCTCGCTGGACTCCCGACCTGTTCAGCACCTTTAAACAGCGCTGGGGATATGATCTTCAGCCGAATCTTGCCTCGCTTTTTGAAGATGTTGGCGATTGGAAGAAGGTGCGGCACAACTATGTAGAAACGCTCTCGCAACTTTTCATTGATCGCTGGTCGAAGCCGATGTTTGATTACACCAACAAGCATAATCTTAACTGGACCGGACATTATTGGGAACATGGCTGGCCCAGTCCCGACGATGTGCCCGACAATATGGCCATGTACGCTTTCCACCAGTATCCCGGTATCGACATGTTGTTCAACAACTTCAGGGAAGATGATGTAAATGCCCAGTTTGGAAACATCAGGTCGGTGAAAGAGCTGCGGAGCGTTGCCAATCAGCTCAATAAAAAGCGCACACTTAGCGAAACCTACGGCGGCGGCGGTTGGGACCTGACGTTCAAAGACATGAAAAGGTTAGGCGACTGGGAATTTGTGCTGGGAGTAAATCTGTTGAACCAACACCTTTCGTGGATGACTGTTACAGGCGCCCGCAAGTATGATTATCCACAGAGTTTTTCCTATCACAATCCCTGGTTTGAGCATTACAAGCCGCTTAACGAATATTTCCAACGCTTGTCTTATGCGCTTTCGCAGGGAGAACAGAAGAACGAAATCCTGATCATCGAGCCCACCACCTCAGCATGGATGTATTACGTGTATGGCAGAAAAGGTGGTAGGCTGAAAGATATAGGGAACAAATTTCAGGTCTTTGTGACCACGCTGGAAAAAGCTCAAGTGGAATACGATCTCGGATCAGAGAACATAATCAAAGATCATGGGCGCATAGAGAACGGCAAATTTGTAGTGGGACAGGCGAGATACAGTACGGTTGTGATCCCTCCGGGGATGGAAAATATCGATTCGCCAACCTTTAAACTGCTGAAAGATTTTGCTGATAAGGGTGGAAAGGTGCTTGGCTTCGAAAGGCTGCAGATGCTTGACGGTTCATCAAATACTGAACTTCAGCGCTTCAACAATCCCGGCAAAAATATTCACCAGTTTGCTGCGCTGAACCCAACTGTTATTAAAGAACATTTTTCTTCGAAAGATTTTACCATATCTCCCTTGGCCAACGATACTCTTGGTGGAAACTTGTACCATCATCGGCGGAGAATGAAAGACGGACAACTGGTTTTTCTCTCCAACGCAAGCATGAACAGTGCAGCTAAAGGCGTGTTCAAGGCAACAGGCGCAGATGCCTTGCTGATGGATCTTCCTTCCGGCGAAATATTGGATTATCCGGAAAGTAAAGAACCGGCTGGTTTATCTGTCAGGTTTGATATTCCTGTCGCGGGAAGTATATTGTTTTTTATTGCTGATAAAAAGCAGGAGGGGCTGTCGAAATATAAAGTCCCGGCTAATGTAAGCATCGTGAAAACAGCGCCTGCAAAAGTGCTTCGCCCCAGGGAAAATACCCTGATGATTGATTTCTGTGATGTGAGTTTTGGAGAAAAGCATCTGGAAGATCAGCACGTAGGCGCCGCCGCATTACAGGTATTTAATTTTCATGGGCTGAACAGAGATCCCTGGGACCATCAGGTACAATACAAAAACGAATACGTTGACCGCGACACTTTCAAAGTGGGCACAGGCTTTACAGCGATTTATCATTTTAACATCGCCGACAAGGTTGACTTTAGCAAGTTCAGAGCGGTGGTTGAGCAGGGCTCGTTGTGGAGTAAAATAATGGTCAATGGCAATGTGCTCAGGCCCATAAAGGATCAATGGTGGCTTGACCGTGATTTCGGCGTACTGGATATTGGCAAGTATCTTAAAGCAGGACAAAACACTTTATCCCTTGCCATGAACCCGATGAGCATTTATGCTGAGATTGAGCCTGTTTACATATTAGGCGACTTCAATCTCGCATCTGCAACAAAAGGTTTTCAAATCATTGAGCCGCAACCGCTGAAGCTTGGCAGTTGGGCAGCGCAGGGCTTGCCGCTCTATGGGCAGAGCGTTAAGTATGTTAAAGAAGTTAACCTCCCAAAATCCGGCAAGGAGTACCAGGTGCAGCTTGGTAAGTGGGAGGGAACGGTAGCTGCCGTCAAAGTGAATGGTCAGGAGGCAGGCATTATATCTTCTGAACCCAATACGCTGAACATCTCTGAATACCTCAAACCGGGTAAGAACCGCGTGGAAGTAGAAGTAGTGGGCAGCCTCAAAAATCTTCTCGGACCTCATCACAATTCACCAAAGCCGGGAGTAGCAAGCCCCGGGCAATGGAAAAACATCAAGTCTTATCCTTCGGGAGACAAATACCAGGTTCTTGATTATGGCTTGACTGAAGACTTTAAAATCATCGAATTTATCGCCCAGCCGCTTAAACCCTAACCTATGCGCTTTATCCTGATCATTCTTTTAGCTCTTTCCACCGCATCGCAGGCCCAGCATATTCTTCCTACGCCTCAAAGCTTGAAGGCTCAAAAGGGTACATTCAGCTTTGGCAAGCAGGTTTCTGTGTCTGTGCCTGATTCAAAAAGCTATGCTGTCAGTTATCTGAGTAGCATGTTGGCAGCTCGTGGTATTTCAGTAAATGTTACATCAGGCAAGAGTGCCATCAGCCTTACTGTCGACAAAAATATCCCTGCTGAAGGCTATGTGCTCGATGTACAGCCTAAACAGATAAAAGTTACAGCGGCTGGGGACGCTGGCTTCTTCTATGCACTTCAATCGCTCAGCCAACTCTTTCCATCAGGTACTTCCACAACCATTTCTTGTGCTTTGATAGAGGATGCTCCGAAGTATTCTTACAGGAGTTTTATGCTTGATTCAGGGCGGCAATATCAAAAAGTCTCAACGATTAAAAAGTACCTGGATGCGATGGCGATGATGAAGATGAACGTTTTTCACTGGCATCTTACCGAAGGCTTGGGCTGGCGTCTTGAGATTAAGAAATATCCGAAGCTTACCAGTACCGGCGCTTTTGTGAGCCAGGGAAAAGAGCAGCAGGGATTTTATACGCAGGATGATGTGCGGGAGATCATCCGCTACGCCGCTAATCGCAACATTACGGTTGTTCCCGAAATTGACATGCCAGGACATGCTGAAGCAGCCATTATTGCTTACCCTGAGCTAAGCTGTTTTGGCGATACAACTCACATTAAGGGCGATGCCGGCTTCACCCAAAATATCTTTTGCGCAGGCAAGCCCCACACAATGGAGTTTCTGAAAGATGTGCTGGATGAAGTGTGTGCGCTTTTCCCATCTGCCTACATCCACACGGGCGGCGATGAAGCTCCGAAGGGAAACTGGGATAAATGCCCCGACTGCCAGGCATTGATCAAGCGTGAAAACCTAAAAAACAGCGGAGAATTGCAACTGTATTTCTCGGCGCAGATTGCTGATTATTTAAAGTCGAAAGGAAAGAAAGCCATCTTCTGGGAGGATGTGCTTTATTCTGAAGGCTACAAGCTGCCGGATAATGTGGTGATACATTGGTGGAACTGGAGAGCGCATAAAAATACCGGGTTGGAGCAGGCAATTGCGAGAGGTCACGAGGTTATTTGCGGAACCAATTACTACAGCTATTTGAATTTCCCGGTGACGCCCTGGAAAGGTTACAAGGAAAGCCGCACGTTTGATATTTCGGATACTTACAACAAAAATCCGTCAAATCTATCAAGCAGCAAGCCCCTGGTTTTGGGCATGAGTGCAGCGCTTTGGGGAGACAACAATGTAACAGAGTCAATGATTGATCAGCGTGTATTCCCACGGATATTTGCGCTTTCGGAACAGATGTGGCATAAAGGCGGGTTAATGTCGTTTGCTTCTTTTTACAAGATTGTGCAGGACAAGAAATCCAGGTTTGAGAAGCTGGGATATGAGTTTGGTCCCGGCTTGCGCTCTGAAGTGCCAGCAGATTACAAGTGGGATTAATCATAACAGTGCATGACAGCCTTGTGCTTACTTTTTTTCAGTTTTAGCCAACCATTGTAAATCGTGCAGTATTTCCTGCTGCGCTTAACAGTTTATGCAAAAACATCATTTAAAGATCGGATTATTTGGTATCGGGCTTGAGGCATACTGGGCTCAGTTCGAAGGCTTAGAGAACAGGTTAAAAGGATATGTCTCTGTTGTGGAAGAGCGGTTGGCGAGCTATGGAGCTGAGATCGTAAACCTCGGGCTGATTGATACGCCTGAAAAGGCTTTTGATGCGGGACACGAGTTCAGGCGACAAGATGTTGACCTGCTGTTTTTGTATGTGACCACGTATGCACTTTCATCCACCGTGTTGCCGGTTGTAAGGCGTGCAAAAGTGCCTGTGATTGTGCTGAATTTAGCTCCGGAGCCGTCGATAGATTACGCTACTTTCAATAAAATAGGCGACCGTACCCGGATGACGGGCGAGTGGCTGGCCTACTGCTCGGCTTGCCCGGTGCCGGAGATTGCCAATGTATTTAAACGTGCAGCTATTTCATTTTATCAGATCACCGGAACGCTTCACAACGATCCTGAAACCTGGAACGAAGTACAAGAGTGGATTGATGCAGCTAAGGTCGCCCATACCATGTATCACAACCGCCTTGGTGTGATGGGGAATTATTACAGTGGTATGCTGGACATTTATTCCGATCTCACGCTGCAGTACGCGGTTTTTGGAGGGCACATTGAGATTGTGGAGGTGGATGAATTATCGTCTATTAAGGAGCAGGTTTCTGATGAAGAGGTAACGAAGAAGCTTTCCGTCTTCTCGGAAGTTTTTGATATTGAGGATGACTGCTCAGAATTTGAATTGAGGCGTGCGGCAAAAACGTCAGTCGCCCTTGATAAACTGGTTGATAAATACGAGCTCGGCTCAATGGCCTATTATCACAAAGGCTCGGGCAACCCGATGAATGAAGATACCATGACCTCCGTGATTCTCGGCAATTCTCTGCTCACGGCTAACAACGTCCCTGTTGCAGGGGAATATGAGATCAAGAACGCCCAGGCGATGAAGATCATGGACAGCTTCGGTGTGGGCGGCTCATTCACCGAATACTACGCCATGGATTTTGCAGACGATGTTGTGCTGATGGGGCACGATGGCCCGGGCCACCTCGACATCGCCGAAGGCAAAATAAAGGTAAAGCCGCTGAAGGTTTACCATGGAAAAGTTGGAAACGGACTGTCGGTTGAGATGACAGTAAAATACGGTCCGGTAACATTGCTTTCGGTGGTAGAAACAAGCGACGGAAAGCTGATGCTTTTGGTTGCGGAGGCTGAATCAGTGGCTGGCCCGATCCTCGAAATCGGCAATACAAACAGCCGTTACCGCTTTCCGATAGGAGCGAGAGCTTTTGTGGAGAGCTGGAATTCACACGGTCCGGCGCACCATTGTGCAATTGGCGTTGGGCACATTGCATCAAAGATCAACAAGCTGGGAAAATTGCTCGGCATCAACGTAGTTCAGGTTTGTTAAGGGTAAAAGGGTATTGAATAATAAATGAAAGCAACTAATAACATGAAAAGAATAGTTTACGGACTTATTTTGGCGACGCTTGTGGCGGCGAAAGCAGCTGTTGCACAGGAGCGGCCAAACATCATTTTTGTACTTACCGATGATCACCGATGGGATGCACTCGGTGCGGCCGGAAATAAAATCATCAAAACCCCTAACCTTGATAAGCTTGCGAACAGTGGCACGATGTACAAAAACGCATATGTAACCACCTCCATATGCTGCGTGAGCCGGGCGACAATATTAAGTGGCCAATATGAATCCCGGCATAAAATCAATGATTTCGGCACCGACTTTACGCCGGAGCAATTGCAACAAACTTATCCGCTTGTTTTAAAGGATCAGGGCTATAAACTTGGATTTATCGGAAAGTACGGGGTAGGGAAGAACCATCCTTCGCAGTATTTTGATTACTGGACCTGTACACCCAAAACACAACCTGATTACCTGCTAAAAGACAAGCAAGGCAAAACAGTACACAACACCGACAGCGTTGGGCACGATATTGAAATATTTTTGAACGAGTTCGGCAAGAAAGGCCCGTTCTGCTTATCCGTAGGGTTTAAAGCGCCGCATGAGCAGGATGGCAAACCTTCAAAATACATTGTTCAGGACAGATTAAAGAACTTGTACAAGGATGTAATTATCCCGGAACCTGAAACAGCAGACCCCAAGTACTGGAACAGTTTTCCCGATTTCTTCAGGACTGATGAAAATATCGCACGGGACCGCTGGAAGCCATTTTTCTCAACTCCTGAGCTTTACCAGGCACACGTTAAAGATTATTACAGATTAATAACCGGGGTGGATGAGGTTATCGGGAACATGATGGCTCAATTGAAAAAGCTCGGATTGGATAAAAACACTGTTGTCATCTTCTCGGGCGATAATGGGTTTTACCTAGGTGAGCATGGGCTCGAAGGGAAGTGGTATGAGCACGAGGAGTCGATCCGTGTTCCTTTGATTATTTACGATCCGCGTAAGCCCACTAGCCAGCAGGGAAAGCCGAGCACCGAGATCGCACTGAATGTTGATATTGCTCCAACGATCCTGTCTCTTGCCAAAGCACCAATCCCGGCCGGGATGCAGGGCCACAGCCTGGCTGGCAAAACAACACCGAGAACTGAGTTCTTTTATGAACACACGTATGGTAAAAGCACGCAGTTGCCACCCGTAGAAGGAGTGGTGACGAAGGACTTTAAATATACGAAGTACATCGAGCACAACTACGAGGAGCTGTATAGTATTAAAACAGATCCAAAGGAGACGACAAACCTGGCTGCTGATCCAAAGTACCGCAAAAAGCTGGAGGAGTTAAGAGCGCAGTACGCTAAGTTGAAGAAAGCTGTTAAATAGTACTTTGCCAACCACATATGAAACAGATTCTCATTCTTTTCCTTGCAGTTTGCCCGTTTAGCACCTTTGCTCAGTCGTCGGTTAGCCGTCAGCCTAAGCAGAATGTCTTATTTATTTTGATTGATGATCTGGGATGGACAGATGTTGAGCCTCTTGGTACTACATTTTACGAAACACCGAACATCAAAAAGCTTGCACAGGAATCGATGGTGTTTAAAAATGCCTATGCGGCGTGTCCGGTGTGTTCGCCAACGCGGGCAAGTATTATGACGGGGAAATACCCTGCAACTACCAGGATCACCGACATCGTGGGAGGTGCACAGCCGGATGAAATTACTGCAAAGAGCAGGCAAAGTTCAACGCGAAAGAAGCTTCCAGCCGCTCATGAAACTTATCTGGACTTGGATGAGGTCACCTTGGCAGAAGCATTCAAAGACGCAGGATACCGTACTTTTATCGCAGGCAAGTGGCATTTGGGAAAAGCTGAAAAGTATTGGCCGCAGTATCAGGGTTTCGATATTAATAAAGGAGGCAATAGCTCAGGCATGCCAAAAAGCTATTTTTCGCCATATGGCAACACTATGCTGACAGACGGTCCCCCGGGAGAGCACTTGCCCGACCGCCTGGCTAATGAGGCTGCTGATTTTATTGATGCAAACAACGACAAACCATTTTTTGCCTATCTCCCGTTTTACTCTGTTCATATACCGCTGCAAGCCAGGAAGGATCTCGAGGAAAAATATACAGCGAAACGGCAGAGGCTTGGCCTTACTGATGAGTTTGGCGTAGAACAACAAAGCAAGGTACGCCTGGTGCAGAGCAATGCCACGTACGCCGCTATGGTAGAAGCAATGGACAGTGCCGTGGGTAAAGTAGTGCAGAAGCTAAAAGATGCGAATTTGTACGACAATACCATCATCGTGTTTTTCTCTGATAATGGTGGATTGTCTACAGGCGAAGGCTATCCCACTTCTAACTTGCCATTAAGAGCAGGGAAGGGCTGGCTTTATGAAGGCGGGATTCGGGAGCCGCTAATTATAAGATGGCCGGGACAGACGAAAGCAGGAAGTGTTAATACCAACTCTGTTATCAGCACTGATTTTTACCCCACCTTGCTTGAAATGACCGGGAACAGTCAGGCGATTAATCAGAATCTTGATGGAAAAAGCTTTGTGCCACTGTTGAAGGGCAAGAAGATGGATAGAGGCCCGCTATTCTGGCACTTCCCGCATTATGGGACGCACCAGGGCGGAGTTCCAGGCTCTGCCGTTATAGATGGCGACTGGAAATTAATCAGGTGGTACGAGGATGATAACGAAGAGTTGTTCAATTTGCGGGCTGATATATCCGAAAAACATAATATGATAAAGGAGCAGCCGCAGGTAGCAAATGAGCTAAGGCAAAAGCTTAATACCTGGCTAAATGAAACTAAAGCTGTACTGCCCGCACCAAGCCCTTTCTATAAACCGAACTAACTTATGACCTCCCTTGATAAAGAACCCGAATACCAAGCTTCTTTTTTGTAGATGGGCAAGACCTGATAAGTAGGTGCATTGCCCAGCGAAAATCCGCGGAGCAATTCTGCATTTGTGAATTAAATCAATAATTTCACGGCTGCAGCCTCCGCTGAATTAAAACAACCAATTACATGAAATCACTATTATTTTTTGTCCTGATCGCGGCATCTTCTGCCGTTTTTGCACAGCCAGGCACGTACACCATCAAATCGCCCGACGGGAAACTCAAAGCAATTGTAAACACCAAGAGCAAACTAAATTACCTGGTACTTCATGAAGGCGATACCATTGTAAATCGTTCAGAAATTTCCATGAGCCTTTCGGGAGGGCAGGTGCTGGGAGCAAACCCTTCTGTAAAGTCCAACCAGACCCGAAATGTCAATCAGAGCATTTATACTCCCTTATACAAACGCACACAGATCAAAGACAACTACAACGAACTGACCCTGAATTTCAAGGGCGATTACAGTGTGACGTTTAGAGCGTACAATGAAGGCGTCGCCTATCGCTTTGCGACCTCGAAAAAAGCGGAGTTTAACGTACAGGCAGAAGAAGCAAACTTCAATTTCAGCACAGACCGGAACGCTATTGTTCCCTTTGTGAATAAGAAAGGCATCGAATCAACTTTTGAGCAGCAGTTTTTTAACTCGTTTGAGAATCGCTATACAACTGCAAAGCTTTCTAAGCTGGACCCGAAAAAACTTGCATTTCTGCCACTGGTTGTTGAAGCGGGGCATGGCAAAAAGCTTTGTATCACAGAAGCCGATCTGGAAAGTTATCCCGGTATGTACCTCAATCATAAGGTGGGCACAACATCCTTATCGGGAGTGTTTGCGTCTGTGCCGAAAACGATTCAACAAGGTGGGCATAATAAGTTGCAAGGCTTGGTTACAAGCCGTGAAGATTACATCGCAAAGTCCGGTGGCAGTAGAAATTTCCCATGGAGGGTTATGGCTGTTTCGGTTTCGGATAAAGATTTTGCAGATAATGATCTTGTTTACAAACTCGCTTCTCCATCCAGGGTTAAGGATATTTCCTGGGTCAAGCCCGGCAAAGTTGCATGGGATTGGTGGAACGACTGGAACATCAAGGGCGTAGACTTTAAATCGGGTGTAAACAACGATACTTACAAGTATTACATTGATTTTGCTTCCAAGTACAATATGGAGTACGTGATACTTGACGAAGGCTGGGCAGTGAACCTGAAAGCAGACTTACTTCAGGTTGTGCCTGAGATCAACATCAAAGAACTGGTTGATTATGCCAAAGCCAGAAATGTAGATATTATTCTGTGGGCAGGATATGAGGCTTTCGATAAAGACATGGAGAATGTTGCCAAGTATTACGCGGATATGGGTGTAAAAGGCTTCAAGATCGACTTTATGGACCGCGATGATCAGGCGATGGTTGACTTTTACTATCGTGCGGCAAGCACATGCGCAAAGTACAAGCTGCTGGCAGATTTCCACGGGGCATTTAAGCCTACCGGGTTGAACCGCACCTATCCAAACGTGTTAAACTTTGAAGGAGTGCACGGCCTGGAGCAGATGAAGTGGGCGGCTGATACTGTAGATCAGGTAACTTATGATGTAACCATTCCTTTCATCAGAATGCTTGCCGGTCCGATGGATTACACTCAGGGCGCAATGCGCAACTCCATCAAAAAGAACTACCATCCTGTCTGGTCAGACCCGATGAGCCAGGGCACGCGATGCCGCCAGCTCGCCGAATACGTGGTGTTTGAAGCACCTTTAAATATGCTTTGCGATAACCCGTCCAACTACATGGCTGAGCCTGAATGCACCAAATACATTTCTTCAGTGCCCAAGGTTTGGGATGAAACTATTGCTCTTAACGGATCGATTGGGAATTACGTCAGCATTGCCAGAAAGAAGGGCAATGATTGGTACGTAGGATCAATGACCAATTGGGACAAGCGTAATCTGGAACTCGATCTCTCTTTCCTTGGCTCAGGAACATACAAAGCGGAAATTTTCCGTGACGGTATTAATGCCGATAAAAATGCAACTGATTACAGGCATGAGATAATCGACATCCCGGCGAACAGAAAGTTGACCATTAGCCTTGCGCCAGGTGGTGGCTATGCAGCACGGATATTTAAACAATAAATCATGAGAATGTCCAACATGCCATTTTTAAAAAGACCGGTCACGCTTGTTGCCGGTCTTTTTTTGCTTTTTTCTGCTTCAAATAGCTATAGCCAATCGCTGCAGGACTTCAAAACGCCCGACGCTTCAAAACGCCCGATCACGTATTGGATGTGGCTGAACGGCAACATCACGAAAAGTGGCATCACTAAAGATCTCGAAACCATGAAATCGGTGGGGATTAACGGAACACTTTTCTTTAGCGTGGGATTTTACCAGCCGGGACCGGTAAAGTTTATGAGCGATGAATGGTGGGATGATGTGGCTTTCGCGATGAAGGAATCTGATCGCCTTAAGATGAAGTTCGGAATCTACAACAGCGATGGCTGGAGCATGTCGGGTGGCCCGTGGATTACGCCCGAGCAGTCTATGAAAGTGCTTACCTGGTCAGATACAACTGTGACAGGAGGGAAGGTCCTCAGCTTTAAACTTCCGGCACCGTCGAAAACAACAATTTATAAAGATGTAGCAGTAACTGCATTTCCTGCTTTGCCGAACGATAAACCTATTCACCAAGCTAAAATAGTTGCCTCAACTTTGGTGAAAGATGCGGGAGCCGCCCTGGACAACGATGCCAGGTCGAACATTCAGTTTTTAAAAGCTGAAGGAGGGAAGATTGCCAGCATAACAGTTGATTTTGCTAAACCAACAGATTTAAGACGTATCGTTTTTGACCAGATTAAAGCTGACCCATTCCTGGAAGCTGCCGCCGAACTGGAATATTCAATCAACGGACGTGAGTTCTTTAAAGTTGCTGATTCCTCGCCTCTAAATTTGAAAGCCGAAGGAGCAGTCAAGCAGATCACTTTCACTTTTCCGAAAATCACTGCCCGTTTTGTAAGATTAGCAATAAAGTTCCAGGCATCAACCATGAAGCCGGTGCCCATTTCACAGGAAAGCGTCAACTTCGGAACTATCCGGTTCTACAGCTCTCCAAGAATGAACCTGTGGGAGCCTAAAAGCGGCGAGACAAAACGCATCAGGCATGAAAGCCAGACCACTTTTATGAAAGAGCTCAATGCTCCGACTAACGAAGTCCTGCCGACTGGTTCAGTTGTAAACAGCCGAAAGCAAATCGATCTAACTTCATTAGTGAATGAAGATGGTGTGCTCAACTGGGAAGCGCCGGCGGGAGACTGGATCATCCAGCGCATCGGTTACACCTCCACAGGCCGGGTGGTGAACCCGTCAACAAAGGAGGGCAAGGGTTTGGAGTGCAATAAGATGGATGCAAAAGCTGTAGAAACACACTTTAATGCGTACACGGGAAAGTTTATCGATTTATCAAATAAGATTCTTGGCAGGCCACTAGATTGTATTCAAATGGAGAGCTGGGAGGCAGGTATCCAAAACTGGACAGAAGGTTTTGAAAAAGAGTTTCAAAAGCGGAATGGCTATTCTATTCTTCCCTACATGCCAGTGCTTGCAGGAGGGTACGTTGTAGATTCATACGAGGAATCAAATAAGTTCCTGTGGGATTTTAGGAACACGGTTTCGCAGCTTATTGCTGAAAACTATTGGGGAACCATGTACAGAATGGCTAAAGAACGGGGTGTAACGGTGTCGGGCGAGGGCTCGGGCATGCAGCACTACCTCTACGACCCAATGCGCTATCAACAATATTTGGACATTCCCATGGGCGAGTTCTGGCCCAACGAAGGCCACGCTCGTGCCGATGTGAAAAATGCCTCCTCGGTAGCTCACACCTATGGCCGCCCACTGTCCGGTGCTGAGTCTTTTACCAGCGGCGATGTGAATTTATGGTCTAAAACCCCATACGATCTGAAGCAAATTGGCGATGAAGCATTTACGCTCGGCAATAATTACCTGGTGATGCACACCTATGTTCATCAGCCTTATGATATTGCTCCCGGATTTACATTAAGCAAGTTTGGAAATCACCTGCAAAGATTGAATCCGTGGTTCTCCCAGTCGCAGGGCTGGTTCAACTATTTTGCACGCTGCCAGTACATGCTGAGGCAGGGCAGAAGTATTCAGGATATTGCTTACTTCACCGGCGAAGGAATTCCATCTTATCTGGGGCTTCCCTGGGAACTTCACCCCAAGCTGCCCGAAGGATATGATTACGATGGCGTAAACACAGATATAATTAAGCGTATGACGGTTGAAAACGGCTTGCTTTGCCTGCCGACAGGGGCACAATACAGGTTGCTGGTGTTCCAGGATGTTACAACTATGACGCCCGAGTTAGCCAAAGAAGTAAAACGGCTCGTGGCGGCGGGAGCTAACGTTCTTTGCTTAAAGCCAGGCGCTTCACCATCGCTGCAAAATCAGGCAAACGCAGATCAAAACCTTAAGGAAATTGCCAATGAGGTTTGGGGCAACATTGACGGAAAGAAGGTAAAGCAAAGAGTGTTTGGAAAAGGCAGGGTTTATTCAGGTACGGGCGTAGAACAGGTTTTGAAGCAGCTAAACTCTGTACCC
This sequence comes from Sphingobacteriaceae bacterium, assembly GCA_029266635.1. Classification (GTDB taxonomy): domain Bacteria; phylum Bacteroidota; class Bacteroidia; order Sphingobacteriales; family Sphingobacteriaceae; genus JAQSWM01. The sequence goes on along the minus strand of JAQSWM010000008.1, from coordinate 6,822 downwards.
GACTTCGTTTATGCTTCTAGCACCGGAGCAGCTAAAGTGAACTTTGTGCACCGGCAAACAGCCGGGAGCGATCTTTATTTTCTTGCTAATTATGAGAAGAGTGAGGTTTCAGTAAAAGCTCGCTTTCGCGTGAGCAACCGGGTGCCTGAACTCTGGGATCCTGATAAAGGAACCGGCACCGCTCTGCCATACACGCTTGTCAACAAAGGCCAGATAGAGGTGCCCTTGCACTTTGATGCGCTCGGCTCCGCATTCGTTGTGTTTAAGGAACAAGGCAAAGCCACAGCACAGCCCTATAAAGCAATTTCATTGGTTAACACTATCCGGCTCGACGGCACATGGCAGGTTGAATTCCGCTCATCAGCTGATAGCTTGAAAACGAGCTTTCAAAGCTTAACCGATTGGTCTAAAAACAAGGATCCCCGTATTAAGTACTTTTCCGGCTCTGCTCATTGTGTCCAGGAGTTTCAGCTCCCGGCACTGAACGCAGAAAAGGTTGAGCTAAATCTGGGAGAGGTAAATAAGAACATAGCTAAAGTGCTCGTGAATGGGCAGGAAGCTGCGTTTCTCTGGAAGCCGCCCTATAAAGTTGATATAACGCAATTTTTGAAATCCGGCAGCAACCGCCTGGAGATCGTGGTAACTAATACAGCGACTAACAGCCTGGTTGGCGATGAACGTTTCCCGGCAGACATTACCTACGAGAAGAACGGAAATATCAGCAAGTTCCCGTCATGGCTTTCAAATCCAATTGAGCGGCAATCGGGGAGGAGGGCCTTTGTGACTTATAAGTACATCGATAAAGATTCGAGCCTTGATCCTTCCGGGTTAGTTGGCCCTGTCGTACTGAATTTTTTCAAGTAGAGCATAACAGTACATGATACTCGGCTCATGGATGCTTTGTAGTTTAGGCAAACCAATTTTTAATTTGTGTTTAGTAATAATTTTGTTCTGTTCCCTTCAAGTTAGCCATCGGGCAAGGGATGCAGTATATTTATATCTCAAGTTTATAACCTTTTGTAATCACAAGATTTTCATGAAAAGAATTCTGCTTTTTATCTTATTGGGCGCTCCGTTGTTGGCTTTTTCGCAAAAGCTGTCGGTAGTTGAGCTTACTACCAATTATAAAATAGATCCGGTTGGGATTGATGATACGGCGCCGAAACTCAGCTGGAAAATATCATCGCCTGAGCGGAATACCATGCAAACTGCTTACGAGGTAAGGGTTGCCACTAATGCACAAGATCTGAGCAATGGCAAAAATCAATTGTGGACGACAGGGAAAGTTAAATCAGATCAATCTGCACATGTTCAGTACGCTGGTTCAGCTGTAAAAAGCAAGCAGCGATATTTCTGGCAGGTGCGTGCCTGGGATAATCATGGCAATGCGTCGCAATGGAGCGCACCGGCTTACTGGGAAAATGGTTTGTTAAAACCTTCGGACTGGTCGGCAAAGTGGATTCAGACAAGTACAGAAACAAATGGCAAGGTCGGCCCTGCGCCGATTTTTGGCAAGCAGTTCAGCGTCAGCAAGCCGATCAAACAGGCAAGGCTTTACATTACAGCGCACGGGCTTTATGAAGCTAAAATAAACGGGCAACGCATCGGCGACCACTACTTTACTCCCGGCTGGACCAGCTATTACAAACGCCTTCAATATCAAACCTACGATGTAACAGGGTGCCTGAAGTCCGGTTCAAACATTGCCTTTGTGACTGTCGGCGATGGCTGGTATCGTGGCAACCTGGAGTTTAAGAACAAACGGAATACGTACGGCAAAGAAGTTGCTCTGCTTTATCAGTTGGAGATTGAGCACACAGATGGAAGCAAAGAAATCATCAATTCTGATGGCACGTGGAAGGCAACTTTCAACAGCCCGGTAAGAGCTTCTGATATTTACAACGGCGAAACGTACGACGCCCGCCTGGAAAAAACCGCTTATGCAAATCTGAATGGTTCTAACTGGCAGAATGTTGAAGTGATGGATTTCAGCCGGGACAACCTGGTTGCTCCGGATGGACCGGCAGTTGTGAAGCACGAGCGAATACGCCCTATTAACATATTCAAGACACCAAAAGGCGAGCTGGTTGCTGATTTCGGGCAGAACATGGTTGGATGGGTTCAGTTGAAGCTGAATGGAAAAGCCGGTGACACGGTTATCGTCAATCATGCTGAAGTCTTGGACAAAGAGGGGAATTTCTACACAGATAACCTTCGCGGAGCCCGGCAGGAAAACAAGTACATATTAACAGGTGGCAAAGAAGATGTGCTTGAGCCGCATTTTACTTTCCAGGGATTCAGATACATCAAAATTAGCGGCTATAGCGGAAAGCTCGACAGCAATAAGTTGACCGGAGTGGCAATCTATTCGGACATGAAGCCTACCGGTGCTTTTTCAACATCTAATGCCTTGATCAATCAGCTACAGCACAATATTCAGTGGGGACAGAAAGGGAACTTTTTAGATGTGCCGACTGATTGCCCTCAGCGGGATGAGCGTTTAGGCTGGACTGGAGATGCCGAAGTGTTTTTCAATACCGCTGCTTATAACATGAACGTTGCAGGCTTTTTCACAAAGTGGCTTCAGGATTTAAAAGCTGATCAGCATGAGAACGGGAATGTGCCGGTGGTAATCCCGGATGTGCGTGAGAAGAAAAACGCCGGCTCAGCGGGCTGGGGTGATGTGGCGACTATCATTCCCTGGAATTTTTATCAGGCTTATGGCGATAAAGAGTTACTTGCAAATCAATACGGAAGTATGAAGAAGTGGGTTGATTACATCCGCAGCATCAGCAAAGATAATCTATGGAACAGTGGCCCTCATTACGGCGACTGGCTGTTTTACACAATGGCTGACGATCGCGATGGCAAAGCTGCTATCACCGATAAATTCTACATTGCACAGGCGTTCTACGCTTATTCAACTCAAAATCTGATCAATGCAGCCACTGTGTTAGGCAAGCAGGAAGATGTAGCCACGTATTCGGCTTTGCTGAATGATATCAAGAAAGCTTTCTTAAGAGAGTACGTTACCCCGTCGGGAAGATTGGTGTCAAACTCGCAAACAGCTTACGTTCTGGCGCTGAATTTCGATCTTCTTCCAGAAAACCTTCGGGCGCAAGCCGCCAAACGTTTGGCAGACAACATCGCATCATACGGAAATCACCTGACCACAGGCTTCCTCGGCACACCTTATCTCTGCCACGTACTCACCCGATTCGGCTACAACGACGTAGCATATAAGTTGCTTTTGCAGGATACTTACCCGTCATGGCTGTATCCCGTTAAAAAAGGCGCAACCACAATTTGGGAGCGCTGGGATGGCATAAAACCGGACGGAACATTCCAGGCTATTTCGATGAACTCTTTCAACCATTACGCGTACGGGGCAATCGGCGACTGGATGTACCGCACAGTTACGGGTATCAACGGAGACCAATCCGCTCCGGGCTACAAAAAGATTGTGATAGCTCCACAGCCTGGCGGTGGGTTAACAAACGCCTCTGCTGAGCTTGAAACCTTATACGGTAAGATAAAATCATCATGGCAGAAAAGCGGAGATAAGTATTCATACGACATTATTATTCCTGCAAACACCAGCGCTAAGGTTATCTTACCAGACGTAACTCCAGAAAATTTGAAGGAGGGCAGCCTCGCTCTTACGCAGGTGAAAAACATCAGCGATATCAGCAAAGCGGCTAACGGAACACAGTTTACCCTTGGCTCAGGTACCTATCATTTCGTGTACTAAGAAAGATTTATGGCTCTTAACAGGAGGAAATTTATACAGGTAAGCTCTATTGCAACAGCTGGAACAGCTATCCTTAATTCGAACAGTTTTGGCAGTATTCTAAAGAGCAATCTTCAGGCTGAGAGTGCTGAGTACAACGAACTCGCCAAAAACTTCATTAATCCGCCACAGTCTGCGAAATCTGGCTGCTATTGGTGGTGGTTTAATGGGCGGGTAGATAAAGAGGGGATTACCCGCGATTTACAGGAATTCAGAGAGAAGGGCATCAGTGAGGTTGTGATGATCAACTCGGCTGGAGGGCTTAGCGGCGTTCCTTACCCGCAGGGAGTGAAGTTCATGTCGGATGAATGGAAGGAGCTCTATCGCCATGCAATGGCTGAGGCGAAAAGGCTCGACATAGGGGTGGGAATTAACCTCTGCTCGGGCTGGTGCATGGGCGGACCCTGGATTGAGCCAAAGAATTCCGGGCGTTGGTATTTGCAATCGAAATTGGAAGTTACCGGTGGCAAAAAGTTTTCGGAAACACTTCCTTTGCCGGGGAACCGCGTAGGGTACGATATCGTTTTTAACCCTCCCGGCTACAAAGATTATATTGACCTTCCGCTCGAGAAACTCGACTATCGCGATACTGCCATTGTTGCATTTTTAACAACCGACGAGGTACATAACCGCATAACGGGTGAACGAAAATATGTGCTTCCTGCGAAAACTAATCACCGGGATGCCTCCAGCTGGTCGAGGGCTTCGGATGCAGTTGGCCCGACGTTATTTCCATGGGAAAATGAGCCTGGAGACAAACCGATCCCACTGTCCAGTGTGATAGATCTCACCAAAAAAGTAGATAAAGATGGGCATTTAGAATGGGAGGTTCCTCCGGGCAAATGGACGATTATCAGAACGGGGCACCGCATGACGGGCTCGCGGCTCATGGTGGCTCAACCTGAGGCGGATGGATTGTCCATCGATTGGTTTGATAGAAAAAGCCTTGAAATACATTACAATGTGTTAGGCAGGCTGTTTGTTGATGAGGCGGCAAAGGTTGGAGCTAAACCAAAATACTTTTGCGACGATAGTTTTGAGGATGGCTTTCCAAACTGGACGGAAAACATTATAGGCTTTTTCGAAAAGTATCGCGGCTACGACCCAACGCCATACCTGCCTGCACTTTCTGGCTATTTGATCGGCAGCGCTGAAGTTTCTGATCGTTTCTTAACTGATTACCGGAAAACCTTAGCTGACTGTATGGCTGATGAGCACTACAAGCGCTTCGGCGAACTCTGTCATAACGAAGGTATTTTGATGCAGAATGAGTCGGCAGGGCCGAGCCGCTCTGCAACTGTTTGTATTGATGGTTTAAAGAATTTGGGGCGAAGCGATTTCCCGATGGGCGAGTTCTGGCTGGGCACCAATCATGATCAGCCGGGTGGTTTGGATAGTGAGATATCCTTCGGTGCAACCCGGCTAGTCGGCGGTCCCGACGGGCAGAACCTCGTTACAAAAATGACATCTTCAGCTGCTCATATCTACGGCAAAGAGACTGCTTCCGCAGAAGCGTTCACGAGTTACCGGCACTGGAAAGATGCTCCGGGAATGCTGAAACAAGCACTTGACCGGGCGTTCTGTGAGGGCATTAACCGTATTGCCATACATACCTCAACAGCAAGCCGCCCCAGCGATGGCATGCCCGGCTACGAGTATGGTGCCGGCACACACTTCAACCCAAATGTAACATGGTGGAGCAGGGCGGGAGCGTTTTTCGACTATGTGGGCCGTTGCCAGTATCTGCTTCGTTCAGGTAAGTTCGTGGCTGATGTTCTTTTCTACAACGGCGACTCGGCTCCAAATCTTGTTGAACATAAGCACGTAATCCCATCGCTGGGAAGGGGGTACGATTACGACGTATGCAACGAAGAAGTTCTGTTAACCCGCCTGAGTACCAGAAACGGTTTCATTGTACTCCCCGATGGGATGAAGTATCGCTTGCTTGTGATGCCCGAAACAAGCCGCATGCCCGTGCCGGTAGCCAGAAAGCTCAAAGAGTTAGTAGAAGGCGGAGCTACAATCGTCAGTCCGCGTCCATTGAGCGATAGCGGGCTGAAGAATTTTCCTAAGTGCGATGATGAAGTTCGAAATATAGCGAACGCTTTATGGGGGAAAATTGATGGAAAAGCAGTCAGGTTGAATAGAGTGGGTAAAGGACGAGTGTTTGAAGGCGTGGGTTTGAAAGATGTTTTGTTGAAAGACAACATCCAGCCTGACTTTGAATATAGCGGAGAGAAGAATTTTATCGATTTCATACATCGCACCACGCCGCAGGCGGAGGTATATTTTCTGACGAACCGACACAATGAGACTGCAAGGTCAAATTGTACGTTCCGGGTCAGCGGAAGAAAGCCGGAATTGTGGGATGCGGTGACGGGAGCTATTCTCAGTTCCCCTGTTTACACATCAGAGCCTGGCAGAACAAGCGTGGCTATTGAGTTCGAGGCTTTTCAGTCGGTGTTTGTTGTTTTTCCAGACACACGGTCGAACATCGCGGCAACAGGTAAAGAATGGCTTTATCAGGATAAATCTAATTTGCGTGACCTTCAGGAGCTTACAGGAGCATGGCAGGTGAGTTTTGATCCCAAATGGGGCGGACCGGAGTCGGTTGTATTCGATAGCCTTTCGGACTGGAGCAAGAGCGGTGATGAGCGTATTAAATATTATTCAGGCAAGGCGATTTACCACAAGAATTTTGATCTTCAAACGGTTGCAACTTCCGGCAAGCAAGTGTTCCTAGAGTTAGGAACGGTTAAAGATATTGCAGGAGTGAAGCTGAATGGGGTAGATCTGGGTACTGTGTGGACAGAGCCATGGATGGTTGATATCACTGATGCTGTGAAACCGGCAGGGAATCAGCTTGAAATTGAAGTGATCAATCAGTGGCCAAACCGGCTCATCGGCGATGCAGCCCAGCCAGCCGAGAAACGCCTGACAAACACGAATATCGTGTTCAAAAAAACTGATAAGCTGCTGCCCTCAGGGCTGCTTGGGCCGGTAACAATTAAGTTGCTAAACAAAGCTTAAAC
>JAQSWM010000007.1 GCA_029266635.1 Sphingobacteriaceae bacterium | reverse complement strand
CTGATAATTCATCATCCGACCAGTCCTGTACCTTCTTGCTGAAATCGATACCTGCTTCAGTCAATATACGCTGTGCAGTTGATCTACCTATTCCGAAGATATAAGTTAATCCAATTTCGCCTCTTTTGTTTCTTGGTAAATCAATACCTGATATCCTTGCCATATTCTTTTATGATTACGATTTAGGATCTACGAATTACGAACACCAATGTTCAATCTGAATCCGTAACTCATAAATCTGAATTCGTTTTATCCCTGACGTTGTTTGTATTTTGGGTTCTTTTTGTTTATCACGTAAAGCTTCCCTTTACGGCGAATGATCTTGCAATCTGCGCTGCGTTTCTTTATTGATGCTCTAACTTTCATCTGTTGATATTTTACTTTTTTCTATGGTCAGACGGAGCTCGCATGATGTGATGTTTATCCAAATCAACTGGCATCATGCTGCGGTTCATCCTATTTATATCTATACGTTATTCTGCCCTTGGTTAAATCATACGGAGACATCTCAAGCTTCACCTTATCTCCTGGCAATATCTTGATATAATGCATGCGCATTTTGCCCGATATATGTGCAATAATCTCGTGCCCGTTTTCCAACTCTACACGAAACATTGCATTTGATAATGCTTCTTTTATTATACCGTCTTGTTCAATAGAGGCTTGTTTAGCCATATTAATAATTGATATTTACTTAATTAGCCCCACCTCTACGGGGACGCAAAATTAAATAAAAATTTTATTATTTTATCTTTTTTGTTCTAAAACTTCTTCGACATACTGAAAGGTAGAAAGCACATCTGCTTTGCCCTTTCTAACAGCCACGGTGTGTTCGTAATGAGCTGAAGGCTTGCCGTCTACAGTGCTAACTGTCCAGCCATCTTTCCAGAACTTCACTCCTGCTTTGCCTGCGTTAATCATAGGCTCTATCGCGATGACCATCCCCTCCTCAAGCTTAGCTCCAGATCCTCGCTTCCCATAGTTAGGAACTTCTGGTTTTTCGTGCAGCTTAAAACCAACACCATGCCCAACAAGTTCCTTCACAACCCCAAAGCCATTCTTCTCAGCATGTTCCTGAACGGCGTAGCCGACATCGCCTATGCGCATACCAGCAACTGCTTTCTCAACACCAAGATTCAAACACTCCTTAGTTACGTCGAGCAACTTTCTTGTATCGGGATTTATCTCGCCGATCGCGAAAGTGTAAGCAGAATCGCCTACAAACTTGTTCAGGATAACGCCACAGTCGATAGAAACAATATCACCTTCTTTGATCTCGTATGTACTTGGAAAACCATGTACAACCTGATCATTCAAGGAAATGCAAAGCGAATAAGGAAATCCACTATAGTTTAGAAATGCTGGCTCGCCACCATTATCACGAATGTAAGTCCTGGCAAGCGTATCAAGCTCTATAGTTTTTACACCCGGGCCAATCACCTGGGCGATCTCGCCCAAGGTTTTAGCTAACAGTTGTGAACTATGCCTGATCAGCTCAATTTCCTCTTCAGACTTGTAATAGATTTTGGGCATAATGCTCTTAAAGCGCCGGACCGTCTATTCCAGCTGCAACAGGTGTGCTGCGGCCTTTGATACGCCCGGTTTTCATAAGGCCATCGTAATGGCGCATAAGCAAATGACTTTCTATTTGTTGAAGAGTATCAAGCACAACACCTACCAGAATCAGCAATGAAGTGCCCCCAAAGAAATGCGCAAATTGGCTGTTAATTCCCAGGGTACTTGCTAACGAAGGCAGTATCGCGATGATTGCAAGGAAAACAGATCCTGGCAAAGTGATTTTAGATATCACCGCATCGATGTAATCTCCCGTAGTTTTGCCCGGCTTAACTCCTGGTATAAAACCGCCATTTTTCTTCATATCATCCGACATTTGGGTTGGATTAACCGTGATTGCGGTATAGAAGAATGTGAAAGCGATAATCAAAATAGAAAATACCAGGCTGTATTGCCACGAAGTATAGTTACTCATAGCTGTAAGGAATGAGCCCTGCGCACTTGGAAAAAATGATCCCACTGTGGAAGGGATAAACATAATTGCCTGAGCAAAAATGATAGGCATAACACCTGCTGCATTTACTTTCAGCGGAATGTATTGCCTAACTCCACCATACTGCTTGCTGCCAACTATCTTTTTTGCATACTGAACAGGTATTTTTCTAACCCCCTGAACAATAAGTATAGTAAATATGATCACAAAGAACCACACTGCCATCTCTACTATGAAGGGGATTAATCCGCCGTTACCAGCCATACGCGAAGCAAACTCGCTTAATAAGCCACCAGGCAAACCAGAGATGATACCTACCATGATGATAAGGGATATACCATTACCAATACCTTTGTCAGTAATTTTCTCGCCAAGCCACATCACGAACAGAGTGCCTGCTGTTAATATTACCATAGAAGAAATCGAGAACAATGGCTCACCCATCATTTTAGCATCAGCCGGGATTTGTGAACGCACATATGCTACCGCCTGCAATAAAGTGATAGCAACAGTTAAATACCGAGTAATCTGGTTGATCTTTTGACGGCCACTCTCGCCTTCCTTTTGCATTTTCTGGAAGTACGGAACAGCAATCCCAAGTAACTGCACAACAATAGATGCCGAGATATAGGGCATTACACCCAAAGCAAAAATGGATGCACGAGAGAATGAACCTCCAGCAAACATATTGAGCAAGCCCATCAGGCCTTCGCTTGCCTTTTGGTTTTCTAATACGTTTGCATCAACTCCAGGCAGAACAATAAACGAACCAATACGGTAGATTAATAAAAATAAGAGCGTATTTAAAATACGCACTCTTAAATCATCTATCTTCCAGATGTTACTTAAAGTTGTGAACAGCTTCTTCATTTAAGGCTTATAATTTTACAACAGATCCGCCAGCGGCTTCAATTGCTTTTTGAGCAGTTGCTGTGAAGGCGTGTGCAGAGACTGCTAATTTAGCCTTTAATTCGCCACGTCCTAATATCTTTACAAGATCATTCTTAGACGTAAGTCCGTGTTCTTTTAAAGTAGCAAAATCTATAGTTTCAAGATTAAACCTCTCTGCTAAGCCTTGCAGAACATCCAGGTTAACGCCTACATATTCAACACGGTTGATGTTCTTAAAACCAACCTTTGGCACACGGCGCTGCAAGGGCATCTGTCCGCCTTCAAAACCAATTTTAGTTTTGTGGCCAGAACGAGATCCGGCACCTTTATGACCACGGGTTGATGTTCCGCCACGGCCAGAACCTGTACCACGGCCAATACGCTTTTTATTTTTTGTAGAACCTTCTGCAGGTTTTAAATTACTTAAATTCATTTTGTTAGATACTTTCTATTGCAACCAAATGATTTACTTTCCTCACCATCCCAACAATTGCAGGGGTAGCTTCAACTTCTACAGACTGGCTGATTTTATTTAATCCTAAAGCCTGCATGGTTTTTTTCTGGCGCTCGCTTCTGTCGATAACGCTTTTAATCTGTGTGATTTTGATCTTCGCCATGATGATTACCCGTTAAATACTTTGTTCAAATCTACACCACGCTGCTGCGCTACAGTATATGCATCACGCATCTGCGATAAAGCAGAAACAGTAGCTTTAACCACGTTGTGAGGGTTAGATGATCCTTTTGACTTGGCCAATACGTTGTGTACGCCTGCACTTTCAAGAACTGCACGCATTGCACCACCGGCAATTACACCAGTACCGTTTGCAGCAGGTTTGATGAATACAAAACCACCTGAAAACTTACCGATTTGCTCGTGAGGCACAGTTCCATTGATGATAGGAACTTTTACCAGGTTCTTTTTAGCATCGTCAACGCCTTTAGCAATAGCCTCAGTTACCTCTTTAGCTTTGCCCAGTCCGTAACCAACAACGCCATTCTCATCACCTACTACAACTATAGCAGAAAAGCTGAATGTACGTCCACCTTTAGTTACTTTGGCAACACGTTGTATGCTTACCAAGCGGTCCTTTAATTCGATCTCGCTTGTTTTTACTCTTTTTATATTGATTGTTGACATCTTCTTGTTTTAATCAGTGCATTAAAAAATTAAGCCAGCTTCGCGTGCGCCATCAGCTAATGACTTGATCCGTCCGTGATATAAATATCCGTTCCTGTCAAATACTACTTTGCTGATACCTGCAGCCAGTGCTTTTTCTGCAACAGCTTTTCCAACTTCTTTAGACTGCTCAACTTTATTTCCGTTTGCAGTAAAATCTTTAGATAAAGATGAAGCCGAAACCAATGTTTTGCCGTTGTTGTCATCAATGATCTGGGCGTAAATACCTTTGTTGCTTCTGTATACAGATAAGCGTGGGCGCTCAGCAGATCCAGATAATCTCTTTCTGATCCCCTTTTTGATTCGCTCTCTGCGAGAAAATTTAACTCCTGCCATGATGATTATTTTTTAGATGCTGATTTACCTGCTTTTCTTCTTAACACTTCGCCAACAAACTTGATACCTTTTCCTTTGTAAGGTTCTGGTGCACGCAATGAGCGGATCTTTGCAGCCACCTGGCCAAGTAATTGTTTGTCTATGCTTTCCAGAATGATGGTAGGGTTTTTACCCTTTTCAGCAGTAGTAGTAACTTTAATTTCTTTTGGCAATTCAAATACATAGTGGTGAGAATATCCCAACACTAAATCAAGTGTGTTGCCAGTATTTGTTGCACGATAACCTACACCCACAAGCTCTTGCTCTGTTTTGTAGCCTTCGGTAACGCCCTTTACCATGTTATTGATAAGAGATCTGTATAATCCGTGAAGTGCTTTGTGGCGTTTTTGTTCTGTAGGGCGCTTAACTAACAAAGTAGTTCCTTCCTGAGATATTTCAATCTCCGGATCAACTTGTTGAATTAATTCGCCTTTTGGTCCTTTTACAGTTACAAGGTTTGCATCAGATACAGACACAGTAACGGCAGAAGGTATTTCTATTGGAGCTTTTCCTATTCTTGACATCGTTTAATCCTCCTTATGCTTAATAAACGTAACATAAAACTTCGCCACCGATGTTCAAATTCCTGGCTTCTTTATCGGTCATGATACCTTTAGAAGTAGAAAGGATAGCGATACCCAAACCGTTTAATACTCTTGGCAAGCGCTCAGCACCTGCGTATTTCCTCAAACCCGGGCGGCTTGCACGTGATAAAGTACGGATAGCCGAAATTTTGGTGATTGGATGATACTTCAAAGCTATTTTGATTATGCCTTGAACTGTAGTGTCTTCAAACTTGTAGTTTGCGATGTAACCTTTGTCAAAAAGAACTTTGGTAATTTCTTTTTTTAGGTTTGATGCAGGAATTTCAACAACCCTGTGGTTGGCCTTAATGGCATTCCTTACTCGTGTAAGGTAATCTGCTATTGGATCTGTATTCATTATATTGATTTGTGATGGTGGTTTCCTTCCGTCGGCTGACGGACGACCTTCCATCGGTTAATATTCAGTAGTAATAGCAAGATTTAGTAGCAAGTCCTAATACTTGATACTAAAAACTTGAAACTAATATTACCAGCTTGCCTTCTTTACTCCCGGGATCTTGCCTGCAAGGGCCATTTCACGGAAAGTAACACGCGATATTCCAAATTGACGCATATAACCGCGTGGGCGGCCAGTCAATTTGCAACGGTTGTGCTGGCGGACAGGAGAAGCATTCTTTGGCAATTTATCTAAAGCCTCATAATCTCCTGCAGCCTTAAGCGCAGCTCTCTTATCAGCGTATTTGGCAGCTAATCTGGCACGTTTTACGTCACGTGCTTTTACACCTTCTTTAGCCATTAGTTGTTGGATTTTGATTTTTAAATGGTAAGCCGAATTGTTTTAGCAGCTCAAGAGCTTCAACATCAGTCTTCGCTGAGGTTACAAAGGTAATATCCATACCCATAATCTTATTGATCTGATCAATATTGATTTCAGGGAAAATGATCTGCTCTGTTACGCCCAGGGTATAATTGCCATGTCCGTCAAAGCCTTTATCATTTACGCCTTTGAAATCACGGATACGTGGAAGAGCTACTGCGATCAAACGATCAAGAAACTCATACATTGTATTGTCGCGAAGCGTAACACGAACACCAACCGGCATTCCTTTACGTAGCTTAAAGTTTGAAATATCTTTCTTAGACTTTGTTGCAATTGCCTGCTGACCGGTGATTGTAGTAAGCTCTTTGATAGCAGTTTCAATCAACTTCTTGTCGGTTGTTGCAGCACCAACACCTTGGTTGATAGCAATTTTTTGAAGTTTAGGAACCTGCATAACGCTTTTATACTGGAACTTATCCTTCAAAGCGGTGCGGATTTCCTCGCTGTATTTTGATTTTAATCTTGGTACGTAGGTCATATCTTAATTTCCTCCCCTGATTTTTTAGCTACACGGACAGATTTTCCATCAGCATTGACTTTCTTGCCAACGCGTGTAGGCTTGCCTGTTTTGGCATCTACCACCATCAGGTTTGATACATGCAGAGCTGCTTCTTTTTTTACTATCCCGCCGTTAGGGTTTGTTGCGTTTGGTTTAGTATGTTTAGATACCATGTTGGCACCTTCAACAATTGCCCTGTTCTTTTCCAGGAACACTTCTAAAACCTTGCCTTGCTTTCCTTTTGAGTCGCCGGCTATTACCTGAACTAAATCGCCTTTGCGGATTTTTAATTTAGGTTGTGATTTGCTTTTCTTTTCCATCTTACAATACCTCCGGTGCTAATGATACAATTTTCATGAATTGCTTTTCCCGCAATTCTCTGGCAACCGGGCCGAAGATACGTGTGCCACGTGGCTCGTCTTGCGCATTAAGCAAAACTGCTGCGTTATCGTCAAAGCGGATGTAAGATCCGTCTTTACGCCTGATTTCCTTTTTTACCCTAACAACAACCGCTTTTGAAACAGTTCCTTTTTTGATGTTTCCGGATGGAAGCGCACTCTTAACTGTTACCACGATTTTATCGCCAACAGAAGCATAACGCTTGCCTGTTCCGCCAAGAACACGGATTACTAAAACTTCTTTAGCACCGCTGTTGTCGGCTACATTCAGTCTTGATTCCTGTTGTACCATTACTTAGCTCTTTCTAAAATTTCTACTAATCTCCAGTTCTTGGTTTTGCTCAGCGGACGAGTTTCCATGATCAATACCGTATCACCGATACCACATGTGTTTGTTTCGTCATGAGCCATGAATTTGGTAGTTTTCTTTACGAACTTGCCGTAGATAGGGTGTTTTACTTTCCTTTCTACCGCAACTACGATGGACTTATCCATTTTGTTGCTAACTACCAACCCTGTACGGGTCTTTCTCAATTGTCTTTCCATTTCGACTTTAATTGTTATTCAGAAGCGGACTCTGGCGTAGCAGATGCTTTCGCTTCCGCCTTGCGCTTAGTCAATTCTGTGTTTAAGCGTGCAATATCTTTTCTTACTCTATTGATCCTGGTAGGATTTTCTATAGCAGAAACTGCATGTGCAAATTTTAACTTAGTGAGATTAGCTCTCTCTTCGCTAATGCGGGCAACAACTTCTTCTGTTGATAGCTCGTGTATTTCAGAGTTCTTCATTTTATTCAGTTATGAGTTATAAGTTATGAGTTATGAGTCTCAATACTCACATCTCAATACTCATATCTATTATGCTTCTACGTAATCTCTACGCATTACAAATTTTGTTTGTACCGGCAACTTTTGAGCGGCTAAACGCAATGCTTCTTTGGCAACTTCCAAAGGCACACCTTCAGCTTCAAAGATCATACGTCCGGGCCTTACAACTGCTACCCAATACTCAGGCGCACCTTTACCTTTACCCATACGTACTTCGGCAGGCTTTTTAGTTACCGGTTTGTCTGGGAAAATACGGATCCAAACCTGGCCTTCCCGTTTCATAAAGCGGGTTACCGCGATACGGGCAGCTTCAATCTGACGGCTGGTGATCCAGGCTGGTTCTAATGATTTAATTCCGAAAGAACCAAATGCAAGCTCTGCACCGCGACCGGCCAGACCCTTCATTTTGCCTTTTTGCATCTTCCTGAACTTCGTTCTTTTTGGCTGTAACATGTTCTTATATTTTTATCGCAAAAACGATTTTATATACTTTTATCTTCTCTCTCTGAAACCACCGGCACCACCGCCACGGTTCTGGCCTGCGCCACCGCCACGATTTTGTCCGCCACGGTTATCGCCGCCTCTGCGGTCGCCACCTGGCCTGCGGTCATTTCCACCACGACGGTCATTTCTGTCGCCGCCGGCAAATGATCCGACACCTTCGGCACCTCTGCCTTTTACACCTGTTGTTTGGCCAATGTTAGGAGATAGATCACGTTTACCGTAAACCTCGCCTTTCATGATCCAAACTTTGATGCCGATCTTACCATAAGTAGTAAGTGCTTCAGACAAAGCGTAGTCAATATCAGCACGGAAAGTGTGCAAAGGAACGCGTCCTTCTTTGTACTGCTCGGTACGTGCCATTTCAGCACCACCTAAACGGCCAGAGCACATGATCCTGATACCTTCAGCGCCCATACGCATAGTAGAAGCAATTGAAGTTTTCATTGCACGGCGGAAAGAGATACGAGCTTCTAACTGCTTCGCGATACCCTCGCCTACTAATTGTGCATCAAGCTCAGGTCGTTTGATTTCGAAAATGTTGATCTGAACATCTTTCTTGGTCAGTTTCTTCAACTCTTCTTTAACCTTATCAACTTCCTGGCCACCTTTACCAATTACAATACCCGGACGGGCAGTGTGGATGGTTACAGTGATACGTTTCAAAGTACGCTCGATAACTATTTTGGAGATACCGCCTTTAGCGATACGAGCCGAAATGTATTTTCTTATTTTTTCGTCTTCAACTAATTTTTCGGAGTAGTCGTTGCCACCGAACCAGTTAGAATCCCAACCTTTGATGATTCCTAACCTGTTGCCTATTGGATGTGCTTTCTGTCCCATTCCTTATTTAGTTTCAGTTTGAACGTTCTTTGAATCAACTACAATGGTTACGTGGTTAGAACGCTTGCGAATTCTGAATCCACGGCCTTGCGGAGCCGGGCGCAATCTTTTCAACTGGCGTCCGCCGTCAACCATAACTGTTTTCACAAACAGCTCGTTGTCTTCCGGCTTCTGACCTTCGTTTTTAGATTCCCAGTTTTTAATAGCCGACAACAAAAGTTTCTCAACTCTGATAGCAGCTTCCTTGTTAGTGTATTTTAATATGTACAAGGCTTTTTCTACACGTTCGCCACGGATAAGATCTACAACAAGTCTCATCTTGCGGGGCGATGTAGGGCAATTATTTAATTTTGCGATTGCTTCCATTGCTTATTTCTTCTTTTCAGAGTGGCCTCTAAATGTCCTGGTTGGAGAAAACTCTCCTAACTTATGGCCAACCATGTTTTCGGTTACATAAACCGGGATGAATTTATTTCCGTTATGTACAGCGAACGTATGACCTACGAAATCCGGAGAAATCATTGATCTGCGTGACCATGTTTTGATGACAGACTTCTTGCTGCCTTCATTCATTGTATCAACCTTCTTTAAAAGATTATGGTCGATATAGGGTCCTTTTTTAATTGAACGAGCCATTATTTTTTCCTTCTTTCAATGATATAACGATCCGATGTCTTCTTCTTGTCGCGAGTTTTGTAGCCTTTAGCTAACAAGCCTTTGCGTGAGCGTGGGTGGCCACCTGACGACCTTCCCTCACCACCACCCATAGGGTGATCTACCGGGTTCATGGCAACACCACGAACTCTTGGGCGACGGCCTAACCAACGCTTACGGCCAGCCTTACCTAACACCTCATTAGCTTTTTCTGCATTTGATACAGAGCCGATGGTTGCCATACAAGTAGCCAGGATCATGCGGGTTTCGCCTGAAGGCAATTTGATGATCGCATATTTGCCATCGCGGGCTGAAAGCTGAGCATAAGTACCTGCACTACGTGCGATAGATGCTCCCTGCCCAGGGTTTAATTCGATGTTGTGGATGATAGAACCCAAAGGGATACCTTTTAACGGCATCGCATTCCCAACCTCAGGAGCTGAACCTTCGCCAGATGTAATCACCTGGCCAACTGTCAATCCTTCCGGAGCAATGATGTAGCGCTTCTCGCCATCGGCATAATTTACCAGGGCAATACGCGCTGAACGGTTTGGATCGTACTCGATCGTGGCAACTGTTGCGGGGATGTTGTGTTTATCGCGTTTAAAATCAATCAATCGGTATGACTTTTTATGTCCCCCACCGAGATAACGCATAGTCATTTTACCGGACTGGTTCCTACCACCAGACTTCTTGATAGCAACTACCAACGACTTTTCAGGAACGTTTGTAGTAACATCCGAGTAGTCTCCTCCTACTCTGAAACGAGTACCAGGGGTAACCGGTTTAAATCTTCTTACTGCCATGATCTAATTATATATTGCTGTAAAAGTCAATAACTTCACCTTCTTTAAGCGTAATAACAGCTTTCTTGTATTTAGCAGCATTACCTGTTACCATACCGGCTTTTGTATTACGTGATTTTGTTTTGCCAAATACTACCATAGTGTTGATAGCTTCGATGTTCACATTGTACATCTTCTCAATTGCATTTTTAATCTGCAATTTGTTGGCTCTGTGGTCTGCTTTAAAAGTGTATCGGTTTAACTTCTCAGTTAATAACGATGCTTTTTCTGTCAGGATTGGTTTCTTTAAAATATCCATCTTATTTGGCAAATGCCTCCTCCAGTAATTTAACAGAACCAGTAGTTAGCAAAATCTTATCAGCGTTCAATACATCGTATGTATTTAAGTCTGCTGCAGTTACAACTTTTGCTTTCTTTAAATTTCTGCTTGATAAGTAAACATTGTTATTAGCAGCAGATAAAATCAATAGAGTTTTCTCAGCAGCCACGTTAAGATCAGTTACAAGCTTTGCGTAGCTTTTGGTCTTAACTGCATCGAAGTTGAAATCTTCAACAACTACAATATTGTTATCCTGTGCTTTGTATGACAAGGCAGATTTACGTGCCAGTGATTTAAGCTTTTTGTTCAGCTTAAAGCTATAGTCACGAGGCTGAGGGCCGAATACACGTCCACCACCATTGAACAATGGAGATTTGATAGATCCTGCACGGGCACCGCCTGTACCTTTCTGCTTATATAATTTACGGGTTGAACCTGCAATTTCATTACGTTGCTTAGCCTTGTGAGTACCCTGGCGCTGATTTGCCAAGTACTGCTTAACATCTAAGTAGATAGCGTGGTCGTTAGGCTCGATACCAAAAACCGCATCAGGAAGCTGCACCTTGGCACCTGTTTCTTTACCTGATATGTTTAATACGTTAACTTCCATCTCCTTATTTATCTACAATTACGTAAGAACCTTTAGCACCAGGGATAGATCCGCTAACTACTAATAAATTTTGCTCGGTATACACCTTCAAAACCTGTAAGTTCTGAATTTTCACTCTGTCGCCACCGGTACGGCCTGCCATGCGCATGCCCTTAAATACCTTTGAAGGCCATGAAGACGCACCCAATGAGCCGGGAGCTCTTAGCCTGTTGTGCTGACCGTGAGTCTGCATACCTACACCACTAAATCCGTGGCGCTTAACAACACCCTGGAAACCTTTACCTTTTGAAGTACCAACAACATCAACGAAGTCGCCTTCTGCAAAAATTTCTACAGTAACCGTGTCGCCTAAAGATTTTGCATTTTCAAAAGTATCAAACTCCACAAGCTTACGCTTTGGAGTTGTACCTGCCTTTGCAAAATGTCCTTTAAGTGGTCCGGAAGTGTTTTTTTCTTTCTTTTCGTCGAAAGCTAACTGAACAGCTTCGTAGCCGTCAGTATCGACGGTGCGCAGTTGAGTTACCACGCAAGGCCCAGCTTCAATTACCGTACATGGGATGTTTTTCCCGTCGGCATCAAAAATGCTGGTCATTCCTACTTTTTTTCCAATAATTCCTGACATTTTCTTTTTCTATTTGTGCCCATCGAAGCAGTAGGGCTTCGTTCAAGGCATTTAACCCCCCTTAAGGGACGGCAAAGATAGAAAACATTAATTAATTCTCAAAGACTGTTTCAGTTATTTTTTGGAGAAAAAGTGGGGCGACAAATAAATCTATATGCCTGATTCAAAGCCGCTCTGGAACTGGCAGAAAAAACCTTTAGCTACATCTTATGTTATAAGAACCAAACTAAAGAAGAAATCATGAAAACATTAAACACTTTAATTGGGGCAGCTGTTTTGGCAACGGCTTTAGCTTCATGTAATGGGAGTTCTACAAAAGAGACCTCCACAGATTCTACAACTACCGAATCAATGGGCGCAGGTGATACTTTGTCTATGGGAGCTGAGGGCAGCAGCACAACCACTACAACTGTTGTTCCCGGATCTTACCGCGATTTAAAAACAGGAAAAAAGATCTATGTTGTCAGAGATCCGCAAACCGGTTATGCTTACGATAGCATAGCACGCGTACCTGTTGATTTTTACATTAACGATGCCAACGATACGCTCTACCGTACAGGTCAGGTAGTAAATAACGCCATTATAAAATCAAACGATGGCACCTGGAAACTTGATGATACTAAAGTTAAAGTTGACGGTGACGAGATAAAAGTAAAAGATGACGACTCCAAAGTGAAAATGGAAGACGGTAATAAATCTAAAGTGAAGGTAGGAGACTACAAGAAAAAAACCGACGGAGATGAAGTAAAGGAGAAAACTCCCACTACTAAGTCAAAAACTGAGGACGGAGTAACTACTACCAAGCCTCGCAACTAAATATAAAATAACCTATGATAAAAAGGCTGCGCTGAAAAGTGCAGCCTTTTTACTTTAGATCAGAATACTTGTACACCTTTCCTCCCCCGCCTAAAATTCGTTGCACCCCACCTTTGAAAGCGGGACTTGTGATACTCTTTGCACTATCTATTTGCGGGTAAGTGATATTGCCGATATCCATCAAAGAGAAAAAGATATTCTGAGAACCTATAGGGCTGTGTTCATGGCTTTTCAGATTTGATACTTTGTCCGGGAAAACAGATCTATACTTCGGCGATAGCCAAACAAATAAAGGTACGTGTGCTATGTACTTGGAGGGCACAGGATGAATGTGTTGCGACAGCCTCCGTTCATCATCAAACATATCCTCGCCATGATCCGAAATATAACTTACGCTACTTGTGGCATCTGTTTGCCGGATCATATCAATCACTTGTGAAATAAGTGCATCGGTATATCTTATCGTGTTATCATAACTATTAATAATGTACTTACTTTTGGTATAATCAGTTGGGTTAACTAAATTGGTTTTAGTTGAAGGCCTAAAGAAGTTGTATTCTTCCGGATATCTGGCACTGTACCTATAATGACTGCCTAAGGTGTGCAATACAATAAAAGATTTCTGATCAGCATTGGCCAGCACACTTTTCAAAAGTGGCAGAAGTTTCATGTCCATGTGAACATTCTTTGTAAACGTGTAATCAGATGGGAGATATACCTTTTCGCTTGCCTCCTCCGTCAGCATTGCCACGTCCTGAAAGTTGCTTTGATTACTTAACCAATATGTTTTAAACCCAGCCTCATTAAAAGCTGCAACAATGGACTTCTCATGAAAATGCTGATCATAATTATCCGGCGTAGCTCTTGTTAGATATAATGGTACCGCAAGATTGGTTATGTACCCGCCCGAACAAACATTGTCAAACTTCACCAACTGGCTGTCTTTCTTTGCCAGATTAGGCGACGTTTCTCGATTATATCCCAAAATCTGCCAACTCTTTGCCCGGCTACTCTCGCCTATTATCAACACATAGACCTGCCTCCCTGCCACATTCTGCTTTTGCCTGGCGTTGAATTTAAAATCCTTTACAAGTTCCTTATGACGGCTTGCAATACGAATATTCTTTACAAGATTGCTTACTGAGTAGGTTAATCCGCCAAACGATGACCTTGTAACGCCTTCCTTCAATTTAGCAGCATAGGTGGCAGGCTGATCGTTAAACAATGAAAGCACACAAAACAGAGCTAATCCTGCCATACTCATAATGAGAGAAACTTTTAAAGAAACCTCGCGGGGCAAACGCTCTATTAGCTTTATATAGAAGAATAAATAGAACACCAAAAAAATTATGAAGTACCACATGTATCCTCTTGCAAATTCATAAGCCTCTGCCGGGTTGGTGTTATAGATTACCACCAAAACATCATAATTAATTGGTATGTGATAGAGGTACACGCAAAAAAGCGAGGCTGGAACAACTGCTATAAACGGGGACAATATCCATGCATACAGCTTCAGGTGCTTATAAAAGATCAGCACCGGCATATAAAACAAGCATGCGCTAAAAGCCAGGGTAAATAACGCCCTGGAATAACTTTTATCTACCAAGTGGGCCAGCAAATCTGGCAGACAAAGCCAAATAGGGGTAAATACTGCTACACAAACTAATGCTGCTTTTGACAGTGTTCTCCCGGAAGTTGTTGTTTTATTCACTTATGAGCAATCTACAATCTGGATATTAGTTGGGCGCTTTGCTCCAGCCCATCCTGCAGGCGATGCGCAAAGAATGCCTTTGTTGCTTCGAAATGCGCTTTATAGCCCTCCAGGTCGCCGTAGCCGATGATGGAAGCCCACTCACGAACAGCGGAATGGAATTCCAAATCATCGCCACGAATGGTTTTATCAAACAATGCGGTTTTGATGGATTCTTCCAGAAGCTCCTCGTTCTTAAAAAGATACTCAGCAATGCCCAAACGAAGTCGGAACGGAGGGGTTTGACAAATCAGGTTGTCATATGGGTTTACGCCCAAATGGTACCATGCATCTACCATCGCCAGAAGACTTAGATGAGAATTCGGCTTGCGCACATTTTCATCGCCGGAGAGCTTGTGTGTTTTCATGATGCTGTCGTCAAGCATCAGCAGTTCACGGCTTTCGTGAAAGACAAAATCGCGGGCTTTGTAAATACGTTCCCTGAATGGCATTTCATCCTCCTGGATCATCATCTTGAATAACTCAGATTCCGACTCCGCATACCGCTTAACCTGTTTTCGGGCGTACGGGTTTAAAATTGCTAGTCCTGCGTACACGTGGGCCTTATAGCTAAATATCCGAAGGGTGGTCAAAATCTTCACATTATCGATCCCGCCGCTGTTATAGGATGCATTATCCCATGGATAAAAGCCCGAGTTTTTCCAAGCTGTGCCCATGCTCTCAAAGCCCATGTGTGTAAGCGCCTGGGTGTCGGCAACGATCTGGTCGTGTTGGTGGTAGTCCGGAATCTCTGCAATATCAGAACCCAAGGCAGCATAGATCTCGAGTGCCGACCGATACGCTTCATCAGTAGCACGATGGCGGATGACAATCAGCTGCTGCCCTCCCGGCGCAAAGCCCGGCCCATGCAGAGAATGACAAGTAACAATATTAGAGTCTGCGGGAAGATACTTTTCAAAAGCGGCAATCTCCGGATGCTTGACCGACGTTTGCCCACCCACAATTGCACCGTACTTCGTGGCGTGCCCGCAAGCTGCCACTACTTCCGCAATTTTCTCTGCCTCTACAGAATAAATGATAAAATCCGCTTTGCGGGAAACATCAATCCCACTCTCTAAAACGTCAATACCGAGCGGGGCAAGTTCATTTTCAAGGATTTCTTTCTGCGAAGGAAGATCGCAGCCAATTACATGATATCCGGCTTTGGCGAAAGCAATAGCGTATAGCTTGCCCATATCGCCCAGCCCGATTATGCCAATATTCATGCTGCTAATATAAAGCAAGAAATGGAATACACATCGGCGGCGTATGCGTTCAGCCAAACTAGCTAAAAAGAAAGCCGCTCTTTTGGGAGCGGCTCTTTAACTTATTGGGCTGGCTTTGCGGGCCAAACGTCGTTCGCGGGATTATAATCCGGCAGTTTCTGCTCCGGATCCAGCGTAATGGATTCTATCTCTTCTGTTGACGGATATTTGAACACCCAATATTTATTTCGCATCCAAATTTCAACAGGCAGTTTTACACGCTCAGTTTTTCCGCTCTTCGTTTTGATATCGGCAATAACAGGCATTGGCATTTTGTCGAGATTATCCAGCGTGATCAGAGCACCTTGCTTCGGATCGTCGTTTACATATTTTACCTCACGAATGCCCTGGTCTAAGCGCCAGTTGTTCTGGTACCATGAGCGCCAAAACCAATTCAGGCTTTCGCCGGATACATTTTCCATCGTGCGGAAGAAATCATCCGGTGTTGGATGCTTGTACGCCCAGCGATTGATGTAAGTCTGGAATGCCTTGTCGAAACGCTCTGGACCTAACACCTGCTCGCGAAGCAATACCAGGCCAAAGCTTGGCTTGCTGTACAAGAGGGTTCCGTTGTTGCGCTCCTTCAGGTTGTCGGTTACGCTAAGGATAGGTTCAATAGATGGATCGGTGTAAGCTGCGCCTATGGTTTTCGCAGTACGTGGAGCAGTTCCGGTTACAGGTCCGGGACCAGTTTGCTGCGGGCGTGGAGGCTCGCTTTTCAGAAAGTCCCTTGTTGAAAGCGTATTGATGAAAGTATTAAACCCTTCATCCATAAAGCCATATAGGCGCTCGTTCGAACCGACGATCATCGGGAACCAGGTGTGGCCGAATTCATGGTCTGTAACTCCCCATAAACTCAGTCCGGTTGCTTTCCATCCGCAGAAAACAATGCCCGGATACTCCATCCCTCCTACTACTCCAGCCACATTGGTTGCAGCCGGATATGGATACTCCAGCCATTTTGTGGAATAATGCTCAAGGGCCTTCTTCACATATTCTGTAGAACGCCCCCAGGCTTGCTTGCCCGCACTTTCAACAGGATAAGCAGAGATTGCCATCGGATGTTTCCCGCTCGGAAAGTTCATTTTTGCAGCATCAACGATGAAGGCAGCTGATGAGCCCCAGGCCGCATCGCGGGCATTTTTCAAAACGAAATGCCACGTTAGCATGCTTTTTCCGGCAGGGCGGGATCTTGGATCTGTAACTTCGCTGGCAGAACGGATGGTGACTGTGGTATCGCTTTTGGCAGCCAGAGCCCAACGGCGCTGTTGCTCGGGAGTATAAACTTCCTGCGGATTAACCAACTGTCCGGAAGCTACAACTATGTGATTTGAAGGAGCAGTGATCTTGATGTCGAAGTCGCCGTATTCCAGGTAAAACTCGCCCGGACCGGTGTATGGAAGCGGGTTCCAGCCCAGCACATCATCATACACGTACATCCGCGGATACCATTGTGCAACAGTGTAGATTTTGCCATTCTGCGTTTCCTGATAACCCATCCGGTCTGAGCCATACATTGGAGAGACGAAGCTATAATCAATCTTGAGCTTTACCTGAGCGCCATTTGGCTGAAGGTTAGAGGGCAGGAAAATCTGCATCCGCGTATCCTCAATCAGGTAGTTCAGCGAGGTTTCTGTTGCCTTAGAACCAGTTCCGGAGAGTAGTTTTACAGACTTGATCTTATAGCCTGCGTCAAACACCTGTCCCCGGCCAGCGTTGCGGCTGCCAGTTACAGGAACTATCTGTGTACCACGTGAGTTCATCTTGAACAGGTTCTGATCAAGTTGCATCCACAGGAAACCTAATTTATTCGGGCTGTTATTGGTATAAGTCAGGATTTCTGTCCCTGAGATTTCGTTGGTTTTGTCATTGAGTGTTGCAGACAGCTGATAGTCAGCTCTGTTCTGCCAGTACTTTGGCCCGGGCTGACCATCTGCCGCACGGTACTCGTTACCATTTCTGGTGTAAAAAAATGGAGCAAAGGCTGCGTGGTAGTCGTAATTAGTAGCAGGGGCGCCAGCCGATCCAGCCTCAGGAGCAGGTCCTGGCCGTTGAGCGAAAGCCCCATCGGCAGCTACTACAAGAGCCGATAAAGCAAGCAAAGTTTTTATTCTCATATTCTTTTCGTGTTTCTTTAAACCGATAAAGAACGGAATAGTTTCCTGGAATAGCAACGACACTAGCCTAAAGCAAGCCTTACTGGGCTTGCTTTAGATTCTCCGAAAAGAACGCATCCGTTTCGTTGATCACGATATCTGCATTTCCCGGCATGCTGAAGCTATGGTCGGCACCGGCTAAAACTACCAGCTTATTAGCAACTTGCTTCTGGCTCAATAAAGCTGTGATAGCATCGTATTGAAGCTTGCTGGCATCCGGCAAACCGGCGACAAAATTATTTTCAGGAAGTACATTCAGAGTGGGCTTGCCCGCAGATGATTTCAGCACATAAAATGGGCTTACGGCTTCAAACTTAGATTTAAATTCGTTCTTGATCGGGTATCCTGTTAAGCGATACGCAACTTCGGCAAGGTTAGGGCCTATCGCGGAAGCATACGACTCGTCTGCAAAAGTAAAATCGGTGACGCCGGCCCAGTTTGCTACGGCTTTTATACGTGGATCTACAGAATTGTAAGCATACAACATAGCAAGGGTGGCTCCTGCGCTGTGTCCTGCAAGTACAAAATTGGCTGAGTTGGTTGCCCACTCGCCAGCATGTTGCGCCACGTACTCAATAGCATTTTTAACATCTTCAACCTGCTGGGGGATATTTACAGAGCTGGCTTTATGCAGCGGCGGAAATTTAGATACGCCGGTTGTGTCTACCAAACGATAGTTCAGATTAACCACAGCATATCCTTTATCTACAAACTTCTGAGTAAAGAAAGTGAAATCCGATTTGTCGCCTCCGTAAAAAGAACCGCCGTGAACAATAAACATTACCGGCGTTGCAGAGGTGCGGTTGGCCGGAAGATACACATCAATTTTCTGAGATGCATTGTTACCGTACGATACGTTCAGAAGCGTTTTGCTTTCCAGCGACGCCTCTGCACCCTGATCTTTTTTACACGAAGAACTAAACAACATCACGCCTATTAAGGCAAATAAATTATTATTAAAAGCACCCATAATTTTCATCATGTGGCTTAAACGGCGACAAAAACTAAAGATTTTACTGGAGCGATTTTTTGTAAGCCTCGGCATCAAAACCTGACAAAACTATGTCACCTGCTTCAATAACCGGACGTTTAATAACACTGGTTTTCTCTTGCATCAGTTGAAAAGCAGCCTGCTCTGAAGTTATTGATTGCTGCGTTGCCGGATCAAGTTGCTTCCAGGTTGTTCCGCGTTTGTTTACAAGCGTTTCCCAGCCAAGTTTCTGAGACCATTGCTTGAGCCTGTCTTCTGCGATGCCAAGCTTTTTAAAGTCGTGGAACTGGTATTCCAATCCATGTTCCTTTAGCCAATCAAGGCTCTTTTTAACTGTATTGCAGTTGGGTATTCCGTAAACTTTTATCATGATCTTACTTATTAAACCTCGTCATCGTCAGCTCAGGCCCCGCACTTACAAAACTCTCCACAATTTCTATGGACCGATCTATCAGAGCAGGCAACGCAGGGACTTCGTCATCATCAAAACCGCTTAAAACATAATCAACCTGCCTGCCCTTGGGGAAGTTATCGCTGATGCCGAAGCGCAAACGGGCATATTCCGAAGTTCCTAAAGTTGCTTCGATGCTCTTCAGCCCATTGTGACCGGCGGCGCTGCCTTTAGGCTTGAGGCGCAGGGAACCGAATGGCAAAGCAAGGTCATCTACAATGACAAGGACGTTTTCCACAGGGATTTTCAGTTCCTGCATCCAGTAATTCACGGCCTTGCCGCTCAGGTTCATGTACGTGGTGGGCTTTATGAGATGGATCCTTTTCGCTTTGTGGCTCAGCTCGGTGTAGTAGGCCAGGCGCATGGTTGAGAAGCTTGCTCCGGCTTTCTTGGCCATCGCATCAGCGACCATAAAACCAATGTTATGCCGCGTATCTGCGTATTCAGGACCAATGTTGCCGAGACCGATGACGAGGAATTTCATGGGGCTAAGGTAGAAGGTTTGAGGTAAATGGCTAAAAGGCTTTAAACAAAAACAGCGCAGAAATATCTGCGCTGTTTTTAATACCGTGTATCTCCTCTCCTTCAGGAGAGGCCGGGTGAGGTTTATTTCTTTCCTGCTTCCTGCTCTGCTTGTTTCAATGCACGAGACATAACAACAGAAACAACTGTATCTTCAGCGTTATTGGTAATCACAAAGTTAGGGAACTTCAATTCGCCTACGCGAACAGATTTACCAACTTCAAGACTCTCAAGGCTTACTTCAACAACCTGAGGAACATCTTTAGGCAATGCTTTCACACGTAGTTTACGTAATTTTTGAACAAGCTTACCACCTACTTTTACGCCGGGAGAAGTTCCGGTTAGTTTTACAGGGATTTCAATTATAACAGGTTTCTTTTCGTTCAACTCCATAAAATCAACATGCAGGATCTGCTCTGTTAACGGGTGGAATTGGATATCCTGAACAACAGCCTGAGTTTTTGCTCCTTCTACGTTAACCTCAACGAAGTTAACTTCTGGTGTGTAGATCAATGGCCTTAGATCGGCTGCAAGCACAGCAAAGTGCGTTTGGGTGCTGCCTCCATAAAGAACTGCAGGCACTTTTCCTTCGTAACGCAGTTCCTTTGCGTCGCGTTTCCCTACGTTCCCTCTGCGGGAACCGCTAATAGCGATAGTTTTCATTTTATTGTTTTTTTAATGGGCTGCAAAGATAGGAATTAAAAGCAATTAAGGAAAGAACAGCGAGAATATGCTAATCCACCTTAAACAACTGGCTGATCGAGCCATGCTCATTCACATTCGTAATTGCTTTTGCAAACAGATCGGCTGTTGACAGAACCTTAATTTTGCTGCTTTGCTGTTTTACAGGAATGGTATCGGTAACAATCAGTTCAGAGAGAGCTGAGCTTTCAATCGTCTCATACGCTTCGCCCGATAGCACCGGATGCGTACACACCGCCCTCACGCTGTTTGCGCCGTTCTCCATGATCAGCGCTGCGGCTTTAGCCAAAGTGCGGGCAGTATCGCAGATATCATCTATCAAAACTATATCCTGACCTGTAACATCGCCAATAATCGACATCGATTCTATTTCATTTGCCCGCTTGCGCCGTTTATCACAGATAATGATTTCAGCATTGAAGAACTTCGCAAAGGTGCGGGCACGGTAAGAGCCGCCAATATCGGGAGATGCGATGGTGAGGTTCGGAAGGTTTAAGCTTTTTATGTAAGGCACAAATATCACCGATGCATCCAGGTGATCTACGGGAATATCGAAAAAGCCTTGAATCTGTGCGGCGTGCAGGTCCATCGTCATGATCCTGTCTGCACCCGAAGCAGTAATTAGGTTGGCAATCAGCTTTGCCCCTATCGCAACCCGCGGCTTGTCCTTCCTGTCCTGTCTGGCTAATCCGAAATAAGGAACCACAACCGTGATGTAATGCGCAGACGCCCGCCGTGCGGCATCAGTCATCAAAAGCAGTTCGATCAGATTATCGTTGGGTTGGTTGGTTGACTGGATGAGAAAAACATCGCAGCCACGCACAGTTTCATTAAAATGAGGTTGGATTTCGCCATCGCTGAACCGCGACACCTGCATATCGCCAAGTGGCTTTCCGTAATGATTTGCAATGTTTTCGCCGAGCGCTGTGGTCCCTGAACCGGCAAATAATTTAACAGGATTAAATTGCAGTGGCATGCCTGGGGTTTGATCTCTGCTTGTGTAAAAATCAGCAGGATTTTTTGTTGCCCGACCAGGATTCGAACCTAGACAAACGGTACCAAAAACCGTCGTACTACCTTTATACTATCGGGCAATCTCCGCATCAAAAACATTTCTCTGAAACGGAGTGCAAATATAGACGTTAAAATCACTTCGTCAAAAATTTTTAAACTTTTATAAGAGTGTGAATTATGGCTTTAACGCTATTTAACATTATTAATTAAATGCATATAAATACTAATCACTATTTTCGGCAACAATTTTTTGAGCTGATCAAAACCTTATGAATTATACAAAAACAAACAACCTTATTGGCTGGTGCTGTTTTGCCATTGCAACCCTTACCTATATATTAACTCTTGAGCCATCTGGCAGTTTTTGGGATTGCGGCGAGTTTATTGCAGCCGCCTATAAACTCCAGGTGGTGCATCAGCCCGGCGCTCCGCTCTTCCTGATGATCCAAAAGATATTTTCGCTGCTCGCTGGCGGCAACAATCACAAAATAGCGTACTGGATGAACGTGGGCTCCGCACTTTCAAGCGGTGCTACTATATTATTCCTCTTCTGGACTATCACCGCACTGGCACGTAAAATCCTGGTAAAGGCCGGCGAAGAACTGACTACTGCCAAATTGATCACCATCATGGGATCAGGAGCCGTGGGCGCCCTTGCTTATACTTTTTCAGACTCGTTCTGGTTCTCGGCAGTTGAGTCGGAGGTTTATGCGATGTCGTCTTTGTGTACAGCCATTGTGTTCTGGGCTATTTTGAAGTGGGATGCTCATGCGGATGAGCCGTACGCTGATCGTTGGATAATTTTCATCGCCTACATCATGGGGCTTTCTATCGGTGTCCACTTGTTGAATTTATTAGCAATTCCGGCTATCGCGATCGTTTATTATTTCCGCCGCACAACTGCTCCAACTTCGAAGGGTACGCTTACAGCATTGTTAGTAGGCATCCTGGTGCTGGGCATTATCCAGTATGGTATCATTCAATATCTGGTTAAACTCGCTGCTTATTTTGACTTGTTCTTCGTGAACTCTTTGGGCCTGGGCTTCGGAAGCGGTGTTGCAGTATTTGCCATCCTCTTAATTGCAGGTTTGGTTTACGGGATCAGATATTCCATCCGGAAAGGCAAAGCTGTGCTTAACCTCGCCCTTCTCTGCGTGGTCTTCATATTTATCGGCTACAGCTCATTTACTATGATCGTAATTCGGGCGAAAGCCGGTCCAACGCTCAACAACAGCGCTCCGGATAATGCATTTGCATTTTTAAGCTACCTGAACCGCGAACAATATGGAGATCGCCCGCTGATGTACGGTCAGTATTTTGATTCTAAAGCTATCGATTACGAACAAGGCGCAAATATCTACCGCAAAGGGAAAGACAAGTACGAAGTTGCCGGACGAAAGTTTGAAACTGTTTACGACCGTAACACGCTCTTGCCACGGATGTATAGCGATGACCCGCAGCACGTAGGTTTTTACCGCGACTGGATGGGGATGACCGAAACTCAATCGCCGACATTCATTGATAATATCGGCTTCCTGTTCAGCTATCAAACCGGGTTTATGTATGCCCGCTATTTCTTGTGGAACTTCTCCGGAAGGCAAAACGATGAACAAGGGCACGGAAACTACAAAGACGGCAACTGGATTACCGGGATTAAGTTTTTAGATGCATGGCGCTTAGGTCCGCAGGACAATCTGCCGCAAAGCATAATCGGGAATAAAGCTTACAACCGCTTCTATTTGCTTCCTCTGTTTATTGGCATTCTTGGCGCAATCTGGCATTTCAAACGTAATCAAAAGGATGCCGGTGTTGTGGGGCTATTATTCTTCTTTACAGGAATGGCCATTGTGCTTTATCTGAATCAGAATCCGTTGCAGCCGCGTGAACGGGACTATGCTTACGCAGGATCGTTTTACGCTTTCGCGATATGGATTGGGTTGGGGGTTGCAGCCATAGCTGAGTTTATAAAAAAGAAAGCGAATCCTACCAATAGCGCCATTGCGGCTACGGTGATAGGATTATTGATCGCCCCGGTTATCATGGCTAAAGATGGCTGGGATGATCACGACCGCTCAACCAAATACACGCCCCGGGATTTTGCCACCGACTACCTGAATTCCTGTGCGCCAAATGCCATCTTGTTCACCTACGGCGATAACGATACCTATCCTTTATGGTACGCTCAGGAAGTTGAGAAGGTGCGGCCGGATGTTAGGATTGTAAACCTGAGCCTTTTAGGCACAGACTGGTATATCCGCCAGGCAAAGTTGAAAATCAATGAGGCTGAGGGATTGCCGATCACCATGTCTAACGATCAGTTTGTACAGGGCGTACGAGATGTTATACGCTATTCTGACCAGTATCAGGCCGGCGCTAACGTCGAGTTAAAGAACTTGTTTGACTTCCTTCTATCTGATAATGATGCTGACAAGGTTACTTACCAGGATGGCTCTAAGGAGAATTTTCTTCCTGCCAAGAACATCAAGATAACCATCGATCCTAATCAGGTTATTGCTACAAATACTGTGGATGCTTCAATGAAGGACAGCATTGCTTCTGAGCTAACTTTCAACTACAACAAGAACTATGTAACTAAAACTGAGCTCGCAATTTTTGACATTCTGGCTCACAACAATTGGAAGCGGCCCATCTACTTTTCAGTGACGGTACCTTCCAGTAACTACATCGGCCTTGATAAATACCTATACAATGAAGGTTTCGCTTATCGACTGCTTCCGTTGAAACCTGCTCCGGCTGATTCAACAAGCCAACGCGATTATGACATCAACCTAAAGCCGATGTACAATAATGTGATGAACAAATTTGTATGGGGCAACATGAAGAACGCTTCGTATCTGGATCCTGAAAGCACACGCATGATTGGGATTGTGATCAAAACCTTCAACCAGCTTGCTGATACACTGATAAAAGCCGGACGCAATGAGGATGCGAAGAAAGTATTATCTAAATCGCTTGAGGTTGTTCCAGATCAGAATTATTCGCTTTACTTCACTTTATACCGCTATATGGAGGCCGAGCTTTTATATAAAGTTAAAGAGCCGGCCAAAGCTGATGCAGTTGTAGAAAGCACATCAAGGTACATCGGCGATGAACTGGATTATCTATATTCAGTGGCGAGAGTTAAAGAGAATTTAACTTCAAATGATATTCAGCTGGGGATGTCGGTACTAAACGAACTTATCAGAGTTACAAATGCCAATGGCCGTACAGCACTAAGCGGCAAACTTCAGAATCAGTTTAAAAGCCTGGAGTCGAAGTTTATGGCATTGAGATAAAAGGGGCAAAGCTGCAACACCAAAAAAGCTGCTGTAGATGATACAGCAGCTTTTTTTATGTCAATATACTACAAAGCAAGTGTCACGCTGAGCAGCCTGCCCGACTACTGGCGGGCAGTCGAAGCGCTGAGCAGCCTGCCTGACTATTGGCGGGAAGTCGAAGCACTTATCCTTCCTGCACTACGCCCATTGCACAGAACTTTTCTATGCGCTCGTTGATTAGTTCATCGATATCGCGTGAGCAAAGAGCATCTAAATCCTCAACGATTTTCGCCTTCAGGGTTTCTGCCATAGCCGCGGGATCGTAATGCGCACCGCCAAGAGGCTCGGGAATGATGCCATCAATCAGCTTATTGCTGTACATATTTTCAGAAGTCAGCTTCAGGCAATCTGCCGCCTTTTCTTTGAAATCCCAGCTTCTCCACAAAATTGAAGAACACGATTCAGGCGAAATAACCGAATACCAGGTATTTTCAAACATGTAAACTCTGTCCCCAATGCCGATTCCCAGCGCACCGCCCGAAGCGCCCTCTCCCACTACAAAACACAGCACAGGCACTTTCAGCACCGACATTTCCAGTAAGTTTCTTGCTATCGCTTCGCCTTGCCCGCGTTCCTCGGCTTCGAGCCCCGGATATGCGCCCGGCGTATCAATAAGAGTTACTACAGGTTTGTTGAACTTTTCAGCCAGTTTCATCAGCCGCAGCGCTTTTCTGTAGCCTTCAGGATTAGCCATCCCGAAATTTCTGTACTGACGAAGTTTGGTATTTGTGCCTTTCTGGTGGCCAATGATCATTACGGTTCTACCGTTGATGCTGCCGAAACCCCCGACTATTGCTTTATCATCTTTGACCGTGCGGTCGCCGTGCATTTCGATAAAATCATCGCAAATCATTTCGATGTACTGCAAGGTGTAGGGCCTGTCGGGATGGCGGGATATCTGAACTTTCTGCCAGCCGCTCGGGTTTGAATACACTTCTTTTTTCGCCGATTCCAGCTTTTCTTGCAGTTCGGCGAGTGTAGCCGACATATCAACTTTCGTTTTCTCTTCCACCTGCTTTACTTTCTCTATCTGCTGCAACAACTCGGCAATAGGTTTTTCAAAATCGAATGAAGTGTTCATTTTACACGTTTTAAAAGGCGGCTAAATTAGGCATAAGCCATCCATTTATGAAACTTAATTTGCGTAGCCGCAAAGCTGATCATATTTCTTTACCTGCTCCGGGCTTAAAACTTTCCGGGTTTTCAGGTGTGCCTGAAGATGTGCATTGCGAAGTTCTCCCTGGTAAAGGCCGTACTGCTGAGTGCGATAAATCAATGAGCCATCATCCACTTTGCCACTGTTGAACATGTCGTCAAGCCGCTTTTCTTCTTCTATGATAATGCGGCCCATATCTAAAACTTTGCGTTGCAAATAAGCATTTATGGCTTTTACCTGGATGATTTGGTTGGGATTCAGCTTCAGCTCCTTGGAAAACTTGAGCACGGTTGCGGGATTGGGATAATGGTTCAGCTCGGCGACACGGGTAAAGTTCATGGGTTTGCCATCGCGGAAAGCTTCAAAATCCTTCATCGCCATTCCGCGGATGGGTGAGCTTTCTTCGGGATCTATGACGGAACTGTCCTGGGCTTTCGCTACGCATACTCCGGCCATGAGCAGAAAAAATAACAAAGTGGATTTCATAAGTCAAATTTAGAAAAGAACGCGATGACGTGAAGTTTTGTACAACTTACATCATTCCCCAAAGCCAATCAGCTAATTTCCATACGCCATACATCAGCAGAACAAAGAAAATGGCAAATACAATAAGTATCAATACCACAATTCCCGTCCCGCTGCCCTTGTGCCGACCTTCTTCGTAGTGTTCTTTAAGCAACTTGATATTTTTCGTATTGGCCTTATAAACGAAATCGAATATCTGGCCGATGAAAGGTATTGCACCAATGGTTGCGTCGAGCAGGATGTTGAGAGACATGAGAATTAGTACCTTTCTGCTAACGCCGTGCTTTGCCATGGTTGCCACCAGGGCGGCAGAGATCAGGAAACCTGAGAGGTCGCCGGCAATGGGGATCAGATTGAGCAAGGGGTCTAAACCGAAACGGAAATTTGTTCCCGGTATCCGGAATTTATCATCGAGCAAACGCGAAAGGCTCTCCACCCATCGCAATCTGCCCGGCGGCAGCGTAGCCTCATTCTCTTTCATACAAGCTGAACAAGGCAGTTGCAAAAAGGTTCAGCTCCGGTGTTTAGGAAATATTGCTAACCTAATCCCCTGTTTTTTGTTATTATGGGCAGAAGCCGAAACTTATGGGAAAAACAATCATCGTTTCAAACCGACTGCCAATAAAAGTATCCATCGAAAATGACCAGGTTAGCACAAGCGCTAGCGAAGGCGGGCTGGCAACCGGATTGGGATCTATTTATCAGCAGGACGGCAATTTGTGGATCGGCTGGCCGGGCATAGAGATAACTGAAGAAAGCCTGCAACAGGAAGTTTCGAGTCAGCTGAGCAGCAAAAACCTGAAACCTGTTTTCCTGAGCCAGGATGAGATAAACCAATATTATGAAGGCTTTTCTAACGAAGTTCTCTGGCCTATCTTTCATTACTATGCCTCTATTTACGCCAGCTACAAGGAATCAAATTGGGAATGCTACAAACAGGTAAATGAAAAATTCTGCGATGCTATTGTGAGCGTGGCTGAGCCCGGTGATACAATCTGGGTTCACGATTATCAGCTCCTGCTATTGCCCGGACTGCTGCGGGAGGCGCTTCCCGACAGCACAATTGGCTTCTTCCTTCACATCCCATTCCCTTCTTTTGAACTATTCAGGCTTATCCCCTGGCGGAATGATCTCATTGAAGGAATCCTCGGTGCCGATCTCATAGGCTTTCACACTTTCGACGACGCCACCCACTTCATCCAATCGGCGATACGATTGCTGCACGTAACATGCTCTTCAAATGTGATTTCCGTCAACAGCCGTCCTGTATTGATAGAAACCTTCCCGATGGGAATTGACGATAAGAAATATGAAGCCCTCACCACCGAACCTGCCGTGCAGGAGCAGGTGGATACCATGCGGGACATGTTTAAAGGAAAAAGGACCATTATTTCCATTGACCGACTCGACTATAGCAAGGGCATCCTTCAGCGGCTGGAGGCATTCAATATCCTTTTAGAAAAACATCCGGAATACCGCGAAAAAGTAATACTGCACATGATTGTTGTGCCATCCCGCGACAGCGTGCCTCAATATCAGGAGTTGAAAGACCATATTGACAAGGCGGTTGGCGATATCAACGCCCGCTACAGGACTTTGGATTGGAATCCGATAAATTACTTTTACCGCCCGTTCCCGCTAGAAACCTTATCCGCTTTATACTACATGGCCGACATTTGCCTGGTTACGCCGATGCGTGATGGAATGAACCTGGTTTGTAAAGAATATGTAGCCAGCCGCACCAATGAAGATGGAGTACTCATCTTAAGCGAAATGGCCGGAGCCGCCAAAGAGCTTATCGACGCAATCCTGGTAAATCCCAATAACGTTGCCTCCATAACAGACGCCATATTGCAAGCGCTCAATATGCCTTTGGAAGAGCAAAAGCAACGCATGAAAGCTATGCGAAGTGCGGTATCAAAGTTCAACATAAACCAGTGGGTCAAGAATTTCATGGAGCGGCTTTACGATATTAAGCAGCAACAATCTTCAATGAATACCCGCCGCATAACCGAGGTTACAGAAGGTGCTATCAAAAAGATCTACGATAAGACCAGTCAGCGGATTATTTTGCTGGATTACGATGGTACGCTCGTAGGATTTAAGGGCGATATCAACTCTGCCTCGCCGGATGAGGAGCTTTACGAGTTGCTTGGATCTTTGTCCGCCGATTCTGCAAACAGAGTAGTTCTTATCAGCGGGCGCAATTATACCAATCTCGAAGAATGGTTTGGGCACCTCAACTTAAGCCTTGTTGCTGAGCATGGCGCATGGCAAAAACAGAACGGCCATTGGGAAAGCATGTACGGATTAACGGATGACTGGAAGCAGCAAATTTTACCGGTTATGGAAACCTACGCAGACCGTACGCCGGGCGCTTTCATCGAAGAAAAGGATTTTTCGCTGGTGTGGCATTATCGCAAGGTGGAAAAAGGCCTTGGAGAGTTGCGCACCGATGAAATGATAGGCAGTTTACGCTATCTTTTGAACGACAATGGCTTGCAATTGCTGATGGGCAATAAAGTAGTAGAGGTAAAGAACTCTGAAATAAACAAGGGAAAGGCGGTTCTGGCAATGCTGCAGCAGAATGATTACGATTTCCTGATGGCGGTTGGCGATGACAATACCGATGAAGATATCTTCAAAGCCCTGCCTGGAAATGCCCTAACCATAAAAGTAGGGACCAATATTTCTGCAGCACGCTTTTATTTGAAAGGCCCTGAAGAAGTTAGGCAGCTGTTGGAGAATCTTACGCACGCGGCTGAAAGCTAATAGTTACAACCTGCTTTTTAAAACTTAAAGCACCACTTTTTGTTTTACCCCCGTATACCTTGAAACGTCCAAAGCCCGGCTCTTAAACGTCGTTAAACCCCTAAACTAAAGATCAAAATGACTAAATCAGCGGTAGTATTTACAGATTTAAAAGCCAGTAAAGAGGCTGGAACAGAACTGGCAGAAAAAATTAATGAAAAAATGGAGGGGAACATCCCCAACGTGGTCATACTTTTTGCCTCGTCGGTACATGAGTACGACGAACTGTTAAAACCCCTTAAACAACTTACGAAAACGGAAATACTGATCGGAAGCTCGTCTGCCGGCGAATTTACAGTTGACAGTTTTGGAACTGACGCTGCCTGCGCTGTAGCCATATCCTCAACTGACCTGAAGTTTTCAGCCGGAATTGCCCATGGCATCAAGGCAAGTCGCGAGAATGTAGCTGATGAACTTTTTAAAACCCTTCAATCAGATAATCAATATCAATACCGCTATCACTCGGCTATGATTTTTGCCGATGCTCTTTCAGGTTATACAGACGAACTGATTGATCTGTTAACCGAGAGAACCGGTGGTTCCTATCAGTTTTTTGGTGGCGGTGCTGGCGATAACGCCAATTTTAACCGGACAGACGTATTTCTTAACGAACATTCGGCCACCGATTCGGCAGTTATTTTAGCGATTTTATCGAACAAACCTATTGGTGTTGGGGTAAGCCACGGCTGGCAACCGGCAGGCGAAAAGATGCGGGTAACCGAGGTGGACGGGATGCGCCTGATAAGCCTCAACGCCATGCCTGCCGAAGAGGTTTTCGCCGAATACGCTGCCAAAACCAATCAGCCTTTTGATCACCAAGCTCCTATCCCATTCTTCCTGCACAATGTTTTGGGAATTGAAACGTCAGACGGCTATAAGTTAAGGGTTCCCTTAGCTATCCAGCCCGACGGCTCCATCATCATTGCATCAGATATCCCGGCAGGATCATACGTTTCGTTCATGGCCACCGATGGCGATTCTGCCCGCAACGCCGCTTTAACAGCCGCCACAGCCGCATTGCAGCAGATTGACGGGCACAAGCCAAACGTAGCTTTGTTTTTTGATTGTGTTGCCACACGACTGCGGATAGGGAAAGATTTTGGTTTTGAGTTAGATCAGGTTAAAGAAACTTTAAATGCCATAAACTATGCAGGTTGCAACACCTATGGGCAGGTTGCCAGGGTGAATGGCCAGTTTAGTGGCTTTCATAACTGTACTGCAGTAGTTTGCGTTATTCCTGAATAAATGGATCTGAAGCTTATTGCAGCGTTGTATCACCGCGATTTACGGCAGGATGCTGCCAAAAGGCTCGCGTCCTACTTCGACTCTGATAATCTTATCATATTCATCAATGACCCGGAAATTAACATCTTGCTGCCCGGTCCGGGCTTTATCCAAACACTCCCCAACGGCAAAGCCTGGCAAAACTTTCTTGCCTCCTGCCAAACAGGATATCATCAGGGCGTTTTAGAACAGCCGGAGGGAATGATTCAGGTCACCGGTTTCCCGGATGAGGAAAGGAAATCTATAGCCGTATTTATTGGCGGGACGCCGAGACGGGAAGAACTGGAACCGCTATATGCTTTGATGCCGTTAATTGGGTCCTTGCTCAGGCATGAACAATCCATTCTTGCAAACCAAAGCCTGGCAATAATTGCTGAGAAAACTGCTGCCAAAGCAGAACGCCTGGCCAGCACGATAGATTCTATGCGCCAGCAATTGCGCAGGGCTTTAAGCCAGCAGGAAGACGACAAAGAAGCTATTCAGCAGCTCATGTATAAAAAAGATGAATTCTTGAATGTAGCAAGCCATGAGCTAAAAACGCCGCTTACAAGTTTGAAAGCATACATGCAATTACTGGAAAAAACGGTGGCAGGCACTAAAGCCAATGTGTTTGTTTCCAAAAGCATGAATCAGATCAAGCGGCTCGAACGTCTGGTACAAGATCTGCTTGACGTCTCAAGGATCAGCAGCGGGAAGCTCATATATAGCCTTGACCGGTTTGATATGGCTGATGCAATCAGAGAAGTAGTAAGCGGCATACAATTGTCTGTAACCCATAAGCTCATTATTGAAAGCAACCCTTCGGTCGTATTGAATGGCGACCGTCATCGCATAGAGCAGGTTATCACCAACTTTCTGATAAACGCTATCAAATATTCGCCTGATGCTGACAAAGTGATTATCAGTTCAGAGTTGATTGATAATAATCTTGTTGTTGCCATACGCGACTTTGGAATAGGGATTGCCGCCGAGCATTTGGGAAGCCTCTTCGACCGCTTTTACCGGGTAGACAACACTGCAATGAAATTTGAAGGGCTGGGGCTGGGACTTTACATAGCTTCAGAAATACTAGGCCGTCACAAGGGCAGTTTCTGGATAGAAAGCACGCTCGGCGAAGGGTCTACATTTTACTTCCGCCTCCCCGTAGCGGACGCAAGCGCCCTGCCCGGTTTAGAGGATGAAAGACACTACGTTAGCGATAAGTTAGATATACGCTGCGATGAGAATAGTGGCTTATTGCGGGTTGACTGGAAGGGCTTCCCTGATTTACAATCTGTGGAACAAGGAAGCAAGATTATACTGGAGATGCTTCGGAAAAACAGGTGTTCAAAAGTTCTCTACAATACTATGAACGTTTTAGGAGGTCCGTCTGGGACTGTTGACTGGGTTGCAAAAGAGTGGCTACCGGACATGGAAACCGCGGGATTGAAGCAGTTCGCATGGATTTATTCGAAGGAAAGATTCAGCAAGCTATCGGCTGATAAAAGCATGGTGGAAAATGCGGCAAAAATCGCAACAAAATCATTTAGTTCGATAGAGGACGCATATAACTGGCTATTCCCCGCCGTTTAAGCAGCGATAGGTTTGCTATCTTTGCGCTGATGCTCCAAAACAGGTTAAAATATTCGCAATTGATTAAAGCTGAAGCGGCCAGGCTGGGATTCATGTTCTGCGGTATTGCAAAGGCTGGTTTTCTTGAAGAAGAAGCTCCCCGGCTGGAAACCTGGCTCAAAAGTGGCTTCCATGGAGAAATGCAATACATGGAAAATCATTTCGATAGACGGCTTGATCCAACGAAGCTCGTGGATGGTGCAAAATCGGTGATTTCGCTTGCGCTGAACTACTACACGGAAGAAAAACAAAGCGATCCGCTGGCGCCAAAAATCTCCAAATACGCTTACGGCACCGATTATCATTTTGTGATAAAAGACAAGTTAAAGCAGCTTCTGGAAATTATCCGCGAAAACATTGGAGATGTTGAGGGAAGGGTTTTTGTGGACTCTGCGCCGGTGCTGGACAAAGCCTGGGCAAAGAAAGCCGGGCTTGGTTGGACCGGAAAGAACACCAACTTGCTCAATAAGAACGCGGGTTCGTTCTTTTTCCTTTGTGAACTTATCCTTGATCTCGACTTAGAATACGATGTAGCTCCGACGCAAGACCACTGCGGCACCTGCACCCGCTGCATAGACGCCTGCCCTACTGATGCCATCGTTGCGCCTTACCTAGTTGATGGTAGCCGCTGCATTTCTTATCTCACAATTGAACTCAAAAATGAAATTCCCGCAGAGTTTCAGGGCAAAATGGATAACTGGATGTTCGGCTGCGATGTGTGTCAGGACGTATGCCCCTGGAACAGGTTCTCTATTGCCCACAAAGAGCCCCAGTTCTTTCCCCATGAGGAGTTGTTGGGAATCTCCGCCCAGGATTGGGAAGAGATTACAGAAGACACGTTCAGAAAAGTGTTTCAAAAGTCGGCTGTTAAGAGGACAAAATTCTCTGGATTGAAGAGGAATATTGGGTTTCTCAGCAAACAGGATCAACTCGCTTAAACTCAGCACTATTTTTGATATATTTACAATATGGTAGTTGAAATAAAAGGTCCGGTAACCAAAGAAAAGGTCATTCAAGCTATTGATCGCCTATCAAAAGAAAAGGAGAAGAAGAGCCTTAGAAAACATTTTGGCAAATTAAAAAGAGGCCTTAACTCAGTAACCTTCCAACAAAACATTCGGAATGAATGGGATTAGTTTTGTTGCCGACACTAATTTCTTAATCGACGTTCACGAGGGTCACCCCAAAACAGAGCCTTTCTTGGATGGCAATGTAGTTGCATCTGTTATATCAGAGATTGAGCTTCTCGGCTGGAAAAATATAGCAGATGCCGACAAAAAGCATTACAAGAACTATTGCAAGATTGCATCCTCATCGAACTAACTTCTGAAATCAGGTTTCTTGCAATAGAAATGAAACAAAAGCAAAACATCAAAACGCCGGACGCTATAATCGCAGCTACTTCATTGTACTTGAATCTGCCGCTTGTCACGTCAGACAAAGGCTTCAGAAATATCGAAGGTATCGAATTGATCTTACTACAGGAGAGCTAACTCTATTTCCCAACCCACACATTATCCTTCTTGTTTGAATCCGGCACGTGGGTGCTGCCTAGCTCAGCTTTTACAATCTTTTTGCTTGTAGCCAGATCAATCGAAACGGATTTCGCGTTTTTCCACACCACAACACTCCGATGTATTTTTTCAGTAGTGTTGTCGCTGTAATTCAGAGTTAAATCCACGGGAACCGGCTTTGCGCCCTTCATTTCCACCACTATCCTGAAGCCCTTGCCTAAAGCCTTTACGCTCGTAATAGCCAGATCAGGAATCCCATCATCAAAGAACCAGCGTTTCCAAAACCAGTTCAGGTCCTGCCCCGCTCCCGCATTCATGCTGTTGAAGAAATCCCAGGGAAGTGGGTGCTTGCCGTTCCAAAGCGAAATGTAATTGTGCAGAGCTTTGGTGAACAACTCATTGCCAAGCATATCCTTCACATACAAATAGCCCATCGCAGGCTTAGGATAAACGTTTGTAAAAGAACCAATACCGCTCTGCTGAGGAGTTAAGGTAACAATGGGCAAATCAGCTTCGGTTCCCGCCGATCTCGCGTAAGCCTCCACACCATAATCATCATCTATCGACGGATCAATCATCGGCGAAATGAGCCACTCTCCTATCGTCGCCCAGCCCTCGTCCATCCATCCGTACTTCGTTTCATTAATTCCCATGTAAAAAGGGAACATGGTATGGAAAATTTCATGGTCGGTAAGCGTGATGGCATCTGTGCGATTCTCCAGCGGATTGTCATTCACCATCATGGGATATTCCATCTGGTCTAAGCCATCAAACACTGTTTCGTGCGAATACGGATAGGGCCATTTCGGGAATTTGTAGCTCATTGCCTCAACCGTTTTCCGTGCAAAGTCGATCACCTCGTAATAATCTTTATGGATAGGATTGAACACTGCATCTACCCGAGTGCGCCTGCCTGTTTTTGGATCAACGACCAGGCTCGCGGATTTCCAGAAGTAATGATCGCTGGTTGCAAAGACGAAATCCGTTACATTCTTTGCGCTGAACTTCCAGGTGTTTGAGCCTTGCTTGGTGATGTTGCCTCGTTTTAAATCGGTGCTGTCAATCACATCCACAACAGCATCGCTCTTCTCCGCCGACTGGATACGCTTCACAATAGTTTCGTTGAAAACCTGTGAAGCATTTGTGAGATCGCCTGTAGCCCACACCACAAATTTGTCCGGAACTGTAATCTCCGCATCAAAGTTGCAGAAGTCGTTGTAAAACTCTTCAGAGCCGCGATACGGATATCGGTTCCAGCCATCGACATCGTCGTAAACTGCTATTCTTGGAAAGAAATAAGCCACAAAATCTGATGTTTCATCTACTTGACCGGTCCGGTTATGAGAGCCTTTGTTCAGAATGTACGAATATGTAATTGAAAAATTTGCGGATTGCTTTGGAGCGATGGGCATAACCCTCAGGTTCCAGTTTGTATTATCAATAGCAAGCCTCCCCGAGTTCTCCTTGCCATTAACTACCACCTTCTGAATCTGTACGCCGTCGTTTATATCTTCAGGCGCTATCCGCGATGCTCTTGGCGCACCTTTCTGGTACAAGTTCGGATAGAGTTTAAACAAAACCTGTTTCAGGGTATCCGGGCTGTTGTTTATATAAGCGATATCCACCGTGCCAGCTACTTCCCGCGTAGCCGGATCAAACTTCACCTTAATAGTGTAGTTGGCTGTGTTTTGCCAATAATTTGCACCGGGCTTTCCGCTCAGAGAACGTGTGCCTTTCTTAAATGCCTGTTCAATATTAACAGGTATCGGTAGACTTGTTTGTGCAATAGAAACCTGCGCAATAGCCAGCAGGACAAAGAATGACAGTTTTTTTAACATATGAGAATAGCTATTTTCCGAATTTCAGTTTTAGTTGTTCGAGCATGTCGTTGGTGATAGGCTCGGATTTTTTCTTTTGCTGTTGCTGATTTGCTGACCGGTTATCTTGTCCCTGACCAGAAGGTTCGCGTTGGGCTTGAGCTTCCCCTTTCTTCTGTACTTCTTCGAGGCTTTTCCGGTCGATGACCGTAATTGTTTCCCGTTGCTGCTTCACGATGATCTTTTTCTCGTTCCACCGCACCCAAATTTTTTCGAGGCAGCGCTTCGTGTACAGAGGAAAATCGCCTTGCTGCATCCAGGCATAATAGCTCGGCTCAGCATGGAACACATCTTCCACACGCTTGCCTTTGTGCTTGCCGAAGTTTATAATTTCTTCACCATCTTCATTATAAACCATCCGACCGGCAAAATCAACCGGGCGGCTCAGGTTAGTAAATTTGTGCAAAGCCTCTACATCGTTCTGCACCGGCTTGCTGATGTTGCCTTTTTTATCTTCGAAATCCGCGTCTTTATACCGGTCGAGCTGTGCCAGTAGAACCTCGTATGTAGCTTTTATATCCGCCTCCGCAGAGTGTGCGTTCTCGATGCTTTTTCCGCAGTAGAACTGGTAAGCTGCCTTTAGCGTGCGCTGCTCCATCTGGTGAAAGATATTTTGCACATCCACGAAATGCCTGTTCTCAAGATCGAAGTCGATTCCGGCACGTAAAAACTCTTCCAAAAGCATCGGGATATCAAAACGGTTGGAGTTGAAACCAGCCAGATCGCTATCATCCAGAAAACGGGCTAACTCCTCGCCTGCCATCTTGAATGTTTGGGCATCCTTTACATGCTCATCGTAAATACCATGAATGAGCGATGATTCGAGTGGGATCGGCATTTCCGGATTGATTCGCATCGTTTTGATCTGTTCGGTTCCATCCGGCATCGCCTTCAGAATTGAGATTTCAACTATGCGATCTATCGCCAGATTGGTGCCGGTTGTCTCCAGGTCAAAGAATGCCAGCGGACGTTTAAGGTTAAGCTTCATAAAGAATGTAAAGGTCGGGAAAAGGTATTGAAATTGTGTATGAGATTATTTACTTTAACCGAACCTAACTATTCACAATGAAACGCATATTATTTGTGGCATTGCTCCTGTGCATTGCTTTCAATTCATTTTCCCAGGACTTCGATTTTGGGAAAGTCACACGTGAGGAACTACAACTGTCTTCTTACAGCAAAGACACGACCGCAAATGCTGTTGTATTAAAAGAGTTCGGCACAGCCGCTATTAGCAGCGAGGCACCATTCCCGCTCATCTTTGAACATCATGTGCGAATAAAGATCTTCAACAAAAAAGCCTTTGAACATGGAAACATCATAATTCCTGTGTATAAAAGCGATACGCAGAATATGGAAACGGTTTCTCATATCAATGGAATCACGTTTACTACAAAAGCTGATGGGTCAATCGCAAAAACGCCTCTTGAATTGAAGAAGGTTTACAAAGAGAATAAAAACCGGTATTGGGATTTGGTAAAGTTTGCGATGCCTAACTTGACGGATGGGTGCATAATCGAATACAAATATCAAATAGAATCTCCTTTTAAGTTTAATTTCCGAAAATGGGTTTTCCAGTGGGATATCCCTAAGGTTTATAGCGAATACGTTGCTATGATCCCATCAGTTTACGAGTATAATGTCACCTTAATCGGACTGTTGAAGATAGGAAACACAAAATCGGAGGTGGCACAAGACTGCTTCAATGGCGGCAATGGCTTTACAGCAGATTGCTCGAAAATGACCTATTCAATGTCGGATATACCAGCGCTGGTTGAGGAGGATTATAT
Source organism: Sphingobacteriaceae bacterium (assembly GCA_029266635.1). Taxonomy (GTDB): domain Bacteria; phylum Bacteroidota; class Bacteroidia; order Sphingobacteriales; family Sphingobacteriaceae; genus JAQSWM01. The sequence continues at coordinate 99,069 of JAQSWM010000007.1, read as the reverse complement.
GACTGCCGCAAGCAACTACAGATCGGCGATCAACTTTGAGTTAGCGCAGTACTACGACTATCGCGGAGGTAAGCACGCCGTTACTAAAGATTGGAAAGACATAGATTATGATTTGAAACGAGGTGTGGAATTCGGTGGCCAGATGAAGAAGACAGACTTATTCAAAACCGTGTTGCCCTCAATAACTAAAGGCTCTAATGATGAGCTAACGAAGGCAAAAGCGGTTTACGCTTATACACAGAAATGGTTCAAGTGGAATAACATACACACCTATTCTAGTGATGACGGGATAAAGAAGGCTATGGAGAGCCATTCAGGATCTGTTGCAGATATCAATTTGTCATTAATAGCTGCTTTGTCGGCAGCCGGCCTTAACACAGAGGCCGTGTTGCTTTCTACAAGAGAAAATGGCGTCATCAATAAAGTATATCCGGTAGTAAGCGATTTCAATTATGTTGTTGCAAAGGTGAACATCGGCGACAAAAGCTACCTCCTCGATGCCACAGACCCATTGCTTCCTTTCGGTTTGCTCCCCATCAGGTGCATAAATGATCAGGGACGGGTGATAAGTTCAGAAAAGCCCTCATACTGGATAGACATGGTTGCACAGCAAAGGGAATCCTCTTCCTATAATCTTGACCTTACATTAGGCGAAGATGGCAAGATTTCCGGCACTATAATTTGCTACTCGAACGGATATGAGGCTTATAACAAACGGAAGGCCATTAAAAAATTCAATTCAACAGAAGAATATGTAGAAAGCCTTGATGAGAGAATGCCCAAGATAAAAATCCTCAACTCATCTTTTGGAAGTCTCGACAGCCTTGACCAAACGCTCTCTGAGAAGTACGAGGTTCAGATTGATGCCTATGACGACCTCAACACAGACCGGTTCTCTTTTAACCCCTTCTTTATTGACCCAGTTAAAGAGAATCCGTTTAAACTGAAAGAGAGAAGTTATCCGGTAGATTGGGGCGCACCATCGGACACAAGAATGACTCTCATTCTGCGATACCCGGCTAAGTTCGAGATACAAAGCAAACCCGACGCTGTTGGCCTCGCCCTTCCACTGGAAGGCGGCAAATATTCGGTAAACAGCTCATCGGAGGAAAATAAGCTCTCCTTTTCACAGCTGGTCTCCCTGAACAAGTCGATCTACCAGCCCAATGAATATCCGTATATCAAAGAGCTTTTCAACAAGATCGTAGAGACGCAGAAATCCGAAATCGTATTTAAGAAGAAGTTATGAGATCATTGAAGCTGGGCGCTTTGCTTCTGCTGTTTACAATCACGCTACAGGCTCAGAATTTATACCCTACCTCTCTGATCCCTAAAGAATTGATGGTACGGGCGAGCGCTGTTATTCGGAACAATGAGGTAAATGTAGAAGTTAAAGATCTCAACAACGTAGTGTACAGCGAAAAAAAAGCTGTGACTGTCTTCAACAACGCCGGCGATCAAAATGCCATACTCGACATCTGGTACGACAAAAACCGGCAAATAAAATCTGTAAAAGGCACGGTCTTCAACGAGTTCGGAATACCGATTGGAAAGATAACCGAACGGGATTTCAGTGACCTTAGCGCAGCCAATGATTTCTCGCTGTACGAAGATTCTCGCATCAAACGCTACAAACCAGCCATTAACTCATATCCCTATACCATTGAATACGAATATGAGGTACGCTCCAAACAAAGCCTGGTTTTCGGCGATTGGAGTCCCAACCGCTCACCCGGTGTTTCTGTAGAAAAAGCAAGCTATAAGTTCGCGTGCAAACCCAACTTCAACATCCGATATAAGGAATTGAATTACCCGGGGACAGTAAAAAAAGAAGTGCAACCGGATGGCAATCTGGTTTATTCCTGGGAAATAAGTAATTCCGCTGCTGTACGCGACGAGCCGTACAGTCCCGCCCCTGAAAATTTCCTCACCAGTGTGAAAATTGCTCCCGAAAAATTCGTCTTCGAAGGTGTAAACGGCGAGTTTTCTAACTGGGAACAATTTGGCAAATGGATGTATGAGAGGCTGTTGAAAGGGCGTAATCAAATACCTGCACAAACTGCCGCACAAATAACTGCATTGACCAAAGATATCACCGATCCAAAAGAAAAGGCCAGGAAAGTTTACGAGTTCATGCAGCACAAGATGAGATATATCAGTGTACAGGTTGGCATTGGCGGCTTCCAGCCAATACTCGCATCTGAAGTAGACCGCATGAGCTATGGCGACTGCAAGGGCTTGGTAAACTATACTCAGGGATTACTTGCTGCCGCTGGTATAAATTCTTACTATGCTATAGTGGAAGCGGGGAGCCGAAAGGAAAGTCCCCTGCCAGATTTTGCAAATATGAATTTTGGCAATCACGTAATACTTTGCATTCCTTTTCCTAATGACACCACCTGGCTGGAGTGCACCAGCCAGCAAATTCCTTTTGGCTTTTTGAGCGACTTTACGGATGACAGGACGGTTGTTGCCTGTACCGAAGAAGGTGGCAAATTAATGCATACACCTAGGTACGATGCCTTGACAAACAAACAGGTACGGAAAGCCAATTTTGTCATCGGTCAGGATGGCCAGGCGAAAGCTGATATGACAACTATGTTCTACGGCACTCAGTACGACAATCGTCAGGCTTTGATCGAAACACCATACGCCGACCAGATCAAAAAACTTCCTGAAATATACCCGATCAATAACCTGTCCGTGAACTCTTATACTCTTAAACAGGATAAAAGCGTATTGCCCACCACCACAGAGGACTTTACATTCGAGACTCGTAGCTACGGTTTTCTGAACGGCGGACGCCTGTACATCCCGCTCAACGAAGTAAACAAAGTTGGTTCTGTGCCCAAAGAAGTGCGTAACCGGACAACTCCTGTCTACATTAACCGTGGCTACACAGATGTAGACGAACTAACATTTGACCTTCCGGAAGCTTTTGAAGTTGACTCCTATCCGGCGAACGTGGTACTAGAAAAGCCATTTGGTAAGTTCAGCATGACCATTGAGGTGAAACCCGGCAAGATCATTTACACCAGGAAAATGCAGCTATTTGATGGTATTTACGGACCAGATAAATATCAGGAGCTTTTAGATTTCTACCTGGCCGCAACGGAGGCAGACAGCCGAAAGATTGCCCTTGTGAAAAAGTGATCAGCTAAAGATTATAATCCCCAGGAGAATGCCCACAACCATAATGACATACATCAATATCTCTGTGGTTGCAAAGCGTTTGTAGGTGGTCCAGAAGGAATAGTCAGATTTCTTTTCAGCCATTTTCAATGCAAAGGTAGCTTCTCTATTGAATAGAGCCAGCTCTGGAGAAATATTTATAGTACCACGGATCTTTCAGGTCGCTGATGATAACGCCCTTGCTGCTTGAAGCATGAACGAATTTGTTGTTTTTCAGGTAAACGCCCACATGGCTGAACTTTTGGCCACTGAAATCAAAAAACACCAGATCACCTTCCTGTAACTCGTTTTCATATTTCCGCTTCACCTTATCCGCCATCAGCTTTGCTACCCGCGGCACATCGGCGTTGAAAACTTCTTTCTCCAGCACACTGGTAAAGCCGGAGCAGTCCACGCCGCTCTTGCTCATGCCGTTAGAAGCGTAAGGCACGCCCATCCAGCTATCAATAAATTTGTAAAGTTTTTCGTTTTTGATGTCTTTTTCAGGCACCTTCAGTACCGTAGCATAGCGCTCTTTGATATTACCAGAAACCTCCTTGCCCTTCACATCGCGGGCATCGGTAATCACCTTCCTGGTTTTGCACGAGAACAAAACACAACTGAGAGCCACCAAAAGCGGCAACGACTTTCTGAAATAACTCATCCTGATACAAAAAGGCGAAATACGGCTGTGGCAGTCAAACTGATTTTTTCCACAAGTGCTAAGAACTCCCCAGTTCTATGTTTTCAGCAGGCGCTGTATCTCATCCAGTTTCATTAACGCTTCAACCGGCGTTAAGGTATTCACATCCAGATTATTGAGCATGTCGCGGATTTTCACCAGCATCGGATCGTCAATGGAGAACATCTGCAGCTGATACGCCTGCTTCTGCACTTTCTTGATACTGTCTTTGATGTTCTCGCCGCCGGTGCGCTCCTGCTCCAGGCGAAGTAGGATTTCATTAGCCCTCGCAATCAGCTTCGGAGGCATGCCCGCCATCTTGGCTACGTGGATACCAAAGCTATGCTCGCTCCCGCCCGGCACCAGTTTGCGCAGGAAAATCACTTTGTTGGCAACCTCACGCACCGAAACGTTGAAATTCTTAATCCGGTTAAACGAATTGGAAAGCTCGTTCAACTCATGGTAGTGCGTCGCAAATAAGGTTTTCGCTTTCGCGGATGGATTGTTGTGCAAAAACTCGGCAATTGCCCAGGCGATGGAGATTCCGTCGTACGTGCTCGTTCCCCGCCCGATCTCGTCGAGCAGCACCAGGCTTTTGTCCGAAAGGTTATTCAGGATACTCGCCGTTTCGTTCATCTCCACCATGAAAGTAGATTCGCCCGACGATAAATTATCCGACGCTCCCACCCTGGTAAAAATTTTATCCACCACCCCGATCTTCGCCTCCTTCGCCGGCACAAAACAGCCCATCTGCGCCATCAGTACGAGCCGACCCGTTTGCCGCAGCAAAGCCGATTTACCAGCCATATTCGGACCGGTGATAATGATGATCTGCTGCGTTTCGCTATCCAGGTACACATCGTTGGTAATGTATTCTTCTCCGGCCGGGAGATTCTTTTCAATTACCGGATGCCTGCCACCCTTGATGTCGAGCTCGCTGCTGCTATCAATTTGCGGCTTCACGTAATAGTTTTTGATGGCGATGGTCGCAAAGCAAAGCAGTACATCCAGCTGCGCCGCAAGCTGTGCGTTCAGTTGGATTGGCTTGATGTATTCCGCCAGCGCAGCCACCATTTCACTGTACAAACGGGTTTCCAGCGCCAGGATCTTCTCCTCTGCGCCAAGGATCTGCTCCTCGTATTCCTTCAGCTCAGGCGTAATGTAGCGTTCGGCATTTACCAGCGTTTGCTTGCGGATCCAGTCGGCAGGAACCTTGTCTTTGTGCGTATGCGTAACCTCGAGGTAATACCCGAAAACATTGTTGAAGGCGACTTTGAGTGATGGGATGCCTGTGATCTCCGCCTCCCGCTTCTGTATCTCCAGCAAATATCCCTTTCCGCCAAAGGCGATCTTGCGCAACCTGTCCAGCTCTTCGTCAACCCCATCTGCAATCACGCCGCCCTTTATCACCAGAGCCGGTGGCTCCGGATGTAGTTCTTTTTCTATTTTCTCGCGGATCAGCAGGCAGGGGTTCAGCCTTTCGGCGATGGAACGCAGCGCCAGGTTCTCGGTGCTTTCGCAGAGTTGCTTGATCTTTTCAATCGCGATGAGCGCCCGCTTCAAGTGGCATACTTCCCGCGGATTGGCTTTCTGTAAACCGATCTTTGAGATCAATCGCTCCAGATCACCGATCTGTTTTATTTCCTGCAAAAGATTGCTCCGCAGCTCTTCATCCTGAACCAAAAAGTCCACCACGTCCAACCTTGCCTTAATTGGCTTCAACTCTTTCAAAGGCATCACGATCCAGCGCCGCAGCAGCCTTGCGCCCATCGGCGAACAGGTATGATCCAGCACATCAACCAGCGTCTTGGCGTTCTCATTAGCCGAGCCGATCAGTTCTAAATTCCGGATGGTAAAGCGGTCGAGCCACATGTAGCGGTCTTCCTCAATACGCGAAATAGCGGAAATGTGCTGCAGATTGCGATGTTCCGTTTCGTTGATGTAGTGCAGAGCAACGCCCGCCGCAATCACCGCCAGGTTGAGACGATCAATGCCGAAACCCTTCAGCGATTTTACTTCGAAATGTTTCAGCAGCGTTTCTTGTGCGTAATCGCCGCCGTAAGCCCAATCATCAAGCGTGTAGGTGTAAAAGCGTGTGCCGTAAGTTTCGGTAAACTCCCGGTGACGGCTTTTTTGAAATATGACTTCGCTCGGTTTAAAACTTTGCAGAAGTTTGTCAATGTAGTCGGAATTGCCCTGCGCAACCAGGAATTCGCCGGTAGAAATATCCAGAAAAGCTACGCCAATGCTGTTTTTCTCAAAATAAAGCGAAGCCAGGAAGTTGTTCGATTTCTGTTGCAGGATGTTATCGCTGTAGGAAACGCCCGGCGTTACCAGCTCGGTTACGCCACGTTTTACGATGGTCTTGACCGTTTTCGGATCTTCCAGCTGATCGCAGATGGCAACCCGCTGACCGGCACGCACCAGTTTTGGCAAATATGTTTCGAGCGAGTGGTGCGGGAAACCGGCAAGCTCAATGTGCGATGCCGAGCCGTTAGCTCTTTTGGTTAGCACAATACCCAGAATTCCCGCGGCTTTTACGGCATCTTCTCCAAAAGTCTCATAAAAATCGCCGACACGGAACAGCAGCAAAGCACCCGGATACTTAGCTTTGATGGTATTGTATTGCTGCATTAAAGGGGTTTCGCCCGATGCGTTCTTCGCCAAAAGCCTGTGATTTTTATTAAGGGCTTAAAGATAATTTATTGAGAGGGATTGAAGGGAGGTGTGGAAAAAAATGGATACCTATTCATGTGACTTGGAGGCATCCGATGAGTATTCAAACTTAAACACAATGAGAGTTCCTATATTTGTGTATGGACGCATTAATTGTTTACCCTGAAAACAAAGAGCAGCTTGCCGCCGTAAAAGCTGTAATGAAAGCTATGAAAGTTGCTTTCGAACAGAAGCACGAGGTTTATCCGGATTACGTAGTTCAAGGTATCAAAAAATCGCTAAAGCAAGTTGAAGGGCAAAAGCTAACCCCCTTTACAGGGCTTAAAAATATGCTTCACCAGCAATGAGCCTAAGCGTCTTCTATACGCCTCACGCAGAAGAGACCTTATATGTCCTTACGGGCGAGCCTGTTTATGCATAGAACAAGTGCAGTTTACAACTTTCATAAAACTTAAAATCCCAGCGTTAATGAAAACTTTAACTTTAACTGTGTTGCTAGTTGCGATTCTATGCACTTGTTGCTCACAAAGTAAAAGTAGTGAAGATGTAGAGCCGCCGCCTATACTCCAAATTTTAGCTTCTCTTCACTTGAAGTCAGTACTTAATGCTATGAACATGTTAAACCAGCATGGATTCAAACTTAATGACAAAGATGTTTCAGACACCTCATCTTTAGCAGTTCGTACATATTACTACGAGAAAAAAGGATTAAGCTTTTGGATTTCGGCAAATGGGAGTAAGTTAACAGGGCTATCTTACTACCCTAAGTCGCTAAAAACGATCGAAAGCATTATCAGCGTGCTGATGGGCGACTTGAACTTTAAACTCCTTAGCAGTACTCACAACGAAGATGATCAATTCAAATCTTCGGAAAACGTTTATCAAAAGGAATCTACCACAGTAAAAATCTTATCCTTTTTTGATGTAAAGGAAAAGGAGGTTTCTTATTCAGTGCTATTGGGTGGACCTGAAATTGCCAAATAAAAACAAGTAAGTAGATGCTCTGAAGTCCTTCTTCATATCCCCGTTTAGCAGTAACTGCCTTAAAAACGGGTAAAGCTTACTATAGCCTCTTGATTAAGAATAATAAACTAATCACATAAAGTAGGTCTATGACCGCCTTAATGAACTTTGCTGAAATCTTTAATTTCATGTTCATGGATGAATATTGATAAACAAATCCATCTACTTACGTGACGAAAGTATATAGTTCAGCTATTATATGCAATAACCCGCAATCGTCCTCCACTCGCCCTCGTTTTCAACGAGGATGAAAGAGAAGTACATTTATAGTGTACAAAAGCGATTATGTAAGGATCGACAATCCTTCCCCCTTGTTGGTGTCCCCACCAACAAGCATATTTATTTTTGGACTTAGAAAACACATATTTTTTTACTGCGACTATCCTTGATTGGAAGCTTCTGTTAAAAAGCCACAGAATAAAAGACATCCTGATCAGCAGCCTGGAATTCCTGGTTGGAAAAGGGAAATTAAAAGTTTATGGCTTCGTAATAATGCCAAACAATATCCATCTAATCTGGCGAAACCTGGAAATGAATGGCAAAGAGTTTCCTGATGAACGCCTTCTTAAGTTCACAGGCCACGAGTTTAGCAAACATCTGAAAAGCAACCCGACTATTGAGGAACACCTGGTAAATAAAGCAGATCGCAAATATCAGTTTTGGCAGAGAAGTTCCTTGCCCATAAGGATTCAGCAAAGAGATGCTTGAGCAAAAACTAAACTACATTCACATGAACCCTTTGCAGCAACATTGGAACCTGGTGAAAGATCCTAATGACTATTATCATTCCTCATGCTCGCTTTATGAAAAGAACGATTTAAAATTCAAGTGGCTATCTGACTATCGGGAAGATTTTTGAACTTGTTGAACAAAGTGTCTACAAGAATTGATGCGTTAGAATTGCTCCGGGCTTAGGCGGCAAAGTAGAACTTGTTGGTGGAGACAGCAATAAGGGATTTGAAATTATTCGGGCTTATGCGCAAAGTAGAACTCGTTGGTGGAGACACCAACAAGGGGTTAGAGTATTGATTTTATGCAATAGACGTCTTGCAAGAAAAGTTTTTAACATTCATTTAAAAGCCAAACACTCTTTGTAACTTTCTCATGACTAACCTCTCCGCCATGCAAAAAACTCTGCTGAGCATTATCGCACTTGCGTTAACCTTTGTTCTTGGCTTTACCTTCAAATCGGTAACCGGCGAAAGCCATCCGCAACAACCCCCACCCAAACGGGTAACCGGTATTGGTGGTATCTTTTTCAAGTGCAAAGATCCGAAAGCTATGCGGGCGTGGTACCAAACCCACCTCGGTTTGAACACGAATGATTACGGTGCCGTTTTTGAATGGCATCAGGGCGCAGATTCTACGAAGAAAGGCTTCAGCCAGTGGAGCCCGTTCAATGAAAAGACCAAATACTTCGAGCCTTCTACCAGGGAATTCATGATCAACTATCGCGTTGAAAACCTGGAGTGGCTGCTGGCTGAGCTTAAAAAGGAAGGCGTGACCATTACCGACACAATCCAGGCTGCAGACTACGGCAAATTTGCTCACATCATGGACATGGAAGGCAACAAGATTGAACTTTGGGAGCCAAATGATGTGGAGTATGAGAAGCTGGGCAAAGCCATGGACGCTAAAACCACCATGTAGGCATCATTAAATCTTAAGAATACTTGCGCAACCAATCAGTTGCATTATATTTACCGCATGACAAAGCAACTTCACCCCTGCTTATGGTTTGATGGTCAGGCCAGGGCTGCAGCAGATTTCTATTGTACCATTTTCCCAAACTCCCGGATAATTCAGGATATAGGCATGGTTGTGAATTTCGAGCTGAACGGACAATACTTTATGGGTTTAAATGCGGGCGACAATTTCAAGTTTAACGAAGCGGTTTCATTTGTAATCGAATGCAAAGACCAGGAAGAAATTGACCATTACTGGAACAGCCTTACGGCAGATGGCGGGGAAGAAAGCATGTGCGGATGGTGCAAAGACAAATTTGGGCTGTGGTGGCAGGTTGTGCCAGGTATTTTGGGTGAGCTAATGTCAGATCGTGAGAAAGCGCCACGTGTAATGGCGGCATTTATGAAGATGCGGAAGTTTGATATTGAGGCGCTGAATAATGCCTGAACTGGTAATTCAGACAGATCGCCTGAACCTTCGGAAACTCACACTTGAGGATGCCGGCTTTATTGTGCAGCTGGTCAACAGTCCGGGCTGGCTCGAATTCATCGGCGACCGCAATATCAAAACCCTGGATGCCGCGGAAGAATATCTGACTGCCGGTCCGGTGAAAAGCTATCAGGAAAATGGCTTCGGATTGTGGATGGTGGAACTGAAAAGTGGGGAGCCCATCGGTATGTGCGGGCTCCTGAAGCGGGACACTTTAGAGCACCCGGATATCGGCTTTGCTTTTATGCCTGAATACATGGGCAAAGGCTATGCGTATGAGGCTGCCGCTGCTACAATTGCGTACGCCAAAGAACAATTGAACTTAAGTGAGATAGCAGCAATCACAATTCCCGGCAACGTGCGCTCCATCAAACTTCTGGAGAAGATTGGAATGAAGTGCACCAGGCAAATAGAACACAATACGATGCGTTGTTACTTTACAGCACGTAATTTCCGTTAAGTTTGTAGTGTATGCTTAAGACGTCTGTTTCTGTTCTGTTGCTTATCTCCGCTTTGATCATTAGCTCCTGCTGCAAGGCGATAATTGAAATGGCGACCTTATTCACCAACAGCTCTCCTGAAAAGGTGGAACTGATCGGATTTGAAAACGCCAACCGCCGATCCCTACTTGTTTTAAACCCAGCCGAAGCCCGACAAGCTAATTGGGACTTGCTTTTTTCGCCTCTACTGGATTCGGTTCAGGTTTTCTACGGGAATAAGATTCAGTCGGTACATTACTCATCTAAAATCACTACGATAAACAACGCAAAGGCTATAAAGAGCACCGATCAGGGCAATTTATTTAATCCCAGCGGCTACACGGCCCACCGGGATGACAAAAAATGCAGCAGTTATACAACCTACACGTACACTTTCTTCTGAGAACTCAACTGCAATTTGCAACTAGTTTACCACCCGCTGTCCTTGTCCTCCAGATCAGAACTCCGCAAATCGCAACCCCTACTCCAGCCAGCACCATGCCGACGTACTCCGGCGAGGTAAAGCCATAGCCCGCCGCGATGGGCAATCCGCCGAGGAAAGCGCCGATTGCGTTTCCAAAATTCGCGGTAGCCTGAAGCACAGCCGAGGCGATCATTTCCGAGCCCTTCGCTGCATTGATCATCAGCATTTGCATGGGTGCGATGACCGCGAAAGCAATTGCGCCGGTAATGAAGGTGAGCAGTATGGCCGGAATTTTTATATGGGAGACGTTGGCAACGATGAACAATGCAGCAACCATCGAGCTTAGCAGCAAAGTAGTTGTAATCACAGGAGAAAACTTGTCGGCAAGCACGCCTCCCACAAAATTCCCCACAGCCATGCCCAAACCTGCAATGACCATGATCATAGCGATCATATTTTTGCTGAAGCCTGCCACCTCGCTCATCAGCGGAGCGATATAGCTTATCCAGGCGAACATCCCACCCGTACCTATCGCAGAAATGCCAATGATCAGCCAAGGATCAACGTTCTTAAAAACCCGAAGGCTGCTCTTAAAACTCGCCGGGCTCTCATGGTCAACGACAGGCAGCCAGAATTTGGTCATTGAAGCAGTAATTAACCCGAACACCGCAACAATAGCGAAAGAAAGCCGCCAGCTTAGGTTATGCCCAATGTACGTGCCTAACGGGACGCCGAAAATATTTGCAATCGTCAGTCCTGCAAACATCATGGAAACAGCCCGTGCTTCTTTTCCCGGCTCGGCTAATTTGCTAGCTACAACGGCTCCAATACCGAAGAAGGCCCCGTGCGGCAAGCCTGAAAGCACACGCGAAACAAGCAACAGCTCGTAATTGGGCGACAAAGCAAACAGGGCATTGAAAAAAGCAAAAGCGAGCATCATCCCGATCAGCACCTTTTTGGGGCTGAGCTTTGAAAATAAGCCAACCATGAGCGGCGCACCAATTACAACGCCTAGCGCATAAGCCGAGATCAGGTGGCCCGCTGTCGGGATGGAAACGGACAGAGATTTAGACACATCGGGTAGGACGCCCATCATCATAAATTCTGCCATGCCCAAGCTAAGCCCGCCCATTGTAAGAGAAATCAAACTTTTCTTCATCGATAGCTTTTACTCAAAGTGTACAAAATACACTTTTGCAAAGATAGCCACATGCTTGCGCATGGCTAAGCCCTGTTACAGAAAATTACATGCCAGATATAATTAACGCTTGATGCGGGCGGCAATATCTTCAAAAGCCGTAGTCTGATTGTCCCAGTCTGTCTCTGCAACGTTCGGCCGCAACGTAAGGCGGGTGAATACATGAAGCCTGGAATTCACCATCTGGAGATCTATTTTCTCTCCTGTGCTGGTTTTTACGCCATTGTAGATCAGCACTGCGCTTACGGGGTCGGCGGTGGGATCCTGGATAGATTTATAAACTTTAAGGGAGACTTTTGGCGAAAGCGTGATTCCATGTTCAAGTTCCTTCCGAACAGTGGTGAGAACATTTTGCAACTGCTGGAGGGTTTCCTGAGGGCTATAATGGTAGTAATACTTGTCTTCTTCTTTTGTGTTATCTGCCTCAATGTAGCCCAGCATCGGCCCTACTATGCCCACCAAAGACAAAGTTTTGTCGGAAGGTATGATGATCGGATCGATAAGCATAATGTTTACCGTTGAAGGTGCATTATCAAAATAGCCGGAATTCACCATATCAAGCAGCAGAGGGCAGCTCGTGGACGATGCTACAAAATTAATCTTCTTGTAGCCGGCTTTCACGAGTTTGTTGTATTCGTCGGCGATGGATGATTGCCAATCCTTCCAGGTAGAGGCTTTAAATTCTTCATAAGTTCTTCCATGTCCCGCTAAAAGCACCTGCGATAAGTAGAAGTCGCTGCGATTGTCCATCCAGATACGAAATTCATCCCACTCAAAGGTACTGGCGCTATAACCGTGACAAGCAATAAGCACCGGCTTGGCAGCCTCTATTGTAGTGGGTGTTGGTTTTGACACCGATAAAAGATATTTCTCGGGCTGGTATGTAAGCGGATCAAATATTTTTCCGCCGCCCAGCATATCAGCACTCAGCTCGGGATTTTTGCCGCATCCGGAAAAAAACAACAACACTAAGAACCCAAATATGATCTTCTTCATTCTTTTACTTGTTTTTAGAAAAGATATCCCAGGACAATGTGGCCTGATAAAACACGGGATACAGAGTGCCCGGCCCTTCAACGCCATCGCCGGTTATAAAATTGTAGCCTAAGGATGTTGAGAGCTTGAGCGGAAGGCTGGCTTTAAAGCTCAAGCCCAGTTCAGTAGAAAAGATGGGTGAATGCCGCGGGAGCACATCAAAAACTGCATCGCCGTAATCAGCAGAAAAATAGCCCAGGTTCCCTCGCACAAATGGCCTCCAAACATGCTTTTGCCTGAACACCCATGCAGATGAAAGCAGATAATTATCTTGCTTTATGGCATTTGATTTATACGCACTTCCCAGGCGGCTCGTAACATAAGTGAATCCAAAGAAAAGCCTGTCGGGACGTAGCTTTCGGCTTGAGTAATTCAATGAAATCCCATTCTCAGAATATAGGTTTACAGACTTCTGAAATCGCAGGCCTACATCAAAAACAGAATTCTGTGCTTTTAACTGGCAGTAAACAAGAAGAAAGATAGCAGATAAGAGGGCTGATCTCAACATGAAGGAATGGGTTAACAGGCTAAAAATAATCAATTTAGCTATTGATTGAGATGGATGAGCTAATTAGCCGGAAAATAATTTTGAAGCAACACCGGATGCAGGTAAACAGATGAAGGTTCTATCCCAAAAGCCGCAATTTCCTCCGGGCTGAGCGCCCAAGGCTTGTGGATGACGGCGCCCGGGATAGCAGCAAGATCAGGTATCCAGGTGCGCACATAATCGCCTTTCGGATCAAGTTCCGGGGCTTGTTTCAATACATCAAACTGCCGTTTCTCCCGCGGATCATTTGCCACACCCGCCGCATAGGCCCAGTTGCCCCGGTTGCTTGCCGGTGAGTGATCGAGCAAGTTTTCTTCAAACCAGGCAGCGCCCCAGGCACCGTCCACTTGCAAATTGTGTATCAGAAAACTCGCAACAACCTGCCTCCCTTTGTTGCTCATAAACCCGGTCGCTTTAAGCTCACGCATGTTGGCATCTATGAAAGGAATTCCGGTTGCGCCATTCTTCCATTTTTCAAATAAGTATGCCTGCGTTGCTGATAATTCAGGCTTTTCGCTGATTGAACCGGTCGGGCTAAAGTATTTATACCCATGCTTCTTGAACATGAACCGGAAATAATCCCGCCACAGCAGCTCTAAAATCAGGGAATGAGTAGAATCACTTGCGCCCCACTCTTTCTCATACTTTTTAATCTCCCAATAAACTTCGCGGGTTGAAAGGCAGCCCAAAGAGATCCATGGCGAGAGTTTGGAAGAAGAATCGCTACCCAGCAACACGCCCCGGTTTGCTTTATAACTCTTCAGCATATCCTTCTGCCAGAAATACTCATGCATGCGCTTCAGCCCTTCAGCCTCGCCTCCTTTAAAGTTCAAGACGGAGTGGGGATCAGGTTTCGGCTCTTCTAAACCCAGGTCGGAAAGCGTGGGCAATTCCGTGGGCTCAAGCTGCGGTGTGCTGATAGAAACCGGAGTGGCAAAACTAGGGCGAACCGCACTGTCGCGTTCTATTTTCTTCCTGAAGGTTGAAAATACATCTGGAATATCCTTGATCGGGAATGGGAGATCTTCTTTGTGGTAGAGGGTGTGCCCGATGAAATGTTTCAAATTGATCTGTAATTTCCAGAGTGCTGCCTCAACTTTAGCGGAAATGTCGGTTTCCTCAACAGCCACTTCCCGGTGATGATACACCTCGGAGACCTGGTAGCGTCGGGCAATTTCAGGCAAAACCTCTTCCGGTTTGGCGCACGCCACCAGCAATCCTCCTCCCAAATTTTCTAATGATGCCCGAAGGCCTGCTACACTTTCTATCAGAAACTTAGCTCTGAAAGCACCCGTTTTAAGTGTTCTGTAGGGACTCTCCGTAAAATAGCGGGGATCAAAACAATATACCGGTAAAATGTGGTCAGCTTTTTTCACTGCCTCGAGCAGAATCTCATTGTCGTGGATCCGCAAATCATTTCTAAACCATACTAAAATGGTTTTTCCGGGCATATTGAACTGGTTGGTGAGTAAATATAGCTTTAAACGCCGATTATCGGCTACAGCCGCGATGTCCAAAGTTCAGATAAAATAGCTTGTTGCTTATCATTTGCATGTAAGTTTTAGTTGATAAAACTTTTCATGCATGTTGCAATTGATGATGTTTTCGTAACTTCAATTTATAACCACCAATTATGAAAACGATCACTTACATCCTGCAAAATAAGTCCAACGAGCTATTCTCTGTAAGCCCGTCAACGTCTGTGTTTGAAGCTTTACAGCTGATGATGGACAAAAACATCAGCGCTTTGCTGGTGATGGAAGGCAACGAGCTCAAAGGCATCTTCACCGAAAGAGATTACGCCCGGAAGATCGTATTGCAGGGAAGATCGTCTAAAACTACGTTGATCAGCGAGGTGATGACCTCAGAACTGATCACCATTGCCGCGGCTGAGCCAATTGAAAACTGCATGGAATTGATGACGCGTAATCATATCCGCCATTTGCCTGTTGTGGAGAATGGTAGTGTTAGCGGGATGATTTCCATCGGCGATGTAGTTAAGTCATTGATTGAGCTGCAGAAAACTACTATTCAGCAACTGGAAAGCTACATCAGCAATTAAGGTAGTTTAGAAAAATCCATTACCAGCCTGTTTACCACCCGATCGTTTTCGAGGTGTTCTGAAACAATTTCGTCCACATCGCTCAACTGCACCTTGCCATAAAACACACCTTCGGGATATACTACTACGCTCGGTCCGAGTTCGCATGTTTCCATGCAGCCCGTGCGCTGGGCACGCATCTCAACATTCAGGTTTTTATCCTTGATCTGCTTCTTAAAAGCGGCAACAAGCGCCAGCCCGTGTGCTTCGCCGCAGCAAACTCTTGAGCCTTCCGGACGTTGATTGGTACAGATGAATATGTGCTTTTTGTACAACATGCTCAAAAGTACAAATTGCATACTTCATAAATCGGGAGAGGCGTGCAATCCGTACTTTACAAAAAGCTTTGGAAAATAAAACCATACTCATAACAGGAGGCAGCGGACTTATAGGAAGCCATCTTACTCAGTTGCTCCTTGACATTGGCTATCACGTGCGCCATCTGAGCAGAAGTGCTAAACCTGCCAAGCATGATGTGGAGGTTTTTGCGTGGGATGTTTACAAGGGCGAAATTGACGAGCGCTGCATAGATGGCGTTAGTGCAATTATTCACCTCGCCGGTGAAGGCATCGCTAAAAAGCGCTGGACTGCAAAGCGGAAAATGAAAATCATCCAGAGCCGCACTGCATCTATTGATCTCATCTACAAACTCCTGGAAAGAAAGGCACACAAGGTTGAGGCGCTGATCTCTGCCTCAGCAGTAGGCTTCTACGGCGACCGCGGCGATGGACTGCTTACCGAAGAAAGCCCGAGCGGAAGCGGCTTCCTCGCAGAGTCTTGCAGGGAATGGGAGAAAGCTGTGGATGCAGAAGCAGCGCTTGGCTTGCGTATAGTTAAACTTCGCACCGGGCTGGTGCTTGCCCGCGAAGGCGGTGCTTTGCCTCAAATGGACAAACTGGTGCGGCTCGGGCTCGGTGCTGCCCTTGGCTCGGGCAGTCAATGGCAAAGCTGGATTCATATAAAAGATGCTGTGAAGATGTACTTGTTTGCACTTGAGAACGCACAGATCAGTGGCAATTACAACATGGCAACATCTCACCCCGTTACCAACCAGGAACTCACAAAAGCTATCGCTCAGGCTCTTAAAAAGCCTTTGTGGCTGCCCAACGTTCCGGCATTTGCGCTGAAGCTGGCGCTTGGTGAAATGAGTGAAGTTGTTCTGTCGAGTACCCGTGTTTCAGCAGAAAAAATAATGCAGCAGGGGTTCAGATTTGAGTTTAACAAACTGGCTGAAGCTTTGGAAGAGATTTACAGATGAACCGACAAGCAGTAAATATTTTTTGGTTTCGCCGCGACTTGCGATTGAACGATAATGCCGGACTGCACCATGCCTTGAACTCCGGATTCCCGGTTCTCTGCCTGTTCATCTTTGACAGCAAAATCCTCGATAAACTGGAGGATCGCGACGATGCCCGGGTTACGTTTATCCATCAAGCAGTATCGAGTCTAAACAAACAGCTGGCTGAAATGGGGTCGGGCGTGCTGGTCAAACACAATACGCCGGAAGCCGCGTGGAAGGAAATCCTGGCAGAATACAACGTAAAGAATGTATTTGCCAATGATGACTACGAGCCGTACGCAAGAGAACGCGATGAAAAGCTGAAGCTTCTTTTTCAAAGTAAAGGCGTGGGATTTCACCTTTACAAAGACCATGTGATATTCGAAAAGAGTGAAATTGTCAAGGAAAACCTGAGCCCATACACCGTTTTTACTCCGTATAAGCGCAGGTGGTTTGAAAGGCTTAACCCGGATCTTCACCTCAGGAGCTATCCTACAACTGAAATTCATGCAGGTAATTTCCAGAAGATAGAGCCCATGCGCATTCCTTCGCTGGAGAGCCTCGGCTTTACTGATAGCCGGCTCGCCCTTCCCGGGCCACATTACAAAAGCGTTATTGCTGATTACCTTAAAACCCGTGACTTCCCCGCCATTGAAGGTACCTCGAAGCTTGGCATCCATCTACGCTTTGGCACCGTGAGCATACGCGAGGTAGTGAGGGAGGCATTAGCGGCAACAGAAAAGACATGGTTGAGCGAACTTATCTGGCGGGAGTTCTACTCAATGATCTTGTGGCACTTTCCACAAACAGTTACACAGGCGTTTAAACGCGAATACGATAATATTCGCTGGCGAAATAATGAAGAGGAATTCCAGGCGTGGTGCGAAGGCAGGACCGGCTACCCGATTGTAGATGCAGGGATGCGCCAACTAAATGCCACCGGCTGGATGCATAATCGGGTGCGGATGATTACGGCAAGCTTTCTTACCAAACATCTGCTAATCGATTGGCGCTGGGGAGAAGCATATTTTGCCAGAATGTTATTGGACTACGAACAGGCAAGCAATGTAGGCGGATGGCAATGGGCGGCAAGCTCGGGCAATGACGCGGTGCCTTACTTCAGGATTTTCAACCCGGATTTACAGGTAAAGCGGTTTGACCCGAAACTAGAATACGTGAAAAATTGGGTGCCGGAATTTAGCGATCCGTTTAGATATCCGCAGCCAATCGTTGACCATAAAGAAGCGAGAGAAAGAGCGTTGAAGGAGTTTAAGAGGGCGTTGGGAGAAAATAATTTCTGATTGCTCTGAGCCTCAAGTTTAATCTCGGTTATAACTCAGAATATGGCGCCGCAGAAATCCTCCGCAGACGAGAAATATTAGTCCGGCCATAGACCTGTTCTGGTATGTTACTGATTTAGCATTTGGCCCTACAAACACAAGGAGCAGAGCTATACTGCTTGCAATGGTCAGCAGACCAAACAGTATCAGCAAAAATTTTCTTGCGCCCATAAATCAAATATAACGCACTTCCTATTAATGAATCTTTAAATTCCTCTACACCGCCTCAATCAAAAAGTAGTTCTTCTTGCCTTTCTGCGCCACCAGGAACTTTCCGTTAATCAGCTTATCTGCTGCTAGGGTTTGAGCAGGATCAGTAATTTTTTCTTTATTCAAAGCCACGCCACCACCAGCTATCATCTTTTTAGCCTCGCCTTTTGAAGGGAAAACCTGCGACTTTTCAGCCAGAAGATCAACTATATTGACGCCGTTTGCCATTTCCTCTTTAGAGATTCTGAACTGAGGAATGCCATCGAACACGTCCAGCACTTCTTCCTCGCTCATCCCCGAAAGGAACTCGAGTGAGCCATTCCCGAACAGAAAATCAGAAGTTTTAAGTGCAGTTTGCAGAGCTTCTTCACTGTGAGTTCTTACCGTAATTTCCTCCGCAAGCGCCTTTTGCAACAAACGGAGATGTGGTGCCGGCTCGTGCTCAGCCTCTATCGCCTCTATCTCTTCCCTGGATCTTAAAGAGAATATCCTGATCCAGTTTTTCGCATCAGCATCGCTGGTATTAAGCCAGAACTGGTAAAATTTGTACGGTGAGGTTTTCTTCGGATCCAGCCAAACCGCACCGCTCTCAGTCTTCCCGAACTTCGTGCCATCCGCTTTTTTGATAAGCTGTGTAGTGATCGCGAAAGCTGTGCCTCCGCCTTTTCTTCTCACCAGTTCAGTACCTGTCACAATATTCCCCCACTGATCTGATCCTCCCATTTGTACCAGGCAGTTCTTGTTCTTCCAGAGCCAGTAAAAATCGTAGCCCTGAACCAGTTGATAGCTAAATTCTGTAAACGACATCCCCGTCTCGCCCTCCAGCCTCTTCTTAACGGAATCCTTCGCCACCATATAATTTACGGTGATATGCTTTCCCACATCACGGATAAAATCCAGGAAATTAAAGTTCTTGAACCAGTCGTAATTATTAACCATTTCGGCGCTGTTGGCACCGCAATCGAAATCCAGAAACTTCTTCAGCTGATTTTCAAGGCATTTCACGTTATGGTTCAGCACATCCTCAGAAAGCAAATTACGCTCGGCTGATTTCCCTGAAGGATCGCCTACCATCCCGGTAGCACCGCCAACCAGTGCCACCGGCTTGTGCCCTGCCTGCTGGAAGTGAATAAGCGTCATGATCTGGGTAAGATGGCCAACATGCAGCGAGTCGGCAGTTGGGTCAAAGCCGATATATCCTGATGCCATTGCCTTGTTCAATTCCTCCTCAGTACCAGGCATAATATCGTGCAGCATGCCCCGCCAGCGTAACTCTTCTACAAAATTCATAAGGCTGCAAATATAGGAGAATTGACAAATTAAAAACCCGCCATTGCCGTAGGTGTTAAACCTGTATGGCAGACATCGAAATCCTCAAAACTGAAGTTTTTCCAAACACAAAATACAAGCTGGAGAAGATTGAGGCACGTTACACGGGTCAGGACGGACAGCCTGTTACCGTCAATTCCGAGGTATACCACCGCCCCACCGGCTCTACCATTCTGCTTTATGATGAAGAGCGGAAAAAGGTGCTTCTCACAAAGCAGGTTAGAATGCCGACGGTGCGGAACGGCAATCCGGGTGGAGATTTAGTGGAGGCTTGCGCCGGAATTATTGACGAGGGCGAGCGGCCTGAACAAGCCATTATCAGGGAAGTTGAGGAGGAAACCGGATACCGCATTTCTGAGATCAGGAAGATTTACGAAGCCTATGGGTCACCTGGCGGGATCACTGAAATTATCCACTACTTTACAGGCAAATACTCGCCTGATTTGAAAGTGAACGAAGGCGGCGGAGTGGATAAGGGAGAAGACGTGATGTTGGTAGAGTGGTCCTTTGACGAAGCCAGAGCGAAGCTGAATAATGGCGAGATAAGAGACACAAAGACTATCGTTCTGCTGCAATATGCCCTTCTTAACGGAATAATTTAGGAACAATCCCGCTGTCCACACGTATATTGTTCTGAATGAATTTCCTTTCACATTATTATTTCGACAGGCAAACCACAGATCCGAACATGGTTTTAGGAATGGTTTTGCCCGATCTTGTGAAGAATGCGGATAAGCATTGGACCTTCCATCCGGAAAAGCATCCTGAAAAGTTTGAGGGCGACCCAGAGCTTTGGGCGATCCTGGGCGGCTGGAGGAGGCATTTGGCTGTGGACCGCTATTTTCATTCATCAGAGTTTTTCCTCGAGCACACCCAAAAGATTCGAACGGCGGTCGCACCTATCCTTGAAACCTCGCCTGTCCGCCCTTCATTCCTGGCACACATTTCCTTGGAACTTATCCTCGACAGCCTCCTGATCCTGGAAAATATAATCGATCCTTCAAACTTCTATCAGCAACTTTCCGAAGCAAACAGATCGTCCATCAAACAATTCCTTGAGCTAAATTCCATAGATGATTCAAGTCGCTTTTTCGGCTTCTATGATGAGTTCATAGAATCGGCTTATCTGCACACGTATCGCGAATCGCACAACATCATGTACGCCTTGAACCGCATCTGCATGCGGGTTTGGGACAATCCCTTGAACGAGACACAAAAGCTACAGCTTACAGCGGTGCTGCTGGAGTATCAGCAAGAACTCGGCTCCAACTTTATGAGTATATTTGATGAGATAGACACTCTTCTCAACTGATGCGTTTTGCCTTCTGCCTGCTGCTGTTGCAACTCTTTTTCATAGTTTCTAGTGCTCAACAGAAATACAGCAATGAGTTCTTGAACATTGGTGTGGGGTCAAGAGCTTTCGGGATGTCGCAGTCTGTTGTTGCCTCTGTTGATGATGTTACAGCCGGGTACTGGAATCCGGCCGGGCTTACGCGGATGAGCAGCCGCACACAGGCGAGCCTGATGCATTCTGAATATTTTGCAGGCATCGCCAAGTACGATTATGCGGGATTTGCCACTGCACTGGCAGATAACACAACTGTCGTGGGCGCATCCATCATCCGCTTTGCGGTGGATGACATTCCCGACACATCTGAGCTGATAGATTCCGATGGCAACATCAACTATGATCGTGTAAAATCGTTCTCAGCGGCTGACTATGCGCTTATCCTTTCCTACGCCCGTAAAAAAGGCAGAAACCGAAGTGAAGGCGAAGGGCTGAGCTATGGAGCAAATGTGAAAATCATCCACAGGATAGTTGGCGAGTACGGGAAATCATACGGGTTTGGGTTGGATGCGGGAGCGCAATACAAGACCGGCAAATGGATGTTCGCAGCCGTTGGCCGGGATATCACTACCACATTCAATTCCTGGAGCTACAACGCCGAAAAGCTGAGCACGATTTTTACCACTACCGGCAACGAGATACCAAAGAGCTCAACTGAAATTACGTATCCTCGGATCGTGCTGGGCACAGCCTACAGCTCGCCTATCAATGAGAGTTTCGGCTTTACGGCGGAGGCAAATTTCAACTTCACCACAGATGGCAAAAGGAACGTGCTCGTTTCGGGAAAGCCGATCAGCATTGACCCAACGCTTGGGCTTGAAGCCGGATTTAAAAACATGGCTTTTCTGCGGGCTGGGATTGGAAATATCCAGCAAGCATCCACCTTTGAAGGAAAGCAAGCCTATACTTTCCAGCCGAATATGGGCGTAGGCATCAGAATAGACAAGTTCTCTATTGATTATGCCCTCACCAACATCGGGAAAGCCTCTGATGCTTTGTACAGCAATGTGTTTTCGATCAGGATGGAGTTTGGGGAGTAGTGAGTTACTTCAAGCACTAAGGTGTAGCCGTTCCGGTTTCATCCTTCGATGAAGGCAGGCTTTACAGAGTTTTCATCTTCTTCAGCAACTGCTCCACCACTTTGGGGTAATACTGATGTTCAAGCTGCTGGCCTTTGAATTTGATCATTTCCAGATCATCGCCTTTTTCGATCTTAAAACGCGATTGCTGAATAATCTCCCCCTCATCAAAATGCTCGTTCACAAAATGGATTGTGATTCCTGATTCTTCTTCGCCGCCAGCCAGAACTGCCTTGTGCACATAGTCGCCGTACATGCCCTTTCCGCCAAATTTTGGCAATAGTGCAGGGTGAATGTTGATGATTTTGTTGGGATAAGCTGCCAAAAGATTCTGAGGGACGAGCCACATAAATCCCGCAAGCACAATCAGGTCTATTTGCAGATTTTTTAAAATGTTTACCACGTTGTCCGTGTTGTAAAACTCGTTCCTGTCGAAAATGTGACTGGGAATTTCGAAGTTATCAGCACGCTGCAAAACATACGCATCAGGATTGTTGGTAAGCACAATAGCAACTTCAGCATCGCGATGCTTTTTGAAGTGCTCCATTATCTTTTGTGCGTTTGAACCCGAGCCTGAGGCGAAAATTGCAATACGTTTCTTCAAAGGTTATCTTTTGAGTATTTCCAAAGATATTCTTTTAGGCTAAAGCAGGAAAACGAAATGAAAATAAGGAATGTCACAAAGACAGTGATCTACTTTTTCTTTGTCGGCTGGATTTCGTTCTCCACCTCCAGCTTCTCCTGAACTTCCTCGGTTTGTACCCTGAGCTCTGGCGTGTCCATCGGGTTCTGTTCCGGCCGCTCATCGCCCAGCAGCACGCCCCAGTGCTTGAAGATGCTGGAGCGATCAAACATCACTTTCAAAATAGCAATTATTGGCAGCGATAAGAACATGCCCGAAATCCCCGCAAGGCTTCCTCCAATAAAAACCCCCAGGATAGCAGCCATGGCATTGATCTTTACTTTCGATCCCACAATCCGCGGCATCAATATGTTATTATCGAGAAACTGAACAAAAGCTATGGTGCCAAGAACAGCCAATATCGGCCAAGCTTCCTCCGAGGAGCTCACGGTAAGAAGTACTCCTATTACATTTCCGACCAGGGCGCCCACATAAGGGATCAGGTTTAGAAATGCGAAGATCACTGCAATTAGCAAAGCGTGCTTAATGCCAATGAGCAGCAAAATGCCACCTAAAAGCACCGTGATGTAAGAGATTTGTATAAGAAGCCCCAGCAGGTAGCTCTTGATGATCACTTTAGTCTCTAAAACAGCCTCCCGCACTTTGGGATGATCATCTTCAGGAAACCACAGAAACACAAACCGCAACAGGAGATTCTTGTAAAACAGCAACAGGTAAATGTAAATGGGCAGCAAGCCGATAAATACCAGAATAGAAGAAACCGAGCCGGCGGCACCGGTTAGCAACCCTCCGCTCACATTCAGGAACTTATTGGCCTGCTCATTAACAAAGCGTGTTTGTTCCCGGGTAGAAAAACTGCTGATACTGCTAACCCAGTTGCTTAAAGAGTTCAGATGTTTGGCCACGTTCTTCCTGATCTGCGGAAAATCTGCAATCAGATCAGAAACCTGCGAAGAAAAAAACCAGACGACCAGCGCTATGCCGATGGCCAGGATAAGAATGGGAAAGAAAATAGCTAATGCTTCGGGGAACTTTCTCTTCTTAAAGAAATTGTAAAGTGGAAGCAACATAATACTGATGAAAAACGCCATCAGCACCGGCATGATGATGTCTTTGCCTATAATCAGCAGATAACCACAAAGCATTAGCCCCAGCAGTTCAATGGAACGGCGGACGGTTAAAGGAAGGTTTCTTATCTGCATTTATATTTCTTTTTTGAGTAAAAGAGCTTAGCGGCTAAAATGTTTTGAAGCTGTAATCTGCGTCTTTCCTACACTCTCCCCATTGCCGGATCAGTAAAACTTGGCTTCCCGTTCTCTATATGTCCGGCATACCGGGCATCAAAGCTATCAAATCCGTTTACACGGACGCTAAAATCGTACCATCCAAAACTTTTCTCCAGGTTCAACAGCATGTTCAAAGCCGATTCCTTGTTAAGGTCCTTTGAAATAGTCTGATACTGGTATTCGTTATGAACAATGCTCACCTGATAGCTGGCCAACGGATTGCGGTTGATAATGCTCAGTTCGGCTTGTCCGCTCGCATTTTGTCTCAAACTAATCTCTAGTTGCGGACTGTTGCTGCTGCCGGAAAATTCCCTGAAGAACCCGTTTGGCCCATACAATTTCAAATGATACCTGCTATCGTGAAAACCATCTAAGCGCCAGAAATCTGCCTGCGTGTCTCCAGCCGCAACAGCATAATCACGGCCTTTGCACACATCTGCAGCGTGCCCTTGCTCATCGCTAAAACTACCGGGAGCATAGACCTTGAATGGCGCACCCGCTGTCTCCTCTTTAAACAGCGACTTGCCTACGCTCATGGTAATTTCAAACTTCTTTTTATCAGCGCTCAAGTGCCCGTCCGCATACATCTCGTAAGGCAAAGCACAGGCAGGGCGCACACCTTTTTCCTGTTGAGGCAGGAATGAGGCTTTAGCATTTTTCTTTGCTTCTGATATTTGCTGCGTTGTTAGCTTTTTAAATCCGTTCGGTTCCTTTTTAAACTTCGCATTATAGATATCCGCCACAAAAGGCTCCCGCTCAAGGAAGCTGATCCTTTCTCCACCCTCTTCGTAGCGCCTGAACACCGACGTAAGATCACCGCAAACCGTGCGGCGCCATTGGCTGATAGAATCTTGCCTGACGGGCTTGCCTTTTTTAGCTGCAAGAAACTTCTCCAGAAATTGCAGGCTTGAAGTGTGATCAAAAACCTGCGAGCACACCTGGCCGCCACGGCTCCAGGGCGAAGCGATGATCATTGGCACGCGGTAGCCGAGCCCAATCACCCCATCCCGGGCTTCTTTCTTGTTAATTCCCTGGCTTATCTCGTCTTCTTTCGAGATATACTCAACTTCCGTTTTTATTCCTGCAGAGCATTTGCCGGTGTGAGGCTTGCTGAGATCAGGCGGAATGAAGGGTGGCACGTGATCGAAAAAGCCGTCGTTTTCGTCGTAGGTAAGGATGAAAATTGTCTTCTTCCATACCTCGGGATTTTTAGTGAGGATATCGAGAACTTCCGAGACATACCATGCGCCGTACCAGGGTGCGCTGGGATGATCGGAGAAGTTTTGGGGCGGCGTGAGCCAGGATACCGTAGGCAACTTCCCATTATCCGCATCGTTTCTGAAGTTGTAAAAAATATCTCCTTTCGGGAGTTGAACCTCACGTTCGGTGTCGCCGTCTTTGTATTTGAATGTGCTTAGCTGGCCGAAATCCGGATCAGAAGTATTCCTGTCAAAAGCTTTTGTAAACAGGTTTTTAGATTTTTGTGGGAGCTTATTGAAGTTTTCTTCAGACCACGTTTTTAATTCCTGATGAACATACGCCAGAACCTCCTGCTTCTTCTCTATATCTTTTTGCAGCTTTGCTGAACCAGGATCAGTATGTGAAAGTTTGCTTTTCTGTTCGGTAAGCGATTGAATTTCCTGCGGGAGGGTTTTAGCTTGCGCCTGGAGGCTGTTAACGTATTTTGGATTAAACTTAACGTTATACTGCTCAAACAGCTCCATGGTGTTACAGCCAAAGTTGCTGAGCCATGCCCGCTCCTCGCCCGAATATCCTCCGCCGCAGCTCAGGTTATTCTGATAAATCTTCCAGGATACATCATGATCCTCTAGTTCTTCAGGAAAAGTCCTCCACTTACCCAAACCATAGTTCAGATCATTTCTAACATGTGCTTTTGACTTTGGGTTTTCGCTTTCACGGATAGTGCCGGTCCACATGAAATGGCGGTTGGGCCAGGTGCTGGTCATCGCTGAGCTGAAGTTCTGATCGCAGATGGTAAAGGCATCCGCTAAAGCGTAGTTGAAAGGCAAGTCTTCTCTGTTGTAATAGCCGAGCGTAAGCGGCATATCGGCGTACTTAGGATTGCTTGAGCGCTTTGAGTCCAGCCATTTATTGAACTTCCCATGATTAAAGGCATCCACCTGGCTTGACCGTACATGCGGCAGATCATTCATCCAGGTGCTTTTAGTATCCTTGATGTTGAACCTGAAAGGAACGTAAGTTTCTCCGACGGTATTCTGCTGCAACCACACCGGATTGCCGTTGGGCAGCGTGATAGCCCGAGGATCATTAAAGCCCCGTACTCCCTGCAAAGTGCCAAAACAATGATCGAAAGAGCGGTTCTCCTGCATCAGGATCACCACATGTTCTGCGTCAAGATAGGTGCTGCCGGGTGCCGGATTAATAGCAAGTGCTCTCTGAATGGAAGCCGGGAGGATTGTGCTAAGTCCTGCGGCCCCGGTAAGAAGGGCGGTTTTTTTGAGAAAGTCTCTGCGTGACTCCATAAATATCTTTAAAACTGATATGGTACAAATGAAAAGAAAACAGCCTCGGCCATTCCCATATGTACATAAATAATCATTTGCAGGCGCAAATAATATTTCACATCAGCTTTATTACATTCCGATTTGCGTGATTTAAACGGGCCTGACACTTCTTTAAACATTAAAGGTCTGCAGATTGTATTATCAACAGTGTTTATCCATCTCATATAAGTTTTCTGCTGCACCTTTAATGAGCGGGTGTATTAGATAATCAAAACAAACTCTTAGTTTTACGTAATCTCCTCTACCCATGAACAACATCCTGAAAAGAAACAACGTGAATGTTATTGGCAATGGTGCCAAAACCATGGTTCTTGCGCACGGCTTTGGGTGTGACCAAAATGTGTGGAACTACATTGTCGACGAGTTTTCATCGGATTATAAACTTGTCCTTTTTGATTATGTAGGTGCAGGCAAATCTGACCTTTCTGCCTATGATTCGACACGGTATAACTCGCTTGATGGTTACGCATTAGACATTGTTGAAATTTGCAGGGAACTGAATTTAAGAGACGCGGTTTTTGTAGGCCACTCCGTGAGCAGTATGATCGGGCTGCTGGCATCTAAAATGGCCCCGGAGATTTTCGGGAAACTAATTTTTGTTGGCCCTTCGCCAAGATACCTCAATGATGAAGGTTATGTGGGCGGATTTGAGAAAACGGATCTCGACGGGCTTCTTGAAATGATGGATACTAATTACCTCGGTTGGTCCAGAGCGCTGGCTCCCCAGATTATGGGCAATCTAGACCGTCCGGAACTGGGAGAAAGCCTTACAAATAATTTCTGCGCAACTGACCCGAAGATAGCCAGGCAATTTGCGAGGGTTACGTTCTTATCCGACAATAGGGCCGACCTGAAATATTCCGCCGTTCCAAGCCTTACGCTCCAGTGTTCCGAAGATATTATCGCACCGCTGGAAGTTGGAAAGTATATCCAGCAAAATACTCCTAACAATTCGATGGTAGTCATGAAAGCTACGGGCCATTGCCCGCACATGAGCGCTCCTGAAGAAACCATCCGCGAAATGAAGCACTTTCTGAACAATTAAGTTTAGTCCCACGATCGCGTTAGCGGGAATAAACAAACGCGTCAAGCATGTGTTGAAACTGTAAACTTTACAATTTTGGCATCATACAAAATAGTCCCATTGGTTAAACAAGAATTTTTAGAGTCGCTGGTAGACGTAGAAGACCTTTACCAAAACGCTCCCTGCGGCTACTTTTCTTTTTTACCCGATGGCACAGTTATAAAGCTGAATAGAACCCTTCTAAGATGGCTCGGGTACGCGGAGGAAGAAATCTTAAACCGCAAAAAGTTTTCAGACCTTATCTCAAAAGGTGGCATAATCTATTACGAGATGTTTTACCTCGCCTTGCTAAAGATGCAGGGGTATGTAAACGAGGTAAACTACGAGATACGTAAGAAAGACGGAACAACTTTCCCCGCACTCATCAATTCTTCCACCTTAAAGGACCCTTCGGGCGAACTTCTGGCGATTAATGCAACTGTGGTAGATATTACAGACAGGAAGAAGTATGAAACCGAATTGCTAACATCCGCCAGGCTGGCCGAAGCGGAAAAGAAGCGCTTTGAGTTTGTCACCGACCTGATTCCACAGATTATCTGGACCGCAACTGCTGATGGGAGAATTGATTATCTAAATCTACGTGCTTACAAATATTTCAACATCGAAAAAAGTGCTATAAGCGATTTTGATGTCCTTCAGTATATCCATCCGGACGACCACAGAAAAGCAATGTCTGCCTGGGCTAAGTCTCTTAAGAGCACCGCCGATTTCCAGGTGCAGGTACGCCTGAAAAATGCAGCCGGCGAATATGAATGGCATTTGGTTAGGGCTTTGCCCTATTATGACGATCAGGGAAACTTGGCAAAGTGGTATGGATCATGTACAAATATTCATCAGAATATCCTGGAGTTACAGCGGAAGGACGAATTTATACAGATTGCGAGCCATGAGCTAAAGACTCCTATCACCAGCCTGAAAGCCTACAATCAGCTCCAGATGCGCACCGAGTCTATAGAAACGATGAAAGGCTTCGCACAGAAATCAGCCACAACACTCAACAATCTTCAGTTTCTGATCTCCAGCCTACTTGACTTCTCAAAGATAAGTTTGGGCAAGCTTAGTCTGGATGTCGAAAAGACGCTCTTATCCGGCATTGCCAATCACGTGGCAGAGCTTTTGGCAGTAAGCTACCCTTCCCACAAAATCATCTCTGAGATTCCCGAGGAAGATACTTTTGTGATGTGCGACCCGCATCGCATAACTCAGGTTTTAATAAATCTTCTGAATAACGCAATAAAGTACTCCCCCAAAGCAGATAAGGTTTGCCTCCGTTTAAAAAAGATAGCAGGAAATTGCTTACGGATTGAAGTTGAAGATTTCGGGATTGGCATTCCTAAGGAGAAGCTCGAAAGAATTTTCGACAAGTATTATCGGGTCATTGAAACCAAGGATAACAACAGGGCCTCCGGCCTGGGCTTAGGCTTGTACATTATACAGAATATCGTCACCAAGCATGGAAGCCGCATCTACGCCGAAAGTGAACTGGGTAAAGGCTCGTTATTTTATTTCGATCTTCCTATTGAGCCGAGCAATTAGGGAAACCTACTTATTCGTTCTCAAGTTGTAAACCACCTCTGCAACTTCCTTGACACGGTCCGATAAGAGCAAATCAGCTCCGCCCTCAATAGCACGTTTGTAGTCCTGAAGCCGCTTCTCCACGGGCTGCTTTTCTATCACCGTTGCGGTATAAACCATCGCCATTACTCCGTTCGCGTGTAAGAGGTCGTAAAACTTCTTCTCTTTAGGCTGGCTCACGTACGCAAACAGGTTCTCCCACGGAATGCCGGAAGACTGGTATTCGGCAAACTCTTTTTCATTTTTAAGAAATGCCTCCAGCATAATGTCTGGATTTTGAGAGTAGTGATATTTCGCTTCTTCTAATGTGTAAGCTGAGATGATCACTCTTGAAGTGGCATTTAACTTCTTTATCCTGTCGGCCAGCATGGCAAGCGGGACATCCTTTTTATCGAGCATAAAAACCGCCTTGCCCTTGCTCCATCGCAAAGCTTCTTCGAGAGTAGGGATCCTGTAATTGGTAACATTCCCTTCCGGATCTTTTAATCGCAGCTTCTTTACTTCCTCCCAGGTGTAGTCGCTTAACTTTCCTTTCCCGGTGGTGGTGCGGTCGAGGACGCCATCGTGCAGCAGGACAATCACGCTATCTTTTGTAAGATGCGGATCGGTTTCAAAGAAAGGAGTTACAGTTTCGAGCGTATGCTGAAAGGTGGCAATGCAGTTTTCCGGATAGCCGGCTGATGTGCCGCCGCGATGGGCAAACACAAGAGGCTTTCTGTCGGGAGCGTAACGGAAGAATTCCCGCATTGCCTCCGGATTACTGAACCTGACCTTGCCCGGAACGCTTTTCTCCCCACTTTTCCCAGAAGAATCGCTGATGATATAGTTATAAGCCTTGGCTTTATTCGGGTTCTTAAACGATGCGGGCCGTGCGTTCAGGCTGATAGTAAAAGAGAGGAAAAGAATAAGATATTTCATGTTGCAAATAAGCTC
Source organism: Sphingobacteriaceae bacterium (assembly GCA_029266635.1). Classification (GTDB taxonomy): domain Bacteria; phylum Bacteroidota; class Bacteroidia; order Sphingobacteriales; family Sphingobacteriaceae; genus JAQSWM01. The sequence goes on along the minus strand of JAQSWM010000007.1, from coordinate 68,906 downwards.
AAGCCCAATCTACGCCTTTTTTCAGGTACTTTAAGGTTTTTTCTTCCTCGCTGCCGGGCTGCGGGCTGAAATCGTAAACCCAGTTGGCCTGCGGCGGAAGGCTCATTAAAATAGATTCAATACGCCCGTTCGTTTCAAGCCCGAAGCGTGTTCCGGCATCATAAACCAGGTTGAATTCTACATAGCGGCTACGGCGTTGATATTGCCATTGCTTCTGCGCATCGGTGAACTGTTTGTCTTTGTTGCGTTTGATCAGTTCGGCATAAGCGGGCACAAAGGTGCGGCCAACAGATTTAGAGAACGCAAAAAGGCTGCCCCAATCTAAGCCAGACGAATCCGGCGTAAGCTTGTCGTAAAAAATGCCGCCTACGCCGCGGGTTTCGTTGCGATGTTTGATGTAAAAATAATCATCCGCCCAGATCTTGAATTTTGGATAAAACTCAGCGCTGTACTGATCACAAGTTTGCTTTAACTGCTGATGAAAAAAACGTGCATCATCCTCAAAAACGTAGTGAGGCGTAAGGTCGATGCCTCCGCCAAACCAGCGCACCTCATCACTCATTTCAAAATACCGGATGTTCATGTGGATGATCGGCACTAGCGGATGCTTGGGATGGATCACAATGGAGACACCGGTTGCAAAGAAATCATCCTGATCGGTTTTTAAGACTTTCTTCAGCGATTCAGGCAGCTTGCCGTGCACAGCCGAGAAGTTCACTCCGCCCTTCTCAATCACGTTGCCGTTCTGGATGATCCGGGTACGGCCACCGCCGCCTTCACGTTCCCACAGTTCTTCTGCAAACTTTGCCGAGCCGTCTGCCAGCTCTAAGCCCCTGCAAATTTCATCCTGAATGATCTTATAATCTTCACTTATTGTCTCCTTGCTAAACATGTGGGCAAAAGTGCAATTTTCTGTTTGCGACAGAGAAACCATAGTTAAGAAAGTACACTGCCCTGACTCAGCGGATCTTCTTCCAGGTAATCCAGGTCTTTGCTGAAGCTTTCTTTAAGCTGGCTCAGGGCAAACAACGCAATCACTGTAAGGATCGCCATCATGATGTAAGCAGCTGTAATGATATTGTATTGTTTGACGAAAACCTCGAATACAAGGGTGATCGGAATCAGCGAGCCACGTACAAAATTGGGAACCGTGGTGGTTACCGTTGCCCGGATGTTGGTACCGAACTGTTCGGAAGCGATGGTGACAAAAGTTGCCCAATATCCCACAGAAAAACCCATAAAAAGACAGATGTACTTGAATTCAGAAGCTGTAATACCCTCCCGGCTCAGGTAAACGATCACGCTTACAAACGAAACGATGTGAAAAATGAACATCGTAAGCCTCCGGGATTTTGTGAGTTGCGCAAGCAGCCCGGCAACCACATCGCCGACGGCCAAACCGATGTAGGTATAGAAAATCCCGGTCCCTGCACTCAGAACATCAGGCGAATTCAGGGCTTTTCCAAATTCGGGCGACTGTGTAACCAGAATCCCCACCACAAACCAAAGCGGCGCACCGATTAAAATGCAATATAGGTATTTAAGGAAGCGCTGCCGCCCCTGAAACAACATCAGGAAATTCCCTTTTGAAACACGCTGGCTTGCCGCTTCCTTATACATTCCCGACTCGAACGTTCCCACCCGCAGCACCAGCAGGATCAGCCCCAGCCCGCCACCTACAAAATAAGCCGTTTGCCAGGGGAAGTTCTCCGCTACGGTGGCTGCTGTGGCAGCGCCAAACAAGCCAATTGTTGCAACTATCATGGTGCCATAGCCGCGGTGTTCCTTACTCATGGTTTCGCTGACGAGCGTGATGCCTGCGCCCAACTCACCGGCAAGCCCGATCCCGGCAATAAAGCGTATAATGGCGTAACTATGGATATCGGTAACCAGCCCGTTGGCGATGTTCGCCAGCGAGTACAGTAAAATAGACCCGAAAAGCACCTTGATCCTGCCAAACTTGTCGCCAATTATGCCCCACAGAATGCCACCCAGTAACAGCCCGCCCATCTGCATATTGATCACGTATTCGCCATCAATGCGCATATCGCTGTCCGGCACTCCAATGTCTTTAAAACTATGGATGCGAACAATGGAAAACAGCACCAGGTCGTAGATATCAACGAAATAGCCTAAAGCGGCAACGATAACCAGAAAGATCACATTCCTTTTGGCAGGGTCAGAGTGGTGGGCCATAAGTAGTTTAAGTCACCGAATATAGAAAATAAATCGTTTTGGAAGCCGGAGCCAGCTCCGGCGCAGGCTACTTCAACATATAAAACAACTGGTTGAAGTTGTAAGTAATCCCCAAATGCACTTTTCCTGCACTCTGCGGATGGTCGGTGGGACCGTTGTAAGCGTTCAACTGAATGCCGGTGTTGATGGAAATGTTTTTGATGAAGATATCCAGCCCCAAACCAGTCATAAGGTTATCCGTCAGATGTTCGCCGGTTTTTACGCCGTTCAGTTTCTCCCCGCCTGAGTACTCGTAAAAAGTTTGGATAGATGGCACAATCTTCACGTTCTTGCCAATCGACTGATTAAAGAAAACATTCAGGAACTGAGTGGTGCTGTTGGCGATGCTCTCGCCGGCGTGATTGCTGCCGTTTATCTTGTAAGACGAGTTGAGGCTTGCGCCGAACTTTTTGTAACCCACCAGGTAGTTCACATACATAAATCCATCGGTGCTGCCGGTGCCGGGCTGCTGGAGCAGCGGATAGGTGTCACCTGCCAGATTGTGGGCTTCACTGTTACCTGTTGGGAGCTTAATTCCCAGTCCTGCAATCAGGCGTTGGTTCAGGCCTTTATTATCGAGTTTTCTGATGAGGTGATAGCCTCCGTACAGGTTCACATCGCCTATTCCGGAGATTGTTCCGGTCATATCATGGTAGTGCGAGGAATTGGAGTTGTAAGGCAAAATGGCATTCAGCTCGATCCTGCGATGCAGAAAATACCTACCCCTCAATTCGGCTGTGCGGAAGATCTCATAGTCGTTTTGGCTTGAGTGAGCATGCCCGTACACCTGGCCATCGGCATCAGCCGGGATAAAGAAAGACGAATTATCAGGAAACGTATGGTTTTTTTGACCGCTGTAACCATTGAAAGAGCGATAACGGTACAGCAGCCCGATACTGCTCTGGTTATCGTATGGAGTAATGCCCATGAAGCAGCCGCAGATATCGCACGCTGATGCGCTCAGGCTGAAGAAAAAAAGAACAAGAGTGAGATTACGCTTAAAAGCGGATGTATGAAGGTTCATTAGAATACAAGTGAAGCCTGTAGCGGCAAATGCCGATACAAGCAGTTAAAGATTTAGTGGATCGTAAAAGGGTTTTTAAAAAAAGGGAGATCAGGACCAGACGGGTGGCGGCCGGAAGGTAGATTGATAGGGATTGTAAAAGTAATCAGCTTGGTATCGTGATAAAATTTCGCCCAGTTGCCAGATATAGCATTTGAATGTTGCGCCGGCTTGTAGATAAGCCTCCGCAAACATCGGCTTTGACGATGTGCGCTGTTGCTTTTGCTGCGCCTCCTCATCCTTGATCTTTTTGGCGAGATAACACTTGCCGTTGCAATGCATTGCAGGCTTCGCCTTGTTCACACAAAGCTCAGCGGCAATATAGTTGCGGTTCATCTCGTAACCAGCCACCAGCATCCATCGGGAAAAGCTTGTAGAAAGCAGGGAGAAAATAAGCACGATGCTTGTAAGCCGTAACATCGCGGCAAATATAGAGTTAGGCAACGAATTAACAGAAATACATCAGGCACTACTGAATCTCGCCCTTCATATAGAAACACAGTTTCGCATCGGCTAGCAATAAGGATTTGAAAGGAGGTGTAACTATAAAACATGTCACTTTAAGCTGGACGACGGTGCCCGTATTAGCTACCACAGCTTTTGTAAACAGGACACTTAATCCCCGTTTTAGGCCGCCGACAATTGGTTAATAAAATTTATCTTTGGAGATAGACTACTTTAATTTAATTTAATTTTTTTTCGTAAAATATAATTTCTTTAAATAACATGTCGACCGTCTCTCAAGGGCCATAAATAGGTTGACGAGTAGCCAGCAGCGAAAAATAAAGCTCAAATTGTATTTTTTGCACGAATGCAGGCACTCGCTTTGCACTTACCAGTGCATGATAGTGTTCATTAAAGACATGGTAAGCAAGCGCTGCATTTTAATTGTAAAGCAAGAAGTGGAGCGCCTCGGCTTAATATGCAAATCTGTGGAGTTGGGAAGGCTGGAAACTGAAAGCAGTATTTCTGGTGAAAATTGGTTAATGCTGAAATCGGCTTTGCTGACCTATGGCTTAGAAGTGATTGAAAATAGGAAAGTGATTCTTGTGGAAAGAATAAAAAATGCAGTAACTGAACTTGTACACGGATCAGAATGCAAGGCCAAATCTAACTTTTCCGATTATTTAAGCTTGAAGTTAAACCTCGACTACACCTATTTAGCAAACGTATTTTCAGAGTTGGAGGGCAAGACAATAGAACGCCACATTATAAACACAAGAATAGAGAAGGCAAAAGAACTGCTACTGTATGACACTTTAAGCCTGTCTGAAATATCCTGGAAACTTGGCTACAGCAGTGTGGCGCATCTTTCAACCCAATTTAAAAAGATTGCCGGAATCACCCCATCGCACTTCAAGCAGATAAACTCTATCACAGGTGGGCAGAATATGTGTGAATTATAGAACTTTTTCCCAAAATTATGTAAACCCAGCGGCTCCTCCGGTCACTACGTTTGTAATGTCTTTAATTCTGTTCAAGCGTAATTAGAGAACATATTAAACTTCTACTTAACAGCAACTTATGAATAAAATCACTACTTCAATTAGCAGGAATAGCTACTCCCCGAAGGCTCACTATTTCAAAATCCGCCGAGCTCTCCCGTTATTAATTATGCTCCTGGCAATTTTTATTGGCAGCTGCCAAAAAGATGATTACACGGGCGAGATCTCGGGGCTTTGTCCTGAGGTTGTCTCAACAGACCCCATGGATAAGGCAGTGGATGTAGTGCTCAATAAAGCAATATCTGTCACATTTAATACGGATATGAAAGCATCTACTATAAACAACACCAACTTCGTGATTAAACAGGGAGCAACGGTTGTTCCGGGAACAATCAGCCCGACCACAAATGGAAAGGTATTCACGTTTACCCCAAGCACTCCCCTGTTGCCCTTTACCACTTATACCGGAACTATTTCAGCGGCTGTTACAGACACGCTAAAAACCGCAATGGTTGCCGACTACAATTGGTCCTTTACAAGCATTCCGCAAATCTTAGTTTCTGCGAGCCCGGCTACAAGCGGCACTGTTGCAGGTGGCGGCGAATTTGCTCAAGGCTCGGTAATAACAGTAACGGCAACGCCTAATGCTGGATTTGCCTTCAGTAACTTCACCGTTAACAATGTTGTAGTTTCAACAAGCTCCAGCTATCAGTTTACCGTCGCCGGCAACCGCACACTTGTAGCAAACTTTGTTCCTGTAGTGCCGGGCACATTTGCCGTAATACTTTCGTCGAATCCTGTTGCAGGCGGTACAACTACCGGTTCAGGAGCTTATACGGTAGGTACAAACGTTACGGTAACAGCATCACCAAACCCCGGCTACTTTTTCACAAACTTTACTGAAAATGGTGTACCTGTATCAACAAGTTCAAGTTATCAGTTTATAATTGCCGGTAACAGGAATCTGGTTGCTAATTACACAGCGATACCAGCATCACAATTTGCGATCACATTATCTTCAAATCCTCCAGCAGGAGGAACAACAAGCGGTTCAGGGTCTTTTAGTGCCGGATCTTCACGCACGGTGACCGCCACAGCAAATACGGGGTATACGTTTAGAAACTGGACAGAGAACGGAACCATTGTCTCTACAAGTTCAAGCTATACATTTGCCCTGAATAACAGCCGCAACCTGGTTGCAAACTTCGCTATCAATACTTACACGTTGAATGTGGTTGCGGTAGGCGGTACGGTGTCAAAAAACCCAAACCAGTCCACATATAACCACGGCACATCTGTGCAATTGACCGCGACTCCGAGCACCGGATTCACGTTTACCGGCTGGAATGGAGATGCCTCCGGCTCTCTTAATCCCATCACGGTGGTAATGAATTCAAATAAAAACATTGTCGCAAACTTTACAGCGGTTCCGGTAGCATCGCCCCTGTTCTCCTCAAACTTTGGAGTGATTGGCGGCTCGGCCGGAGTTACTAATCAGGGCATCAACACGATCATCAATAACGGAGGCCTGGGAACAACGGCGGTATCAACCGCAATAACCGGCTTTCATGATGCTGTAGACGTTTACACTGAAACACCATTGAACAAAGGGTTTGTTACCGGTGGCATTTTCTCTGCCCCGCCGCCTCCGGGCACGGCAACGAAATTTGCGGCAGCTACCGCTGCTCTTGCAGCAGCTAACGCATTTTACCTGTCAATTTCCCCTGCCAACAGGCCAGGTACAGTGCAAGCACAGGAATTAGGTGGGTTAACAATAGCACCCGGCACATACCGTTCTGCCGCCGGGCCTTTCCTTATAACAAATGGCGATTTGACGCTTGATGCAAAAGGCGATCCGAACGCAGTATTTGTTTTCCAGGCACCAACCAGCTTAACAGTAGGAATTGCAGGGCCAACAGGTGCCAAAAGTGTGATACTCATTGGCGGAGCACGTGCCGAGAATGTTTACTGGTATGTGGGCAGTGCGGCAACTATCAATGGCGCAGGCGGTGGTGTGATGGTTGGCACTATTATATCAACATCAGGAATTACTTTCTCCACAGCAGGCAACTTCGCACAAACGGTTTTAAACGGAAGAGCAATCTCGTTGGTGGCGTCTGTTACTATGGTTAACACTACCATTAACAATCCTTAATCATAAAATCAACTCTCCTGCCTTTGCGGCAGGAGAGTTCTGATTTCATCTCTATTCTTATTCTAAAACAAAAAACTATGTCCACGATAAATAAAATATTACAAAGGCTCGCCATCTGTTTACTGGTCCTTGTCCTCTCAAAAAGCGCAGCTAATGCACAGGTTGCCCAGTCGCCATGGTGGTTTGGTATATCAGGAGCCGCTAACCTAAACTTTTACGATGGCTTTACTCAACGCATGAACAACTCCCTGATTGTACCTACTGCTTTTCATAAAGGGATAGGTGTAAGGCCTTTTGGTTCTGTTCTAATGGAATATCGCCCGGGGCGGAGGTGGGGAGCAATGTTAAATGCAGGGTACGACAGTCGCGGTGCTAAGTTCCGTGATGTGGTGGCGCCTTGTAATTGTCCGGCCACCCTAACTGCCGAGACTAAATATGTTACAGTTGAACCGAGTGTCAGGATAGGATTTGAAAAATCTCAGTTTTTCTTCTTCGCAGGACCACGGGTGGCTTTTAATCTGAAGAACGACTTTGCTTACACACAACTTAAGCAACCAAACACGAATTCAGAATTCAGTGCAACTCGAAAAACCATTTTCTCGGGCCAGGCTGGGGTTGGGTATGACCATATCATTTCGTCACCATCCAGTACCAGCAAGATAAGCCTTTCGCCCTTTCTCTCGTTTCATCCTAACATTGGTCAAAATCCAAGGTCAATAGAAACATGGTCTGTAGCAACAATACGGACCGGCATCGCTCTGAAATTTGGCAAGGGGCCGGCTGTGACGGAACAAGACCGGCCCGCAATTGCAACTGTTGCAGAACGGGGCATCGTTTTTTCTGTTCGCGAGCCAAAGGCAGTGGCCGCAAGCCGGGTTATGAGTGAAACATTGCCTTTGCGCAATTCGGTATTTTTTAATGAAGGATCAACCGAGATCCCAAACAGATACATTTTGCTTTCACAGGAAGATGCGGCACGGTTCAGAGAAGCCGGATTAGAGAAGGAACAAACTACAAATATCAGTGGACGCTCCGTAAGACAATTAAACGTTTACCACAATATCCTGAATATTATCGGAGACCGTTTGCGTTCAAACCCGGGTGCATCTATTTCGCTCAGCGGAGCCTCCTTAACCGGAGCTCCGGACGGCAGGAAAATGGCGGAAGCTGTTAAATCGTATTTAGTGAGCAATTTTGGGATAGAGGGCTCAAGAATCGCAACAAATGGCCGTGTAAAACCTCTTAATCCGTCAGAGCAGCCGGGTGGCACCAAAGAGCTTTCATTGCTTCGTGAGGGCGACCGTCGAGTTGATATTGCGAGCGAATCTCCTGAACTGTTACTGGAAGTTGGAGGCGGAATGATGAAGCCCGTTTCTATACTGGCTACACAAACTGATCCTCTGGACAGCCATGTAATATTTAATGTTGATGGCGGCAATGAGATGCTAAAATCCTGGAATATTGATGTTACAGATGAGAGGGGTGCCGTTCAGCATTATGGTCCCTTTACGGGAGATGAACAAAGCATTTCCGGAAAAACAATTCTTGGAAATAATCCCAGCGGAAATTACAAGATTGCTATGACGGGAGAAACGAAAAACGGGCTAACTATCAGAAAAGAGAGCACTATCAGGTTGGACAGGCAGAAAGAAGCTGTGCAAAAAGGCTTCCGCTACAGTGTTTTGTTTGATTTCAATAAAGCCAATACAATAGCATCTTATAATAAATTCCTCACAACCATAGTTTCACCATCTATTTCATCCGGTTCAACGGTAATAATACACGGCCACACAGATATTATTGGGGAAGATGGATATAATCACAGTTTGTCTCACGACAGAGCGCTACAGACCCAGAAAATTCTGGAGAATGCTTTGTCGGGTTCAGGAAAGAATAACGTGAAGTTCGAGACTCTGGGATTTGGAGAAGATTTAAGCCATTCGCCGTTCGATAATAGCCTGCCGGAAGAGCGATTCTATAACAGAACGGTCATTATAGATATTGTGCCGGCCAACGCCCGCTAAGCCGAATAATGTAAAAAAGTTGCCCAGGCGATTCCTGAGCAACTTTTTAAAGGTTTAAACAAGGGCTTGCATCAGACATGTAAAATATTATTTCGCTTAGCGATTAGACTGTCGAATAATATTTGTATATTCTTTAAAATAAAAAATAAAATTCCATGTCAGTAAACATTGCGCTTAAAAAGCGGAAGAGTGAAATCCTTGAGTTATGGATGAAAAATCAGTTAGCGGACTCAGGCCTGCGAGAGGACTTAATTAGCAACGATGAGTTGAGAGCACAGTCTGAAGAACTGGTTAACGCCCTGGTTGATAACCTCAACGAAAACAATATCAATAACAGCGATTCACCAGACTTTGACAAAGTGATTGAACTGCTCGGAGGAATTTCGATTTCACGGGCAAGGCAGGGCTATAGTCCCCGGGAAACCGGAAATTTCATTTTGAGTTTGAAAGAAGCGTTGCTGGAGATATCCAAAAGAAGTTCATCTAACGTAAATGAGTTGTTTGAAGAAAGCATGAAGTTAAGCCGTTTGCTTGACAACTTCACTATTTTAACTTTTGAAACTTTCATTCAAGGCCGTGAGGAAATCATTCTGCGCCAAACAAGCGAGATAACTGATATTTCTACGCCGGTAATTAAGGTTTGGGATGGGATTCTGGTTCTTCCAATCATAGGCACGCTTGATAGCGCACGCACCCAGGTGGTGATGGAAAACCTGTTGCAGGAAATAGTCGAAACTGGTAGCAGCATCGCTATTCTTGATATATCAGGAGTGCCGACCGTCGATTCGCTGGTAGCTCAACATTTGCTGAAAACAGTAAGCGCAACGAGGCTAATGGGGGCTGATTGTATAATCAGCGGCATCCGGCCGGAGATTGCTCAAACCATTGTGCATTTAGGTATTGACCTGTCGCAGATAATTACGAAGGCTTCCCTGGCTAGTGCTTTGCAGTATGCGTTAAAATCGCTCAAACTGGAAGTGCGGAAAGTGGCGGTATTTAAACCGGAATAATTTGATGGAACGTATTCCTATCTTGAAAATGGGGCCGTTTTTACTAGTGACCATCCAGGTGGACCTATATGACCGGCTTGCATTAGACCTTGAGCAGGATTTGGTAAAGATGGTACAGAAAACATCGGCCAAGGGCGTTCTTATTGATATTTCAGCTGTTAGTATAGTGGATTCGTTTATGGGAAGGATTTTTGGGAACATCGCCAGTATGTGTAAGCTTCTGGAGTCGGAGACTGTTGTTGTAGGCATGCAGCCTGCTATTGCTATCACGCTTGTTGAGTTAGGCTTGCCACTTAATGGTGTTTATACAGCATTAAACGTGGAACGAGGAATGGCATTGTTAAAGTCAATAATCAAACCCGCCAATGATCCAGCACAGGATGGGCCTCCTGCCTCTTACCAGAGATAGCATGGAAATTATGCGTGAACAGGACGTTGTTGCTTTCCGGAACATGGTGAAAGAAAACGCGGTAAAAATAAAAATGGGCCTTGTAAATCAAACAAAGCTGATAACGGCTGCGAGTGAAATAGTTGAGAAATATGCTAAGATATGGAAACGGCGGGGAAACTGTCATTGAGATAGTTTCCAAAGGACGGGATACAGGAGTAAGGGTAACTTTTACAGATTGCGGCCCGGAAATCGCGGACATAGGGCGGGCTATGGAAGATGGCTATACCACCGGTAGAAGCATGGGACTCGGTTTACCTGGGGCAAAACGATTGGCAAGCGAATTCGACATTCAAAGCGAATTGGGAAAAGGCACACGTATAACCATTTTGAAGTGGGCGAATGGTTGATGCAACACATTTACGTTATCCGGCTAACGATCGCAGCTATTTTTCAATTCTAAAGAAAGATATACATCAATTTGCGGTAAAAGCCGGTTTTGATAAAAGAAAGTTAGACGACCTGGCTTTGATTTTATCAGAATTGACATCAAATCTCCACAAATACACTAAGGGTGGCGAAATCCTATGCGGCTTGTTGAAAGACAATGGGGAGGATTTCTTGGAACTGATCTGCATTGACGAAGGGCCGGGCATGACAGATGTTTCAAGGATGATGATTGACGGAATTTCTACCACTGGTACAATGGGCGTGGGATTAGGCAGCATTAAGAGGTTATCCACCGAATTTGACATCTATTCCCAAAAAGGTTGGGGAACAATTTTGCTTAGCCGATTATATAAATGGCCCGCCAGGGCAAGCCAATCGAAGCTGGTTGATGTGCGCCCGCTGGTTCTTAGCATGCCCGGACAGGTAACCAGTGGCGACGGTTACTATTACAAGCTAACAGAAACGCACTTTAAACTACTTTTAGCCGATGGCCTGGGACACGGCCCTGAGGCCAACTACGCAATTAACGAAGGCATCAACTCTTTCAAATCATGCCCGCACAATACCCCGTCAAAGATTATCAAATATATTCACAGCTCCATAAAACAGACCCGGGGGATGGTTGCTGTTGTAATCGTATTTGATTTTAAGTTGAAACGATGGCAAATGGCAGGTGTAGGAAACATCGCAACACGGATGTCAAACTTTCTTGAAATAAGAAATCTGATGTCCTACAATGGCATCATAGGACACAACATTCCAAACACAATTTCTGATCAATTAATAGCTGTTGAAGATTTTCATCAATTAACTTTGTGCAGCGACGGTCTGAAATCGCAATGGGACTTGACACAGTTCTCCGGAATCACACGTTGTGACCTTTCAGTACAAGCTGCTGCAATTTATAAACAATATGGTCGTCGAACCGATGATATGTCTGTCATCATGACTAAAATCAACCAGCGGTTATGCAAATAGTTAAGGTAGCATTGGAAAATGAGATGGACCTGGCGCTGGCTTATAAAAAGTCAATAAAGGCGGCGGAGTTACTTGGACTTTCCATGTCTACGCAAACAGCTTTCGCTACGGCTGTATCTGAGGTGTGCCGCGAGGTAATAGATAAGACCACTGATGGAATAGCAAGTATTGAGATACAGACGGAGTCAAGCCGTCTAAACCTCGCTGCAATTATAAGTTACAAACAAAGCGGCGGAGATGAGCCATTAAGGGAAGGATTACAGTATGCCCAAAAATTAGTGCCTGACTTTAGCTCTTGTATTAAAAATGGTACGGGCACCATTGAGCTTAAGTTGAACATCCCCCGTTCAGCCTGTGTTGATAAGGCCAAAACGCTTGAAGTAAAGAACTACTTTAAAACCGTAGCACCCTCATCCGCCTATGAGGAGGTTCGTCAAAAAAACATACAGTTATTTAAACATAACGAACAAACCGAAATTGCATTGCTACTGGCAGAACAGCTTAGTCAGCAAAAAAATGAGTTTCTTTCGGTAGCCAGTCACGAGTTAAAAACGCCGCTGACAATATTAATAGCCTACGCTCAGCTCGCCTTGAAAACTGATTGTGCTCCTGCAACCATGGCTTTAATTAAAAAAGTGGATCAGCAGGCTCAGAAAATGAAAACTCTCATCCAACAATTGCTTGATATTTCCAAGGTTGGCGACGGGCAAGCGGATTATAATAAGGAACCTGTAGAATTTAACAGCTATCTCCAAGAAATCACTGAAATTATGCCGCTTCTAGTTCCGGAGCATCACCTTACAGTAACGCTCGGCGAATCGGTTCATGTTTCTATTGATAAACTGAGAATCGAGCAGGTGATGATGAACATTGTCAGTAACGCAGCTAAATACTCGCCATTCGCCCCGCAAATCAAAATATCCACGAAAAAATCGCCTGAAAATCAGATAATGGTAGCCGTTCAGGACTGGGGGATCGGTATGTCCCAGGAAGAGTTAAATAAAATTTTCAAGAAGTTTTATAGGGTAGAACAGGTGACAAAGAGCTTCAACGGCTTCGGAGTAGGGCTTTATGTGTCCTCCAAAATAATCACCGATCACGGAGGAAAGATTTGGGTGGAAAGTGAAGAAGGAGTCGGATCAACATTCTGCTTCACCCTTCCTGTGCTCATGCATTAAAACATGTGCCTTAAGAGCAGAACTGCCTTCCTGACTCGCGTTTTCACCGTACCAACTGGCAATTTTAAAAGTTCTGCAACCTCATTGTGAGTAAATCCACGAAAGTAAACCAGCTCAATTAACACACTGTATTTGCAATCCAGCAAACTAACTAATGCTGCGAGGCCTATCCTGTCATGATTTGGCTGATGGACGGGTTCAAGGTTATGTAAATTGTCTTCAATTTTTTCCTGGCAGCGGTCTTTTCTTCTTTGGGTACTGCGCTGGTAATCAATGGAAGAATTTCTGGCGATATTAACGAGCCATGTAAACAAACGCCCTTTTGATGGATCGTACTGGTCAATATGCTTCCATGCCTTTATAAAACATTCCTGAAGCACATCCTCCGCAACTTCATCAACAATAACAATCCTGGATATAATTCCATATAAGGCTGCAGAATAGTTATCGTATAACTCTGCGAGTGCCTTCCTATCACCTGTCTTTAACCTCACAACAAACTCTTGTTCAGCAGAGTTCCCCTGGTGACAAAGGTTTTGGATAGGGGCGATATATACTTGGGCTAACAATGCTATTCAAATCAGTTCTATTACTACAAGCATATATCTGCGAAGTTTTAGTTAATTCAAATGGCTTGGATGGGTTCTAAAAATAGCATGGGTTCAGTTGTGGGCGACATTGATCAATCCACAGGGCTGCCCACGTGCAGTAGGCTCTGACGGGAAAAAGGCCGAGCCTGATCTGGTGTTCGAATCTTGGCTACAAGCTTGCGTGGTTCGACAAAAGTTGTGTTATCTTCTTCACTCATCTGTCTGTAGAGTTCTCATCTGTCCGTAGAGTTCCGAAGGGCTCTACGGATTAAGGCATAAACAGGAGTAATCAATTCAATCAGCCCTTTCGAATTGCCGTGGTAGTCTATTCCAGATGAATATATATAATCCTGCTCATAACGTACAATACCCGCCCTGACGGGATTTTCATGAAGATAAGCCATTCTTGTTTCCAGAATGTCTGCTGTATCACATTGCATCGAATGATTATCCTGTTGCCAGATTGATAATCGTTATTGCGACTGTTTTGCTCACGGCACTTTTAAAAATATACAGCATCCAGCTTTGCCTGCTCTCATTAGCATTGGCTTTGATAGCCTTTATTATCTCCGATGAACTAAACTTTTTAAGATCCCGGAGAATGTCTGATAAGGTAGGCTTTGAGCTCGCAGAAAGGATAAAATGAACATGATTGGGCATGATGCACCATGCATGCACCCTTAATCCTTTGTTTTTCTGACAGAACTTAAGGCTATCAAGCAGAATATCGGCATACTGTTTACGTGTAAAAACATCAGCCCACTGCACAACTGCGAACGTTACAAAATGTAGCAAACTGATCTTTGATCTGATAACCGCGGTCGGGCATACAATGAAGATAGCTTTTTTAAAGTTATCCGAGTCGGAGACTCTTTTTTACTCATCAATCATCAATCTGTAGAGGCGCTGCGCTAAACTCTACGGACAGAGGGTGGCATAGAGTTACATCAAAATCAACAAGTTGCTGGTGATTGGGTTTGAAACATTCCCTTTTGCCATGCGTTAGTTAAAGATGGAAGAGGAGAATTTACCATGTGCAGATTTGCCGCCTGAAAGAGGCGACCACCTTGCCTACCCTACGCTTACCGACATTGTAGCGGCCATGAATGCGGATAGCTTTGAGCCGAAGCTGAAGGATAACCCGGCATTTAAGAAACTGGAGAAAATAGCAAATCTGGAAAGAGAAACCGGTAAACCTCCTGCCAATGATGAACTGGACCGTTTGATTGCCGAGCTGGAGCCTGAAAACTATAATTCTACCGGAGGGAACCTGCAATGCATGCGGGCGTTCAAAAGCTTGCGATATATTGCTGCCCGGCAGAAGCGGATGGAATAAAGATCAGGTCCCGGCCGGGTTTGCAAGCAGGGCTATACCTGTTTATCTCATTTAGGAATTGTAAACCAAAAAGTAGTACCTGTCCCAACCTGGCTTTTAACCCCTATGTCGCCCCCATGGGCTCTGATTATCTCGGCGGATATATAAAGCCCGAGCCCCAGCCCGGAGTTTTTGGCTTTCTTATTAATCTGATAGTACCGTTCAAAAAGATGGGGGATATTTTCTTCCGGGATACCTTTCCCCTCATCTGTCACCGAGATCCTGTGAAACTTTTTAAGGCTGTCTGCTTTTACTGTAATTTTTGATGATTCAGGAGCATACTTGATTGCGTTATTCACCAGGTTCACTAACACCTGATCTATCTTATATTGATCAGCAACTATTTCGACAGACAGGTCTCCCTTGTAAGCAATTGTATATTTGCCGTCCAGCTGAACGTGATTGCAACATTCGTTTATAAGATCAGAAAACCTGAATTTCGTTTTGTTTAAGGTCATCTCACCCTGCTCAAAGTTGCTGAGGTTCAGGAGATCTCCTACCATGTGAGAAAGTTTAGCCGTGTATTTTTCTGCATCCTGCGAGAGCTTTAAGATTTTAGACGGGAAATCTTTCTCATTGGAAATCATTCTGTTCATCAATTGCAAGCTTGCCTTCATGGTGGTGATGGGCGTCTTAAGCTCATGGCTGGCTACAGAAATAAATTCCTCTTTTTTGATCTTCTCTTTATACTGCTCGGTAATATCTTCAATTATTGTATAGCCGTAAGTTTTGCCACCGTCCTGAAACAATACTGAAGTAACGTGAACCCAGATTATGGTGCCGTTCTTTTTGCAGAGCGACGTCTCTAAATTAAAATAGGGCGTTTCTTTTTCCCATAACTCTTTCTGGAGATTGGCCCAATGTTTTTGATGGTCCTCGGGAGAGTAGTCGAGAATTTTTGTGCCGATAACATCTTGTTTGCTCCCGTAGCCTAAAAGTTTCACTAAAGCAGAATTAACTTCGAGTATTTCCAGGTCGGGAGAGATAATCTTGTTGCCGAGTTTTGACGTTTCGAAGATCGTTTCAAACCGGTTCTCTCCCTTTTCGCTTTCTGAAAGCCTAGCGGTTAATTTCCTGTTTTCGTCTTTCAGCTTTTTTACGCGGGCTTTCAATAATTGAGTGTTGTCCATGTTTTATTCAACTAATACCAATGGCTAATACCCTGTTGAAGCGATGGCCAGCAGGGTGCTGCAAATCTCTCAGAAGAAAGACATTTAGAGCCTGATTAAGTTTTATAACTCGCGGATACAATGACTAACTTCTGATACAGTCCGGGCCACTGATCGTCAGGGCTAAGGCATCAAGCACCCTCCGTTTGATTGCCGATACGCTTCGTGGCAAAACGACAACTTTGTATGTATTAGCAGCCATGTTCCTTAAAGGCAAGCTCCGCCATTCAGTGGGGAGTTGATCTTTCAGGTATGTACCGCGTATGTTAATGACCTTCATATTCAAATGATTTGTTCAATGTGCTCCATTAGCATGCCACAAATACGGATTGCCTGAGATTTGCATTGCCTTCGGTCTTATATTCCTGAAACATCCCGCATTTTGCCCAGCACCTTCCTTCCCCGTACCTGTATCCCCGGCCCGCCCGTCTTCATCAAAAACCCGATCTGTTCCCGTAATTCATCCGCAACCCAGTTGTACCGGGTTCTTAAATTCCACAGCACATCCATGCAGTTGGCTTGTACAGCGATAGCAGAAACAAGGCTGATCAGCCACTCAAACGTTGCTTCCACTACCGGCTCCATATCGGTTTGCACTAAAAGATGCTGATAACCTGCTTCCGATGTCAGCTTCATCATGATGCTTGTAAAATGCCGGCGGCAGCTCTGATTGCTTTGTTCCGGGATAACGGCCAATGAAATAAGCAGCAGCCGTGGCGAACGCCTCCGGGTACCGCTCTGCAATCATCTCCAGTATCCAGGCAGCCCGGAAAGCAATTTCCTTTTTGGGATAAAATGATAGACTAATCAGATCGGCGATTGGAAAGCCTTCTTCAACGAGCCCTTTGGCCAGCGCAGCCGCTCTCACCTTCCCGATGCCCACCGAAATTTCCTTCAATAAACCATCCGCATTCATTACGTCTAAATTATGATTATCGGCTGACAGCCCATAAACAAACTCCCCTTCTGCGTGTGCCCTATTTTCCATACCTTTGCACCTCATTTCTACACGGCATGATTACAGTATCCAATCTATCTTTACGTTACGGCAAACGCACTCTTTTTGAAGAAGTTAATCTCAAATTCACCCAGGGCAACTGTTATGGTATAATCGGCGCCAATGGGGCAGGGAAATCTACTTTCATGAAGATCATTTCCGGCGAGATAGATCCGAGCACCGGAAATTTCAGCATCACTCCGGGCGAGCGCATGGCGGTGCTGAAGCAGAATCACTATGAATTTGATGAATTCCCGGTAATTGAAACCGTGCTGATGGGGCACAAAGAGCTTTACAGCGTGATGAAAGAAAAGGATGCGCTGTATGAGAAAACCGACTTCACTGAAAAAGACGGCGAGCGTGCGGGAGAACTGGAAACCATCTTCGCAGAAATGGATGGCTGGAACGCCGAAAACAATGCTGCTACCCTGCTCAGCAACCTTGGCATCAAAGAAGATCAGCATTACAAACAATTAAAAGAGTTAGACGGAAATCAAAAAGTGCGGGTGCTCCTTGCCCAGGCGCTTTTCGGCAACCCGGATATCCTCTTACTGGATGAGCCTACCAACGATCTTGACATACAAACCATTGCCTGGCTGGAAGATTTCCTTGCGGGATATGAAGGCATAATCCTGGTAGTTTCCCACGACAGGCACTTTCTCGATACCGTTTGTACCCACGTGGTGGATATAGACTTTGGCAAAATGAGCATCTACACCGGTAACTACACGTTCTGGTACGAGTCGAGCCAGCTTGCCCTGCGCCAGCGCTCAGATCAGAACAAGAAAACCGAAGACAAAATCAAGGAGCTTCAGGAATTCATCCGCCGCTTTAGTGCTAACGCTTCTAAATCCAAGCAGGCAACCAGCCGTAAGAAGGCCCTCGACAAGATCAACATCGACGAGATCAAAGCTTCTAACCGCAAATACCCCGCAATCATGTTCAACAACGTGGCTCGTGAGGCAGGCGATCAGATTTTGCAGGTAAACAACCTGAAAAAGGAATCCAACGGCGAGTTGTTGTTTTCCGACATCACCTTCATGGTGAACAAGGGCGATAAAATTGCCGTGCTTTCGGAGAACAGCCTTGCAACCACTGCTTTCTACAATATCCTAACCGGCAGAGATAAAGATTTTAAAGGCGATTTTAAGTGGGGCGTTACCATTAACGCTGCTGATATCCCGAATGATAATTCCAGCTATTTTGAAGGCAAAAATGAAAATCTGATCGACTGGCTGCGTGAGTATTCGGAAGGCGAAAAAGACGAGCAATTTATCCGCAGCTTTTTAGGCCGCATGCTTTTCTCTGGAGAAGAAGTACTAAAAAAATGCTCTGTCTTATCGGGTGGAGAAAAAATGCGCTGCATGTTCTCACGCATGATGCTTCAGCAAGCCAATATGCTCCTGTTTGATGAGCCAACCAACCATCTCGACCTGGAGTCTATCACCGCCCTGAACAATGGCATGAAAGATTTCCGCGGAAGCATGCTGTTCACATCGCGTGACCATGAGCTTACCCAAACCGTTGCCAACCGCATAATTGAACTCACTCCCGGCGGCATCATAGACAAGCTGATGACTTACGATGAATATATCACCAGCGAAACGGTGAAAAAACAACGCGAAGAGCTCTATGCACTTGCCTGAAAAACTCTTGGTTACACAATTGTAATAATTTGAGTGCGAGCATTTAATAATTAATTTTCGTTTACCTTTATACCTGATGAGTAAGAAAAAGATTTTAGTGCTGGAGAAAGATGAGGACATCCTTCAGGTTCTTTCCCATATTTTAATGGACGAGGGCTACGATGTAAAACTTGCACGTTCTGAAAAGGGGTTGCTACAGCAAATTAAACTTTATTGCCCTGATGTTATTTTGCTGGATATTATCCGCCCCACTCCCGAAGGCACAGAACTATGCCGGGCCATCAAGGCAGCCGAAGGCATCAGTCATATACCGGTCATTGCGCTTTCTACGCACACCAAAGCCGATACGCTCAAAGACGTTTGTGCAGATGATGTGATAAAAAAACCTTTTGACGTAGATTTCCTGGTAGATATTATAGAAAAGCAGGTGATGGCCTGAAACAAATTTAACAGCAATACAAGGCAGCTTCGGGCTGCCTTTTTGCGTTTACGAAGCTGGTGCACAATACCCTGTTATTCCGATTAAGCGAATCGCTGTAATTAGTTACAAACAATTCCCAGGTATTCTACTTCTTTTTACAGGTACTTATACGTGTACACCTTGCCTTGAACTGAGCGTGATAAACATTATACTAGCTGAAGACCACAACATTGTCCGCGACGGGATCAAATCGCTGCTTGACAAAGACCCAGAAATTGAAGTGGTAGCAGAAGCTGTGAATGGCAAAGATGCGTTGGATAAGTTAAGCAACGGAGTTAATCCCGACATTATCCTGTCAGACCTTAATATGCCCGAAATGAGCGGCATTGAGTTGATCGGGAAGATAAAAGAGTTGTATCCGCAAATAAAAATCATCGTTCTTTCTATGCTTGACCACGAGAATTACGTGGTGCAGGCAATCAACGCCGGTGCGGATGGCTATTTGTTAAAAACCGTCAATCGTGAGGAACTGATCTTTGCCATCAGGCATATAGCGTCGGGAGGCTATCAATACATTTGTTCAGAGCTATCCATTAAGATCTTACAAAAGCTCTCTTTTTTTCAGCTCAATACAATCCCTGCCGTAAAAGCGCACATAGAATTATCTAAAAGAGAATCGGAGGTGTTGGCGCTTATTGCAGAAGGCTACACTAACCAGGAAATAGCTGATAAAGTGTTTACCAGCAAACGTACCGTAGAGGGCCATCGGCTAAACCTGATAGAAAAAACCGGGTCACGCAATACCGCAACCTTGATACGTTTTGCAATACAAAGTGGGCTCATAGAATAATTGGCTTTTTCCTTTCGCTCTACTTCCGAAAGCCGTCTAACTCGCTGAATACTAGTAGAAGTTTATATGAACAGATAGTGCAATACCAACCCGCAGCCCAGGGGAGCAGATATGCCTATCATAACTAGTCTTACATGGACACAACGCATAAACAGATATTAGCCGGGTTAAGAGTTGCAGCGGAAAAGATGTACCACGAAGGGAAAGCTGTATCTAAGATGCCTGAAAAGCTCATCAGGGACATATTTCGGGAGATAGAAGCGCAGCAGAGGGAATTGGATGCGCAAAACGCTGAGATAAAGCTCTCTGACCAGGAGATGGAAAGCCAGCGCATCAAATTTGCCGGGTTATACGATCTTGCTCCTGTGGGCTATTTTATCCTGAATAGCTCGGGCCTTATTGAAGAAGTGAATACAACCGGAATTAAGCTGCTTAACACCGGTCAAAAAATAGTCGGCGAGCCCTTCCCTAAATTTATCACTCCTGAAGATACAAACTCTTTCAATAGCTTCTTTCAGCGGCTGCTGAGTTCGCCGGCACGGCAAAACTGCCAGATTAGTATGATTAGCCCAACTGGCAAAGGTTTTTACGCACAGATCGAGGGTTCAGCTATACGCCATGGTTTTACAGGTGACACACGGTGTTGCCTGGCGGTTATCGACATTACCGAACGCATGGATGCTAAAATCAAACAACGTGATATTCTGGAGCGCCTTGCTCTGGCACTTGATGCATCGAAAACCGGTACCTGGGAAATTAACACCCGCTCAGGCAAGATAAGCATGGATGGTTTTGGTTTCAAAATACTTGGCTTGAAACCGGATTTTGACGGCAACATACAAAGCTTTTTGAATAATATCCATAATGCCGACCGGAAGAAAGTGGAAGAAAGACTTTACCATTCAATTAACGAGGCCCGCGAGCTGGATATTGAATTCAGGGTATTGGCAGCTGAAAGAAAAATACGGATTATTAACGCCCGCGGCCATATAGTGCCTGCCGAAAAAGAAGGGCAGGACACGTGCTTTGTGGGTTTGCTTACAGATATTACTGAAAAGAAATTACAGGAACGCGAAGCGCTCAGCTTAAAAATCAATCAGCAGAAAGCTCTCCAGGCCGCCGCACTTCAGGCACAGGAGAAGGAGCGGCAGCGTATCAGCGAAGCGCTGCACGACAGCGTAAGCCAGCTCTTGTATGGTGCCAAGCTGAAACTGGACCACAATAAAGAAGCCTCAGAAGAATTTCCCGAACTGGTAAAACAAATTAAGCAGATGCTTGATCAGGCAATAAAAGAAACGCGGAACATTTCATTTGAACTGGCACCATCCATACTTAAAGATTTTGGGCTTGCCAGCACAATAGATGAAATGGCCAAACGGCTTTGCACCAACAGCCTCAGCATCAGTTCCACTATTGCGACTTGCAACCATTTGTCTATCGCTCTGCAAACCAATATTTTCCGCATTATACAGGAACTGACCAATAACAGTATAAAGCACAGCGGTGCCACAAAACTCCATATAAGCATTGCTCCCGGAAGCAAATCGCTCGTCATTATTGTAACCGATAACGGGAAAGGCTTTCTGCAAAGCGCAAACCCGGATAATTCAGGTACAGGGCTGGCCAGTATTAAAAACAGGATAAGCCTGTTCAATGGCAAAATGAAAATTGAATCAAAACCGGGTACCGGCACAAAAGTTCATATAGCTTTAAAGCTGCTCTGCTGAGTTAATTACCCGCCACAAAACCACGTACTTTTACCTAATATTCAGGTATTTACACCGTTCCGGAGGCGTGATGTTTGCTATAAATTTGTATACACGACATCAAACCATGAAAACTGCCCTTACCCCCTTCCTGGTCAAATTCCTGCTTGACCGGGAATATCAATACCTTTTATCAAAAACCCAAAACGTCAGCCAGCCAGGCATTGATGTACAAATTACCCTTACACCTGTAGTAGCACGCCCCCAACTACGGCGTCTGCCCCGCTGCTTTGACACCTACATCCGCCTTGGTTCCAAAGAAGCCGGAATTATGGCAAACGGAATAGACGGCACGCTTATCGTGGTAAGCCTTTGCCCTGAAGACGTTTCTAAACTGAAAGAAAGAGTACTGAACGAATACACCGAACAACGCCGACGATATGCGTAAACGGATCCTGGTTGTTGACAACGACGAAGCAGTTTTATATGTGCTGAAGGAAGCCCTGAGCTATGATGATTTTGAGGTTAAAACTACAGAGACGGCTGACAATATCTGGGCCGATATTGACGAATTTAAACCAACCCTCCTACTAATTGACTATATCCTTTCAGGCATTAATGGCGGGGAAATATGCCGCCGGGTAAAGATGAATCAAAAAACGTCTCACCTTCCGGTAATAATTATTTCTGCTTACCCGCGTGCGCTGCTCTCATTGGGGAATTACGAATGCGACAAGTTTATACCGAAACCCTTCGATCTGTATGACCTAACGGCTCAGATCAATGACTGTATAAACCGCCGGCAGATTATCCCTGAAAGCATTAGTTCATGATTGCTCCAGCGGCAGGGTAAACCAAAAAGTGCTGCCACGCCCTGATTCGCTTTCAACGCCTATCTGCCCTTGATGTCTTTTGACGATTTCGCTTGAAATGTAGAGCCCGAGCCCGAGGCCGGAAAAGTTGGTCTTATCTTCTATGCGGTAATAGCGGTGAAAAAGATGGGAGATTTTATCCTGCGGGATGCCCTTGCCTTTATCAGTTACTGAAACCTTCGCGAAGCCCATAACCCTCTCAATACGGATAACAATTTCCCTTGACTCCGGCGCATACTTCACTGCATTATTTACCAGATTGGAAAGCACCTGATCAATTCTCTCTTTGTCAGCAACGACTTCCAACTGCAAATCACCGACAACATTGATATCATGCGTGCCCGACATTTTTACGTGGATGCAGCATGAATCTATAACTTCCGAGATCACCATAGGCGCTTTTCTCAGCGCAAGATAACCTTCGTCTATTTTAGTAACATTGAGCAAATCTTCTATCAGCCGGTTAAGCTTACCTAAACTCTGCGTTGATTGCTCAACCAGAACAGGCAATTTAGGCGATGTGGGATCCGTCTTGACAATTCGGCTCAAAAACTGAAAAGACGCTTTGAGGCTGGTGAGCGGAGTTTTGAGCTCGTGACTGGCGATTCCGATAAAATCGTCTTTCTGCTGCTCAAGCTGTCTTTGTTCGGTGACATCAAGAACAGTTCCTAAAAGCCTGTAGGGCTGTTTGTCTTTGTCGTATAAAATAGTCCCTTCTGCCCGCATCCAACGGATCCCCTGGTCTGGCTTTTGTAAACGAGCCACGTAGAAAAGACGGCCTGTGCCCTTGGCTTCCTCATGAGCGGCTTCGCGTAAAGTCCGGTCATCCGGATGGATTCTATCTACATAATCCTTTTGCTGCAGCGAATGATTGACGCCAAATATTTCATCAAACCGCTCGGAAGCGATAAGCTCGCCAGTCTTGAGGTTAACATCAAAAGTACCCATGTTTGCTGCATCTATTGCCAGTCGTGCCCGCTCTTCAGCGGCTTCTACAATATGGCGGGAGTTTACCTGCTCCGTCACATTAATGGCAACAACGGCAATGGCACTTACCTCCCCGTTAACATCGTGCAGTGCTTCATAAACAAAGTCCACATAAACGGTTTCTATGGCCCCGTTGCGTGGAAGGTTGATCGAATGCTCATGTGCAACAAACTGCTTTCCCGTGGTATAAACTTTTTCAAGCAGGGCTTCGATCCCCTGCTCTTTAACTTCAGGCAAACCTTCAAACAGCGGCTTATTCAGTACTTCTTCCGATGATTTCCCCCATAGTTCGAACATGCGTTCATTAGCAACATCCACAACATAATCTTCACCCCGTAAAATACACATCGCAACCGGCGAATGAATTACCAGGCTTTTGAAGTTTTGCTGGCTGCGCTCTACAGCTTTCTGGGCTATGTAATCTTTTGTAATATCCTGGAGTGTACCACTAAACCGGTAGGGCTGCCCGTCGTCATCGAAAAGAGCCTTTCCTTTCGCCAGTACTCTGCGCTCCTGTCCGTTTAAAGAGTTTTGGATGGAATAACTAATTTCATAGCTTCCACCCGACGCAGGATCCAGTGCCATTTTGATCGCCTCTGTTACGCCTCGCCTGTCAGAATCCGCAATGGTATTGAGAGCGTGGTCCAGCCCAATCTCATCCTCGCCTGAAAGCCCGAACCATTTTTTCAGTCGCTCATTTCCTACAAATACATTGGTTCGCGGATTCAAATCCCAGGTGCCCAATTCGGCAGCATTGATAGCAAACTCTAATTCGTTTTTGCTCTCAACAAGGCTTTTCTGTGACTTTTTTGTTGCGGTAGTCTCGATAACGGTGACCAGCACTCCGCCTACTTCTCCATCCGGATACCGCAAAGGACTGTATGAAAAGTCAAAATAGCATTCTTCAAGGTAGCCGTTCCTGTCAAGCGGCAGCATAAAATCAGGGAATCCCACTGCTTTTCCGTCCATTACTCCATCAAACATATCCCCGATGATGTGCCAGATTTCCGAGAACGTTTCCCTTGAACTGCCGCCTAAGGCTTGCGGGTGTTTGGTAGCGCCCAAAATAGGCCGGTAACCATCGTTGTAAAACTGCGTGTAGTCGTTGCCCCAGGCAATATACATGGGGAATGGCGTATCAAGCAACATTCGTACAGCAGTCTTTAGAGATTGTGGCCACTTCTCTACAGGTCCAACAGGAGTTTCAGCCCAGTTTTTAGCACGCATCAAAGCGCCCATTTCGCCCCCGCCTTCTAAGAAGTTGTATGAAGAATCTGCCATTAATCTGTTAATCCCCTCAGGCGAGCTTAGCCGGCCAACGTCTAATCGTACTTAAACAAGCAAGCTAATTGATAGTTTTAAAAAGTTGAGCGGAGTCTGAACTACTTGGCTGATCTGTTGTTGTATGAATGCCTTTCTTATTCGCCAAAGGCAAACTAAGGGATTCTCAAAACAATCAATTGTCTATATAAAATGGAAGCAGTAAGATCAACAGCAGAAGGCGTAATTGCCGTAAACGGAAAAGATGCTAGAGCGTTTGGCACCGAAGCAGCAGAAGCACCTTTACAACAACTAACTATAAAGCGGAGAAATCCCACGCCATATGATGTAGAAATTGAGATACTATTCTGCGGCGTTTGCCACTCCGATCTTCACACTGCCCGCAACGAATGGCATGGCACCGTTTACCCATGCGTGCCCGGGCATGAAATAGTTGGACGGATTGTGAGTGTGGGCGGCCATGTTAGCAAGTTCAAAGTCGGCGATCTTGCGGGAGTGGGCTGCATGGTAGACAGCTGCCGCGAATGCGATTATTGCCAGGAAGGGCTGGAGCAATACTGCGAAGTGGGGAACATCGGCACCTACAATTCTCCCGATAAACATCTTGGCATACGAACCTACGGCGGCTATTCAGAAAGTGTTGTAGTTGATGAAGCTTTTGTTCTTCACATACCCGAAAACCTCGACCTTGCTGCCACTGCCCCCCTGCTGTGCGCCGGCATCACTACTTATTCGCCGCTGAAGCACTGGAATGTAGGCCCGGGGCAGAAGGTTGGTGTGGTTGGTCTCGGCGGATTAGGGCACATGGCTGTGAAGCTCGCCAAAGCAATGGGCGCAGAAGTTATTGTATTTACCACATCAGAATCGAAGTTTGAGGATGCACGCCGCCTCGGTGCAGACGATGTAGTGCTGTCGAAAGATCCCGAACAGATGAAAAAATACACAGGCAAGCTGCACTTTCTCCTCGACGCTGTCTCGGCTCAGCACGACATAAACCTCTACCTAAGCCTTCTGCGGGTAGACGGCACGCTCGCACTTGTCGGCGCACCGGAACTCCCGCTACCGGTAGCAGCATTCAGCCTCATCCCTTATCGCCGCAGCCTGGCCGGTTCAATGATCGGTGGCATCGCGGAAACGCAGGAAATGCTTGATTTCTGTGGCAAGCACGGCATTACTTCGGATATCGAGATGATCAATATTCAGCAGATCAATGAGGCGTATGAGCGCTTGCTGAAAGGCGATGTCAAGTATCGCTTTGTAATTGATATGGCATCCTTGAAGAAATAAAGAATGGGCTGGAGGGGATCACAAAAACCCCTCCTCTTCTTCACAAAAGATTCTGGAATCCAAAAAGGACTGGCGGCTGGCCAAAGCGTTTCACAGATTGGCGAAATTTGCTGATGATTCATTATGGATAAACAACATATTTCCTATTCTATTTTAGAGCTAGCCATTGTATCACATGGCAACACGATAAAACAAACGCTCAACAATTCGCTGGCATTGGCCAAAGAAGCTGAGGCTTGCAATTACACCCGGATCTGGTTTGCAGAGCATCATAATTCAGCTCATATTGGCAGTAGCGCAACCTCGCTGCTCATTGGATATGTTGCGGAAAATACCGATATCATTCGGGTTGGCTCGGGTGGCATTATGCTTCCCAATCATTCTCCGCTTGTTATAGCCGAACAGTTTGGAACGCTGGCTCATCTCTATCCGAACAGAATTGACCTGGGACTTGGCAGAGCGCCGGGAACAGATCATCAAACGGCTGCAGCCATACGGTCAGATTTTATGCAGGCGGCGCAGGCCTTCCCCGAAGAGGTTGAGAAGATTGAACGGTATTTTTTTGTGGATAACAGAAGATCGAGCGTTCGGGCAGCTATCGCAGAAGGCACAGATGTTCCGCTGTATATTTTAGGATCAAGCCCAGACAGTGCGCATTTAGCTGCAAAAAAGGGGTTGCCATACGCTTTTGCCAGCCACTTTGCCTCCACCCACCTTTTGAACGCTCTGGAAATCTATAAAGAAGAATTTCAACCATCCGATTCGCTAAACAAGCCATACACAATAGCTGGGGTGAATGTGTATGTTGCAGATACAGATGAGGAAGCAGAAAAGCTGTTCACCAGCCTGATAAAAATGTTTGTAGGCATTCTGACCGGAGCCCGGGAGCCGGTGCAACCACCAACGGAAATGACAGAAGAATTGGAGGGACTGCTGCGCCACCCGTCGGTTTATCAAATGCTTAAGTATTCTTTCGTGGGCAGTAAAGAGACCGTAAAACGCAAAATACTTGCTTTTCTTGATCAAACCGGTGTGGATGAACTGGTCACTGTATCCACGATGTACGATATAAATGACCGCCTGAAATCGACGAGGTTGTTTGCTGAAATAATGACGGAAATTAATCAAGGAAGATAATGAAAACACTCCATCAAAGCGAGCACCGGCATCAGCCCTCAATATTTAAGTAGCCTTAGCGCATTCAAGCCCCCATCATGAATTGGAAGAAAACTGTACCGTGTGGGGGCTTTGCTGGAAAAGGGAGCAATTAACCTGTGGCCTCTACTGTTTCTTCTTCGTTTGAAGATTTGCTGAGATGTTGGTTGATAATACTCACCAATTGCTCCATATTAAACGGCTTAATAACAATGTCAGAAGCGCCGAACTCACTTTTAGCTGTGTGGATGCTTTCGTGAGAGGAGATGATTATAATGGGAATTTTCTGTGTGTTGTAGTACGACTTAATTGCCTTGCAGATTTCCAGCCCATTGAATTCATTCATAAAAATATCAAGCAGGATCAGGTCCGGCGTATAATGATGAATGACAGAGAAAATTGTTTGGGGCGTATTCAGCGTTTGGACTTCATACCCCTCCTTTGATAAAATCAAGTCAAGCGTATCCAGGATGTCCTGGTCGTCGTCCACTAAAAGAATACGTTTCACGCGGCAAGTTTAAGCATTATTGTTGTCACAACACAGACATGATCAAAAAGTTTCGCGAAAGCTTAAAAACCCAGTTTTTGGGCAAGGCTGAGCAGGTAAGTCAATCGGTTCCTGCGAGGATCTTTATATCATCAACTTCGAGGATGCTTTTGGAATATCCTTTTCGCACAGCATTGATCATCGCCAGTCCCAGGGCCTTAAGCGTGGAGACCTTTCCAGGAAAAACAATTTTCAGAAGCGGGTACATCCACAATATGTACTTGTAGTATTTAAGCGTATTCTTTAGCCCCGGCGTTGGGTGCATAAATCCCGGGCGAAACATATAGGCTTTTTTGAAAGGGAGCTTTGATAGATCGTTTTCTGTTCGCCCCTTCACCCTCGCCCACATCATCCTGCCTTTTTCTGTACTATCGGTAGAAGCGCCGGAAACATAGCAGAAAACCATATCAGGATTGCTTTTTACAACAGTGCTGGCAAATTTGAGAGTAAGATCGTACGTGAGTTGTGTGTATTCAGGTTCCTTCATCCCGACAGAAGAAACTCCCAAACAGAAGAAGCAGGCATTGTAGCCGATCAGCTTATCTTCCACTGCCGACAGCTCAAAGAAATTGTTGTGAATGACCTCAACCATCTTAGGGTGAGTTGTGCCACAAGGACGCCTGCCAATTACCAGCACCTGCTCAACATCATTGTCATTCAAACACTCATGAAGAACGCCTTCGCCCACCATGCCTGAGGCGCCGGTCACAATTGCTCTGATTTTCATATAGCTAAGATAAGGGGCCGTGATGAATTATGGTGCACGCTGTAATGTTGGTCTCCCGCTGATTTAAGCAGAAGTGTCAGTATACATCGGCGGGCTAACTGTAGAGATCCGATTCTCTCTCGCTGATTTTCGCAGAACCTATCAGCGTATATCTGCGGCATCTGCGGGTTGACTCTTGCTCTCGACAGCTTGGTTGATTTCTTCTCCCGCGGATCTCGCAGATCTTCGCAGAACCTATCAGCGTACATCTGCGGGCTAATCTTGCACAACCAGCAGATTTTGTGACGAAGATCACATAAAAACTGATTAAAAACCTTGCTCGCTTCACCTATAGCTTAATATATTTGATACGATGAAAACATTCATTTCCTACGTCCTGATCCTCCTTATGCTGGCACCCGTTGCCCTTGCACAGCAGGAGCTAAAATCAGTAAGCGCTACGGAGATGAAATGTTGCACAAAAATGGGAGGGAAAGACCGCCAGTGCCACAAGCAGGGGAAAAAGAAACCAAGTTGCCCGGCTTGTGCCAGTTGCCCCCTGATTTCGCTTTATACAATCCCGCAAAAAACTAATATTTCGCAGCAGTTCCTGCTTGTGATGGCTAATCGCCCCGAGCCCGGACAAACCAAGCTTAGTGATTTTAACTCGTCTGTCTGGCACCCGCCAACTGCCGATCAGGTGCATTGATCTGCCTTTGACGACGCAAACAGAATCTTTAATTAAAAACTTAAAATCATGAAAAAGCTATCATTAATAGCCCTTTTGGCTGTATTCTCAATATCTTCATTTGCAAACCCTGTTCATTGCAAAAAATGTACAAAGAAGTGCACCACTGAATGCAAAAGCAAATGCCCCGACATCATGAAGTGTAATGCGGACAAGGCTAAAAAATAAGCCTTCCAATGAGCCCCGGCGAAACCCGGGGCTTTTTCTTTTCCTGCAACGGCACTCTGCCTAATTTCACATCCATTTATGCCCATTTAAAAATATCCCTATCTTCGTTGCCATGTCGCTTTTTGATGCTAAAGAACGGATGGATGCGCTGGTTAAAGAGCTTAGCCAGCATAATTACAACTATTACGTATTAGCTCAGCCAACCATTTCTGACTACGATTTCGACCAGAAACTTCGTGAACTTGCAGAACTGGAAAAACGGTATCCCGAATACCAGGATACCGATTCTCCTACCCAGAAAGTGGGCGGCGAAATCACCAAAGAATTCCAAACAGTAAAACATAAATGGGCAATGCTCTCGTTGGGAAATACCTATAGTGAGCAGGACCTAAAAGATTTTGATGACCGCATCCGCAAAGCCATAGGCGATGATTTTGAATACGTGTGCGAACTGAAATTCGATGGTTTATCCATGAGCCTTACTTACCAGGACGGGCAGCTGCTCCGGGCAGTCACCCGCGGTGATGGCTCGCAGGGCGACGATGTGACTACCAACATCAAAACCATCAACCGCATACCCAAACGACTGAAGAGCAGCGGCTACCCCGAAATGTTCGAAATCCGCGGCGAGGTTTTCATGCATCGTGCGGCTTTTGACAGGCTGAACAAAGAGCGCATGGAGAACAATGAAGTGCCATACGCAAATCCACGGAATTTCGCAGCCGGAACGGTGAAAATGCAGGATTCCAGAGAAGTGGCAAAACGTCCGCTCGACTGCTTTTTGTACTTTCTATATACAGACAAACAGCTTTTCAAAACACATTGGGAAAGCCTTGAAGCAGTAAAAGAATGGGGCTTTCCTGTTTGCGAGCACAACAAGCTCTGTAAAAACATTGACGAAGTGCTTGCTTTTATACACCACTGGGAAAAAGAACGCTTCAATTTAAGCTATGACATTGATGGCATCGTGCTAAAGGTTAACAATTATGCCCAACAGCACGAACTCGGCTTTACCGCCAAATCGCCGCGATGGGCAATATCCTATAAATACAAAGCCCAGGAAGTTGAAACTATCCTGAACCAGGTTACTTACCAGGTGGGCCGTACAGGCGCAGTTACACCTGTTGCCAACTTAAAACCTGTACTGCTGGCCGGAACGACAGTTAAGCGTGCTACCCTTCATAACGCAAACGAAATTCAGCGCCTCGACTTACATGAAGGCGACAGTGTGTTTGTAGAAAAAGGCGGTGAAATCATCCCCAAAATCATCAGCGTAAACACGCTGAAAAGAGAAGAAGGAGCAGCACGGATTATTTACCCAGATGTTTGTCCCGAATGTGGCAGCAACCTAATCCGTAAAGAAGGGGAAGCTGTACATTATTGCCCGAACGACGAAGGCTGCCCGCCGCAAATTGTAGGAAAAATCCAGCATTTTATCGGGCGCAAGGCGATGAATATTGATGGGCTTGGCGATGAAACCGTAGAAACGTTTTACCGGCACGGGTATATTGAGCACATCAGTGATCTGTATAAGCTTTACGAGCGGGTTGACGATTTGAAATCGCTGGAGAGATTTGGTGAAAAATCGATCACGAACATGCTTGAAGGCATCGAGAAATCGAAACAAATGCCTTTTGAGAAAGTTCTTTTTGGGCTGGGCATCAGGTATGTGGGCGAAACGGTTGCCCGGAAACTTGCTCATCATTTTAAAAATATCGACAGCCTGATGAATGCCAGTTACGATGAATTGATAACGGCAGAAGAAATAGGCGAGCGGATCGCCCTAAGCGTTCAGGATTACTTCAACGATGAACGTCACAAGGAGCAAATAGAGAAATTGAGGCTGGCTGGGCTTCAATTTGAATCAGAAGAAGCAGAAGTAATTTTAGACAGCACCAAACTTGATGGTAAAAGCTTTATTATTTCCGGAACTTTTGAGCGTAGCCGCGATGAACTAACGCAATTAATAGAGGCGAACGGAGGCAAAATCCTCAGCAGTATTTCAGGGAAATTAAACTATGTTGTTGCGGGCGACAACATGGGCCCTGCCAAGCTGGAAAAAGCAAATAAATTGAACATCCCGATTATCTCAGAAGATGATCTGTTGGCGATGCTCGAATAACGATTTAAAGACTGAAAACATAGATGAATAAATTTTACGGAACGGGCGTAGCAATGGTAACGCCGTTCAATGCGGACGGGAAAATAGATTATGCGGGATTAAAAAACCTTATAAACTTTCTGATAGACGGCGGCGTGGAGTACCTGGTTTCGCTCGGCACAACCGGCGAATCAGCAACTTTAACCCACGAAGAAAAAACAGAAGTTTGGAGCTTTACCGCGGCTACGGTTGCGGGGCGGGTTCCGCTGGTGGTAGGAATTGGAGGGAACAATACTCTTGAGATCACTAAAAGTCTCGAAGAATTTAACAGCTCAGGTTATGATGCTGTCCTTTCTGTGAGCCCATACTACAACAAACCTACGCAGGAAGGCATTTATCAGCATTACAAAGCCGTTTCTGAAGCTTCACCCCTGCCTGTTATTCTTTACAATGTGCCTGGGCGCACCGCCAGCAACATCACGGCAGACACCACCCTTCGCCTTGCACATGATTTCAAAAACATCATTGCCATTAAAGAGGCTTCCGGCGATTTCAATCAATTCAACAAAATAGCAAAAGAAAAGCCTGAAGGTTTCCTGCTCATCTCAGGCGACGATCCCGTAACGCTGCCCATGATCGCTTTGGGTGCAGCGGGTTTAATTTCCGTGGTTGGCAATGCATTCCCGCGAATACTATCCGACATGGTGAGGCTTTGTTTAGACGGAAAGTTCAGGGAAGCGCAGCCACTTCATTATAGTTTGCTGAAGTTCACGGAGCTCTGTTTCGTGGAAGGGAATCCGGCCGGTGTAAAAGCAGGGCTGAAGGAGCTGGGAGTTTGTGGCGATACGCTCAGGCTCCCCCTTGTGAATGTGGGTCAAGGAACCTTGCAGCAAATTAAAGACGAGGTTAGAAATCTGTCGAATTGAACTGAATTCTGAACTGAATACCGACTAACAAAGAACGCCCGGCAAGCCGGGCGTTTCTGTTAATGTTTTTTACAGGAAAAGAAATTATGCTTGGTTTTTTGATTCCTGAATTTCTAAGCGGATAGCCTGTGCAAGGTTTTTCAAATCCTGCATTCCTTTTCTAACACGTGTTCCGGCAGCGCTGTTGCCTTTGTTGTAAAACTTGTCAGCATCACCTTCCAGGCCTGCAATTAGTTCTTTTACTTCGTTGAATTTTTTCATTTTAAGTTACTCCTTTTAGTTTGATGAGGTTACTAGTTATTGCTTCGGACTAAAGTAGAAGCTTTTTCTGTAAAAAAAAATATCGCGACACTAAAATAACTACTATTTAAACAGTTTTTTTTTCCACAACATGGGCGATACAGGCAGTTTTGAGGGTATTTATCAACACTCACCGAAGTTTGTTAAGTAAAAAGCCTTCCCCGTAAGGAGAAGGCTCATGCAATTTTTTAATCACAGGTGATTAGCTGATCGCGAATTTTTGCTCTTTATAAACGCCTGATTTCAGTTTTTCAGAAACCTCAGAAAATGCCTCCAAAGTGCGGTTAACATCTTCCAGGGTGTGCATTGCTGTTGGAATTATCCGCAATTCGATCAGCCCTTTCGGGATAACCGGATACAATACGATCGAACAGAAAATACCGTAATTCTCACGAAGGTCCATGGTGAGTGCGGTGGCCTCATTCAGCTCGCCTTTCAAAAACACAGGGGTTACCATTGTATCGGTAATTCCGAGATCGAAGCCACGTTCGCGTAAGCCTTTTTGAAGCTCAGTGGCTACATGCCAAAGCTTTTCACGCAATTCTGGTTTTGAACGCAGCAACTCGAGGCGCTTTCTCAAACCTATAACCATCGGCATTGGCAATGCTTTAGCGAATGTTTGAGAACGCATATTATATCGTAAAAAATTAACGATCTCCTGAGAAGACGCTACGAAAGCACCAATACCTGCCATCGATTTTGCAAATGTGCCGAAATACACATCAACACCATCTATGCAATCCTGAGCTTCGTGTGTGCCGGCGCCGGTTTTGCCCATTGTGCCAAAGCCGTGTGCATCGTCTACCAGTAAACGGAAATTGAATTCTGATTTCAGATCACAAATCTCTTTCAGTTTGCCTTGCGCTCCCGACATTCCGAAAACGCCTTCAGTTATCACGAGAATGCCGCCGCCCGACTCCTGAACCAGCTTAGTGGCCCGTTCCAGTTGCTTTCTGCAGCTCTCAATATCGTTGTGTTTGTAAACAAAGCGCTTGCCCATGTGCAGCCTCAATCCGTCTATTATACATGCGTGCGATTCTGCATCATATACAATCACGTCAAAGCGGTCAACAAGCGCATCAATGATGGAAACCATTCCCTGGTAGCCATAGTTCAGCAGAAACGCATCATCTTTCCTAACAAATTCAGCAAGATCTTTTTCAAGTGCCTCGTGCTGTGAGGAATTTCCCGACATCATGCGGGCGCCCATCGGGTAAGCCATCCCGTAATCAGCCGCCGCTTTGGCATCAGCCTCGCGGACTTCCGGATGGTTGGCCAAGCCCAGGTAATTATTCAAACTCCAAACTAAATGATCTTTGCCTCTGAATTGCATGTGAGGTGCTATTTCGCCTTCCAGTTTAGGAAAAGAAAAATATCCGTGCGACCATTTCTGGTGCTGCCCGAGCGGGCCCATATGCTTTGTGATTTTATCAAATAAGTCCAATGGAAACTAATTTAAGGTGTAAATACAAGGTGCAAAGGTAAACTTTACGGCGTTAATTTTCAAGGGCTACAGCTTTCGTGTTCTCGTAAAAACGTCATATTTTAAGCTTTCGCCGAGATCCGCAGGTGCCGGGGTCTAAGCAATAAAACATGAGGAGCTATAGTTTTATTATTATATTATGAAAAAGCAATCAATATCATTTCTGGCAATATGTGCTTTTGTTTTTCTGAGCTTGCCAATAATGGCACAAACAAAAGCAGAGAAGCGGAAAGCAGAACAGGCGCACATCGAAAGACTAATAAAGTCGAAAGACTTCGTTTTTGAACCCACATCGGTGCAACCTACATCCATGCCATCGAGGCAGCTTACATACAGTTACTCCTTATCTATAAAGAACGATTCTGTGTCATGTTATCTGCCTTATTTCGGGGTTGCGTATTCTGCGCCGATGGATGCAACCCGCGGACCGCTTGATTTTTCATCGTCTGACTTTACCTATACCACCAAAACCGACAGGCGTGGCGGCACCGATATCCAGATCACTTTCAGCGATATTGCAAAGCCGCGACAAATGGCTTTATCGATCTCCACCGATGGGTACGCAACCTTGTATGTAATTAGCAACAACAGCCAGCCTATTTCCTTTTATGGCAAGATCAGAGAGAATGTAGATCGCCATGGCAGGCGTGCAGCGAGCCGTTGAGATAATCTGTAGCTTTACAGCAAAAGCTGTTAAGTGAAGAAACTTGACAATTACACCATCCTGTACGATTCCGAGTGCCCGATGTGCAGCCTGTACAGCAAGGCGCTCGTAAATTCGGGCATGTTAGATGAAAAGGGCCGGGCTTCTTACCAGCAAACTCCGCCCGAGAGCTGCCCATTTGTAGATCAGCAGCGGGCGGTGGACGAGATCGCCCTCATCAACAACAATACAGGCGAGGTTACTTATGGCATTTACAGCCTCTTTGTGGTGCTTGCCAACTCGTTCCCAACTTTGCGCCCGTTCTTTTCCTTTAAGCCATTCGCCTGGCTGATGAGCAAAATATATGCGTTCATCTCCTTCAACCGACGCGTAATAGTCCCTCCGCCAAATAACTCGGGGTTTAGGTTGCAGCCCACGTTTAAGCTGCACTACAGGCTAACTTATATATTTTTGCTCGGCACTGGTGCTGCGCTCATCTTTTCCGGCTACATAAAATCCTCCGGCTTAGTCGAGATATATGTGGCCGCGATGTTTCTTTTTCAAGGCATAATCTGCAGGCTTATCGCCGATGCAAAAACCTGGGATTATCTCGGCAACCTGGCTACCATTACCTTCATGGAAGCTTTGCTGTTCCTACCGGTTGTTGTACTAAACTTAATTATACCCATCCCTTTTTTAGTCTTCCATATTTATGCAATTCTGGTAGCCGGGTTGATGTTGTTTGAGCATATACGCAGAACCAGGCTTATTCATGTGGGTTCGTCATTAAACTTCACCTGGGCAGCCTTTCAATTGCTGATATTCTCCCGCTTGTTAATCCGATAAGCTGAAAAATTCTCATAAATTAAACTCCTTAATCCTTGATTAATATTGAAAACTGTTAATAAATTAGCAACAGAAATCAATTAATGGAACAAACAAGAACAGTGATTTAGGAGTTTACTACGCAACTTAACAAACACTTAAAAAATTTGCGCTTGGAAGATTTTTAAATTAACAGATGAGTAAAACTAAGAAAACGAGCAGCCCTCTTCCGGTTTTAGCAAAAACACCTACCGGGATTACCGGGCTCGATGAAATAACAATGGGCGGGCTTCCAAAAGGCAGGCCAACTCTTGTGTGCGGAGATGCGGGATGTGGGAAAACTCTGATGTCTTTAGAGTTTATTATCCGCGGCGCAACGGAGTATAATGAACCCGGCGTTTTTATCGCCTTCGAAGAAAAGAGCGATGAACTTGCTGTCAACGTATCGTCTTTGGGCTTCGATCTTAAACAGCTTCAGAACGAAAAGAAGGTACGTATTGACCATGTATATATAGAGGTATCGGAAATTGAAGAAACCGGCGAATACGATTTAGAGGGACTTTTCATTCGCCTCAATCATGCAATTGATAGCATCGGCGCTAAACGCGTAGTGCTTGACACTATAGAAAACCTTTTTTCCGGCATGCAGAATCAAACGATCCTGCGGGCAGAGATCAGAAGGTTGTTCCATTTTTTAAAAGACAAAGGCGTAACTGCCATTGTTACCGGAGAGCGTGGACAGGGCAATTACACTCGCCAGGGTTTGGAGGAATACGTTTCTGATTGTGTGATATTGCTCGACCATCGTGTTGATGCCCAGATAACAACCAGAAGATTGCGTGTAGTGAAATACCGCGGTTCAGTTCACGGAACCAACGAATATCCATTTTTGATAGATGAGGATGGCATTTCCGTGCTTCCGGTTACTTCTTTGAAACTTGAAAAAGAGGTAAGCTCTGAACGCATATCGTCGGGTATTCAGGCACTTGACCAAATGCTTGGCGGGAAAGGATTTTTCAGGGGCAGCAGCATCCTTGTTTCAGGAACCGCAGGGACCGGCAAAACCAGCATCGCAGCCTATTTCGCAAGCGAAACTTGCAAGCGAAAAGAGCGTTGCATCTACTTTGCATTCGAAGAATCGCCTAAGCAAATTATCCGGAACATGCATTCCATCAAGGTGAATCTGCAGCAATATGTAGATAAGGGTTTGCTTCACTTCCATGCATCGCGGCCTACGTTATATGGCCTTGAAATGCACCTGGTGGCTATTCACAAAATCATTAAGAAATTAAAGCCTTCTACAATAATCCTGGATCCGATTACCAATTTGGTTACGGTGGGATCCATGAGCGATGTGAAGGCTATGCTGGTGAGATTGATAGACTTTTTACAGGAAGAGCAGATCACCGTGATGTTTACAGCCTTATCATTAAATACGGTTGTGAATGAACAAACCGATGAAGGAGTTTCATCGCTGGTAGATGCGTGGCTTTTGGTTCGGGATATTGAGACCAATGGAGAGCGGAACCGCGGGATGTATATCATGAAATCGCGGGGAATGCAACACTCCAACCAGGTCCGGGAGTTTGTGATAACTGACCACGGGCTGGATTTGATGGACGTTTATATAGGGCCAGATGGCGTGTTGACAGGCTCGGCAAGGCAGGCACAAATGCTTGAAGAACAAACCGGTTTGGCTTTACAGGACCATGCAATCAGCCGAAAAGACAGGGAAATATCAAGAAAACGAAAGCTGCTGGAAGCTAAAATTTCGAGCCTGCAAACTGAGTTTGAATCGATTGAAGAAGAATTGAACAAGGTTTACCTAGAGGAAGAACTAAAAAAACAGATTAAGAAAAAGACCCGTGACGACATAACAAAATTAAGGCGTCGCGGGAACGATTAGCCGCAAGATGACAATGGACACTACAAAAGAAACCTGGGAGCTTCGGTTATACGTAGCAGGAAAAACTGCAAAGTCGTTAACGGCGTTGAGCAACTTGAAAAAGTATTGTGAGGAACATTTGCAGGGCCAATATCAAATTGAAGTTATAGATCTGTTAGTTAATCCGCAGTTAGCTGAAGGCGACCAGATTTTAGCTATACCAACGTTAGTGAGGAAGGTTCCTGAACCGATCAGGAAGATTATAGGCGATTTATCAAACGAAGAAAAAGTGTTGGTTGGGCTTAATATCCGGCCGCTGAGCAAATGATTGATAGCGGTGAAAATCTGCGGGAAAGCGCAAACGGCGGAGCAGAAGATGAAACGTATTTGCTGCGGCTGTTTGTTATCGGTGCGTCGCCAAACTCTATACGTGCCGTTTCAAACGTCAAAGCGCTTTGCGAGAAACATCTAAAAAACCGATATACTTTGGAGATCGTAGATGTTTACCAGCAACCGGAAATTGCTGAGAAGGAAGAAATTATCGCATTGCCCTTGCTCGTGAGGGAAAAACCATCTCCCACCAAAAGGCTTATTGGCGATATGAGCAACGAAGCAAAAGTTTTAAAAGGATTAGGAATACAATAAACGCGAACACATTGGACCCGCTGAGACCATATAATGATCTTATAAAAGAGGCTGATGAACTGCGCCAGCAATTGGAAGAAGCCACTGACACTATTGAGGCTATTCGCAACGGCCAGGTAGATGCACTTATAGTTAAAGACGGCGATGACCATCAACTTTATACCTTAAAAACTGCCGACCAAACCTACCGCGTTTTCATTGAGAAAATGAACGAAGGTGCCATCACGTTGGATCAGGAAGGGCTCATCTTGTATAGCAATACCAAGTTTTCTGAAATGGTTGGGCTTCCTCTGGAAAAGATTATTGGTGTGCCTTTTGAATCGTTCATCTCCAAACCCTTTAAGAAAAATTACAAGCAGCTTCTTAAAACTGCCTGGACAAAGGAAACAAAGGAGGAGGTGGAACTGCTGGTAGGGAATAAGTTCACTATTCCGTGCCTGCTATCTTGCAATACGCTGGAGTTAGATGAAGGCATTGCGCTCAGCATTATCATCACCGATCTTACAATCCATAAAGAAAATCAGCTTCAGCTTAGGCTTCAAAATGAACAGCTCAAGGCAGCGCAAAATTCTTTTAAGAAGCTGAATGAAGAGCTCGAGGAGACTGTTAAGGAACGCACAAAAGACCTGTCGCTCAGTCGCGAGCATTTCAAACTCCTCGCAGATCACATCCCTCAAATGACCTGGACAAACCTTCCCTCAGGTGAGATAAATTTTTACAATCAGCAGTGGTTTGATTATACAGGCTTAGATTTTGAACAAACCAAAGGCATGGGATGGCAAAGTGTTATACATCCTGATGATTTAGACCAAACTGTAAATAGCTACAAATACGCATTAAAAACCGGGGCCAATTTCGAAGTGCAAAACAGGTTTCGGCGAAAGGACGGAGCTTATCGCTGGCACCTCAACAGGGCAATTCCGCTGAAAAATGAAGCTGATAAGATTGTTTTTTGGGTTGGTACTGCTACCGACATAGAAGATCAGACCCGTGCCATGGAGAAACGTGATGAGTTTATAGGAATTGCCAGCCATGAACTTAAAACTCCGCTAACCAGCTTAAAAGGCTACCTGCAGATTATGGGCGCTTACAAGAAAGAGCCCGTGCCTCTTGCCATCAAACAATACATTGAAAAGGCGAATACGGCTATCAACAAGCTTCAACATTTAGTTAGTGACTTGCTTGATGTGAGCAAAATACAGGCTGGGAGGCTGGACTATGGGATGGAGTTACTCGATTTCTCCCGCTTGATGCGTGATTACATTGAAAACGCCCGGCACATCTATCCCGATTACGATTTTACCTGCCATTGTGAAGATGGGCTTTACATCAACGGAAATTCAGAAAGGCTTGAGCAAGTATTCATGAACCTTGTTAGTAACGCTGCCAAATACTCGCAGGGAAGCAAAAAGATCACAATTAACCTGTTCTCAAAAGATGATCACGCCAAAGTGGCTATTACAGATTTCGGCATTGGCTTATCGGACGAGCAGAAACACCTTATTTTCGATAGATTTTATCGCGTTGAGGACAAGAAATACCTTACGTCTGGATTAGGAATGGGGCTATATATCTGTTCAGAAATCGTTAAAGCTCATCATGGAGCTTTGGGAGTAGACAGCCAGCTGGGCGAAGGTTCAACATTCTATTTCATGTTGCCTCTCGTACAACCCTGATCAATCCGCCTTAATCCCCTTTACCTTCAGGATAATCGAACTGCTATGCTTAAATCCAAGCGTAGTGCCCGGAGCCACTTTTAACATGGGCTGCAGGTAAAGTTTGATGATGGCGTTCAGCACCGCCTTTCTGTTTTCCACATCCTCGACCACCGTGAGCAGTTCGCCAAAGCGGATAATACCCTTCTCATCAACTACAGCACCGAATTCATAGACAAAATCCTTATAAGCCTTTTGGATGGTGATGTTATAAACCGGGTGCATGTATGCATCCGATGGTTTATAATCAAGGAAAGTCCTCTTCGGTATTTCCCGCTCAACTAAAATGTTCGGGTTGGCACTTTCAAACATTACCGGATTGGCAGCCGCGAAAGCACTGTCAATATTGCCCGGATTTCTATTTGCCCGCCCAGCCAATTTCTCAATATACAAGCTATCCTGTGGCTTGGGCAATCTCGCCTGCTCTACGCTCTTGCCGGCGCTTTTAAGGAAAGCTTCGGAATAAAACTTCATGTATACGTTGGAGCGGTCCTTCAGCACTTTCTTATGTTCAACCTGTAATAGCTGAAGCCAAAGGCTGTCTTTGCTCGCTTCTCTAAGCCTGAACCACTGCCTGGCTGTGTTAAAAACAGAATCGTGGTCAAAGTAGATTGGAAAATTAATGTACCGCTTCTCGAACGGATTGTAAATGCGGCTGGAATCGCCGGGAATGAAATACATATCCCATTCGGGGATTTGTTGAAAGCCCATGTCGTTAAAGGCAATCCCGTTATCAAACTCCCGCCGCACTTCTATAAACCGAACGCCAGCTAAAGAATCAAATGACAGGTTAGTGGCACCTGTGCGCCGCGGCCCCGGATCTTTTGTGCCGCATGACACGATAAATACAAATAACAGCCCAAAGGCTGAAGCAATACTTCTCATTAAGTTTCAGAGCGTGAAAATAGGAATTAAGCCAAGGCGGGCGCAGTGTTCATGCAATGTTTACCAAAAAAACTTAATTTAGGTTTTCAAACTAACAATTAGACTAACCAGATGGTAACACTTATTTTAACACACGAGACCGAAAATTTCCAGCATTGGAAAACGTTTTTTGACGCCGGCGAAGAGCTTCGTTCTAATAACGGCGTAAAGGTAATTGCAGTTTACAACGGAGTAGACAATCCAAATACCGTTACAATTATAACTGAGTTCCCAAGCTATGATGCAGTTAAGGGTTTTATGGCTAACCCGCAATTGAAAGCAGATATGGAGAAAGCCGGTGTAAAAGGGCAACCGGATATCAAAATCCTGAACAAAGTTGTTTAATTGTTGACGGGTGATTGCCGAAGCACTGGCTCATTCTAAGATATTGCCAAATAGACGAGAATTTGAAAGCTTAGCCATCTTAAAGCTTTTGCTAACAGCCACCGTCATCTTGATGGCCCATTCCGCATTCGCACAAAGCAATTCAACGGAAAAGACTCGTTACAATGTGTTGTTCCTCGCCATTGACGATTTAAAACCGGAACTGAGTTGCTATGGGGCTAAGTATATTAAAAGCCCTAACATAGACAAGATTGCTAATGAGGGGCTGATTTTCGAACGAGCTTATTGTCAACAGGCGCTTTGCGGGCCAACGCGTGCAAGCCTGCTGAGTGGCTTACGCCCTGATTCAACCAAAATATACGACCTTGTTTCACCAGTGCGGAAACACGTGGCCAACGTGATTACACTTCCCCAATATTTTAAGAACAACGGGTATTTTACCGCAAGCCTTAGCAAAATCTATCATGTAGATGATGCTGCTTCGTGGAGTGTGCCATCATGGTATCCAACCAAAAGCATAACAGGATATGCGCTTAAAGAAAGCCTCGACAACTTCATTACCAGCAATGGCAGAAGATACGGTCCCATCACTGAAAGAGCCGATGTTCCAGACAATGCTTATGCAGACGGGGAAACTGCAGAGCAGGCGATCAAAGTGCTCAATATCGTAAAAGACAAACCCTTCTTTCTTGCTGTGGGATTCGTCAGGCCGCACCTGCCGTTTGCAGCTCCTAAAAAATATTGGGATATGTACGATGACACTAAAATCAAAGTGCCAGAAAATATCCTTCCAAACAACATCCCTTCCGCAGCACAATTTGGTGTCGGCACGGGCGAGTTGAGGCAATATGCCGGCGTGGCGAAAACCGGTAAGTTCAGTCGCGAGCAAGCTGTTGATTTTATACATGGCTACTACGCCTGCGTAAGTTATATGGATGCGCAGGTCGGAAAAGTGATGGCAGAGCTGAAGCGGCTCCATCTGGACAAAAACACGATTGTGATCCTGTGGGGAGATCATGGATGGAAGCTCGGCGACTATGGCATGTGGGGGAAACGTGATAACATGGAAACCGATGTACGGGCACCTTTGATTATATCCGCCCCGAGCATGAGAGCCAAAGGATCAAAAACCAATGCAATCGTAGAATTTGTAGATATCTATCCCACTCTTTGCCAGGCTGCAGACCTGCCACAACCCGCCGGCGTACAAGGCCAAAGTTTCTACAGCTTGCTCAATAAGCCAAACGAATCCTTTAAAGATGCCGCTTTCTCTCAAACCATTAGACCTGGAGGTGTGATGGGTTACACCATGAGAACAGATCGTTACCGTTACACACAATGGTACAAAAACAATTTGCCGATAGCGGGAGCAAACGAACTATACGACCATAAAACTGATCCTGGCGAAAAGCACAACGCAGTTAACGACCAGTCCTATAAAGCAACGTTAGCTTCAGTACAGGCATTGTTTACCAGATATGGCAAAAACGGCTTCAATCTCACGCCGGGTAAATAGTAGGAGCCTCTCCCCTATCTTCATTCCAGAACTACTCTACACGGCTCAGATCCTACCTGCGGCAGAATAAATTTCATAGCTGTTAAACCTGTGAAGGCAGGCGCAGTCAAAAAACCCAAATACACCTAACCAGCAGATTATGAGAATTCTTACTAAACCTATTATTCTATTTGGGTTTATAGCGTTCAGCGCATTTGTGCTCCCTTCGTTCCTGAACGAAGGGCCGGCGAACCCACATTTTAAATTCCCATACAAACAAGCCGGTTTAACAGAAAGACAGGCTGCCGCACATTTACTTAATCGCTTTACCTTCGGAGCAAAGCCCGGCGACATAGATGCAGTTCTAAAAACTGGGGCTGAGCAGTGGTTCTTGCAACAATTAGAAGGCAGTTTGCCTGATGACAGTGTTACATCACTCGTCGCTAGCTATGATGTTAGCAAGATGAGCAATGCCGAAATATCTTCTACTTATCCTAAGGGTGCCATCATCAAACGTATGGCAGTACAAGACGGAATTATCCCCAAAGATTCTGTTAACGTGAACAAGAACGATGCTGTTCTGCGAGCCAAAATGTATGAATACATGCAAAGCAAGGGCATCAAACCGCAACAGGAATTGTTCAAACAGTTTGTAAACCAAAAGATATACAGAGCAGCTTACTCAAACAACCAACTTCATGAAGTGCTTACAGATTTCTGGTTTAATCACTTCAATGTATCTCTAACTAAAAATCAATGTGCTGAATTTACGCCAGCTTACGAACGCGACGTGATCAGGCCAAATGTCACAGGAAAATTCGAGAACCTGGTTCTGGCAACTGCAAAGTCTCCGGCTATGCTGATGTACCTCGATAATGCAACCAGTTCAGGCACCAACTCTTCTACTCTTGAGCAACGCGACAAATTAGAACGCCTAAGAGCAAAAATGAAACCGAATGATCCGCGAAAAGCAGAGCTTCTCAAAAAAATACAACAAAGCAAAAAATCACAGGGATTAAACGAAAACTATGCCCGCGAGGTAATGGAACTCCATACCTTGGGCGTGGATGGCGGCTATACGCAAAGCGATGTAACGCAGGCAGCCCGTGTACTAACCGGCTGGACTGTGAAGCCGATGGGCAAATATCTTTCCGGTAATAACAGAGCTGCGGACTACGCAAAAGAAAGGCTTGCTAAAGCTGGGGTTACTCAAGACGGCGACTTCCTGTTTGTTCCTTTCCGTCATGACGATGGCGAGAAAACTGTTTTGGGAAGAAAGTTTCCTGCCGGTGGCGGATATGAAGAAGGCGTTGATCTTTTGAAGATGCTTGCACACCATCCATCAGCAGCTAAATTCATCTCTAAAAAACTAGC
This sequence comes from Sphingobacteriaceae bacterium, assembly GCA_029266635.1. Taxonomy (GTDB): domain Bacteria; phylum Bacteroidota; class Bacteroidia; order Sphingobacteriales; family Sphingobacteriaceae; genus JAQSWM01. Next base: position 24,814 of record JAQSWM010000007.1, on the reverse strand, counting down.
AGTACGCTTTGTAAGTGATAACCCGCCGCAGTCGCTGATCGACAAAATGGCTAAATCCTTTCTCCAAAATGATGGCGATATCAAACAAGTCCTTATTACCATGGCAAGTGCTCCAGAGTTCTGGGGCAAAGACGCACTCCGTGAAAAAACTAAATCGCCTTTTGAACTTGCTATGAGTGCAGTCCGAGGATTGGATGCCACCATCACCCAGCCATACGCACTGTACACCTGGATCACCAAAATGGGCCAACAGGTTTATTACTATCAGGCGCCAACCGGCTTTCCCGACAGGGGCCAATACTGGATCAACAGCGGCTCCTTGTTGAACCGGATGAACTTCGGGCTGGCTTTAGCCTCTCAGCGCATTCCCGGTGTTAAAATAAATCTGAAAGCGCTCAACAGCAACCACGAGCCGGAAAGTGCAGAAGCTGCTCTGAAAACTTACAGTCAATTGATCATGCCCGAGCGCAATCTCGAAGAGACGATAAAGCGCCTAACTCCTATGCTGAACGACCCGAATATTGATAAAAAGATCGGCGCAGCAGCAGAAAAAGCAGCTCCGGCAAAGCCGGCAAACATGAATGAAGATTCTATGCTCGAAAAGGGCTATGCCAAAGCGGGCAGCCCCAAAAAAGCAGGCAAAAACGACAAGGCTTTCGCTTCAGCACAAACGGCGTATGGCAACAATTCAATGTTGGCTCAGGTAGTGGGGATCATTATCGGTTCACCCGAATATCAGAGAAAATAATATCACCTTTCACAAAGATAACATGACATCAAGAAGAGGATTTCTAAAATCAGGGGGTTTGGCTCTTTTCGGCATAGGCATAGGCGGAGTGCCTACCTTTCTTGCCCGTGCAGCAGAAACCGAGAAAATAGTTAAGCCATTTAAGAAGAAGAAAATAATGGTTTGCATCTTCCAGCGAGGTGCAATGGATGGGCTTATGGCGGTGACGCCTTTCACTGACGAATATCTGAAGGCGGCACGCCCAACTCTGTTTATGACAGCGGCTAAAGGGGGCGGGCGCACCACTCCGCTCATCGACCTTGACGGGCGATTTGGCCTCCACCCTGCCATGAAAGCATTTGAGCCGATGTTTCGCGAAAAGCGCATGGCCATTGTACACGGCATTGGTTCGCCAAACAACACCCGCTCACACTTTGATGCGCAGGATTTCATGGAATCAGGCACACCGTTCAACAAGGGGACAGCAAGCGGCTGGTTAAACCGTGCAGTTGGGCTCTTAGGGCACGATGCTGCAACTCCGTTGCGGGCAGTGAGCCTAACTTCATCCATGCCGCGTTCTTTTTACGGAGATAATCCAGCTATCGCGATCAGCAATATCCAGGATTTCGGCATCCAGGTTCGCGGCAACCAAAACGGCGCTAAACTGGCTGCAAGATCTTTTGAAGATTTATACGATCAGGCATCTACTGATTTGCTAAAACAGACTGGCAAGGAAAGTTTTGATGCCGTGAGGTTGTTAAAGCAAACTGATACAAAAAGCTATTCGCCATCTAACAATGCTGTTTATCCAAATACAGCACTCGGCAACTCGCTCAAACAGATTGCACAGTTAATCAAAATGGATGTGGGTTTGGAAGTGGCTTTCGCCGAATCCGGAGGTTGGGATACCCATTTCAACCAGGGCACAGAATCAGGCATTTTTGCCCGCAACGTAAATGACCTCAGCACCAGTATCATGGCTTTCTGGACTGATATGGGTGCTTACCAGGACGATGTAACTGTAATGACGATGACTGAGTTCGGGCGTACTGTGAAGCAAAATGGCACCGGTGGTACTGATCATGGCCGCGGATCATGTAATTTCATCTTGGGAAATGATGTGAACGGCGGTCTGGTACATGGAAAAGTGAACCCACTTTCCGTTGAAAACCTGGAAGATGGCAGAGACTTAGCGGTTACAACAGATTTTCGGAGCGTTTTCAGCGAAGTTGCTGACAAACATTTGAGCATAAACAATGATGGCGTGCTGTTCCCGGGCTGGAAAGGCTCAAAAATCGGTGTGATGCGTTCTTAACCAGTTAACAATTCAAAAAATGAAAGCGGCTATTGCCGCTTTTTTTATGCTCAAAAAAACTACCTATGCTGCTTGTTGTTAGAACTGCACACTACTACTACTGAAATGAAAACGCATTTGTGGAGATTGCTTTTGCTGATACTTTTAGCTCCAACAACAGTATTCGGTCAAAAAACAGATAGCCTCGTCAAAAAGCTAGATAGCTTAGAGAAAAAAGCCGACAGCACGGGGCATCAGAGCAATAACGTTCAGCCATCAGCCTACAATGAAATCACCAGCATAAATGTGCCCGTTTATTTCACCTTGTTATGGAGCGATTATAAACAGCAATTCACTGCACCTTTTCATCAAACCGGCAAAGACTGGTTAAAAGTAGCAGGGTTTGCGGGTGCCATAGCAGGGCTCACGACTATTGATGAACCAATACAGCAATATGCGCTGCGTTTAAAGAATCAGCACAAGCCTGTTCGTTCAATCAGTAAGTATGTTTCTAATACCGGAGGCGTATTCGAAGCCTACACACTTGCGGCGTTCGCCACCTGGGGATGGGTTTTCAAGAAAGAAAAAATGAAGACTACAACGCTGCTGGCAACACAAGCCTATTTGACAAGTGCAGCAGTAAGTACAGTTGGGAAATTTTTGGCGGGAAGGCAGCGCCCTGCGGTTTACAATCCTGATAAAGTTGAAACAGAGCCCACCTTTTTTGGTCCTTTTGCCAAACTTGGCACAGACGAAAGTGGGCATAAGCTAAATTCTTCATTTCCATCAGGTCACACAACGCTGGCCTTTGCCGCTGCCACCGTTTACGCGATGGAGTATAAAGACATGCCCTGGGTGCCAATACTTTCCTACAGTGCTGCCTCGCTGATCGGGCTGAGCCGAATTGCCCAAAATATGCATTGGACGACTGATGTCCTAACTGGTGCGATGCTTGGCTATCTGAGCGGAAGACAGGTGGTAAATAACTATCATCGTTACGCCAAAATCCAGAACACTAAACTCAAGAACAAAGTATCGTTCAATTTCGGCTACTTCCAGGGAAATATGCTTGCCAGCCTAAGCTACAGGCCCTGATGAAGAGGCGCAAATACATATATCTGCTCACCCTGATCGGTATTGTTGCCGGATTTGTCCTGCTAAGCCTTTTCGTGTATTACTTCCCGGAGTCTCCGCTGGATATCGAGTTTTCTGAAGAAGTGCAAGAGCATCGCAATCCATTTATGGATGCTTTAATGCGCTTAGTAAGCTGGTTTGGATATATGCCATGGTCGGCGGCAATTGCAGTGGCTACCGCGATTATATTCTTCATACTGAGATATAAAAAGGAAGGCTTATTCATTCTGCTCACCTTGCTGTCTGGACTGGTGAGCAGCGGGCTTAAACTACTTATCAATCGTCCAAGACCAACAGATGATTTAGTAGAAATTCTGGAAAAAGCCAAACATCAAAGCTTTCCAAGCGGGCACGTGATCTTCTATGTCACCTTTTTCGGTATGCTCTTTCTCATCATGCGCCACCATCACAATTTCTACAAGCCCGTGCGTTGGATTGTGATGTCAATTTGTATCTTTCTAATATTCGTTGTTCCGCTTTCGCGGGTTTATTTGGGCGCACACTGGTTTACTGATGTAACAGCGGGATTTATAGCTGGCTTGTTTTGCCTGGCGCTGCTTGGGTATTTCTATCTGGTAAAAAAAGCTCCCGCAATGGCAAGCGGACAACAACCGTGAGGTCTCACAGGTATTGGTCAACTCCTTTTTCTATTCGCGTTACTTTGTCGTGGAGGTGCTGTAAAGCCCGGCTGCCATTCTCGCTAACGTTGCTGCGCTGATTTTCCTGATGGAAGATATGGAACTGAATTCCGCCGAAGCGCAGTAACCTCAGTCCGACGCCGCTATTTTCTAAACGGATGGCCAAATCCCAATCTTCGGATCCCCAACCAGTGAAAGATTCATCATAACCATTAATAGCAATCAAATCTTTCCGCCAAATGCCCAGATTGCAACCGATCACATAATGATAGCTTTTGCGGTAACGATCAGCCATAAATTTTTGAAGGAAAGGAATTCTTAGCTGTGCCCAACTGTCTTTAGCAAGTTTGGGGTAAATGCGCATGCGTTTGAATGGCTTCGACAATATTTTACTGCTCCTGTCGGGAGAGAGGTAAAAGCGGTTACCCGAGAAAAAAACACCATCAGCGGCATTGTTAAGATGATCTTTAATAAAATCTTTGTGCAAAATCACATCTCCGTCTACCTGAAGAATATAGTCGCCGGAAGCAAGGGCAATCCCTTTGTTTCTGATCGTAGCAAGCTGAAATCCTTCATCGGGATGCCACATGTAGATGAGCGGCACCGGGCTCTCATCTTTTAGTTTCTGAACAAGCTCTTTGGTTGCGTCGCCGGATCCATCATCGCAGATGATAATTTCCTTCGGAAGAGAAGTTTGCCTGAATGCGCTTCGCACGCTTGCCTCCAGCGCCTCGGGCCAGTTATAGGTTGCAATAAGCAGGCTGCTGGATGGAATTTGCTTCATAACTCAGAGAAAGATACTGATTAGTCACGAAACGCCTTAGACAAGCTCGTTCAGCAAATACTCTTTAAACGATTCGAAATCACTTCCAAGTGCCACCGCATGCTTCTGCCGTTCTTCTAATTCCTTTACCTGCTCCGGTATTTCTATGGCCTGAGCTATTTCTTCTGTAAATACTTCCGGGAACTTGCACGGATGTGCGGTGGATAAAAACACTACTTCATCCGTTGGATTTTGTTCTTTCCATTCCTTTGCTGCCATCCAGGCGATAGCAGTATGCGGGCAGGCTACATAGTTGTTCTTTTTGAAGATGTAGTGTATGGCATAAACCGTTTCATCATCTGTGAAGCTATAGCCGGTAAGTATCTTTTTAAGTTCATCCGGATCATCGCTAAACATATCCATGATGCGCACCCAATTGCTGGGATTGCCAACATCCATGGCATTTGACCAGGTCTGAACAGAAGGCTTAGGTTCGTAAATGCCGGTTCTTAGAAATGCAGGAACGGTATCATTTACGTTTGTAGCTGCAAGGAACTGTTTTACCGGAAGCCCCATTTTGTAAGCCAACAAACCCGCTCCTATATTTCCGAAATTTCCGCTGGGCACTGCAAAAACCACATCTTTTTTGCCTTCACGAAGTAGTTGCGCATAAGCATTGAAATAGTAAAAGGTTTGCGGAATGAGCCTTGCGATGTTGATAGAATTGGCAGAGGTGAGGCGGAACTTCTGATTCAGTTCATCATCTGTAAAAGCGTGTTTCACCAACGCCTGGCAGTCGTCAAAAGTGCCGTCTATCTCAACAGCTCTGATGTTCCGTCCGTTTGTGGTGAGCTGCAGTTCCTGTATCGGGCTAACCTTTCCCTTGGGATATAAGATTGTCACACGAGTATTAGGCACGCCTAAAAAGCCCAGCGCAACTGCGCCTCCGGTATCGCCCGAAGTGGCAACCAGCACATCCAATTGCTTTTCGCCTTCTTTGAGAAAATAACCCATCACCCGGCTCATAAACCTCGCACCAAAATCTTTGAATGCAAGTGACGGACCGTGGAAAAGCTCCAGCACATTCGTGCCATCCTCCAGCTTCACCACTGGAGCAGGAAAATTGATAGCATCTTCTATAATCGCTTTCAGGTCATCAGCTGGAATAACATCCTGTAAAAGAGCAGATGCCACCTTAAAGGCAATCTCCCGAAGCGAGTATTTGTCCAGGTTTTCAATAAAATCTTCGGGTAATAACGGGATAACCTGTGGCATATATAAACCCTTATCCTGCGGCAAGCTATTGAAAACGGCTTCCTTAAAAGGAACCGACAAATCCGGATTATTGGTGCTGTAGAGTATCAATTTGGGTGTGAGTTGTGATTAACCAATTGTTTTCGGACCTTCATCATTAATTGCCGACACATACGAAATGCTGCCGATGTTCAATGATGAAAGGTGTTGCTTAATTTTTTCGTTGATGTTTTCAGCTACCTGCGGATCTTTTGCAAATGCAAATACTGATGGCCCTGAGCCGGAAATGCCGAAACTTACCGCACCACATTCAAGCGCCAGTTCTTTTAATTTATAGAAATCCGGGATGAGAATCGAGCGCACCGGCTCCACAATGACGTCCTTCATGCTCCGCCCAATCAGATCAATATCGTTCATAAAAAGCCCGCTCACCAATCCCGCAACATTTCCCCACTGCACAACGGCGTCCTTTAATAGCACTTTGCTGCGGATCATTTGCCGGGCATCGCGGGTTGGGACATCAACTTGCGGAAAAACGATTGCGGCATATAAATCCTTCGGGTGCGGCAGGCGGATAATATCCAGTGGCTCGTAGCTACGGATGAGCACGAAGCCACCATACAAAGCCGGAGCAACATTATCGGCGTGCCCGTAGCCGCAGGCAAGCTCCTCGCCTTTCATCGCAAACGGTAAAAGCTCTTTGACACCGAGTGGCTTACCGAGCAGTTCATTGATGGCGAACAAACCCGCAACAGTGCTGGCAGAGCTGGAGCCAAGCCCACTTCCGATTGGCATTTTTTTATGCAGGTCTATTTCCACTCCAACATCCTCTCGTCCGATGTACTTCAGGAAGTGCTGCACGCTTGCGCTAACCGTATTTTTTCCGGCATCAAGCGGCAGGCGTCCATCGTCGCCGGTTATTTTTGAAATGCTCACACCATCTTTATCAGTCCGGCGCATGATCACCTCGTCGCCGGGCTCATTCACGGCAAAACCAAGGACATCAAATCCGCAGACCACGTTAGCCACCGTTGCAGGCGCAAAAACTTTTATTGATTCTTTCATCTTCGGACTTCCTGACTTGCAGACTTTCGGGCTTATTAGAAATAATTTGGATACTGTGCACCCACGTTTACGATGTCGGCAAATACTCCGGCAGCCGTAACCTCTGCTCCTGCCCCAGGCCCTTTCACAACCAGCGGGCGCTCCTTGTACCGTTCGGTGGTAAAAGAAATGATGTTGTCACTTCCCGAAAGTGTGTAAAAAGGATGGCTCTCATCTACCATTTGCAGCGAGATAGAAACCTTCCCATCTGCCAGTATTCCGATATACCGCAATACTTTTCCAGAAGCAGCAGCTTGCGACTTCAGGTTCTCAAAAAAGGCATTATTATTTTGCAGTTCCTGGTAGAAATCTTCTACGCTTGCCGCATTCACACAAGCAGATGGCAACATGCTTTCTATTTCCACCTCTTTAGGCTCAAGCACGTGACCGGCATCGCGGGCCAGGATCAGCATTTTACGCATAAAGTCTGTTCCGCGAAGATCATCGCGTGGGTCGGGTTCAGTGTAGCCCTTTTCCTGTGCAAGCTTAACCACATCGTGGAAAGTTACATCGCCTTTAAAGTTATTGAAGATGAAGGAAATGGTACCGGAAAGTATCGCCTCGATCTTGATGATCCGGTCGCCGCTAATCATTAAATCCTTTAATGTTCGGACGATAGGCAGCCCTGCTCCCACATTTGTCTCGTAATAAAAATCTACGCCGTGAGAAAAAGCAAGGTCTTTAAAGTTTTTGTACTGGTTGTAGGATGACGAGTTGCCGATCTTGTTGCAGGTCACAACCGAGATATTTGAGCGGAACACATCCGCATAAAAATCTATCGGCAACAAACTGGCAGTATTATCTACAAGGATGGCGTTGGGAAGATTCATTTCTTTCATCCTTGCGATAAACGAGCTCAGATTTGCTTGTTCGCCATTATCATTCAACTGATCTTTCCAGCTTTCCAGCGAGATTCCACCTTGGTTGAATAGCATTTTACGGCTGTTGCTGATGCCGATGACATTGATCATCACCCCGTTCTGAACCTGCAAAAAGGCGCTGTGTTCCTGTATCTGGCGGAAAAGCGTGGTACCGATATTGCCGGTGCCAAGACAGAAAATATTCAGGTTCTTTTTAAGATCAGTGTAGAAGGCGTCGTGGACGGCGTTGAGCGCTTTTGCAAGGTCAGTATTGGACAGGATTACTGAAATATTGTATTCTGAAGAGCCCTGTGCGATAGCCCGCACATTCACCCCGTTCCGCCCAAGCGCATGGAACAGCGTGCCGGAAATACCCGGAGTTTGCTTCATGTTCTCGCCGACAATCGCCAGGATAGACAAACCATCTTCGATTTCAGGTTTATCTAATTTTAATGCCTGAAGCTCAAGCTCAAACTCAGTTTCAATAAGCTTCTGCGCACGTATGGCATCAGCCGGATTGATAGCAAATGTGATGCTGTGCTCTGACGATGATTGGGTGATTAAAATAACATTGATCTGCTCACGGGCAAGCAACGAGAAGAGCCTTCCGCTGAAGCCCGCTTTGCCCACCATTCCGCTGCCCTGCAAATTGATGATACTGATATCATTCATCGAAGAAATACCTTTTATCGGCAGGTTTGAAGGAGCGCAATCGTGGCGGATAACAGTTCCGGGGAACTCTGCATCAAAAGTATTTTTGATAACGATTGGGATCTTTTTCAGGAACGCGGGGGCCATTGTTGGCGGATAAATCACCTTCGCTCCAAAGAAGGAAAGCTCCATTGCCTCGGTGTAAGACAGCTCGGTAAGCGGGAAAGCCTTTTTGACCATCCGCGGATCGGCAGTCATCATGCCGTTTACGTCTGTCCAGATCTGGATTTCGCTGCTGTTTAAAGCTGAGCCGATTATTGCGGCTGTGTAGTCGCTACCGCCCCGACCTAAAGTGGTAATCCGTCCATCGTTGTTGCTGGCTATGAATCCGGTTACGATAATAAGCTTGCCTTCGTTTTCACGATAAAAATTCTGGATGAGCAAGTCGGTAATTTTAGTTTGCACACGTGCATGCCCAAAATTGCTGTCGGTTTTAATTACCTCCGATGCATCCAGGTAAACTACATCCGAAAGGTGCTGCTCCGCAATTTTACTAACCATGAGTGCTGAGCAACGTTCTCCGTAGCTAAGAACTAAATCTTTAGAACGCGGACTTAACTCGCGTAAGCTGAAAATGCCCTGCAACAAGTCCTCGAGCTCATTGAAATATAGCTTCAACCTGGTAAAAACCGGGTTCTGCTTTTGCACATCCAGCAGTGCTTTGACCACTTCAAAATGGCGTGACTCTAATTCTGCAAGCTCGTCGGCGAAACTATTTCCGGAAGCAGCCTGCTCCGCCATCGCCGATAGCAGGTTGGTAACACCGCTCATTGCCGATAGAACAACTACAGGATTCGTTCCCGTAGCTGCTTCTTTTTTCATAATATCCAACAAAGTGAGGATGCTCTGAACCGAGCCAACTGATGTACCGCCGAATTTTAAAGTTTTCATTTTTTTTCAAAAAAAAAGCGCCTTCCTCTTGTGGAGGAAGGCGCTTATGGTTTATGTGTTTTTTATGCCATTAGATACCCTCCTCCGAAGTTCGCCCGGTGGTAGTAGTCATGGTCATTGTTGTTGAATTAAAAATCATTTATTCTGCCATCTTTCTGACGACGGCGTAAAGTAAGCAGTAAATTTTTGCTTCTGCAAAAAAAGTTGGTTTAAAAATTGATATATACCTATGATATATATAATTTTGATATATCTTAACACCTCATGAAAAGTATATTATTGAAACTCGATGATGAGCTCTTTGCTAAAGCAGAAGTAACAGCAAAAGAGTCCAAAATAAGCCGAAATGGATTTATAAAGAATGCAATCGAAACGTACATCAACATTCTTAATCGTAAAAAGGTGGAGCGTCAGTTAGCGTATGAATCCATGTTGGTTAGAGATGAATCTTTGCGGATTAATGAAGAGATAAGTAACGCGTATACAAGCGATTTTGACGATGACTATTAGCCGCCTTGATATTTGCCTCATTGATTTTAATCCTGCAAGAGGTACAATGTCAGGCAAAATACGCCCTGCACTTGTAATACAAACAAACGGGTTGAACAAGGTCAATCATCCTTCTACCATTGTTATACCACTTTCTTCGCAATCATATGAAAAGACCTCTTTACTGCGTTACAAGATATTGCCAACAGAGACAAATGGCTTAGAAAAAATCTCCTTTGCAGTTATCGACCAGTTAACAACGGTGGACAATAGAAAGATCAAGTCTCGGTTAGGAAGCCTGGACAAAGAATATCGTGAGCCTATTGTAAGCGCACTGAAAGTGATTTTAGATTTATAGCGGATGCAAGGGCTCATTACAAAATCTACCGGAAGCTGGTACCAAGTTTTAACCGAAAGCGGCAGAACTTACGACTGCCGGATCAAGGGAAAGTTCCGTATCAAAGGCATAACCACCACAAATCCGATAGCGGTGGGTGATGTGGTGGATTTTGAGATGGAGCCGGAGCAGGAAACCGGAGTGATAACTAAATTGCACGACCGGCGCAATTATATCATCCGTAAATCTATCAACTTATCCAAACAGGGGCAAATCATAGCCTCCAACATGGACCAGGCGTTTCTGATTGTTACCCTCGCCTCGCCCCGCACTTCCCTGGGGTTTATCGATAGATTTTTAGTTACTGCCGAAGCGTACGGCATTCCCGCAGCGCTGGTGTTTAATAAACTCGATCTTTTCAGCGATGAAGGGCTGGAAGTATTAAAAGATTATCGGGATCTGTATGAAGAAATCGGCTACCCATGCTTTGAAGTTTCGGCTTTGAAGGGGATGAATATTGATCAGATCAAAGATGCGCTGAAGGACAAAACTACTTTATTCTCGGGGCACTCGGGCGTTGGGAAGTCAAGCCTGATAAATCAAATATTGCCTGAGCTTAAACTGCGTACTACAGAGATTTCTGAGTGGCACGATAAAGGAATGCATACCACCACTTTCGCGGAGATGTTTGTTCTGCCTTTCGGCGGATTTTTAATTGATACGCCAGGAATAAGAGAACTGGGAATTGTGAACATCGAAAAACAAGAGCTCGGCCACTTCTTCCCTGAGATGCGTGAACGGATGGGTGACTGTCGCTTCCATAATTGCAGGCATATCAACGAGCCGGGATGTGCAGTTCTGGATGCTGTTGAAGAAGGCGAAATTGCTCCGTCGCGATATGACAGTTATTTGAGTATTTACCACGGACAAGATACACGGGCATAAATGAGAGCAGTTATTCAGCGGGTAAGCGAGGCATCTGTAGTTGTAAACGATTTAGCCACAGGAAATATTTCTACCGGTTTCCTTGTCTTGCTGGGCATTGAAGATGCCGACACAGAGGCCGACGTGGAATGGCTGGCTCAGAAGATTGTAGGCATGCGAATTTTCGGAGATGAAGACGGTTTGATGAACAAATCTTTAGCTGATGTGAACGGGAACGTCCTTCTTATTTCCCAATTCACCTTATTCGCTCAAACCAAAAAGGGCAACCGCCCCTCCTTTATTCGTGCTGCCAAACCGGACAAAGCCATCCCGCTTTACGAATTGATGATCAAATCGCTTGAGCGCAACTTGAGAAAGCCGATAGCTACCGGGATATTCGGTGCAGACATGAAAGTGAGCCTGCTGAATGATGGGCCGGTGACGATAGTGATGGATTCAAAGAATAAGGAGTAAGGACAAAGATGAAGGGCTCACTTGCTCAGCTCACGTTTCTTCCGCTCTGCCTTGAGGAAGTTTAACAGCACCTTTTCATCGGCATTCAAGCCTTCATCAGCCGCCAACAGCGAATTGTTCTTAATCTTTTTGAGGTAAGGCATGAGCGAGCCATCTTCGTAAGCCTCCACCAGTGCAGGAAATACGTAATACTTTTTACACACACTGCGGGTGTTGCCAAGCTTCGAAGCCACCTCATCTAAAACTGCTATAGTTATTTTCTTGCGCTTGGTTTCATTTTCAGGAAACTCATATGTAGAATATTCACGCAAAGCCTCCATAGTTCCGGCCCAGGTGCGGAAGTCCTTTGCGCTAAAATCACAGCAGGTAATATCTTTAATGTACCGGTTCACCATCCCAGAATCGATAGAGCGCCGCTCGCCCGACTCTGTATAATATTGAAAGAGCTCCTGCCCGGGAATATCGCGACACTTTTTCACCAGCCTGGCAAGATTACTGTCATTCAGGTCAATATCGTGCATTACTCCCTTTTTGCCTTTGAACGAGAGCTTTAGCTTACTGCCATCAACCTTAACGTGCTTATCGCGAAGTGTGCTTAGCCCGTAAGAACCGTACAGTTGCTTGTATGATTCGTTGCCTACGCGGATGAGTGTCTTTTGCATAAGGCTTACCGAAATAGCAAGCACCTTCCGCTCGTCCAGTTCCCTCCTACGGATATCTTTTTGAAGGTGCTTCCGGATCTGAGGCAGTGTTTTACCAAACTCCAACAGCCGATAATATTTGCTTTCATTTCGCGACTGGCACCAGGCAGTGTGATAACGGTATTGCTTTCTTCCCGCCTGATCTACACCCGTTGCCTGAAGGTGTGCGTTTGCTTTCGGGGCAATCCACACATTTTCCCAGGCGGGGGGCAAAACCATCTTCCTAATTCTGAGCAGCGTTTTTTCGTCGCTCACCTGCTTACCTTTGCTTTTAAAGTAAACAAAGCCGTCTTCTCCCCGCTCCCGGCGAATGCCAGGCATGGAATCGCTTGCATATACAAGATTATTTTCTTCGAGGAGTTGCTCTGTATCTGTCATAATCACATTACAACAAACGAGCAGAAAAAAGTTTGAACAGCTAAAATGGACAGCCGATAGTTACCAGAGAAAATTCACAAAGCGATAGCTTCTTCTGTCTTTAGACCGAACAAAGAAGGTAAGGAATGCATTGAAGAGCATACAGATCAGGAACAATATGCCGATGAGGATAAAGTTACCGATACCACGTAAAGACAGTGCTGTAAAGATCATAAGCACATTGAACAGCATGAGGAAGAACGTAGTCTGTAAGTGGTTAAAGCCGATGTACAACATGCGGTGGTGAACATGGTTACGATCTGCTACAAATGGTGAGCCCTTCTTTAATATCCGCAATATGAAAACCCGCACTGCGTCAAAGATAGGTCCAATCAAAACAGCTACGGCGATTGATGGCGCAGAGGTATAGACCACATCTGGCACCGTAGCCACATTGTTTAGTTCAATAAATCTGATGGCAAGTACAGCCGACACAAAACCAATCAACAGCGAGCCAGTATCCCCCATAAATATCCTCGCAGGTGTAAGATTGTAGCGTAGAAAGCCTACACATGTGCCCGCTAAGGCAAAAGAAATAGCAGCAAGGCTGATCTGATGCATGTGCGCAAAAATCAATCCGAAAGTTAATGTCACAACCAGTCCTGTAGTTCCCGCGAGACCATCAATTCCGTCGATCAAATTGAAAGCATTGGTGATGAACATTATCACCACGATAGACAGGATAACGCTCACAGCATAGGGTAACTCATGCACTCCAAACACGCTATACAGGCTGGTAAGGCGAACATCAGCAAGCAGCACCATTATAACGGAGATTATAAACTGCATTGCAAACTTGGTGCTTGGGTTCACACCCCATAAATCATCTTTCAAGCCAACAGCAAACAGGATCATGGTCGATGTTAGCAAATAATGGACACCATTGCTTTCCCCCATCCGGGTTACAAGCAAAATGGTAATCATGAAGCTGCAGAATATGGCTACCCCACCCAAGCGGGCAATTCCAAGAGTATGCTCCTTTCTTTCAACATCAATATCGTCAAAAAGGCCTCGCTGGTTTGCTACGTGAATTATTGAGGGGATGGAGAGTATTACGAGTACCAAAGCCAACAAAGCCACCGTGATATAAAATAGTGGTTCTGAAGAGTTGAGTAGTTCTAGCATCATATTTAATTTACAAATATGGGAAAAATCTGTGCCCTAACAAAAAAGTGCCTAAAAGCAAGTCATAGCCTAAAGACCACGCTATTTCTTACTAAGTATCCGAAAGGTTCCCTTATAACGCAACACAGGGATCAATGTTCACTTTTATTTTAATTTCATCGCTAAAACGGCACGAGGCTGTAAATATGATTGAGTCCGAAAAATTTCTTATGAAATGCTATTTTATTAACTTCGGCCATCCATTCTAAATTCAAGCCACATGAAAATTACTATAGTAGGCGCAGGAGCCGTAGGCGCAACTTGCGCTGATAACATTGCCAGGAAAGAACTAGCACACGAACTGATCCTTCTTGACATACGAGAAGGTTTTGCAGAAGGCAAAGCCATTGACATGATGCAAACGGCTGCCCTTCTTGGCTTCGACACGAAAGTAAAAGGAGTAACTAATGACTACGCAGCCACTGCGGGTTCTGAAGTTGTTGTAATTACCTCAGGCCTTCCCCGCAAACCGGGGATGACCAGGGAAGAATTGATAGGAACAAACGCCGGCATCGTCAAACAGGTAACCGAAAATATTCTTAAGCACTCGCCCGAAACTATCATCATCGTGGTATCGAACCCGATGGATACGATGAATTATCTAACATTGAAGACGTCAGGCATGCCTAAAAATAAAATCATAGGCATGGGCGGAGCGCTAGATTCTGCACGTTTCAAGTATTACCTCAGCCAGGAGTTGGGCTGCTCTCCTGCCGACCTGAATGCCGTAGTAATTGGCGGTCACGGCGACACTACTATGATCCCGCTGATCAAACATGCAACATGGAACAGCATTCCGGTGACCCAGTTTTTAAGCCAGGAACAGCAAGACAAAATTGTTGCAGCAACTATGGTTGGTGGTGCTACTCTCACCAAACTGATTGGAACCTCTGCATGGTATGCTCCCGGAGCCGGCACTTTGGCGATGGTAGAGAGCATTGTGCGTGACGAGAAAAGGCTGATTTCTTGCGGCGTAGCATTGGATGGCGAGTACGGTCAAAAAGACATCTCATTAGTGGTACCGGTAGTCCTAGGACGTAATGGGTGGGAAAAAATTGTCGACTTCAAATTGAGCGATGCAGAGCAAGCTGAATTTAACAAGAGCGCTGATGCTGTAAGGAACATGAATAAAGTTTTATCAGATTCGAACATCATCTAAATTGATAACGAAAATACCTTTAGAAGTATTAAATCTTCACGACGACGGCTTCCACCTTTTGGTGGAAGTTGTTGTTTATGGGCAATCCTTCAAGGCAGTTTTGGATACTGGCGCTTCTAAAACCGTATTCGATAAATCAACAATCATGGAACTGAACGGCGAAGTCAGCATAATCCGTCTCAGCGACAGGGTATCTACAGGCCTCGGCACAAACTCTATGGAAAGCTTCACTGTTGTCCTACCAGAAATCGCCATCGGCACGCTCGTCATCAGCGGCTTTGAAGCAGCAGTAATAGATCTGTCAAGCATAAATTATGCTTATGAACAGCTGGGCCTGCCTAAAGTAATCGGCGTAATAGGTGGCGATATACTGATGGATCATAAAGCGGTGATTGACTATGGCAAGAAAATGCTGAAACTTTTTGTGCTCTAAAGAGCTTTACTTCTGAAAATCATTACCTTGAGTAATATTTCAGGCATGAGGGCGACAATAATAGTACTCTTCTTCGTTCTTCTTTCCGGCTTAGCTCATAGCCAGGACATTAATGGGAAGTGGTATGGAAAAATCACTCAGATTCCTGGAGGTTACAGCGAGCTATACGACATTCAGTTAGACATTACTCAGAAAAAATCACTTTTTGGAAATTCTGTTTCTACCATGGCGAATGCTGTGGATATCCGCTTTGGTTTTTTCGGAAGAATAGACGGCGATTCCATCAGGATTGAAGAATCAAAAAAACTGCTTATACAGGATGTAATTGTTCCGGAAGAGTATCATGCCTGCGTTAAAAACATCAATGTAGCTTACCGGCAGGTGGGCACGAGGGAGTACCTTCAAGGCTGGTGGAATGGGGTAAGCAAAGATGATTCTTCTGATGTATGCCTGCCCGGGTCTGTGATTCTGGCCCGCAACAAAGAAGATTTAAAATACTTTATAGACAGTATCCATTCAGAAATTCTAAAGCCGGTAGAAACAACAGAGCCGCCAGTCGACTTTTCAGCACCATTTCTCAATACAGCCGTTCGTAAAGCGCAGGAGATAGAAGTTCATAATCGCGATATAAAGCTGCAGGTTCGTGATTATCTGAATGTCGACAATGATACGATAAGCATTTATCTGAATCGCGAACCTATTGTACGCAACGTTTGGTTATCAAAGAGATCAAAAACTATAACCCTCCACCTTAATACAGAGATAGCATTAAATGAAGTTTTGATTTATGCCGAGAACCTCGGTCAAATACCGCCAAACACGTCCGAAATGTTCCTGACGGATGGTAGAAAAACGTATCGGCTGTTGATAGAATCGGACAAGCAGAAAACTGCAGCCATATATTTAAAGTACTCGCCGTAGCATCACTTGAAAAGACTAATCTGTTTTTGCCTGATCATTTGGAATATCCAGATCGCCGATGCACAATCTTATAAAGGGTTTTGGCAGGGCTACATCACCTCAGAAGCTGAAGGATATTATATCTCGGGATATAGTTTGAACGTACTTCAACAGGAAGGGAACATCATAAGCGGGAAAGGCTACTTTTATCACAATACCATTTTCTTTGCCTGGGGGAAATTTGATTTCATCGGACAGGTGAAAGGCACCTCATGCAAAATAACTGAACTGCGGCTTCAGGATTCTCTAGTACTGTCAGACAGCTCGCTCTGCATCAAAATTATGGACCTTGAGTTTGCCACAAAAAACAGCTACGACTATTTGACGGGCAGGTGGCGTGGCAGCATTTACACGAAGACACAATGCGATCCCGGCAAAGTGTTCCTGCGGAGATATGATCCAAAATTACCCGAGGGCATAGAGCCGATCCCCGACCATATTCTGACAGACATGAAAAAAGATAAGCCCGGCATGTCGTTCATGAAAACTCAACTGGCGAAACCTATAATAATACCGGTTAAGAAAACAATGGTAACACTTGCCGTCGCCGATTACCTTCGTTCTGATTATGATACAGTTTCAATTTACTACAACAGGCACCCGGTAGTGGAAAGGCTTCATCTCCGCAAAAAGCCGGCGAAATTCACCATTCGGCTTGACAGATCAGCAGGGTTAAATGAGATTGTAATGTATGCGAACAATTTGGGACAAGTGCCGCCAAATACATCAACATTGACGATAGATGATGGTGTGAAAAAGGAAACTGTAATAATCTCATCTACCTTACAGACGAGTGCCGTTTTGTACCTCCAATATGAACCAGACAAATAAGTTCTGAAACATCTGGTCTGATGGAGTTATAAAGCAAGGATTAAGTCTACAAAAGAAACAAGTGCCTTTAGTTTCGGCACCAGCCTCCTCCTAACTACACTTAAACATACGCCCGCTGGTTCTTGCCTTCCATCCAGTTCATGAAAGCCTTATTCACAACTTTGTTCCCGCCGGGAGTTGGATAATCGCCTGAGAAATACCAGTCGCCCAGGTGATGCGGACAAGCTGCATGCAAATTATCAAGTGTTTGATAAATCACTTGCACGCTGGCATTGATTTCCTTAGGAGTGATGATTTTCGCGATCCGGTCGGAGATTTCCTGGTAGGTAAACGGCTCGTAAATTTTCTGAACGTAGTTGTGGACCTGCCCATTTCCCAAGCTCTTTGCTGCCTTACAACTTTCGTAAGTCTGAAAGATTACGCCTTCCATATCACGTTCCCGCAGCAGCGAAATAGCCGCCTCAAAGGCTACGAATTCGCCCATTCTGGACATATCTATCCCGTAACAATCGGGGTAGCGGATTTGAGGGGCAGATGAAACAATAATGATCTTTTTAGGGCCAAGCCGATCTAAAATCCGGAGCACGCTTTGCTTCAGAGTTGTTCCGCGAACTATTGAATCATCTAAGACAACCAAAGTATCTGTTCCGCGTTTGATAAGCCCGTAGGTGGTATCGTAAACGTGGGCAACCATATCGCGGCGATCGGCATCCTGTGTAATGAATGTGCGCAGCTTAGCATCTTTAATGGCGATTTTCTCCACTCGGGGAGCCATATTCAATACTTCTTCCAGCTCTTTGTCGGATATTTTATCGTCTCGGTTAAGCAGTTGCTCCTTCTGAACTGTTTTGATATGCTTGTGCAAACCTTCTACTAAGCCGTAAAAAGCAGTTTCGGCAGTGTTGGGGATGTAAGAGAAAACGGTGTTTTTGATATCGTGATTGATGGCGCTTAAAATCTGCGGGCAAAGCAGGCGGCCCAATTGCTTGCGCTCTCGGTAAATGGCGGCATCGCTTCCGCGGGAGAAATAAATCCGCTCGAACGAACACGATTTTTGTTCCGTAGGTTTGTGAAACTCTTCTTCGCTTACTTTACCATCCTTCTTAACAATAAGCGCATGGCCAGGCTTTATTTCGCTGATAAGCTCAAACGGAATATTGAAAGCCGTTTGGATGGCGGGCCGCTCTGACGTGACAACCACTATTTCATCGTCATAATAATAGAATGCCGGGCGGATGCCTGACGGGTCACGCATTATGAAAGCATCACCATGACCAAATATCCCACTAATGGTATAACCTCCATCCCAGGTCTTTGCTGAGCGGCGGAGGATGTTTCCCACATCGAGATTCTCAGCTATTTTGTGGGTTATTTCAACGTTAGATAAACCATCAGCTTTAAATTGATCAAACAACTCCTGGTTTTCAGCGTCGAGGAAGTGCCCGATTTTTTCAAGTACAGTAACTGTATCGGCTCTCTCTTTGGGATGCTGACCAAGTTCATATAGCTGTTCCAGCAATTCATCAACATTCGTCATGTTGAAGTTTCCCGAGATAACCAGGTTTCTGGTCATCCAGTTATTTTGCCGTAAAAACGGATGGCAGCTTTCAATACTATTTTTGCCATGAGTGCCGTAGCGCAAATGCCCCATGAGCACTTCGCCGGTAAAGCTCACATTTTCTTTAAGCCAGTCAGGATCTTTCAATAGTTCAGGATTAGCTGCCTGTACATCGGCAAACTTCTTCTGAACGTATTCAAATATTTCGCTAACTGCACCTGCGCCCATGGCACGATGCCGGCTGATGTACCGGTGCCCGGGCTTTACATCCAACTTAATGGTTGCAATCCCTGCTCCATCTTGTCCCCGGTTATGCTGCTTCTCCATAAGCAGGTACAGCTTATTTAATCCGTACAAGGAGGTTCCGTATTTTTTCTGGTAAAAAGACAGGGGCTTTAGGAGACGGATAAAGGCAATACCGCACTCATGTTTTATTGAATCGCTCATAGCAGCTTATGAGCTTGCAAAATTACGATTATAAAACGCAAATGCCATTCCACTCTCCAATAATGATGTCACAAATTACAAGGCTACTCAAGATTGATGATCCGCCCTTTCGGATATTTCACCAAATACTTTAGTGCTAGCTTCTTCTGTTCGTTCGGTTGCAGTTCCATCTTCCACGTAAGTTTACCGGTGGCGTCTTCCAATTCAGCGCTTGAGATCTCTTGTTTCTCTACAGTAATATCGCCGCTTGTAGAGACGGGCAACTGATCTTCAACTACAAGGTTGATCTTTTGCGATTTCCGATTCTTAATATCTATGGTGAAGCTTCTGACAGCTCGCTGGTTAGACCCGATAAACTGCTGGTCCTTGAAATCTTTTACACGTTCTCTTTTTACAACTACATTTCTATCGGTGCCTAAGGATACAGCCAGTGTGTCGCTGGAGTTCTGGACATTGATCAGGCTTTTGCCTAAAAATGTGCCTTCAAAAAAGATATTAGCCTCTCCGCTAAGCAAATTCAAGTCGTTAAAATCTACAATCCTGGCTGTAAGAAAAACATCAGGGCTAAGCTTTGGTGCAGCATAATACTCGTAGTCTGCTTTCAATTGGAACTGGCCAATGTCAACTTTAAATTGCTTTCCATCACTGAGGATGGTGTAAGGGTTCTTTATATCAAACTGGATGTTGGTTTGAGTCTGCTGGGCTTCTACTGGAACTCTAAGTGCTTCCCTCTTTTGGGCGCCATAACCTACATTTAAACCTGCGACTTTGCCTACTAATGATTTAGTGACTACTACTTCGTTCAATTGCTGGGCGCTCGGCTCAAGGCTGACGTTCATCTCTTCTGAATTGATTGAGAGTTCTTCTGAATTATAGCCAACATAACTGAACTTGACACGAGACTCTTTTGATGGTATTTGTAAACTGTAATTACCATTCAGGTCAGTAGAAGTCGCGATGGATGTGCCGAGTATCTGAACTGACACTCCGGGCAATGCGCTTCCATCTGTTCTGTCGGTAACTCTTCCTCTTACTGAACTTATATTTCTTAAAGGAGAATACCGGATGTTATCTCCCAGTAGATATGGCCTTAGGTCCGGCTTATTCCCTCCCACTGAAGGATCGCCGGATGATAATACCAGATTAACATTCTTCCAGTCTTCGCCCGAGCGTTGGGTTACATTTGCTTTATAGATCAGCTCAATCGGGCTGCTAACATCTGTTGCTCTGAGATCATACGTCGGATACCAGCTCGCGTTCTTCACCATATATTTAAGACCTAAATTCGCCTTTACAGCAGCGTTCGAAGAAACTTTGATCACAATGTCGCTCGTGGTAGTTTTCGATTTGCCATTCAGGTCGGCTAACTGCCTTTTCAGCTTGGTGAGGTCCTCGGTTAGTTTGTTGATTGTGCGCTGCACCTCAAGTTGCTTGTTCTTGGCCTCCGAAAGCCTTGACCGCTGAAAATCTAAAGCAAGTTTCAGCTTGTTGAGGTCAAGCCCGATTGTTTCTGTGCCCACAGTTTGGTTTTTAGCCAACATCTCCTCTTCGGATTTTAGCACCGCAATCAAATTCCTTTGCACTTCAATTTTCTCCTGTTGCTGATCGATCTGAGCCTGCAGCCCTGCCTTCTCCTCGCCCCACTTTTGCTCTTCCAGAAAATTATCCTGCCTGTTTACTGCCAGGATAGTAAAGGCGCCTTCTCCTTTTGCCTGTATGCTCTGAGCTTCGATATCCGGAGACAAAGCAGAAAAAACTATTTGGCTCTGACCGGCTGGAATGTCAACTATCGCTTGTCGCTGTATCTGTGCGCCGGTGAGAAAAACTATCACTTGATTAATCTTTGAATCGGCTTTGATCTGCCGCTCCTGTGCAGAAAGATTGATGCACAAGAAAACACATGCTGCTGTTATGAAACGCTTCATCTTGGTTAGGTTTCTATAAATCTACAACAATGGCGCAGGTTTACAAACCCACTTCCTCTAAACAAAAAAAGCGGAACTTCTCAGTTCCGCTTTTCATTTCTTACAAGTAATTTTACTATGGCTTCTTAGCAGTTGTTGCAGGTGCAGCAGTTGCGCTGATACCAAGCTTGGTTTTTACAGCAGCTAACAGATCGTCGCCACCTTCAAAATAAACTACTCCCGGCTGCGAAATGTCAAATACATAAGCATAGCCTTTTTCTTTGGCTACCGCTTTAACCGCAGCTTCCGCTTTGTCAAAAACAGGCTGATATAGTTCATTCCGTTTTGTCGCTAATTCCTGCTCTGCTTTTTGCTGAGCTTCAGTAATACGTTTTTCAAGATCAGCAATTTCGTTAGAACGGGTTTGAAGTTCTTTGTTAACCGCGTCTTTATTGGCTTCGCTAAGTGTTTTATACAGCTCTTGTGCCGCTAAAGTCTTTTTCTGGTGCTCTGCTCCCATCTGCTCTAACGCAGTTTGCTTTTGCTTGCGGAAGGTTTCAAAGTTGGTGTCTGCAACTTTAATTTCCGGCATTGCTTTTAAAAGCTCTTCGGAGTTTATATGCCCGAATTTTTGCTGAGCATTAGCTGCATTTACTGTGAAGAACAATCCTGCCGCTACTACAGCTACTTTTACTAAGTGTTTCATCTTTGTTATAGTCAATTATTATTTACGAACGTTTATTTAACCGGTGCATCAACCTTATATCCCAAGCGGGTAATAACGTCATTGCTTTTATCATAACGCGGGCTGGCATATAATAGCGTAACCTCACTGTTTTTGTCAAAAATCATGTCAAGCTGCTGGCTTTCTGCAAGTGCCTGAACAACCTTAGCAACTCTCTCCTGTATTGGCTTTATGAGTTCAATACGCTTTTTGTAAAGATCTCCTTCAAAACCAAACTTAGTATTTTGAAAATCTTTGGCGGCTTTTTCTTTTTCTACAATCTCGTTCTCACGCCGCTTTCTCATCTCGTCTGTTAGCAACACCTGATCTGCCTGGTACGATTTGTACAGTTTCTCTATTTCGGCAAACCGCTGATCTACATCCTGCTGCCATTGCTGAGAAAGAGCGTCTAATTGCTTTTGAGCCGAGTTATACTCCGGAATATGCTTTAAAATGTATTCCGTATCCACATAGGCAAAACGCTGTGCAAAAGCACTTCCAGTACCGATAAGAAATATAATCGCAAACGTTAAAAATATCCTTTTCATATCCTATCAATTAAAATCCACCAATTTGTTGAGCTATGCTGAAAGAGAACTTCTTCAAGCCACCATCAGGTAAGCCCCTCACCTTATCAAAGCCCCATCCGTAATCTATTCCGAGCAAACCAAATATCGGCAAATAAACCCTTGCTCCTAAACCCACCGAACGACGAACATTGAACGGCGAAAAGTCTTTAAATGAATCCCAGGTATTACCGCCTTCTGCAAATCCGAGGAGGAATATAGTTGCCGACTGTTGCAAGCTTACAGGATAACGTACTTCTAAAATATACTTGTTAAAAATAGGGCTTCCAGAATTTTGGGCAATAGTTGGGTTTGAGCCTTCCGGGATAACTGCATTATTCTCGTATCCCCGCATCGCTATTACTTCTGAACCTTGCAGGAAGTCGAAGCCCTGCATGCCATCGCCACCTAACTTAAACCGCTCAAAAGCTGACTGGCCTGCACCACGGTTGTATTGTCCAAGAAATCCGAACTGAGCTTGTGCCTTTAACACCAACTTTCCGTAAATCCTCTGAAACCATTGTGCTTCAAACTTGCTTTTGAAATACTCTGTAAACCTGTATTTCTCATCATCCGGAGCGGTGCTGTAATTTGTGTTGTTAAACAATGAGTATGGTGGAGTTGCCTGTAGCGTAAGCCTGATGTTTGATCCTGATGTTGGATAAATTGGCTGATCTACTGAATTCCTGCTAAGCTCCTGAGTGAGATTAAAGTTATAAGAGGTACCATTTGAAAACAAAAAGCCGGAATAGTTAACAAGCTTATACTGCTCGAAACTTAAAGCATGGCTAATCTGAAACCAGTCGTCAGGCCATTTCAAGCGCTGCCCGAGGCTGAAGGTTACACCATTCAAACGAATTTTCTGCTGGTTTACTCCTGAAAGCGCATTCGACTGCAATGAAGTAAACGCACTGATACCAAAGTTAACAGGCTTCTTGCCTCCCAGCCATGGCTCGGAAAACGAAAAGCTGTACGATTGATAATACTTTCCATTCGTTTGCCCGCGGATGCTCAGCTTTTGGCCATCACCTTTTGGCAGCGGTTTCCATTCCTTTAAGTTGAACAGGTTACGTGCTGAAAAATTATTGAACGTTAACCCGAGCGTGCCTATCACACGGCCACCACCAAAACCTCCTGAAAGCTCAATCTGATCTGATGGCTTTTCAACTACCGTATATTTAATGTCAACCGTTCCGTCTGCGGGATTTGGGATAGGTGTAATATCCATTTTTTGCTCATCAAAGTTGCCAAGAGCAATAATCTCACGCTGAGAGCGCACAATTAGATCTTTATTGAACTTATCCCCGGGCTTGGTCCGAATTTCCCGCAGCACCACCTTATCGTTGGTGATATCATTTCCCTTCAGGATAATTTTATTAATGGTGTACTGAGGCCCTTCGTACATGCGCATTTCAAGATCAATGGTATCGCCATGAATCTTTGTTTGAACAGGATCTACGTTAAATGTCAGGTAGCCGTCGTTCAGATACAGAGAAGATACGTCGTCGCTGGATGGGCTGCTGCGCAGCTTCTTTTCCAACTTTTCTTCACTGAACACCTCGCCTTTGTTGATAGAGAGGATACGCTGCAGGTCCTTTGATGAATACTTAGCATTACCTGACCAGGTTATATCGCCGAAGTAGTATTTCGGGCCTTCGTGCATGGTGATTTTAATATCCACGCTTTTATCATCATGACGGGTAACCGTGTCTTTCAGGATTTCCGCATCGCGATAGCCTTTTGCCTGTAGCTTGGCTATCATTTTTTCTTTATCCTCTTCGTACTTATCCCTTAAAAATTTGCCTGAACCAAAAACCTTGTAAAAAGCCTGCTCCTTGGTCTTTTTCATCATTTTTTTAAGGGCAGCATCTTTAAATTCCTTGTTTCCTTCAAAGGTTATTTTGTGGATTTTAACTTTTGAGTTTTTATCAACCGTAACATTCAGGATCACGTTGTTAGCCTCAGAAGTATCTTTCTGCTCTTTGATATGCACTTCCGTGAAGAGGAAACCTTTATCGTTAAAATGCTTCTTGATGATATTAGTAGTGGTATTGATCAGGTTTTCGTTAACAATCTTACCGGTCTTATCATTCAGTTTGCCTTTTACCTCTTCACTTTCGCCTTTGCTTAAGCCCTTTAGGTTAATGCGGGTAAGCCTTGGCCGTTCAAGCACAGTGAAATTGAAAAACACAGAGTCGTTCCTGATATCTGCGATGTTTAATTGAACATCATCGAAAAGCCCCTGAGCCCAAAGATTTTTAACCGCATTTGACGTAGCATCGCTCGGCACAATTATCCGGTCGCCTTTGGTAAGTTTAGTTATCTGAGTTAAGACATCTTTATCGAGGTA
>JAQSWM010000006.1 GCA_029266635.1 Sphingobacteriaceae bacterium | reverse complement strand
GCTCGAACTTCGGAGCGAACGAAGTAACACTTACAGTTACGGATATTCACGGGAACGTATCAACAGCCACAGCCACTGTAACTGTAGAAGATCATGTCGCTCCTGTAGCCATCGCACAAAACGTAACTGTTCAGCTTGATGCATATGGAAAAGGCTCAACAACAGCCGAGGCTGTGAACAATGGCTCAATCGATGCTTGCGGAATTGAATCAATCAAGCTTAGCAAAACAGCCTTTGACTGCTCAAACTTTGGAGCAAATGAAGTAACCCTTACAGTTACGGATATTCACGGGAACATATCAACAGCCACAGCGACTGTGACTGTGGAAGATCATGTCGCTCCTGTAGCCATCGCCCAGAACGTAACTGTTCAGCTTGATGCAAATGGCCGTGGCTCAACCACAGCAGAAGCTGTAAACAATGGCTCAACCGATGCTTGCGGAATACGTTCAATTGCATTAAGCCAGACAGATTTTGATTGCTCAAACGTTGGGCAAAATACTGTTACGCTTACGGTTACCGATATCCACGGCAATGTTTCCATAGCTACAGCCACTGTTACGGTTAAAGATGAAGTTGCTCCGGTTGCAATTGCACAGGATCTAACTATCAATCTGGTGAACGGATCTGCATCCGTTACGCCGGAACAGGTTAACAACGGTTCGAATGATGCATGCGGGATTCGGCCTCTAAGCCTTATCGGACAAACCACGTACGATTGCTCGAACTTCGGCACACATCCGGTTACATTGGTAGTAACCGATAAGAACGGAAATGTGTCTACGAAACCAGCAACTATAACTGTTTACGGCGAAACTATAAGCAGCAGTATTGTATCAATACCAACTAACAACACCTACACGGGCGGTAATGTGAATAACTTGTATCTGGGTTATGGAGCACAGAGCACTGTGCTGACAGTTACTCCGGTTATTGTAAGAACTAATGCTCCGGTACACTCATATACCTACAACTGGAGTGGAAATGGTGCCAGTATGTTAAGCAGCACAACGGCATCATCGCCGGTGTTTACGCCAACATCAGCGGGCTCTTACACTTTTACAGTACAGGTAACGAGCTACTATGGCTGCACCAGCACTTCTGTGATCAACATCTGTGTGAAAGACATCAGGGAGGTTGATAAGAAAGGCAAGTACACAGGCAAAGTCTTCGTATGCCATGTGCCAGGAGGCGACCTGAGCAAATCAAATACGCTTTCAATCAGCACAAATGGAGTTGAGGCACATCTAACCCAACATTCAGGCGATAAGCTCGGCACTTGCGACCAGCAGTGCGGAACAGCAGCAGGAAGCATAATCGCAGGCGTAGATGAAACTATTTCATCGGATAAGTTAGCAGTTGTTTCAAATGATGAATTGAAAGCTAATTCAAATACGCTTACAGTTTACCCGAACCCGTTTGCTCAGAAAACGACAGTATCGTTTACCCTGATCAACAGTGAGGATAAAGTATCGCTCGACCTGTTCGGCTTGAATGGCGTTAGAGTACAGCATGTATATTCTGGTGCTGCAACCGCGTTCAAAACCCAATCGTTTGAGTTCAACAGCTCTAACCTTCCATCCGGCACTTATTTCTTCCGGTTGACAGGATCAAAAGCGAACTTAACGTTCAAAGTAATTATCGCCAACTAAGCGGAATTGCTCTCAACCAAAAAGCCCGGCTCATTGAGCCGGGCTTTTTGGTTTTATATAGAATATGGAAAGGTTAAACCACGAACTTATATCCAACGCCGCGAACCGTTTGCAGGAACTCTGGCCCGTCCGGATTCTCCTCAATCTTTTTCCGCAGCCGCACAATGTGCATATCAAGCGTGCGGGTGTTTACGTCAGAGTTGTATCCCCAAACCACCATCATAAGCTCATCCCGATTGATAACCTTATTCATGTTTTTTAAGAAGTAAAGTAGGATACGGTTTTCAAGGATAGTCAACTCAATCTTTTTGCCCTTCTTCAGCAATGAATGTGTGTTTGGATAATGCTCCATATCACCAAACTTGTGCACTTCGGTTTTCTCGTTGTTAACAACAAACTTCACCTTATTTTCAATCAAGGCCACCAATACATCCATGTTGAATGGTTTGGTCACGTAGTCTGAAATGCCCACGCTGTAAGCATCAATTTTATCTACATCCTGAGCCTTGGCAGTAACCATTATGATCAGTTTGTCATAGCCCTGCTTCCTAACGGAATCGCAGACATCATAACCCTGTTTGCCCGGCAGCATCCAATCCAGCAGAACAATATCCGGATCTTCGTCCATGATGAGCTTTTCACCTGCATTCCCATCAGCAGCTTCAACAATTGTATACCCTTCGGCCTCAAGGCGATGAGCTACAAGAAATCGGAGGTTTTCGTCATCTTCAATTACTGCTATCTTGATATTTTTCATGAAAAGTGATTTAGAAATAAGATACTTTTTAAAACTCGAACCGCCCGTTTAGATTTCGTGCGGCAATATAATAGTAAATTCTGAACCTCTGCCCGGCGTGCTTTTTACGCTGATTTCGCCGTGCATAAAGTTAACCAGTTCTTTACAGAAAGCCAATCCGATGCCCACACTGCCCTTTTGATTGTATTCACTCTGTATGCGATAAAACTTTTTGAATATGTTGTTCAGCTCTTCTTTGGCTATGCCAATCCCGTTGTCTTTAAACTTAAAAACGACATGCTTCTTATCGCTTTTGATGCTGATGTTTAGCTGGCGGCTATCTGCTTTTGAATATTTATAAGCATTGTCTATCATGTTGTAAAAAAGGCTTCCCAGCAGAGTTGCGTCGGTTTTAAACAGTGTATCGCCCTTAACCTGGTATTCGATGTTGAAGTTTGGGTATTTGAGCTGATAGGCATCTATCACATTCTGTGTAAAGATCTCCAGGTTGATTGTTTCAATTTTGGTGTGGATAGATTTATTCTCAATCTGTGTAAATGAAAGTAGCCGATTCATCAAATCGTTGAGCTTGTCTGCCTCTTCGTCAAGGATTTTGCCGTAATGCATGCGCTCCTTATCCGACAGCTTGGTGGTGCTACGGATATTATTACCGGCAATCTTTATAACGCTAACGGGAGTTTTAAACTCGTGTGTGAGGTTGTTTATAAAGTCGTACTGTAATTTGAACATCCGGCTGTTTATGTTCAGGTTGCGATAAATGAGGTAGGCTACAGCAACAAGAACGCTATAGATAAAAAGCAGCCCACAGGCAATGGGAAAAAAGCGGTTTTTAATTTCCCTGTTAATGTATGACCGCGAAGAGCTGAAGTAAAGTTTATATTCCGAGAACGCCCCCGGCAGCGGAATGTCTGTGCTGATGTTGTCGGGATCGGTGTCTACCGGCTCAAACACCAGTGGCTTTATCTCGATCTTTTGATAGAGCTCTGGGTGCGTATTTTTTATGGGCAGTTTGAAGGGCGTGAGCTGGAAGGAAAGAATATCCTGTTCATATAATAAAGATCGTGAGAGTTTCTTGAACATTAATTCTTTGAAAATGCTCAATTCTTCCCTTCTGGGGATGCTCATAAACGTGATTACGTTAGGCCGGATATTATAAAACGTATTCAGTTGATCGTCTGTGGTAAGTGCCCGGGTTGTATCTGATGATTCAACAAATGCTGAAAATTTAACAGCCATCTTGGTAAACTCGTCTGAAACTTTCAGGCTCAAAGGGTTGGGCCACGTGCTCTTGTAAAGGGTGATGGAATCATGCTGAATACCCCTCGAGAATTGGTAAACCGCTTTAGGGCCGATATGAAAATAGTACAGTTTGAAACCATCGTCAATTTGATGGTTGCTTATTTGGGTGTCAAAAAATACTACCTTATTGATGAAAGCGTACTTCGTTAAAATGGTATCAACATATTTAACTACGGAAGCCGAGTCCAGGAAGCCCTGATAGAAGGATATCTCCGGAATTTTATTTTGAAAAAATTCCGCATAGGGCTTTACGGTTTTCTCCTGCACATCCACCTTCTCGGAAGTGAACTCATTTTCAACATATTTTTTAGTGAGGCTATAAGCAAGGAAGAGAGCCACTACCAGTGAAATGAAGATAAATACCTGGAAAATAATGATAAGCAGGAGGTTTTTCTTCCTATCTATCAGTGTTTGCTCCTTCATTAGTGTTTTGTCAAGTGTTCAGCCAGGAACTTCTCAAGCTGCCTGTAAAAATCCTGTCGGTTTTCTTGTTTCCTGAAGCTGTGGCCTTCATTCTGTTTTAGTATGTATGTAACTAAAACGCCTCTCTTTTTTAACTCGCGTACAAACTGATTGGTTTCGTTTACATTAACCCGCGGATCTTTTGTGCCTTGAGCAATCAAGATGGGGGCTTTTATTCTGTCTGTGTGAAAGATAGGTGAGTAAGCTCTGAAATAGTCAGCATCAGTTTCGGGGTTGCCAACCTTTTCATAAAACATTTGCTGATAGGGCTTATAGTAGGGCGGAACACTTTTTATAAATGTAAACAAATTTGTGAAGCCAGAATACGACACACCGCAGGCATACAGCTCCGGGTGCAGGCTCAAGCCTTCAAGCGCAGAATATCCGCCAAAGCTGGTCCCATATATAGCAATCCGTTTCGGATCCGCAATTTCACTATCGATTAACCATTTCACACCATCGGTTATATCGTCTTGTATAGCTGTGCCCCATTTTTTAAAGCCAGCGGTATAAAACTCCTTGCCGTAGCCCGTAGAGCCTCTGAAGTTCATCTGGAAAACCGCATATCCGCGATTTGCCAAAAACTGAACTTCACTGTTGAAACCCCAGCTATTGCGGGATTCGGCTATGCTGTGGGGAATAACCACGACCGGCAAGTCTTTACCTGATGAGCCTTTTGGCACCGTTAAATAGCCATTGATGGTAAAGCCCTCTCGGTTTTTGAAACTTTGAGGTTTCATTGGGCACAGGTTATTTTCTGATAAGGCAGAATCAGGCTCGCTGAGCCTTAAAAGTTTGTTGGTAGCCAAAGTGTAAAGGTAAAATACCCCTGGCGTAACGTCTGTGAACGTATTTATAATGAGTTTCTTCTCTGCCGAATCTCGGCTCAGGATGTTTATTTCAGTATTTGGAAGCAGTTTTTCCAACTTCTGATAGACACTTTTTGCGCTATCATTTAAGTAGATGCGCTGTTTTTTCCATGTTTCAAATACCGCGTAGTTTATTCCCCGGCGTTTTGTAGAATATCCAGCCTCAACCACATCTACATCCTTATGGCTAAATATTTCCTTTTCCTCTTTCCCTGTCAGGCAGTTAAACTCCACGATGGCCATTTTATCGCGGCCGTAGTTGGAAAGAGCATAAATGCAGCTTTTATTCTGCCTGCAAAATCCTACTGGTTTTATATTTGTTTTGAAGTTGGTAGTAATAACGGGCTTGAATTTATCTTGCGAGTTTTCGCGGAACATGAGGGTTTTGTTTACCCCATCGCTTGCCACCGCCAGCCTTAACTGGTTATCATCATCAACATACCATTCCGTAATGTTCCCAGGATTTTTAAATACCAGGCTGAGCTTTTTAGCCGCTATGTCAAGCTTATAAGCATCAAATAAACCAGAATCGCGAAGGTTGAGGGCCAGGAACAGCGTGTTATCTTTAATGCGGGTAGGATTGATCAGGCTGATCTTGAACCTCCCTCGCGGAAGCAATTCCTGGGATGGTTTGCCGTTTGTATAAACCGCAATCAGGCGCTCTCCACGTTTGTCGCGGGCAGCCGACCTATAAAAAAGCATGTCGTTGTTTGCCCAGTAATAGCCAATTATCCTATCGGCTTTCTTGGTGAGATTCCTTCCTTTTTTGCCATCAAGATCTTGTACATACAACAATTGGTTTTGAACGTAAGAAATCTGTTTACCGTCGGGCGAGATTTGAAAGCTGCTTTTTCCTGAGTTCCTGAAAAAAGCTTCCAAAGGTATTTTGACCGCACGCTCGTGCTGCTTGCAAGCAGCAAAATACAGGATTATGGCCAACAATAAACTTCTGAATATTATCTTCATTCGGGAGATCATACAGCAGGTCTGCCCTGCCGATATTGGCTAAATTATCAAAATCCGTTTGTTGCTATCCGCTCTACGCGTAACATTTAGAATACAGCATGTGTAATATCTTTAATAGGTAAATGCCACCTGCCGCACAAAAAGCGGATATATTCGTTACCTTAGAATTATACCGCCTAAACACAGATGAGAGTTTTTGTCTTTATCCTCCTTGCGCTATTTATAACCTTGTCTGGCTCTGCGCAAACTTCGCCCGACGAGGCCCTGGCTGCCCAATATTACCAAAACGGAGATTTTGAAAAAGCAGTTATGGTATACCGTAAACTATTTACGGGGTTACGGGCTCAGAATTATTACGATCCATATCTGAACTCCCTGTTAAAGCTTAAACAGTATGAAGAGGCGGATAAGATTATAAAAAAGCAAATGAAATCTTCGCCGGACAATTATACCTACAAAGTTGATTTTGGGCGATTGCTCAGCGCCCGCGGCGAAGACGAAAAGGCTGATACATGGTACAACGACCTAATTAAGGATCTTCCTAAAGCGGAGTTCCAGATTCGTGACCTGGCAACTAACTTTTACCGCACGGACATGTATGATTATGCCGTGAAGGCGCTGATCGCGGGGAGGAAGCTGCTTGGTGATGATAATGCGTTTGCTTATGATCTGATCTCCATTTATCGGTTTCAAAAAAATAAGACAATGCTTGTGCAAGAGTATTTGAATGTGATCGAGAAGAATCCGGTAGCAATGCAACAAGCGCAGGGTGTACTGTCGGCGATATTTGAAGATAATGCTGATTACGATTTACTGAAGTCAACGCTTTTGCGCCGCCTGCAAAAAGATCCGCAAAACGTTCCTTATGCCGAAATGCTTACCTGGCAATATATTCAGCAGAAAGATTATGAGATGGCTTTGCGACAATCCATAGCTCTGGACAAGCGCCTTAAGGAACCCGGTGACCGAATTTATGACTTGTCCTGGCTACTGATCTCAAATAAGGCTTATCCAACAGCCGTTGATGCACTTCAATATTTAATCTCGAAGGGAAGCGATAGCCAGTACTATATTCCCGCAAAGATTCAGATGCTGAACACAAAAAATCAGATGCTGACAGGCGGAAAGTTTACAATTGGCGAGCTTCAGCAATTGGAAAAAGAATATTTAGGGTTGTTGAGCGAGTTTGGCAAAGTGAGCAACACGGCTTTCGCGATGCGGCAATTGGGTAACTTACAGGCGTTTTATTTGAATAAACCCAAAGAAGCGCAAAAGCTGTTAGAAGAACTGATTCAGGTCAGTAATTTGCCTGCTTCCATCCTTGGACAGGCGAAGCTGGATTTGGCAGATGTTTATATTCTCACCGGAGAAGTCTGGGAAGCCAATCTTACATATGGGCAGGTAGAAAAGCAATTTGCCGATCAACCGATGGGGCAGGAGGCGAAGTTTAGAAACGCCAGATTATCGTATTACATGGGCGATTTCGCCTGGGCTAAAACTCAGTTGGATGTGCTCAAGGCTTCAACGTCTCAGCTAATTGCAAACGATGCGCTAAACCTCGGGCTGCTGATACAGGAAAACACAGCGTCAGACGCAGATACTAACGCTCTTAAAAGCTATGCGTACACAGATTTGCTGATATTTAAAAACCAGCTTCCTTCTGCGCTGGCATCGCTCGACAGCATAAACACAAAATATCCCAGCAACTCGCTCGCCGATGATATTTTGATGGCTAAAGCAAAAATTTATCTAAAGCAAAACGATTTCCAAAAGGCTGCTGTCCAGCTTCAAAATATTACCGATAATTACAAGTTCGACCTGTGGGCTGATGATGCCTTATTTATGCTCGCTGATTTGTATGAAAACAAACTAAGCGACAGCGAAAAAGCCAAAGGCCTTTACCAAAAGATCATCACAGACTATCCCGGAAGCTTGTTCGTGATTGAAGCCAGGAAGAGGTTCAGGAATTTGCGGGGGGATAAAGTAGGAAGTTGATTCGGACAGGCAACACTTCCAATTCATAACTCTCGAATTCTAAACTCAAATTCCCTTCCCTATCTTAGCCCCATGGTTTTATACAACGTAACCGTTATATTGGAGGAAGCAGCGGAAAGCGAATGGCTGGCGTGGATGCAGTCTGTGCAAATCCCGGGAATAATGGCAACAGATACCTTTGTTTCAAACCGCATGCTCAAAGTCCTTGATTCTCCAAACGAAGGCGTTACCTATTGCATTCAATTTATCGCGGAGTCTGAACAGAACTTTAGAAACTATCAAAGCAGTTTCGAGGCTCGCTTCAGCAACGCAATGACCGACAATTTTGCCAACCGCTTTGTATCTTTCAACACTTTAATGGAATTTGTAGGCCACCAATGAATTTTATAGAAACGCCCATAAAGGACTTATACATCATAGAGCCAAAAGTTTGGAAAGACGACCGTGGTTATTTTTACGAAAGCTATAACGAGAAAGCATTTAAAGATGCCGGTATTCATGCCTCCTTTGTACAGGATAACCAGTCTTTTTCCCAAAAAGGAACATTGAGAGGGCTGCATGCACAGGCTCATCCGTATGCCCAGGGAAAGTTGGTGCGTGTAATCCAGGGCAGCGTGACAGACGTGGCGGTGGACTTCCGTAAAGGTTCTCCCACCTTCGGCCAGCACTTCAGCATTGAACTTACAGGAGGTAACTTCAAGATGTTTTGGGTGCCGCCTGGATTTTTACACGGCTTTGTAACGCTTGAAGACAACACTATTTTCGCCTACAAGGTGACGAACCTTTACGATAAAGCCTCAGAAGTAGGGGCAAGGTGGGATGATCCTGATTTGAACATTGATTGGGGCATCGGCCATGATGAAGTGATCCTATCAGAAAAAGACAGAGTGCTGCCTTTCTTAAAAGATTTGACAAGCCCTTTTTAACAATGAAAAAGAACCTCGTGATCGTATGCCGTGTGCTGGTTGGCTTGCTGTTCATTTTTTCGGGTCTCATCAAGCAAAACGATCCGCTGGGCTTCGGCTATAAGCTGCAGGAATATTTTGAGGTGTTCCACATGATGTTCCTGTACGATTACGCCACCGCGATCGCCATCTTGTTGTGTGCGCTGGAAATAATCCTCGGGGCGGCTTTGCTTCTTGGCCTGCGAGGAAAACAGGTGGCCTGGGGATTGCTTCTGCTGATCATATTTTTCACTTTCCTTACTTTTTATTCGGCGTACTTCGATGTGGTCCGCACGTGTGGCTGTTTCGGTGATGCAATCCCGCTAACCCCCTGGCAGTCATTCAGTAAAGACCTGGTATTATTGCTACTCATCCTCGTCATATTCTTCAACTGGTACACAATCCGCCCGCTTATCCACTCAGGAAAAGCTCAGGATTTAAGCTTGATTATTATTACGGTGCTGGCAGTAGGTTTCGGTTTGTACACCTATAATTTCCTTCCGGTGATGGATTTTCTGCCATACAAAACTGGAAAGAACATCCCGGAGCAGATGAAAGTGCCGGTGGGTGCGCCGCAGGATGAGTTTGAGATTACCTATACCTTGAAGAACAAAAAATCCGGCGAAAGCAAAAAGATGACTGACAAGGAATATCTGAAGACAGAGATATGGAAAGACACTACATGGGAGATTGTTGGCGAACCGGAAAATAAATTGATCAAAAAGGGTTTCGAGGTCAAAATAAAGGATCTGAAAGTTACTGATGCCTTCGGTACCGACTACACGAAAGAGATTTTTGAAAGCCCCAATTACAACCTGATAATCGTAGCCTACGATCTTGGAAAAACGAACCTGAAAGCCATTGGAGACCTGAATGCGCTTGCTATCAACGCCGCCGAAAACTATAACATCCGGTCTGTGCTGCTGACTTCCGCAACGCCCGAAGCTGCTGAAAAATTCCGGAAAGGTAGCAGGCTGCCCATGGAAATTTTTTATTGCGATGCTGTGCCGCTAAAGAGCATGGTTCGGGCAAACCCAGGGCTCATGCTGATAAAAAATGGTATCGTAATTAATAAATGGCACTACCATTTGCTGCCATCCTATACCCATTTGGATCACGATTATTTTCAAAAAGGCAGGTAATGATCAGATACAGCCTCCATAAAATTGCTTACGGGCTGGCGGTTCTGGCAGGCGTTGTTGTGGTAGTTTTCTTCCTGTTTAATATCCTTCCGGGAGATCCCGCTCGCATGACGCTCGGGCAGCGCCCGGATGTGCAATCGCTTGAGGCTGTGCGAAAGGAGTTCGGGCTTGACAGGCCTGTCTACGTGCAGTTTGCCTATTACGTGAATGACTTATCCCCAATTGCTATCCACGAAAGCGATTCGATGGCAAAAGCCAAGTATAATTACGTCAAGCTATTTTCCGTTAGCAGCACAAAATCGCTGGTGTTGAAAGAGCCTTACCTGCGCCGCTCGTACCAAACCCGACGCAACGTGAGCAGTATCCTGGCAGAAACAATTCCAAACACTTTTATTCTGGCGCTTACTGCGATGATCTTTGCCACTCTTATCGGAGTTTTTTTGGGAGTTGTATCTGCAGTAAACCGCGATACCTGGATCGACAGTTCGGCAAACGCATTTGCGATCCTGGGAATCTCTGCTCCATCTTTTTTCGCCGGCATCATCATTGCCTGGATATTCGGCTTTGTGCTAAGCGATTATACCGGATTGAACATGTCGGGAAGTTTGTACAACTATGATCCCTTCGATGGCGAAGTGCTCACATTAAAGAACCTTATTCTGCCGATGATCACGCTTGGGCTGCGGCCGCTTGCCATCATTGTGCAGCTCACCCGAAGCGCTATGCTTGATGTGCTGAGCCAGGATTACATTCGCACGGCTAAAGCCAAGGGCTTAAGCAGCAACAGAATCATTTACAAACATGCATTGAAGAATGCGCTCAATCCCGTTATCACGGCAATTTCCGGTTGGTTTGCCTCGCTCTTAGCTGGTTCTTTCTTCGTGGAATACATCTTTGGCTACAACGGATTGGGGAAAGCTACCGTGGATGCGCTTGAGCTTTCTGATTTTCCGGTCGTGATGGGGGCAATCCTTTTTGTGGCTTTTATATTTGTAATCATAAACATCCTGGTTGATATCCTTTATGCATTCATCGACCCACGGGTGAAGCTTGCGTAGCAATGTTTGAAAAGCGAACAAAGGCATTTTGATGAACAGGAACCTGGTTTTTTTGATTGGATTTATGGGATGTGGCAAAAGCACGCTCGGGCGGAAACTTGCGGCAAGAACCGGATTTGACTTTATCGATCTCGATAAAACGATTGAGGGAAAAGTAGGCTGCACCATTGCAGATTATTTTAGAGAATACGGCGAGCAGGGCTTTAGGGAACTGGAACGTGACAGCCTTCAAAAGACGATTTTTCCTGACTGCGCCATCATCGCAACGGGCGGGGGAGCGCCATGTTTTTTCGATAATATGGATTGGATGAACCGCAACGGACAAACGGTTTACATCAATCTTACACCACAAACATTAGCTGACAGGCTTGAACATGGCAAAGCGGAACGCCCCTTGATAAGCCGATTCTCCCAGGAAAAACTTGTGGAGTTTATAACAGAAAAACTACAGGAACGCGAGGCTTTTTATAAGGAAGCGCAGCATGAGCTAAATGGGGTTGGGCTGAACGCCGAGAAGTTAGCGGAAGTGTTGGGTATTAGTTAACGCAAATAAATCGCGTCCTCCGCTCCGTCTTCTACCATTACCACGTCCACATGTTCTTTCAGAATAGTGGCAAGCTCAAGTCCGGTGAAGTCAGTTGAGACCGGAAAAACTTTATGGCTGCGGTCCACCATCACCATGGTGCGAATCTTCTTAAGTGGGATATTCAGGAAAACGCCCATGCCGTATGCCAGAGTGCGGCCGCTGTTGAGCACATCATCTGCTAAAATAACCACCCTCCCGGCACAATCCTCCACAGGGACATCAGTTTCAGCCTTCAGGTGACTGCTATCTTTATCTAGTGTTATCTTCATGAGGATAACCTTAATGCCCGAAATCCGCTCCAGAACCTGCATCACCCGCTTGGCAACCACATAACCACACTCGGCAATACCCGCAATCACGATTTCCGTTTCATTGAGGTTGTCTTCCCAAACCTGGTACGCCATCCGGTCTATTTTTTGCTGTATTTGCTGGCTGTTTAAAACAAGAAGTTTTTTATTGGGCATTGCAGAAAATTTATGGCTTGAAATTAAGGATTACATTTTAAATCCATCAAGCATAGAGGCACCTTTGATTTATAATCTTTAACTTTAGATATGGAAATAAGAGAATTAATCACGATTGATAAGGAGGTCTTGGGTGGGCAGCCGGTTATTGCCGGAACCAGAGTGCCAGTTGAAACACTCTTTGACCATTTAGAAGCCGACGTCTCTCTCGACGAATTTTTGGAAGATTTTCCTACCGTCTCCCGCGAGCAGGCGGTTGCTCTTCTTGATGCAGCTAACAAGTTACTGACATCGAAAAATCTTGAACAGTTGTATG
This sequence comes from Sphingobacteriaceae bacterium, assembly GCA_029266635.1. Classification (GTDB taxonomy): domain Bacteria; phylum Bacteroidota; class Bacteroidia; order Sphingobacteriales; family Sphingobacteriaceae; genus JAQSWM01. The sequence continues at coordinate 157,818 of JAQSWM010000006.1, read as the reverse complement.
CGGCTGTTGCTTGATGAAAACCTTCCTAAGCGACTAAAGGCTGATTTTTCCAGCCATGAAGTTTTTACGGTAAGTGATAGAGGTTGGAATGGCATTAAGAATGGAGAGCTTCTTGATTTGATGATCCAGCATAGGTTCGATGTTCTATTAACCTTTGATAAGAATCTTCAACATCAACAGAACTTCTCTAAATATACAATTACCGTAATTGTCCTCTCCGCAAGCATTAACACATACTATGAACTGACAAAGTTGTCAGCAAAGGTTCTGAAATGTTTGTCTGGTGATTTGAATCCAGGAGCTATAGTGATAAAGTAATTATTTATACGGATAAAACACAAAGTTTGCTCCTTCAGGCACCACCACAAACAAACACATAAATTCGTTTGGGTTTTTGTAGGTTTTGATGAAACGTGCTTTCTTATCCTCCAACACAATGCCCGCTTCCTGAAATTCTTCTAAAGTCGAGGCATTGATGCTCCACTCTGTATTCAGTTCATTTTTGTCGAGAATAGGCTCGCCGATTTTCATCTCGTGCTGGTGGGCAATGAAGATCGGGTATTGTGAAATGCCTTCCACCATGATTTCGGTGGCTACTTCCCTAATTGAATCGCTGTAGAATTTCAGATCAGGTTCCAGAGTTTTGAGCGGGCTCACTTTTCCCGGCTCTGAACCATCTTCGTTCTCCGGCTGTACGCTTAGTAAATCTTCTAAATCCATTGTCTATCTATTTCTGTCATGCTTAGCGGAGTCGAAGCACTCTTCTGTTTACGTTCAGCTGTAAAGTATTTGAAAACACCCTTCGAGTACCTCAGGGCGACTAACGCCCCTCGGCATGCTGAGCCTGTCGAAGCACTAACAACACCACATTTTCAACATGCTGTGTGTGCGGGAACATATCCACCGGACGTATTCGGCTTACCTCATATTTCTCGTTCAGCAGGGCGATGTCCCGTGCTTGTGTTGCAGCATTGCAGCTTACATAAACTATTTTCGGCGCTTCCATTTCAAGCAGTCGCTGTACAACGTCAGAGTGCATGCCCGCACGTGGCGGATCTGTGATTACAACATCCGGCTTGCCATGTTGTTGGATGAAGTCCTCTGTCAGCAGATCCTTCATATCACCGGCGAAAAACTCCGTGTTTGTGATGTTATTGATTTCCGAATTTATCCAGGCATCCTCAATCGCCGACGGCACATACTCGATCCCGATAACCTTTCGCACCTCCCTGGCCACAAAATTGGCGATTGTTCCGGCACCGGTGTATAGGTCATAAACCAGCTCATCTCCGGTAAATCCTGCATAGTTTTTCGCGATACGGTAAAGCTCATGCGCCTGCACAGAATTAGTCTGGTAAAACGACTTAGCCCCGATCTTGAACCGCAGCGCTTCGCCTTCTACAAAATTCGCAGGAATCTCCTCGAAAATATGATCTCTTCCACTGAACACATGAATATCCTGGTCGAAAATGGTATCGTTTTTCTTTTGGTTGACGATATATAGCAGGGACGTAATTTCAGGAAAACGCCCCAGGATAAAGTTCATCAGCAGATCCACCTGTCCTTCTTCCGGATAGGCAAAAACCACAACAACCATCAGTTCGTTGATAGAAGTGGTGCGGATGATCAGGTTACGGAGAGCGCCTTCGTGATTTCTGAGGTCGTAATAAGATATGTTGTTTTGTCTGGCGAAAGCATCAATTTCGTTCCGGATTTCATTTGAAGGATCTGCCTGTAGATGGCACTTTTCAATTTTCAGGATCTTATCAAACCGAAGCGGTACGTGGAAGCCCAGAGCATCCATGTCCGGCTCTACATCTCCGGTGTTTTCCCCATCCGTTAACCAGCGCTTATTTGAAAACGTAAATTCAAGCTTATTGCGATAAAACCTGGTTTGTGTTGAGGGAAGGATGTCTTCACAGCCTGAAACATCAATTTTTGCCAACCGCTCCAGTGCATCAGTAACTGTTTTTTGTTTGAACTGTAACTGAGCATCGTAGGTCATGTGCTGCCATTTACAGCCGCCGCACACGCCAAAATGCTGGCAAAAGGCTTCCGTCCGTAGCTCCGAAAACTTGATTACACTGTGTATTTTGGCTTCCGCGAAGTTTTTCTTTTTGCGGAATACTTCAACGTTCACCACATCGCCGGGCACACCCTTGTCGATAAAAATTACCAGGTTGTCGGCTTTGCCAACGCCTTTGCCTTCTTCGGCGATATCGATTACTTCAACGTTCTGAATGATGGTTTTTTCCGTCCGCGGCTTTCTCATGAAGCGGCAAAATTACACAAAATAGGATGGGGGTAAATGGGTGTTGGTGATTTTGCGTGAGGGTTAGAATCCGCCAGCTGGCATACCGGTGGTAGGAACGCCCAAAAGCCGCTGAATGTGCTACTTTACTGCTGCTTTAACTAAGTAGGGCAATATCTCTTTGTGAAAGGAAACGAAATTCTTTCGCACATCTGAATCGCTTACTGAAGTGAATGCGAACGAAAAAACAATGCTCTTGCTGGTTTTGATCAGGAAGCGCAACCCTTCTGCAAGTTTTTCATCCTTACGGAAAACGGGTATTTCCTGGAATGAACGGATGAGCAGCTTCTCCAAATCATCCGACAAAACCTTTAAAAATTCCTGTGAGTTTGTTGATTCCCGGATGAATTCCCAGCCTATAAATTCGTTGCATACGGTGTAAGAAAGGCGGCTTGTTTTTAAGATCAGGTTGCTGAGATATTCTTCGCGATTTACTTCGTCGGGTGTGTTGTGTATGAGTTCATCTACGCTGATGCGGATGTATTCCATCAGAATAGTATGCAACAGCACTTCCTTGCTATCAAAGTATTTATAAATAGTGGCTTTTGCGATCTTTGCCTTGCGGGCAATTTCGTTTACGCTGGTTTTGTGATAACCATACCGCCTGAAAAGCTCCTGGGCTGCGGCTTTGATGCTTTCTTTTATCTTGTCAACTTCCATATCAATTGACAACAGATATTTCGAAACTGGTTACAATCACCTGATATTGCTTAAGCGACTTTTTTGCCGGAGCCTTGACGGGTGCACCATCGTACAAAGAGTATTTTGCTCCGCTGCAAGGATCTGTAGCTGTTAAGTTGGGATCGTCGATTACAACTGCGCATTTCTGTTCAGGATTTACGGTACTGCAACGGTCGTAAGCCATGTAAGCATTATCAGCCCGGCGGTAAATGATTATTCCAGCTACTCCGTACCCGTTCAAAGACACAGCACCGCCCGCTCCATTTAATGCATTGAGCCGGGGATCATTGAGCGACGCGTGGAAATTTACCGGCACATCTGGCACCAGCACTCCTTTGTCGCCGCACGACAACAACATCAAAAACATTACGAGCAGCGTTAAGTATTTCATTGATACAATACGTTAGATCAGCTCAGTTTTAAACTGCTTTAAAAACCGAACGTCATTTTCTGAGAACAGGCGCAAGTCCCGAATCTCGTACTTCAGATTGGTGATACGTTCAATACCCATGCCGAACGCAAAACCTGTGTATTTTTTGCTGTCGATACCGCAGTTTTCCAGAACATTTGGATCAACCATTCCGCAGCCTAAAATTTCTACCCAGCCGCTGTACTTGCACATCTGGCAACCGGCGCCCTTGCAAATGCTGCAAGAAACGTCCATTTCAGCGGATGGCTCTGTGAACGGGAAGTAAGATGGACGAAAGCGTACCTTAGTGCCTTCGCCGTAAAGCTCCTGCACGAAATAGTATAGAGTTTGTTTGAGATCGGCGAACGAAACGCCTTCATCAACATACAAGCCCTCTACCTGGTGGAAAAAGCAATGTGCCCGGGCAGAAATGGCTTCGTTACGGTAAACTCTTCCCGGCATAATTGCCCTGAATGGTGGTTTGCCATTCTCCATCATGCGCACCTGAACGGATGAGGTGTGGGTGCGCAGGGCGATGTCGCCGGCTTCAGCATCTTTTTTGATGAAGAAGGTATCCTGCATATCGCGGGCAGGGTGTTCCTGGGGGAAGTTGAGGGCAGAGAAATTATGCCAGTCGTCTTCGATTTCCGGACCTTCAGCTACGTTGAAGCCGAGCTTCTTAAATATCTCGATTATTTCTTTGCGCACTAAAGAGAGCGGGTGGCGACCCCCGGTTTCAAAGCCTTCTCCGGGAAGAGTGAGATCAACTTTGGCTTCGCTTTTTTGTTCGCCAGCTTCCAACCGTTCTTTCAGCGTTTGATATTTTTCTTCCGCCAGCTTTTTAAACTCGTTCAGCACTTTCCCAAGCACACGTTTCTCTTCAGCGGAAACTGTTTTAAACTCATCAAATAGATCTTTGATGATCCCTTTTGTGCCTAAGAACCTGATGCGGAATTGCTCAAGCTCATCAGCAGATGATGGAGAATAAGAGTTTATTTCGGAAGTGTAATGACCTAATTTTGTTTGCATTCTAATTAGCTTTAAAATACTGCTCAGCAGTGAATACTGGTATTGTGGAAGATTTATAGTGCTTCAGGTTTCTCGTCAGAAACTTGGTGCAATGATATTTCTTTGCGGCATGAAATTGAATCCCATCTTCAAAGTCTTCGAATTGATAAGTTAAGCCGAACTCTATCGCATCAGCCTCAATGGGTAAAATCTTCACGTATCGCAATAGGATAGCGAGACATTCTTTTGCATATTGTTTATCTCTGTGCCTGCTGATAATGTAATGTAAATTGGCAGTAACTAACGAGGAAGTGCAGAGCGTTAAGCTTTTTTGTAAATCTAAATCGAATAGTTTCTGAGAAAATTGAGAGAACGGTTTGCGATCAAAAAACAGGTCAAGCAAAACATCTGAGTCCAGGAATAATTTTTCAGAGGTCATGCTTTTCCTTCAAATACTCATACTTCATATCCCAGATTTGTTTATTAGTCATATCAGAACCTTTGAGAATACCCCGCAAGCTTCTAATGTCTTCCGGAATATTCCCATCAATTTCATCTTCTAAATTCTCTGTCTTTATGGATTTTTCTAGAAAGATCTGAATGTATTTTGACAAACTCACTCCTTTTTTCCGTGCGATGTTTTTCGCCTGCTCAATGACTTCTTTACTAAGGCTTAATGTAAGTTTCGCTGCTTCCATAACCAATATTGTTACGTACAAATATAAGAATAATATACGTATTATTTTATCACCCCTAATTCCCGCCCTACTCTGGTGAACGCAGCAATTGCTTTATCAAGATGCTCATGCTCGTGCGCTGCCGAGAGCTGCACCCGGATCCTGGCTTTCCCCTGCGGCACAACCGGGTAGTAAAAACCGATCACGTAAATACCTTCATCCAGCATTTTAGCGGCAAATTCCTGTGCTAAAGTTGCTTCGTATAACATAACAGGAACGATCGGATGGATGCCCGGCTTAATGTCGAAACCTGCTTCAGTCATTTTCTGGCGGAAGTATTTTGTGTTTGTTTCCAGTTTATCGCGAAGCTGGGTGTTTTCGCTCAGCATTTCAAGGACTTTAATAGATGCCCCTGTGATTGCCGGCGCCAAAGTATTTGAGAAAAGATAGGGCCTTGAGCGCTGCCGAAGCATGTCAATAATTTCCTTTTTTGCAGAAGTAAATCCGCCGGAAGCGCCGCCCAAAGCTTTGCCTAAAGTTCCGGTAATAATGTCCACTCTTCCCATCACACCACAATGCTCGTGTGTGCCGCGGCCGTTTTTGCCCATAAAACCTGTGCAATGCGAATCATCTACCATCACAAGCGCATTGTACTTGTCAGCTAAATCGCAGATTAGATCAAGACGGGCAACAGTGCCGTCCATGGAAAATGCGCCATCGGTTACAATGATGCGGTGGCGTAAATCCTTCGCAGCTATGAGTTTTTCCTCAAGATCAGCCATGTCGTCATGCTTGTAGCGGTAGCGCTGGGCTTTGCAGAGGCGAACGCCATCAATTATGGAAGCATGGTTCAGTTCATCAGAAATAATCGCATCCTGATCATTGAACAAAGGCTCAAACACTCCGCCGTTTGCATCAAAAGCTGCAGCGTACAGAATGGTATCTTCCATCCCGAGAAACTCGGCTATTTTGCGCTCAAGTTCTTTGTGAATATTCTGCGTACCACAGATAAATCGCACCGACGACAAGCCGTAGCCATGCGTATCCATCACCTCTTTTGCTGCTTCTATCACCTGCGGGTTTGAGGATAATCCCAGATAATTATTCGCACAAAAGTTAATCACGTCTTTGCCGCCTTGTACTGTGATGTTAGCACCTTGCGGCGAAGTGATAATCCGTTCGCGTTTGTATAATCCGGCTTTTTCTATTTCTTCCAGTTCTTTTTGCAAAACAGGCTGCAGAGTCTTGTACATAGCTGAGTGTTAAAAGGCAAATTTAAGAATTAGTCAATTGGTTGTGGATATATAAGCTTATTATTGAAATAACGTTTGACCAGGAAACATTTAGATGTTAAAACTTATTACTCTCTCCTGATGAGGAGGATATGCTTTTTTCTGATTTTTTTATCAGTATCGTTTACCGCGAAGGCTCAAACGTACAGCTTGAGCGGAAATGTCTCTGATAACAGCGGCAAGCCTATCCCGTTTGGCACGATTTATTTGCAGAGCACTAGTAACGCTACTTCGGCCAATGAGCGGGGTTTTTATTGCCTCAATGTTGAAAAGGGACAGCACAACATTGTATTTAAATTTATTGGATATGAGCCCAAGGTTGTGCCAATAGATGTGCGTCAGGATTCTGTCTTCAATGTTTCCCTTACACCTGAGCTTTATCGCCTGAATGATGTAGTCATCAATAGTCCGGCTGTTTCGGCGGATGAAATCATCCGCAAAGTCATACGCAGTAAGGCGACAAGAAAAGATTTGGTGAAGAATTATGCTGCTGACGTTTACATGAAAGGCGTTCAGAAGATTGCGGATGCTCCAAAAAAGTTCCTCGGCGAAGATGTGTCGAAGGTATTAAGCCTCGACTCGAACAGGAAAGGAATTTTGTATTTATCCGAATCGCAGTCAAAGCTGTATTACAAAGCCCCGGATAATTACCGTGAGGTAATGCTCGCCAGCAAAGTATCGGGAAAAAACGAATCGCTTAGCTTTAATAATGCTACAGACCTTATAGCGGATTTTAATAAGAATATCCTTCAATTCGATGAACTTTCGGTAAAGGGATTTATCTCGCCTCTGGCTGATTTTGCCTTCCAATATTATTCCTACAAATTGTTGGGCCAGTACATTGAGAACGGGAGGTTGATTGATAAAATCGAAGTCATACCCCGGCACAACTTCGGCCCGGTTTTCAGCGGGGAGCTTTACATTGTTGAAAATAGCTGGCAAGTGCACAGCCTGAACCTGGTGCTGAATAAGAGAGCTAACATCAACTTCGCAGACACCGTGCGATTCAGGCAGCAATACATCCCGGTAGCCGAAAACGTTTGGATGCCTGCTTCGCTTCAATTGACTTTTCGGGGGAAAGTGTTAGGGTTTCACTTTGAAGGATATTTTTTAAGCATTTACAGCAACTACGCAGTCAACGGGAGCCTTCCAGACAATTTTTTTAGCGGCGAAATCCTCAGAGTTGTGGACGATGTGAAGAGAGACCGCACTTATTGGCTGCGCAACCGACCTGTGCCGCTTACGGATGAGGAAAAAGAAGATTACAATTTAAAAGATAGCGTGGAGGCAGCTCACAACACCCGTGAATACAAAGATTCAGTGGACGAAGAAAATAACCGTGTTACGCCCTTAAAGCTGGCAGCCTTTGGAGTGACGCACGTCAGCACAGTTCATAAAACGACATATACATTTGCGCCGATCCTGCCGGGGATTTTCTATAATACTGTTGAGGGCTTTGGCTATCAATATCAAATGACTTTTAAAAAGGAGTACGGCTTGAAGAATTTCATAGATGTGACGCCTAAAATACGGTATGGCCTTGCAAACAATCACTTCAATCCGAGCATAGAAGCCCGCTATTTCTATGATCCCATAAATAAAGGGTTCTTGAGCTTTAAAGCTGGTTCGGAGGTGTTGGAAATAACAAACCTGCGATCATCTGTAAGCTTAGCTAACTCAATAAACACGCTGATCTATGAAACTAATAACCGCAAGTTCTATGAACGAACGGTAGTTAGCCTCGGCGGAAGCTACGAAGCCGCAACGGGCTTGTTTGGTACCGCTACATTAGAGTACGGGCAGCGCAGGCCGATGCTCAATGCCTCAACTTACAGCATTGTGGACCGAAAAAGCAAGCAATTTTCATCCAACAATCCTTTCTTTCCCGATCTTGATGTGCCCTTGTTTGAAAAGCACGAGGCAGTGACTTTTCAGGCTGAACTGGACTATGCTCCAGCTGCCCGCTACATCAGCCGCCCTGAAGGCAAATTTTATGAACCATTCAAGTACCCGAGGCTAATGCTCACCTATCGCAAAGGCTTCAACAAAGTGCTGGGTTCTGATGCAGATTTTGATTTTACCTCGGTAGAGATTTATCAGAACGATCTCAAGCTAGGTCTTTTCGGTAAGTCGTCATACACCTTCAAGCTTGGGAAATTCTTCAACAACGATCGGGTTTACTATCCTGATTTCTATCACTTTCGTGGAAATAACTCCTTGATCTTTGAAGGCAGCCTGCGCAATTTCCACTGGCTCGATCTGTACGGCAACAGCACCAGTAAACAATTTTTTGAAGCTCACTACGAGCACAACCTTGGCGGATATCTCGTCAACAAATTGCCGCTGATACGCAGGCTGAAGCTGGAGGAGATTATGGGGGGCGCTTACCTGGATCAGCCTGCAAATAAAAACTATTACGAAGTCTTTTTCGGCTTGCAGCGCCTGGTTGTCCGCGTTGACTATGCGCTGGCGTTCAGCAACGACATCAAGATTTTCAACGGGTTTAAGTTTACCTACCGGTTAAAGTAAGCTTTAACACTTTTTAACTCACAGCTTTCTTGAGTAAAGATAATTTCGCTCATATTTATTCCGCCATGCGCCTGTAACCATTGTTTTAATTTACGCGTCGTGTATGGAGCCGTAGGCTCGTCAACAGATTGCTCAACAGTTCTATGAGATATATTATACTTCTAAGTTCCTTGTTTTGGTTTTCAGTGGTTCAAGCTCAGTCTGTGAACATTCAAGGCAAAATAACTGATGAAAGCGGAAGCCCGGTTGCGTTTGCAAGCGTGTACCAGAAAAACACCACGCTTGGGACTTCAGCTAACATAAATGGCGAGTTTCAGCTGAAACTAAAGCCGGGCAAGGCAGAGCTGGTTTTCAAAGCGGTTGGCTACACGCAACAGGTGCGGCAGGTAGACGTGAAGCCTGATTTGTTCCTAAGCATTTCATTGAAAGCGGAAAGCTATCAACTTAAAGATATTGTTGTGCGGGCAGGTGCCGAAGATCCTGCTTACGCCATCATCCGTAACGCCATTAAAAAGAGAAAATCTCATCTCAATGAAGTTGATTCATACAGTTGCGATGTGTACATAAAAGGCTTGCAGAAGTTGCTGGCAGCTCCTAAAAAATTTCTCGGCAAAGACATCGAAAAGGAAGGCAAAGAGATCGGGCTGGATTCAAACCGGCGGGGAATAATCTATTTGTCGGAATCTGAATCCAGGTACAGCTTTAAGCAACCGGACCAGGTGCACGAAGAGATGATCTCGTCCAAAGTCTCGGGGCGGAACCAGGCTTTCAGCTTCAATCGTGCTTCGGAGATGAACGTGAACTTCTATGAGAACCTCCAGCAAATGGGAAACCTCAGCAACCGTCCCTTAATTTCTCCCATCGCGGAAAACGCCCTGAGTTACTACAGATACAAATACCTCGGTTCAGCTTTTGAGAACGGGCTTGAAATAAACAAAATTGAAGTAACTCCCAAGCGCAAAGGCGACCCTCTTTTTCAGGGCAATATTTACATCATTGAAGATAGCTGGCGGCTCTCGGCTGCCGACTTGATGCTCACTAAGGACGCCAACATCAATTTCGTTGACACGCTCAAAATAAACCAGCAGTTCTTCCCGGTAGGTTCTGGCATATGGATGCCGTCTACAGTTAAATTCGATTTCAAAGGCGGACTGTTTGGCTTCCGCTTCGGCGGATACTTCATTGCCGTGTACAAGAATTACGATGTGAACCCTAAGTTCGAAAAGAACATTTTCAAGGAGGTGATGCGGGTGACAAAGGAGGTGAACAAGAAAGATTCAGCTTACTGGCAAGAGTCGCGGCCTATCCCGCTTACCGAAGAAGAAAAGGCTGATTACACTAAAAAGAAGGCGCTTGCTGCCAAACGCGAATCAAAACCCTACCTCGATTCACTCGACAAGGCTAACAACAAGTTCAAATTGGCGAATTTTATTTTGGGTTCCGGCTATGCACTCCGGCATCGCTACAGCATAGAAACTTACAGGTTCAGCTCGCTCAAAGATGCTGTGCTCTATAACACAGTAGAAGGGCTGGCTGTGAACTATGAAGTGAGCTACAATAAACAGATCGATTCCGTATCAAACCGAAACTTGTCTCTTCGTGCCAAAGCTCGTTACGGGTTCGCGAATGAGAAATTTCATGCCAACTTCGGTGGAATACTGCCGATTAGAGAAACTACTTACGGCTTCAACTTTGGTTCTGATGTGCTTGATCTAAACAGTCAGGGCACTATTTCTACCCGCGGAAACACCATTAACTCGCTGCTGTTTGAACGCAACTACCAGAAGCTATATCAAAAACAATTTGTAAATCTTTCGGCTACCCGCCGCTTCGGGGGATTGATCTTCACCCTGGCGGGAGAATTTGCAGATCGTCAATGGCTGCCAAATGCCACAGACTTTACTTTCAAAAATTATTCTGATCGGGAATTCACATCCAATAATCCGTTTTCGCCCAGTGCAGATATCCCGCTCTTCCCAAGAAATCAGGCGCTCAAGATCGGGATCAATGCCTCGTATGAGTTCAGCAAGAAGTACGTCACCTACCCACGAGGCCGGTTTTATCTCCCTTCCAAGTATCCGCGGCTCAGCCTTTCGTATTCAAAGGGGATCAAGAATGCTCTCGGCTCGGATGTTGATTACAACTTGTTAGCCGCAAACATCACCAAATCCGACGTGCGCTTGGGGCTGCTAGGAAAGCTAAATTTCTATGTAGGCGCAGGCAGCTTTCTGAACAACTCTAAGCTTTTCTATCCGGATTACAAGCACTTTTCCGGAAATCAGGCTTTCGCAGGAGAGCCACGAACCAACGGCTTTTTGTACCTGGATTATTATCTGCACAGCACATCAGAAAATTATCTCGAAGCTCATTTAATGCACAACTTCGGCGGGCTGTTTCTGAACAAGGTCCCACTGGTGCGTAAGCTCAAGTTGCAGGAGGTTATCGGTGGAAGTTACCTTACCACGCCAGGTTACCGAAATTACAGTGAGATGTTCTATGGGGTGCAATACCTGAACTTCAGAGTTGTGTACGGGATGGCTTACGAGGGCGGGAAACAGGTGGACAAGGGCTTCAGGTTCGCCTATGGCTTTTAAGCATCAGTAAATCTTGCTATCTTTGCGACGCATTAAACGCTGTTTGCAGCAGTATCAATGAGACATGTCGAAATATCAAACACTACTTTACTATTGCTATAGTGCGATAGAGAATGCGGAGGAATTCGCCGCAGATCACCTTAAATTTTGTAAATCTTTAGATCTGGTTGGGCGTATCATCGTTGCCGATGAAGGGCTTAATGGCACAGTTTCCGGTCCTGCCGAATCATGCAAGATCTACATGGATACCCTTCATGCTGATCCTCGTTTTGCGAAAATTGATTTTAAGGTGGATGATGTGGAAGAGCCTTCTTTCATCAAGATGCACTGCCGGTACAAATCTGAAATAGTGCATTCCGGCTTACGGGATCCGCAGATCATAAATCCTGAAAAGAAGACCGGCAAGTACGTTGAACCAAAAGAGTTTCTGGAGCTGAAAGATCAGGAAGATGTTGTGATCTTGGATGTGCGGTCGAATTATGAGCATTCGCTTGGCAAGTTCAAGAATGCCGTTACGCTGGATATTGACAACTTCCGGGATTTCCCTGCTAAGATCAACGAGCTTGCTAAATACAAGGACAAGAAAATAGTTACGTATTGTACGGGAGGGATCAAGTGTGAAAAAGCTTCGGCTTTGCTTCTGCATGAAGGATTCACCGATGTTTACCAGCTGCATGGCGGCATTATCAAATACGGAAAAGAAGCCGGGGGCGAAGATTTTGAGGGCAAATGCTACGTGTTCGATAACCGTGTGGCGGTTGATGTTAACGCGGTAAATCCTGTAGTGATTTCCGCTTGCCGTAATTGCGGGAATACAACGCCCAAAATGATCAACTGCGCCAATCCCGAGTGCAATGAGCATTTCACCCAGTGCGATGAGTGTGGCTGGAAACTAGATGGCTGCTGTTCTGAACAATGTAAATCACATCCGCGGAAGCGTGTCTATGATGGCACCGGCTATTACGTAAAAGTTCCTCAACCCGTTAACATCACTAAAAAATCTAAGTTTTCTCTGCGGACAGAAGCAACAGCGGAATAATGCGGGGCGTATTCACAATCGCTATGCTTACCATTTCCAACATCTTCATGACGCTGGCCTGGTATGGTCATTTGAAGTTTAAAGAGATGGAATGGAGCAAAAACCTCGGACTTTTTGCAATCATCCTGATCAGTTGGGGAATCGCCTTTGCTGAGTATCTGTTCCAGGTGCCGGCAAACAAGTTTGGGTTCAAAGAAAATGGCGGGCCGTTCAGCCTGCTTCAGTTGAAGGTAATACAGGAAGCACTTTCAATAAGTGTCTTCCTGATATTCTCTGTAGTGTTTTTTAAATCTGAGCGCCTGGCGTGGAACCACTTAGTTGGTTTTGCGCTCATTATTCTTGCGGTGTATTTTATTTTTAAGAAGTGGTAGCGGGCTTAAGCCATATTGTGGTAAACAGCCAATACATCGTCATCTTCCTCAAGCTTATCGATTAACTTCATCACGTCAGCAGCTTGTTCTTCTGTAACTTCTGAGGTAGATTGAGCTATACGTTCAAGTTTGGCGCTTTTTACTTCAATGCCTAATCCTTCTAAAGCTTTCTGCATTTTGCCAAAATCCTCGAAAGAGGTATGGATAACGGCAATATCATTTCCCTCTTCATCGCCCTCCACATATAAATCTTCAAGGCCTGCATCAATCAGTTCCAGCTCAAGTTCTTCCAGGTCACGCTCTCCCGGGTCAAAACGGAATACAGCTTTGCGGCTAAAAATAAAATCCAGGGAGCCTGTTTTGCCGAGGCTGCCGTTTGTTTTAGTAAAATAGCTGCGCACATTGGCCACCGTGCGGTTGGTATTATCGGTTGCAGTCTCCACCAACACCGCCACTCCATGCGGAGCGTATCCTTCGTAAACTATTTCCTCGTAGTCCTTTTCATCCTTATTGGAAGCACGTTTTATCGCAGCCTCCACTCGGTCCTTGGGCATATTCACCGCTTTGGCGTTCTGCATAATTGTACGCAGAGATGAATTGGTTTCAGGGTTTGGGCCACCTGCTTTTACCGCCATCACAATCTCTTTGCCGAGACGTGTGAACTGGATAGCCATTTTGGCCCAACGCTTAAATTTTCTTTCTTTCCGGAATTCGAATGCTCTTCCCATTATTTGTGTGCCTGTTCCTTAAAAATTGGTCTGCGCAAGTTACAAGCTATCTTTTTAAATTCAATAGCATATCTGCAGTCATGCGGCTTAGGTCAAAACCTGTTTTCCAGTTCCAGTCTTTTTGCGCCTGGCTATCGTCTATTGATTTTGGCCAACTGCTGGCTATCGCTTGTCGCGGATCGTTTTCGCCGTAGCTGATTTCAAATTCTGGAATGTGTTTTCGGATTTCTGCCGCCAAAACTTCGGGCGTAAAGCTCATCCCTGCAAAATTATAGCTAGACCGGATGGTGAGATTTTCAGCCGGAGCTTCCATAAGTTCGATGGTGCCTCGAATTGCGTCGTCCATATACATCATCGGCAACTCGGTATCCCCGGAAAGGAAGCTCTGGTATTTGCCTTTTTTCAGCGCATCGTGGAAAATGTGGATGGCGTAATCGGTTGTGCCGCCGCCGGGCGCTGCCTTCCAGCTTATCAATCCCGGGTAGCGGATGCTGCGGATATCAAGCCCGTATTTATGGAAGTAGTATTCGCACCAACGCTCTCCCGCCAGCTTGCTGATTCCGTAAACGGTATTCGGGTCCATGGTGCAGAACTGCGGAGTTTGCTGCTTAGGCGAATTCGGGCCAAACACAGCAATGGAGCTTGGCCAGTAGATTTTCCTAGTTCCAAATTCCAGGCAGAAGTCCAGCACGTTGAGCAAACCGTTCATGTTCAAATCCCAGGCGAGTTTTGGGTTTTGTTCGCCGGTGGCGGATAAGATGGCGGCTAACAGATAAACTTGTTTGGGCTTATATTTTTGGTAGATCTGCCTGAGGTTTTCTTTTTCAAGCACGTTTACGAACTCAAACGGTCCGGCGTTTTTGGTATCATAGTCCGGACGGCGGATATCGCAAGCAACAACATTATCACTGCCATAAACCGAACGAAGGTGATTGACCAGCTCTGTGCCGATCTGGCCATTTGCGCCAATTACTAAAATATTCTCCTGCATAAGCATTGGTTGACCTGCAAAGGTAGGTAAATGTGAAAAGTAAAAAGGCTGCTGTTTTGTTTAGAACTTGTGGGCGAGGACGAAATTTTTCCGGTACTTTCTGATCTTGCCGTCGAGGTCAAATATTTCGAAGTAGAGCAGGTAGATGCCTGCGGGCGGGGTGCCTGTGTATTCGCCCAGGCCATCCCACGTAAGTGTACCCTGCGTAGAGAGGGTAAGGTTTTTAGCGAGCTTGTGAACCAGGGCTCCTTTGTCGGAATAAATAGTCGCGTTAGCAATAGCGCCAGGCTTCATGAGGTTGTAGTTGATTTGAAGAAGGTCTTCAAAACCGTCATTGTCGGGAGAGAACGTTTTCGAGGTAAGGAATACTTCTTCTTTAGTTGAAGATTCATCGCTTAGCTGTGAATTTTTGTATCCGGGAGTGGCGTAACCGACATCCGCGGCAGCAGAATGGAAGTTGCCGGGCTCATTTGTGGGTTTAGAAAAACTGCTTCGTTCCAGAGAAACCCCGTCGGGGTCTTTTATGAGCGGCAGGTGCATCTTTTCATTGTAGTTCAACTGATCAATGCGGGAGCCGCCACTTAGCAAAACCACTACGCCGGCGTCGTTATTAAAACCTGGCATTGATGGCATCTTTAAGAAAGCATTCGGGTTGGTTGTTTGATATTCTTTTTTGATGTTATCCGGATCGGTAGTCAGCACCAGGTATTCCTTTGGATTTAGAAGTAGCTGGTTAGCCGTCAGAGGGTGGACACTGACGAGGCTGTCTTTATCTTTTGCAAGAGTGGCGATCGACAGTTCTTTTAAGTCGAGAATATTCTCGGAGTTGTTATAGATCTCTACGAAATCTACTCCCTGCGGCCGCGGATTGAAAAGCACTTCGTTGATCAGAATGTCCGTTTTCGCGATGCGTTTCGCGAAGGTGAAATCAGCAAAGTTCAACGGAGTGTTAATTAAAATGCCGATGCAGTCTGTAACGTTATTCACCGTAATCCGGTAAGTATTTCCCCGTGCAATAGCCGAATTAAACTTGAGCTGAACGGTGTTGAAATCTGGCGACAGCGGCGAAGTAGAAGCCGGAGCGCCCACTCCATTGTTTACCGAGTATTTAGCAGCTAAAGAAGCTGAGAGGCTATCGATAGCACGGTTGAAGGTCAACACAAGCGTCACGCTATCGCTCAACGAAGCGCTTACAAGTTTAAGTGACTCAGCAGTGGTGTTGCTTTTGAATTGAGAGTTTTGATTGCCTGGAGTTCCTCCCTTGGCATCTTTGCTCGCAATCCAGTTCTGAATTCCGGAGCACACCGCCGCAGGATCTATAAGCTCGAGGGTCCAGCCGCCGCCTTTTTTTGCCGCATCTTTGTACCAGTTGTCAGTATAGTTTACCTGATTGATGATCGTGCCGTGTTCGTTTTTTAGAGTGAGGTTATCGCCCGTGTTGTTGAGGGACGGCCAGGTCGAAATGCCAATAGTGCGCCCGTAAACTTTGAACGCCGCGGTGTCGGCCTTTGCGCAAAAGATGAGGTACTCGCCGGCGTGGATCGTGTCGGCAGCAAGGATGGCTGTGCTGGTGGCATCACTGTATTTCCAGTTCCTGAGGCTGATGTTCTGGCTCGTTGTATTCCAAAGTTCAATAAACTCCAGTGCGGGCAGGGCGATTTGCGGCGAGGGATCAGCAAAGATTTCGTTGATAACTACGTCGTTCTTTTTAGCGATGTAAGGTTTTATAAAGCTGAAAGTTGCCGAGTTGTTGCCAGCAATGGTGTTGTTGCTTCTGTCTTTTACATTGGTAGCAGTGAGGGTGTAGTTGCCTGTGGCGAGGCTTCTGGAATATTTTAAGATGTACTTAGACGCATCTGTAGTTGTGCTGGCGCTTACCGGATTCCCATAGCCATTGCTAAGTGAATAGTTCGAAACGTTTTTTGCCGAAACGCTGTCCATCGGCTCATCAAAAACCACCTCTACGGTCAGAGTGTCTGTCGCGAGAGCCGAGGCCACCTTCGGGGGAGTGTTGTCTACAACCAACTGGCTGATCTTAAAATCATCAAAGAAATGTTTTTGGACAAAGGACGCCGTAGATTGCTGAATGAATACGCCAAAGCTGTTAGTGCTCACAAAGCTTGCATCTGTAGCAGTGCCTTCGGTGAAATAGCTTGTCCCTCCGGTTGCATCCCGCTCAAGCGTAAACAGGTTTGCAGCGGTTCTGGTTACACGGATTCTCGCTGTGTTGTTTGATGTACCAACAGAACTGTTCACGCCATCTATCAGTTTTACTATTGCCGTGCGGCTTCCGCTTCGCTTATAGAGAGAAATCTCGTCGTCTGTGTTCCCGATGCGCACAAAATAGCCGTTTATGTTTGTGGCTTGTAAATCTGCCTGATCAGATATCAGGTACACGTCCACGTAGTTAGCGCCCGATGTAGCAAACTGCAGGTTAACCCAAAACTCCCATGTACAGTTGTTAGCTAAAGAGTTCTGAGTACTCAGGTAAATGTTGCTGTTGGGAGTAGTTGAATTTGATCTGAGCTGACCATTAACAATAGTGAAGTCTGCACCTGCATTGCTCCCGTTCCATACCGGATTGCTGGAGAAGTTGCCATCGCTAAAGTTGTCACTAAGCTGTGAGAAAGCAGAATAGCTTGAGAAAAGCATTAAAAGAAGCAAAGAAATCTTCATATTTGCGCTGTAAATCAAAGCTATCGCTGAAAAGCAAGGTTAATTTATAAGCAAATTACATAATTTTTAAAATTCATACAATTAATCCAAAATGAAAGTAGCAGTTGTAGGCGCTACAGGCCTTGTAGGCTCGGTGATGTTAAAAGTGTTAGCAGAGCGCCAGTTTCCCGTTAGTGAGTTGATCCCCGTTGCCTCGGCCAAGAGTGCAGGCAAGGAAATCGAGTTTAAGGGAAAGAAATACAAGGTTGTTACAGTTGACGAAGCTATTTCCATGAAACCCGATGTGGCTCTTTTCTCCGCAGGCGGAAGCACTTCTTTACAGGATGCCCCTCGCTTTGCTGAAGTCGGCACCACCGTGATAGATAACTCATCGGCATGGCGCATGGACCCAACCAAAAAGCTGGTTGTTCCTGAAGTAAATGCAGATGTTCTTACTGAAAGTGATAAGATCATCGCTAACCCAAATTGTTCAACAATTCAGATGGTGGTGGTTTTGAAGCCGCTACATGATAAATATAAGATCAGACGTGTTGTAGTTTCTACCTACCAGTCGGTAACAGGAACAGGCGTAAAGGCTGTTGATCAGCTGATGAATGAGCGTAATGGCGTGGAAGGGCCTATGGCTTACGCACACCCGATCGATTTGAACGTAATTCCTCAAATTGATGTGTTCCAGGCTAACGGCTACACCAAGGAGGAAATGAAAATGATCCTGGAAACGAACAAGATCATGGGCGATGACAGCATCCGCGTTACAGCAACAACCGTGCGTATTCCTGTTATGGGAGGTCACTCTGAGGCTGTGAACATAGAATTTGAAAACGATTTTGATCTTACTGAAGTTCGCAGCATTTTGGAAGCGCAAAGCGGCGTGATCGTGGTTGATGATCCGGCAAACGCACAATACCCGATGCCAAAAGACGCCCATGAAAAGGACGAGGTTTTTGTTGGCCGTATCCGCCGCGACGAATCTCAGGACAAAACTCTCAACCTTTGGATCGTTGCGGATAATCTTCGCAAAGGCGCTGCCACCAACGCAGTCCAGATTGCAGAAGCGCTTATCGAAAAAGGTATCCTTAAGGAAGAAGTGGTTTATTAAAAATTTTTTGAATACCAAAAAGGCCTACGTCGTCAGATGTAGACCTTTTTTATTTAGTGAAATGCTAAGCAGCAACCACTTCACTGTCAACCTTAATGAACAGCGTTTCTTTTTCAGTCCTGACTTTCGGCAACTTCACTAGCCAGTCATTTTCCACATCGCGGTAGCCGATTGGCAAAATAGAGACGCTCTTCAGCCCTTTCTCCCGCAATCCTAATAGTTCATCCAAGGCTGCATTGTCAAAGCCTTCCATTGGAGTGGCATCGACGTTTTCTGCTGCTGCGGCTATCAGCGCAGTCCCCAACGCAATGTATGCCTGGCGTGCGGTCCAGGTAAAATTTTCTTCTTCAGTTCGATTTAAGATGTTATTTAGATATGCTTTTGTTCCAGCCTGCGATTCCTCAGTTACATTTCGCGTTTTTACAATTCGCTGGATGAACTGATCAACTCTTTCCTGCGTCACATTATCCCACGCGGCGAAAACCAAAACATGCGATGCTTCTGTAATTTGCGGTTGGTTGAAGGCCACAGCTTTAATTTTTTCTTTCACATCCTCATCTGCAACAACTACAATGTTGTAGGGTTGAAGCCCGATTGATGAGGCAGACAAGCGGATGCTTTCTAAAATGGTGTCTAATTTTTCCTGCGGAACTTTCTGCCCGTTCATCCGTTTTGTAGCGTAACGGTTATTCAATAATGATAATAAATCCATAATTATAAGTGTTAATTACAATAGTTACTTTTAATAACTCAAAATTAAATAGTAACTTAGCATCTCACAATAAGGCATTAATTCAATACACAGTTATATGGAAGTAACCATTGCGAAAAAGGAGCGGAAAGCCACAAGTGAAAAGGTTGTTGGCCATTTTTCTGACAAAGGCCCGACAAATTCATTATGCCCGGTTCGGGATATTTTATCTCGCGTAAGCGATAAATGGTCTATGCATACGATCATTCTGTTGGGGAAGTCTGAGAAATTGCGCTTCACGGAATTAAAAAAAGGTATTGAGGGCATATCTCAGCGAATGTTGACCGTTACGCTGCGGGCACTAGAGGAGGATGGGTTTCTGGTTAGGGAAATTTTTCCCGAAATTCCGCCACGGGTTGAATATCGTTTGACTGATCTGGGAAGAAGCCTTTTGCAACAACTGATGCAGCTTTCTGACTGGGCAAACGAAAATATGGACGAAGTATTGAAACAGCGTAAGCGCTATTCTAAAAAATAATTATGATTACTTACTTTCGAACTGCCGCTGCGGCAATTTTACTAACTGCATGTTTACAGTCGTCTACAACCACCTCGCAAACTTATCAGCAGAAGCTGGCAGATGCTTACGCTAGTTTTGAAAAGGATCCGCAATTACAATATGGTATTAGCTCGCTTACAGTTCTCAATGCCGAAACTGGCGAAGTTGTATTTGCGAAGAACAACTCCATCGGGCTTGCCTCGGCATCCACATTGAAAACTGTTACATCTGCAGCAGCGTTCTATGTTTTAGGCGAAGATTTTAAATATCAAACCCGGCTGGGATATTCCGGCTCACTATCATCCGACGGAATTTTGAATGGTGATCTGATCATCATTGGCGGCGGCGACCCCACGCTCGGAAGCTGGCGATATGAACAAACCAAAGAGCAGGTGGTATTGAAGCATTGGACAGACGCGATCAGGAAAGCTGGCATAAAAAGGATAAACGGCAGGGTGATATCAGATGACCGTTTATTTGGAACACAATCGCTGCCCACGGGCTGGGTTTGGCAAGATGTAGGCAACTATTATGGTGCGGGCCCGTCGTCGCTGAGCTGGCGGGAAAACCAGGCAGATTTGATCTTTAAGCCCGGTGCGCAAACCGGTTCTCCGGCAGCGCTCGCCTACATTCAACCCGCGATGCCACAGCTTAAGTTTGTGAATGAAGTTAAGACTGGTAGAGCCGGAAGCGGCGACAATGTTTATGCCTTCTCTGCTCCCTATACTGATGTTGTTTACCTGCGTGGCAGCTATGGCATTGATCTGAATAAGCCTATTTCCATCTCCGTACCTGATCCTGCCTTTGAAGCAGCAATGCGGCTTGGGGATACGCTGAAGCGGATTGGCATCGCCGTCCAGCAACAGCCAACAACCTACCGTCTGCTGAATATGGACAAGCGGAATCTGCCATCGGGGGTAAAGGAGATTGATGTGGTTTCCTCACCTTCTTTAGCTCAGATTGTGTATTGGTTCAATCAGAAAAGCATCAATTTGTATGGCGAGCACCTGGTGAAAACAATCGCCTGGAAGCAGGGCAAAGAAGCAACTACCAGCAATGGGGCAGAGGCTGTGAAAGATTTCTGGAATGAAAAGCTCGGCATCGATAAAAACGCCATGAACATTATGGATGGTAGTGGCCTTTCCCCGGGCACACGGATCACCACTTTATCAATTGCGAAAATCCTACAGTCTGTAAAAAAGGAGCCGTGGTTTGATGATTATTACAAAAGCATCCCGGTTTACAACAACATGAAGATGAAAAGCGGCAGCATTAACGACGTTCTGGCTTACGCCGGATATCAAACCACATCATCGGGCACACCGCTGGTATTTTCATTCATCATCAATAACTATAACGGAAGCGGTTCGGCTGCTAAGCAGAAGATGTTTAAGGTGCTGGATAGCTTGAAATAGCTACGAACGCAAAGCTTGGATTTTTAACTTCTCGGCGAGTTCGTTGAGGTCGTGCACAACCACGTCCACGATCGGGATCCCGCTAACCTTGCGCTCTTTTTCTGCCTCCAATTCAGGCTCGCCAGGAATAATTACGGGGTGTTCGGGATTAACTGGTTTTGCTGCTTTAAACCGTCCGATCCACTTGTCCATGTCGGCTTTGAATTCTTCTACCGGCCTGAACCCGTCCACCCGCATAGCCCCGAGAAAGTGGCCAATTCCTTTTCCGGGAAGGTTGGGCAAAGGATCAATAAATGAGACAAAAGGCGGCACCCAGGGCCCATAATTAGCTCCGGAGAGAACAGCCGAAAGAATGTCTACCGTTGCGCCAAGCCCAAAGCCTTTGTGGCTGCCGTGCTCGCGGTCGCTGCCGAGCGGGAGCAGAGAGCCGCCGGACTTTAAAGCGTGAGCATCGGTAGTTGCCTCGCCAGTGTTAGTTTGTACCCAACCTGCAGGCAACGGTTTGTTTTGCCGTTGTGCGATCTCAAGCTTGCCATTTGCAGCAGCTGAGGTGGCCATGTCGACGATCACTGGCGGATAGTTTCCTGCGGGGAAGCCGTAGCACATCGGGTTGGTGCCCAGCAAGCGCTCGGTCGTGAAGGTGGGAGCAACGAGTGGGCTGGCATTTGTCATGGCGTAACCAATCATGTCTTTCTCAACCGCCATCAGAGTATGATACCCGGCAATCCCGAAGTGATTAGAGTTGCGCACCGCCACCCAGCCTGAGCCGTATCTCTCAGCCTTTTCAATAGCCACTTTCATCGCGAATGGCGCAATCACCAAACCTAGTCCGCTGTCGCCGTCAACAGTTGCAGTTGTGGCGGTTTCATGAACAATCTTGATGTTGGGATTGCCGTTAATCCTGCCTTTTTCCCACAATCGCACATAGCCGCTAAGCCGGGCCAAGCCATGTGAGTCGATGCCACGCAAATCTGATTTGACCAATACATCCGCAGCTAAAGCGGCATGTTCATCTGAGCAGCCGATGGCGTTGAAAACGTTGATGGCAAAAGCACGTAAGGTTTCTTCTGAAAAAGTGATAAACTGGTTAGCCATGCTTAGTACAGGATGGTGAACTTAAAATCCAGAGGTTTAAAATGCCGGATAAGTTCGTGTATAAATTGCTGCCCATGTTTGACGTAAAAGGAGCCGAAATTTTCACTTCGTTCCTGCAATCCGCCATTGGGAAAAAGCTTTTCTTTGATGGAGTCGATTTGCGACAAAGCTGTAGAATGGTTTCTTTTCTCCGCCCGAAGCAGCTTTTTCTCCAAGTTAGCAATCTGCCGGTGTAGCCGGGCTTCAACCGCCTCTGTGCTGGCGGAGAGAGTTTGATCAATTTGTGAAGCTCTCAATTTGATCTTTTCAAAAACACTTTTCAGTTCTTCCCATTCTTGAGCAAGTTGAAGATCTTGCTCCGTATTTTTAAGAACCCAGTTTTTCTTTAATTCGTTACTTCCGGTAAATAAATCCTGAAGCCGAAGCCCGATGCGGGTTAGTTTTTGTTCATTGCTCTCATCAGCAATCATTGCTGAATTCCGTAGCATTAGGATTGGAAAATCAATCCCGTAAAAATCGAAGTTCTGTTTCAATTGGAGCCAGTAAACCACTTCGGCGCCCCCGCCAATGTATGCAAGGTTTGGCAGTATAATTTCCTGGTAGAGCGGTCGGAGTACCACGTTCGGGCTAAATCTTTCCGGGTGTTCCTGAACTTCTCTTTTCAGCTCTTCTGGAGTGAAACGGATACCACTGTTAAGCACAAAGTAGGTTCCACCTTCAAAACTTATACGCTCCCTCAGCCCATCCAGCAGGTAAAAGAAGTTGATTTCACGTGGATGTACCTGAGTGTGAAATCCTGCCTTGTTGAGCTTCTCTGTTGACGAATTAATCTCGCGGAAGCTGTTCTGTTCAAGGATATCGCGTTCGATATAAGAAGCAAATTGCTGTTTCAAAGCAGGCTCGTCAGCGTCAACTATCACCAACCCATGATCCTTAAACAGCGAATTAACTAAATGCCTGGTCGCACCAGAAAGGGTTGAATGATTTTGATACGCTTGTTCAACGAGCTCCGCGAGGCGCCGGCTATTTTCCGATAAGCCAAACGCAGAAGTATATTCTTTAACCGCTTGCCGCATCGAAGCGGTGCTCATGCGCCCGGTTGCGCCATGTTCGGTTGAATTCCAGGTAATTCTTTTCCCGTGGATATTGGTGTGATTTATCTCGGCGAAGTCGTGATCTTCAGTTGCCATCCAGTAAACGGGAACAAAGTTCTTGTCAGGGAATTCAGTTTTTAGCTGAGCAGCCAGGTTGATAGCCGTGACTATTTTGAAGATAAAATACAGCGGTCCGGTGAAGATGTTGAGTTGGTGGCCGGTAGTTATGGTATAAGTGTTTTCCTGCGAAAGCAACTCTATGTTTGTCGCAACCACTGGCGACAAGGGTAAGAGTTCGTCGTACTGCCGTTTCAGCACATCCACTAAGGTGTGCCGGTTGGTAGTAACCGTTTTATTTTCTAGAAGAGCTTTGAAGCCATCTATTGTTGGTTTTTGTGAGATGAATGGAGCGAGTTTTGGGTCGTGTTCCAGGTAGCTGATTACAGTGGAAGAAAAGGAATTAGTAGCTCTGTAGTCGATGTAGGTTGCTCTCATCGGGAACTAAATTAAGCCAATTTACTTAATTGCTAATTCCTGAGCGGTTATTTTACAATCTGTCCATATAAATCAAAATCCTCAGCACGATCAACTTTCACGTTCACAAATCCGCCCACTGTGGCATATTGTTTATCAGCTTCGATCAACACTTCATTATCCACTTCCGGTGAGTCAAACTGAGTTCTCCCCACGAAATAATCACCTTCTTTTTTGTCCACAAGAACTTTGAACGTTAGTCCAGCCTTATGCTGGTTTATTTCGAAAGAGATGCCCTGCTGTACTTCCATAATCTCGTCCACCCGTTGCTCTTTGATTTCCTGCGGAACGTCGTCAATCAAGGAGTGTGCGAAGGTTTTTTCCTCATGCGAATAAGTGAAACAGCCAAGGCGATCAAACCTGGTTTCTTCTACCCAACGCTTCATCTCCTGAAAATCGTATTCGGTTTCGCCCGGATAGCCGCAGATTAGAGTAGTGCGCAGAGCGATGCCGGGCACTTTATCGCGGATGGTGTTGACCAGGTCGATAGTTTTTTGTTTGGTGATGCCGCGGCGCATCGACTTCAACATATTGTCTGTGATGTGTTGAAGCGGCATATCCAGATACTTGCAGATGTTGCTGCGTTCATTCATCACATCCAGAATCTCCATCGGGAAACCGGAAGGATAAGCGTATTGCAAGCGGATCCATTCGATGCCTTCCACATCCGACAGGCGCCTAAGCAACTCGTCGAGATTACGTTTGCCGTACAAATCCAAGCCGTAGTAGGTAAGATCCTGGGCAATAAGAATTAATTCTTTGGTGCCGTTTCGGGCAAGAGCGCCAGCTTCCCGAACCAGGTCATCCATAGATTTTGATACGTGGCGGCCACGCATCAAGGGAATGGCGCAGAAGGAGCAGGGGCGGTTGCAGCCCTCGGCGATTTTAAAATATGCGTAGTGAGATGGAGTGGTGAGGAGGCGCTCGCCGATAAGCTCATGCCGATAATTCACGCCCATTTCTCCAAGCATTTCCTGAAGATTGTTCGTTCCAAACCACGCATCCACATTAGTGATTTCAGAAGCGAGTTCGGGCTTGTAGCGTTCGGAAAGGCAACCGGTAACAATTACCTTTGCCACTTTGCCCTGACCTTTTAGTTCGCTGTATTGAAGTATGGTGTCTATTGACTCCTGCTTGGCGTTATCAATAAATCCGCAGGTATTAATAACGATGATGTCGTCTTTGCCAACTTTTGCTGATTCATGTTCCACATTGACATTGCTACCACGAAGTTGGCCCATCAACACTTCTGAGTCGTAGACGTTCTTGGAGCATCCAAGAGTAATTACATTAACCTTGGGCTTTGGAGCCGCTTTTAAATCTGAAAATTTCGTTCTCATCTATCTTTCTCCGCTATTTAAAAAGCGAGTCTACAAATTCTTTCCGATCGAATAGCTGCAGGTGGTCCATACCTTCGCCGACGCCGATATATTTTACAGGTATTTTAAATTCATCTGAAATGCCTATCACCACCCCGCCCTTGGCTGTGCCATCGAGCTTTGTTAGTGCGAGGGCATTCACATCAGTAGCCTGGGTAAACTGCCTGCATTGCTCAACAGCGTTTTGGCCGGTAGAAGCATCAAGCACCAACAATATCTCATGTGGTGCGTTCGGCACTACTTTCTGCATCACATTTTTAATTTTGGTAAGCTCATTCATCAGGGCAACCTTGTTGTGCAAACGCCCAGCGGTATCAATAATTGCTACATCATCGCCATTGGCAACAGCCGATTGCAACGTATCAAAAGCAACAGAAGCAGGATCTGAGCCCATAGGTTGGGCAACCACACGCACGTTCACTCGCTCGCCCCAGAGTTTTAGCTGATCTACAGCGGCGGCACGGAACGTATCCGCGGCACCAAGCACAACCTTGTTTCCGGCGTGTTTCAGCTTATGTGCAAGTTTGCCTATCGTGGTGGTTTTTCCAACACCGTTTACACCAACCACCATGATCACGTACGGCTTGTGATTTCCGTATTCAAAATTCTGAAAATCGTTGCTGTTGTTTTCCGAAAGCAAACCCTGAACTTCTTCGCGAAGGATAGAATTTAGTTCCGACGTGTTCAGGTACTTATCGCGGGCAACACGCTCCTCAATCCGTTTGATGATCTTAAGAGTTGTGTTTACGCCAACATCAGAGGTGACGAGAATTTCTTCAAGTTCATCGAGCACATCATCATCAACAGTGGCTTTGCCTACAACAGCCTTGGTTATGCGGGAAAACAAACCTTCTTTGGTCTTCTCGAGCCCTTTGTCTAAAGCTTCCTGTTCCTGAACAGTGGTTTCTTTCTTTTTAAAAAAATCGAATAATCCCATGGTATGCCTTTAACAAAAAAAGCCCTCCTGATATGATCGGGACGGCTCTTTAATATTCTTTAAGCTGATTTAGTGAGCTGCAGATTTTGCAGCGTCGATAGCATCTTTAACGTGATCGTTGTGTGCTATGATTTCTTTGAAAGAATAAGCGCCGGTTTTAGGAGACTTAACCATCGTGATTACTTTGGAATACTCTTTACCTTTTCCGGTTTTCAGGGTTGCAACTACTTTCTTTGCCATTGTATTTTATTTAAAGCTGAACTTGATCCAGCTAATTATTTAATCTCTTTGTGAACAGTAACTTTCTTCAGGACAGGGTTGAATTTCTTCAACTCTAAACGCTCTGTAGTGTTCTTTTTGTTCTTTTTAGTTATGTAACGAGACATGCCTGGCATCCCGCTCTCTTTGTGTTCAGTACATTCTAAAATTACCTGAACTCTGTTGCCTTTCTTAGCCATTGCTTAATGTATTAAACGTATCCTTTTTTAAGGAATTTATTGATAACAGCAGTGATGCCGTTTTTATTGATCGTTTTGATGGCTGAAGTAGAAACTTTCAGCGTTATCCATTTATTTTCCTCAGGGATGAAGAACTTCTTCACCTTCAGGTTAGGATAAAATTTGCGCTTGGTCTTAACGTTCGAATTAGAAACGTTGTAACCGTTCATTGGCGCTTTTCCTGTTAAATCACAAATCTTCGACATGACTTATATTGTGTATCGTTTGTTAAACTTCAGCTTCGTAAAGAGTTTGCAAATGTCGTAAATAAAAATCGAATTTTCAATATGCGCAAAACCTTTTTTATTTCTTATCTGCTTTGCGGCATGTTGTTCGACACATCAACGGCTGGGCGTTGATCGCGATTGGCAAGTTCCCAGCCGGTATAGAAAACAAGCTGAGCTCTTTTAACCAAGAGCGGGAAGTTGATCTTGCTTACCTCGTCGCTTGGCTTGTGATAGTCCTCGTGAACACCGTTGAAGTAAAAAATGATCGGTACGTTGTGCTTAGCGAAGTTATAATGGTCTGAACGGTAGTAAATGCGTTCCGGATCATTTGGATCATTATACTTGTAATCCAGGTTTAATTTGGTGTATGTACTGTTTGCCGTTTCGCTGATTTTGTGCAAAGTTGAGCTCAGCTTATCAGAGCCAATTAAATAGCAATACTCCGGGTTGTCTTTGTGTGCAGGGTCAACCCGGCCAATCATGTCGATGTTTAAATCTGTGATAGTTTTTTCCATCGGGAATACGGGGTGTTCGCTGTAGTACTCAGATCCCAATAAACCTTTTTCTTCACCCACATTAGCCAGGAACAGGATGCTGCGGCGGGGTCCTTTGCCTTGTTTTTTGGCTTTGGCGAATGCCTTAGCTATTTCCAGGATGCCGGTTGTGCCCGAGCCATCATCATCGGCGCCATTGTTCACCTTGTCCTCACCAGAAGTGGTCAACCCGATATGATCGTAGTGAGCTGAGAATACCAAAACTTCATCTTTTAAGTCTGTGCCCGGCATATATCCCAGCACGTCGACAGCCCGGACATCTTTGTACGTTGTACCGTAGTTTGCAGAAATGTTAGCTTTCAATGTGCGGCTTTGCGGAAAACCTTTTGAGTCGATCTCATTCTTCAAAGCATCATAAGAAGTTCCTGAATTTGCAAGAAGCTGATTGGCAAGTGCAGGAGTGATGTTCACTACAGCAGCCATAGGATTTGCGGCTCTGCTTTGCGGCTTGATCGATAATCGTCCCGCCATACTGAGCGGCTTTCCACCCATTCTGTCCAGAAACGCTTGTGTATCCGGGCTCACAGCCAGGATCAGCGCAGGTTTTTTACTCTGGATATTTTGGATGCGTTTTGTGCCGGCTCTTCCCAGGAGTTTGCCCCAATCAGACGCTTCCTTAGTTTTAGTCACCCATGAAATGCCGTTGTTCATTGGCTCATCTTTGTTGATCAGAAGTACAGTTTTGCCCGCGATGTCTAATCCTTTTAAATCATCATAGTTATCGCTGCTGATACCATAACCTACAAACACGATCTCGCTTGTGTTGATGGTTCTTGGGTCAGGAGTGCCGGTAATATAATAGTCTTTGCCGTTGCCGAGCGGTTTGCCATTGATAGAAAACGAGTTTACTTCGAAGGATGGTTCGACTAAAGGAATTTCCAAAAAGTACGAGCCATTCACCGGAGCTTCCAGCCCGAGGTTTTTAAACTCATTTGCAATGTATTGAGCTGCCTTCTCTGCGCCGGGTTTGCCAGTTTCCCGGCCCTCAAATTCATCTGATGCCAGTATGGTAAGATGCTTGGTTGCTCCATCCACAGAAATCTGCTTGGCATAATACGGTGCTTTTTTTGTAGCGCAGCCAGAGCCGACAGCAGCAGCCACAAGCAGGCAAATAATTGATTTATTCATATTTAAATTTTATATGTGTGTCTTTAACAGGATATCTTAGCTACTCGCGTAGCATGCCGCCCGGCTTCAAAGGTGGTATTCAAGAACTCGTGTACTATTTCTTTTGCTGCTTCCTCTGATATAAACCTGGCGGGAATACACACAACATTGGCATTGTTGTGCAACCGGGCAAGCTGGGCCAGTTCTTTCGTCCAGCAAATTGCCGCACGTATTCCCTGGTGTTTGTTAGCAGTAATAGCAACGCCGTTGGCACTTCCACAAACTAAAATCCCAAAGGCGAATTCGTTATTTTCCACCGCAGCGGCTACCGGATGAGCAAAATCGGGATAATCAACAGATGCCGGACTGTTAGTGCCAAAGTCCTTAATCTGATATCCCGAAAGGTATTCTTTGATCATTTCCTTGTACTCAAAACCTGCATGATCTGCGCCGATGGCGATGCTTATTGATTCCATTTAAATAGTAAAGTTAGATAAATCTTTCAGACACCGACTCTAGCTGTTGTAGAAATCGAGTTCAGCCTTTTGCCTCTGCTTTTCTATTCGTGCTGATATGGTGATACTTAGTTCATAAAGGAGAAACAGCGGAAAACTCACTGTCATCATAGTCAGGATATCTGGCGTGGGAGTTACAATTGCGGCAATTATCAGGATAATGACTACGGCATATCTCCGCGAAGAGCGCATAAATCTAGGCGTCATGATGCCCATTTTCGACAATATCAAAATGATCATCGGCAACTCAAAAACGATCCCTGCACCAATGGTAAGCGTAGCAACCGACGAAAGGTATGAATCAATAGTGATATAGTTTTCAATTACCTCGCTCACCTTATATCCCGAAAGAAAATTTATCGAGAGCGGGGAGATGATGTAATAGCCGAAAAGCACTCCTAAAAGAAAAAGCACACTGGCGTAGAACACAAAGCCACTAGCCGATTTCCGTTCAACCTGCGTTAAACCAGGCTTCACAAATCTCCAGATCTCGTACAGTAAATACGGTACGCCGAGAACCAGGCCGATCATTAGCGAAGAGTTCATTTGCAATGTGAACTGGCCCGCCATCTCGCTGTTAATGATTTTGAACGGGATTTCAGTTACACAGAAATTGGAAAAGAGATTCGGGAACTTTTCGCCGAGCAGGCACATCATCCGGTAAGTCCAGAAGTGAGGGTTTTTAGGCCCCATGATGACATCATCGAAAATGAAATCGTAATAAACAAAGGCGAGGGTAGTAAAAACTACAATTGCTACAGACGCCCGAATGAGGTGCCATCTTAAAACCTCAAGATGATCGAAAAACGACATCTCGGCTTCAATGCTCTTGCCCTTGCTCTTTATGGTTTCGATCAGGTTTTCTGCCCGGTTTTTTTTCTCGCTCATTTGGAAAACAAAAATACCATTCTATCTGAATGTAGAATGGTACTTACGGTATAATGTGAATGGCAGTTTAGCGCATCATTCATTATGATTCCATCTCAAAAGTTTCCATAAACTTAGTGGTGAAATTGCCCGCCCTGAAGTTGGGGTCTTTCATCAGTTTAAGGTGAAATGGGATGGTAGTTTTAACGCCTTCAATCACGAATTCGCTCAGCGCCCGCTCCATTGTGCAGATTGCTTCGTCGCGGGTTTGAGCTACGCAAATCAGCTTGGCGATCATTGAATCGTAGTTTGGCGGTATCTGGTAGCCTGAATACACGTGTGTATCAACCCGCACACCATGACCGCCGGGCGAGTGGAAGTTAGTGATCCTGCCGGGAGACGGGCGGAAGCCGTTTAATGGATCTTCAGCATTTATCCGGCACTCAATGGCGTGCATACTTGGCGTATAATTTTTCCCGGAAATCGGGATGCCCGCCGCTACCTTGATTTGTTCTTTTATTAAATCGAAGTTGATTACTTCTTCCGTAACCGGATGTTCTACCTGAATACGGGTGTTCATCTCCATGAAATAGAAGTTGCGGTGTTTGTCAACCAGGAATTCTATAGTTCCGGCACCTTCGTACTTTACAGCCATAGCGCCTTTTACCGCCGCTTCGCCCATTTTTTCGCGAAGTGCATCGGTCATAAAAGGTGATGGAGATTCTTCTACTAACTTTTGGTGGCGGCGCTGGATAGAGCAATCCCGTTCTGAAAGGTGGGATACTTTGCCGTATTGGTCACCAACAATCTGTATTTCAATGTGCCGCGGATCTTCTACAAACTTCTCAAGATAGATACCATCGTTGCCGAAAGCAGCACCGGCTTCCTGACGGGCAGAATCCCAGGCTGGCTCAAATTCAGAGTCCTTCCATACAATCCGCATACCTCGGCCACCGCCTCCTGCTGTTGCTTTCAGAATGATTGGATAACCAATCACGTTGGCTACCTTAATTCCTTCTTTAACATCGCTCAGTAAACCATCAGAGCCCGGAATCGTTGGGACTCCAGCTTTCTTCATGGTTTCTTTAGCTGATGCCTTGTCGCCCATGTCATTGATCTGCTCGGGTGTAGCACCAATAAATTTGATACCGTAATCGCGACAAATAGCAGAAAACTTAGCGTTCTCGGAAAGGAATCCGTATCCGGGATGTATCGCGTCTGCGTTAGTAACTTCCGCCGCAGAAATAATATTGGGGATGCTTAAGTAAGAATCTTTGCTGGGTGGCGGGCCGATGCAAACAGCCTCGTCGGCAAAGCGGACGTGCAAGCTGTCGCGATCTGCAGTTGAGTATACAGCTACAGTTTTAATCCCCATTTCTTTGCAGGTACGAATGATCCGCAAAGCAATTTCACCACGGTTAGCAATTAGTATTTTTTTAAACATGCTGTTAAGTCCGAATTGTTAATGTGCGAGAGTGCAGACGGCAAAACGTGCATAACGCACATCAGCTCATTCGCACGTCAAAACACTTATATTGGTTCTACCAGGAACAGAGGTTGATCGTATTCAACCGGGCTTGAGTTATCTACCAGGATTTTAACAACCCGGCCTGAAACTTCAGACTCTATCTCGTTAAACAGCTTCATAGCTTCCACGATGCAGATTACCTGCCCCTCTTTTATTTCATCACCAACATTTACAAATGATGCTTTATCAGGGCTTGATGAGCGGTAGAAGGTGCCGATCATTGGCGACTTAACTGTGATATAATTTGAGTTATCGTCTCCGGAAGTGGCAGAAGGAGCCGGTGATGGGGCTTTAGTTTCTGGTTGTGGCGCAGCGGCTGTTGCTAAAGGAGCTTGTTGTGCCGCCTGTGGTATTGAAGCACTGCCTTAATTAGGTGCCTGATTAGTTTTTATAGTAATTTTAAAGTTTTCCTGCTCAATAGAAACTTCGTTTACGCCAGATTTATAAACGAATTTGATGAGTTCCTGAATTTGCTTAATATCCATTTTGTTGGTATTTATTTAATCCAATCCCGAAGGAGCACTTCGGACAAAAGTCAAAAATATAATTTCAAAAACAGCAAGGTTTTTAAAATTACGATTGATGTTATTTTAATACGCCCACTTCAGGTACACAGATCCCCAGGTAAAACCGCCGCCAAAAGCAGCAAGGATTAGGTCGTCGCCTTTCTTTAACCTCTTCTCCCATTCCCATAAGCAAAGCGGAACGGTTCCATTAGTTGTATTTCCGTAGCGATCTATATTGATCATCACCTTATCGGATGTTACTCCGCAACGGTTAGCTGTGGCGTCTATTATTCGTTTATTTGCCTGATGCGGAACAAGCCAATCCACCTCCTCCGCAGTTAGGTTATTGCGCTCCATAATTTCAGCAGCAACATCAGCCATGTTAGTTACGGCAAACTTGAAAACTTGCTGGCCTTCCTGATAGGCATAATGTTCTTTTGCATCTACGGTTTCGTGCGAAGCGGGCTTCAACGAGCCGCCGGCTTTTTGATTTAGCAGGTCCCGGCCCGAGCCATCGCTTCTCAAGATGGAATCTATCACGCCTAAACCTTCTGTGTTCGGCTCAAGGAGGACTGCGCCGCAGCCATCGCCAAAAATAATACAGGTAGTTCGATCTTCGTAGTTAATGATTGACGACATTTTATCGCCGCCCACAACCAAAACCTTTTTATGTTTACCGGTCTCAATAAACTGTGCGCCAGTTGTTAATCCAAAAATAAAACCAGAGCAGGCAGCTTCCAGGTCAAATCCCCAGGCGTTTTTAGCACCTATTTTGTCGGCAAGTACATTGGCTGTTGCCGGAAAAGGCATATCGGGAGTGATGGTGCAGAAAATGATAAGATCTATTTCTTCGGCGGTGATGCCTCGTTTGGTTAACAAGCCATTTACGGCGTGGACGGCCATATCTGATGTACCCAAGCCTTCGCCTTTTTGTATCCTGCGTTCCTTAATGCCGGTGCGTGAGGTAATCCACTCATCGTTGGTATCAACCATGGTTTCGAGTTCATGGTTGGTAAGGATATATTCAGGTGCGTAACCGTTAACAGCTGTAATTGCAGCGTGTACTTTTTGCATTCTGTTGCTGATAATTATCTAAACGCAGACTTGATCTTGTCGATCAGCTTTGCTTCGATCATTGTTCGGGATAAAAGGAGCATGTTTTTGATGGCTTCGGGGCTGGAAATACCATGGCCGATAATAACCGGTGCATTAACGCCAAGAATTGGACTGCCACCATATTGTTCATAATTGAACCGGTCAAAAAACTCGTCTTTGAATCCTTTTTTAAGTGTGAGTATGTAGAAAGTTTCGGCTAATTTCAACACTACATTTCCTGTAAAGCCATCGCATACAATTACATCGGCTTTATCGTTGAACAGGTCGCGGCCTTCAATGTTTCCGATAAAATTGAAGAGCGAGGTGTCCTTCATCAACGGATATGTAGATTGGGTAAGCATGTTGCCTTTTTCCTCTTCTTCGCCAATATTCATCAAGCCAACTTTAGGCTTTTGCATACCATAGATATGCTCGGCGTAAAGGCTGCCTAAAACTCCGAATTGCAATAACACATCAGGTTTACAATCGGCGTTTGCGCCCACGTCCAGCATAATGCCAAAGCCACTTTTGATCTTGGGGACATTAGTAGCAATTGCGGGGCGGATAACTCCGGGAACGGTTTTAACGCTAAACATGGCTCCCACAAGCATTGCGCCTGTGTTGCCTGCCGATGCAAAAGAGTCAAGCTCTGCATCTTTTAGCATTTTAAAACCAATACTGATACTGGAATTTGGCTTTTGAACAACGGCTTTTGTGCCGTGTTCGCCCATGCCGATACTTTCTGTAGTATGGATGAATTTGAACAGATCGGGATTAAATCCCGGATCTTGAAAAAAGGGAAGGGCTTTTTCTTTATCGCCTATCAGGACAATTTCTTGTCCGGGCGCCAAAGATTGGTAGGCTGCAATTGCTCCCAAAACTGTTGCTTTGGGAGCATAATCTCCGCCCATTATATCTAAGCCTATCTTCATTTAAGAAAATTAGCTTAGGCTATCTGTGTATTTTCAATAAGGACTTTTCCGTTGTAGTACAAGTTGCCGTCAACATTGTATGCACGGTGTGGTAAATGGATTGCGCCTGTAGTTTGGCAAGTTGTCAAACCAGGAGCTTCTGCTTTGTAATGAGTACGTCTCTTATCTCTTCTTGATTTGGATATTTTCCGTTTTGGATGTGCCATTTCTTTCCGTTTTTATTGTTTATTTATCTTCTTTAATGCCTCCCAACGCGGGTCAACATCATTCGTTTCTTCTTCTTTTGGCGATGAGAGCTCTTCAAGCTTGGCTATCATTGCTTTATCGCACCACTGTGTATTTCCTTCGTCTTCGCAACGGTTTATAAAAGGAACCGCCAGGTTGATGTATTCGTAAATTAAAACCGAAACATCAATTTCATGTTCGTTTCGGGCTAATACGATTATCTCCTCCGTATCCTCTTCAATGTCTTCGTCGCCAAACTTTGCAATCTGCCGTTCTACTACTTCTATTGGAGAAGGAAAGTCAGCAAGGCAAACATCGCAATTTAGAAAAATGTCACCCCTGATATCGAAATCAAGTATCAGCATGGTCTCCTGCTTATCGAGTTCAAGTTTAACCTGAAGCTTGCCGGTTTTAACGAGCGAGTATTCAAACTCGTTAAAAAACCGCTCATCGATCTCAAAATCAAACTGATGTTTACCGGGTTTTAACCCAACAAACGGGATACGATATTGCTGTAACGATTTCAAAGCACGACAATTAAGCCTGCAAAGATAAGGTTAATTTGGGATGTGGGAAAAGTTTTTTTGAAAAGGGTGGAACATTTCACACCCTCCAGTGAGCTTCACAAAATTGGATTAGGTAATCCAATGTACGGGTATTGTTGTAAGCGCCAAGCTTAGCAATATTTTACCACGGATTAGTCTCTATCTCTCGAAAACTTGCTGATTTTTAAAGGGTTCGACGTTAGCTCTGATGTTTCCCGCCTCCGCTCGACAATATTTATTGCTGCAAAAATGGCTTCTCTGAAAGATGTCTCGGATGCGAGATTTTGCCCGGCAATGTCGTAGCCCGTGCCGTGGTCGGGCGAAGTGCGCACAACCGGAAGCCCAGCCGTATAGTTTACTCCATTGTGGAATGCGATGTGCTTGAAAGGAATTAAGCCCTGGTCATGGTACATGGCGAGTACTGCGTCAAATTGCTGGTAAGAATCGGTTGCGAAAAAACCATCGGCAGCATACGGACCGAAAGCGAAGGTGCCGTGATGCTCGTTGGCTTCGTGGACTGCGGGAATGATTGTTTCTAATTCTTCGTTGCCGATAAGCCCATTGTCGCCGGAGTGCGGGTTTAGCCCTAATACAGCGATTTTAGGTTTCTGAATCCAGAAGTCTGTTTTCAGGCTTTTATTCATCAAAACCAGTTTGGAGATGATCGCTTCTTTGGTGATGGTTTGCGGCACTTGATGGACCGGAATATGCCCGGTTACTACGCCAACCTTCAGCTCATCGCTTATCAAAAACATCAGAGAATCTGCTGAGTTGGTCTTCGCCTGGATGTATTCGGTGTGTCCCGGAAAGCTGAAGTTTTCGCTTTGGATGTTATGTTTGTTGATGGGAGCGGTAACCAGCGCATCGGTATCTCCGGCAATCAAATCGTTGACGGCCCTTTCAAGTGAGATAAAAGCGTATTTTCCACCGATCTCCGTTGTTTGCCCCAGCTCAATCTTCACATCTTCTTCCCAGCAGTTGATCATATTTGGGCGTTTATGATGAGCCTGTGATGGGTGATTGATCACATTGAAATTAAAGTCGTGCATGTTCAGGCTCTTGCGATGGAAGGACGCAACTTTGGTGTGCCCGTACACAATCGGGGTGCAATATTCAAGCAAGCGACTATCAGACAAAGCCTTTATGAT
The DNA here is from genome assembly GCA_029266635.1 of Sphingobacteriaceae bacterium. Classification (GTDB taxonomy): domain Bacteria; phylum Bacteroidota; class Bacteroidia; order Sphingobacteriales; family Sphingobacteriaceae; genus JAQSWM01. Next base: position 121,963 of record JAQSWM010000006.1, on the reverse strand, counting down.
TACCTCCAGCCCGATTCCGTTTACATCGCCAATTGAAATCCCGATCTTTAATTTTTCGCTCATAATGTACCTGCCCGATAAGTGAGGCTTGCAAAATAAGTAAAATTTCATTTGTGAGCTAAGGCGCTGGCGTCCGCCTCTTTCAGCTTTCTGCTTTCAACTTTACCATATACCTTTACGCCATGAGCTTAGTACGGGCAAAAAAACATCTGGGGCAGCACTTCCTGACGGATAAAAATATCGCCGAAAAAACGGTAAACAGCTTACAGCAAACTGATAAATACAGTCAGGTGCTTGAAGTGGGCCCGGGTATGGGAATTCTTTCCGACTTCCTTTTGCAGAAAAAAGGGCTGGAAGTTTTCATGATCGATATTGATACTGAGTCGTTCCAATTCCTCAAGAAGAAATATCCTGAAGTCGGCGACAGATTGATTAACGGCGACTTTCTTGCGCTAAATTTCAAGGATGTTTTTCCAGCTAAGCTGGGCATCATTGGCAACTTTCCATACAATATTTCATCTCAGATCTTATTCAAGGTTCTTGAAAATCGGGATAAAGTTGTTGAGGTTGTCGGGATGTTCCAGAAGGAGGTGGCAGAGCGCTGCACCACGAAAGCTGGCAGTAAGGAATATGGTATTCTGAGTGTCTTTTTGCAGGCATATTATAAGGTGGAATACCTGTTTACTGTTAAGGCAGGAGTTTTTAATCCCCCGCCAAAGGTGCTCTCAGCGGTAATCAGGCTGACGCGAAATGAAACCGAGAAATTGGACTGCGATGAAAAATTATTCTGGCAAGTGGTAAAAGCGGGCTTTAATCAACGTAGAAAAACATTACGGAATGCATTATCGTCATTGATAAATAAAGAAGCTATGGTGGCAGAGCCGATGCTGGACTTGCGGGCTGAAAGGCTTACTGTGGAGGATTTTGTGAGGTTGACGAATGTTATTGAGAGAACCCGTTAATCCTTTTTCTTTTTGAGTTTTTCAAGGCTTTCTACGTCAGCTAAATCAATTTTTCGTCCTGTAGAGATCTTGTTCTTGATCAGATCGTCCAAACCGATGTAATTTACCCTCAGCTCATCCACATCAGCGGTTAAGCAATTACTAAATGCCTCATTGAACGAAACGCCCGAGATAGCATTCAAGATGTCAATCCGCAAAGGAGGATAACCTAACTGAGTAACATAGTTGTCTCTTAGAAAGTCTTCTTTTACGAGGTTTAAAGAACCAAAACCAAAATCTCTCAAAACCACCATCATTTTCTCTGCATTCTCCAGGCTGGGTTTGATCCAGATATCTAAATCGCCTGTATGACGAGGACGACCATGAAAGGATAAAGCGTGAGCTCCGACAATAAGATATTCAACAGCGTGAAGATTCAGGAGTTCAATAAACTCAATGAAGTCTTTTTCAAAGATCATAAAGGGCGTTTGAAAACGACTTTTTCAATGGATTTGGGATAAACCTTATCACGCCAGGTGTAATAATTTACCCGAAGCCGGGTAACTTCAGCAAGCCGCTCGGCCGGAGTTTTGCCGAGCCAGAAAAGCATGTCCGCTAAATCCTGATCAGATTGATGGATAATATTTACAACCTTTTCCATGGGCGGTTATCTATATTTGAAACAATCCAAATTTACCTAAAGAATGGCGGATAAAAAAATACTGATAGTTGATGATCTTCATCCTGCTTTCAAGCTAGAGGCTGAAAAGTTAGGCTTTGTTGTGGATGACCGTCCTGAAATATCTTACCCGCAAGTTCTTGGAATAATTGGTGAATATACCGGGCTCGCAGTCCGCACTAAGTTCTTTGTGGGTGAAGAGTTGATCCGTAGGTCTGCAAACTTAAAGTTCATTGCCCGTGCCGGTGCCGGGATGGATAATATAGACGTTAAACTGGCAGCTGAGAGGGGCGTTGCGTGCATAACTGCCTCAGAAGGCAACCGCGATGCTGTGGGAGAACATACTATCGCGATGCTTTTATCGCTCATGAATAACCTCCGCAAAAGCGATCTGGAAATTCGTGATGGTATTTGGAACCGGGAAGGCAACCGCGGTTTTGAACTGAAAGGTAAAACGGTGGGAATTATCGGCTACGGTCATACGGGTAGGAGCGTCGCCAGAAAGTTGAAAGGCTTCGAAGCAAATGTACTTGCGTACGATAAATATCACACAGGCTTCAGCGATGAAAATGCGAAGGAGTCAAGCATGGAAGAAATTGTTAAACATGCCGATGTCCTCAGCCTGCATATCCCGCTCACAGCCGAGACACGCCAAATGGTAAATGATGAGTATTTCTTCCACTTCAAAAAGCCCATTTTCTTCCTGAACACAGCCCGCGGGGAGATCGTAAATACACAAGCTGTGCTGAACGGCATCAAGCAAGGGAAAATCCTCGGCGCAGGGCTCGATGTGCTTGAGGTAGAGAAATTCCCATCGCTCAAAGAGCAAACCTGGTTTAACTATCTGATTGAAAACGGAAAGGTTTTGCTGAGCCCGCACGTGGCGGGATGGACCTTTGAATCCTACCGGAAAATCAGCGAAGTGCTGGCTGAAAAATTAAAAAATTTGCAAATCTGAAACCTAAAATACTACCTTCGTGTACACCACAGCAAGACTATGTAGGCCCATTCCTATGTAGTCTTGTTTGTTTTTTATGGCGTTTGAAAGACTAGAGATATGGCAGAGATCACCTATTATACCAAAGAAGGATTAGATAAATTAAAAGAAGAATTACATTACCTGACAACCGAAGGCAGGGCAAATATAGCCAAGGCGATTGCTGAGGCAAGGGATAAGGGCGACCTTTCTGAAAACGCGGAGTACGATGCTGCAAAAGAAGCGCAGGGCCATCATGAAACCAAGATTGCAAAGCTCAAGGACACACTTGCGAATGCCCGCATCATCGATGAATCAAAGCTGGACAACTCTAAAGTCCTGGCTCTTTCTATAGTAAAGATCAAGAACGTGAAGAATGGCGCAACCATGACCTACCAATTGGTTTCTGAAAGCGAGGCAGATTTAAAATCGGGTAAAATTTCGGTGAAGTCGCCGATTGCGAAAGGTTTGCTTGGAAAATCTGTGGGCGAGAAAGCTGAGATAGAGGTTCCTGCCGGAAAAATGGAGTTTGAAGTTTTAGAGATTTCCAGGTAGTAGTCTAGTCATGCTGAGGCTCTCGTACGTCATGCTGAGCCTGGCGAAATATATCTGATTAACAAACCCTTCTCCGCCATCCGGCGAACGGGTGACCAAACGATACTAATATGACTATCTTTTCAAAAATAATCTCTGGCGAAATCCCCGCCCACAAAGTTGCTGAAACTGCTGATTACCTTGCTTTCCTCGACATCAACCCGCTTGTTGAAGGCCATGTGCTGGTGATTCCGAAAAAGGAACAGGACTATATTTTTGATATCGAGGACGAGGCCTACGCCGGGCTGATGCTTTTCGCCAAGATCGTTGCCGGGGCTGTGAAGAAAGTAATTCCGTGCAAGCGGGTAGGAGTGGCGGTTATTGGGCTGGAAGTGCCGCATGCGCATGTGCATTTGGTGCCTTTGAACCAGATGGATGATATTAATTTCAGTAGGAAGAAATTGAATCCTTCGCAGGAAGAGTTGGCGGAAACGGCAAGGAAGATCAGGCAAGAGCTGCCTTAGTTATTTTACCACCCTCTTCACATTATCCTTCGCGAAAGCCTCCCAACCTGAATAGCTCTTTTTTCCGCTCGTGCTGATCCGTTGAAAAGAATGGCACACCGCCACCGCCAAGCCATCGGTTGCATCCAGAAATTCCGGAGTTTCGTTAAATTTCATGAGGTTTTGCAGCATTGCAGCTACCTGCTCTTTGCCTGCGTTTCCGTTGCCAGTAATAGATTGCTTGATTTTCCGAGGAGCGTATTCAAAGATCGGCATGTTCCGCGAAAGCGCCGCCGCCATTGCTACGCCCTGAGCTCTCCCGAGCTTCAACATCACCTGGATATTCTTGCCATAGAATGGTGCTTCAATGGCCAGACAATCCGGATTGTACTGATCGATCAAAGCCACCGTTTTTTCAAATATCCGCTGCAGCTTTAGGGGGTGATCATCTAAGTGATCAAGCTTTACTACACCAAGGCTGATCAGTTCAAGCTTGCTTTTCACCTCCTTCACCAGTCCGTAGCCCATTATGGCTGTGCCCGGGTCAATTCCCAAAATAATCCGCTCGTTCGATTTGTCTGTTAGCATCCGCAGCTAAGTTAGGAAGAAGGAAGAAAGAAAAAGGGCAAAGGGTGCAGATCATCGCAAGCTATTCCACAAACATCACCCGCATCCTGCTGTTTAATTTACATGGAGCAGAAAATGCCAAACTTCTATTCTGGAACAAGCAACGTTGTGATCCCGTTTCCAAATAAACAATGTTGCCCGCCCGAGTTTCAGGACAAAAGCCGACTTGCATTTTATGGCTCTCTCAATAACAGCGTAGAAATAAACAGCTCATTTTACAGGCTTCCGATGCTGAAAACAGTTGCAAAGTGGTCGGCTGAAGTGCCGGATGATTTCAGGTTTACTTACAAGCTTTGGAAGCAGGTTACGCATAACAAAGAACTCGCATTTGCACCAGAAGATGTTGACCGGTTTATGGAAACTATCGCTAACGCGGGAGAAAAGAAAGGTTGTTTGCTGATCCAGATGCCCCCCAGCACCACCATTGCGGCTGCTCATCAGCTTGAGGTGCTGCTAACCGGAATCCGGCACGCGGACCCCGATTCAGAATGGAAAACCGCTGTGGAGTTCAGGAATAGATCCTGGTATGAACCCGAAACTTATGATTTATTGGAGGAGTTTGGTGCCGCTGCTGTGCTGCACGATATGCCGGCGTCTGCCGCCCCGCTCAAAGAACAGGAAGCGGATTTCGTGTACCTGCGTTTCCACGGGCCAAACGGCGGATATCGCGGAAGCTACGAAGAAGGTTATTTGTATGAGTACGCCGAGTATGTGAAGGAATGGCTGGCGGAGGGAAAGACTGTTTACGCCTATTTTAACAACACTATGGGCGACGCTCTGGGGAACCTGAATACGCTGAACTCTTTTGTCTCCTGAGCTAATCCGCCCAAACATTGCCTCTGCATTGATGTTTTTGCCTAACATTGCAGAACAAATCCTCTCTGTTGAGCCCACGCACTAAAAAAGCGATTAGTATTTCAGTTAAAATAGCCATCCTCATACTGGCGTTTGCATTCATTTTTCATAAGCTAGATGATAACCAGAAAATAGCTGATTTTAAGCAGCTGATTAATCAGCTTCCCGCTACCGAAGTTTACGAGGTATTATTTGTGGTGTTTTTCCTGATGCTGCTGAACTGGTTTCTGGAAGCATTAAAGTGGATGTTTTTGATGCGGAACATTGAGGAGCTGAAGCTTGGGAGAGCGGTGGAGTCTGTGTTTTGCGGACTGACCTGGGCTATTTTTACGCCTAACCGCATAGGAGAATATGGCGGGAGAGTATTCTTTTTAGCACCACGAAAACGAGTGCAGGGTATAATAGCGATGGCGGTTGGAGCAATCGGACAGATGACGGTTACGAACGTGCTCGGTGCCTGGGCTTTGCTTTGGTTTGTGGGAGCTTTTGTGCCGCTAAATATTTCGCTTCATTACGCAATAGCGTTTTTAGTAGTAGGGTTTTGCACGTTTTTCCTGCTATTTTTTTTCAACATACGTTGGATGCTTTCTCTGTTAAATTCTATCGCTTTTCTAAAGCGGTTCAGAAAGTTTTTTTCAATTATTGCCCGCTACCGAAAAAACGATTTAGTGAAGATATTCTCTTTTTCTTTAGCCAGGTTTGCAGTTTTTACAACCCAGTATTGTTTAATTATCCACCTGCTACTGCCCGATCTCGCTATTTTCGAAATCATAATGATGGTTTTAATTTTGTTGTTCATCCAGTCGGCATTGCCTTCTCTCGACCTGCTCGACGTGGGTGTGCGTGGCATGACAGCAACTTATTTCTTTGGCTACATCACCGATCAGCATGTAGCAATTATTGCAGCAACCACGTGCATCTGGCTCATAAACCTGATCATCCCGGCCATCATCGGAGCACCTTTCGTATTTAAATTGAACTTCTTTGGCACTAACCGCAATTAGCATCTTCATATCTCTTCTCGCCTTATTCTACGCGGGTTTGCTCTTGTTTTTCAGTCGGGGCTGGATGAATATTCCCGTTTACGAAAGGAAAATGACAGAACCCCAAACCCGGATAAGTGTTGTGATGGCGGCTCGGGATGAGGCTGAGAAAATTGGTTTTACAATCAGCGATATTCTTGCGCAGGATTACCCGAAGCACCTTGTTGAGATTATTGTAGTCGATGATCATTCAACAGACGAAACCGCTAATGTAATTTCTGCATACGCTGAACAGGGTGTCAGGCTGATCAGGCTAAACGAAGCCAATCCGCTAAATTCATACAAAAAGAAAGCACTTACAGAGGCGATCAAAATAGCTGGAGGTGAGTTGATTGTTGCCACCGACGCCGACTGCCGCATGGGAAAGCAATGGCTTAGCACAATCGTATCGATGTACGAAGAAAAAGGTTATAATCTTATTTCTTCGCCCGTGTCTTTTTACCAGGAAAAGACCTTCTTTGAAGAGCTGCAGACCTTGGAGTTTCAGTTCCTGATTGGTTTGGGTGCCTCAACTATCGGGAACAAAATGCCCTCCACGTGTAATGGCGCTAATCTCGCCTATCGCAAGGATGTTTTTGATGAACTGAAAGGTTTTGCGGGCATTGATGATTTAGCCTCGGGCGATGACGAGTTGTTTTTGCATAAAGTTGCTGCTAAATACCCAAACTCCATTGGCTTTTGCAAGGCGAAAGAGGCCGTTGTTTATACCCACGCTAAGCCGAATCTAAAAGAATTTGTCAGGCAGCGCAAGCGATGGGCATCTAAAAGCACACGTTACAAAAACAAGTGGATGGTTGTAATTGGTGTTTCAATTTGGCTGTTCAATCTCTCTATTCTTTTAAGTTTCCTGTCCGGATTTTTTTACGATAGGCTATTTCTGCTTGGAGGCGCAACTATTCTGCTAAAGTTCTTTGTAGAGCTCGTGTTCATGATTCCGGTAACCTCATTCTTCCGGCGCAGCCGACTTCTCCTTTTCCTGCCATTGCTCACCATAGGGCACATTTTTTATTTTATTTACATCGGAATAGCGGGCAATTCCGGAAAATATATCTGGAAAGGACGATTGGTTAACTAATCGGTACAAAGATTTTATAAATTTATTGCCACATGCAACAAACCCAAGCACGTGGCACCTGGATAAAGTTCCGGCGGAATAAGCTTGCTCTTGCTGGCCTCATTTTCATCATTCTTGCGGCACTCGCAGGTTTGCTTGGCTACCTGATCATGCCCGACGATACACCCCAGGCAAACGCCATGCTTTTGCAGCTTAGCACAAAAAAGCCCGGTTCAAAATTCCAGTTTCTTTACATCAATAAGCCGGAGCATGTAGATACTGTGAATGTTTTTGAAAAGATGATGTACGGTCAGCCGGCGCTCACAAGGCAAATTCCCATTGATAGTTACAGGTTTAAAGGCGACTCTGTAATTGTCCGCGAATACATCGGTAATAATGAAATTAGCGAAGAAACATCCTACGCAATGAGCAATGTGCTGGGGCCGAAATTCCCGTATCTCAAAAATCTCAGCCGAAGCGAACTTTACAAATATGTTTCCAATCACAATATCGGTAAACACACTTTTATATTCGGTACGGATATCTACGGGCGAGATATGCTTAGCAGGTTAATTCTGGGGATACGTGTATCCCTTTCTGTAGGGATTATGGCTGTGCTTATTTCGCTCACAATCGGTGTTTTTCTGGGAGCGATTGCCGGATTTTATGGTGGGAAAACAGACGCTGCAATAAGCTGGCTGATGAATGTGGTGTGGTCGCTGCCTGCTTTGCTGCTGGTCATTGCAATCTCTTTCGCCCTGGGAAAAGGCTTTTGGCAAATATTTATCGCAGTCGGTTTGTCCATGTGGGTAGATGTAGCCAGGCTGGTGCGGGGACAGGTGATGGCTTTGAAAAGCATGGAGTTTATAGAAGCCGCCCGTGCAATGGGGTTTAAGGATCTGCGGATTATTGGCCGCCATATCCTGCCTAACATTGCAGGACCAATTCTGGTTGCCGCTTCTTCAAACTTTGCGTCTGCAATACTTTTAGAGGCAGGGCTTAGCTTTCTCGGCTTCGGCGCACAGCCGCCTGTTCCAACCTGGGGCGGCATGATCAAAGAACATTACGGATACATCATTATGGATGCGGCGTATCTGGCCATTTTACCGGGACTTGCCATCATGCTGATGGTGTATGCCTTCAACCTGGTGGCTGTTGGATTGCGGGATGCGTTCGATGTTAAATCTCAAAATACCAACGTCTGATAAATAATTCCATTAAATTAGCATCATTATAGCACACTTTTGACACTATTTAGTAGCCTTTCGGGATCGGCAGAAGAGAATGAATTAATACCGCTGTTGCTTAAACGACAGGCCGAATTAAATTCTTTGCTTGAAGTTACGCAGGCTATTAACAGGAACAGTTCTGCCTCCGTGCTTTTTGAAATGCTCGAGGTGATTTTAAAAGTCCACCTCAAAATCGGAAAGATGCGCCTGCTGGTTCGTGAACGGGAGCACTTTTATCTCGCCTCTAAATACGGCGGCGAGGTTGAAAACACCAAAAGCTTACAGCAGATCTGCCAGGTTGTTCAGCAAATCAAGAACATTGATCACCTGAGTGCTCATAAAGATAATCTGGTAAATCAGTATTCGCACTTTGTACCTGTACTGCATAAAAACAATATGCTGGCTTTTGTGCTGATTGGGGATTTTGACACCAAACCTGAACTCCTCAGCAACGACCTCAACTTCATGCAAACGCTTATCAACGTGATTGTGGTTGCGCTTGAGAATAAAAAGCTTTTTAAAGAACGAATACAACGAGAGCGCCTGGTGCGTGATATGGAGCTTGCCAGCGAAGTGCAAAATATGCTAGTGCCGGCACGTTTGCCTAACAACAGCAAGTTGCAGATGAGCTCAATGTATCTGCCAAATCAGAATATCAGCGGCGATTATTTCGATTTCATCCGTTTAAGCGAACATGAATTCTTGTGGTGCATAGCAGATGTATCTGGCAAGGGAATCTCCGCGGCGCTGCTGATGGCCAACCTGCAAGCCAGCCTTCGTGCCTGGGTTTCTGTAGAGGATGATCTGATGAAAGTAATTGAAAAAATGAACCAGATCGTTATTCGCAATACTAATGGCGAACGCTTCATTACCTTCTTTTTAGGACGCTATAATGAGCAGACCCGCCAAATGCAATACGTTAACGCCGGGCACAATCCTCCTATCCTCATCATGCAGAACAAGGCGATCTTTCTAAAACAAGGCACCACAATGATTGGTGCTTTTGACGAATTGCCATTCATAAACATGGGTTCGGTGCATCTGGAGCCTGACAGTTTGATTTTCAACTATACAGACGGCCTGATTGAAAGTCCCGATGAAAGCGTCTTTATTGCGGAAGAAGAACTGGTACACCACCTTTTAATTAATAAGCATCTTTCTGTTCAGGATATAAATCGGACAATTTTGAGCAGTATCCAGGCATCTCACAGGGTGAAAATGAACTCGGATGATGTTACCATGCTGACGATAAAAATTTCCTAACATTCTGTTTTGTTATAAAGTCGTATTGATATTTTTGTAGAGTGAAAGGGAACGAGAATCAGGAGAAAAAAAGCAAGTTGCTCGCTTATCATCAAAACGAGCATATGGAAGCAGGCTGCGATGAAGCGGGCCGTGGCTGCCTCGCCGGGCCGGTGTTCGCCGCCGCTGTGATCCTCCCTAAAAACTTCCGGCATAAACTTCTGAACGACTCCAAACAGCTTCTGGAAGAAGAGCGCTACGAATTGCGCCCTATGATCGAAAAAAAAGCAATTGCCTATGCAGTTGCCTACGCAGATCATGATGAAATTGATGATATCAACATTCTCAACGCATCCTTTCTGGCCATGCACCGGGCATTGGAAAAACTTCACATTCAGCCCGGCTACATCCTCGTGGATGGAAATCGCTTCAAAAAATATAATGAGGTTCCACATTCATGCATCATAAAGGGTGATGGAAAATATTTCTCTATCGCTGCGGCTTCAGTTTTAGCGAAAACCTACCGGGATGATTACATGAAGTCTATCGCTCCTCACCATCCCGAGTACGACTGGCATAGCAACAAAGGATACCCAACCATCCGCCACCGCGAAGCCGTTATCAAGCATGGGTTTTCACCTTTCCATCGAAAAACCTTTCGGGTTACAAATCCCGAGCTCGACATATTATTTGAAGCTGAGCTTTGAGAGCCGCTTTCAGGATGCTATTTTTGGAAAAAGGCCATCCTGAACAATGAAAGTCCTGTTGCTCACCACCCGCGTTCCATTCCCACCAGACAGCGGGTATTCAATAGTGATATACAACACTATCGAGGGATTGCTTGGGCAAGGGGCAGAGGTATCGGTCTTTAGCCTTAATCCGCAAAGCCATTTTGTGGATGTACGGCATATTCGCGATCCGCTTATGAGCCGTGTGAATTTTCAAACATCATACATAGATAATTCGCAAAGCGTTTTTGGAGCCGTAAGCAACCTCTTAACCCGCCGTTCGGGGCAGATAATGCGTTTCTATAAATCGGCATCAGTTGCTAAACTGCGAAATTTCCTGCACCACAATGAGTTTGATATTATTCAGCTTGAGGGTTTGTTTGTGATGGCGTATTTAAACGTAGTGCGGCAAAATAGCAATGCTAAGATCGTATATCGGGCGCATGCCATCGAACACCAGGTAAATGCGGCAAGCATTCAGGGAACATTCTTTACAGATATTTATAAGCGGATACTATCAAGGAAGATGTTGCGGTTTGAACTCGAGAACCTGAACAAACCGGATGCCGTGCTGACCATTAGCGAATCTGACCGCAGCAAAATGCATGCGCTTGGCTGTAAGGTTAGGCTGGAGAACTTCCCTGTGGTGTTGAACATTGATTTGTACAACATAGAAATTCCGCACGTAGAGTATCCCAGCTTATTCCATATTGGCTCGATGGATTTCCAGCCTGCGGTTGAAGGCCTTGAATGGTTTCTGGATAACGTCTGGAACGATTTGCGTGCGCTCAATTCCGGCATAAAGCTTCACCTTGCCGGGCGAAACATGCCCGACGAATTTTATGCCCGGGAAGATGATCATCTCATCATCCATGATGAACTCGAAGATGGCAAAGAATTTATCGGCTCTAAATCCATCATGATTGTGCCTCTACGTTCCGGCAGCGGGATGCGGGTTAAAATTATTGAGGGAATGGCGATGAGGAAGTGCATTATCTCTACCTCGCTAGGCGCAGAAGGCATCAATTACCAACACGGTAAAAATATCCTGATAGCCGATACGCCCGACGAGTTTTACAAAAACATATTGCGCTGTTCTACCGATTGTAAGTTCTGCGAAGAAATTGGTGAAAATGCTCGCAAGCTTGTCGAAAAGGAACATAATGTAGTTCCGGCAAGCGCCAGTTTGCTCAACTTTTACAGGGAATTAACCTCGGGCTAAGCTGCCTTTTTTTCTTAATTTCGCGAATATTTTCATATCATGAAGAATACTGCTTTAACGAATGTTCACGTTGCTTTGGGTGCAAAGATGGTTCCTTTTGCCGGGTACAATATGCCTGTACAATATTCCGGTATAAATGCTGAACACGAGACTGTGCGCAAGGCAGTGGGAGTTTTTGATGTGAGCCACATGGGCGAGTTTATCCTGAAAGGCGAACATGCTCTTGACCTGATCCAGAAAGTAACATCGAATGATGCATCGAAGCTGTTTGACGGGAAAGTTCAATACTCTTGCCTGCCAAATGAGCAGGGGGGCATAGTTGACGATCTGCTGGTTTATCGCATTGACGAGAAAACTTACATGCTGGTGGTGAATGCGTCAAACATCGAGAAAGATTGGAACTGGATATCGAAGTACAATGATTTTGGTGTAGAGATGAAAGATATCTCCGATCGCACATCTCTTCTCGCTGTGCAAGGTCCAAAAGCTGTTGATGCGCTGCAAAGCCTGACTGATGTCGAACTTTCGGGAATGGAATATTACACGTTTAAAAAAGGAACATTTGCCGGAATAGACAATGTGCTTATCTCAGCAACTGGATACACCGGAGCTGGTGGCTTTGAGCTTTATTTTGACAACGCCAACGCAGAACATATTTGGAAAGAAATTTTCAAAGCGGGAGAGCCTTACGGGATAAAACCTATCGGGCTCGGAGCTCGGGATACACTTCGGCTGGAAATGGGTTTTTGCCTTTACGGGAACGACATAGATGATACTACGTCGCCGTTAGAGGCGGGATTGGGCTGGGTGACGAAGTTCACCAAAGAGTTTGTGAACTCTGATAGTTTGCAGGACCAGAAACAGAAAGGTGTGGAGCGCAAGCTTGTGGGTTTTGAAATGATTGACCGTGGCATTCCCCGTCACGATTATGAGATTACCGACGCTGATGAGAATGTGATCGGAAAAGTCACGTCCGGCACGCAATCGCCATCACTGCAAAAGGCCATTGGAATGGGATATGTGAAAACGGATTTTGCCAAAGAAGGCACAGAGGTTTTCATCAAAATCCGCGATAATAAAGTTAAGGCAAAGGTTGTAAAACCGCCCTTCAAATAGTTCTGTGCCATCATCCCACGTCCACGCATGACAAACAAGAACCTCGAGGTTTGCCTTACACCGGCACTGTTGCCGCTGTATGATGTTGAAAACAGCATTGTTGTAATTATTGATATTTTCCGGGCAACATCGTCCATTTGCTATGGCATTGAGAATGGAGCTGCGGGTATTATTCCAGTCTCTCATGTTGAGGAGTGCGCCGCTTACCGGCCTACATTTCCAGATTACTTGTTGGCCGCTGAGCGGGATGGGGCTGTAGTTGCGGGCTTCGACTTCGGAAATTCGCCATTCTCCTACACGGCTGACAAAGTAGACGGGAAAACTATCGTGCTAACTACCACCAACGGAACTCACGCCCTTCAGCTATCTATCAAAGCCAAAAAGATCGTGATCGGGGCTTTTCTCAATTTGACCGCTCTTTGCAACTGGCTTAAAGAACAGGATAGCCATCTTCTCCTGGTGTGTGCGGGCTGGAAAAATAAGTTCAATCTGGAAGATACGCTGTTCGCGGGAGCCGTGGTGAGCCAGCTACAGGGCGAGGGCTATAAGTTAGACGACGCAGGGATTGCTGCTTTCGACTTGTTCGAAGCGGGAAAAAATAATCTTGGTGAATATTTGAAAAAGACTTCCCATAGCGAACGCCTCAAGGAGCTGGGAATTGAAAAGGATATCGCGTTTTGCCTGAATGTAGATATTACAACGGCTATTCCAATTTTGGATGGAGATAGGCTTGTGAAATTAGCCTAAAGCTTTTCTTCCTCTTTTATCAGCCCAAATACAACTATAGTTTCTTTATTATCAGATATTTTATAAACGATTTTGTAGCCCTTGAAGATCAACTCACGAATTGTTGGGTCTTCAAAATAGATAGATTTCCTGTGAAGGAGTGCATTGGATTGTAGCTTCCGAATTAAGCTAAGGACATCATTCTTAAACTTTCTTGCTGCTCCGGGCTTATCTTTTGCAATGTAGTTTACTTGCCCGTTTAATCTAGATACGAATGAATCAGCAAGCTTAATTTTCATGCTCCTTGATGCTTTTTTCAAGCAAAATATCAGCCTCTTCTATGGAATAGTATTGTATCTGATCACTCTCAATCCGTTTGAGATCTTCCTGCAGACCTTTTCTGATCTCGTTAAAGCTTCCATCTTCTTCAATGATCTCAAGTTCTTCCTTTTTGAACTGCCGCAGGAGCCAAATCACTCTGTCGAGGATTTTGTCATTTACACGAAGCTTTATCGTTGCCATACCAAAGGTTTTAAGCGAAATTACTTAAATATAACGCAGAATATGTCAGTGGAGTTTCTGGTTGTTTTTGTGCCGGTCTTTGTCCCTGATGTTTTTCTTTTCAAGATTCTTTTCCAAAGCCTGCGAAAGATCAATGCCGGTTTGATTTGCCAGACAGATCAGCACAAAAAGAACATCAGCCATTTCATCTCCCAAGTCGACAGCCTTATCTGATTCTTTGAAGGATTGCTCACCGTATTTGCGTGACATGATCCGAGCCACCTCTCCAACCTCTTCCATCAGTATTGCGGTATTGGTAAGTTCGTTGAAATAGCGGACCCCTGTGGTGGTAATCCACTTATCAACCAGTTGCTGTGCTTCTTCTATCGTCATGAGGCAAATCTACAATTTACCTCACAGGCTCTACTCTGAACCAGTCGAAATCTGCGTAGCCGGAATCATTTGTCTGACTCTCGCGGGTGCAGAATAAGCCAACTTTCGCTCCGATCCATTTTCCCGGCTCAGCCTGAAAGCTTTCCCCAACCTCTGTAAAGTTTAGACCGTCAAAACTATAGCTGAATGTACACTTAGCGCCGGCTCTTACCGATACACGCAAATAGACTGTTGTATTTTGAGCTTGGGCGATAATTTTCTCGTCTTCTTTGCTCCCGTGCTCAGCATCTTTACACACCGAGTACACGATGTAAATACCGTCTTTTTTATTTTTCAAAGCAATATTGGCATAACTCAGCCCCATCACAGCAAGCCCTGTTTTTTCATTTTCGATCTTAGTATTGGGTGAAAAAGTAAGCTTTGTAGTAGCGGTAAATTGCTCGGCAGGAAATTTTTGCTGCAGCACGTTCGGCACTGCCCACAAGTTTTGCGCACTATCGGGTATTTTCTGCGAATATAATCTGAGGCAACCTGCGGCTGAATTTAAAAAGTACCAGGTTGCTTTCGGATTTGCCATCCACTGCCACTGCAAGCCAAGCGGAGTTCCATTAAACTCATCGCTCTCGGCAGGCGTGTTGGTGGGGTAGGTTTTGCCCACGTTCGGTTTTTTGTAAACTGCGACAGGTTCCCCTTTGCCATCGCCATTCGCATCAATGCCGATTACCGGCCAGTTGTTTACCCACTTCATCGGTTGCAGGTGCACCACTCGGCCATAAGCTCCTTTATCCTGAAAGTGCAAAAACCAGTCCTCGCCGGTTTGCGTGTTTACCCATGCCCCTTGATGCGGTCCGTTCACATCGCTTTTTCCCTGATCCATTACCACCTTGCGCTCGTACGGACCATAAATATTTTTAGAGCGCAATACTAGTTGCCAGCCGGTCGAAACTCCGCCGGCAGGTGCGAAAATATAGTAATAGCCGTTTCGCTTATAAATTTTCGGGCCTTCAATTGTGGGATCGAGTTCATGCCCATCGTACACAATTTTACCTTGATCCAGGACTTTGGTGCCGCTGCTGTTCATCTTTTTTACAACAACCAAGCTTTTTATTCCCGCACGGCTTCCTGCGTAAGCATGTACCAGGTACGCCGAGCCGTCTTCATCCCACAGCGGACAAGGGTCTATCAGCCCTGAGCCGCCCTCCACAAGCACCGGCTCGCTCCACGGGCCTGCCGGATTTTTAGCCTTGGTGAGATAAATTCCAAAATCCGGATCGGGATAATAGATATAAAATTCTCCATTGTGAAACCGGATTGCAGGAGCCCAAACACCCATTCCGTGCTGCACCTTCGAAAAGAAATCAAGAGGGATTTGCCGTTGTAGAGCATGGTCGATGATTTGCCAATTAACAAGATCTTTTGAGTGCAGGATTGGAAGCCCCGGCACATCTTCAAAGCTGGAAGAGATGAGATAGAAATCATCACCAACTCGTATGGCATCCGGATCGGAGTAATCAGCATTAAGCACTGGGTTTTTGTAGGTGCCATTTCCCTGATCGCTCACCCAAACCCTCGAAATATTGATTTGAGCATTGGCTCTGCCGCAGATGATAAGCAAGATCGCAAAGAAAACTGCCTGAATAAATTTCATTCGTGTAGATTGGGTTTCCAGGCACTTGTGCCCAGGAAAATATTTTCAAAAGTGTATTTCCTGGCTTCTTTCTTCTTCAATTGTTTCGACCAGCTTGCCCGTTGCATTGCATTTGCGCCAGCTCCGCTACTTTTATATTCTGCATAAAACGCAGTTTTGTCTTTGTTCGGGAACATTGCATCGCCGTTCCATGGATCCCAACCCGCCGGGATAATGTGAGCTCCCATTTCTGTTCGGATAAATACCGTTTTTGCATACGGGCGCCACGGACGGCCTAAATAAACCTGTTTGACTTCAGGAGCGGCTATCAGCTTACAGTCGAAAAACACATAGCCGAATTTTTGTGCTGATGATGTTGCTGCCGCAGTGATGTAAGAATGGGTGAGGCTTTTGATCGTACAGCTTTGAAAAACGGTAGTGGCTTCTCCGAAAATGAAATCGGTAGTGCCTTCAATGTAGCAGTCAACGTAATACTGCCTGCTGTTTGATGTGGCAGTGTAAAGGGTATCCTGGTTGCCTAAAATCCGGCAGTTTCGAATGATTGCCTTATCTCCCTCTACATGTAATGCCACCGCTTGGCCAAAACGACCGGCAGTGTTTTCAATCGTTAGGTTTTCCGCTGTAAAGCCATCTCCTTGAACAAGCAAAGTATAGGAATTGAAGGTGCTGAACTTATCTTTTCCGATTGCATCTTTTCCTCCCGGAAAGAGCTTTCCGGAATAGTCGGCATTGCTGATGATTGTGTTTTCCTTATCATCCCCTATAAGGGAAATATTCGTTTTCCACGATGGTACGATTATTTTCTCGTGGTAAATTCCTTTTTTGATATGAATCGTCACACGGCTGATGCCGAGATCTCGGGTGGAGTTGATAGCTTCCTGGATGGTCTCGAAATTGCCCGAACCATCAAGTGCAACGGTGAGAGAAGTGGGGTAGGCTCCTTGCTGGGCACGAGTCGCAATTGCGGTGCTGAAAATTAACAAAAGGGCTATGAAGCTTCGCATTATTTCATCTTTTCTAAACGGAGCAACGTATCTGTAGGATCCCAGTTCAGCACTTTTTGTATAGTGATGAAAGATGCTTCTTCATCAGTCGTTTGCCTCGACCAGCTAACCCGCTGCGAAGTTGCTGAGCCTGGTCCGTAGTTCTGATATTCCGAGTATCGCGATAAAGCAAAACTATCCAGTTTATTCCAGGCAGACCAGCCTGCGGACAGGATGTGGCTGCCGAGAAAACAATGCAAAAACGCAACACTTGCATAGGGTCGCCACGGTCGGCCTAAAAAAACTTTGTGCAAGCCGCTGTCTGCCGTGAGCATACAGTCATAAAACACAAAACCAAATCGATTAGACTGCGGCGTAGATGCCGCCGTGATATACGATTCCTTTTTGCTGTGGATGTGACACTGCTCAAACCATGCAGTAGCTGCTCCGAAAATGAAGTCTGTTGTTCCTTCGATATAGCAGTTCTTGTAAAATTGCCGGCTGGTCGGGCTGTTCAGGAACAAAATATCCTGATCTCCAATAATCCGGCAATTCAGAAATATTGCTTTATCGCCCTTTACTTCCAGGCCCACAGCTTGCCCGGCGCCTGGACCGGCGTCATTCCTGAACGTGATGTTCTTAGCCGAAAAGTTATCTGCGCTTATGCGGAACGTGTATGAGCTAGAGGTGCTGATGACAGAGCCATCGGGAGCGGTTTTGCCTGTGTGATCGTCGAAAGTTATAATTGTTTTGAACTTGTCTTCGCCGATGAGGGTGACAAAGTTTTTCGATGAATCGAGATGCAGCTTTTCCTTGTAGATGCCGTTCCTGATAAAGATCGTAAGTGGTACAGAATTCCCGACTGGAACACTATTTAGTGCCGCCTGAACTGTCTGGAAATTTCCTTTTCCGTCAGCCGAAACAACTATCCTGTTCTCCTGCGCATCTGCAAAACTCAGGCTACACACTAAAAGTAAAGCCAGCAGCAGGTTCTTCATCGTTGGGGTTTAACTATTCTGTCTGCGAGTGGAAGATTAAGCTTTTTTATCTCCGCCAAAACTAGTTGCGCCATCAGGCGTGCGCCAAGTTCATTGAAGTGCGTGTTGTCTTGTTTACCTGCCGGATAATTTGGATGTTCGCCGGGAGCAAGATGATTGTACAAAAGGATGGACTTTTCTGCGCCCCATTTCTGAAGCAGTTCCTGGCTCAGCTTGTCTAAATCGATTAAAACAACTTTGTTTTCTGCAGCCACACTCTGAACAATAGCTGAGTAAGCCTCATGGCTGGGCAGCAGTTTACCCGATGAATCGAATGTGCGGCGAGCCACAGGCGTGATCAATATTGGGATTGCTTTTTTGCTGCGGGTATCGGAAACATATTTTGTAAGGTTCGTCCTGAACTCAGCCTCTGTCGTGTAAGTGGCTTTAGTTTTTACTTCATCATTATGCCCGAACTGGATGAACACGTAATCGCCTGCCTTTAAACTGTCAACTACCGGAGTCCAGCGGTTTTCTGCCATGAACGATTTGGTGCTCCGGCCGTTTTGAGCCCGGTTATCAATGACAACCGACTGGTCAAAAAATGTTGCAAATGGCATTCCCCAGCCTGTTTCGGGATAATATTTTACCTGCTTAACAGACATCGTTGAGTCGCCAATGAGGTAAACCTTAAGTTTTTGCGGCGGAGCTATGAACGACAGGCATAGCAGCGCACATGCAACAACCGCTAATTTGGAATAGTTGGTCATATTTATTGAACGAGGCTATTGAGGTAAACTTCAATATTCGAAAAGTTCTTGTTCAGGCTGAAGGTGGAAGCATCGGCTTTGTTGCTTGGATCAAGTTTATGCGATCTTTCCCACTCATCCGGCATGCCGTCCTGATCTGTATCTGCCCGGGCAGGCAGCGAGGTCAGTGTTGGCCATGCAGATAGGGTTTTCTCGTAATCGGTTCCATGAGCATAGCCGCCCTGCACATCTATAAATCCGCCAGTGCGCTCAATCACATTGCGGACAATCCGCTGATCAAGCGTATCACGCCTGAAGCTTGCCCCGGCTTTCTTCAGCACATCCTGGTAAGCAGCCTTTGCGGTTTGCGGCAAAATGTTGTCTGCAGGAATGAGCGTATTGAGTTTCGCAGTTGCTTTGTCCTGTTCATTGCCTTTGTCCATGGTAACTCCCAGCCAGTTGTTCGCGGTCACGTCCGGATAGCCATCCACATAGTTTCCATCCACATAGAATTTTCCGTAAGGGATTTCCTCAGTTTTGAACGGATTTAAAACTCTGTTCTTGACAGATTTAGAAGTGGAAGGTCCGTATTTGTAATAATTGTTTACGATGTTGTAATTGCCACCTTCGCCGGCATACACATTGTTTACGCCCCAGTTATAGATCACGTTGTTCCGATAGTCGACGTTTTCTGTTGGCGAATTCCTGATGCCATCAAACCGTGGCGTGCGGCTACGGCAATGGGCGTAGAGGTTGTGGTGTGCACTTAGGTGTTTGCCGCCCAAAATCCCACCATAGCCATGGTTTTCGAAACCTTTATCGCCGGTTTCAAAATGATACGAATAGTTCAACGGCTCTGAAATGAGGTTCCATTGAAGGGAAGTACTGTCGCCTGCATAAATGCTGAATGCCTCATCGGTGCTCCAGCTCATGCTACAATGATCTATGATGATATTGCTCCTGCGAGTCCCCCCAAAAGCATCGTCACCGCCGTTGCCGCTTACCATTCCGCCACGCTGATTTTTATCGCCCATTCGGAAGCGCATGTAGCGTACAATAATGTTGTCTCCGCTTATAGAAACCGGATAATCTGCCAGGCAAATGCCATCGCCCGGCGCCGATTGGCCGGCAATAGTAAGATCGCCTTTCAACGATATTTTCGACTCCAGGTGGATAGTGCCCGAAACTGCGAATACAACAATCCGCGGACCCTTTGCATTCACCGCATCGCGGAAGCTGCCCGAGCCACTATCATTCAGATTTGAGACGATAAGCACTTTGCCACCGCGACCGCCTGTTGTATATTTTCCAAAGCCTTCTGCACCCGGAAACGCAATCGCCTTTTCCGAACTATTACTGAGTGAACTTTGCTGGGCCAGACATCCTGTAAAAGAAACCCCCACCAAAAAAGCCCATGAATTAATCCACTTCATACAATTTTTTAGAATGTCCATCTTGGGTCGCCGATTGGGCCGCCCGTGCTGCTGGCTGTTCGCAAAGGCGAAGTTGCCGGTAATGTAAAATCGGTAGTTGCTGCTGTCCAACCGAGATCTATTGTTTGATCATTGGTTAATGTTGCTGTGCTGAATGTAAGTGCCGTACCACCCGAAGGAGTTGTGTTCAAATTGAAGTAGTCGCTGTTAGCGATAACCAAAGTACTGCCGGCACCAGTTGCCCGGAGCGCTGCCGCATTCACAGTTCCTGATTTTGGCGTATTTGCAATAATGCTGTTCTGAATAGTGAAGCTTATCGGGTTGGCACTTGCATCAAGTAGCGCATATTTTGCATTTCCGCCATAGCCGTTGAAAGTTGAATTTGTGATTAATACCACCGGCATATTAGCCGACAACGTAGTGGAGGCCGATACTAAACCGGGGCCTGAATTATAGAAAGTAGATTTCGATACAGTAAGTGTCGCAAATTCCAGCTTATTCAAATGGAAAGTGTAGTAGGCCGAGGTTCCGTTAGCGCCCATATCATACACCACAGAGTTATTTACAGTAATTCCTGTGATCTTGAAAGTACTAGCTGCCGATCCTCTGTCTGCCCGCAGAAACGAGGTAGTAGCGCCGTGTACAATACTGTTATCAACTACAACATTGGTGAATGTTGCTGCCGAGCTGTTGCTGGCTTGTGAGCCGATGAAGTTCAGGAAGTAAAGAGCTGAATTGGAGGTGCCATCAAACTCAATTCCCGAAAGGGTTACTCCAGCTCCGGTGCCTTCAAGGTCAAATTCCTTATAATTCACCTTGGTATCAGAAGGATTTCCTGAAGTGGATTTTAGAGTAATAGTTTTTTGAGTGATGAACGTAGTAGCACTTAGGTTGTAAGTTCCCGGATTCAGGCCGATTATTGCGCCATTGGCTGCGGCGGCAATTGTTGCTGCCAAATCATCTGAAGGAGAAATCTTAACAGAGTAGTTTGTTACCGCCTGCGTGGTAAACGTGGTAAGCCCCTTGCTCTTTGTTCCTGCAAAAAGCTCTGCGGTATATTTAGTGGCTCCAGCAAGGCCGGTAATTGCCTTTAACCCAGCAGATGCATCGCTTGCGTTTAAGGTAACTGTGATCGGAGATCCTGTTGCAGGTGTAAGTACAATAGAAGTTAGGCCAGCTGTGGGAGTGTAGCGCAGGGTTGCGCCGGTTTCTTTTACTTCATTGTCTCTTACAGCTAGAAATAGCTGGATGCCGGTTAATGTAAAAGAAGAACTTACGGAATACTTTGACTCCGGTTGTGTTTCTGTGGCGTTCGCTTTCACCCGAGCAAAATATTTAGTCCGGGTGGCCAAGTTGTCATCTGTTACGGTATAGCCTAGAGTATCGGACTTCCCAGTATATTTTATCGTTGAAAACAATGAATCGGTTGAAAAGTCAATCGTATAGCTGACAGTTTTTCCTGTTGAGTATAACGGTGCAGACCATTTTAGTTTTGCTGATGTGCTTCCCGCTGAAACGGAGATATCTCCAGGCCTAAACAGACGTGCGGCTTCAGAAGGTTGCTCCTCAGATTTCTTACACGAAATTATCGACACCAGTGCGAAAGCTAATATTGCGAGGCTGCGCATCGCCTTTAAGGCAGGCTTTTTCATAGTCAAAGCGTTATTTAGTTTAATATCCATAATTCTGATCCATTTTAGTGTTTTCAATCAAAACCGATTTTGGATAAGGGAACAATTCTTTCTTATTAGGTTCAAAGTAGGTAGCAAAGCCGCTGGAAGTTCCGGCTATAGCTCCTGAAACCGGGTCGTCTGTAACTGCTTTTCTCCAGTTTTTTGTTGTGTAGCCTGATGGTGCAGAAGACGTGCCCAAACCAGGAGAGAATAGAGTGACATATGGGCTGCCGCCGTAGGTATCAAGGCTCGCAAACTCTGCAGTGCTGTTAGTTTGGAGGTAAGGAGATTCCTTAGCGTACACATACAACGGCAGGTTTGCATAAGCGTCTGTTCCGTTCATGAACTGGCGTAACTTTGTACGTGTTTCTTCAAACTTGCTCGCAATTAAATTCCACCTGATCAGGTCGTATTTGCGGATAGCTTCTCCGCCAAACTCAAGCAATCTTTCTTTTACAATGGCATTGAAGAAACTTGTTTTGGTGGTTGGAGTTGTAGGAATTTGAGTTTCAAATCCGGCATAAGCCCGCTTCTGAACTTCCTGCAATGCGCTTATAGCTGCGGCAGATGGCGCATTGTTTACCTCATTATCAGCTTCGGCATACATTAAAAGAACATCCGCGAAGCGCAAAATAGGCCAGTTGATGGCGAAGTTTTGAGAGGCACTTGAATTGTTAAAGGTCGTCCACGACTTTCTGAATTTAGCGTCAGTGAAAGCGCTTGCTGCGTTCAGGATTTTCTTCGAGTTAGCGTTGATCTCCCAGGTGCCAATTGTTACGTCTCTGCGAACGTCTTTTGTCGGATCAAATTCGTAGAAGTAGGTTGGAATCGCGTTCAAGCCACCGCCGCCAGAGCCAAAGGCTGAAGCTGAATTAAAGCGAATGCCATTGTAATAGCCAAGCTTGCTGTCTGTTGTTGCCCCGCTTCCATATGCTGCTACTTCAAACATTAGTTCGTGCGCATCATCGAAGCGTGTTCCGTGCAGCGTTTTAAAAACATTTTCATAATTAGGGTTTAGCGTGTGCTCAGAACGATGGTTCATAATGTCGAGACATTCTTCCAAGGCTATTTTGTAATAGTTCAGATAATCAGAGCGGCGTTCCATCAGGTGTGTGGCGGAACGGAGGGAATATCCGCCGCGAGCCAGAGCGATGCGAGCTCGTAAGCCCTTGATAGCACCTTTAGTGAAACGGAAACTGCCGTAATCCGGAATGGCGCTTCTCCATGGAACGAGATCCTCAGCTGTTTTCAGGTCCGCGATGATGTGGTCGTAAGTTTCATCGCGGTTTACGTTTGACCCATACAATGTTTCTGCATCCGCTGAAGGCACGAACGATGCCGGCACATCGCCCCAGTTACGGATCAGCTCATAAAAGAATTGTGCCCGAAGCGCTAAACACTCGCCATAATAGCGGCGCATCAGTGCTTTATCAGCTTCTGAGCCGTTGTTGTATAAATCTGAGGCAGGAATGTTTTTGATACAATTGTTGGCTCGTTCAATCCCCGCGTATAGTTGGATGAATGGATTTAGCAAGTCTGTATTGTCTGGGCTCGCCCCATACATGCTGATCCCACGCCTGTCTGACGAACTGTAGCTTCCTGACGTTTTAAAGTCATCGGCGGTAACGCCATATAAAGTAGAGATACGGCTTCCATAGCCGTTGTCGCCGCACAGCCTGTTGTACACGGCAATAACTGCCGAGTTGGTGTAGGATGTGCTTTCGAAAACTGTTGAAGGCGATTGAGAGGAAGGCGACTCATAATCCAATACTTTCTCGCACGAGGAAGACAGAACAAGCACGCTGAAAAGAGCTGCCGTTAGAGTTGTGTGAATATTTTTCATTTTGCTTCTCTTTAAGGATTAAAAAACAAGGTTAACTCCGCCCAGGAAGAACCGGCTGCGTGGATATGCGGCATAGTCGATACCTGGAGTTAGAGGGTTGGACCTGCGGGTATTTGCCTCGGGATCGTATCCTGTGTAACCGGTAATGGTGAATAAATTATTTACGGTTCCATAAACTCTCACTTTAGAAATAAAGTGTGTATTGCGAACTAATTTCTGAGGCAGTGTATAGCCGAGCGTAAGGTTGCTGAGACGGAGGAAGGAGCCATCTTCGATTGCAAACGAAGTAAGTGCATAGTTGCCGGTGGTCGGAGTCCAGATGCTTGTGCCTGCGTTCATCGCGGTAAGCTGCGCAGGGTCCGTAACTTTTACTCCATTTTCATTGAAGTTCCTCCATCTGCCATCCATCAGGTCAAGCAGGTTGTTGTCCTTTACATTGTATTGCGATGTAAATTCAACCTTATTGGCATTGTACACATCGCCACCAACTGAGAAGTTCACAAAAGCTGTCAGGTCAAAATTTTTGTAAGAAAACTGATTGTTAAAACCTCCGGTAAATTTCGGCTGAACACTTCCCAATACAGTTTTATCATCATCGCCAATTAGCATGCTGGATGATAATGACAGTTTTTTAACTTTCATATCACCAGGCTGAGGGTTCTTGTTGCCCAAAAGCACGTAGCTGTTCGGAACATCAGGCTTAAGCGTGTAAGTGTAAGCTTTCGTAGTTGCGTTTTGGGTATAGGTGAAATCGTCTACGGTGTAAAAGCCATCAGATACAAAGCCGTAATACTGGCCCACAGGCTGCCCCACTTCAACTTTGAAATCGCCAAGGCTGTTTACCCAACCAGACTGAGCAATGTAAGAGCTTACGCCGTTTTGCAAGGCGAGGATTTTGTTCCTGTTGAACGAGATGTTAAACCCAGCGTTGTAGTTGAAGTTCTTCGATTTAACAGCCGCCCAATTCAGTTGCAGTTCCAGACCGCGGTTCTGCGTTTTACCCACGTTTTGCTGTTGTGTGGTGTAGCCTGTGATCTGAGGCACGTTGGCATCTAGCAAAAGGTCTTTGGTTTTATTGTCGTACAAGTCAACAGTTGCAGATAAGCGGGAGTGGAATAAATCAATGTCGAACCCAAGGTTTCCGGACACATTTTTCTCCCAGGTAATATTTGGATTAGCAAAGGTTGTGGAGATAAGGCCGGTTGTTACCGAAGCATCCGTGGCAGCATACCCGCCCGCTGTTGAACTAGCAAAGTAAAGGGTCCGAAATTTATCCTGTCCGATGCGATTATTCCCCGCAATACCATAGCTGAACCGCATTTTCAGGTTATTGAGCCAGCTCAGGTCCTGATCTTTGATAAAGCTTTCTTCGGAAATCCTCCAGGCAAGTTGAGCGGATGGGAAGTTACCCCACTGTTTTCCCGGCGCAAACAGCGATGAACCATCACGCCTGAAGTTTAAAGTAGCAAAATACTTCCCCTTGAAACCGTATGCAGCTCTTGCAAAAAACGACAATTGCCTGGTTCCTCCAATGCTGGAAGTAGGTTTATCCTGAACTGCTCCGGTTGGCGGCTCGGCTTTCTGGACGCTGGCGAAGGCTTCGTCAGCAGTAATATTAATCGGGAAATATTTGATAGTGGCGCTGTTCGCGGTTGAATTGAGCTTGTTAAGTTCCTCGCCAACTAACAGGTCAAGCGTGTGGTCAGCGCCTAAAGTTGGCTTGTAAGTTAATACGTTGCTGTTCAGGAAAGTATTTGTGCCGCCTTCGTCCATCACAATAACCGGCAACCCTGAAGCATTGCGGGCTACATAACTAACTGATCCGTTGAACGTATTTACATTTCTGTCGTTATAGTTTAGGCCTAGAGTGGTTTTGAAAGAAAGATTCTTAAATATCTGATAGCTCAGGTACCCACTTGAAATTAGATCATTTCGGTTATCGTATTTCAGTTCGTTGTTAGCTAAGGTGATTGGGTTTGTGAGGCCTGTGGTGAGGTAATCAGCATCAAACAAGTCGCCTGAATCGCCACCGCCCAGGTAAGGCTGATAGCGCACCGAGTTCCTCAAACGGTTAGTTCCCTGCGAGCCGGTGCTTGATGTGCCCACGCCATCCACCTGCTGACGGCTGTAACGAACATTCACGCCAGTGCGGAACTTGTCGGAAATCTTGTGGTCAAAGCGGAAGGAACCGAATGTGCGTTTGTAGCCCGAATTGAGCATGATTCCTTCTTCGTCAAAATTGTTAACCGAAAAGTTGTAGGTGGTTTTTTCATTTCCTCCCGATAGGTTCAGCACTTGCGAATTTGAGAACGCTTGTCTGCCAAACACCTTATCCTGCCAGTCGACATTCTGCATGTTTTTGTAAATGTCAAGATCTTGAAAAGTGCCATATCGTTTAGTAAACGCATCTTTTACATCCTGAGAAGTATTGTTATTGTAAAGCTCGTACTGATAAGTTGCGAACTCATACGGGTTCATCACGTCAAGTTCGTTTACTATTTGTCTTGAACCGGCATACGCATCAAAAGAAACAGTTGTCTTACCAGCTTTTCCCGATTTAGTTGTGATGATAACCACCCCATTCGCACCGCGGCTACCGTAGATTGCGGTTGAGCCCACATCTTTTAGAACGTCTATGCTGGCGATCTCATTAGGCGATAAAATAGAAAGGGCATTTTCTACCTGAATTCCGTCAACGATGTAGAGAGGTGAATTATCACCGGTTAGAGAACTTCCGCCACGCACCCTGATCTGCACATCAGCGCCCGGGCTACCCTCGGTTGTAGTTACGCTTACGCCAGCCATCTTGCCCGCAAGTGCTTCTGCAACGGTTCCTACCGGAAAATCTTCAATGTCTTTCGCCTTCACAGATGATACAGAACCAGTAAGGGCTTCTTTCCTCACAGCACCGTACCCTATGTTGATGGTAACTTCCTGCAAGGCTGATGCATCAAGGTCTAATGTTATGTTCAGCTGAGATTCTTTCCCTACAGATATTTGTTTGGTTTTATACCCAACATATTTCACTTCCAGCTGAACGTCGTTGCGAGAGGGGATCGTTAGACGGAAGTTTCCGTTTGCGTCTGCAGTAGTTCCCTGGCTTGTGCCTTTTATATAAATACTGGCACCCGGAAGCGTTTCTCCTTTCGCATCGCTGATTTTCCCGCTGATTTGCCTGGTTTGTGCAATAGCAGAAGAAACTAAAATAAAAAGTACTGAGAAAAGCAGTATAACTTTCTTCATGGTTAATTGGTTAATTGAATTGGCAATGAGCAATTAGGGGCTGCTTCACTGCGCAAAAGGGATGAAATGGTTAGTTATCAATAACAATTTTACCACAATTAACTTAACTTGCATCCCGTTGAAGGAAGTAAATCTGTGCAATCGTTCCCGGTAACGTTACCGCTAAAAGCAAGCAGATGTGATTGGCAATAGACGTTAGAAATGAAGGAATAATATGAAGTTTGAATCTATCACCATAAAAGACATCGCCAAAGCGCTAGGGCTCTCAACCTCAACGGTTTCGCGTGCCTTGCGGGATGGTTATGAGATTAGCGAAGAAACCCGCCGGATCGTGATGGAGTATGCTGAGAAGATCAACTACCAGCCCAATCCGATTGCGCAGAGCCTCAAGGAAAGAAGGAGCCGCTCCATTGGGGTGATCGTTTGCGAGATTGCCAACAATTTCTTTTCGCAAGCTATTAATGGGATAGAAGATGTTGCCTATAACAGCGGTTATCACGTCATCATCACCCAGAGCCATGAATCGTACGCACGGGAAATTATTAACGTGCAGCATCTTGCCTCCCGCTCGGTAGATGGGCTATTGGTTTCGCTTTCCGCGGAGACAACCGATATATCGCACATCAAAAAGCTTCATGATAAAGGCTTGCCAATTGTTTTTTTTGATCGGGTAACAAACGAAATCCAGACCCATAAAGTTATTGCGAATAACCTGAAGGGGGCTTTTGACGCAACGGAGTTCCTGATCAATTCGGGAAACAAAAACATTGCGCATCTGACTGCTGCTTCACATTTATCAATCACAAAGGAGCGGCTCGAAGGATACAAGAAAGCGTTGGCTAAACATGGCATTCCGTTCAGGGAAGAATATGTTCAATACTGCGAGCACGGCGGTATGATACAGGATGAGATGACTACAGCCGTCGGGAAGCTTTTGACTCTGAGGATCAAGCCGGACGCAATTTTTGTAGCAAACGATAAGCTGAGCACCGGATGTTTGATGGCTTTGAAGAACTACGACAAAGCTTTGTACGGAGACATCAAAATTGCGGGTTTCACCAACTCAGCCGTGGTGGAACTGTTTACGCCTTCCATTACATCTGTTCGCCAACCAGCTTTTGAAATGGGCCAGGTTGCAACTCAAATGCTAATTAAATTAATTGAAAGCAAATACCCGGTGGAAGAATTCGAGACACGTGTTTTAGATACCGAATTGATCGCGAAAAACGCTGCTGAACTTACTTAGACAACCGCTCTTCGAAGCTTTTTAATTCCAAATTATTCCCGTCAAACTCAGCATACTTGCTGAAATTGATCCATTCTCCAAGATTGATGTAGCGACTGTTTTCTGAAAGTTTGATGTCCAAAGGCAAGTGCCGGTGACCGAAAATGAGATAATCAAAATGCTCTTTTTTGAGCACTTCACGGCAGTGCATCACCAGCCATTCCTGTTGCTCGCCGCGATATTCCTCTTTTTTCCGGCTGGAGATTCGGCTGTCCCGCGACCAGGCAAGCGCAAGCCCAATACCGAAGTTGGGATGGATACGTGCGAAAAGCCACTGGCAGAGCCTGCTTCGAAAGAACTTTTTAAGGAATTTGTACTTGAGATCGCCGGGACCAAGCCCATCGCCGTGATGGATGTAGAACCTCTTTCCATTGCGTTCTATGATCAACTCGTTAGAAACAACACCGATTCCCAGCTCTTTTGTGAAGTAATCAAACATCCACATATCATGATTGCCTCTAAAGAAAGTGATCTTTACTCCTGAATCCGTAAGCTCAGCCAGTTTTCCCTGAAAACGAATGAATCCCTTCGGCACCGCTTTGCTGTACTCGAACCAGAAATCGAAAATATCGCCGACAAGGTAGATCTCGGCTGCATCCTTTTTGATTGAATCCAACCAACGCACAATACGGCCCTCACGCTCACGGCTCGACTGCTGATCAGGCACGCCTAAATGAAAATCGGAAGCAAAATAGATCTTTGAGCCTGCCATGGGCGATAAAAGTACATAAATCCGCAAAAACTTCCCGGATGACTGGCTTATGTGTATTTTTAAACCTCCAGCAGCAATAAAATGAAACAAACTTGCATCTTAATCTTACTATCAGCTGTTGTGGCAAGCAGCAGCGCACAAGTAACCAAGTCAAAAATGATTTCTTATCCGAAGACAAAAAAGGCCAACACTACAGATAAATATTTCGGCACAGAAGTGCCCGATCCTTACCGCTGGCTGGAGAACGACACCGCCGCCGACACCAAAGCATGGGTGAAGGAAGAAAACAAGGTAACTCAGGATTACCTCTCCAAAATAGCTTATCGGGAAGCCATTCGAAAGCGTCTGGAAGAGCTTTGGAACTACGAAAAATACAGTGCGCCGTTCAAAGAAGGCAAGTACACCTACTTCTATAAAAACACCGGTTTGCAAAGCCAGTCGGTTTTGTACAGGCAAATAGATGGCGGAGAGCCCGAGGTTTTTCTTGATCCTAATAAGTTCTCTGCCGATGGAACAACATCTCTGGCAGGCATCGACTTTTCTAAAGACGGCAGCCTCGCCGCTTACCGGATTTCTGAGGGCGGATCAGACTGGAGCAAAGCAATAATCCTGAATACCAGCGATAAGTCGGTTGTTGGGGATACATTGGTGGACATCAAATTTTCAGGTATCGCCTGGAAAGGGAATAAAGGATTTTATTACAGCAGCTACGATAAGCCAAAAACCGGCAGCCAGCTCTCGGGCATGACCCAATATCACAAATTGTATTACCACAAGCTTGGAACCCCGCAAAGCGAAGACAAACTGATCTTTGGAGGGCAGAAAACCCCAAGACGGTACATCGGGGCCTATCTTACAGAAGATGAGCGTTTCCTGGTAATCACGGCTGCTACATCCACAACAGGAAATGAACTCTACTTGCAAGACTTAAGCACGCCCGGCAGTCCGATCGTAACGGTGGTAGACAATTTTGAAAACGAGAACAGCATCATTGATAATCAGGGAAGCAAGCTTTACATCTTCACCAACCTGCATGCCCCAAACAACAAGGTTGTCACCGTTGACGCATCTAATCCGAAACCGGAAAACTGGAAAGATCTGATTCCTGAAACGCAGAACGTGTTGAGCGTTTCTACCGGTGGCGGGAAGCTGTTTGCCAATTACCTGAAAGATGCAACTTCTACGATTCAGCAGTACGGCATGGATGGGAAACTCGAGCGCACAATCAAATTGCCCGGAATTGGCACAGCTGCCGGATTTGGTGCCAAAAAGCAGGAAAAAGACCTCTATTATTCCTTCACTTCTTATGTGTATCCTTCAACTATTTTCAAGTACGACATAGCAAGCGGGAAGTCTGAGGTTTACAAAAAGTCCGGAGTGAAGTTTAATCCTGGGCTCTATGAATCAAAGCAGGTGTTTTATCCATCAAAAGACGGAACGAAAATCCCGATGATCATCACTTATAAAAAAGGCACAAAGCTCGATGGCAAAAACCCGACCGTCCTGTACGGATACGGCGGCTTCAGCATCAGCCTGACACCGGCTTTCAGCACGTCAAATATTGTGCTTTTGGAACATGGCGGTATTTACGCTGTTGCCAATATGCGTGGCGGGGGCGAGTATGGCGAGAAGTGGCACATCGCGGGCACGAAGATGCAGAAGCAGAATGTGTTTGATGATTTCATCGCGGCAGCGGAATACCTGATCGCTAACAAATACACCTCAAAAGATTACCTCGCAATTTCCGGTGGCTCAAACGGCGGACTGCTGGTTGGGGCAGCCATGACTCAGCGCCCGGAGCTGTTCAAAGTGGCTTTTCCGGCTGTGGGGGTTTTGGATATGTTGCGGTACAATAAATTTACCGCCGGTGCGGGATGGGCATACGACTACGGCACTGCTGAAGATTCTAAGGAAATGTTCCAGTACTTGCACAACTACTCACCGTACCATGCGCTCAAGCCGGGAGTTTCTTATCCGGCAACGCTCATAACAACCGGCGATCATGATGACCGCGTTGTACCTGCGCACTCATTCAAATTTGCGGCACGCTTGCAGGAATACCACAAGGGAGAAGCTCCGGCTTTGATCCGCATTGAAACAAAGGCCGGGCATGGTGCCGGCAAATCAACTGCTCAGGTTATTGCAGAACAGGCTGATAAGTGGGCGTTTATGTTTTATGTGATGGGGCTGGAGTGGAAATAAACAATTGGCGTAATTTTTCATCAACCTATGAAACCATTTGAGCCTATAGTCTTTTTGCTGACAGCTGTAATAATTAGCTGCTCAAATTCTAGTCAGAAGTCAAACTCGAAAAGTTTGAAAATTGACAGTTTGAAGAAAGTAGAGATGAAAGGTTTTACAGAGCCGGAAAATTCAGACTGTGTGTTTGATACCAGTACTTATAAGTTTACAACGCAAGCACTGCGGAAATACAAGGCCGATATCAAATTCAGTTGGGATGACATTGAAAAAGAAGCCAAAGCTGTTCTTGAAAACGGAGATACTTTGTCCCTTCACATTGGGGGATGCGACCACTTCTCATACTCTGCAACTTTAGTGACTGACATTCCTTTTACTGAAACTGCGGCGTTAACAGAAAAGTCACGTTGGCTTGCGAAAACCTTTTTTGGCAACGGGTTTGATAGTAAATATGATAGCTGTATTTCAAAAGGGCTATTCAAAGAGGTTGAAATAGCCGAAGAGCAAAATATCAAAGCATATCAGATAATCGATCGAGACAGTGCAATGACCAATATGGTCTACGAGGGATTTCAATTTTTGCAAGTCAAAGACAAAACGAAGATTGTTATAGGGGGATATCTTAATTAGGAAAGTGCTAGGCGATGGGAAATTAGCTCGCCATCACCTTCGTAGTGCGGCTAACAGCTAATTTCTTTACCGTTTGGATGATGTGCTCGGCATCCAAGCCGCATTCAGCCCAAAGTTCATGTTGCTCGCCGTGTTCAATAATGTGATCGGGAATGCCCAGGCGAATTACGTTAGAGGAGTAATTGTTATCAGCCATAAACTCCAGCACCGCACTTCCCATTCCGCCCTGAACACAGCCGTCCTCAACGGTCACAACGTGTTTGAACTTAGCGAAAACCTCATGCAGTAGAGCCTCGTCCAATGGCTTGGCGAATCTCAAGTCGTAGTGAGCAGGGTGCATTCCTTCTGCATTCAGCTCCACACAGGCTTTGGTTACCTCGTTGCCGATGTGACCAATGGTTAAAATCGCCACATCTTCGCCTTCGCAAATTTTCCGCCCTTTTCCTACCGGGATGGCTTTCATCGGCCTGCGCCAGTCGGGCATAACGCCGTTGCCGCGTGGGTAGCGGATCACGAATGGACCCATGTTTTCCTGCTGGGCAGTGAACATAAGATTGCGGAGCTCTTCTTCGTTCATTGGAGCCGAAACGATCATATTCGGGATGCAGCGCATGTAAGCGATGTCGTAGGCGCCGTGATGTGTCGGACCGTCAGCACCGGCAATTCCCGCACGATCTAAACAGAAAACCACATTAAGCTTTTGGATCGCTACATCATGGATTACCTGATCGTAAGCCCGTTGCATGAAACTCGAGTAGATATTGCAAAAAGGCACAAGCCCCTGCGAAGCCAGTCCGGCTGAAAATGTAACTGCGTGCTGTTCAGCAATGCCCACATCAAAAGCCCGGTTCGGCATTGCTTTCATCATAATATTTAAGGAGCTTCCCGATGGCATTGCGGGAGTTATTCCCATTATTTTGGAGTTTTTCTCCGCAAGCTCAACGATGGTATGCCCGAAAACATCCTGGTATTTTGGTGGCTGAGGTTTTTCTAAAACGGACTTCTTGATTTCTCCGGTAATTTTATCGAACAAACCCGGTGCATGCCACTTGGTCTGATCTTTTTCGGCCAGCGCAAAACCTTTGCCTTTTACTGTGACGCAATGCAAAAGTTTCGGTCCGGGGATATCGCGAAGGTCTTTTAAAACTTTCACAAGGTGTTTAACGTCATGGCCATCAATCGGGCCAAAGTATCTGAATTTCAACGCCTCAAAGAAATTGCTCTTTTTTAGCAAAGTGCCTTTGATGCTTTTCTCAAGTTTCTTAACTATCTGATGTGCATTCGGGCCGAGTTCTGATATCTTGCCCAGAACTGCGGAAATATCATCGCGGAAACGGTTGTATGACTTCGAGGTAGTAATGTCTGTAAGATATTCCTTCAAAGCGCCCACATTCGGGTCTATCGACATGCAGTTGTCGTTCAGGATAACCAGCAGGTTGGAGTTCTCGATGCCGGCGTGATTTAAGGCTTCAAACGCCAGTCCCGCTGTCATGGCACCATCGCCAATCACAGCTACGTGCTGACGGTCTGTTTCGCCTTTATATTGCGACGCGACAGCCATGCCGAGTGCTGCGGAAATCGAAGTGGAAGAGTGCCCAACGCCAAAAGCATCGTATTCGCTTTCGCCTATTTTTGGGAAGCCGCTGATTCCTTTGTAAAGCCGGTTGGTATGGAAAACATTGCGGCGGCCGGTGAGTATTTTGTGCCCGTAAGCCTGATGGCCAACATCCCACACCAATTGGTCGTACGGAGTGTTCAGCACATACTGCAAGGCAACGGTTAGTTCCACAACACCCAGGCTGGCGCCGAAGTGGCCGCCATTTACAGAAACAACGTCAATAATGTATTGCCGTAATTCCTGGCATACCTTCTCAAGTTCGTTTTCTGTAAGGTTCTTTAAATCAGACGGATAGTTGATTCTTTCCAACAAATCTCCAGCCTTAACTTCCATGCAGGTGTTGTGAGTAAAATGAAGGTACAAATTAACTCAAATAATTTAATACAAATTACAGAGCCGCAACGATTTTTGTTCGCCGGGATCCAAAAGAAACAAAGTTTAATTGAGCAGTATTGATATTTGTTTATTTTTACGCTTTGGAACAGCAAGACAGCTTTGAAATAGTACTTCCCCAGTTTGAGGGACCGTTCGACCTTCTGCTTTTTTTTATCGAGCGGGATGAACTTGACATCCACGAAATAAATCTTGCCAAAATCACCAACGACTTTCTTGATTATATCCACCAGATGAACCTGCTGAACATTGAGCTTGCCAGTGAGTTCATTTTTGTGGCAGCAACGCTCATGCGGATAAAAGCTAAAATGCTGCTACCGCGGCAGGATGCAGGAAGTGACGAGAATGACACGGACAATAAAGAGAGCCTGATCCAGAAGCTGATAGAATACAAACGATTCAAGCTGGTTTCTGAAGAGTTGAAAGATCTTGAGGCTGCCCGTTTTCAGCAGGAGAAGCGTGGAAATAGCGCCTTCGACCTGGAGCAGTTATCGCAGATGGCAGAATCTTCTGATGAACTTCTGTCATTCGACCTGTATAAGTTGATGCTTGTTTACTCAAGAGCGATGAACAGGTACGAGGATAGCAGCACTGCCGTAACACACACCATCGTGCAATATCCATACAGCATTGAGGTTCAGAAAACGGCTATCGCCAACCTGCTTGAAATCAATAAAAAACTGGGTTTTGCCGAAGTAGCCAGGCATTCAGAAAATCGTGTACACTTTGTTTATAATTTCCTTGCTGTTCTCGAAATGCTTCAGCAACAGCTTATCTCCATCCAGATTGGGCTTGGTTATAACAACTTTTGGATATCCAACAAAATAGCTATCAACAATTAACAACATATACATCCATTACAACATCATGAAAAAAGACAAAGCCATTTTCAAATTAATAGACGAAGAACTAGACAGGCAGGAAACCGGTATAGAGCTGATTGCGTCAGAAAATTTTGTGAGCAAACAGGTAATGGAAGCAGCGGGTTCTGTATTGACGAATAAATATGCTGAGGGTCTTCCCGGCAAACGTTATTACGGCGGCTGCGAGGTTGTTGATGAAATTGAAAGCATTGCAATTGACCGGGCAAAGGAACTTTTTAACGCAGAATGGGTAAACGTGCAGCCGCACTCGGGCGCACAGGCAAACGCCGCTGTATTCCTGGGCATTTTACAGCCGGGAGATAAGATTCTTGGTTTTGACCTTTCGCATGGCGGACACCTTACCCACGGATCGCCTGTTAACTTTTCCGGTAAGCTTTATCAGCCATTTTTTTATGGTGTGGACCGAGAGACCGGGCTTATCGACTATAAAAAACTTGAAGAAGTAGCTTTAGCTGAAAGACCAAAAGTGATCATCTGTGGAGCTTCTGCGTATTCACGCGATTGGGATTATGCTTTTATCCGTCGCGTTGCTGATGAGATCGGAGCTTTGGTGGTTGCGGATATTTCTCACCCTGCTGGCTTAATCGCCCGTGGCTTGCTCAGCGATCCGCTTCCATATTGCCATATCGTTACTACCACCACACATAAAACCCTTCGCGGCCCACGTGGTGGAATGATCATGCTTGGCAAGGATTTCGAAAATCCTTTCGGGCTGAAAACGCCAAAAGGCGAGCTCCGCATGATGTCGTCTGTTCTTGACATGGCGGTTTTCCCCGGCACACAAGGCGGGCCGTTGGAGCATATCATCGCTGCAAAAGCCATCGCTTTCGGCGAAGCTCTTAGCGAACCGTACATGAAATACATTCTCCAGGTTAAGAAAAATGCATCGGCTATGGCCAAAGCCTTCACAGACCTGGATTATAAAATTATTTCCGGCGGCACCGATAACCACCTGATGCTTATTGATCTGCGGAACAAAAATCTCACGGGAAAACTCGCCGAAAACGTATTGGAACAGGCAGGCATCACCGCTAACAAAAACATGGTTCCTTTTGATGATAAATCGCCATTTGTTACTTCCGGTATCCGGTTTGGAACGGCTGCCATTACAACTCGCGGCTTGAAGGAAAAGCACATGGAGAAGATCGTTGAGTTTATCGACACCATTTTCAAGAATCCTGAAGACACCCACACGCTCAAAAAAGTTAATAAGAAGGTGCGTGAGATGATGGAAGAGCATCCGCTTTACAAATAACAAGATCTATGAGTGAAGAAATCACAGGCGAGAAGCTTGCGAAGGTTCTTGTTGTTGATGATAACGACATAAACCGGTTCCTGGCAAAGAAGGTGCTGTCGAAGTGGAACATTCATACAGACTTTGCAGATAATGGCGAAACTGCGCTGGAAATGATCAGGTCAAACCAGTATGATGTTGTACTGATGGACATCTATATGCCGGTTATGGGCGGGCTTGAAGCTGTGCAACATATACGGGCTATGGACGAAGAGCGGTTTAAGAATTTGCCGGTGATTGCCCTTACCGCTTCGGTGATGGGAAGAGATATTGATGAAATAAAAAATTCTGGCATGACCGACTTCGTGCTGAAGCCGTTTGTGCCTGATGAGCTCTTTGCAAAGCTGAAGCCGTTTATTAATAGTCGGCTGCCATAAACGGGAAAAAGCCGGTCGCCTAAGGCTTCCAGCTTTTTCTATCTAAATTAACGCTCTCGTTCCTTATACCTGAAGGCGGAGGAGAAGGTTACAGAATTTTTTAAATTTTATTGAGCTTCGTAAGCTCCTGGCTCTGAAGGGAAAAGTCTGGTTTTCCCTGCTTTATCTGTTTTTAGATATTGGTTATAATAGGGATCAGTGCTCAGGTTTGCACCCTTATTGAGCGCCGGGCTGCTTGGGCTGAGCCTGTAATTGTTATCGCGGTAGCTTATAAATTGTGGGTCTGTATTCAGGATGTTTCCGCCTTGTGCGAAGCTGGCGTTACTAGTTTTGATAAAGTTGTTCTGAAAGCTTAGGCTTACAGATGTACCTTTTTTCTCTACCGCGATTTCCTCGGCCAAGCTCCCCCAAATGATATTATTTACTAGATTTCCGCTTAATGCTGCAGTTTTGGATGTGGATGGATCAACATCAGTAAAAAATAAGGAAGGTGTCCTTCGCGGGAAAGAATTGCTGTAGTTCGCAAACGTGTTCTGTTTGAGATTGTAATCGCCGCCGAAGGCTCCATACAGCAGATACTGTCCACAATTGAAAAAGACGTTATTGAAAGCGGTAATGTTGGTTTTGTACCCGGCGAATCCCGCCACTTGCATGTTCTTGATCGTAGTGTTGGCAACGAGTAATTTTGGTGAAGAGGCTGCAAGCGAATCACACTGAATACCTGTTATGCCGTTTTTTATCACCGCATAAATGATCTTGTTGTCTTTGCTGGTTCCGGTAAAATGCAGGCCTGTCCACTGCCCGGGCTCATCGCGGTAAATGCGTTCCAACCTGTCGCTGGCAAAAACCACGCTGTCGGTAAGGGTGCCATTTACAATTAACGTTCCATCAACCTGCATTTTTGAATCCTTATGAAAGTAGGCTTTAGTCCCGGCGGGAATGGTTAATGTGCTATTGCTGCTTACGCGAAGTGTATTGTAGATTAGATATGGGATCTTATTATCCCAGAGCGTGTTTTGGGAAATCACAGCATCTTTGAGGATGTGTGCATTTTGCCCAACAGCTCTAAGATGCACCGTCTGTTTGTTGCCGTTGGTCAGGAAGGTAATTGAATCCTTAACAAAAAACGGAAGATTGCCTGTTGTTGGATTTATCATCACTTTAATAAAGACGTTCAGCGAATCGTTCCCTCTCAATTCGATGCTTCCCAAAGAAATGGCAGCCGTTCCATTTATGTTGAGCTGGAAAGGCGAAGCCGATCCTCCCGCGAGCCTTATTTCAGATATTCGAACAGCATTTTTGTTGTAATTGAAAACTTGGATCTGCTGGGTGGTGGAGTTGATTGATGTGAAAACGGTATCGAACAATACGCTGTCCGATGAAAGAGAGAGCCTCGCGTCAGGGCTATCGGTGAATTTATCTTCCTTGCGGCAACTATAGATGAGCAAAAGCAAGAAGGCGAAAATGGAAAACCGACGGAAGTTCATTGTTAATCTGTAAAGGCGATTGTGGCAATGCTTACCTGAGTTCCATTTAATTTCAAGAGCTCCAGTGCGCAGGCTTCAATGGTCGCACCAGTTGTGATAACGTCGTCGACTAATAAAATGTGTTTGTCTTGTAGCTGTTCTTTTTGCGCCGGATCAAACACATCTTTCATATTCTCATAACGTACAAACCGCGACTTTTTGGTTTGCGTTTCAGTGGCAGCCAGCCTTTTGAGCCCATTCGCAAGCACCGGAATGTTTAAACTGCCGGATAATCCTTCAGCAAAGTAAGCACTTTGATTGTAGCCTCGCTTTTTAAGCTTCGCCGGATGCAAAGGAACCGGAATAATGTAGTGCGCAGCATTGAATAAACCCGATTTGCTCAGCACCAAGCCATACATCTCGCCCAACCTCAATCCAATATCCGGACGATTGTTATACTTAAACTGGTGCAACATGTTCTGCACCCGCGAACCTTTTCTAAAATACAGGTAAGAGGCAGCCATTTGAAATGGGATGCGCCCCCACAACTGTTTTGCTACCCTGTTTTCCGGGTCTTCATGAAAGTTCGTGTAAGGCAAATGATAAATGCAATCGGTACAGATTACGTTTTCATTCTTGAACAGGTTCTTGCCACAGCCGGGGCAGAGCTCGGGATAGAACAAAGAAATAAAATCATCCAGAAAGGTTGACTTTACTTTCATTTTACGGATGCGAATTTCAGGCATACCGGGGCGAACACATCGATTTTTGCTACCGTTTCGCTCGGAATGCCTGTTTTTTTGTCACGTTTCAAAACGTAAATATCATTCGAGTCCTGATTAGCAATCAACATGAAATTGCCTGTTGGGTCTATGGCGAAATCTCGCGGGCCCTTGCCAATGGCTGATTGCCTGCCCACGAGCGTAAGCTGACCGGTCTTTTCGTCGATCGAATAGATGACAATATTGTTAGCCTCACCGCGATTTGAGCCATACAGGAATTTCCCATCTGAAGAAATGTGTATAGCCGCCGAGCGCATCTCGCCGGTGAAGCCTGGCGCCGCCATCGACACAACCTCTATTGGCGAAAGCTCTCCATCGTTATAATGAAATGAGCTGATAATGCCACCCATTTCATGGATAACATACGCTAGTTTTTTTTTGGGATGGAAGATAATGTGACGCGGGCCGCTGCCGGGAGTCACGCTTACCGTTGCCTGGCCTGCAGGCGTAAGCGGAACAGGAGCGTTTGGGTCGAATTTGTAATTGTAGAGTTTGTCAGTGCCCAAATCTTGAACAAAGAGAAAGTGTTCATCGGGCGAAAGCACAACCGAATGTACGTAGGGCTTGTCTTGCCTTTCCGGATCTATGCTGCTTCCTTCATGCTTAATCACCTGGCTGTTTTCCGCCAGCGATCCATCTTTATTCAATGGAATCGCAGAAAGGCTGCCCCCGCCGTAATTCCCGGAAAAAACGTATCTACTGTGTGAATCTACAGCTACGTAGCATGGATTATCTCCGCCGGCTGGCTGCTTGCTTTGAAACTCAAGGCTGCCAGTTGGGCGATCAAATTTGTACGAAAAGATATTCCCAATATCCTGTGAGTTCACCGCGTAAACAATATTCTCATCCGGCGAAATAGCCAGGAAGGTCGGGTTTTTGATTCCCCCAACCTTGTTTTTATAGCTTAGGGCGCCTGTCTGGCTGTCGAACTCATACACATAGATGCCTTCACTTTTGCCGGGATTTGTGTAAGTGCCAATCAGTAAGTTGAATTTGGTTTGTGCGTGTGTTGCGGGAGTTGCGCCAATCAGGCTTAATGCAATTAACATTTGGAGTTTCATTGGTTATTCTAAAACGCAAGATAACAATTCTAAAGCAAGACGCCCCCATATTTGGAGGCGCCAATGATTATGATTTTATCAAATGTTTGAGTTGAATAATCTCTTTTTCTTCGAGGTATCTCCACCGCCCGCGTGGCAGATCTTTCTTGGTTAGATTGGCGTAAACCACGCGGTCTAATTTGACTACCTCATAACCGAGATGTTCAAAAATCCGCCGTACAATACGGTTTTTGCCGCTGTGAATCTGAATGCCAACTTCGCGTTTGCTGCCGCCTTGTACGTAGCTAACTTCATCCGGCTTGATCAAGCCGTCTTCAAGTTCAAGCCCGTACGCGATTTTATTCATATCTCCCTGCGACAAGCTCCTGTTCAGTTCAACATTGTAAATCTTGGTAACATTATTTTTTGGATGCGAAAGTTTGTCTGTCAAATCGCCGTCGTTGGTCATCAACAGCAAGCCGGTGGTGTTTCGGTCCAGTCTTCCCACCGGATAAATGCGTTCTCTCGAAGCTTTTTCAACCAATTGCATAACTGTGCGTCTTTCGTGCGGATCATCTGTAGTAGTGATATAATCCTTTGGCTTGTTAAGCAGCACGTAAACCATTTTCTCACGCTTCAAAGTTTCTCCGTTATAACGGACAACGTCTTTCATTGGGTTCACTTTTGCGCCAAGCTCGTTAACTACTTCGCCGTTTACAGTGATAACCCCGGCTTCAATTAGCTCGTCCGCTTTTCTGCGTGAGCAGATACCCGCGTTTGATATATATCGGTTTAACCGGATAAGCCCATCATCTT
This sequence comes from Sphingobacteriaceae bacterium, assembly GCA_029266635.1. Classification (GTDB taxonomy): domain Bacteria; phylum Bacteroidota; class Bacteroidia; order Sphingobacteriales; family Sphingobacteriaceae; genus JAQSWM01. The sequence goes on along the minus strand of JAQSWM010000006.1, from coordinate 81,549 downwards.
CCGAGGTTTTTTTGGCTCTTGGTGTGGCTGGCTTGCTTTCACTTGTCCGTTTGCGATCTCCGGCGTAGCTTCTTTTATCTCCGAAGTCTTTTTTGTAAGGCTTGCCGGTATCGGCTTTGCCATAGCGGGATGGCCTTTCTGAACTAAAGCCAGGTTTATCTTTCCCGAATTTATTATCGTTGGCTTGACCCTCTTCCTTTCGGCGATAAGGCCTTTCTGACTTGCCAAATTTGTTTTCTGCAGATTTTCCGAAAGGCTTGCGCTCCGGGGTGCCTTCGCCCGCTCTGGAAGATGGTTTCGCAAACCGTTCGCCAGTTCGAGCTGGTTTGTCGTCAGCCTTCTTAAAGCCACTTTTGAATGGACGCTTGTGCTCAGATCCAAACAATTTCTTGCCCTCGCCGTTTGAAGAGTCGGCACCGTCGGGCTTTCTACGGAATGGTTTTGAGCTTGAATCTGATGCGGAACTGCGGGAAGGTCTTTTGGATTTGTCGTCGCGACTGTTCCGGTTATTATTGATTGGCATAATGCAAATTTTGTCCTCTTGTTTAGAGGGGTGCAAAGATACTACAAATAACCTCAGCAGAGCCAATGGGTTTTGTTTTCAGAGGTCTTGGGAAGGTGATAGAGAGGCTTTTTTAGTGGTGCCGCGATAACACAACAACGTAACTATTTGGCTGCAAGGACTATAATAAGTACATTTGCCCAAATTTTTGTTTCACCAATAAAAATTAAATGATTAAAAAACACCTGTTTGGATGCTCTGCAGTACTCGTATTCATGATTATCGCAAGGGCATTCATTTTTAACAATCCTGTAAGTTTAAGCGATATTCTTGTTGTGAATAAAGTTGAGCCGCAGGTTGAACAAACTCCAAACTTAGATAACTATATCAATACCTTCAGCTTTGCAAATGAAGAAGTCCCGATAGGAGATGCAAAAATCGAATACCGGATGAAAAAGGCTTTACAATCTCACCGGTACGCTAATCTGCAAACTGACATGTTGCACCGTAAAGCCGAGAAGTGGTTCCCGCTGATTGAGCCAATCCTTAAGGTTTATGGCATCCCGGAAGATTTTAAGTATATCCCACTTGTGGAAAGCGGGCTGCGGGCTGGTACTTCCGTAAAAGGTGCATCCGGTTTCTGGCAATTTATGCCAGGCACAGCAAGGAGTTTTGGGCTGAAGGTAAACGATGCAGTAGACGAGCGGCAGAACATGCGAAAATCTACAATCGCGGCCTGTAAGTACATCAAATCAATGTATGCAGAACTGAGAAGCTGGACTTTAGTTGCGGCAGCTTATAACGTTGGCGACGTAAATTTGCGCCGGCAGATCAACAAGCAAAACGAAGATAATTATTTCAGGCTTAAGCTTAACAGGGAAACAGCCAGCTACGTTTACAAGCTAATTTCCATGAAGGAAATTATAGAAAAGCCTCAAAAGTACGGCTACGGCAAAAAGCCTAAGCTCGTAGCGGCAACTGTATTTCGCCCTAACGGGAAGTTTATTGACCCTATTTCCAATTACGACGGAGCTCAGTCATTGAAGGCCCTTCGGGATTAGTTCGGTCCGTTTTCTGTGTTTCCGCTGACAGATTTTGCTAAACAAATTCGCATCTTTAGCCTTTCTTTTCCAAGAGCGTTTTTCGATTTATGAGTAAGGCCAACACAGACCTTGGCGAGCAAAGTGATGTAGAAGTTTACGGAGCCAGGGTCCACAATCTCAAAAATATTGATGTTTCTTTTCCACGTAACAAACTGGTAGTGATTACCGGTTTAAGCGGCAGTGGAAAATCGTCTTTGGCTTTCGACACCATTTATGCGGAAGGCCAAAGGCGTTACATGGAAACTTTCAGCGCTTACTCACGTCAGTTTCTAGGCGGTATGGAGCGCCCGGATGTAGATAAAATCTCAGGCTTGAGTCCGGTTATCGCCATCGAGCAGAAAACCACCTCTAAAAACCCCCGCTCTACTGTTGGCACCATCACAGAAATCTACGATTTCATGCGTTTGCTTTTTGCCCGGGTTGGCGAGGCATATTCGTACGTGACGGGAGAGAAGATGGAGCGGATGTCTGAGGATCAGATGTTCAGGAGCATACTTGAAAAGTTTGATGGGAAGCCTGTAAATGTTCTTGCGCCTGTTGTAAAAGGGAGAAAGGGGCACTACCGCGAGTTGTTTGAGCAAATACGCAAGCAGGGATATTTAAAAGTTCGGGTAGATGGCGAGATTGTAGATCTGAAGCCGAAAATGCAGCTCGATAGGTATAAAATTCACGATATTGAAATGGTGATTGACCGGCTTATCGTTTCCGAAAAAGACCAAAAGCGGCTTTACACTTCTATCCAGTCGGCCTTGAAAGTTGCCAAAGGGATCATTAAGATATCCGACCAGGAGAACAACGAATATTTCTTCAGCAAGTTCCTCATGGATCCCGTTTCCGGCATTTCCTATGACGAGCCTCAACCAAATACATTTTCCTTCAACTCGCCTTATGGTGCCTGTGAGCGGTGCGATGGATTGGGCTATATTTTTGAAATCGATCAGAATTCAGTTATTCCTAATCCGAAGCTCAGCATCCTTCAAGGCGGACTTGCGCCACTTGGCGAGTATCGGGAGACATGGATATTTCAAATACTGAAAGCTCTGGCAAAAAAACACGACTTTTCTTTGTCGGTGCCAATAGAAAAGTTGTCTCAGGAGACAATTGACCTGATCCTCCGCGGAACTCAGGAGATACTTACGGTTCCGGTTGAATACAATAAATGGAATGTTCAGAACTATCAGATCACCTTTGATGGGATTATAAAAATTCTTGAAGAACAAACGGAACGCCGGGGCGATGATGTGGGAGAGGATCTGGAGAATTTCAGAGTTCTAAAAACATGTCCGGAATGTGAGGGTGCCCGTTTAAAGAAAGAGTCGCTGCACTTCAAGGTTGCAGACAAGAACATATTTGAATTGGCAACTCTAGATATTGCTCTGCTTTCAGAATGGTTTGAGGTAGTTGAAAATCACTTGGGTGAGCGGCAGAATGTTATCGCCAAAGAAATTTTGAAGGAAATCCGCTCACGTATCGGCTTTCTGCTTGATGTTGGCTTGAATTACCTTACGCTCGATCGTACCGCACGCACCCTTTCCGGTGGCGAGGCACAGCGCATCAGGCTTGCTACGCAAATTGGCTCGCAGTTGGTGAATGTGCTTTACATTTTGGACGAGCCCAGCATCGGCTTGCATCAGCGGGACAATGCCAGGCTAATTTCTGCGCTCAAAAACCTTCGGGATATCGGCAACTCTGTACTGGTTGTTGAGCACGATAAAGACATGATTCTCGAAGCCGATTATGTAATTGATATGGGTCCTGCGGCAGGTGTTCATGGCGGAGAAGTGGTGGCACAAGGTTCGCCATCAGATATTTTAAAAGCCCACACACTTACCACAGCTTATCTGAGCAACGAAAAAGAGATAGTTATACCCGCAAAACGCCGGAAAGGAACAGGTAGGTCGTTGGTGCTGAAAAATGCAACCGGCAATAACTTGAAGAATGTTACTGCTACATTCCCGCTAGGCACCTTTATTTCTGTTACAGGTGTGTCGGGAAGTGGTAAGTCGACTTTGATTGCGGAAACTTTATACCCGATTTTAAATCATCATTTTTTCCGGGCGAAAAAGAAGCCAATGCCTTACAAGAAAATTGAAGGGCTGGAGTATATAGATAAAGTGATTGAAATTGATCAGGCGCCTATCGGGCGTACGCCTCGTTCAAACCCCTCAACTTATACCGGAGTTTTTTCAGATATCAGGAACTTGTATGTGCAGTTGCCAGAAGCAAAAATCCGCGGCTACAAGCCGGGACGATTTTCATTCAACGTGAAAGGCGGGCGCTGCGAAACTTGCCAGGGTGCGGGCATGAAGGTGATCGAGATGAATTTTCTGCCGGATGTTCAGGTTCCATGCGAAGAGTGCAACAGTCGCCGCTATAACCGCGAAACGCTAGAGGTGCGATACAAAGGGAAGTCTATCAGCGATGTGCTGGACATGAGCATTGAGGAGGCGGTTCCTTTTTTCGAATCAATTCCAGCGATCTATCGCAAGATCAAAACGTTGTTTGATGTTGGTTTAGGATATATTAAACTCGGCCAGGCATCAACTACACTTTCGGGTGGAGAAGCGCAGCGGGTGAAACTGGCTACGGAACTTTCTAAAAAAGATACTGGTAAAACGTTCTATATACTTGATGAACCAACAACCGGGCTTCACTTTGAAGACATCAACGTATTATTGGGAGTTTTAAACCGCCTGGTAGATCACGGAAATACAATTTTGGTCATTGAGCACAATCTCGATGTGGTGAAAGTTTCCGACTGGGTTATCGACCTGGGACCTGAGGGTGGCGCTGGTGGCGGGCAGATTTTGTTCGAAGGAGTTCCCGAAGACTTGATCAAAGTGAAAGAAAGTCACACGGGTCATTTCCTGAAGGTGGAGATGGGCAGGTAGGTTGAATTTGGTGTAAACAGAAAAGGCTTCAATCATGATTGAAGCCTTTTCTGTTAGGAATGTTTACCTATTTATCTTCAAGGGCATCGGCTGTAACAACTGCTTTGATTTTGGTTTCCAATTCATCCATCAGATCAGGATTGTCAAGAAGCAATGCTTTTACAGCATCTCGACCCTGACCTAAACGTGTATCCCCATAGCTAAACCAGGAGCCAGACTTTTTGATGATGTCGAAATCAACTCCCAGGTCAATGATTTCTCCAGCTTTTGAAATGCCTTCGCCAAACATCACATCAAACTCGGCGATGCGGAACGGCGGAGCTACTTTATTTTTTACAATTTTCACTTTCACCCTGTTGCCTGATACTTCATCAGAATCTTTGATCTGGGAAATACGACGAATATCCAGGCGAACTGAAGCGTAAAATTTCAGGGCATTTCCACCGGTTGTTGTCTCGGGGTTACCGAACATCACGCCAATTTTTTCACGCAACTGGTTGATGAAAATACAGCAGCATCCTGTCTTCGCAATTGTGCCGGTAAGTTTCCGTAGTGCTTGCGACATTAAACGAGCCTGTAAGCCCATCTTTGAATCGCCCATTTCACCCTCGATTTCGGCTTTAGGAACGAGCGCCGCAACTGAGTCTATGACGATGATGTCAATAGCTCCGGAACGGATTAGGTTCTCTGCAATTTCTAATGCTTGTTCGCCATTGTCGGGTTGTGAAATAAGGAGGTTTTCAATGTCAACCCCTAATTTTTTCGCGTAATATTTGTCAAAGGCATGCTCCGCATCAATAAATGCTGCAATTCCACCTTTCTTTTGCGCTTCTGCAATGGCATGGGTAGCCAAAGTTGTTTTTCCGGATGATTCCGGACCGTAAATTTCAATTACCCTGCCCTTTGGCAAACCGCCGATCCCCAACGCTATATCCAGCCCTATAGAGCCAGTGGAGATGGATTCAATAGGCTCTACCGCTGTATCGCCAAGCTTCATTACCGAACCTTTTCCGTACGATTTTTCCAGTTTATCTAAGGTAAGCTGTAGCGCTTTAAGTTTATCTGTGTTACTCATTATATTAGTTAAGTGATGCGAATATACGACGTAAAATGTATTTTGCTAAAATTTTTATCAAAATACTGAATGCCTTAGATGGAAAGGTTGATTGAAAGTAAGAAATTATATCTTGTTAATCTTTCGACTCATATTTTTTCAGTCCTTCCGCGATTTTGACCGCTTTTCTTTTTGCAGCTCTGTCAGCTTCTTGCTTGCGCTTAACCGAAGCTGCTTTGGTGAGTGCTGTCGCCGTTTGCTGATGTTCGTAATATTTGCAGAACCAGGAAATAGGGCAGATGCCGCACCGTGGGCTGCGTGCGAGACAAATGTAGCGGCCATGCAAAATCAGCCAGTGATGTGCGTGGCGAATTGTTTCTTCCGGCAGGTATTCAACCAATTGTTTTTCAACTGCCAGTGGTGTGGTGGCATTTCGGGTAAGTCCGAGCCTGTTCGCCACTCTGAAAACATGAGTATCTACAGCCATAGCCGGGGCTTCGTAAACAACAGATGCTATCACATTTGCTGTTTTGCGGCCCACGCCAGGCATGGTTTGCAGTTCTTCTATGGAGGATGGAACAACCCCGTTGAATTTCTCTACTAATATTTTGGCCATCCCGACAAGGTGCTTCGCCTTGTTGTTTGGATAGCTTACGCTACGGATATATTCGAATACTTCTTCGGATGTAGCCAGGGCTAATGTTTCAGGGTTGGGAAAGCGATAGAAAAGAGCCGGGGTGATTTGGTTAATTCGCTTGTCTGTGCATTGTGCAGAAAGGATCACTGCGACCAGCAACTCGTATGGATTCGTGAAGTTCAGCTCGGTTTTCGCGTCGGGTTTATTCGTGGAAAAATAATCTACAAACGCTCTGAAGCGCTCTTTTTTAAGCATCTGTAAAAGTAAGAAGTTTAGGTGATTGGAGGGCTAAGCACTGGAGTAGGATTTCGCCTAACAGCAAAGCGCCCGCAACACTTGCTGCGGGCGCTTCACAAAACTTTTTTACAACGATTTTGAATAGTTCAAAATATTGTCAACAGCGCTGTTACGGGGCGACTTTGACAACTTGTCCAATCCGCCTTTCAGAAAGGAAAAGAAACGTTGCTCATCTTCGCTTAACCTTTCTTCTTCCTGGCATCCACCAGACAGATTTTGGGTGCAAAGTTCGTTTTTAATTGGTGTAGAGATTTCGGCCATAAGCGATTGTGTGTTTATTTCCTAAACGCCTCCCGCCGACTAATATTTTATCCCTACGAAAAATTATTGCAAGATTTCTGCTTATTAGTTTCTGATGCTTAACTCCTTTGTCTGCATCATTTTACGCAGATTATTCAAAGCATATCGCATCCTTCCCAGAGCTGTATTTATACTTACATTGGTGATGTCAGCTATCTCTTTGAAACTAAGATCTCCGTAGTGGCGCATGATCAAAACTTCCTTTTGTTCTGAAGGCAAAAGTTGGATCATTGCTTTCAAATCTTTGTGAGTTTGCTCCCGCACCATACGATCTTCCATGCTTTCGTCATAAAACTTCAGCACTTCGAAAATATCAAAGCCTTCTACGTTGGTCACCACTGGCGTGCGCTTCTCCTTGCGGAAATGGTCAATAACCAGGTTGTGAGCTATACGGATTACCCAAGGCAGGAATTTCCCCTCCTCATTGTATTTTCCGGCTTTTAACGTGTTGATTACTTTGATGAAAGTATCCTGAAAGATATCCTCGGCCAGATAAGAATCTTTAACCAAAAGATAAATAGATGTATAGATCTTGGATTTGTGCCGTGTAATTAACTCTTCCAAACCCTCCTCTTGACCGGAAATGTACTGATGTACCAATTCCTGGTCTGTTTTCGCTTGAAGTTTCATAGGACTCCTACTTTATTTCCCCTTGTTAATAAACTGAAATTTTTAAGTAGAGTTTTATACGATAAGCGTTCTCCTATGTGTTTAATCTATGTGTGTTTGGTTGACTTATTCAAATCAAACAAAAATTCTGCAATTATCCAAGAATAAATTGTAATGATTCTGAAACTTGGCTCGTGTGCCGTATTTTTGCAATCCTTACTTTTTACCCTTACACAATATTACGAAAATTTTCCGAGAGAGGTTTGTCATACATGAGTAAAGAAGCCGAGAAAGATCCGCAGAAACACATAATCATTAAAGGAGCACGGGTACACAACCTAAAGAATATAGATGTAGCTATTCCGAAAAATAAGCTGGTTGTTATTACCGGTATGTCTGGCTCAGGCAAATCCTCGCTCGCTTTCGACACGCTTTACGCGGAAGGACAGCGCCGCTACGTGGAAAGCCTTTCATCGTACGCCAGACAATTTATGGGCCGGATGAATAAACCCGATGTTGATTACATTAAAGGGATTGCACCGGCTATCGCGATAGAGCAGAAAGTTATAACAAGCAATCCCCGCTCCACCGTAGGCACCTCTACGGAGATATACGACTACCTGAAACTGCTTTTCTCCCGAATCGGGAAGACATATTCTCCAATCTCAGGCAAAATTGTTAAACGGGATACGGTTACTGACGTAGTAAATTTCGTTTCTAACTTGCCCGAAGGCAGCTCGGTAACGGTACTATGCCCGCTTTACCCGCATAACAATCGTTCGTTAAAAGAAGAACTCGCAGTTTTGCTTCAAAAAGGTTTTTTGAGAGTGCAACTTGATGGAAGCTTGGTTAAGATTGAAGATCTGTTGGAAGACGGATCGCACAATAACGAGACACTGGAAGATGCGAGTCGGGTTAAAATTGTAATAGACCGCATTAGTGTAAATGATGAAGAGGAGACGCTCAGCCGTCTGGCGGATTCTGTGCAAACTGCATTTTTTGAGGGCAAGGGCGATTGCTTTGTGGAAGAGAATGGAAACTCTCATTTTTTCTGCGATCGATTTGAACTGGATGGAATGCGCTTCGAGGAGCCCACTCCAAACTTCTTCAGCTTCAACAATCCCTACGGCGCATGTAAACGGTGTGAAGGGTATGGAAAAGTCATCGGCATAGATGAAGATTTGGTTATACCCGATAAAAGCAAATCTGTTTACGATGGTGCAATCGCCCCGTGGCGTGGTGAGAAGATGCGGGAATACCTCGATAAATTAATACGGAGTGCGCTGAAGTTTGATTTTCCCATCCACCGTGCTTACAGCCAGCTCACTGATGAGCAGAAGAAGGTACTGTGGGAAGGAAATCAGTATTTCTCGGGATTAAATGAGTTCTTCAAAGAACTGGAATCACAAACATATAAGATTCAGTATCGGGTGATGCTGTCCCGATATCGTGGCAAAACAAATTGTCCTGAGTGTAAAGGCAGCCGCTTACGGCAAGATGCATCGTATGTGAAGATTTCCGGAATGTCTATAACAGACATTGTGCTGATGCCGTTGAGCACAGCTTTGGAATTTTTCCGCAATATTGAACTGAACGAAACGGAAACGAAAATAGCGAAGAGGTTGCTGATGGAGATCACCAACCGGATCAAGTTTTTGAATGATGTAGGCCTTAGTTATCTCACGCTCAACCGTCTTTCCAATACGCTCTCCGGCGGAGAATCGCAGCGCATCAATCTTGCCACCTCGCTGGGAAGTTCCCTGGTTGGCTCGGTTTACGTACTCGATGAACCTAGTATCGGGTTGCACCCGAAAGATACTAAGCAGCTTATAACCGTTCTTAAATCCTTACGGGATGTAGGGAATACTGTGTTGGTGGTTGAGCATGAGGAAGAAATCATGCAGGCTGCCGATCATATCATTGATATTGGTCCCGCTGCCGGCACACACGGCGGAAACTTGGTTTTTACAGGCAATTACCAGGAGATTTTAAAGGATAAAAACAGCCTCACCGGAAGGTACCTGAGCAGGGAAGAGGAGATCGAAATCCCGAAACACCGGCGCAAATGGAACAATTCCATTGAGATTAAAGGTGCACGGGAGAACAACCTCAAAAACATAGACGTAAAGTTCCCGCTCAATGTGCTTACCTGTGTAACAGGGGTTTCCGGGTCGGGCAAAACAAGCCTAATTAAGCGGATTCTTCAGCCCGCGATACAAAAAGCGATTGGCAATTATTCCGGCGAGCAAACCGGCTCGTACGATTCTCTAGAAGGCGACTACGCACAAATTGAGCAGGTTGAGCTGGTGGATCAAAATCCTATTGGCCGTTCCTCACGTTCAAATCCGGTTACGTATGTAAAAGCCTATGACGAGATCCGGAACTTGTACGCCTCACAGGCATCGGCGAAGGCTGCGGGGTTGAAGCCTGCTGCATTTTCTTTTAACGTGGAGGGTGGACGCTGCGATGTTTGCCAGGGCGAAGGCGAAGTAAAAATAGAGATGCAGTTTATGGCAGATATCTTCCTGCCCTGCGAATCCTGCGGAGGCAAGCGCTTCAAGCAACACGTGCTCGACATCACCTATAAGGACAAGAATATTTCTGAAGTGCTGGATCTTACAATCGACGATGCGCTTGAATTCTTTGCCAGTGAGCCTAAGATCCTGAACAAAATAAAGCCTTTGGCAGACGTTGGGCTCGGGTATGTGCATTTGGGCCAATCATCAAATACTTTGTCCGGAGGGGAGGCACAGCGCATTAAACTCGCATCTTTCCTGGTGAAAGGAAACAATAGCAGCAAGACACTTTTCATCTTCGACGAGCCAACAACGGGCTTGCATTTTCACGACATCAAAAAGCTCATGAAATCTTTTGATGCGCTGCTAGAGCAGGGAAATACCATCCTCGTGATTGAGCATAACATGGACGTGATCAAATGTGCAGATTGGGTGATTGATATTGGACCGGACGGTGGCGACAAAGGGGGAAATGTAGTATTTGAAGGTGTGCCTGAGGATTTAATTAAACAGGAGAATTCTTACACAGGCAAGGTCTTAAAAGAGCGTTTTGATTAATTCGTCTGCTTGCTGCGAGGGTTGATTAATGTTTTGATTTTCTGCCAATCGCCACTGACAATAGAGCCTACGCTCATAATGCTGGTGTGCAGCAGATGATAAGATAAGGTATAGTTCTCTCGTAAGATTGTGGGTTCTAACAGGTGCCATAATATAAGCCAAAATAGCCAGTAATTAATATAGCTTACAAAAAGCTGCATCCCAGGCTTCAAGCTATTGTACCAAAGTTTAACCTTAGATATCATCGTGTCTGTCAAATTCTTTTAAAGGTAGTAAATGCAAAATCTCCTAGACCACGCAATGATTAAATATTTTTGTCTTACCGGACTACTTCTTCTGGTAATATCTGGCAGCGCTCAAGACACTACGCAGCATGTCATCCCCGGCAGGCGCAACTCGCCGGAGCAACAGAAAAGACCCTATGTGATCATGATCTCGGTGGATGGGATGCGCTACGATTATGCCGAAAAGTATCAGGCAAAACACTTGCTTGCACTTAGTGGACAAGGCGTCAGGGCTGAGTCGATGATCCCTTCTTTTCCATCGCTAACCTTTCCAAACCATTACTCATTGGTTACCGGGATGTACCCATCTCACCACGGCGTCATCAATAATAACTTTTACGATGCTGGCCGAAAGGAGTTTTACTCGATGAAGGATCCCAAGAAAGTGTCGGATTCTACCTGGTATGGAGGAACACCGCTTTGGGTCTTGGCGGAGCAGCAGCAAATGCTTACTGCGAGTCTTTATTGGGTGGGCTCTGAGGCGCCGATTAAAACTGTGTATCCAACTTACTATTATTCCTACAATGAGAAAATACCGATACAGGAACGTATTCAGGCGGTTGTAAACTGGTTGAGCCTTCCTGAAGAAACCCGGCCACACCTCATCACCGTTTACTTTCCGGAGGTTGATCATGCCGGGCACGACTTCGGCCCTGATGCTCCGGAAACTGAACGGCAGGTTCATTTCATCGACTCTGCGGTAAACGCGATGAATGAAGCCGTTAAAAAAACCGGCTTGGATGTGAGCTTTGTCTTAGTCTCTGATCATGGGATGACCAACATTGATCGGGAACACTTCATCTCCCCGTATTCTGTTGCTGATACTTCAAAATTCATCATTAGCGGAAGCGAAGTAATGTTGCAGCTTTTCGCGAAAGACAAGCGGGATATTGAACCGGCTTATAAATCGCTCAAAGCAAAAAGCAACAGCGATTTTGACGTTTATTTAAAATCCGAAATGCCTCGGCACCTGCATTACGGCACGAAGGATGATCGGATGAACCGCATAGGTGATATTCTTCTACTTTCCAGATCGCCGCGGGTTTTTTCTTATAAAAAACCTAAACCCGGCATGCACGGCTTTGATCCGTATAAAGTAAAAGATATGCACGCCACGTTCATAGCGTGGGGACCGCCCTTCAAGAAAGATATTGTAATTGCTCCCTTTGAGAACGTGAACGTGTACCCGTTGATTACTCAAATTTTGGGTTTGCCTTACACGGAAAAAATAGATGGTAAAAAGAAAGCTCTGAAGAAAATTCTCGTAAAGCGTCGGTCTTTTATGGAGCAAAAAGAATAAACCAATACCAAATAAGTTAGAGGGTTTAAGCAGATTCAACACAATTGAACATCCACTGCACACCGAATTTGTCTAAGCAACTACCGTAGTAAGCTCCCCAAAACATATCCTGCAGATCAGCGGTTACTTTTCCTCCTTCAGACAAAGCATCAAACAGCGCCTTGGTTTCCTTTCTTGTGTCCGGCTCAAGATTGATATAGACATTGTTGCCAAAATTTACTTGAGAGCCCATGCTCTCCGGCGCATCTGTTCCCATTAAAACGTGCCCTCCTGTTATCGCAAGCTCCACATGCAGAACCAGGTTAGCATCTTCAGCGGGCATTTGGGGCATGCCATCCTGAGCCGGGACGTCGCTGAAACGATGGATCCCATCTATAAATTCTCCGCCAAAAACGGATTTGTAGAAGTTGAAAGCCTCTTCAGTGCTACGAGTAAAATTGAGGTAAGTGCTTGTTCTTGTCATTGTGAGTTTTTAAGTCTAATGTAGGATTTATTTTCGCTACCGATAGCTAACGGCTGATGGGCGTGTGAATGTCGATGACACTATTTCAGCGAACTTTCTATTATGCTCAAGGTTTCTTCAGGTGTTAAGACAGCCAACCCACTCTTCTTGAAATCCTTTACATTTCGTGTCACTATAGCATCGGTTTTTGGGTTCCACAGAGCGGTAAGATATTGCACTGAATCTTCGAAGTCTTTAAAATCTGTGTGTAAGGATTTTGAAATGATTGTTTTAGTTACGTCCAAAGTTTCAGTAAGTGCTTCCAGATCTCGCAGGATCAGGATCATCTCTTTGTGCGAACAGACGTTTTTGACAACATAATAGATATTTGTATATGATAGAGCGGAAATACAAAGCTTAACTACGCCCTTGTCAGCATATTCGAAAAGTTTGGAAGCAGAAGCAGAGAATGGCTTTCGGTCAGCCAGCAGGTCAATAACTACATTGGTGTCAAGAAAGAACGTCTTCAAATTCCGTGTTTTTTGTTGATCTCGTCCTCAAGAACGCTTCGGTAATCGACATTCTCCGGTAGTGAGATGGAACCGACCAGTCTTTTTACTCGGGGAGATAGACTTTCCTTTGATTTATCTTTGTCCGATAAGGTTTTGAGATAATTCTCAATTAGCTCAGAGAGGCTCCGGCCGTTGCTTTTAGCGTAAGACTTCGCAGTTTTAATGACATCCTGCTGAATAGTAAGGGTTAGTTTCGTTGTCATTGCACGTGTGAATTTACAATCAAAGATACGTGTAAATCAAGAATCATGCAAGACCGAGTTCATATATCTCACCCATAGTTGTGTCTTCCAATCGCCCACTGCCCCAATCTGTTTTCCTCCTCTTGCGTAAGATTTGTGCTTTCGGTTTTGATTAGCATTTTTCCTTTGTGAAATATTAACATAAGTTTCCAGTAAGAATAATCTTCGGAATAAAACAATAAATCAAGATCTACACCACGAGGCAACAAGTTGGGCAAGTCTGAAACTTCCATGCCCGCATTAGTTAATGTGATGCTTTTTTTAGCATCTTCAACTAACACCGGACCCAATGTGATTCATTGGATGATTGTGTGTTTCGTCGAAAAAACGGATAGTTTCAGCCGTTGTAAAACGTCCAAAATCAATCGTCTCTGTATCTAATTTAAAGTTCAGGCTTGTAATGACATCTGACATATAATTAGTTGTTTTTAAAATAGTGTTTAGAAGCGTTTCATCCTCGTGTATTTTGGGTCGTTCAGGAGAGTAAGAAGCCTGAATATTATGGATTTTGATTTCCAAGTCGGGATATCATGTTTCAAATGACTTTAAAAGAACGGCTTCACTGATTTTCTTTTTACCGAAAGAATCGTTTACAGATAATAACAGCTTCCTAAATTCGTCCCTTTCGAATCCGGAGTTTTGAAACAATGACAAAGGAGCTCCAATATCTTTTTGTCTTAAACCATCGAAAAGGATGGCGCACACCCTTGATCTGCCGGTGCTGCCCGAAATAGCTCCTGCTTCAAACATAATCCATGGTTCCGACAAGTTTTCCCGCGTTAGGCAAACTAAGCAAAATCTAGATTTGCTAAGTTCAGAATGTATATCTAAGCCCCACCTTTCTCCTTTTCTAATGCTTTCGCTCGACACAAACGGCACGACCTGATTAATTACATAAGGGAACCAGTCCATTAATGCAAGTGCTATTCGGTGGCTTAATTCTCCCGACCAGCTGATAAAAAGTTTCATTTGAAGATTTTGTGTTTTGAAATTACGTCAAAAATTGTCTTTGTCATACTATCAAAAATTCTTTCCTTATCATTCCGTAAGTTTGCCGCAGAGCCTCTAAGGCAATGATTTGCAATGAAAGAACAATCCAAACTGGTACGTACTCAAGCACCTCGCAGTAGCAATCGCGAGCATTCGGTACCTTTATACCTGACATCCAGCTTTATTTTTGATGATGCCGAACAGGGCAGAGCGGTTTTTGCCGATGAGCAGGAGGGGATCATCTATTCCCGCTACTCTAACCCGAATACAAGCGAGTTTATTCAGAAAGTTTGTGAATTAGAAGGTGCCGAGGCGGGGCTGGCGTTTTCGTCGGGAATGGCGGCGGTATTTGCGTCTTTTGCAGCATTGCTGCGGAGCGGCGATCATATTGTATCCTGCCGCTCTATTTTTGGCTCTACGCACCAGTTATTAACTCAGTTGCTGCCGCGATGGGGGATTACCTCCACTTACGTAGATGCAATGAAGCCGGAGGAGTGGGAAGCGGCCATTCGCCCGGAAACTAAAATGATATTCCTGGAAACGCCGTCTAACCCTGGCCTTGAGCTCGTGGATTTAGAGTGGCTTGGAACATTCAAAGAGAAATATCCGCACATCATCCTTAATGTAGATAATTGCTTTGCTACGCCATACCTGCAAAAGCCAATCAAGTACGGGATTGATATTGTAAGCCATTCGGCCACAAAGTACATGGACGGACAAGGGCGTGTGCTGGGTGGCGTGGTGGTTGGCCGTGCTGATCTGATGAAGGAAATGATGTTTTTCATTCGGCACACTGGTCCGGCAATGTCGGCGTTTAATGCCTGGCTGTTGTCGAAAAGCCTCGAAACACTGGCTGTTCGTATGGACCGGCATTCCAGCAGTGCTCTGGCTGTGGCTAAACTGCTAGAAAGCCATGCGGAAGTAGAGCAAGTTCGATATCCACATTTGCCTTCGCACCCACAGTACGAACTCGCGAAAAAGCAAATGAAGCAAGGCGGCGGTATTGTAACGTTTATCATAAAAGGTGGCTTAGAAAGGTCGAAGCGCTTTTTGGATGCCTTGAACATGATCCTAATCACGTCCAACCTCGGCGACTCACGCTCCATTGCCACACATCCCGCTTCGACAACGCATTCGAAGCTAAGCGACGAGGAACGGGCAAGCATCGGGATTTTCCCTGGATCGATCAGGCTGTCAATCGGGCTGGAAGATTTAGACGATATTTTAGAGGACATCGCGAAAGCAGTAGATCAATCCAAATGAAAGTAGAGCTGAAAAGAGTGAATGATGCCGTGCATCTGGAAGGTACCGGAACATCGAATGTTAAAATACACATGGATGGTTCGCCGGAAATTGGCGGGCAAGACCTCGGCGCAAGGCCGATGGAACTGGTGCTGATGGCACTTGGCTCATGCGCATCTATGGACCTGATCAGCATCCTGCAAAAGCAGCGGCAGAAAATTGAGGATTACACCGTGAGCATTGAGGGCCGGCGACGGGATGAAGTGCCGAAGATTTTTACAAGTATCCACATGGAGTTTGTGCTAAAAGGCAATATTGATCAGGCGAAAGCCGCTAAGGCAGCGGAACTCGCAGTAAAAAAGTATTGTTCAGTTCATGATATGCTTGCAAAAGGAGGCATCGAAATCACTTACGAGATCAGATTGCAATAACAGAGAGGTATATAACAACGAAAAACGCTCCTTTTGGGAGCGTTTTCTGTTTTTCAAAGGTTGTATAAGATATATGATAGATCAGGCAACCAAGCGAACCTTTCCAGGTTTTTGCTCGTTGCTTACTGAGTTGCTAAGGAACTGCCCGCGAGAGGCTTTGAACGCTTCTAAATCGTGGGTTAAAATTGCTTTTAACTCATTATCGAACCGGTTCATTAATTTTTCTGTTGCTGAGTAATTAGTTTTCATAGCGATTTAGTTTTAGTTTGTTTGTATCGTCTTATGCTAATTAGATGCCAATCTGCCGAACCTGTCGAAATGGGCTAAAATAAGTTTCAACTGTTTAAAAATCAGTCGGAGGTTGTATGGAATTCTGTACATTCTTGATTGTTGTTAGTGCATCATAGAACTATTGACCTGTATTCTAGTTAATGAACCATTGCTAAGAAGACTTATATTAGCGCCACAGAATCCCAAATGCCCCAGAAGCTCCCCTTTTCTAACTGGTCCTTAAAAAAGGTATTATCTCTTGAACAGGATCCGATTAACCAGGCAAGGATCAAAATGGTTATTTATGGATTGTGGCTCGGGCTCATCATCACCAGTACACTAATTCCTTATTACTTTATTTACGGGCCCAGCTATCAGCTGCTCCGCTCGTGTGTAATGGCTTTGATTTTCCTCAGTTTGATCAAAGTGTTGCTAGCTAGGCCGGTGTGGCGGGAAACTGCCCATATAATCTTGCTGGTGATTACCTTTCTTATCCTGAGCAATATCTATTTCAAGCACACAGTGACCATGATTACGGTACAATATGCCGTACTCATTGTAATGTATAGCTTTTTTGGGCTGGGAATAAGATGGGGATTTATTTATTCGCTGTTTAACATAGCTTGCGTTGTGCTTTTTGTTGCTTTTGATGCAGGTAAATTCGTCCCCAGCGAGGTTCAGGAAGTTACCGGCAGAACTGCATTTATCGTTATCCTGATTACAAACTTTTCGTTAATACTTTTCGGCCATTATCATTTTTTTAAGGCTTTTCAGGATAACATCATCCAGTTAAAAAAAGCCGCACAGATTAAGTCAGACTTCTTATCAACCATGTCTCATGAGTTGCGGACGCCTTTAAATTCAGTGATTGGTATGGCTAATCTTTTGCTGATTGATAATCCCACTGAGGCGCAGAAGGAAAATTTGGGAATATTGAAGTTTTCTGCTGAGAACCTTCTGATGCTTATAAACGATGTTCTGGACTTCAATAAAATTGAGTCGGCGAAAATTGAACTAGAACATATTAGCTTCAATATAACAGAATTGGTCTATAACATTTGCCGCGGTAAAAAGGCAAAGGCAGAGGGCAAGGGGATTAAATTCCATCTAAAAGTAGACTCAGCACTGGAAGGGAAACGAGTATATGGCGACCCAATGCGCCTCACCCAAGTGCTTTACAATCTGCTTGGAAACGCTATTAAATTTACGCGGGCTGGCGCTGTCAGCTTTGAATTGAAGCTTTTAAAAGCGGATGAACAGTCTGTGCAGATTGGGTTTGTGGTGGCGGATACTGGGATCGGTATTGAACCTGAAAAACAGAAGATAGTTTTTGAACCTTTCGCTCAGGCGTCTAGAGAAACCACACGAGAATTTGGAGGTACAGGTTTGGGGCTTTCTATTGTGAAGCATTTGGTTGAGCTTTCGGGAGGTGAGATCACCATGAAGAGCCAGCCTGGCGTAGGAACTGAGTTTAGCTTTAATATTCAATTTGATGTGGATGAAACTATTCATCCGGATGTGTTGATAGAGAGCCCGGCACCAGTGGCCCTGTCCGGATTTAGGATCCTTTTGGTAGAAGATAATGCCATGAACATTCTTTTGGTCAAAAAGCTTTTTGCCAAATGGTGGGATCTTGAGCCGGAAATTGCTGAGAATGGGAAAATCGCCCTGGAAATGGTTAAGGAAGGCAGTTATGATCTGGTGCTCATGGACCTCCACATGCCAGTAATGGATGGCTATCAGGCGACGACAATTATCCGATCTATGGCAGATCCCAAAAAGGCTGCAATTCCTATTATTGCTCTGACTGCGTCCGTGTCCCGGAATACGTTCTCCAACATCAAAGACATCGGAATGGATGATTACGTACACAAACCCTTTAATCCGGATACGCTAAAAGCCAAGATCGAGAAAATCTACAAACAACAAACTAGCGATATTCCTCGCGGCTAATATCCTCTATTCCTCTTAGAAGAAATTCAAACATCCGTAGCCCGTCTTCCTGGCTGACACCCAAATATTTCTTATTCTCGAGGTACAGCTTCTTGATCTCGCCGAAGCAGTCAACTTCAAATTCGTAGCAGTCATTGTTCTTATATTCCTCAAGATCGCCCGTTTTAGTGCCTACTTCAACAATGCTGCCTTCTGGCAGATCCTGGTAATATTTAAAGAGCAGCGGTTCTGTAGAGTTATGTTGTTGTGCAGAAAAGGTAGATAATGTTTCGTTCATGGTTGGCTGTTTAGTGTGTATAACCATAAAAAAGCGGAATGGTTCGGTGCAGAAAAAATGTCATTGCAGAACCCGAGATCATATTCTACTAAATATATAGATTGCCTATATTTGCAGTCGTTTGTTTTTCATATGCCCGAAGCAGAAGCAATAGCAATAAGTAAAGTACCCAAAGCCATTCACGTAGCTGAGAACGAAAAGCTGTCAAAAAAGCATACGTATAGCAAGCTTAAGGTCACTTTGTGGACTTCGGCGTTTGTGGTTGCGGTAATTGCATTGGTGGTTTTATGGAACTATCATCCATCTTTTAAAGGTTTTGTTGAACGGCTCAGCCCAACATTCTACTATTTTTTAGCGGCGGGATTCGTCTTCGCGATGATTGATGGAGCAATCGGGATGTCGTACGGAGTGACATCTACCTCCTTTGCGCTTGCCATGGGAGTGCCACCCGCCTCCGCCAGCACGGCTGTGCACTTGTCGGAAATCCTGAGCTGCGGAATTGCCGGCTACATCCACAACAAAATGGGGAATATCAATAAAAAGCTATTCTGGCTTTTGCTTATCCCAGGCATTGCTGGAGCCGTGGTCGGCGCATTTTTGTTATCTTCATTAGAACACTACAGTGACTACACAAAACCGCTTGTCTCTTTATACACGCTGATATTAGGTTGGGTTATCCTTAACAAAGCCATCAGTCTAAAACCTAAATCCAAAGGCGATAAGAAAATTAAGAACATCCGTGTGCTCGGCTTCGGCGGCGGATTTATTGATGCGGTTGGCGGCGGTGGCTGGGGCTCTATCGTACTTTCATCGCTTATTGCGGGAGCAAGAAATCCACGAACTTCTCTCGGGACGGTTAAAGCAACACGGTTTTTCATCGCCATGCTTAGTTCATTAACTTTCATTGTGATGCTCCACGATATTCATTGGGACGCTGTAGCCGGACTGATAATTGGCAGCGCTGTAGCCTCGCCGATAGCCGCTCGGGTGTCGAACAGGATATCCGTAAAGAGCATTATGATAGCTGTGAGCATCATTGTTATGCTGGTCAGCATCCGCAGTATTATCAAGGTGCTCACGGGCATCTTTTTTTGAGCCTGTCAGGAATTAAGTTTTATTTTTGGTGATGCTTTTCCTGAATTTCCTGGTAGGGCTGGTAGTTAACTTTACCGGCTATGTCCCTTTCGGGAATATCAATCTAACAGTAGTACAGCTCACCATCAACCGTGGCTTAAAGCAGGCCATGTATTTCATTGTTTCTTTCTCGATTGTGGAGTTTTTCTTCACGTATGCAATCATGTATTTCGCCGATTGGTTTGCAGGGCACGAAAGGCTGCTTTACTGGCTGGACTGGCTGATTATACTGATCTTGTTTGTGATGTCGGTTCTCGCATGGCGCAACGAGAGCAAAGAGAAGCAGGCGGATTATTCTAAAAAGGATAGCGTGAAGTATGGGATCATTCTGGGGTTTGTAAACCCGGTGCAGGTTCCATTCTGGATGGTTTGGGGCACTTACCTGCTATCGCACGATTTAATTGACAGTGGGAATGGAGCTTTGGCTGTTTTCAGCCTTGGATCGGCTATGGGCGCTTTTTTATGTCTGTTCTGCTTCGCCAGGTTTAGCAACTACTTGCACGAGAAATTTGCATTCAGCAGCAAAATCATTAACCATTCAATCGCCGTGGTGTTATTCCTGATAGCCTTGTTCCTGTTGGGAAAGATGTTATTGCAAAATCATTAACAGCAATCCTGCTACATCATTTCGTTATCAGAAAGTTCTTTGGTCAGCTTGGTAAACCCGATAACTTCTCCGTTGTCGTCGTGGAGGGCTGTTATTAAAATACTGCCCCAGAAAATCATTCCGCCTTTTTTTACTCTTCTTCCGATGTGCCTTGCCCGGCCTTCTTTTTTTGCCTGTTCGATTAGTTGTTCCGGAAGGCCAGCCTGACGATCTTGCGGCATGTAGAAAATTCTGAAGTTTTGTCCAAGAATCTCTTCTTCCTTATAGCCCTTAATTTTCTCGGCTCCGGCATTCCACGACAGAATAGTGCCGTCAGTATCAAGGAGGATAATGGCGTAATCCTGTATTTCTGTGATCATCTGTCTGTGGAGCAATTCCAATAGGTCCCGTTTTTCCATGGTAATTGTTGCAAACGTAACAAACTTGCAAGTTTCTACACTGCGGATGACGTAAAAATTCAGTTGCTTTTTTGTGTTCTCAGGTAAGGTACTTTCCAACAATCGGCATTCTTCTACCCATGCCAAATGCCTTTGGCGACACCCTTAAAATAGGAGGAGTTTGATAACGCTTAAACTCAGCAACATTCAGCATCTTCAACACTTTTTTAACCAGCGCTTCGTCGAAACCCTGGGAGATGATCTCGCGTGAGCTTTTGCGCATTTCAATATGCTGGTATAGGATTTTATCCAAAGTATCGTAATCTGGCAGCGAGTCTGAATCTTTTTGATCAGGCCGGAGCTCCGCAGAGGGCGGTTTGCTGATGGTATTTTCAGGAATCACTTCCCCGTTTCTGTTCAGGTAATGGCAGAGGCTGAAGACCTGGGTTTTGTACACATCCCCAAGCACGGCAATTGCGCCTGCCATATCGCCGTAGAGCGTTCCATAACCTACAGCACATTCGCTTTTGTTGGAAGTATTGAGCAGAATGTACCCGAATTTATTCGAAAGCGCCATCACCACAATAGCCCGACAACGTGCCTGAATATTCTCTTCGGCAACACTAAAGGGCATATCTTTGAAAATAGGCTTCAGCATACCGTCGAAAGCATCTGCAGCTTCTTTAATGGCAACTATGTGATGCTTGCAGCCAAGATTTTCTACCAGCTTTAACGCATCATCAACAGAATGCCCGGTAGAAAATTTCGATGGCATCAACACACCTGTTACATTTTCCGGACCGAGAGCTTCGCACGCAAGTGCACAAACAAGCGCCGAGTCTATTCCTCCCGACAGTCCAAGCACCGCTTTGCTGAAGCCTGATTTCTGAAAATAATCGCGGATGCCCAGCACCAAAGCTCCGTGGATTTGCTCAATATCGTTCTGCGGGTCGTGCTGCTTTGGAGTTAATCCCTGCAATTTCCCTTCGCTGAACTCGTAAACGCGAAGGTCTTCTTTGAAATACTCCATTTCATCAAGCAGCTCTCCTGTCTCGCTGAACGCAAGGGAACCACCATCAAAAATGATTTCTGTTTGCGAGCCTACCATATTCACATACAGCATCGGCAGCTTATAATCGCGGCAGTTGTCGCCTAAAACTTTGATCCGCTCTTCATCATGTTGATAAGAAAACGGCGAGGCGGCAATATTGATCATCAGCTCAGGATTCTCATTGATGAGGATATCCATCGGGCTGGAAACATAAAGAGGATTGTCTTTGATGTTCCACAAATCTTCGCAGACGGTAAGTGCGATTTTATGGCCTTTGAACTCAATACACTTGAAACTAGTGCCGGGCTCAAAGTAGCGGTACTCGTCGAAAACGTCGTAGGTGGGCAACAAGGCTTTGATCACCTTGGCTTTCACCTCCCCATTTTCGATGAAGAGAGCAGAGTTGTGCAGGTCTTTGCCTTCCTTTCCGGGATTGACTGTGGGCAAGCCGATAATACAAGCAACATCCTGGCAAGCGGCCGCGATCTGTTTAGCCGAATCATCGCAATGCTCTATAAACTCCGCGAACTCCAGAAAATCCCGTGGAGGATATCCACACACGCACAACTCCGCAAAGACCACGAGCTCGGCGCCCATGCCTTTCGCTTTCTTGATTGCCTCGATGATCTTGGCGGTGTTTGATTCGAAATTTCCTACGTGGTAATTAAGTTGCGCAAGTGCAATTTTCATCAGAATCTGTTTTATACCGGTACCCCGATCTTAGAAGAATACCCCCAGATTGAGCGTAACAAATGAATTTTTTGTCTCGGGGCTGTCGAATACTTTCGTGAAGCCCTTGTTGTACGAAACACCGGTAAGCACATTCATGTTTTGTGTTAAATGCCATTCTGTGCCGCCTCCAATCAGTAAGCCCATGCGCAGGGTGTTTGCGTGGTTTGGAATGCTAAGTTGCGTAATGGAATGTTTAGTGGAAGTTGTTATTCCCGCATCAAGCCCGAACTGGCCGTAATAGCGCACAGGAGCCTCGTTGCTTTTTAATTTCAGCGTTAGTGGGATTTCTATGTACTGGATCTTGTAATCGATCTTCTGGTTTCCGTTTAAAGTCACGTCCAATGTTGAACCTACGGTGGTAAGTGTCAGGCCCGACGAGAAGAAGTAGTTTTTGGCAAAGCCGAAATCGCCGATCACGCCGTAAGAAGATTGAGTTTTGTATTTTACGTTTTCGTAGCCAGGAGCATTGGTCGGGAATTCCATCCAGCCAAATGTTGGGGATACCGTAAATGCGAGCCGAAAGTTTTTCCCGTCGGGAACCTGGGCGAAGGAAAATAGAGGAATGGAGAAAAGACAGAAGAGGAAGAATCGTTGTTTCATCAGATTATTTTTAAACTATAGGCCGAAGCCGGAAATTCTTACATTCGACATAAATTCGCGTATGATCAGCAAGAAAAGCAAGCAAATTTACCTGTTTTTTTTATTTAGCTTAACTGCTGTAGCATGTAACACTAAAAACCGTGTTGATGTTAGCGACATAAAGCTGGACCTGAAAATTGAGCGCTTTGATCAGGATCTTAGCAGCCTCACCCCGGCTAATCTGCCTACCCAGGCACCAATCCTGAAAAAAAGATACGGAGCATTTTACGACGATTTCATGGATAAGATGATAAACGTTGGAAGCACTGCCGACACAGGTTATTTCGCTAACCTGCGGGTTGTACTAGCGAACAAGGGCTACAAAGAATTAAAGACATCGGTAGAGGAAACTTTCCCTAATCTGGAACCTCAGCAAAGCCAGTTAGAGGATGCGTTCAAACACGTGCTTTACTACTATCCCAAACAGCGCATTCCAAAGCTTATATCCTTTTTCTCGGGCTTCGCCGTGCAAACGCCGATCGGGAACGATTACATCGGTATTGGGCTGGACATGTTTTTAGGTGCGAACTCTAAGTTTTATCCTTCGCTCAGGGCCACGCTGCCGGGCTATATCACACGCCGTTTCACTCCCGAAAATATCATGCCTCGTGTCATGGAGGCTTACATTCGGGAGGACATGTTCCCCGAGCCCGAGGGCAACAGCTCGCTACTGTCGAAAATGATCTACAATGGGAAAATCATGTACATGATGGATGCAGTGATACCTGATGTGGCCGACTCGCTCAAAATTGGCTACACCACCCAGCAGAATCAGTGGAGCCGCGACTTCGAGGCGGGCATCTGGGGATATTTCCTCGAGCAAAATCTGCTCTACGAGACAGATTACATGAAAATTCAGATGTACCTCACTGATGCTCCTTTCACGCCGGGAATAGGAGAGAGGAATGAATCTGCGCCCAAATTGGGCGTGTGGGCTGGCTGGCAGATCGTAAAACATTATATGGATAACAATCCTTCTGTTACCTTGCAACAACTGATGAATGAATCCGATTATCAGATGATACTTAACAAATCTAAATACAAGCCTAAATGAAGATTGGGATAGTTCTCTCCGGAGGTGGCATACGTGGGATTGCACATTTAGGTGTTTTGAAGGCTTTCGCTGATGCGGGAATTCAGTTCTGCCACATCAGTGGCACGAGCGCAGGTTCAATAGTTGGGGCACTTTTTGCGGAAGGGCATGATCCTGAAGTGATTTTACAAGAGTTCAAAAGGACAAGCCTAAAGCGCTTGTTGCGAAGCCTTCCGGCTGCAAGCGGGCTGCTCTCGCTGGCGCCCACGCGGGACCTTTTTTTGGAGTACATTCCCCATAACACTTTCGAAGGTTTAAAGACGCCCCTAAGTGTTACTGCAACCAACTTTTCGCGGGGCGTGCTGAGAAATTTCAAGTCGGGCGAGCTGATTCCTGCAATTCAGGCGTCGAGCGCTGTTCCGGGTTTTTTCAAGCCGATTATGATAGATGGAGAGATGTATCTCGATGGCGGTATCCTCGACAACTTCCCGGTTGAGCCTTTGAAGAAAAGATGCGATTTTATAATCGGTTCTTCATGTAATCATTTGCCGGTTGTAACCGAAGTGACAAATTTCAGGCGGTTGATAGAACGTGCTTCAATCATGTCGATCAACGCTGATTTTAAAATGAAGAAAGGTTTTTGTGATGTGCTGATAGAGCCTGAAGGAATGGGAGCAACAAGCCTTTTTGATGTAGATAAAACCGAGGAGATGTATTGGCTGGGCCATGAGGCTGCCCTTAAAGCACTGAAAACAAATGAAAAGTTGGCGGCTATAGTTCAGGCGGCAAAACAGCGTCCGGCGTAAACGAAAAAGCCATTTGCTGTTGCAAATGGCTTCAATATGATTGGTTATTCCTACTTCAAAATATTAAACACCGCTTTCAGCGCTATTATTACCCCAATGATGAGGAGGATGTTGGCAATAAGATCGATAAACGCCCAAGTACCAGCGAAACGGAGAAAAACTCCCGCCAGGCCAATTACAACCGCAATGGTGATCAGCACGTAATGGCTGGTTGAATTTGCGTTCTCTGTATGATTGCTTCTTTCGTAAACTTCTCTTATTTCTGACATTTCTTCTGCGTTATTGGTGCGCTAAATTACAAATCATTTTTTAAAATCGTCGCCAAATTTTACACCTGAGGCTTGCTTACGAAAGCGATTTGTTTGGCTTTGTAGGTTTTCCAACCTATCCACAGCATTATAGCTAACAATATAAAAGCCCAAAGGTGCGCAATCGCGATGAGCAAAGCCTCGAAGGCGTGCCAGCCGCTTTCCAATCCATTCTTCAAGTTGGTGGTGAATGGAACACGATAGACAGTCAGGTCTGGATTGGCTACTTTTTCTTTGCTTATAAAGTTGTTCTGATAAAAGCTCAGGCTCACGGTGCTATATTCAACATCAGATTTGGTTCGGTAGTTTGATATAGTACGATCTACCTTGTCGTCCTTAATGCTCAGTAGTTGCTCAGCTTCTTTCGCCTTCAAAGTTCCCGGTTTCTCCTGTTGTGTGATGACATCGTCGCGGTTCTCCGCTTTCAAAATGTTGGATAGATAATCGAGACTTTTGTCTTCAATATCCATGTTCCGGTTTTCTACCAACACAGCCATGTCCGCTACTTTATTCATGAAAGTTTCCATATGCTCAGAAGGAACCTTCACGGTGATGTCGGCTTGAGTGGAGTAGGAGGTGACCAGCAACACTGAATCTTCTGAAATTGGCAGTGAATTGCTGTCATGCACTGTAGATGCAAGCTGATGATGCGTCACCATGCCGTGCATGCCTTCCGCCAAAGCCGAGATTTCCTGCCCGCATTTGGCTGCGTCTTTTACTTTGAACTTAATATCGGCAGTCTTGACGAGCAGAGGCGTTGCCGCGATGCTGTCAGTTGCTTCCTGGCTGAGTGGGAGAGCAGATTCATTTTCATTTTTGCTGGAGTTGCAGGCCGTGAAGAGAGCGCCAGCAAGGGCGAAGGTGTAAATCAGGTTAGTTTTCATTTGCTTAGGATTAATTGGTTTGTAATTAATCGTGTTTTTAGCAGGAAGGTAACCTGTGTAAAGAAGATGTTATAGAAAAGCCTTAAAAGCAAAAAGCCCCTTCAGGTTCCTGAAGAGGCTCTCAATAAATATGTGCTTTGCTCCTATCCGTTTGATAGAGCCGCCGCACCGCTCACAATCTCTGTAAGTTCGGTTGTGATGGCTGCCTGGCGTGCCTGGTTGTACGAAAGTTTAAGAGCTTTCAACAAGTCGCCGGCGTTTTCTGTGGCTTTGTCCATCGCCGTCATACGTGCGCCGTGTTCTGATGCATGCGAATCGAGAATGGCTTTGTACAACTGAGTCTTAATTGATTTTGGGATAAGCTGCTGAACAATTTCGTCCTGTGAAGGCTCTAAGATGTAATCAACTTTACTTACCGCTGCATCTGCCGCTCTTTCAGAACGAGGCACAGGTAACAACTGCTCGGTCATCAAAATTTGTACTGCGGCATTTTTAAACTGGTTATAAACTACCTCTACGCGGTCGAAATCGCCATTGGCAAATCCCGCCATAATAGCTTCAGTAATTTTTGAAGCGTTTTCAAAAGTAAGCTCGGTGAACAGTTCGTTATTATTGCCTATTACGTTGTACTTGCGCTTTTCGTAATAATCCTGGGTTTTTTTCCCGATGGCAACAATATGCACATTGCCCTTGCGATATTGTTCCTGGTACTTCTCAGAAATAAGCAGGTTTACAGTTTTGATCACGTTCATGTTGAACGCACCAGCCAATCCGCGGTTTGACGAAACAGCTACAATCAAAACCTTGTTCGGGTCGCGTTGCTGTATGAAAGGCGAATTGGAATCTTCCAGGCTCGCCGACAAGTTGGCCAGAATGTCCTTCAGCTTATTAGCATAAGGCCGCAACTGCACAATTGCGTTAGTTGCCCGCTTTAACTTAGCCGCCGAAACCATTTTCATAGCCTTGGTGATCTGCTGTGTGGACGTTACCGATGCAATCCGGTTTCTTACTTCTTTTAAATTAGCCATTTTTTAGTAGTGAGTAGTGAGTATTGAGTACAGAGATTGGGAGCTTAACCCAATACTCACATCCCAATACCCAATACTAATTAATACCTTCCTGCCAGTTCTTTTGCTACTGTTTCCAGTACGTTGGTGATGCTGTCATCAAGTTTCCCAGCTTTCAAAGCCTGCAAAACTTCAGGATGACGAACTTCTAACTGCTGAGTATATTCTGCTTCGAATTCTCTTACTTTATTAACAGGAACGTTTCTCAACAAACCTTTTGTGCCGATGTAAATGATCGCAACCTGCTTTTCTACTGGTACCGGAGAGAATTGTCCTTGCTTCAGGATCTCCACGTTGCGGGCACCTTTATCAAGTACAGATTTTGTTGCAGCATCAAGATCTGAACCGAACTTAGAGAAAGCCTCTAGCTCGCGGTACTGAGCCTGATCAAGTTTCAAGGTACCAGCAACTTTCTTCATGGACTTGATCTGAGCGTTACCACCCACACGCGATACCGAAATACCTACGTTAATGGCCGGGCGCACACCTGCGTTAAAGAGATTCGATTCCAGGAATATCTGTCCGTCAGTAATTGAAATTACGTTCGTTGGGATGTATGCAGAAACGTCGCCAGCTTGTGTTTCGATGATCGGCAATGCAGTTAACGAACCGCCACCTTTCACGATTCCTTTGATAGAGTCAGGTAGATCGTTCATTGCTTGTGCAATCTCATCAGATGCATTGATCTTTGCAGCCCGCTCCAATAAACGGCTGTGCAGATAAAATACGTCGCCGGGGTAAGCCTCACGGCCCGGTGGGCGGCGTAGCAACAGAGAAACTTCGCGGTAAGCCACAGCCTGCTTAGAAAGATCATCATAAACGATCAATGCAGGGCGTCCGGTGTCGCGGAAGAACTCGCCAATTGCAGCACCTGCGAAAGGAGCAAAGAACTGCATTGGAGCAGGGTCAGATGCAGACGCCACTACGATGGTAGTGTATGGCATCGCACCGTTCTCTTCCAGTGTGCGCAGGATCTGTGCCACTGTAGAGTTTTTCTGCCCAACGGCAACATATATACAATAAACCGGTTGTCCGGCTTCGTAAAATTCTTTTTGGTTGATGATTGTATCAATACAAACAGCGGTTTTACCTGTCTGGCGGTCGCCAATTACAAGCTCACGCTGGCCACGGCCGATCGGGATCATTGCGTCAATCGCTTTGATACCAGTTTGGAGTGGCTCATTCACTGGCTGACGATAAATTACACCAGGAGCTTTACGCTCTAATGGCATTTCATAAGTATCGCCAACGATCGGGCCTTTGCCGTCAACAGGCTGGCCTAATGTATTTACTACGCGGCCAAGCATGCCGTCACCTACTTTAATAGATGCGATTTTGTTTGTACGTTTTACTGTATCACCTTCTTTGATCTCATCGAAAGCGCCTAACAATACAACACCTACGTTATCTTCTTCAAGATTCAGTACGATGCCTTGTAAGCCGTTTTCAAATTCAACCAGCTCGCCCGACTGTACTTTGGTTAAGCCATAAACACGGGCAATACCATCGCCCACCTGAAGCACTGTTCCAACTTCTTCCAGTTCGGCCTCTGATTTGAAGCCCGACAATTGTTGTCTTAAAATTGCCGAAACCTCATCTGGTCTTACTTCTACCATAGTTTTATTTATGAGTATTTGTTATTATTCTTTTTTTCTTATTGTCACCATGAGCGTAGTCGAAGGGTTATGCAATAACCTTTTGGCTAAACTCCTTTTTAAGCTTGCTCAGCTTGCTGGCAACACTCGCATCGTACTGTTTATCGCCTACGTTTAGCACAAAACCAGCTATCAGATCAGGATTAACCTTTGTTTGAAGCACTACATCCTTATTAATTGCCTCTTTGATGCGGGCGGTTAACTCTTGTTTGTTTTGTTCGCTTAAAGCTGCCGCCGATGTGACAGTAGCATTCACGATACCCTTGCGCCTGTTGTATTCGTTTACGAATTCCTTCGCGGTAGCGAATAGAATCTCTGAACGCATCTTTGTTGTTACTATCCTGAAAAAGGACAGAACTGTTTTATGCATGCTTTTGCCAAAAAGGCTATCCAAAATAGCAACCTTTTTTGCCGGGCTTATGATCGGGTTTTTCAGAACCGCAACCAGTTGCGAATTCTCCTTACAAACCGCAATAAACGTTTCAATATCTGATTTAATTGGCTCAAGAGCGATTTCCTCCTGGGCCAGGTCTATCAGAGATTTTGCATATCGCGATGCAACTTGTATTTCGGACATTTCTTTTAGTAGTGAGTAGTGGGTAAAGTATTGAGTATTGAGTAGTCGGTATTGAGTATCGGAACTTAACCCATTACTCAATACGCTGTACCCTATACTAGTTTAACTTCACTTCATTTAACAAGTCGTTCACCAAAGCCTGTTGCTTTGCAGGATCTTCAAACTGCTTGCGCAGGATTTTTTCTGCAATTTCAAGCGACAGCGCCGATACCTGATTTTTGATATCATCTAAAGCAGCAACTTTCTGGCTGTTGATTTCAAGCTTAGCCTTTTCAATCAACTTGTTACCTTCTGTTTGGGCACTCACTTTAGCCTCGCTCACAATCTGATCTTTCAAAGCCTTAGCTTCTTTCAGTATCTGATCGCGTTCGTTGCGGGCTTGCTTTAAAAGTTGTTCGTTTTCGCTTGTAAGCTTAGCCATTTCTTCTTTGGCCAATTCTGCTTTAGAAAGCGCATCCTCAATAGACCGCTCACGCTCTGCTATAGCACCTAAAATCGGCTTCCAGGCAAATATCCGCAGAATGACAAGCAGGATAACAAAAGCAACGGTGGTCCAGACAACAAATCCTAAATCGGGCGTAACTAATTCCATAATATGTTGGGTATAATCTAAATCAGTTTAAAACTATACTGCATGCCAACCGCCTGCAGTATAGTTTGGATGAATATCTTAACGGATACTCAAGAAAGAAACTACTACACCGAACAGAGCTGCACCCTCTACAAGAGCGGCAGCAATGATCATTGCAGCTTGAATTTTTGATGCAGCCTCAGGCTGGCGAGCGATACCTTCTACCGCTTTACCACCGATCTGACCGATACCGATACCAGCACCAATCGCAGATAAACCTGCACCAATTGCAGCAATACTTCCAATCATTGTTTTGTTATTTAGTTATTATTATATAGTTTATTAAAGATTAATGATGATGTTCCTCTATGGCAGAGCCGATAAACAGGGCGCTTAGAAGAGTAAAAATGTATGCCTGAAGCAGAGCAACCAACAGTTCAATAACATCCATAAACACCACGAAAAGAACTGGTGCGGGAGCCACTGCAACAGATTTGAAAACGAAAATTATTGAAATAAGGGCAAGCACGATAATGTGCCCGGCTGTGATGTTGGCAAACAAACGTATCATCAGGGCAATCGGCTTGGAAAAGATACCGATGATCTCAACAGGCCACATAATAGGATAGAGCCATTTCGGTGTGCCTGGAAGGAAAATGTGCTTCCAATAATATCTGTTTGCGCTGAAGTTGGTAACTAGTAATGTTATGGTGGCAAGTACAAAGGTTACAGCGATATTTCCGGTTACGTTTGCGCCTCCAGGGAAAAGAGGCACAAGCCCCAAGAGGTTATTGATCAGGATGAAAAAGAAGAAAGTAAGCAGCAAAGGCATGTAACGCTGGTACTTATAACCAATATTTGGTTTTGCGATTTCATCACGGATGAAAACAATAATCGGCTCTATAAATGATTGTAATCCCTTCGGTGCTTTGCCAACGCGTTTTTTGTATGAGGAGGCAACGGAAAGGAAAATTACCAAAATGATGATTATCGACAGCCAAAGCGAAGCCACGTTTTTCGTAAATGAAAAGTCTAAAAGCTTTTTGCTCGCTTCTTCGTTCACGTTGCCTCCTTCATCAACAACTTTAACCTTGTTTTTCTCTAACTTATAGGTGTAGTATTTGCCTGTGTACGCTTCTTCGCCATGTCCGAACTTGCCGGACGAGAAAGTTTCCAATCCCTTGTCTGTATAAAGTATAACCGGAAGTGCGAGGGAAGTGTGGCCCCACAAGTGCCAGCTATGCGAGTCGGAAATGTGTTCTATGATTGCGTCGGCAGGATTAAAAGCCTCTTCCTGATGAGCTACCTCTGCTGTTTCAGCCTCGCCAATAGCTTCCTGAGCATGCCCGGCAACTGCTGTGAGCAGCAAAAAAACGCCTAAAATTAAGCTTGAGGTATTTTTTTTGAAGTTTAAAATCTGCTTAAATTGCATTTATATAAAGATTTCTGCTTTTATTTTGGGTGGCGCAAATTACGCAACAAAAAGTAAACTTCAAAAGCCGTAAACAAAAAATATAAGGAAAAGAATTCGATCAGAAAAGGCGCTGATTTTACTTTGAAATTCATCAGGTAAACGATGGCTAATCCCATGCAAATGAAGATCTTTATGCCCATTACGGCCATAAGCGAAAGGATAGACGCTTCTCCTCCTTTTTTTATGCCAAACCATGATGAAAGATAGGCGATCAGGGTTGTCCCGGCCATCAAGGCAAATACTCCCCAAAACCAGGGAATCAGCACATCCTGAGCAGAAGTTATTTGAATAATGTACGCTGCCATTCCCACTAAGAATGTGAACACGGCATATACTATCAGGAATTTAGATAATTTCAAGGTTCGTTATTATTTAAGCTTTTGATGACGACATAAAGCGATACGCAAACTCCGATCAAGCCAAACACAGCACTGAAAATAAGCTGCTCAGAACCACGATACTGATCGATTTTGTAGCCGATGAATGTACAAATACCAATGATGGCAATCATTTGAAAGCCAACACCGCTGTACCGGATGTAGCTGTCGAGCGGCTTTTTCTGTTTAGAAAAGCGGTCTTCGGGTTTGTTGTCGTCTTCGTGCATTGGCGCAAAGCTATCAACTTTTTTCCGCTAAGCTACTGTAGCGGTGAAGCTGCCGACTAACAGGATGAGATTTATTGGTAAACCTTATTTCTTAAATAATGATCAGCGATCACCAACGCGGCCATTGCCTCTACAATTGCCACAGCTCTTGGCACTACACATGGATCGTGGCGGCCTTTGCCCTGAATCTCGGTCTTGTTTCCTGTTTTGTCGATTGTTGGTTGGCTCGTCATGATCGTAGCCACGGGCTTGAATGCAACTTTGAAGTGGATGTCCATTCCGTTTGAGATCCCGCCCTGTACACCTCCCGAGAAGTTGGTAATGGTTTTTACTTCTCCCGCTTCTTCAGTGAACAAATCATTATGCTCTGAACCTCGCATCTCCGATCCCGCAAAGCCTGAACCATACTCAAACCCGTGAACAGCATTTATGCTCAGCATCGCCTTGCCCAAATCTGCGTGAAGCTTATCAAATACCGGCTCTCCAAGCCCAACAGGACAGCCCTTCACAATACACGCAACCCGTCCGCCGACAGTATCGCCCGCTTTGCGGATACCGTCAATGTACGTTGTCATTTGCTCAGCCAGTTCCGGATCAGCGCACCGTACAAGGTTGCTTTCGCGGATATCCGTAAGTGTTCCAAAGTCTGTTATCTGCAGATCGGGTGCTTCCATGGTGCCTACGCCCGAGACATGAGCAAAGATCTCTATGCCATGTTGTTTTAGGTACAGTTTGGCTATTGCACCCGCAGCCACCCGGGCAGCAGTTTCGCGGGCAGATGAGCGGCCGCCACCGCGATGATCGCGGATGCCGTATTTTCTTTGGTAGGTGTAATCTGCGTGCGATGGGCGGAATGAATCTTTGTTATGGTCGTAATCTTTTGAGCGCTGGTCCTCGTTAGGGATGAGCAGTGTCAAAGGCGTTCCGGTTGTTTTTCCTTCAAAAACTCCCGAAAGGATTTGAAACTCGTCGCTCTCTTTGCGTTGCGTGGTTATCCGCGACTGCCCGGGCTTGCGCTTGTCAAGCTCAGCCTGGATGAACGCTTCATCAACCTCAATCATCGGAGGACAGCCATCAATAATTACGCCTATAGCTGCGCCATGCGATTCGCCGAAAGTTGTGATACGGAATAGTTGTCCGAATGAGTTGCCTGCCATTTGAGTATTGGGTATTTAGTATTGAGTATTGGGATGGATTTACAATAAGCAGTTCTTAATAATTAGTTGTGTACAGGAATGGGCTATGCTCTAATCAATATCCATATCGGTATGGGATGGATTTCCACTAAGCATTTGTTAATAATCAGTTGCGCACAGGAATGGGCTAAGCTCTTAACCCAATACTCAATACCCACTACTCTGTACTACTTATTTCAAACCCCGCCTTCTTCAAATCATCCCAGAAATGCGGATATGATTTTGCCACCACCTCGGGTTCTTCTATTTCAACTTCGTTGATCAGCAAAGCCAGGGGCGCAAAAGCCATTGCCATGCGATGATCTTCGTAGGTTTTGATTGTTATTTTTTCAGGAAAGTGCAGCCCGCTGCAATCCAGTGTGTAGTTAAAGTTGTCTTCAATCAGCTTGACGCCGATCTTAGCGAGTTCGTTTTGCAGCGCCAACACGCGATCGGTTTCTTTGATCTTCAGTGTTTCCAGGCCGGTAAAGTTTGCCTCATAGCCTAAAGCGGCGCAGCACACGATAACGGTTTGGGCGAGGTCTGGGCAATCCTTCAAATCAAAATGCTTGTTCTTGAATGTCTCTCCCTCTTTTTTTACAATCACCGAGTTGTTGGTGAATGTTGAGCTGATGCCGAAATTTGCCATAATCTCCGTGATGCGACTGTCACCCTGAAGACTGTATTTCCGTAGGTTCGGGAGCTCGATCTCGGCTTCCGCAGCAAGTGCCGCTATGGAGTACCAGTACGAAGCAGCGCTCCAGTCCGGCTCAACTGTAAGCTGAGATTTTAAGAACTCTTGCGGCCCGATGTAAATCTTGTTGTCCAGCCACTCGTACCGAATCCCGCATTGCTCCATCAGTCCCAGTGTCATCTCCACGTACGGTCGGGAGGTGAGTTTGCCCACAATCTCCAGCTCAATTCCTCGCGGCAGGGTTGGACCGACAAGCAGGAGAGCAGTGATGTACTGTGAACTTACATCGCCTTTAATCTTTACCCGCTTGGTGCGTTGCTCAAATCCACCTTCGATTTTGATGGGAGGAAACCCTTCCTTCTCGGCGTAGCAGATGCGTGCGCCCAGCGTGTGCAGGGCATCAACCAGAATTCCGATGGGGCGCTGTTTCATGCGTTCAGAGCCGGTGAGAGTTACATCGAGATCTTTCACAGCGGCATAAGCAGTCAGGAAGCGCATGGCAGTTCCGGCCGGGCCGATGTCTACGAGTTGATAGTTGTCAGTTAAAAGTTGAGAGTGTTCTCCGGTAACTCTTAATTCTGAATTCTGAACTCTTAATTTTTGAAGAATTTCATTCAGCGTAACGGTATCTGCCGCTGAAGACAGGTTCTTCACCTCAATATTGCCGCCGCTCAAAGCTTGCAGGATCAGCGCACGATTACTTTCGCTCTTTGACCCTGTAAGCTGTATGGTGCCTTTGAAGCTCCGTTTTTTATTAGAAAGAATGATGCTTTTCAGGCTCATTTTACTTCTGAAACCGGTTTTTCGTTCATGATCTCGGTCTGCTTGCGGATAGACTCAGCGTGAAGCAATTCCAGGAACTTGGCAGTGAAATTTGTGTCGAGTTTCAAAGCTCTTGCCAACGAAGTGCGTTTGTGCATGATCTCATCCCAACGGCTTACCTGAAGAATAGTTACGTCGTTATCACGTTTGTGCTCACCAATTTTTTCAGCAATTTTCATCCGCTCTGCGATTTTTTGAATTATCTGCTCATCCAGTTTGTCGATTTGCTTACGAAGCTCAGCCAGCTGGTCAACCAATTCGCGGCTTTGAGGCTCGGTGTGGCGCAGTGTTAAATGATTAATTAATTCCGAAAGCGCAGATGGAGTAACTTGTTGTTTCGCATCGGTCCATGCTACAGACGGGTCAATGTGAGATTCGATCATCAGGCCCTGCATGTCCATATCCAGAGCTTTTTGGCTGATGTATGGGATCAGTTCGCGGTTTCCGCAGATGTGGCTTGGGTCGTTGATGATTGGCAATTCAGGGCAAAGAGTTTTAAGCTGGATCGCCATTTCCCACATTGGTTCGTTGCGGAAGGCGCTTTTTTCAAACGAGCTGAATCCGCGGTGAATGGCAGCAAGTTTGGTAATACCTGCATTGTTGATCCGCTCCAAAGCGCCAACCCATAAAGAAAGGTCAGGATTTACCGGATTTTTCACCATCACAGGAATATCAACACCTTTCAATGCATCGGCGATTTCCTGTACAGTGAAAGGGTTTACGGTAGAACGTGCTCCAACCCACAGGATATCAACGCCCGCAGCCAATGCCTCTTCTACGTGTTTCGCGTTAGCAACTTCAACAGCGGTAGGCAAACCGGTTTCTTCTTTGGCTCTTTTCAACCACTGGAGGCCAATGCTTCCGATTCCTTCAAACTCACCAGGGCGTGTGCGGGGTTTCCAGATTCCGGCACGAAGCGCAGTGATCTTTCCGGTTTTTGCAAGCAAATGTGCGGTCGATATGAGCTGGTCTTCAGTTTCGGCGCTGCAAGGGCCAGAAATTACAATAGGTTTGTTAGGGTTTACAGGCTGCAACCATGTTGAAAGCGGCTGTATTTTTAGGTCAAGTTTCATATTTTTAGTGTCGAGTATTTAGTATTTAATAGTGAGTATTTAGTATCGGTTGGGGGTACCTTCTATGGATCATTAACTAATGAACCAATAACGACTGAACATTTGTCTACACATCGTCATTCTTCAGGTATTCGCCCATAATCGTAAAGTTCACAGCATACTTCAGAACCTGCCGGATTGCAGTTTCATAAGCCTTCTGGTCTGCCCATTCTATATCCACGTAAAAGTTGTATTCATTGCGTTTGCCCAGCACAGGCATTGACTGTATTTTGCTGAGATTGACCTGCTGCTCTGCAAAGATGTTCAGTATCTTAGCCAGCGAACCTACCTCATTTCCCACCTGGAAGCTCAGGGAAGCTTTGTTAGCTTCAATATTCTGCGCTTTTGCTGTTTCGGTGAGGATGAGGAAGCGGGTATAATTTTTCTTGTTGGATTCTATCCTGCGCTCAAGTATTTCGAGCCCATACAACTTTGCCGCCAGCATATTTGCGATAGCAACAGTGTCCGTAAGCTGCTCATCCCGGATTTTCTTGGCGCAGGCTGCAGTATCAGTGCTTTCTTTTACCTGGATGTTTGGGTATTCGTAAAAGAAATCGACGCACTGGCGGATAGCAATAGGATGCGATTCCACCACCTTCACATCCTCGAACTTCACCCCAGGCAGCCCCATCAGGTGCAATTGGATCGAAAGATAAACCTCACCTACAATGGTGAAATGATAATCTCGCAACAGCGAATAGTTCGGTAAAATGCTGCCGGCAATTGAGTTTTCGATAGCCATTACGGCGAAATCAGCTTCTTTATTCTTCAAAGCCTCACAGGTTTGGCGGAAGGAGTTACACTCAATAGTTTTGATCCCTTCGCCGAAGAACTTAAAAGCCGCCTCTTCGTGAAAGGAAGCCCTTATTCCCTGAATAGCTATTCGTTTTGGTTGCATTGCTGTGGCAAAAAAAAATCCCGGCTTCTTGGGCCGGGACTTTTCGTTATTTTTTATCTGTTAACGCAAATTAGCCCCGGCTCTCACTGGTGTAGTAAAAGTAACCGTAGAAATATGCGTAAGTGAACTTCATTTTTTTGTTGTTGCGCCAAATGTACATAAAAGTTTAAAAAGGCAAAATAATTTTTCATTTCAGGACGTAGGCCACACCTTTTTGACAACAAAGTCGGACGAACTTGTTGTTGATTTCTTTGTTGTAGAGGAAATCTGATAATCAATGGCGACACTTCTTGAGAAATTAACAATTAAAGGAATAGAATTCAGGAACAGGATCGTTGTGTCGCCGATGTGCCAATACTCCAGTGAAGATGGGTTTGCTACCGACTGGCACCTGGTGCATCTGGGGAGCCGTGCAGTTGGGGGCGCAGCTTTGGTAATTGCTGAAGCGACATCGGTGTCGCCGGAGGGCAGGATCAGCCCCGGCGACTTGGGCATCTGGAAAGACGAGCATATTGAAAAGCTAAAGCAGATAACTTCCTTCATCCATTCCCAAGGCTCGGTTGCCGGAATTCAACTTGCGCACGCCGGGAGAAAAGCGAGTCACAGTGCACCATGGGAAGGAGATGATCAGCTAACCGAAACGAATGGCGGTTGGCAGACAGTCGCTCCGTCCACTGTGCCTTTCCGGGAAACCGAGATCACTCCCATCGCACTTGATGCCGCTGGAATAAAGAAAGTTGTGGATGATTTCAAAAGCGCAGCGAGTCGGGCATTGGAAGCGGGCTTCAAAGTGATCGAAATTCATGCGGCTCATGGCTACCTCATTCACCAGTTCCTCTCACCCCTAAGTAATATGCGCACCGATGAATATGGTGGTAGCTTTGAAAACAGGACTCGTATTTTATTGGAAATAGTTGAAGGAGTTCAGGAGGTTTGGCCAGAAGATCTGCCTCTGTTCGTTCGGATTTCTGCTACCGATTGGGCAGAGGGTGGATGGGATATTCAGCAGTCGGTGAAGCTTTCGGCGGTGCTGAAAGAGAAAGGTGTTGATCTGATAGATTGCTCATCCGGCGGATTGGTGCCTTACGCTAAGATCCAGGCAGGCCCGGGATATCAGGTGGGCTTTGCAGAGCAGATAAAAAAGGAGACTGGAATATTGACGGGTGCGGTAGGGTTTATCACCGAATCAGCGCAAGCCGACGAGATCGTTCAAAACGGGCAAGCTGACATGGTTTTGCTGGCGAGAGAATTTCTGCGAGATCCGTATTTCCCGCTACACGCAGCCAGCGAATTAAACGCCGATCTGAAATGGCCGGTGCAATACGAACGGGCAAAGCCTCACAAAAGATCATAAAAAAAGCGCCCTTGATCAAGGGCGCTTTCAATTCAATAGTAAGGCTTTAGATAGTTGCTTTGATAGCTGAAGTTGCATTTGCTGCAAAGTCTTCTGCTGCAATATCCTGATTTAAATAGTTTGATTTATATGAAGTTTCCGGTCCGTTGATGTATAAAAGTGATTTTCCTTTTACCGCATCGATAATGCTTTTTGTTACTGCCGGTGGCAATGCAGGGCAACCGAAGCTTCTTCCTAAACGTCCGTGTGTTTTGATAAAATCTTCGCTCACATAATCAGCAGCATGCATCACAACTGCTCTTGCCAAAGCTTTGTCGTTGTAACCTGCATCTAATCCATTAAGCTTTAAAGACAAGCCATGCTTTCCCTGGTAAGTTTGTTCGGTTACGTAAAACCCAAGGCTGCTCTGGTGCGATTCGTTGGTGTTTGAGAACTGAGTTGGCAAATCATCGCCGCTTCCCTGCCCGTGAGCAACCAATGTGTTAAATAATATCTTTTTGTTATCAAGGTCAACTATCCAAAGGCGCTTCTGAGTGCTTGATTTGGTGAAGTCAACGATGGTAATAAGTGATTTAGCAAGCTGATTGTTGCGCTTCAGGTTATAGTAACCAACAACTGCTTTCTTAAATACGTTTTCTGATAATCCTGCTTTGCTTAAACCTGCAGCCTGATAAACCTCAGTAACATATTGAGAAAATAATTCCTGCGCTGATCCTGTAGCCTTTTCATTTTTGCTGCTTACGGCTACTGAAGTAGTTTTGCTTGCCGGAGTTTCTGCCGGTGTCCAACTTAATGCTGTAACCCCCATTACGAACGAAAAAGCTGCAACTGCAAAAAATGAATATTTTTTTCTGGCGATAAACGAATGTTTTTTCATAAACCCTTTTCTAAGTTTTATAATAAGTGTTGGTAGATTCTTATTACTGGTAGTTGTTATACAAATATACCAATAATTGGTTCTTAATTTATCTTTGGAATGTCAGGAAGCGTTGTGTGAAAAGCTGTCAGGTTACCCAAATTACCTGTTTTAACTCCCCGCAGTTCCATTTGCTCATCAATATAATATAAACGTTAGAAATCCCTGAATGTTGCCCGATGTTCAGATATTTTCCCATAAAAGCGGTGTTTTCTTTGTATATTTTTACGGCGCATGTTTAAAGTACTCAGATGGCTCTCTGCCCCTTTTTCGCTGTTCTATGGGATGGCTGTTCGGGTGCGAAATCTATCGTACGATAAAGGCTATAGCGCAAGCCGGAAATTTGAGCTGCCTGTTATTTCGGTTGGGAACCTGGCTGTAGGCGGCGCAGGCAAAAGCCCGATGGCGGAGTATCTGGTCAGGCTTTTGAAGGATTCACACAAAATCGCCATTCTGAGCCGGGGCTACGGACGGCGCACAAGCGGCTTTCTAGAAGTTGGGCTCCAATCTACGGCTGAGCAGGTGGGCGACGAGCCCCTTCAATTTAAAACGAAGTTCCCCGATGTCAAGGTTGCTGTGTGCGAGAGCCGCGTTGCCGGAATTGAGAGTCTGCAGAAGCAAAGCGAAGTTGTGATCCTCGACGACGCCTACCAGCACCGGGCCGTGGCGCCAGGCTTATCCATTTTATTATTCGATTACACGAGTGTTTTCAAAACCCAGATGCTCCTGCCTGCGGGAAATCTTCGCGAACCTTTGTCCGGTCGTAAACGGGCAGATCTCATCGTGGTAACTAAAACGCCAGCTAAGCTCTCTCCAGAAGAAAAATCGCGAATAGCGGAAACGATCAAGCCTTTCACTCATCAAAGGCTGTTCTATTCCTTTTTGAACTATGATAGTCTGAGATCGGTTTACGGAAATGAAAGCCTGGAGCTTAGTGAACTAGCAAATGGCTATTCGGTTGTGTTGCTAACGGGCATCGCTAACACAAAGCCGCTTATTGATGAGCTAAGGAAGTTTACAGATGCTATCATTCACCATCGTTATCCCGATCATCATCCATTCACGAGGAAAAATATTGCTAAACTTGCAGGCACTTACGGTGGGATTGTATCTACTAAAAAGATCATCATCACAACAGAGAAGGATGCGCAGAGGCTTCAGCCGCAAAGCGTGCGAGAACTTTTGACAGGCTTGCCCGTTTATTACCTGCCTGTAAGCGCCAGGATCCACAGTCCGGGTGAAGATGAATTTAACCAGCTAATAAGAGATTATGTTGCTAACAGAAATTGAAAATACTACCGAGTACATAAAAAAACGCATCGGCGACTTTAAGCCGGAGATTGGGATCATACTCGGCACCGGGCTGGGCGGATTGGTTCAGGATATAGAAGTGGAGCATCGGCTGATGTATTCCAATATTCCAGGCTTCCCAATTTCAACGCTTGAATTCCATTCTGGCAAACTGATATTCGGCACCCTTGCGGGGAAGAAAGTGGTGGCAATGCAGGGCAGGTTGCATTATTACGAAGGCTATGACATGAAGCAGATTACCTTCCCTGTGCGAGTGATGAAAATGCTCGGCATAGAAAAGCTATTTGTTTCTAATGCCAGCGGAAGCCTCAATCCGGAATTCCGCACCGGCGACCTGATGATCATTTCAGATCACATCAATCTGCAGCTTGATAATCCTCTTCGCGGCAGGAACTACGAAGTTCTCGGTCCACGCTTCCCTGAAATGAGCGAGCCTTACAACCGCGAGATGGTCCGGCTCGGTTTGGAAATAGCTGAGAAGAACAACATCAAGTGCCGTGAGGGAGTTTATGTTTCCGTTACTGGCCCAAACCTTGAAACCCGGGCTGAGTACAGATATTTGCGCATAATAGGCGGCGATGCTGTTGGCATGAGTACCGTGCCCGAGGTGATTGTAGCCCGACACATGGGCTTGCCGGTATTTGCAATTTCCGTACTCACTGATGAAGGCTGGCATGAAGTGCTGCATCCGGTTTCTTTAGAACACATCATCAACGTTGCAACCGAAGCTGAGCCCAAGCTTACCCTCATTATAAAAGAACTGCTCGCTAAAATCTAATGAAGAAACACGCTTCTGGCCTTCTGCTGACTGTTTTTCTGAGCGTGTTTATTGTCTTAAACGCGGGGGCACAAACGCCGACCAACAGCACTCCCAATGTGGTCAAGGACAAGCCAGATGCCGGTGAAGAAATAGATTCTTTGCGAAGGCTTGAAGAGGAGGGACAGGATTCTGTAGTTTTTACTGCCAAGTATATCCGATACACCACTCTTGATCTTTTACAGGATAGTACGGTTACGCTGCCAATTGACACTTCTTTAAACAACCTTGAAAATTATAGTGCGCTCTATCAACCATGGCGTCCTACTATGAACTTGGGCAATCTTGGTTTACCCTCACGGGAGATGCTTTTCTCGCCTCGAAAAACCATCGGCTTCGATGCGGGTTTTCATTCGCTTGATTTATATCTCTTCAACCAGGATTCAGTTAAATATTACAGAGCACGCTCGCCTTACACCCAATTGTATTATGTAAACGGCGGCCAGCACGAGCAGTTGTTCCGGGTAACGCATTCTCAAAACATTAAGCCAAACTGGAATATAGGGGCAATTTATAATCGCATTGGCGCAAACGGTTTCTACAAAAATCAGCGTGGCGATCATACTAACATTGTCCTGAGCACCTGGTATCAGTCGCCCGGGAAGCGTTACAGCCTGCTAGCGAATGCTGTCTGGAACACGCTAAAGGCAGGTGAGAACGGCTCGGTAGTGAGCGATACCCTGTTTACAACCAAAGCTGATCTTCCCGGTAGGGATGTGGAAACAGTGCGGCTGGGCAACGATGTAACTTTCGGCAGAACCTCAGCCGATGCATCGCGGCAAACCTGGCGCACCCGAACCTATTTCTTAAAGCAGTTCTACTACATTGGCAAAATAGATACGCTGCAAGGGGGTGAGGGAAGTGTGTTGCCAACGCAGCGCATATCGCACACGTTGAGCTACAACACCAACAGGTATAGATATTTTAAGGATGAAAAAGATATCTACGGAGCTTTTCCGGCTGTCGACACAACTTTTCTAACCAACGATTCTACCGAGGTTAAGAACTTGCGCAATCAGTTTATGTACAGTTTCTACCTTCGCGGGAGGCAGGTGAAATTCCTCAAAAACGAGGTAAAGCTGGATGTTGGGATACAACATGACTGGTACAGCTATGATGAAAGAGGCTTGCTAAAAGATAACTTTCAAAACCTGACGCTGAAGGCGATCGCCGGGTATCGTTTTAGCGACAGGATCAATCTTACTGCAGATCTGCAGCAGATAGTGCAGGGCAGAAACTTCGGGGATTTCCTTTACCAGGCAAACTCTAACATTTTATTGAGCAACTCCGTGGGCAGGATTGTGCTGGGGGCGTACGTACAGAATAAATCGCCGGATGAAATTTTTCAGCACGTCAATTATCAGTATCAGAAGTGGGATTTGAATTTCGATAAGAGCAAGATCAGCAATCTGTCTTTTGCTTACGAAAACCCAAAGTTAAGGTTCTTCGCTAAGGCGGAATACACGCTGGCCACGAATTACCTGTATTTTCGGGAAACGGCTGTGCGAGGGCAGGTGTATCCCGCACTGGAGCCAAATGCAAACGTGTTGAAGATAACAGCAGGAAAGGCATTCTCTTACGGAAAGTTTACACTCAATAACTTTGTTGCGTATCAAAAAAGCGATGAAGCGACAATTCTCGGCTTGCCCGAACTTTACGTTTATAACAGCCTTTACTACTCAACTCGCCTGTTCAAAGCTATCGATTCACAGTTCGGTGTAGATTCTCGATTTAATACCTCGTACACGGCTCCAGGTTATGCCATTAACATCAGCCAGTTTTATGTGACGCAGAATGCGAAGGAATTTTCTTCGTATCCCGTTATTGATGTCTGGCTAAAGGCATCGTTGCGGCGGGCGAATATCTTCTTCAAGTACAACTATATCAATCAGGGGCTTTTCTCAGGAGGTTATTACACTGTTGACCGCTACCCAATGCCGGATGGCGCATTTAAGTTTGGGGTGAGCTGGAATTTTTATAACTAGCAACAATTTAAAGATAGGTTTAAATGAAAAAATACATTCTGCCAGCGCTGCTCGTAGCTTCTTTAATGGTGCAATCGTGTTCTGAGAATTACGCTAATGGAGAGCGCATCGGCCTGGTGACCCAGTTTTCCAGGGCGGGCGTAATTTGGAAAAGTTGGGAAGGGCATCTGAACCTTACCCAAACAGGCATGAACAGTAGCAGCAATGTGCCTTTCGATTTCTCCATCGATAACGATAATGAAAGGCCTGAATTGGTGAAAAAGATCGACAGTGCAGCTCAATTTGGATGGAAGGTTAAGCTTGTTTATCACGAAACTGTGGGCAAAAACTGGTTCAGCAACAGAGGCGAGACGAATCATTTTGTTTCGGATGTTCAGGTGTTGGATAAGAATCCGGTTGGGAGTGTGTTCAACGGACGTTCAGAAGAGCCTGTTAACGGCCGGGTGGTGGACACTATTTATGTGGTGATAGATAAGTCGAAAGAGTAATCAATGAAGATAATAATTCAGGATAGCATGCTGCTCAAAATGTTGAACAATCGATTGTGAAGTTTAAAGGCGTTACGGGGGCTAAAGTTGTGCGGAAAGGTATCGTTTTTTGATGAAGGACTGGGGAGGCATTGGTCCCGGTATAATACCAAAAAATTATATTGATATTGCTATTTGGCTTCGACCGTAAAGAATATACTTTTTTTGTATTCTGCTCATAAATAAACTCCGTCGCATCCAGTATTTTATTGGTACCAAACTCGGCTCTTACATTTAGAGAGGGGTGGTTATTATTTAGAACATCAATGTTCAATGTCAATCTTATAGGTTCCCAAGCGTCAATGTTTAGCACGTTTATGTTGCCCGCTTTGATTTCCGATTTTCCAGCGGGATATTCAGGATAGTAAGGATTTCCATAGTATTGTTCTGATATACCATAGGATTCCCCTTGATTTAAATTATAATCGAATTTTATAATATAATCTCCGTTGCTGTCAGTAAGTGTTGAGGCTACTTCCTCACTTCTGGTTCCACACATAAAATTCGCACAAAAGGGAGCGCTTTTTACTAAAACAATCTTGTATCCGCTGATATTTAACCCTCTAATCGGGTCTGAAACATGACCTTTTATAGTAGTTTCGACTCCATGAGGATTAGGATAATTTTTTTCTTTTGAACAGGAAACAAGAGTTAAGACGCAGGGTGAAATTAAAGCTAGGATAATGACCAGTGGCTTTCTCATATCTAGTAACCTTGATTAAAGCAGACCAATAATACGTCTAGATAAAGATAGCCTTTATTTTTCTGACAAGACCAAAATTACAACGGATTAGATGGTCGCAGTCCCTATGTCTTCTGCTTTTTCTTCTTAGCAGCCGGAAACAAAATATTGTTCAAAATCAGCCTGTAGCCCGGAGAGTTTGGGTGCAGGTTCAAATCTGTGGGCGGATCACCTACGGCGTGCTGGTAATCTTCAGGGTCATGGCCGCCATAAAAAGTCCATTGGCCTTTGCCGAAATCGCCATGAATGTAACGGACT
Source organism: Sphingobacteriaceae bacterium (assembly GCA_029266635.1). GTDB lineage: Bacteria > Bacteroidota > Bacteroidia > Sphingobacteriales > Sphingobacteriaceae > JAQSWM01. The sequence goes on along the minus strand of JAQSWM010000006.1, from coordinate 36,949 downwards.
TCGTTGGCAGTCTTTGTTTCGCCGAGAACCAGTACATCAGGTTTCAACAAGTCTTTCCGGAAAGCTGTCGTCTGTCCCATAAAACCTCTGATCACCTTATCGTGGTCTTGGGTGAGCATGGTAGGCACCACATCCCACTTGGCAGAAAAATCAAAACAGGTAAAGAAATCATTGCTGCGGTCAACGATTCTGGTTGGCGTCACGTCGATGTTCGAGAATTCGTATTCGTAGGGATTGGTGTTCAGCTTGAAATCCTTGAAAGCAAATGTCTTGCTGAAATCAAGCTTAGACTGGGCATTCGGATCAGCGCCATCGCCATCGAACATGCTTTCGCAAATATCCACGCCATCCGCCGCTAAGGCAATGTCAAAGCTGTCGGTGCCCGAGCACATCGCAAACAGAAATCCGCCCCCCGCCGTAAAATCGCGGATGCCTTTTGCCACTGCCAGCTTCATTTCCGAAACCTTTTTGTAACCCAGCTTCTTTGCCATCGCCTCCTGCGATCTCACATCCTCAATATACCACCCCGCTGTGCGGAAGGAAGCCCAAAATCGCCCGAACTGGCCCGTAAAATCCTCATGATGAAGGTGCAGCCAATCGTATTTGGGGAGATCGCCCTTCAGCACTTCTTCATCATAAATCCTGTCGTAAGGAATTTCAGCATAACTGAGGACGAGCGTTACGGCATCATCCCAAGGTAACTTGCTTTTAGGTGTATAAACCGCAATTTTGGGTGCCTTTTCCAGTTTCACAATGTCCATATTCACCTGCGGGTCGGTGATGATATTCAGAATGGAAGTAACTTTTGCATCAGCGATTACTTCAAATGAAACCCCGCGTATTTTGCATTCGTTTTCAATCGACTGAGAGTATTTCATCATGAAACTTCCGCCGCGGTAATTGAGCAGCCAGTCTGCTTCTAAACCATTTTTCAACACCCAGTAAGTAATCCCATAGGCTTTCAAATGGTTTTTTTGTTCCTCATCCATGGGTATCAGGATGGAGGCTGCCCTTCCGCAAAGCGATATAAACAACAACAAAAAAAGAAGCCGGAATTTTAACATGGACATTTAACGGTGTTCTGCGATTAAAGGTATGAAGTTATTGCCATTTACAAATTTTATAAAGCTTATGCTGTTAGTGGTAAATAATTAACTTTGCCTCTTTAGAAAGATTATGAGCAAAGCAATTATAAAAACAGAAAAGGGCGATATGACCGTGCAGTTTTACGATGCGGATGCGCCTAACACAGTGGCTAACTTCCTGAAACTGGCTAAAGAAGGTTTTTACAACGGAGTAACTTTTCATCGTGTAATTCCTGATTTTGTGGTTCAGGGCGGCGACCCAACCGGCACAGGTGCAGGCGGCTCAGGAACACGCATTGATTGCGAGCTTACAGGCGGCAACCAGTACCACGACCGCGGCGTACTTTCTATGGCGCATGCGGGACGTAACACCGGAAGCTCACAGTTTTTTATCTGCCATAGCCGCAACAACACAGCGCATCTGGATCGCAACCACACCTGCTTTGGTAAAGTAGTCGAGAACGTAGATGTTGTGGATGATATCCGTCAGGGCGATAAAATTTTGAGTATAGAGGTAGTAGAAGATTAGTATAGAGTATTGAGTACAGAGTATTGAGACGCACGCCCGATACTGAAATCCAACCAGGTCGAGTGTTGATAAGCGTGTGAAACATAACACAGCGAATAAGCTTCTAACCCAATACCCACTACCCAAATCTAAAATATATGAATTTAAGAGGACTTGTATCTGTATCAGGCAAACCGGGGCTTTACAAGCTACTGGCGCAGAATAAATCGGGCTTTGTGCTTGAGAGCCTGGATGCTCAGAAGCTGAAACTCGTTGTGAACATGTCGACAGCGAAGTTGGCGTCGTTGGAAGACATTACGGTTTTTGGCGATGACGAAGACTTGCGTTTGATGGACATTTTCGAGAACATGAAAAATGCTCCGTCTATTCCGGATGCCAAAGAAGACGGAAAAAAGCTGCGGGATTTCTTCAGAGAGGTTGCGCCCGGGCACGATGAAGAGCGGGTTTATGCTTCGGACATGAAGAAGATTATCAACTGGTTCAATATCATTAAAGAACTTCCGTTGTTTACCGAAGAAGCTCCTGAGCCACTGGATGCGGCCACACAGGCTGAGAACGCCAAACGGCACGAGCAGGCGGCTGTGGAAGAACGGGCTAAGCCGGTTTCTAAAGCTACCGGAAAAGGTTCTACCAGGTTGCCGAGAAAAGCAAGCTAAAAAGATTCAAAGCCTCGCAAAAGCGGGGCTTTTTTGTGAGCACGTGTTTCAAAACTCCTGAAACAAAATAGACAAGGCTCACTTATCCTAATAGCACTTTTTTTGTAACTTCGCCCGCAGTTATAAAAGGCAACAAAAAAATCAAAATACCATGGCGTTTGATTTAGACATGATCAGGAAAGTTTACGACAACCTGGGCTCTCGCATTGAGGCAGCCCGCAAAGTTGTTGGCAAACCTCTCACTCTTACCGAGAAAATATTATACGGCCACTTGTGGTCTGGCGAAGCTGCAGAAGCTTACCAGCGTGGCATTTCATATGTAGATTTTGCACCAGACCGCGTAGCGATGCAGGATGCAACCGCTCAAATGGCTTTGCTTCAGTTTATGCAGGCTGGCCGCCCGAAAGTTGCGGTTCCATCAACCGTGCATTGCGATCACCTGATCCAGGCGAAAGTTGGTGCTGAGCAGGATCTTGAAACTGCAAACATAACCAACAAAGAGGTTTATGACTTCCTTTCGTCTGTCTCTAATAAATATGGTTTAGGTTTCTGGAAGCCAGGAGCAGGCATTATCCACCAGGTTGTTTTAGAAAATTATGCATTTCCTGGCGGGATGATGATCGGTACCGACTCACACACGCCAAACGCTGGCGGGCTGGGAATGATCGCGATAGGTGTTGGTGGTGCTGACGCTTGTGATGTGATGGCAGGTTTTGCATGGGAGTTGAAGTTTCCGAAACTGATCGGTGTTAAACTGACAGGTAAAATGTCTGGCTGGACTGCAGCCAAAGACGTGATCCTGAAAGTTGCCGGTGTTTTAACCGTAAAAGGCGGAACAGGTGCTATCGTGGAATATTTCGGCGAAGGTGCACGCTCACTTTCTGCAACTGGAAAAGCTACAATCTGCAACATGGGTGCAGAAATTGGTGCCACTACCTCAATCTTTGGTTACGACGAAAAATCAGAAACCTATTTGCGTGGCACTAAGCGGGAAGATATCGCTGACCTTGCCAATAATGTAAAGCAACACCTTACCGGTGACGACGAAGTTTACAACAATCCTGAGGCATATTTTGATCAGGTTATCGAGATAAACCTGGATGAACTGGAACCACACGTTAACGGCCCGTTCACTCCGGATCTGGCTTGGCCGATATCGAAATTCGCGGCTGCGGTACAAGAACATAATTGGCCAGCGAAGCTGGAAGTTGGGCTTATCGGCTCATGCACAAACTCATCTTACGAGGATATCACCCGGGCAGCATCTCTCGCCCAACAGGCAATTGACAAAAAACTTACCGTAAAATCAGAATACACCGTTACCCCTGGCTCTGAATTGGTACGTTATACCGTAGAGCGGGATGGCTATCTGGATACGTTTGAAAAGATCGGCGGCGTTGTGCTTGCCAACGCTTGTGGCCCGTGCATTGGTCAGTGGGCTCGCCACACAGATGATCCTGACAAGAAAAATTCTATCGTAACTTCCTTCAACCGGAACTTCGCAAAACGGAACGATGGAAACCCAAATACACATGCCTTCGTAGCATCGCCAGAAATTACAACAGCTTTGGCTATCGCTGGAAGCTTGCTTTTCAATCCGCTTACAGACACTTTGACCAACGATGAAGGTCAGCAGGTGAGGTTGGATGAGCCAAGAGGTTTGGAAATGCCTGTTAAGGGTTACGCGGTGGAGGATGCAGGATATCTTGCACCCGCAATTGACGGCAGCGGTGTGGACGTTTTAGTTAGCGCAACTTCAAGCCGACTCCAACTTCTTGATCCATTCCCGGCATGGGAAGGAACTGACTTAAAAGGTTTGAAATTGCTGATCAAAGCAAAGGGAAAATGTACAACCGACCATATTTCTATGGCTGGCCCATGGTTGAAATTCCGTGGACACCTGGACAATATCTCTAATAACATGCTGATCGGTGCAATCAATTACTTTAATGATACACCAGATAAAGTCAAAAGTCAGCTTACAGGCGAATACGGACCGGTTCCGGAAACTCAGCGTGCTTATAAAGCGGCAGGAGTTGGTTCTGTAGTGGTAGGCGACGAAAACTATGGCGAAGGCTCTTCACGTGAACACGCAGCCATGGAGCCAAGGCACCTGGGAGTTCGGGTAATACTTGTGAAATCTTTCGCACGTATCCACGAAACCAACCTAAAAAAGCAGGGAATGCTGGGCGTTACCTTCGCTGATCCTAATGATTACGATAAAGTTCAGGAGGATGATACCATTGATGTAAATGGCTTAACTGATTTTGCTCCGGGCAAACAGCTTACTGTTGTGTTAAATCACAAAGATGGTTCTCATGATTCGTTCCAGGTTAACCATACCTATAACGAGCAGCAAATTGAGTGGTTCAAAGCCGGTGCTGCGCTCAATATCATCCGCATGAAGCAGGAACAGCATTAAGCGATATAAAATTTATCTTAGCCCCGTCCGTTAATACGGTCGGGGTTTTTTGTTTAGAACTGGTTGAAAGCTTTTTACGTTTTCTTTTTTCTTCTGATTGGTTGGTTTTGCGGCTACGCCCAGGCACCATCGAATGACGATTGTAATAATGCGATCAAGATCATAGATGCCCGTGGCTTTTGCGGCGATTTCAGCAATGTGGGAGCCACTGAACAATTTACCGGGAACGGGAAAGATGTTTGGTTCAGCTTTGTTGCCAGGAACTTTGAAGTGAGCGTTACAGTAACCGGTGCTCTTCAGTCGCCCGATATTAAGTTATATACAGATTGCAATGGAACCGGGCTGATTGGCTCAACATCAAGAGATTCAAAGTCAACTGTTTTTAAGAAAGGTGGGCTCACTCCAGGAAGTGCTTATTTTATATCTGTGAGCGGTTTGAGCGACAATACCGGAGCGTTCAAGATGTGTACGGATAATTATAACCCTGCCATTCAGCCCGGGCAGGATTTTTCAAGTGCATCATTACTTTGCAGCGCAGCTGACAGTGTTATGGCGGTCAACGTTACAGGTGCAGGAGCCAACAATCATGAAACCGCAGGCAGTTGCCTTGGTACAGAGTCCAACTCTGCGCAATATCGGTGGACGGCAGCTAACAGCGGAACTCTTGTGTTCACCATAACACCATCAAACTTTGATGATATTGACTGGGTTTTATATGATTTGGGTTCAGAATCTGAAGGAGCTGCCTTGCCATCCGGAGCCACAGTTATCAGGTGTGCAGCCGGGCACGGGATAGATAATAAGGGTTGCCCGGGAGAACCTATTTACACTAAGACAGGTTTGGACTTTAATGAAACTGATGTGAGCGAGCAAAGCGGATGCGGGCAAGGGCAGAATGGAGTAGTGAAATTTGTTGATATGATTCAAGGGCATGTGTATGCTTTGATAATCGACAATTTTTCGGGTGGGAATAACGGATTCAAATTGAAGTTTACCGACAGGAATGGCAAGGGCGGGACCGGTCAGTTTGTTGGTCCTGTCGCCAAGATGAACTTGGTCAAGCAAAACGAGTGTACGCCTCAGCAGTCTTATACATTCAGCAGCACCGCCAGCGGCTACAGCGAACTGAACTGGTATTTTGGCGAGGGCGCAAGCATCTCCACGGCAAATACAACCGGTCCATTTAACATTACTTATTCAACTCCCGGGCTGAAAACAGTAATTCTACAGGTGAAAAATGAAAAAGGATGTTCTGTGGTGGAAGAAGAGACTTTCCTGGTCGGATTGAAGCCCCTACCCCCCACTATTACATCCAACAAACCGGATTTCTGCATAAAAGATACCATCAAACTCAGCACACCCGAAGTCGCCAACGCTGCTTACCAGTGGCTCGGCCCCAACAATTACAGCTCCTCAGAACGGGAGCCAAATATCCCTGTTACGGGCTTCGGGGTATCAGGAACATACTCGCTTACCATCACTATTGGTGGTTGCAGCAGCGATGTGGTTACTATCAATATTCCGCCGGTATTGAAAAACCCTACTGCGGCTTTTAGCGCTGACCCGATTATCCCTGCTAAGCTTTCTTATCCGGTTACAATCGAATTCTTCAACGAATCTACAGATGCTGACACTTACTTGTGGGATTTTGGCGATGGCACAACATCCACGGAAGTGAGCCCAAACCACGAGTACACCAAAATTGGCGATTACGACGTCACGCTAACTGCTTTCAAAAGCAACGTGTGCGAGGCTACAGTGGTACACGGCAAAATTGTGATCCGTGCAGAAGGCACAATCTTCATCCCGAACACCTTTACACCAAACGGCGACGGCACCAACGACGAATTTGTAGTAAGCATGATCAACCTTCGCAGCTATCACATTAAAATATTCAATCGCTGGGGCGAGCAGCTTTTTGAAGCCAATTCGATATTCGACAACTGGAACGGGCTGTACAATGGCTCACCGCTTCCGGTCGGCACCTATTATTACCTCATCAACGCGATCGATATCAAGCGCAATCCTGTCAAGCGCTCGGGCTCTGTCACTATCATCCGTTAGCTACCTCTCAACAACCTTGATCATTATGCCCGGAGTGAGTTTATCATTCAGCTTCATCCCATTTAAAATGGCGTATTCATCCAACTTTTTCTTGTCAGTGATTTTGTAGTTGCGCAAAGCCTGTTCAAGGGTAATGTTTTGGTTGATGGTCTTAATCCGTACGCGATCGGGCTTGCGGGTTAATTTCTCCGTATCCCGAAGTTCCCGAAAACTCTCGAAAGAGTTTGTAAACGTATTGGTATAGCTGTTGAAATCATTCACGCTTGAAACTCCAATGAGGTGATAGATCATATCGCCGTACTGAATGAAATACGAAAGCGTCCGCACACCGGCCTGCTGCTGCTGCTGCTGTTGGCCCTGTTGGTCTTGTTGAACCTGGTCGGCAACTACTGATAAAGCTTGTAAACCGTTCACCGTAATGTTGCGGGTTTGTAATGGCTGAAGGCTATATTTCTGCATGGTTGCGCTCGCAGCCTCCTGCAAAGTTTTTCCGGGCGCTAAAGTCATCATCATCAATGCTTTCCCATTTTTAGCTGCCAGTTGTACTGCTTGCGGAGAATTCTGATATGACCAGTTTGCAGGCGTGCTGAACTGGAACTTCAAAACCGGATGATAGAACACGTTATTCTCGAGGAAACCCTGTTTCGGATCTTCGCCATAGATAATTCCATCAATCCGTTTTAGATAGCTGTTGCGGTTTACAACCGGATTAGTAAGATTTAACTTCTGCTGCCACTCTGTAGCCAACTGGTCAACAGTTGTATGACGTGAGCCTGGGTTTGGGTGGGTAGATAGAAAGTCCGGAAGCTCTTCTCCGCTCGCGGCAGATTGCCTTTCCAAGGTTGTAAAGAACTCCGCCATCTGGTGGGCATCAAAGCCGATTTTGGATGAATATTCCACGCCCAATTCATCCGCCTGACGCTCATCATCGCGGCTGAATTTCAGGAATAGCAATCCCAGTCCCTGCGATGCCTGCTCACCAAACTGCGCCAGCGTTGGCGAAAGCACCATGCCTGCAATCAGCCCGATTTGCCCTAGTATTTGGTTTCGCTGCTGCACAACCGAATGCCTGGCGGTGATGTGCCCGGTTTCGTGCCCAAGTACGCCCGCAAACTCGGCTTCATTGTTGAAGTAGGCCATAATTCCACGAGTAAAATAAACATATCCGCCAGGAATGGCGAAGGCATTTACTACTTCTGAATCCACGATTCTGTAGTGGTATTCAAGATTGGGGCGGTGTGATACCGCCGCAAGTTTCTTGCCTTCTTCGTTAATAAAATTTTGTAGTGCCGTATCCTCGTAAAGCCCATATTGAGCAATAACCTGCGGATCGGCTTCTTTGCCCGTTTCAATTTCCTGTGCTTCAGACATGAGCACAATTTGCTTTTTCCCGGTAACGGGATTGGTTGCACAAGAGTCTATCATCAACATTGATGATGTGAGAGCAGCCAATAGAAGATATTTTTTCATGATCGTAGATTTTTAATAAGACTTCAATCATGCAAGGCTTAGGTTTCCATACAACACAAAAAGTATTCAGATTGTGTGAGCTATGTCTTTTACTACTTTTGGGATGGATGAAGATCACCTTTATTGTTATTGGAAAAACCGAGGAGAAATACCTTTCAGAAGGCATTGAAAAGTACCTGGGCAGGATAAAACATTATGTTTCTTTAAAGATCGTCGAACTCCCGGAGCTGAAAAATACCAGGAGCCTCACTCTGGATCAGCAAAAGGCAAAAGAGGCTGAGCTGATTTTAAAACAATTGAGCCCGAACGATCAATTGGTGTTATTGGATGAAAATGGGAAGGAATTCACGTCGGTAGGTTTTTCTGATTACCTGAATAAAAAAATGCTCGCAAGCATCCAGAATCTGGTGTTTGTGGTTGGCGGGTCTTATGGTTTTGACGAAAGCATTCAAAAACGTGCATTTGAAAAAATATCGCTTTCGCGGATGACGTTCTCACATCAGATGGTGCGCTTGTTTTTTGTTGAGCAGGTTTATCGGGCATTCACAATTCTGAAAGGTGAACCGTACCATCATCAGTAAAATTTCGTTACTTAGAATATGGAAGGCTTTAAACCACGCAACTACCATTTTAAGGGTGTTAATCCCGGCAACGAACAGAAGAGGTTCTGGCTTTTAATCGTGCTTACAGTAGCTATCTGCGCTGCTATTGTTTACTTTTTCTAGTCACAGGCTAAGTCTGTTCACAGGCTTTTCACGCATCCCCATTAACAAATTCCTCCTCTTGCCGTCTAACAGGCAACAGTATATATTTTCATGAGAGCACTTCTTCTTTTTACAGCATTTGCGATCATCACAGGTACAAACGTGAATGCACAGGATATTTATAAAGGCATTTTAAAGGATAGCAAAACTCGGCAGCCCCTTTCATATGTGAACGTGGGAGTTGTTGGCAAAAACGTTGGGACGGTTTCTGATGCAAACGGAGGTTTTTCTTTGCGCATCCCTTCTGATTTTGACAATGACACCTTGCGTATTTCGATGGTCGGCTTTCAGCCCAAAGTCTATCGGGTTTCGGAGTTTAAGAAGCTGGCGTCGGCTAACAGCGAGATTCAGCTTACCGAAGCCGTGTACGATCTAAAGGAGGTAAGAGTATCGAACAGAAGGCTAACCGAGAAAGTGCTTGGCAATAAAACTGAGTCGAAAAGCACAACTGCCGGCTTCACCTCCAACAAACTCGGGCATGAAATCGGCATCATCATTAAGATCAAAAAATCGCCAACGTATTTGAAGGATTTCAATGTTTCTGTAGCATCAGAGCAGAAAAAGCCAATCAAGCTGCGGCTGAATTTTTACAGCGTGAAGAATGGAATGCCCGACACAATTTTGCTAAAGAAGAACATCATTGTGGAAACCAAGCCGAATGCAGGAAAAATTTCCGTCGATCTTGAACCTTACGGCATTGTAGCCGAAGATGATGTTTTTGTCAGCCTTGAGTGGATTGAAAACTCAGGCGGGCACGGGCTCATGTTCTCGGCATCGCTGTTCGGCAGCCCGCTTATTGCCCGCGAGACCAGCCAGAGCAAGTGGGAAAAGGCTGGCCCGTTCGGCGTTGGCTTTACTGTAACGGCTGCTTATTAACTACGACCCTAAAAGATTCTTCCAGCTAACCAGATCTCCAATAATTCTTTCCAACTCGCTTGCCGGCACACGTTCCTGTTCCATGCTATCGCGGTGGCGGATTGTAACCGTGTTATCTTCCAGTGTCTGATGATCTACCGTGATGCAGAAAGGTGTACCAATTGCATCCTGACGGCGATAGCGCTTTCCAATCGAATCTTTTTCCTCGTAAATCAGATTGTGGTCGAGCTTGAGCCTATCCATAATCTCTTTGGCTTTTTCCGGCAATCCGTCTTTCTTGGTGAGCGGAAGCACGGCCGCTTTCACAGGAGCAAGGCAAGGGTGAAGCCTCAGAACTGTGCGGCTGTCGGTTTTATCGCCTTCGCTCAATTCCTGTTCTTCAAACGAGTTTACAAGCGTAAGCAAAAACATCCGGTCTAAACCGATAGAAGTTTCAATAACGTATGGAATGTAGTTTCCGTAAGGCTTGCCATCCGCATTCAGCTCCGGGTCAAAATACTGCATTTTCTTGCCCGAGAATTCCTGATGCTGGCTCAAATCAAAATCCGTGCGGCTGTGGATGCCCTCAACTTCTTTAAATCCGAATGGAAACTCAAATTCAATATCAACCGCAGCGTTTGCGTAATGAGCAAGTTTGGTGTGATCGTGGTAGCGGTATTTTTCAGTGGCGGTGCCTAAAGCCAGGTGCCATTTTAGTCGGGCTTCCTTCCAGTAAGCGTACCATTTCATTTCTTCGCCGGGACGGACAAAAAACTGCATTTCCATCTGTTCAAATTCCCGCATGCGAAGGATGAACTGGCGTGCAATCACTTCATTACGGAATGCCTTGCCTATCTGCGCAATCCCGAAAGGAATTTTCATCCTGCCGGTTTTCTGAACATTCAGGAAGTTTACGAATATGCCTTGTGCGGTTTCAGGGCGTAGATAGACTTCATCCGAGCCTTCTGCCATTGCACCAAACTGAGTTGAAAACATCAGGTTGAACTGGCGCACATCGGTCCAGTTGCGTGTGCCGGAAACGGGGCAAACTACTTCATGTTCAACAATAAGGTCTTTTAATTTTGGAAGATCTTCGTTTTTGAGAGCTTCATCCATCGCACTCTGCAGGCTTTCCGCCTTCGCAGTCTTTCCGTCTTTCTCATACTTCGCGATCTTATCTTCGAGCAACTGATCTGCACGGTAACGTTTTTTAGAATCCTTGTTATCGATCATCGGATCGTTGAATCCATCAACGTGGCCGCTGGCTTTCCAGATCTTTGGATGCATGAATATGGCAGAATCAATGCCAACGATATTTTCATGCATTTGCACCATGCTCTTCCACCAATAAGTTTTGATGTTGTTCTTAAGCTCTGCCCCAAACTGCCCGTAATCATAAACGGCGCTCAGGCCATCATAAATTTCGCTGGAAGGAAACACAAAGCCATATTCTTTGGCGTGGGAAATAACATTTTTGAAAAGTTCGTCGTTGGATTTGCTCATAACGGTGGCAAAGATAACAGGAATTACGATTTGCGATTTAGGAATTGCGATTTGGGCAGCAAGCTGGAGTAGCAGGTATCAGGGTGAACAGCGCCCGAGCTCATAATTCTTAAGTCATAACTCTTAACTCTCTCACAAAAATTTACCTTTGAAGCATGAGCATCTCGGTTACAAACCTTACCAAAGTATATGGCAGCCAGAAAGCCGTAGATGCAATTTCATTTAGTGCGGAGCCGGGGACGATCCTTGGCTTCTTAGGCCCAAATGGTGCGGGGAAATCCACCACCATGAAAATGCTCACCTGCTTTATCCCGCAAACATCGGGTGAGGCAACGGTATCGGGTTTTAACATCAGCAGCCAAACACTTGAGGTGCGCCGGAATATCGGCTATTTGCCGGAGAACAATCCGCTTTACCAGGATCTATATGTCAAAGAATCACTTGGCTTTACAGCCGATGTTCATAAGATAGACAACAAACAGAGGCGTATCAATGAAGTGATCGGGCTGGTGGGACTGGGGAATGAGCAGCATAAGAAGATCGGTCAACTTTCAAAAGGCTATCGTCAGCGTGTGGGACTTGCCCAGGCAATCCTGCACGATCCGAAAGTGCTCATCCTCGACGAACCTACATCGGGCCTCGACCCAAATCAGTTAATCGACATCCGAAAGCTGATCCAGGAATTAGGGAAAGATAAAACAGTAGTGCTCTCCACACACATTATGCAGGAAGTTGAGGCGGTTTGCAATAACGTGATCATCATTAATAAAGGCAGGATTGTTGCGGATGATTCTTTGCAGCAGCTTCGTGAAAAGCAGGGTGGCAAAAGCCTTGAAGATATTTTTATTAGCTTGACCAATTAACATGAAAAAAGCAGTTTGTTTAGGTGCAATGATCTTTGTGGTTGCTTTGGGAGCTATGGCGCAGGAGAAGAAAGGATACATTGCCAAGCCGCGGCTCGGAGTAGGAGCCGAGCTAAGCTTCCCCTCGGGCGTTGGCTTTGGAGAGCGTTTTTCTACAGGTTTTGGTGGTTCCGGGAAGTTTGAAGTGCCATTTACTGACGACTTGTACGGCACAGTTACCGCCGGATTTATGGAGTTCTTCCTGAAAGAAAAATACAAGGATCTAACCTTCAATAAAACTTACGTTCCTCTGAAAGCGGGAGCCAAATATTATGTCAAACATCTCTTTTTTGCTGAAGCCGAACTTGGCGCAAGCGTTGGAACAAACAAAGGTGCCGGGACCGCATTTGTGTGGTCCGGCGGCGGCGGGATTTCTTTGCCGATCGCAAAAGACAGCTACATCGACGCAGGCTTGCGCTATGAAAACTGGGCCAGAGATGGCGGCAACATCAGCCAAACGGGGTTAAGAGTTGCGTTTAAGTTTTAATTTCGCTGAATAATGCTCACCATCTTTCAGAAAGAAATTTCTTCTTTTTTCAGCTCCCTGGTGGCGTACATCACTATTGGAGTTTTCCTTTTGGCCACGGGCTTGTTCCTTTGGGTGTTCCCCGACACAAGTATTCTGGAGTATGGATACGCAGGTCTAGACAGCCTTTTCAGCATTGTGCCTTATTTGTTCATGTTCCTGATTCCGGCTATCACCATGCGCTCATTGGCTGAAGAACGCCGGGAAGGCACATTCGAAATCCTCGCTACCAGTCCGTTAACGGATTGGCAGATTGTGTTGGGCAAGTATGCGGGCAGTTTAGCCATTGTGCTGCTGGCGCTCATCCCAACCATCATTTACTACATCACGGTTTACCAACTTGGCGCAATTCCGGGGAACATTGATACGGGTGCCGTTATCGGTTCTTACATCGGACTGTTTCTGCTGGGAGCGGCATATGCAGCTATTGGCATTTTTTCTTCTTCTCTAACTAAGAACCAGATCATAGCGTTCACTATTGCTGTTTTTCTTTCTTTTTTCGCCTTCAGCGGGTTTGATTCGATCAGCCGTTTGCTCTCCTTGCAAAGTGTAGACACGTATGTGACAGCAGCCGGCATCAATGAACATTACCAGTCCATCAGTCGGGGCGTGCTTGATACCCGCGACCTCATATATTTCCTGAGCTTCATCGCCGTGTTCCTGGTTCTTACCAAAACGATTTTGGGAGGGAGGAAATGGTAAATCGCCGCAAGGAAGACCTTAAATATCTACTGATATTTATTGTGGTTGTTGTAGCCATCAACCTGTTTTCTTCTTTCTTTTTTACCAGACTTGATTTTACCAAAGAGAAGCGGTTTACGCTTTCGCCGATAACGAAAGATGTTTTAGCCCGTCTTAAAGGCGAACTGCAAATAACAGTTTACCTTGACGGTGATTTGCCCGGCGGATTTAAGCGGCTACAATCGTCAACCCGCGATATGCTAACTGATTTGAAAGCATATTCAAATGGCAAGCTCCATTTCGATTTTGTAAATCCTGGGCGGGGAAGCGAGGAGCAGCAGCAAAAGGTTTACGAGGAGCTGGTAAACCTCGGGATTGAACCTACGAACCTGAACGTCAAAACGGAATCCGGGCTAACACAAAAATTAATTTTTCCTGCCGCTCTCGTTACATACAATGGCAGGCAAATGCCGGTGAAGCTGTTTCAGTCGAGAGTCGGCGCCACGCCCGGGGAGGCAGAAGAAATATTGAACAACTCTGTGCAGGACCTGGAGTATGCTTTCACGAGCGCCATCAAGAAAGCGGCAGAAGAGGGCAAGCCGCGGGTTGGCTTTACAGAAGGGCATAATGAACTCACGGATCTGCAACTTTATGATGCTATGCAATCTTTGGCTGATGGCTACGAAGCTGGACGAATGGACTTAAGCAAAGTGACTTTTGCTGGCTTGGATAAGTTAAACCTGCTCATCATCCCAAAGCCAGACAAAGCTTTTACCGAAGCGGAAAAATACAAGATCGATTATTTTGTAATGCGTGGTGGCCGGATTCTGTGGGCGATAGATAACGTAAACGCAGAGCTGGACAGCTTGCAAGGGCATGGCGGGCAGCAGATGACGTTTGTTAAGAACCTCAACCTTGACGATATGCTGTTCAGGTACGGCGTTCGGGTTAACTACAATCTAATCGCCGATATGAATTGTGCGCAAATCCCGATCAGTGTGGGTAATGTTGGCGGACAAGCGCAAATACAGATGGTTCCTTGGGTTTTTTATCCCATTTTCATGCCAATCTCGACTCATCCACTGGTGAGGAATTTAAATCCAATACGCAGTGAGTTTGCAAGTACGGTAGATACTATCGCTGTTCCGGGGATCAGCAAACAGGTAATCCTTTCTTCCTCGCCATACAGCCAAAAGATGCAGGCGCCGGGAATGATTTCTTTGCAAATGGTTGAGCGGAATTTAGACCCGGCTGCGTTCAAGGGAGTGCCCATGCCGGTGGGAGTGTTGCTGGAGGGCAATTTCCCATCTGTGTTTAACAATCGGGCTGTGCCGGACGGCATCCGCGAAAGCGTAAAGCTGCCAGCAAAAAGCCAGTTTGCCAAAATGGTTGTAATTGGGGATGGCGACATTCTGAAGAATCAGATCAGCAGCAAGGATAATTCGCCTTTCCCGCTCGGCTTCGACCGCTACACACAACAGCAATATGGCAACAAAAACCTCTTGTTAAATATCGTAGATTATCTAACCGATGACTCCGGCATTATCGAACTTCGCAACAAAGAAGTAAAATTGAGGTTGCTGGACAAGGCACGTGCCCGCGATGAAAAGCTGTTCTGGCAAGTGCTTAATATTGGCTTGCCCATTCTGCTGCTGGTGATCTTCGGCTTTGTGCAGCATTTCTATCGTAAACGAAAGTACGTGATGTAGCAGCATCATAGATTATCGTGGTTTCTTTTGTCCTTTCTTCTTTGACCCTTTCTCCTTTAGCTTCATGTGGATAACAGTTTTTGTGATAATAAAAACCTTTGTCTATTATTGCCAATAAGAATATTTGTATGAGATTTATTGTTTCTACGTCGACATTATTAAAGCAATTGCAGGCGGTTAATGGTGCATCAAGCAGCAGCACGGTTTTGCCGATTTTAGAGAATTTTTTATTCGAGATAAAAGACGGCAACCTTACAATTTCTGCAACCGATTTGCAGACCAGCATGACCACCTCGCTGACAGTAGAATCGAAGGAGGATGGGAAAGTAGCTGTACCTGCCAAAATACTGCTGGAAACATTAAAGACCCTGCCCGATCAGCCTATTTCCTTTTCTATTGATGACAAGACATTCGCGATAGAAATTAGCGCCGGTGATGGTAAATACAAGTTAAGTGGAGAGAACGGGGAGGATTTTCCAAAAATCCCGAGCGTAGATAACGCATCTTCAGTAAACCTGACAGCGTCTGTTCTTTCGGAAGCAATAAACAAAACGCTTTTTGCTGTGAGCAGCGATGAACTTCGCCCGGCGATGACTGGTGTGTTTTGCCAGTTGAGCACACAAAATATCACGTTTGTTTCAACAGATGCGCACAAACTGGTTCGCTATAGAAGAGCCGACGCGAAGTCCGATAGCTCGGCATCGTTTATCCTGCCAAAAAAGGCTCTTACCCTGCTAAAGTCGTCGCTTCCATCAGA
The DNA here is from genome assembly GCA_029266635.1 of Sphingobacteriaceae bacterium. Lineage (GTDB taxonomy): Bacteria > Bacteroidota > Bacteroidia > Sphingobacteriales > Sphingobacteriaceae > JAQSWM01. Next base: position 21,026 of record JAQSWM010000006.1, on the reverse strand, counting down.
GGATGTGAATGTTTCAGTTGAATACAACACCACCAGTGCGTTCTTCCGCTTTGGGAACATCAACCTGATTTGCCGCTTGATTGATGAGCGCTATCCCGATTACGAAGCAGTTATCCCACAGAACAATCCCAACAAACTTACTTTAGATCGGGCTTCATTCCTGAACTCACTGCGCCGCGTAGTGATTTTTGCTAATAAAACCACACATCAGGTAAGGCTGAAAATCACAGGTAGCGAGCTGAATATCTCGTCTGAAGATATAGATTTCGCCAATGAAGCGCACGAACGTCTAAGTTGCCAGTATGAAGGCGACGATATGGAAATCGGTTTCAATGCAAGGTTCCTAATTGAAATGTTAGGCAATCTGAGCGGCGAAGAAGTAACACTTGAAATGAGCACACCGAATCGGGCAGGGCTTCTTATCCCACAAACAAATGATGATAAAGAAGATGTATTAATGCTGGTTATGCCTGTAATGTTGAACAACTACGCATAAAAAAATATACATCCGGCAGCTGGAAACGCAGCCCTTTGCTTGAATTTTTATTTTGGCCCGGCTTTTGCCGGGCTTTGTTTTGAATGCCGTTTTCTGCGGCAGATGATGATAGAATTATTTAAATAGAAAATTATGAAAGCAAATTCAATATGGTTTAATAAACCATTACTTACCGTTGTACTATTTTCAATGTTAGGTTTTGCGTCCTCATGCAGCAAGGACGATAATGATGGAACGGCGAGCGGAACCGCCCATGTAATGATTGTAAACTCCGTAGAAGGTTCCTCCTCTCAGGACTTTTACTTAGATGATGCGAAAGTGAACAGCCAGGCTGTTGCTTACAAGCAAACAAATGGTTATTTTGATGTTGCCGCCGGAAATCACAAAGCCGACTTCAAAACCTCAGGCTCCGCATCTGTAAACTCAACCTCTAACGTGAATTTACAGGCAGGAAAATACTATACAGTTTACTACACAGGCACAACCTCGTCAAGCTCGACCTTAACTACTGAAGACGATCTATCGGCACCGGCAGCTGGAATGGCTAAGGTAAGGTTCGTGCACCTAAGCTCTGCAGCAGCTTCAGCCATTGACATTGGCGTAACGGGAGCATCTAAATTGGCTACAGGTTTAGCTTACAAAACAGCTTCTGCTTATTACACCGTTGCTCCGGCGACCAGCTTCCAGGTGTTTACTGCCGGATCAGCAACATCAAGCTTAACGCTTAATAGCCTTGGTTTGCAAGCTGGCAAAATATATACAGTTTACGTGACTGGTTCTTCAACTGCCAACATTTCTTACAACGTAATTGTAAATAATTAAGAATTCCATTTCTAAAAGCCATCAGTTTTCAACTGGTGGCTTTTTTATTTTATGCTGGGCTCAACAGTAAATCTTATACTTTTGTGGTTCAATAATCGCATTTGGAACTCATTCGTGCCCTGATAGACTTTGTCTTACACATAGACAAGCACCTCGTTGACATTGTTAGCCAATATCAAACCTGGACATACCTGATACTTTTTATTATCATTTTTGCCGAGACCGGTTTTGTAGTGACGCCATTCCTGCCCGGAGATTCATTGCTGTTTGCGGCTGGAGCACTCATCGCCAAGGGCAACACTGGTCTTGATATTTATTTAATGGCTATTCTCTTGTGCGTAGCCGCGATATTAGGGAATACAGTTAACTACTTTCTTGGAAGTTACCTGGGAGTGAAGGTGTTTAAGCCTGAGAATAGGATTCTTAAAATAGATTATTACCTTAAAACGCAGGATTTTTTCACCAAGCATGGAGGTAAGGCGGTGATCTTCAGCCGCTTCTTGCCAATAATCCGTACGATTGCCCCTTTTGTAGCCGGGATTGGAAAAATGCCTTTGGGCAAATACACAGTTTACAATGTGGTTGGAGGCTTAAGCTGGGTGATTAGTTTTCTGGTGCTGGGGTATTTATTTGGCAACCTCCCAATAGTGAAAGAAAACTTCACTATTGTAGTCTTCGGGATAATCATTCTATCCGTTTTGCCAGCCGTGTACGCAACCATTGCGAGCAGATTCAAAAAGTAATCACGCGATACTTGGGTACAGTTTTTTCACCTTGCGTGTTCTGTAACTGTACCATAGCGTAATTACGGGCCCAATTAAAAAGAAAGACATTCCTGATAGTCCCGCGGCTTTTGCCGGAAGGAGAAATGCTACGAGCCCAGCAAAAATTCCGATGAATGCATTCAACAGATAACTGTAGCCGGTTGTCTTTGTCAGATAAACTTCCTTCTCCGTTAACCCTACAAGTTCTTTTTGTCGCAAGGCATTCTGATACATCAGAAAGAAAAGAAGGAATACTATTGTATAAGCAGTACAGTAGATCATCATCAGGGAAGGCACTTGGTCACGGCTTATTTCCGTATGTCCGATTCCAAAAACCAAGTTAAAGAGGAACTTGAGCGGATACACCAGGAACAGCACCACGAAAAGCAGTGTGGCGTTTAACACAAGCGTATAATCGTCTTTTAGACCGTATCGCCTGAAGAATATATTTTGGATATTCCAAATCTGGAAGAGCATCGCAAAACATATCGCGAAGCTGCCAAAGCCGGTCATCAGCTCGTGCAATTCGTCATACGATTTTGGCACTTCTAAGGATACGATGATCAGCGTAACGGCGAATGCAAAAACTGCATCACTGAAAGTTTCCAGCCTGGTTGGTTCATGGCTTCTATAGCTGATCTTGTAATGTGAAGCTGATTTTGATTTTCTAACCATTTATTGTTCTCTTCCGATTATTCTTCCTTGTTTGTATAGTTGTTCCTCACGAGCAATTTCCTTTTTTTCTTCGGATGTTAGATCGCTCTTCGTTAGTTTGTTTAGATCTGGCTGCCCCGCATCCACCCACGCCGAATACCAAAAGCTGCCCACGGCCAGGATAGAGGATCGCATTTGCCGCTCTACCATCCCATGAAGAGCGTCGTGATACGCTTTCGAATATCCTTCCGAGTACTGCTTATCCACTTTCCCATTGCGCTGGGCGAAGGTGTACTTCTGATCTGAAGGGAAGGACTTGCTCAGGCGAGCCTCGATCATGAGCACGGAGTCCTTGTAGGTGTAGGTATGTTCAACAATTTTCCATGCTTCGTTAAGCGGATTTTCAATATAAACTGCCCTCCCAACAAAGTAGTCGTATTTATCGGCAAAAAGCTCGGGCAAACGGCTCTCCCAAAAGCCATGAATTCCCACTTGTCCGGTCATCTGCCCATTGTAGTTTTCGGTGGTGTGAAGTGGCACGTGCGCATCGGCTACGTAGTGGCCAAGATCAGATGATACTTTCAGGATACGGGCTGAATCTTGTTCCTGAAAGGCTTTCACCAGCGCATAGTAGGAGCGCTGGATTTGCCAGGGAACAATTCCGTAGGCAGTTAACGTATCTTCACTTAATTTCTTTACTGCATCATCCCATTTTTTGGGGATGCTATCGAACGGAGCGGAGCCATAATGGTCGGCATCTAAATAGTGCCTGGGCGCTTCCGCCGAATCTGTGTAGCGGCGCTTATCAGGATCAACGGCATGTTCGTTTATATATTCAATGTTGCTTTTATAGAACTTCACCATCCCGGGAGGCAAAGTGAAAACCGCCAAACGGTTAATGCGCTTATGGGCAAAGAATCCCCAGGAAGAGCAAATTATCAGAACGGCTAGGAGAGAGAAAATGAACAACCGCTTACCACGCATGTTCTAATTTACAAGAAAATATAAATGGTTGTATAATGTTGTATTGCTGAACAGTTTAGATGCTCCGGTAATTTTATTTTAATACTTGTATGTTATAATTTATAGCTCTATATTTGCAGTCCTTAAAATAAAGACGATAAAAGCTAAGAAATGGCAAATCATAAATCATCCATAAAAAGAATCAGGGCTAACGCTACTAAACGTTTGCGTAACCGTTACCAGGCTAAAACTACCCGGAATGCAATTAAGAAATTGCGCAACACCACTGCGAAAGCAGACGCAACTCCGCTTTTAGTTAAGGTTATTTCTATGCTTGATCGTTTAGCTAAGAAAAATGTTATTCACAAGAACAAGGCGTCTAACAACAAGTCCAAGCTTACAAAATTCGTTAACAAATTAGCGTAAGCTAATCTCCTTAAATATTACGAGCCCTCGTCCTTCCGGTCGGGGGTTTTGTTTTTTGTTGCTGATTTCCATAGCTTTAACTATGGATATTTACGAGCAGAAAATCACCATCAAGTCGTGGGCTGAGGAAGACCGGCCCCGTGAGAAGTTGCTGGTCCGCGGGCGCAGGGCCCTGAGCGATGCCGAACTTATTGCTATCCTTATCGGCTCTGGCAGCCGGACCGAAACTGCCGTTGAGCTTAGCAAGCGTATACTCCACTCGCTTCAAAATGACTTAGATAAGCTGGGCACTCTTTCCGTTGCTGAACTTTCAAAGTTTAAAGGTATTGGCGAGGCAAAGGCGATCTCCATCATCGCAGCCCTGGAGCTTGGCAGAAGGCGAAAGGATGCCGGCGTGAAAACCATCACTAAAATAACCAGCAGCAAAGATATCTTCGACTTATTATATCCCGATTTCGCCGATCTTGACCACGAGCAGTTCTGGATAGTTCTTCTAAACAGGGCGAGTAAGGTAATTGCCAAGCAGCAGATCAGCAGGGGTGGGCAAAACGGCACAGTTGCTGATCCGAAAATCATCTTTAAGATTGCTCTTGAAAGCAACGCTCCATCAATCATCCTCGCTCATAATCATCCTTCAGGGAACCTAAAGCCCAGCCAGGCGGATATCAACCTTACACATAAGCTTTGCTCGGCCGCTTCTTTGCTTGATATGTCCATCCTCGATCATCTGATTTTTGGACAAACCCGCTACATGAGCTTCGCCGATGAAGGCATGATCTAAGCCTCGGCTCATTAAATTGACGGCAAGATTTCCGGCCGAACTGCTATCTTTGCCCTTCATTGATAAAAAATGAAGATTTCCTACAACTGGCTCAAAGAATTCATACGTACTGATAAAACCGCACAAGAGATTTCCGGCATCCTTACCGATATTGGATTGGAGGTTGAGAGCCTTGAGAAGGTTCAAACTATTCCCGGCGGGTTGGAAGGATTGGTAGTGGGATATGTGAAGGAATGCTGGCAGCATCCGAATGCTGATCGGCTGCGTGTAACGAAGGTTGATGCCGGGACGGGAGAGGACTTGCAGATTGTGTGCGGAGCACCGAATGTTGCTGCAGGACAAAAAGTGATTGTTGCTACTGTTGGAACTACTGTTCATCCCGGCACGGGCGAGCCCTTCAAAATCAACAAATCTAAAATACGCGGCGAAGTTTCTGAGGGAATGCTTTGTGCAGAAGACGAAGTGGGGCTTGGAAAATCGCACGATGGAATTAAGGTGCTGAATGCCGATGCTGTGGTTGGCACACGCGTGAAAGACTACTTCAATATCGATGATGATTACCTTTTTGAGATTGGCTTAACGCCTAACCGGGCAGATGCTGCTTCTCATTTGGGCGTTGCCCGCGATTTGGCCGCTTACCTTCGCACATCGGTGATCATGCCGCCGGCAGAGGCTTTTATCACAGATAATCATAACTTCCAGATTCCCGTTGTTGTGGAGAATGAACAGGCGTGTCCGCGATATTCATCCATAACTATTACGGGCGTAGAGGTTAAAGAATCGCCCACCTGGCTGAAAGATAAATTAAGTGTTATTGGCATCCGGCCGATAAATAACATTGTTGATGTAACAAACTACATCCTCCACGGCTTTGGCCAGCCGATGCACGCGTTCGATGCAGACGCAATTGTCGGCGGTAAGGTTGTGGTGAAAAACTGTGCTGATGGAACGGTGTTTACAACCCTTGATGGCGTGGTGCGTACGCTTTCATCTGAAGATTTGATGATCTGCAATGCAGAAGAGCCCATGTGCATAGCCGGGGTTTTTGGTGGAGCGAAGTCGGGAATCACGGAAGCAACTAAAAACGTGTTTCTGGAAAGTGCCTGGTTCAATGCTGTGTCGGTAAGGAAAACATCCAAACGTCACGGGCTTAAAACCGATGCTTCATTCCGTTTTGAACGTGGCACCGATCCGGAGATGACAGTGATTGCCCTGAAGCATGCCGCAAAGTTGATCAAAGAGTTGGCAGGCGGGGAAATATCGTCCGAAGTAGCAGATTTTTATCCGACTCAAGGTACTCCGTTCAATGTAGCGCTTGCTTATGAAACCGTAGACCGGCTGATCGGGAAAGCTATCCCACATGAAGAAATTAAAGCTATTCTGACATCGCTCAACATCGAGATTGTTGCTGAAATGGAAGACGGGCTTCAACTAAAAGTGCCGACTTACAAAGTTGACGTGACCCGGGATGTAGATGTGATTGAAGAAATCCTTCGCATCTATGGCTATAACAACATTGAGATCCCAACGCAAATCAAGGCTTCCCTGAATTATGCACCGAAGCCCGATAAAGAAGTTGTGCAGAACCAGGTGGCTGATATGCTTACCGCGAACGGCTTTTATGAAATTCTGACCAACTCGCTAACGAAGTCGGCTTATTCTGATGATGAAACGAGTGCGGTTCGTATTCTGAATCCCTTGAGCAGTGACCTAGATGTGATGAGGCAATCTTTGTTGTACACAGGACTGGAAGTAGTTGCGTATAATCAGAACCGCCGAAATGCAGATTTGAAACTGTATGAGTTCGGGAAGATTTACAGAACCAGCGGCGATGGCTTCAAAGAAAATCAGCGGCTCTCTTTATTTCTTACGGGTGCAAAAAGCTCTGAACAATGGAATCATCCGGGCGAATCGGTGAGCTTCTTTAACCTGAAAGCAGCGGTTGATGCAGTGATTTTCCGATTAAATATCAAGGGTCTTATAACAGCTGAGGCGGGATCGGATTTTGCGTATGGCCTGAGCTACAGAAAAGGAGAAAAGGCCTTAGTTGAATTTGGCTTGGTTTCGCGAAAAGCGCTTAAGAAAGCAGATATAGATAAAGATGCTTTCTATGCTGATTTCGATTGGGATTTGGTGCTGAAGGCTATCCGGAATAATAAGATCACCTATAAAGAAGTTACGAAATTCCCGTCGGTGCGCCGGGATCTTTCGATGTTGCTCGATAAATCGGTAACTTTTGAGACTTTGAAGCAAATCGCACAAAAGGCTGAACGCAACTTGTTGAAAGAGGTGAACGTTTTTGATGTTTACGAAGGCGACAAATTAGCTTCCGGCAAGAAATCATATGCTTTGAGCTTCGTGCTTCAGGATGAAGAAAAGACGCTGAATGATAAGCAAATAGATGCTATTATGCAGAAATTAATCACTAGTTTCGAAAAGGAAGCTGGGGCAGAGATCAGGAAGTAGATACGGGATCACTTTAGCAATGGTAGCAGAACAGTTAAATAAAGTTGTAGAAAAAACGCAGAGGCTTATTGACCTTTGTGCTGCCTTGCAGGAAGAGAACGATTTGCTGAATCTGGAAAATCAATCGTTGAAAGTAGCGGTTGAAGCAAGCAAAACCAAGGTTTTGGATTTAGAAGAAAAGCTGAGGGCATTGAAACTAGCTCGATCTTTAGAAAGCATGGCTGGTGCCGAGAGCCCTGCGAATGAAAAAACGCTTGACATAAAGCAAAAAATTAGCGAATTTGTACGCGAAATAGATAAGTGTATTGTGCTATTGAAGAAATAGCACGTAGTGGAACCAAGCTCAAATGGGAGAAATCTCAATAAAAATAAATATTGCCGACAGAGTTTACCCTTTAAAGGTGAACATGGAGGAAGAGGAAATTATACGGAGAGCAGCTAAACTAATCAACGACCGCATAAAGGAATTTCAGGAAAATTATGCAGTACGTGATAAGCAGGACTTGTTATCAATGTGTGTGTTGCACTACGCAACAGCTACGTTAAAAACCGAAAAAAAGGTGATGAACGAAGACACGCAAGTGGCAGAGAAGGTTTATCAGTTAGATGAGCTGTTAAACGGCTTTTTCTCAAAGCAATAACGTTCTTTATAAAATAGAGCAAGATTTAACCGCAGTTAAATTTTTAAGTTTCACTATTTAAAGCTTAACGCTTCAGTATCAGCAGAGTTGCAACAGATGTAAACTTCAGCCTTTGGGTTGTTTGTTAGGATCAAAACTCTAAACCTTTCTGATTGAAGCTTTAGAATACATGATGCTTAAGATTTAGTTGCGGTTTTTTTATTTAAAAATTTTATGGAGATAGTACTTTACATTTTATTAGGAATAGCAGTAGGGGTTGTAATCGGAAGATTCATCCTTATTAAGTTATTCAGGAATCAGGAACTTGCCGCCCAGAATAAGGTTAAGAAGTTGCTGAAAGAGGCAGAAACTAATGCCGAAATCCTCAAAAAGGACAAGCTGCTGGAAGCAAAAGAGAAGTTTCTGCAAATGAAGGCAGAACATGAGCAAGAGATCAATAGCAAGAACAACAACATCAACCAACGCGAAAACAGTATCAAGCAAAAGGAGCAATCTGTTAATCAGAAGCTCGAAAACATGAATCGCAAGGAGCAGGAGCTTGATAACACTAAAAAGAACCTGGAGAAGCAAATTGAAATTGCGCAGAAGAAACAGGAAGAAGTTGAACAACTAAAGAATCAACATGTACAGCAACTAGAAACTATCGCTGGATTGTCTGCCGAGGAAGCAAAAAATCAATTGGTGGATGCCTTACGTGAAGAAGCCCGTACAAAAGCCATGATGCAGATCAAGGACATTGTGGATGAGGCGAAACTTACTGCCACTAAAGAGGCTAAGAAAGTTGTTATTCAAACTATCCAGCGCACAGCCACTGAAGCTGCCATTGAAAATACAGTATCAATTTTCAACATCGAAAGTGATGAAATAAAAGGTCGTGTAATTGGCCGCGAGGGCAGAAACATCCGGGCGCTCGAAGCCGCCACTGGTATCGAGATTATTGTGGATGATACTCCTGAAGCAATTATCCTTTCGGGATTTGATCCCGTCCGCCGGGAGATCGCCCGTCTCGCCCTACACCGCCTCGTGACTGACGGCCGTATCCACCCGGCCCGTATCGAAGAGGTAGTTGCAAAAACTAAAAAGCAAATCGAAGAAGAGATCGTGGAGATAGGCGAGCGTACTGTAATCGACCTAGGCATCCACGGCTTGCACCCCGAGCTTATCCGGATGGTGGGCCGCATGCGCTACCGTTCATCTTATGGACAAAACTTGCTTCAACACTCGCGTGAGGTGGCTAATTTCTGTGCAACCATGGCTGCTGAACTCGGCTTGAACGTGAAAATGGCTAAGCGTGCCGGACTATTGCATGATATCGGGAAAGTTCCAGATGATAACCCGGAATTGCCACACGCAATCTTAGGGATGCAGCTTGCAGAAAAGTATAAAGAACATCCTGAAGTGTGCAACGCCATTGGCGCTCACCACGACGAAATTGAGATGACTTCTATGATTTCGCCTATTATCCAGGCGTGCGATGCCATTTCAGGTGCACGGCCGGGTGCTCGCCGCGAGGTTGTGGAAAGCTATATCAAACGTTTGAAGGAACTGGAGTCACTGGCGTTATCTTATCCGGGAGTTGAGAAAACCTTCGCGATTCAGGCTGGCAGAGAACTGCGTGTGGTGGTTGAAAGCGAACGTATAACTGATGCACAATCTGAGATTTTAGCTGCGGATATTTCAAATCGTATTCAAACTGAGATGACTTACCCGGGACAGATTAAAGTAACGGTTATCAGAGAGACAAGGTCTGTTTCATACGCGAAATAATAATAGTCATAAGAACAAGGAGATTTCTCACTGTGTAAGAAATGACGAGAACGATAAAAAAAAGCCTCAGTATCTCTGAGGCTTTTTCTTACCCAACCAGCTTCTTATACCTGATTCTGTGTGGCGTCACATCGCCGGTACGTTTCTTTCGATTCTCTTCATATTCTGAATAGTTTCCTTCAAAGAAGTAAACCTGCGAATTTCCTTCAAAAGCAAGGATGTGCGTACAAATCCTGTCGAGAAACCAACGGTCGTGGGAAATGATTACAGCGCAGCCGCCAAAACTTTCAAGACCTTCTTCCAGCGCACGTAAAGTATTTACGTCAATATCATTGGTAGGCTCATCAAGCAGCAACACATTTGAACTCTTTTTCAATGTTATTGACAAGTGGACCCGGTTCCGTTCTCCGCCCGAAAGCACCGAAACCTTCTTTTGCTGATCTGCACCGTTAAAGTTAAACTTGGAAACATAGGCTCTTGAGTTTACCGGGCGGTTCCCGAGTAAAATGGTTTCCTGTCCGTCTGTAATATTTTCCCAAACGGATTTATTTGGATCAAGGTCGTCATGCAACTGGTCAACATAACCCAGCGCAACTGTTTCGCCCACGCGGAATGTTCCGGCATCAGGCTTATCCTGACCGGTGATCAAGCGGAACAAAGTGGTTTTACCGGCGCCGTTCGGGCCAATAATCCCAACGATTCCGGCAGGAGGTAAAGAGAAGCTTAAGTTTTCGAACAGCACTTTATCGCCGTAAGCTTTTGTTACACCATTGGCTTCGATAACGATGTTGCCGAGCCGCGGTCCAGGCGGGATGAAGAGCTCCAGCCTTTCTTCTCTTTCCTTCGTCTCTTCTGACGCTAGCTTTTCGTAGTTAGCTAAACGAGCCTTTGACTTCGCGTGACGGGCTTTCGGAGCCATTCTTGCCCACTCCAACTCACGCTCCAACGTTTTCTGACGCTTGCTTTCAGTTTTTTCTTCCTGTGCTAAACGCTTTGATTTTTGATCCAGCCATGAAGAATAATTCCCTTTCCACGGGATGCCTTCGCCACGGTCAAGTTCCAGTATCCATCCGGCTACGTTATCCAGGAAATATCGGTCGTGCGTTACCGCGATAACGGTCCCTTTGTATTGCTTAAGGTGTTGCTCAAGCCAGTCGATACTTTCCGCGTCTAAGTGGTTGGTTGGCTCATCCAAAAGCAAAACATCCGGTTCCTTCAGCAAAAGCCTGCACAATGCAACCCGCCTCCGCTCTCCTCCTGACAAAGTGGCAATTTTAGTATCCGGCTCCGGGCAGCGTAAAGCATCCATTGCACGTTCTAACTTAGAATCAAGTTCCCACGCATTTGTAGCATCAATTTTATCCTGAAGCTCGCCCTGTCTGGCAAGGAGCTTATCCATCTCATCCGCGTTTTCATAAACTTCGGGCAAACCGAACTTTTCGTTTATGTCCTCATACTCCTTCAGAAGAGCGGTTGTCTCAGAAACTCCCTCTTCAACAATTTCTTTTACTGTTTTATTAGGGTCAAGTTCCGGCTCCTGCGCCAAATACCCCACTGTATATCCGGGAGAAAAGACCACTTCGCCCTGGTATGACTTATCAAGCCCGGCAATAATTTTTAGCACCGATGATTTCCCGGAGCCATTGAGCCCGATGACACCAATTTTCGCCCCGTAAAAAAATGAGAGATAGATGTTCTTTAAAACTTGCTTTTGCGGCGGGTAAATCTTGTTTACGCCGGCCATTGAGAATATGATTTTTTCGTCTGCCATTGTTGCTTGCGAGTGAGTGGCAAATATCGCGATTTAAGCCAAATAGCGGTAATGATAATAATCTTCCGCAGCCGCGGAACCTTTTCCACTCAAATGGCGTAGTTGTTGATAACTGAAAAAGATAGCGCCCTTGATTTGATGAAACAAATTAATAGTTTAGGGCGTTCAAGACGATAGAAAGGTTTATAAATGGAAGCTAAATTTTCACCACGTGTAAAAGACGTGATTTCATACAGCAGGGAGGAGGCTTTAAGATTAGGGCATGACTATATTGGAACCGAACATTTGCTGCTTGGCCTTATCCGCGAAGGCGATGGTATGGCCATCAAAATATTAAAGGGGCTTGGCGTTGACACCGCCCGCCTGCGCCGGTCTGTTGAAGATGCCGTGAAGGGCACTTCAAGCATTACAGTTAATTTGGGTAATATCCCGTTAACAAAACAGGCAGAAAAGGTGTTGAAAATCACTTATCTGGAAGCAAAAATATTTAAGAGCGAAGTGATTGGTACCGAGCATTTGTTGTTATCCATTCTTCGCGATGATGACAACATAGCCTCACAGATATTATTGCAGTTTAACGTTAACTACGACATATTCAAAGCTGAAGTGGAACAAAACAAAGAAGGCTTCAGAGATGAAGCACCAGGCTCTGCAGCCGGGGATGATGATTTCCGCGAAGAGGAATCATTCAGCCAGCCCAAAAAAGTTTCAGACATCAAATCAAAAACCCCTGTACTCGATAATTTCGGCCGCGATTTAACAAAGGCTGCCGAAGAGGGAAGGTTAGACCCGATAGTAGGACGGGAAAAAGAAATTGAGCGTGTATCGCAAATTTTATCCCGTCGTAAAAAGAACAACCCGATTTTGATCGGTGAGCCGGGCGTGGGTAAATCTGCTATCGCGGAAGGTCTTGCGCTCCGTATCGTTCAACGTAAGGTTTCCCGAGTTTTATTTAACAAACGAGTAGTTACTCTTGATCTCGCCTCGCTGGTTGCAGGTACAAAATACCGCGGACAGTTTGAGGAGCGGATGAAGGCGGTGATGAATGAGTTGGAGAAGTCTCCCGATGTGATTTTGTTCATCGACGAGATTCACACTATTGTTGGAGCAGGCGGCGCATCGGGGTCATTGGATGCATCGAACATGTTTAAGCCGGCTTTGGCCAGAGGCGAGATCCAGTGCATTGGAGCAACAACGTTAGATGAATATCGTCAGTTTATAGAAAAAGACGGAGCGTTAGATCGTCGTTTCCAAAAGGTAATGGTAGAACCTGCCACTCCAGATGAAACTGTTGAAATTCTGAACCGCATTAAAGAAAAGTACGAAGAGCATCATGGTGTTACGTTTACAGATGAGGCTATCAATGCCTGCGTAACTTTGACATCACGATATATCACGGATCGTTTTTTACCGGATAAAGCTATCGATGCTCTGGATGAGTCGGGTTCACGGGTCCATCTCACTAATATCCACGTTCCGCAGAACATCATAGATATCGAGGCTAAGATCGAAGAGATTAAGGTTGAGAAAAACCGTGTAGTTCGCAGTCAGAAATATGAAGAAGCTGCAAAACTTCGTGATACAGAAAAGAACTTGCTTGAAGAGCTTGAAAAAGCAAAAGGCGAGTGGGAAGCGGAAACTAAAACTAAGCGCTATACTGTAACTGAGGATAATGTTGCGGAGGTGGTATCTATGATGACTGGCATTCCGGTACAACGGGTTGGTCAAACCGACAGCATGAAGTTGTTGGCTATGGGCGATACCATCGGCAACAAAATCATCGGGCAAGCCGATGCAATTAAAAAGCTTACCCGTGCAATCCAGCGTACACGTGCCGGCTTGAAGGATCCTAAAAAGCCGATCGGCTCGTTCATCTTCCTTGGCCCAACCGGTGTAGGTAAAACAGAGTTGGCAAAAGAACTTGCCCGTTTTATGTTTGATAGCGAGGATTCGCTGATTCAAATCGACATGAGCGAGTACATGGAGAAATTTGCGGTTTCGCGTCTGGTAGGTGCGCCTCCCGGATACGTGGGCTACGAAGAAGGTGGGCAGCTAACAGAGAAAGTTCGCAGGAAGCCATATTCAGTTGTGCTGCTTGATGAGATTGAGAAAGCTCACCCGGATGTATTCAACATTTTGTTGCAAGTGCTTGATGAAGGTCAGCTCACCGACAGCCTTGGGCGCAAGGTCGATTTCAGGAACACTATTGTGATCATGACATCAAATATTGGGGCAAGGCAGTTGAAAGACTTCGGTCAGGGCGTGGGCTTCACCACTAATGCAAAGGCTTTGCAATCTGAAACACATTCAAGAGGCGTCATCGAAAATGCTTTGAAACGTGCGTTTGCTCCGGAGTTTTTGAACCGTATTGATGATGTAATTGTCTTCAACTCTCTTGGAAAAGAAGAAATCTTCAGCATCATTGATATTGAACTGAAAGCCTTGTTTGAACGCGTACACAGCTTAGGGTACGACATTTCTCTTACCGATGCAGCTAAGGAGTTTATTGCCGACAAAGGGTATGACGCTAACTTTGGTGCAAGGCCATTGAAGCGGGCAATTCAGAAGTATCTGGAAGATCCTATTGCCGAAGAAATCCTGAAAGGCGAACTTGTGGAAGGCGATGTAATGCTCGTTGATTACGATAAGGAAGCTGACGAAATCAAGGTTTCAGGTAAGGAAAAAGGCAAGAAGAAGAAAGAAGAGAAAAAGGAGGAGTAATTTTCTCACACATAGAATTATTAGGCCGCGGTTGCAACCGTGGCCTTTTTATTTTCGTCAATATTGAAAAGTTCAGATATGAAAAAGTTCATCCTTCTTATTTTGCCGATACTGCTTACGCTTTCATCATGCGAAAAAAACGAATACATCGTCCCTAACCGAACCATCTTAGTCACTCTTGGTGCGGGCAACTGGATTAGCAGTGCCGGCGGACGGAATTATTTAGCAGCTATAGATGTGCCGGAGATTGACAGTTATTTCAATGATTATGGCGCCGTGCTGGTCTACGCCTCGTTCGGCAACCATGTTTATGAACAAATTCCTGAAGTGTATGACGGAGTTTCATACAGCTTCTCTCATAAGCCCGGGCAAATAGTTATTGAAATCCAGAGCTCAGACGGGAAAACAGTTATAAGTCCCCCGGGCAATGTTACTATTAAAGTGGTTTTGCTAGAATCGAAATAGCATAGTCGTCGCACCGGGTTCCGGCGTGAAATGGAAATCGAGGCGATGTAAGAAATAAAAAAGCCGGTTCTTTTGGAACCGGCTAGTGGTTTATTTTTCCATTTGGTCGATCACCGCCTGGGAGACTCCGGTAAACGAAAACCCTCCATCATGGAATAAGTTCTGCATCGTCACCATCCTGGTAAGATCTGAAAATAGTGTAACTGTATAATCGGCGCATTGGTCGGCTGACGCGTTACCTAGTGGCGACATCTTTTCGGCATAGCTCACAAATCCGTCAAAACCCTTCACGCCCGAACCTGCTGTTGTACGCGTTGGCGACTGGCTAATTGTATTGACCCGAACCTTTTTTTCTACTCCATAGTAGTAGCCAAAATTTCTAGCGATGCTCTCCAGCATAGCTTTTCCATCGGCCATATCATTATAATCAGGAAACACCCGTTGTGCTGCGATATAACTCAATGCAACAACTGAACCCCACTCATTGATGATGTCATGCTTCATGGCTAATTGCAAAACGCGGTGCAGGCTAATAGCCGAGATATCAAGTCCTTTGTGAGTAAACTCATAGTTGTTTTCAGGATATCTGATGCCTTTGCGCACATTGATGCTCATCCCGATAGAATGTAAAATGAAGTCAACACCACCACCAAAATGCTCTTTTGTCTTGGTGAAAAGGTTATTCAAGTCGTCTGTGCTGGTTACATCAGCAGGAATGATAGGAGCTTTGCATTCTTCAGCAAGCTTATTTATTTCGCCCATGCGCAAAGCGATAGGAGCATTAGTCAGCACAATTTCAGCGCCTTCTTCTACACAGCGCTTCGCAGTTTTCCAGGCGATAGATTTCTCATCAAGAGCTCCGAAAATAATGCCTTTTTTACCTTTCAATAGGTTATACATATGAGTTGGGGTTTGTTAATGCAATATGGCGTAAAGTTATAAAAACAAAATAATGGTGAATCGTGGCGCAGGTCAATAATTTAGTAGTTGCTGTGCGTGCTGGATAGCGAATTCGCCCGGATTTTCGCCACTCAACATTTTCGCTACCTCTGTAATTCGGTCATTTTTGTTGAGTAACTCGATATTTGTTAATGTGCGATCGGACTCTTCTTGCTTATACACTCTATAATGTGCCTGACCTTTGCTGGCGATTTGAGGCAGGTGTGTGATGGCGATGACTTGCATGCTTTCGGCGAGTTTCTCCATGATTGAGCCCACTTTTAAAGCCACTTCGCCGGAAATACCTGTATCAATCTCATCGAAGATAATGGTTGGAAGGGCGGTGTGCCGCGATATGAGCGACTTGATGCTCAACATGAGGCGGGAGAGCTCTCCTCCCGAAGCAACCTTATTCATAGGTGCCGGCTGCTGGCCTTTGTTTGCAGAAAACAGGAAGCGGATCTTATTGCGGCCCATAGGCGTAAAATCTCCTTCGGACAAAAGCTCGTTTTCAATTTTCAGAGCGGCATTTGGCATCCCGACTTCGGTCAGAGTCGCCCTGACTTTTTCTTCAACCTGCGGAATAACTTCATTCCGGCTGGCAGAAATGGTATCAGAAAGCACAGTCAGCTCTGAATATAACCTGTCCACTTCAGCCTTCACGGTATCAATTTCTTCATCCACCAGTAGCATCGAGTTTAGTTTTTCGTGAATGCTTCTGTGTAAATCTACCAGCTCCTGGATGTTTGTGGTTCTGTGTTTCTTTTGCAGGCCAAACAACAAATTGAGCCTGTCATTTATTTCGGCCGATCGTTCCTCGTTTGTTTGGGTTTGCTGTTCTATGCGCTCAATTTCGGAACTTATATCCTTTACCTCGATAAATGCGATTTGCAATCGTTCAGCCAACGGGCTTAGTTCAGGGTTGTATTTTTCTGTTTGCTGAAGATAATTCAGGCATTCTTTCAATCTGGCTATCACCGCCTGCTCGTTGTCGTTCAATAAAAACGTGGCGTTTACAAGATTGCGCTTTATCTCTTCGGCATGTACCAAAACATCCAGTTCAACTTCCAACTGCTCTTGCTCGCCCACAAACAAGTTAGCTTTTTCAAGTTCATCAAATTGAAATTGATAATAGTCGGCGTCTTGTTTTGCTTGTTCGCTTTCGGCGATGAGGGCATTGAGCTTCGCCTTGAGCTGCCTAAACTTCCGGTATGTTTCCTGGTATTTAATGAGCAGCGGCTGATGACCGGCTAGTGTGTCTACCACCAGCAACTGGAAACTTTCTTCATTAATTTCCAATGTAGCGTGCTGAGAATGGATGTCGATCAGTTGCTCGCCCAGTTGCTTGAGCGTTGAAAGGTTTACAGGCGTGTCGTTAATGAAAGCCCTTGATTTTCCATCGGCTGATATTTCCCTGCGTAAAACGGTTTCATCCTCATAATCTAAATCATTCTCAGAAAAAAAGTCACCAAGCTGATAGTTGGCAATTTTAAAAAAACCTTCGATAATGCATTTCTTCTGCTGATTGAAAAAATGCCGGCTTTCTGTTCGTTGTCCGAGGATTAGCGACAAGGCTCCGAGAATGATTGACTTGCCCGCTCCGGTTTCGCCGGTCAGAATATTCAATTCTTTAGAAAATGAAATATCCAGATTATCAATTAAGGTGTAGTTGCGGATGGACAGGCGGTTGAGCATTTGCGCTAAAATACTGCTTTCGGATTTTGTGCGACAAGCAAAATGAAACTATTTTGCTTTTTTCAGCAGCTCATATTTGGCGATGTTTGGCGGATCGAGCGAGGTTAGAAGATTATAAGCTTTCACTCTTTCCTGCGGATCGGCAGAGCCAATTATATTAACCAACTCATCAGCTTTTGCGGTAAAAAAAACCTGGCTGAGCATCGACCCCTGCTTTTGTTTATCCACCTTCTGTAGCTGGGGAAGCATCGCAAGTATTTCTTTCCTGCCCTTGTTACGGTTATCAGCCATTATGTCCAGGCCATTTCGATGGTATTCGTATATAGTTTCGCGTATTGGATTGTAATCTTTATTCGTTAGATTTTCTACTAGCCAGTAACGGTTACGAAGATTTTCAAAAGCTTTCCATCCCGCAAAGGTTGAATTCTGAGCATTGTTTACTACAGCCTGAGCTTTCGTAAAATACGGAGTACCGCCGAATTTTGAAAAACTGTCGTAATCCATGCCTACCACGATATATGCATAATAAGCAAGCAAGGAGCTTAGGTTATTGATGAAATTTTGGTCTGAGTAATCAAGCGGTTGCCCTTCCGTGTAGTTAAAGTTGAAATCTTTATCGCTTAAATTGAGTAAAGTGCTGTTGTAGGTTGTGCCGTAGATCGGGCGGCTGGATTGTATCTGTGCTTCACATTTGAAATTGGCTGAACCATCCCAGTCGGTGATGTTCAGTACAAAGTTGCAGTCAATTCTTTCCTGCGATTGGAAATTATTGGTGCTCCATTTTCTCCCGTTCAGGAAGTCCCGGATTGTGGTTTCAAGCGCATCCAAAGCACGTTTATTGTTATTCTGAAGTTGTGGTGCTAACACCTGTACTCGTGCATTCAGGTCTTGTGCTTTAGAAAATACAGCAGCGGCAATGAAAAAGCCAAGAAGGACAAGTTTTTTAATCATGATTCACCAGGCTTATTATTCTTTTGCAAATGTCTGCAGCCACTTCTTCTTTCAGCTTTAAAGCAAAAACCTCTTTTCGCATTTCTTTATCGATGATTGTGATTTTATTTAGATCGCTCTTAAAACCAGCACCCTCGTCTTGTAATGAGTTTAGAACGATGAAATCCAGATTCTTTTTCTGGATTTTTTTAATAGCGTTTTCTTCTTCGTTCTCAGTTTCAAGCGCAAAGCCAACCAGCACTTGCGTTGTCCTTTTCTCCACTCCCAGAGTAGCAAGTATGTCAGTAGTCTTCATCAGATCTATACTAAACTCCGAATCAGCTTTCTTAATTTTCTGGTCAGCAACTTTCTTGGGTTTGTAGTCTGCCACCGCGGCACTCATCACTATAATATCACTACCGGCAAAATGCGTTGAAACTGCTTGAAACATCTCCTCAGCGGAGACAATCTCTACCTTTGTTATCGACTTATTTAGAGTTTTCAGAGCAGTCGGCCCGCTTACAACCGTGACAGCTGCACCTAGCTTTGATAGCTCATTAGCCACCGCATATCCCATTTTTCCCGATGAATGGTTCCCGATAAAACGCACAGGATCTATTGCTTCGTATGTCGGACCGGCGGTTACTAGCGCCTTCTTACCTGTTAAAGGGAGTTTTTTTTTAAGTTCCAGATCAAGAAAATCTGCTATTTCCTGAGGCTCGGCCATTCTCCCTTCGCCGATGAGCCCGCTTGCCAATTCGCCGTAACCTGGGCTGATTAGGATGTTGCCATACTCCTTCAGTTTTTGAATGTTGTTTTGCGTTGCCGGATGTTTCCACATGTCCAGATCCATGGCAGGAGCAAAGTACACCGGGCATTTGGCAGAAAGGTAGGCGGCGGTGAGGAGATTATCGCATAAGCCGTGGGCGAACTTAGCGATTGTATTGGCGCTCGCCGGTGCTATTAGAAGGATATCCGCCCACAATGCTAAATCCACATGGTTATTCCATTCGCCGGTTTCAGCTTTGAAATACTCAATAAGAATTGGGTTTTTAGAAAGGGTAGAGAGGGTGAGAGGAGTTATAAAGTGGGACGCATCCCGGGTCATAACTACTTTGACGTTTGCGCCAGCTTTTACCAATATACGAATCAGTGAAGCAGATTTGTAACTGGCTATACTGCCACAAACGCCAAGTAAGATGTTTTTACCGTTAAGCATAATAATATGCTCAAACTTACACTAATTCTGTTCTTTAGACGGATTTCGGTAATACACTTTACCGCTTAAAAATTCGTCAACAGCTACCAGAGTAGGTTTCGGCATCCGTTCGTAATGCTTAGATATCTCGATCTGTTCGCGGTTTTCAAATACTTCTTCAAGATTGTCATTTGCTGATGCAAATTCAGACAGCTTGCCGTGCAATTCTTCTTTCAAGTTGTTTGCAATCTGGTTAGCACGTTTTGAAATGATTACCAATGATTCATAGATATTATCAGTTTCTACATCCAGTTGGCGTACATCACGGGTTATTGTAGATGTCGGGGTAGTATTTTTAGGATTATTCATATCAATTGTTGTTTTTAACTGTGTCTTGTTTGCTTTCGCGAAGCTTTAATTCTGCCTGCTGAATAGCTAAAAATTTTTTAACCGCCTCAATTCCGCGTTCAGCGTCTTTTTTGATATCCTCAGCGTCTTTTAAGTACTGGCTGCTTGGATATTTTTCAGCAAAAGCATTATACATGCTAATTGCTTCTGTGAACCTTTCTTCCTGACGGGTTTCTATACTGTTCCTCGCGTATAAGTATTGAGCCTTAATCGTCAGGAATTCCATTTCCTCGGCATACTTAGAGTCAGGATAATCTCTTAGCGAATTTCTGAAAGCAATTACTGCTGAACGATAGTTTTGAGGATCTGATGCGCCTATTGTCAAATATAGTTTCGCATTAGCATAAGATTTAGTCTCAAGCTTATCTCTTAAGTTGTCGATGAGTTTGCTTGCTTCAGCTACACGCTCGCTTTGAGGATACAAGTTTATAAACAGCTGCAATGCCTCAATTGCTTTTACAGTATTCTCCTGGTCAAGGGAATAATTGGGAGAATCCAAAGAGTAGCAGTAAGCTGCCATGTATCGGCATTCTTCGGCTTTTGCACTCGTGGGATAGGTATCGGCGAAAATCTTGAATTGATAGCGAGCCGTTGTATAATCTTTTAAATAGTAATTTGTGTAAGCACTATAATAAGATAAATCCTCCGCTTCAGCTCTGCCCCGATAGCGTTGCATCAGGTCATCAAATAGGGTTAAGGCTTTTGTGTAATCTTTTTTATTGTATAGGCGTAAGGCTTCCTGGTATTTTTTAGCCGTGTCATTGCTTGCTAATAGCTTTTCAAACCTGCTTTTGCAACCTGCAACCGCGAAGATTAAAATAATGGATAAGCACCACGTATTTACACGCTTATTTTTAAACATTCTGCAAAGATAAGGTAATTGGGTTTATCAGACAATTAAATATAGATGTCGAAAGTATACCTTATTATATATAGGTGTCAATCATTTAACATTCTTTAACATGATGGGCGAGAATGGTGATTGTAAAAAGATTTAAAAACTTCTTGCCAGTTGTCCCATTTCTTCTTACTTTTGCGTCCCGTTTGGGAGGAAGGGCGAGCGATTTGCCCGGGAGTTGAAAGGTGAGGGGGAGGAGAGAAGGAGCTTGAAAAAAATAA
>JAQSWM010000005.1 GCA_029266635.1 Sphingobacteriaceae bacterium | reverse complement strand
GAACTTTTTCCCGTTTAGATCAGCTACATCAATCTTGCTGGGGGTTGCAGAGTTCAGTCGCGACAAAGCTTTTGTGCAGTTCATGGGTATTTTCAGGGAACGTGCAAGGCCATTGCCGGAGCCGAAAGGGATAATACCCATGCTGGTCTCAGTGCCTTCTATCGCCGAGGCGATTTCGTTAACCGTACCATCGCCGCCCACGGCTACAATAAAGGGGCAGCCCGACGCAGCGGCTTTACTCGCTTCTTCGTGTGCATGGCCGCGATACTGGCTAAAAATAACCCGGGGTGAAAACTTCTCTCTGTCCAGATAGCTATCCACCATCTCTGCGAAGGAGGCTTTATTTCTTCCTCCCGAAATAGGATTGACGATGAAAAGAATATCTGTCTTCAAAAGCTGATCTGAACGGCTAAAATTAATCTTTAATTTTCCACTATTTGAAAATTGTTGTACTTTCGCCGTGCGAATAAGTGGACTGATTTGAGTTGATTGCAACCACGTAAAAAAAAGTGCTAAAAACAATGCTTTTTCCGCTTTCTGCAATCTGAACTTCGCAAATCTTTCCGACTTAAATTGATTTTTCAATCTTTTAATTAAGTTTTATGCCATATTTATTTACATCAGAGTCGGTGTCAGAAGGGCATCCCGACAAGGTATCAGATCAGATTTCGGATGCGTTAATTGATAACTTTCTTGCCTGGGATCCGGATTCTAAAGTTGCCTGCGAAACCTTAGTTACCACTGGCCTTGTTGTGCTAGCCGGCGAGGTAAAATCTAAAACCTACCTTGATGTTCAAAAAATCGCCCGGGAGGTGATCAAGAAGATTGGCTATACCAAATCTGAGTACATGTTCGAGGCTGATTCCTGCGGGATCATTTCTGCAATCCACGAGCAGTCTGCAGATATTAACCAGGGTGTTGACCGCCAGGAAAAGCAAGAGCAGGGCGCCGGCGACCAAGGAATGATGTTCGGCTATGCTACAAACGAAACAGCTAATTATATGCCATTGGCACTAGACCTGGCACACAAAATATTATTGGAACTTGCTGTTCTTCGCCGGGAAAATAAAGACATCAGCTACTTGCGCCCGGACGCAAAATCGCAGGTTACCATTGAGTACAGCGATGATCACAAGCCAATCCGCATTGATGCCATCGTAGTTTCTACTCAACACGATGATTTCGACAGCGAAAAGGCGATGCAGGAGAAAATCAAAAACGATATTATTTCAATTTTGGTCCCACGCATCAAAAGCCAGCTTAAGCCAGAGCTTCAGGCTTTATTTACTGATAACATCAAGTATCACATCAACCCAACAGGGAAGTTTGTGATCGGCGGGCCGCACGGCGATACCGGCTTGACTGGACGTAAGATCATTGTTGACACTTACGGTGGCAAAGGCGCACACGGCGGCGGCGCTTTCTCAGGTAAAGATCCATCAAAAGTAGACCGTTCTGCTGCTTACGCAACTCGTCATATTGCTAAAAACCTTGTTGCAGCGGGCGTTGCTGACGAGATTTTGGTTCAGGTTTCTTACGCGATAGGCGTAAAAGATCCGATGGGCGTGTTTGTTGCTACAAACGGAACTTCTAAAGTTGGCTTAACCGACGGCGAGATTGCACAGAAAATTACTGAAATATTCAACCTTACTCCGTATGGAATCGAAACTCAGCTGAAGCTTCGTAACCCAATTTATTCTGAAACTGCTGCTTACGGGCACATGGGTAGACAGAATGAAACAGTAACTAAAACGTTTGAAGGCGCTAACGGCGAAAGCAAAACCGTAGAAGTTGAGCTGTTTACTTGGGAGAAGTTAGACTTTGTAGATAAGATAAAAGCTGCTTTTAACATAGCTTAAAAAGAAGCGATCAATGAAAGCCTTCTGCGAAAGCAGAAGGCTTTTTTGTTTTGCAGCAAACCATTATCGGCTTAGCTGCCTTTTATTGCTTTAACTTTATGGCAATGAATGAAGATATAAATCCATGGCAGGTCCTTTCTACCGAGGAGAAATACGACAATCCATGGATTAACGTAACCGAGTATCAGGTTATCAATCCTAGTGGGGGAAGAGGTATTTATGGGAAAATCCATTATAAAAACCATGCGCTCGGAATCCTCCCGCTGGATGATGAAATGAACGTTTGGCTGGTTGGCCAATACCGGTTTGTGCTTGACCAGTATAGCTGGGAAATCCCTGAAGGTGGCGGCCCATTTGGGATTGATCCGCTTGAATCCGCAAAACGAGAGTTGTTGGAAGAAACGGGGCTTACAGCACAGAAATGGTCTTTGCTGCAAACCATGCACCTTTCCAACTCCGTAGGGAATGAATTTGCCCGCATATATCTGGCGCAAGGGCTGAAACAAGGCGAAGCTGAACCAGAGGAAACTGAAGACTTACAGCTAAAAAAGGTTCCTTTCGAAGAAGCCTACCAAATGGCTCTGGATGGCCGCATCACCGATTCGATGGCTGTGGCAAGTCTATTAAGGCTCAAAATTTTGCTATTGGAAAATGCACTTCCTTAAATAACTTTGCGGGATGCACCGATTGTTAGGCATACTCCTCACGCCTGTTCACTACCTATATTTTGGCTTTCTGCTGGGAGTCTTTCATCCCATTCAATGGCTGTCGCTAAAATTAGGTGGCTATTCTGCACATAAACGCTCGGTAGATATCCTGAACTTCTTTCTTACAAGCACCTACTACGTTTTAGGCACGCAAATAACTTTTAAAAACAACCCTGCATTGCCTGTAAACAGACCGATAATTTTTATTGCGAATCACCAAAGCATGTACGATATCCCGCCGCTCATCTGGTATTTGAGAAAGTTCCATGCAAAATTTATTTCCAAAATAGAACTGGCGAGTGGCATCCCCAGCATTTCGTTCAACCTAAAACATGGCGGCGGCGCAAACATCGACCGCAAGGACAGCAAACAAGCTATCGCGGAAATATTAGGTTTAGCAAAGCGGATGAAGGATAATTGCTGGTCGACGGTAATCTTCCCGGAAGGCACACGCTCACGAACCGGCCAGCTTAAGCCATTCGCCGTCGGCGGAATTGCGACTTTGCTCAAGAAAGTACCCGATGCGCTTATCGTACCCATCGCTATATCCGGTTCCTGGAAGCTTACACGCTATGGAAGTTTTCCGCTCAGCTTCGGCGAGAAAATTAGCTTTGCCGTTTTGGATGCTATTGAGCCTGCAAAAAAATTGCCGGAGGAAGTAGTGGCAGAAGCGGAGCGACGCATCAATGCTTCGCTCGGGCAATAGCCGGCTTAGATATTTTTATTCTCGATTAGTTTGAAAAAATGATCGCGGTAGGTGTCGCCAATAGGAATGATTTTATCACCGATGAATATCCGGCTACGTTCAATGCTTTCAATTTTGTCAAGCGCCAGGATGTATGACTTGTGTACTCGCACAAACCTACCTGCAGGCAGCACATCTTCCATTTTCTTCATATTCTGAAGGGTTATTATCCGTTCTGCCGACGTAAAAATGGAGATATAATCCTTTAAACCTTCGATGTACAGAATATCGTCGAGGTATATTTTTTGGATTTTGTGCTCGGTTTTAACAAATATGAAATCGTAAGTGCTGGTGGCGGGCACCGGATCCGCAACCGCGGCGGGCGGGCTTTTTTCATGCTGAACTTTCTGCACAGCCTTATAGAAACGGTCGAAAGCGATAGGTTTCAGAAGGTAATCCACTACATCAAGCTCATAGCCATCGAGCGCATACTGCGGATAAGCAGTGGTTAGAATCACGTCGCATTTGCCATTAATGATTTTCAGAAACTGAATACCTGTAAGCTCGGGCATTTGCACGTCAAGGAAAACAAGATCAGCTTTCCCGTCCTGCACCTGCGCCAAAGCCTCGAATGCACTGGTGGTAGCACTCACCAGTTGCAGAAACGACACTTTCTCAATATAATCTGTGAGGATGTCGAGCGCTAAAGGTTCATCGTCAACAACAATGCAGCGTATCATGCTATAAATCTAAAGATAATTGGCAAGTATAGGTTAAGGGTTGGTCATCAATTTTCAGGGTGTATTTGCCTGGGTACAGCAGATCAAGCCGCCTTTTTACATTGTGAAAGCCGATGCCTCCGGTTTCATCCTTGTTCTGCAAACTCTTCTTATTCGCTACCGTGAACTGCAATTTTCCGCCTTCCACACATATCTTTATCTCTATAGGATTTTCCGGATCGTTGATTACGCCATGCTTAAAAGCGTTCTCCACAAAGGGGATGAGGATAAGAGGCACAATGTTAAGCGTAGGAGCATCGCAGGCGATGTCGAGGTTTACAAAAGCGCTGTCTTTGTAGCGAATTTTCTGCAACTCGATATAATTCTCCAGGTAGCGCACCTCCTTAGACAGCTCCACCTTCGCATCATTGCTCTCGTACAACATATATCGCATAATCTCCGAAAGCTTCAATATTGCCTCTGGCGTTTTATCTGCTTTCTGATAAGCCAGGGAGTAAATATTGTTTAGTGAGTTCAGGAGAAAATGCGGGTTTATCTGCGATTTAAGGAAAGCCAGTTCAGCCGTAAGTTTTTCATTTTCGAGGTTCTTTCTCAACTTCTCGTTCACAAACCAATACATCGTAAACCTGAAAGCGGTGCTTAGAAAAACGAAGAATGTGCTTGTAAATATTGCCCCTACATAATAGCCCAGAAAGGTGCGGTGCATCTGCTTTTCCCGCCCGCCATCCAATACAATTTCTTTAAAGGTGTAAGCTAAACCATACTTTATCAACCCCGAAATAAGCACCAGTCCGATAAGGCTTGCAGCTAAGATTTTATAGTGATGGTTCGTTAAAAACCGAGGCAATATATACGAGTAATTGATATAGAAAATACCAATATTGATTAGGCCGAAATAGACAAAGACAACAATGTTGCTGTATTCTATCTTCCCCCCCTTGCTGGTGATAAACAAGAAGAAAAGAACTATGGCAGTCCAAACAATAATGTGAAGAAGAATTTCCTTGCGTTTGTCCATCGTGTTTAAAATTAGGCTCAGCTGCTAAACAGGAGCGCTTTGATTCGGCCAACGGGCATTTTTCATCTGCCAACGGGCTTAAGCCAGCGGTGATTGATAAATCCTCAAAATGGCTTGTTTATCTATTAATACTGCCGCTTAGTCTAAATAATTTTAGCAGCAAATTCAGGTGCCGTTTCTTTGAATCATCAAACTTAAACACATGAAAAGAAACCTTACCGCCGCATCACCATTTTTAATGCTCCTTATACCCGTATTTCTTTGTATTGCCTTGCTGCTCATCAACAGCAACACAGAAATTCCGTCACAACATAGCGTAGCCAGCTCTGCATTCCAACTGCCGGCGTTAAAGTTAGTAGTTAAAGCTATTCTTTAAAATGTCTTCGCCAATCATTGAGACCCACGAGCTAAGCTATTTCTTCGGAAATCAGCAGGTGCTTGATAAAGTTTCCTTAAATGTTCCTTCCGGGAGTATTTACGGCTTTTTAGGTCCTAATGGTGCGGGCAAGACTACTACAATAAAAATCCTGCTCAACCTGCTTCGCTCTGAGGCTAAAAATGTTTTTGTTTTTGGTCAGGAGCTATCAGGCAATCGCATCAGTGTTCTTTCCAGGATTGGATCGCTGGTGGAGCAGCCTGCAATTTATGGGCACCTGAGCGGCAGGGAGAACCTTATTGTCCGTGCGTCTTTACTCAGGCTGAAAAGCCACAAAGCAGATGAGGTATTGGAATTAACAGGGCTGTCAAGCGCAGCTTATAAAAAAGCATCACAATATTCGCTTGGCATGAAGCAGCGCCTGGGCATTGGGCTGGCGCTCCTGTCCGATCCGCAACTTTTAATATTGGATGAGCCAACCAATGGGCTCGACCCTAATGGGATAATTGAGGTCAGAAAGTTGCTGACTAATCTTGCTCAGCAGGGAAAAACGGTTTTTGTATCGAGTCATTTGCTTAGTGAAGTGGAAAAAACAGCCAGTCATGTGGGCATCATCAACAAAGGGACATTGATTTTCCAAGGCACTTTACAGGAGCTTCAGCATCTTAGCAACGAGCAGGTGCTGGTAGAAGTTGATGATAATGTGCGGGCCGCAAACATCCTGCTCAAGAATGGCCATTCCGCAGATATAATCGAAAAGCAAGTAATCGTACCTTATTTATCAAAAGATCAGATGGCTGCTATAAACACACTTTTGGTGAGCGCCGGATGTTCAGTTTCAGCTATCAGCAAGAGCAAAAAGGACCTGGAGCATCTCTTCTTAAGCCTAACTCAATCATAACGTGCAAGCATTCGCTCTCTCACTACAATCCGAGTTTTTAAAAACCCGCAAAACACTGGCATTCTGGATCGCGATAGTTCTACCGTTGCTCATCTGCGGACTAGTGTTTATCGGCTTTTATAGCCACAGCAAAGATCTGCTGCAATATACCGGACGGATGTTGTGGATGCGCTATATGAATACGACGCTCGGCGTGATGGGCATTTTACTGATGCCGATGTTCGTAATCTTCGTCACATACTCCATCAACAGCATTGAGCACAGGGCAGATACATGGAAGAGCCTCTTCTCGCTGCCGGTTTCTAAGTGGGCCATTTACAGCAGTAAATATTTTTATACTGTGCTGCTAAACGCATTATGCCTCTCCTTATTTGCTTCGTTTATCCTGCTAAGCGGGAATCTGATGGGGCTTCTTAAGCCGGAGCTAAAGTTCCATGACTATTCCATAGCAGGATTAGCATTCGAGGTGCACGCCAAATTATTCCTCGCATCATTGGGAATACTTTCAATTCAGTTTTTGCTAAGCCTTGTGTGGACAGATTTCCTGAAGCCAATGGGAATCGGCTTTGTACTCACCATAGCCGGGATCATCTCCGCCCAAAGCGGATGGAAATATGCATGGACGAATCCCTACGCACATCCTATGCTTGCCCTTATGTCCATGAAACCTGCAAAAGCTACCATGATCAACGTTGACATGTTTTCAAAGGAGGTGCTTGTGAGCCTGCTTGTAGCCGTAATAGCTTTTGTTGCGGGGTATTTCGTGGTGACTAAGCGCAGTATAAAGTAATCAACGGGCAGGCTTCGGGATCACTACAAAACTCTCGTGGCCATCAGCATCAACAGCCTGCACACCGAAGAAGTAATTGTCTTTGGAATAATTTAAGGAAGCTTTTGTGTCTGCTACATAGAACTTCTTTTGCCAGACGGGGCTGGTAGTCTCACGCATAGCTACATAATAACCCATTGGCTTTTCGCCCTTAGGAGCTTCCCACCGTAATTCCGTTTTGTTTGTGAGTCCTGAGGTAAGTACAGATACATTCAACGGCTCTCTGGGAGCCAAGGCCAGGTTAGCCAAAGTGGCCAGGTTCATGCGTGCAACTTTCTGGACGTAGTTATAGTCCACGAATTCGGGCAAATCACCGAAGTCTATGCCGTTTTCTGTCCGAACATTCTGATGTTGCCTTTGAAAATTCTCGTTCATTTCAGTAACCCGGATGCTGGCAAGGCCCTCCTGCGAGAAAGGCGTGTGATCGCCGCCGCGGAGGTAGCGGTCTTTTCTGTAAATCAGCTTAACATCCAACTGGTCAACGTAACGCTCTCCCACTTCCTTCATGTAGCGGGCAAATGTGCGGGCGGCACCATCGTTTTCGGAGCCGATGCTGCTGCGTAGGCTTGCTTCCTGCGAGGTTTCCACTGGAGAAATTGCTTCGCTGAAAACCCGTACGCTTCGGTTGTCTTTCAGGTCGGTTTCCATGCCGTAAGTATTACCTACAATATCGTTGGTAATCATTCCTGCCACATTCCACTTCGATTCTTTTGCTCTTTTTGCAAGATGGGCAGCGCCGTTCAAGCCTTGCTCTTCGCCAACCATCGCACAAAAAATAATGGTACAGTTGAATTTGTATTTGCTCATTACACGGGCAAGCTCAAGTGCAACGGCTGTTCCAGAAGCATCGTCATTTGCGCCGGGAGCGAAGGATTTTGCATCCATCACGTCAGAGGCACGGGAATCGTAATGACCGGAAATGATGAAAACCCGATCATCTACCGGATCGATGCCAGGCAAAATACCCAGCACGTTTTTCATAACAGTTGGTGTCGGCACACGAGCACCTACAGGCTGAGTGAAGGTATCAAACTCTACTTTCAACCTGCCACCAGATTGCTTGGAATAGCTCTCAAGTTCTGCTTTAATCCAGTTTCGGGCTGCGCCGATACCCGTTGTTGCGCTGAGTGTGTCGCTGAGCGAGTTGCGGGTTTGAAAGGATACGAGTTTACGAACGGTATTCTCGATCTTGGCAGCGGAGACATCCTCAACCATGTTCTTTATGAACGAGTCCGTCTTCACGATTTCCTGCGCAGAAATCGTCTTACAAATGAACAGGAGAGCAATTAGATTAACTAGCCGCATATCAATTAGTTTGCTCATGCAATATAAAACTTCACAGGTGCCCGAACGCGATCAAAGCTCGAAGTGCTGCTTCTTTTCCGGGATTTCAATACGCTTAAAACCAACGACAGATAGCTTCTCTTTGAACTTCAATTGTACATCGTACTCGCCGTGGACCAAAAACACTGCTTTAACCTGCTCGGGATCCTGACAGGAGGCAAACCTTAATAAATCTTCATAGTCACCATGTGCACTCATAGATTTTATTGATCGCACTTCTGCCCTTACCGGGAATTCTTCGCCGAAAATATGCACGAATGATTCTCCCGCCAACAACTTACCACCCAGAGATGAAGGCTCGCAATAGCCCACCATCAAAATTGTATTTTTCTCATTGCTGATGTTGTTGCGAATGTGGTGTTTTACCCGTCCAGCTTCAGCCATGCCCGAAGCAGAAATGATCACGCAAGGCCGCGGATCATCATTCAGCGCTTTCGACTCTTCGACACTCTCGATGAAGCGCAGGCCTTTGAATGCAAATGGATCCGCATCCACCTTCAAAACCTCCTGCACATTCTTGTTATAAACTTCTGGATGAGATTTGAGCACATCTGTTGCCTTCCCCGAAAGCGGGCTATCTACATAATACGGAACATCCGGCAAACATCCCTTTAATTCAAGAGCATTTAAAGCATAAAGAATTTCCTGCGTACGCCCAACCGCAAACGCTGGAATGATTAGTTTTCCACCCCTAAGGACACAGGTTTGCTGTATGATCTCCTGAAGCTGACCTTCTGTTGGCTCCAGGTCTTTATGCAAAGAGTCCCCGTAGGTAGATTCGAGCAGGATGTAATCTGCCTGTTCAAACCGCTGAGGATCTTTCAGGAGCATATCGTTATATCTGCCCACATCGCCGCTGAAAGTAATTTGCGTGTACTTGCCATCTTCGAGAATTGAAAGATGAACTGCGGCACTTCCAAGGATGTGCCCGGCATCCGTGAAAACAAGCTTAATGCGAGGCTCTATTTCAAATTCCTCGTTGTACTCCACTACCTTGAACAAGCCTAAGGCTTTGATAACATCGTCTTCTGTGTACAACGGTTCAATTTTATCCTGCTCTGATTTGTGACGATTGCTGTATTCCGCATCCTGTTCCTGAATCTTTGCCGAATCTAACATGAGTATGCGGGCAAGATCCATAGTAGCGGGCGTACAAAATATTTGCCCTTCAAAACCCTCAGACACCAGTCGTGGAATCAGTCCGCAATGGTCAATATGTGCATGCGATAATACCAGATAGTTTACCCTTGAGGGCTTAAAGCCGAAGTAACCATTAAGCTCATCCGTTTCTTCGCCCATTCCCTGAAAAAGCCCGCAGTCTAATAAAATTTGTGTTCCGTTATTTAAAGTGATAAGATGTTTGCTGCCGGTAACGTGCCGGGCTGCGCCATGGAAGGCTATGTTCATGAATCAGGTTTATAGATATAAAATATTTAGCAATGATAATCAGAACATGGATGTGCTTTGAAAGTTTCCCAAAACAAAAAAACTAAAAACTTAGTTGTAAAACTAAAAACTTAGTTATACCTTAGTTTTACCGATTTAAATCAGATGGAATTAAAAGAACTAACCCGTGCCGAAGAGCAGATCATGCAGGTTTTATGGCAGCTTGAAAAAGCTTTTGTGAAAGAAGTTATAGATGAGCTCCCAGAACCCAAACCGGCCTACAACACAGTTTCCACGATAATCAGAATCCTGGAAACTAAAGGATTTGTTGGGCACGACACATTTGGCAAAAGCCACAACTACTATCCGCTAATCGGCAAAGAAGAATATAAAAGCTTTGCAA
Source organism: Sphingobacteriaceae bacterium (assembly GCA_029266635.1). Classification (GTDB taxonomy): domain Bacteria; phylum Bacteroidota; class Bacteroidia; order Sphingobacteriales; family Sphingobacteriaceae; genus JAQSWM01. The sequence goes on along the minus strand of JAQSWM010000005.1, from coordinate 387,006 downwards.
CCGGCAAACTCCTGAACAATTATTTCGACAGCTCGGTGGAACACATGTTTTCATTTTTCATGAAGGAAAAGAAAATAGATGTCAGAGAAGCTGATGAGATACTTAAACTAATAGAAAAATTTAAAAGCAAATAACATGAGCACATTTCAGTACCTGCTGGAGGTTAACGTTTGCCTCGTATTGTTCCTGATATTTTATGTTCTGATACTAAGAAACGAAACATTCTTCAGGATGAATCGGATTTACCTGATTTCAACAGCGTTATTGTCGTTTGTTATCCCGGTGCTGCAGGCGGACTGGCTGAGATCGCTGTTTATTACTCAACAGGTGCAGCAAGCGTCGGAAAACATCGCATACGCATTTGGTACCAATACTGTGCTAACCGCTGGGACTGAAAATGTCTGGACTGTGATGGACTGGGTTTCCGTTCTATACATTTCTGGCTGTGTGGTATTAGGAGTGAGATTTTTTTGGCAACTATATAACATCGGCTCGATCAATCAGAACGCAACCGGACAGGCATTCTCCTTCTTTCGAAGGATAGTCATCTCCAAAGATCTCGATCAATACCAAACCATTCATCGCCATGAGCAAGTACACGCTCATGAATGGCATTCTGCTGACGTACTATACTTTGAAATTGTGGGCATTATAAACTGGTTTAATCCCGCAGTGTACGTTTACAAAAGCGCCATCAAAGCTATTCACGAATTTATTGCCGATGAGCAAACAGCCATGCACCTGCCTAGCAAAGGAGAATATGCTTTATTACTCGTGGACAAGGCTTTCGGCGTGCCAGCTAATCAACTAACCAACAGTTTTTATAAACCATCATTATTAAAAAGGAGGATAATCATGTTAAACAAGTCAAAATCGAGGAAGATTGCCATACTGAAGTATGGACTTTCGGTACCACTATTTGTTCTGATGCTGATCTTTACATCGGCAACTGTAAAGCAGGACAAAGTTCAGGTCTTCACTGAAAATCTGAAGGATGCAGCACTGCCATCTCTCTCCAATGCACCAGCTGCTGAAGCAAAATATGGTAAACTGCCAGCTGCGCCGCCTGCAGCTCCGAGCACTGCAAGGCCTTCTTCGGCACTATCCGACACATCGAAGTCCAAACCCATCTATATAATTGAGGGCAGGGAGACGAGCGCCAAAGTAATACAAGCAATTAACCCTAATTATATTGATGCTGTGAATGTTCTGAAAGGAGCAGATGCTAAAGCAAAATATGGAGCAAAAGGAGTTAACGGCGTTATTGAAATTACGTTAAAAGCTGCTGCACCAAGTGATAAGGATACTACGAAATCAAGCCAGGGAGTACCTGAGCAAGCAGTTGCTGTAGTAGCATCTCAACAAAAGCCAGTCTTCACCGCAGTAGAAGTATTGCCTCAGTTCCCTGGTGGCAAAAAAGGCTGGTCCGAATTTGTTGCAAAGTACAAGTACCCAGCGGAGGCTGTTGAAAAAGGAGTTTCAGGTAGAGTGATCCTTCAGTTTGTAGTCGAAGAAGATGGAAGCTTAACAGATATAAATTTAGTTCGCGACCCAGGTTTCGGAACAGGTGAAGCGGCTATCGAGCTACTTAAAACCTCTCCGAAGTGGTTGCCGGGCATTCAGAATGGCAGGCCGGTGAGAGTGGCTTACACGCAGACAATCTCATTGAACTTAGAGAAACAGTAGTAAAGCACAAAGCCCGATCATTGTTAAACGACCGGGCTTTTGTGTTATTCTCCTCCTTTGCCTCGTGGCACAAAGTTAATGAATTTCCTCTTCCTTGAAGAATTTGGCAGTAAAATATTCCCTGTTCATTCGGGCAATATTTGTCAATGAAATTTCTTTCGGGCACTCAGCTTCGCAGGCACCTGTGTTGGTACAATTTCCAAAACCTTCCGCATCCATTTGAGCAACCATTGCCTGCACACGGCGATAACGCTCCTGCTGTCCCTGTGGCAATAAGGCGAGCTGCGAAACCTTTGCAGACACAAATAACATCGCTGAAGAATTCTTGCAGGCTGCTACGCAGGCGCCGCACTGGATACAAGTAGCCGAGTTGAATGCCTCGTCAGCGATCACTTTCGGGATAGGGATTTCGTTAGCATCCGGCACACCGCCTGTATTCACCGAAACGTAACCGCCCGCTTGTTGGATCCTTTCAAACGCTGCCCTGTTTGTGGACAAGTCTTTGATAACCGGGAAAGCCGCAGCACGCCACGGTTCAATAGTAATCGTCTCGCCATCTTTGAAACTGCGCATGTGGAGCTGGCAGGTTGTGACGGCACGCTTTGGACCGTGCGGCCGCCCGTTGATGTACAAAGAGCACATACCGCAAATACCTTCGCGGCAATCGTGATCAAAGTGTATCGGGTCATCGCCTTTTTTAATCAAGCCCTCATTCACAACATCCAGCATTTCTAAAAACGACATATCTTCAGAAATACCATCAGCCTTATATGTTACAAAACCGCCTTTATCCTGTGGGCTTTTTTGCCTCCAGACTTTCAAGGTTAAATTCATGTGTCCGCTCATCTTGTTAGTATTGCGTATTGAGTATCGGGTATAGGGTTGAGATTATCTCAATACTCTATACTAACTACTCAATACTACTTATAACTTCTTTGTGTCAATTTAACGTTCTCGTAAACGAGTTCCTCTTTGTGCAACTCCTCGGGTGCGCCATCTGCTTTATACTCCCAGGCAGCTACGTATGCAAAGTTCTCATCGTCGCGTAAAGCCTCTCCTTCTTCGGTTTGGCTTTCAAGCCGGAAGTGGCCACCGCATGATTCCTTGCGCTGCAATGCATCATCTACCATCAGTTCGCCTAACTCCAGAAAATCCGCCACGCGGCCAGCTTTTTCAAGGGATTGATTGAATTCATTATTAGTTCCGGGCACGATAGCGTTTTTCCAAAAGTCTTCTCTCAGCTCGCGAATCAATCCCTTCGCTTTTGTCAACCCTTCCTCGGTGCGTGCCATTCCGCAGTACTCCCACATGATGTGACCAAGTTCGCGGTGATAATCATCTACAGTGCGGGTGCCTTTAAGCGATAACAATTTGTTAATTCGGCCTATAACAGCCTGCTTAGTTTCCGCAAATGCGGGATGGCTTTCATCAATAGCTTTCGGACCAATGGTTGCCAAATAATCGCCAACAGTGTATGGTATAACGAAATAGCCATCGGCAAGCCCCTGCATCAAAGCCGAAGCACCCAAACGGTTTGCGCCGTGGTCTGAGAAGTTAGCTTCACCCAGGCAGTACAAACCCGAAACGGTTGTTTGCAGGTTGTAGTCAACCCACAGACCGCCCATGGTGTAGTGAACTGCCGGGTAAATTCGCATCGGCTGTTTGTATGGATTTTCGTCAGTAATCTGATAATACATATCAAACAGGTTTCCGTACTTGGCACGTACAGTATCCTCACCTAAACGGGCAATTGCATCAGCAAAATCAAGGAACACCGCTTTACCTGATGAACCTACACCCAAGCCGTTATCCACAGCTTCTTTCGCATTCCGCGAAGCCACATCTCTTGGAACAAGGTTTCCAAATGCAGGGTATTTTCTTTCCAGGAAATAATCCCGGTCTTCTTCTTTTATTTCGCTGGACTTGATTTCTCCTCTACGTAGCTTTTCAGCAATTTCCTGTGTTTTCGGAGCCCAAACCCTACCATCATTCCGCAACGATTCAGACATCAGCGTAAGCTTGCTCTGATGATCGCCGGTTACCGGGATACAAGTTGGGTGAATCTGTGTGAAGCAGGGATTCGCGAAGTAGGCTCCGCGTTTATGTGCTTTCCACGCTGCGGTAACATTGCAGCCCATCGCATTAGTTGACAGATAGAACACGTTTCCGTATCCGCCGGTACAAAGCAAAACAGCATGGCCTGCGTGTGTTTCTATCTCACCTGTAATCAGATCGCGGGTTACGATACCCTGTGCTTTGCCATCAACAACAACCACATCAAGCATCTCGTGGCGGTTGTATGATTTGACTTTGCCTTCATGGATCTGGCGGTTAAGCGCTGAATATGCTCCGAGTAAAAGCTGCTGTCCGGTTTGGCCGCGAGCATAAAACGTCCGTGAAACCTGCGCACCACCAAAAGAGCGGTTGTCAAGCAAGCCGCCATATTCGCGGGCAAAAGGCACGCCTTGAGCCACACACTGGTCGATGATGTTTACAGAGACTTCTGCCAGGCGATACACATTGCCTTCGCGGGAGCGGTAATCGCCACCCTTGATGGTATCGTAAAAAAGGCGGTAAACACTGTCTCCATCATTGCGGTAATTCTTCGCGGCATTAATCCCGCCCTGAGCGGCAATGGAGTGTGCCCGGCGTGGGCTATCCTGAAAACAAAAAGTTTTAACATTATATCCAAGCTCGGCGAGCGAAGCTGCTGCAGATGCTCCTGCTAAACCCGTTCCTACCACCAAAACCGTGTATTTACGCTTGTTTGCAGGATTAACCAGCTTTAAATTGAATTTATGCTTTGACCATTTTTCGGCTAAAGGGCCTTCAGGAATTTTAGCATCTAACTTCATCAGAATAATTTTATTTAGCCTGCCAGAAGGCAGATAATGATCTACTTACAGAAGAAAAAATATAGCGGTATTGCAGCAAATGCTGCAGGTATGATAATTCCAAAAATCCATACTCCCAAGAATCGGATTATAGGCACTAGTTTTTTGTGGTCCCATCCAACAGTTTGAAAGGCGCTTCTGAAACCATGAATCAGGTGGAAGCCAATCGCCACCATAGATACGACATACAGAGCCACATACCACCATATCTTAAAGGAGTCTCTCACAAGTTTATACAAATCTTTTGCTACAGTTATATGTGTCTGCGACTGAGGATCTACATAATCAACATGGGAGTACTCTTTGTCTGTTACAGCAAGCGGAGTCACTTTTACGTTCTGGGGGTCAGCAAGGCTGGCTTCGTACCGTGCATACGGAAGGCTGGTATTATTATGATATTCCCATAAAAAGTCCTTCATGTGAATAATCAGGAAAATTAAAATAATAGTTCCAAGAATTCCCATATTCCTTGAATTCCACGGGCTGTTGGCACTTCCATTGTAAACAGCATAACCTATTGGGCGAGCTTTCCTGTTACTGATAGTAAGTATTAAAGCATAAATGGCATGACCCAGGATAATTGCATAGTTTATATACGATATCACTTTAATAGGCGTGAAATGCGTCATAAAATAAGCATACGAGTTGAACGCTTGTCCGGAATCGTCTTTAAATAATTGCAGGTTTCCGATTAAATGCACAACCAGAAAAAGACAGATGAACAAGCCCGTGAGGCTCATTATTAGTTTTTTTCCAAGAGAAGAGGAAAAAGTTTTCGAGAAATTACCCATTCTAGTCGTTTAGATTTTAGTTTGGCGGAGCAAAAGTATCTAAATAATATAAAAGAAGTAATCCTGTTTTACGAGCGGCAAGAGTTTTAAACTATTTAGAAACAATCTAAAATCTTACTACAGGGGCACAACCTTGTGCTTTAGAACTCCGAACAACTTGTCTGAGGCTTTATACTTTAAAGATACATTGCCGGTGAACTTTCCAAAGGCGGGAAGTATGGCTTGCTTTTCGCCGAAGAAAAAACAAGGCAGCGTGACGGTTTGCCTTCCTTTACCCTGCAACTTAACTCCAGGATGAATGTGCCCGCTGATAGCGTACAAATCTGCCGGGTTTCGCAAGGGTTCATGGCTGAACAAAAACGGGTAAAGTTCGAGTTGTTCCACCACTGTAAAACCCGATGCATAATAATATTTGTCGTGCAAAATATCATGATTGCCTCGCACCAGTACCATCTCAACTTTCGGGAAGAGATCTCGCCAAAGCACCAGCCAATCCCAGTCATTGTTCATGTCGCTATGAAACAGATCGCCTAGAAAAATAATCTGCCGCGGCTTGTACTCTGTAATCAGATCAGACAATGCGGCCAGATCTTCCTGCTCCATCAGTTTTGGTATTCCGATACCGGCTTTACGGAAATGGCCCACTTTTCCCATATGGACATCGGCTACAATCAATGCTCCCTCCTCTTTCCAGTACAGTGCTTTCTGGGGCAATAGCATTAAATCCTGAGCCATAAAATTGAAAGGAAGTCCGACTGGAGAAATCAAGAGATGAGGAATTGAATAGCCCAAAAATAAGAAAGCCCTTCGCTATACGCGAAAGGCTCTCCTGTTTTATGTTGACCTTACTGAATTACTCAGCAGGGAATGTGCTCATGATCTGAGCTCCGTCCGGACCGATACCGCTAATGCGGATCAAGCCGTCTTTAGACGAACTCAACGCAGCACCAACATCGTCCGGCTTGGCAATTGCCTTGCCATTGATATTGGTAATGATGAGGCCTTTCGGAATTCCATACGAATCAAACAAGCCACCCTGACGCACACCAGAAACAACCACGCCTGAATTTACACGGTAACGTTGCTTCTGTGCCGGGCTGAGTGTAGAAAAGCTTGCTCCTAATTTGCTTACGCTAACACCAGCTCCTGAGTTTGAGTTGTTGTTTGAAGCGATTTTTACAGAATCTTCACCTTTAAGGGTGATGTTAGAACTATATTCTTTACCGTCGCGAAGGTAGCCGACTTTCACTTTATCGCCTGGACGCAAACGGCCCACCCGCTCCTGAAGATCAGCAGATGAATAAACCGGATTATCGTCGGCTTTCACGATGATATCGCCTTTACGCAAGCCAGCTGCTTCTGCACCACTTCCCGGAACAACGTCGCTGACATAAAGGCCTGTGATTTGCTTGGTGCCTAACTGTGAGGCACGTTCCGCATCCAGTTCGGTGAAGTTAACACCAATGAAACCGCGTTTCACTGCCCCAAACTGTTTGAAATCTTCAAGAACTTTCTTGGCAAGGTTAATTGGGATGGCAAATCCGTATCCTTCATAATTTCCACTTTGAGACGCAATTGCAGCATTGATACCGATCAATTCGCCGCTGGCATTTACCAACGCACCACCACTATTTCCGCGATTGATGGCAGCATCAGTTTGTATGAACGACTCAATAGCTGTATTTGGCTGGGGCTCGCCACCCTGCTGGCCGTACCTTCTACCCGGGCCTTCAGATTGCCCCAAAATACCAATGCTCCGTCCTTTTGCACTTACTATCCCTGCTGTTACGGTTGTATTCAACGTAAAAGGATATCCCACTGCAAGCACCCACTCGCCAACTTGAACATTATCGGAGTTGCCCATCTTTACAATGGGGAGATTATTTGCGCTTATCTTGATAAGTGCTAGGTCTGTATTTGGATCCCGCCCAATAACTTTTGCATCAAATGAACGCCTATCGGGCAGTAGTACATTAATCTCTGTTGCATCTTCTACCACGTGGTTGTTAGTTACGATGTAGCCGTCCTGAGAAATGATAACGCCGGAACCCGAAGCCATAACCGGCATTTGCTGCATGCGACCACCGCCTCCGCCAAAGAAGTCATTGAACATGTCTTCCATCGAACCTCCACCTCGGTTTTGTGAACTGTTTTTATAAGTTGTTTTGATATGAACCACTCCCGGAGTTACCGCCGCTGCCGCCTGGGTGAAATCTATATTCCCCGTGGATGCATTAACTTCCAGAGGGTTCTTGGTAAAATAGACTTTCTGCTTGTCTTCAAGGCTCATGTTGCCGGCATACTTATCTTCGATAAGCTTGTAACCGCCAACTGCAACTGCACCGCCTATACAAGCGGTAAGGAGAGTGACTGCGATCTTTTTCATATATTCCTTTGATTATTTCTAAACTGTAATGTGTTGCTCAAAATTAATACCACAATAACGGCATCTGCAATAGTTAGGTTCCTGAAATAGTGTTAAATAATGTTAAACACGCATTCCACTTAGCTGCCGCGTAAAGCTTAGCCAAAAAGATTAAATTTGCGTGAAGAAAACATGAAGCTGAAATTCTACAAATACGAAGGCGCTGGAAACGATTTTATCCTAGTTGATAACCGGGAAAACCTTGTTGACCCCAATAATGCAGATCTGAATTCTCGTTTATGCCATCGCCATTTTGGTATTGGTGCAGATGGGATTATGTTTCTGCAAAACAAAGAAGGCTTCGATTTTGAGATGCTTTATTTCAATGCGGATGGGCGACCAAGCACCATGTGCGGGAACGGCGGCCGCTGCATCACAGCCTTCGCAAAGCATTTGTGCGTGATGCACGGAGAGGCAACCTTTTTGGCAGTAGACGGACCGCATCATGCCAAAATTTCAGAAGATGGCACCTGGGTGAGCCTGAAGATGATAGATGTTGATACGGTTACTACAGATGGAGAAGCCTTCGTGTTAAACACAGGTTCGCCACATTACATTCTTCCAACGGATCAACTTCGTGAGAAAGACGTGTATAAAGAAGGTAAAACCATCCGCAACAGCGATACCTACCGGAAAGAGGGCATCAATGTAAACTTCGTAGAAGACTTGGGCAACAAATACCTGGTGCGCACTTTCGAGCGTGGCGTTGAAGATGAAACCTTTGCCTGTGGCACGGGAGCGACTGCCGTTGCACTCGCGATGGCGAAACACAAGCAGCTTACCGGTGATATCACAACTCCGATTGAGGTTTTAGGCGGAAACCTTATCATCCGGTTCCACTATGATGGTCAACGCTTCACCAATATCTATCTGGAGGGGCCAGCTAAGTTTGTTTTCTCAGGAGAGATCGAAATCTAACTATTCTCCTAAGTCGAAGATGATTCCCTGGGCGAGAGGCAATTCTGTTGAGTAGTTAATGGTATTAGTTTGTCTCCGCATGTAGGCTTTCCAGGCATCAGAGCCCGATTCTCTTCCTCCACCTGTTTCCTTTTCTCCGCCGAAAGCACCTCCAATTTCTGCTCCTGAGGTACCGATATTTACATTTGCTATCCCACAGTCAGATCCTGCAGCAGATAAAAACCTTTCTGCCTCCCGTAAGTTCAAGGTCATAATAGCCGACGACAGCCCTTGAGGTACATTGTTCTGAATCTGGATGGCTTCCTCAATCGACGAGTACTTCATGATGTACAGGATTGGAGCAAAAGTTTCTTCGCACACAATGGCGAAATGTGGCTCTACCTCGGCAATGCATGGCTTCACATAACATCCAGATTCAAAACCTCCACCGTTCAATTTGCCACCTTCCACAATAAACTTGCCGCCTTCTGCTTTACAGCGATCTATCGCTTTCAGGTACATTTCCACCGCATCAGTATCAATGAGCGGTCCCACGTGATTGGAGCTATCGAGCGGATTGCCGATGCGTAGTTGGCTATATGCTTTGATCAGCTTGGCTTTAAAATCGTCATAAACACTTTCGTGGATGATCAAACGACGGGTAGTTGTGCAACGTTGCCCGGCAGTGCCAACGGCTCCAAACACACAGCCAACCAAAGCCACATCGAGGTCAGCGTTCGGAGTGATGATGATGGCGTTATTGCCGCCGAGTTCCAAAATACTTTTACCCAAGCGGGCTCCTACAGCCGCACCAACTGCTTTTCCCATCCGGGTCGAGCCTGTAGCGGAAACCAATGGTACTCGCTTATCATTGCTCATCAGCTCGCCAATTTTCCGATCTCCAATAATTAAACATGAAACTCCTTCTGGAACCTGATTGGCTTTGAAAACTTTTGAAATTATATTTTGGCAAGCGATTGCCGTGATTGGTGTTTTCTCGGATGGCTTCCACACGCAAACATTGCCGCAAACCCAGGCGAGTGCAGCGTTCCAACTCCAAACCGCAACAGGAAAATTGAAGGCTGAGATAATGCCGACAATGCCAAGTGGATGCCATTGCTCATACATGCGGTGCTGGGGGCGCTCAGATTGCATTGTTAAACCGTAGAGTTGCCGCGATAAACCCACCGCAAAGTCGCAGATATCAATCATTTCCTGTACTTCGCCATATCCTTCCTGCAGGCTTTTGCCCATTTCATACGAAACCAGTTGCCCAAGTGCCTCCTTGTTCCTGCGCAACTCATCGCCAATCTGCCTGACGATTTCGCCTCGGCGGGGTGCAGGGAGGAGTTGCCATTCCTTAAATGCCTCTGCAGCTTTTTCGATCACAGAATTATACTCGGACTCGCTGGCGAGAGTTGCCGAGGCAATTTCCTTACCATCTACGGGAGAGTGGCTGGCGTGGCGTGCTCCGCCCGTACCGCCGGATAGCTGGCCTGTGCTCCAGGCATAATTTTGCTGTTGAATTTCTAAGCTGGCGAGGGTTTGTTGAATGGAGTGCATGGTCAAATTTAATCGATTTTAAAACAAAAAGAGGCTGCGTTAACACAGCCTCTTTGAATAGCCAATATGTTGGATGTTCCGTTACTTCTTCTCTGTTAAAGCAGAAGGAGTACTTTCCTGATTGTCGGAGCTTAAGGTTGAAACAGAATAGAACCCGGCTGCGGTAAGTGAAATAGTGTTGGCTGTAGTGATAGTTAATACCTTTCCTTCTTTCTTCAGATCAGAAAAATAGTACACAACAGATTTAACTGCTCCGGTAGTATTCCATTTCAACTCCCCACCTTCTATCCTAACGTTAGTTGCTGCCGCAGGAGCAGGAGCTACTGCACGTCCCAAAAATGGCATAACAGCAGGATCTTTATAAATCAGTGCAAGCCTATCTGTCACACCTACCTTATTCAAGTTGATATACTTGGCACTATAGATTGCGTTTCCTACAACTTTACTATTCAGCTTCGTTAGATCGAATTGCTTCTGTAATTCAGCTGATGATTGAAATGCAGCTGGCATGGTAGGATCTCCAAACTTGTAATAACCATGCCCAACCATTAAAGCTGCTTTGAAGCTGTTATTAGACCATTCTGCCAAACGTAGCTGGAAATCGTTAAATTGGTTTCCTACCTCTTGGTATAGTTGAGGTATTACAACATCAACCCATCCTTCCTGATTCCACTTTTTAAGATCGGCATATAAACTATTGTAGTTCTTAATGATTTCCGGAGCGGGTGAAACGGAGAACACTACACCCGGTTTGGTAGCTACGATGGCATCGTATACGCCTTTAATTGCTTTATTAACGTTCTCTCTTCTGAAATCTTGAACAGTAGCTATGCCTGCGCCATACTTTTGGTAATCAGCTTGATCAGAGAATGTCTCACCCTCTGGATAGAAGTAGTCGTCGAAATGTATCCCATCCACATCGTATTTCGTTATCGTTTCTTTCACAATATCAACCAAGCGTTGCCTAACTTCAGGAAGCGCTGGATTGTAGATACGGATAGTTGGGAAATCTAATACCCAAGCAGGATTTACAGTAGAATGAAGCGGAGCAAATGAACTGCTGGCACCTGAACGAGTTGCTATACGATACGGATTCATCCAGGCATGGAATTCGATTCCCCTTGCATGAGCTTCGTCAACCATAAATTTCAGCACATCATAGCCTGGGTCCACCCCTCTGGTTCCGGTGATTGAAGCACTCCATGGTTCATAGCTGGAGTTGTAAAATGCATCGCCCATCCCTTTCACCTGAACAAAGACAGCGTTAATATTCAGCGCCTTAAACTTTTCAAGATAATTGATATACTGTTGTTTCTGACTTGCAGCACTATATGCGCCTTGAGGCCAATCCAAACCAAAAACAGTAGCCACCCATACTGCTCTCATTTCTTTCTTAGGAAAGATAGGAGCATCGGTATTAGAACCACCAGGTTCAGGCTCTGGCTTGGTATCGTTCCGGCTCTTCTTACAGGCGTTTAGAAGCAGTGCTAAAACTAGCACTGCCACCAATTGTAAAATAGTTTTCTTCATTTAATCTAATGCTACCTTTTTTCCAAACTCAAAAAACACGAATCCTGCATCACTTGCCGCTGAGTAGAGCATTAAAGTTTCATCATTACCTGCTGCGTCTTTTTTAACATAAAATCCTGTTTGGGATGCTGGCGAGGTATTCACAGGTCCCATTAAAGAATATTGAAACACCGGAGTAACAGTTGGTAGACTATTTAAGTTCGTTAAGGCTTCTTTTACATTTGCACCTTTTGTAATATCATAAACGTAAAAGTTAGTAGCCTCTGAGCCGGTTCTCGCCGCAGTTGTCACAATCAGATAACGTTCGCTGTTGAAGTTCACTATACGGGCATCTGATCCCCGAACTGGAATAGCTGTTCTGCTCATAGTAAATGCCGACACGCCTGATTCGGAAATCAGTGCTACCGGCGCATCGTGACCTGTAAACAAATACTCACTTGTATTGCCAATGCGATTAAATGATGTCCAGGAACCAGCTCCGGTCACGGGCATTGCGAAAACTGTTGGATTAGTAACAGTAGTATAATTAGCAACATCGAATCTTAATACCTTAGTGGCAGCATTGTCGCCAAAAAAGAAATAACCATTGCCCTGATCATCTAAACTTGCTGAAAAGTTGTCGCCATATCTAACACCGGCCCCATTTATAGTTCCTACGTTAATGTTCAAAATTACTTCTGGAGCACTACTTGGATTGGTCCAATGATAAACCTTCAACGGACTTGCAGCGGTGTTGCTGGAAAGATTCGCAATATAAGTATGCCCTTTTACCTGAGCACCCATATTCACCGTGAAAGTACCTTGCGATACTCCGGTAATATTGATCGGGATTTTATTGATTACCCCTTTCTTCAGTTCAGCCACATCAAGCAAGTGTGGCCCGCCGGTTCTCCAAACTATTAACACCTTCTGTCCATCGAAACCGGACCCTCTGGTTGCTGCACCTGAAAAGGACGCATAAAGCGGGTCGCCTAACGGGTTGTTGGTAAAATCGTAGGTCGTGCCCTTTTCGAAATCAGCACCAAAAACAGGCACCTTTAATCTTAGCTTTACCAGATATTCACGAAAACGCGGAGAGTTTACAACCTTAACCACAATCACCTTTTCAGTTTGATCTGTATCAAACGTAACGGGATATACTTCTTTATCCAATTTAGCTCCGTCTGAAGTAACGGCTTCAAACTTGAGGTTCGCGAAATTGGTTTTTGGGTCTATGCGGGGGAAGGACACAGTTTTAGCATCCTCATCAATTGTCCCGGTTAATACTGTAGTTCCGTTTTCGCCGGCATTTACAATTTTAATTGACGTTAAAACTGTCATCTGGGGAGATGTATCCAGTGCTTCAGGAAGATCTTCCTTACACGACGCAAGGCCAAGCAATCCGATAAACATTGCCCATGTTCCTACTTTTAATGTTTTTAGTTTCATATCTACTATTTTAAAATAGGTGCTAAATCTAGTTTTGTGGCCAGCCTTGGGTTTGCGTTAATTTATATCCCCTGGCAGCATAATCATCAATCTGAACGCGGCCCACAGGTGCCAAATACGGGTTGATGTTGGGCTGGTTTAAAAATGGCAAACGGCCTTTATTAGTAGTACTCTTGTAAAATCCAACCATAGAGGAGTTGTTGCTGCCGTTATAAACGGTTTCAGTCCCACTTACGCTTACAACCGCAATTTTACCCACGTTTGCAGCGGTTAAAGCAGCAGGTAGTTGTGTAGGGAAGTTGATCCATCCTCCAGACAAGATATCGGGATTAACATCACTATCCATATACTCCAACTTAGACCATCTCTTTAAATCGGCTAAACGGAATATCTCAAATGCGAACTCCATCCTTCGTTCTCTTCTAATCTCCCACAATAAAGCCGGAACATCTGCATCTCTGTTTGGATCTGACGGAAGCGCTGATAGGCTCAGAGGTGCGGTTTTGGTTACCCCTCTTGAAATTGCTTCCTGAGCTAAAGGGCGATTCCTAATTTTATTGATTGATTTATCGATATCGCTTTGGGTTACTGCTGCACCTCCGAGAGTGGCTAATTCCGCCTTTGCCTCAATCCAGTTTAACAGCACTTCTGCATAGCGTAGTACAGGAGCGTCAGTTTCGTTCTTGTCTCCTGTAAATTCCGGCGGCATTCCAAGTTGATCTACTTGAGTACGCTTTTCTACTTCCCGCGGAAGAAATTTTGTGATGTAGTAGAAAGAGCCTTTATTGAGAAGGCTTGGCTTGCTGTAAAAAGTTGCTTCGAACCTAGAATCGCGTGTTACGATCATGTTGTCCAAACTGAATGAAGCTGTAGCAGCAGGCGCATTTTGCCACACCTGGCCATTAGTGAGAATGTATGACTTGAGCAAGTCTGAGGTGGGCCCGTTAAGTGTAGATTCGGCTAAGTTTCCGTACGATGCAATAGCGTGCGTAACTCCTGCGGCAGGATCGTAATTGCGGTATAGAATAACTTCTTTGTTTCCTTTTAGCTCTTTAGAAGTAAAAATGGTTTTGTAATCAGTGTTGATATCATATTTACCGCTTGAAATATCTATGTCGGCAGCCTCAATTGCCAGCTCTAAAAATTTCTTCGCCCGTTCGTTATTCTTGTAATAATATTTTTGCCAGGTAGCCTCACTTAAAGCAATCCTGGATGTAAAGCCTGCAACGATATATCTGTTAACGTTCTGGTCGCCATCATCATACCGAACATTTTGAAGTGCAAATTTCAAATCATCATACACTCCATCCATAACTTCATTGCGAGGTGTCCTATCCTTATACAACTCATCGAACTCTGTATTTGCTATCTCACGAGTGTAGTAAGGAACATCTCCGTAGGTCTGTACCAATTCTGAATACCTGAACGCTCTAAAGAACCTGCCAATACCGGTCCAATGTGCTTTTGCGCTCGGCGATAAAATGCCTGACATTCTGGTGTCTATCCTGTCTAGCATGATGTTGATTGAACGAATGGTACTATAGCTCCAGATAGAACTATTTGGCACAGAACGTGTAAAGTTTAGTTGGTTCCCCAAGACAACCATATCGTCACTGTTAGTATAACCTACAAGCGGAGCACCCGTTGTGCTAAAACCACTTCCATAGCCATCAAAGAAATCGGTGTAATATTTATTTGCGTACAGACGTAGCTTTTCTTCACTTGTCCAGGCCGTGTCGTCTGTTTCGGATGTAAGGGGCGGACGGTCTAATAACTTCTCGCATCCCGCGAAGACCATTAGTATAAGCATCAACCCTAATTTATATGCTGTTTTCATCTTTTCCATTTTGTTATAACTTAAAATCCAATTTGAAGGCCTGCAGAAGCCGATTTAAACGCAGGATTCGAGGTACCTGTACGTCCTAAGTTGTAATTACCTCCAGAGCGCAACATTGAATATCCAGAAATTGCTTCCGGATCGATAGGCAATCCCCTCAACTTATCGAAGGTGATATAGTTCTCGAGTGAAACGTAAACTCGTGCATTAGAGATCTTAGCCTTTTGGAATATGGAATTTGGCAGGTTGTACCCCAACGTAATGTTCTTTATTTTCAGGTAAGCCATGTTTAACATATATCTGCTTTGCGCCCTCATCACGTAACCTTCATCAGCGCCATTCAGATTCCATGCCCGTGGATAAAATGCATCAGTTCTATCTGCTTTCCAGTAATCACCTGCTATTGCTTGCGGCATTGCACCTTCTTTTGCGTAATAGCCTGGTATAGCTAACTGCCCGCTACCCCAAATCATTCTTTTTCCAACACCCTGGAAGAAAAGTGATAAGTCTAAGCCTTTCAGTTCAGCACCTAAACGGAAGCCATACTGATATCTGGGTGTTGTATTTCCAATTACAACCCTGTCACCAGGATCGCCATTGGTACCTTTGCCCGCATCGATATAGCCATCGCCATTTACATCCACGAACTTCACATCGCCGGGACTAATCAGCAGTGTTTGATTCCCATCTTCAAAGTAGGTCTGATAAACAGGGTTAGCACCGGTAAGTTTGTTTGTAGTTTTACTGGTTCCGTTATATACAATATTTGTTTGTACAAAGTTGCCGGAAGCGTCATAAACAAAATCGTCTTTCTGAAACAACCGATCAGTTACAAACCCATATACATCTCCATATCTTCTACCAGTTGAAAAGTCTGAACCTAAGCTTCTGTTTTCCCATGGAGTTTGATAGTCAGCACCCTTTGTGATAAATGTTACAGCATCAGAGATGTTAGCATCAAAGCTTAAACGCAGGCCTTTGCCAAACTGATGAGTAAAATCAAGGTTCAATTCCCAGCCTCGGGTACGTAAATCACCATAATTACCTTGAGGTGCGCTGGCGCCATATGTGTTAGGCAATGCATCGCCTGGAATAATCATGTTTCTGGTGTATCGCTGGAACACTTCGGCGGTAATTCCAAACTTGTTCCTAAAGAACCGAAGATCAGCGCCTACGTTCATGTGTTCAATGTCCTGCCATGAAATGTCGCTTGATACCGGTGCTGGAGTGCCCAATTGGTAATAAGGAATACCACCACTACTCAACCATGAGTTTGTGCCGATGCCCATTTGAGGTAAGTACAAAGAATTTGGCACTGATTGGTCGCCAATAGTGCCCCACGATGCACGGAGTTTAGCGAAGCTCAATAAAGAGTTTATTCCGCTCATAAAACTCTCGTTTGAGATAACCCAACCGCCGGAAACTGACGGGTAAGTTCTCCATCGCAAGTTTGAAGGGAATTTAGATGTTGCATCACGCCTTAGGCTGCCTTCCAGAAGGTATTTATCTTTAAACGCATAATTTACCCTTCCAAAAAAACCGGCCTGCGAATCCCAGTTTGCAGCACCACCTGAATTTTCGGTACCTACCGCGAAATTATATTGAGGATTATCATTGTTTAATAAGTTACTGCGGCTGGAGAACTGGCTTGAGTAGTCATAAGACACAATGTTACTACCCAGCAAAAACTTAAAATGATGATCACTTAAATTCAGGTTATAATTACTTAATACGTTTAAGGTATTGCGTTTAGCCCTGTAATCATTCTGGGAGTAAAAAGTATTTGCCTTTATTGTATGATCGGTTAGAGGAAACTGATAAGCCGGAGTTCCGCCGGTAGTGGTAGGGTTTCCATTTTCATCTACATATACCTGATTTCCATTTGCATCCTTAAGCGCTTCAACACCATACCAATGCGTACGGCCCTGTACATAAGGGACAGACGATGTGGAAAGATTATTTTCAGTACTATAGGCGTAGTCGGCTTGAACATCCCAATTTTTGGTCAAATTGATAGTGGTTCCCAGATTCATATTCAGATATTTTGAATCACGGATTTGATCATTCGACATGCGAGCGGAAAATGCAGGATCGATGATATCCTGGCCATTCTCCTGAACACCGATCGGAAATAACCGGCTCCAGCGATACAAATACAGCCATGGATCTGCTGCAAAAGCATCGGCGTTTAAAGAATAAGGATTTCGTTTTGTCCCATCTGCATAGCGCACGCCGCCGCGTAGCGACAGATAATCATTAACCTTTGTTGATAAGGATAGAGCGGGAGTAATTCTCTTGTAGTCATCATGCTTAGCAGGTTTCATCATCCCATCTTGGCCTAAATAACCTATGCTCAGATTGTATGTGGTATTGCCGCTTTTTCCATTTAACCCAAGATTATGAATCTGAGACAACGCGTTGTCTTCTACCATTGCCGCTACCGGATCATAGATCCTGTATCCAAACTTTTGAGCTCCGTCCCAATACCAGTCACGTCCATAAACAACAGGATCGTCGTTACCTATCACACCTGCATATTTCGCTTGCCACTCTTTAATCTTCTCGAAACTGGCTCTGTCAATGCGCCAAAAACCACCAGCAACCCCGGTTTGTTTCATATTATCGTTAGCATCCAGCGTATACTCCAAGCCATCAATACCGGCAATATCTAGCTCTTTAAATGGAGATTGCAAAACCAGATTATTTGAATAGATAAATTTATTCCCATCTACTTTGGCTCCTTTTTTTGTGGTAATTAGAATTACGCCAAACGCCGCTTTAGAGCCATAAATTGAACTTGAAGCAGCATCTTTGAGT
Source organism: Sphingobacteriaceae bacterium (assembly GCA_029266635.1). Lineage (GTDB taxonomy): Bacteria > Bacteroidota > Bacteroidia > Sphingobacteriales > Sphingobacteriaceae > JAQSWM01. The sequence goes on along the minus strand of JAQSWM010000005.1, from coordinate 369,138 downwards.
ACACTTATTGTTTCGATATCATTTGGATTGACAAACTGGATACTGGGAATCTCTACGTTGTCAACTAATATTAGCGGATTGCTTGATCCTACCAGCGAACCTATTTGGCCACGGATTTTAATGATTGGATCTGACCCCACTTCTCCACTCGGAACAACTACTGAAAGCCCAGGGACAGCACCCTGCAAGCCTCTTGCCACATCAGGAATAGGACGATTTCCAAATACCTTTTCAACATTTACTGATGTAACCGCACCTGTCAGGCTTTCTTTCTTTTGCGTGCCGTAACCAACCACTACAACCTCGCTCAGGCTTTGAGCATCAGGTTGAAGAGTGAGATTAATGGTGTTGTCGGCGCCCACAATTCTTTCCTGGCTTTTCGAACCTACAAATGAGAACTCTAATACATCGCCTTGAGCGGCTCGGATTGAGTAATTACCATCCACATCAGTGGTGGTACCCATTGTTGATCCTTTAATTTTCACAGAAACACCAGGGAGGGGCAGCCCGGTTTCGTCAATCACCTTTCCGCTAATTGCTTTTTGTTGAGCAAAAACGTTAGTGATGATAAAAAAGACTCCAAGCACAAGAATAAGTAGCTTTTTTTTCATAGTTTAATTGGTTAGATTAATGAAGCCCATTTAGGGAGCGAAAATTTAAAGTTTGGATTAATTGCAGAAATACGCAAGTTTTTTAAAATATTATTTTGAAATTTCTACACCAACTGTGTGAAAATCAACGTTTAAATGATTTAAACCCAGCTTTACCTATGTGTTACTAACAGCTATTTTTAAACAATTCCCGCATAAATCCGCATTTCAGGAGTTTGGAATAGCTATCCTTCAAACAAAAAGGCCACCATATACGGCAGCCTTTTTTTAGATTGAAGCAAAAACTAGAATTTACCAGCCAGTAGTTTGAGTAAGCGTAAAGCCTCTATCCTTGTATTGAACTATTTGAGCTTGACCAACAGGTGATAGATAATTTTTGTAAGCAAAGGCGGTGCGATTAGCAGCATTGTCAACTACAAAATAACCGACCATTTGGCTTGCATTACTACCGTTCCAAGTCACTATTGTTCCATCAGCTTTTTTAACCTTGACCTTGTTGATAAACCCTGTTGTTAGATAGTTTACCGGGAAGTTTTCCACTTGCAAGTCTACCCATGGACCTAAGAAATAATCAGGACTTTTACTAAAATCCATATAATCTAACTTCTTCCATCGTTTAATGTCCAATAAACGAAATCCTTCAAACACAAATTCCATCCGCCTTTCGCGACGTATTTCCCAGATAAGTGCAGGTACATCAGAATCACGGGCGGGATCATTAGGAATAGCTGTTAAAACAAGCAGTGAGGTTTTTTTCACCCCTTTCGCTACTGCGGCAGCCTCTAATGGTCGATTTCGGATAGCATTTATCGATTTGTCAAGATCGCTTTGAGTTACCGCTGCACCTCCGAAATATTGCGCTAGCACCGCTTTAGCTTCAATCCAGTTTAGCACCACTTCAGCAAGTCGGATTATAGGAGCATCAGTTGTATTTGTCTGGCTGGTGTAAGCAGCTGGGTAAGTCTTGCCGATGTATGTTAATGCCTCTCTCGGAGCAAACTTATACCCATAGGCCATTGTAGCAGAGTTGCCATTGCCTTTATCCATAATTGATGCCTCGAAACGAGGATCGCGAGTTTTTACCAGATCGGCTAAAGCAAAAGAGGATGCATTTGCCACAGTCGATGTTTGCCAAGGCTGTCCATCTACCGCGATGTAAGACTTTATTAAAACTAGGTTTGGGTCAAACGCATTCGTTTCAGTCCCGTTAGAATATGATAGCACAGAATGTGTAACGGTAAGTGCAGCATCATACACTCTGTACATAAGTACTTCTGGGTGACCTGCCAGGCTTTCTGATGTGAAAATTGACTTGTAATCTTTTGAAAAACTATATTTGTTACTGTTCATCACTACCTGCGCTGCCTCAACTGCAAACTCAAGATACTTCTTAGCTCTAGCGGCATCGAAGGCGTGATAATGTTGGTAAGTCCCTTCGAAAAGCATGAAACGCGATATGAATGCTGCCGCAACGTATTTGTTTAGCGTATTGGCTCCATCGTTTTCACGGATGTTTGCGAGCACATATTTGAAATCGTCATAAACCTTATCCATAACCAATCCACGGTTATCCCTATCCTTATACAGGGTCGGGAAATCCGTATCCGAAACCACTTTATCAAAATAAGGAACATCACCAAATACACTTACTAACCTGCTGTATTCGTAGCCTCTGAAAAACTTTGCCACAGCCGTCCAATGGTTATAAGCCTCAACAGATAAGTTTGGTTTGGCTTTAGTGTCCAGCCTGTCCATGAAAACATTTGCTTTACGCACCCAAGCGAAGTCCCAGGTAGGTCCGGAATATTGCGAGAGCCATGCTGCTGATTCGGATGTTGACTCTCTTGAGGAGGGTACGCTACTTTCAAAGTTCGTTTGTACGTTTTTTGTCGTGAGATCATCATTAAACTTGTAACCGGTTACTGGTGCATAGTCAGTGCCAAAGCCAGTGTTGTATCCATTAAAATAATTGGGATAGAAACCATACGCATACATACGTACATCGTTCTCGTTGCGCCAAAATTCCTCGTCGACATAGCTCGTTAAAGGAGGCCTGTCCAGCACCTCTTTATTACAGGAGACAGCAATGACAGCTATCGCGATCAGGTAGATATAATTAAGAAAGTTCTTTTTCATCTTTAAAAATTTAATTGAGCGCCAAAGGAAATAGACTTAAACGCTGGTATACCCATAGCAGTACGCCCTGAATTATAATTACTTGAATTCCACATGGAATAGCCGTTGATAGTTTCGGCATCGATAGGTAGTCCCTTCAAATGATCCCATGTGATAAAGTTTTCAAGTGCTGCATATACCCGAAGAGAGGATATACTAACCTTTTTCAGCAGCGGCTGTGGAAGGGAATAACCTAATGTCAGATTTTTCAACCGCAGATAAGCCATATTAAGCAAGTAACGATCTTGAACCTGCATGTTATTAGTGGTATTGCTGACTCCGTTATTGTATGCAGCCGGATAAAATGCACTTGTGTTATCAGGGGTCCAATAATCATTTACAATTGCTGCGGGCATTGCGCCATCGCCAACATTGTAACCTGGAATGGCCAACATCCCGTCACCCCAAATACTGCGTTTCCCTATTCCCTGAAAGAAACCACTGATATCAAAACGTTTAAAATCGGCGCCTAATCTAAAGCCGTACTCATAACGAGGAGTAGAATTACCAATTACTTCCAAATCGCCATGATCAGCTAGCAAAGCACTGCCATTATTAATTTCACCGTCTCCATTGACATCCTTAAACCTAACATCCCCAGGACCAAACCGGAAGTTTGCAGAATTTTGTACGAAAGTTTGGTATACAGGTTTTTCACCATTCGGCCCAGTTTTTAACTTATAAGCGAGCGGTCCGGTATTTCCCGGTTTGCCATATTTTGCACTCTCAGCTGGTGTAAGATTGATTAAGAATGGCTTACCACTTGCATCTAATTCAAAGTCATCTAACTGATATAGACGATCTGTGCGATAACCCCATATCTCTCCATAGGTTTTGCCCACATAGTTCGAATTAACACCTGTACTAGATCCGTATGCAGTTATTGTTGTCCTTGCGTCCGCCAAAGTTCCTTTGATATTGATTCCAAGCCCATTTGAAAACTTATGGTTGAAGTCTGCAGCAAACTCCCATCCGTTAGTTCTAAGTGATCCATAATTGCTTTGTGGAGCGCCAACACCGAAAGTTGCGGGAACACCTTCAGCCGGAACAATCATATTATTGGTATTTCGCTGGTAAACATCGAAGTTTACGCTCAGCCTATTCTTTAGCAATGCAATGTCGACACCTAAGTTCTTTGTCTCAATATCCTGCCATCTGATGCTTGTAGAGATAGCTCCTGGTGTGCCAACAAAGTTTACCTTTGCCCCGTTGGCGCCAATCCATGTTGACTGTCCGTTAGCCATTGTAGCTATATACAAGTCATTTGGAACAGTCTGATCGCCGATTGAGCCCCAGGAGGCCCGGAACTTTAGCTGGTCTAATACCGGTTTAGACCATTCCATAAAAGCCTCCTCTGACGCGACCCAACCAGCTGAGAACGACGGAAACCATCTCCATTTCAGGTCGCCGGGAAATTTTGAAGATCCATCGTACCTCACGTTGCCTTCAAGCAGATATTTATTTTTGAAGGCATAGTTCACCCGTCCAAAATATCCTAACTGAGCTTCCCATGACTGATCACCGCTACCTGTCCAGATTCCAGTTCCGAATGCGAATTGAGGATTTCCTATATCCGATAGGTTAGTTACCTGAGTACTTTGATATTCTGAGTTATCTGCTACTCTGTTTACTCCAAGAATAAATTTTAGATCATGTGACTGGTTCAAATTCAGATTATATGTAGTAAACGCATTGATTGTGCTACGCTTAAAGTTTTCAGCGGATCTAAATATATGGTCTGGATTCGTTCCCGGGGATGTATAAGTTTCATAAGAAAGATTATAAGCTGGAACGGCCCCAACTGTACCGCTTGGCACAACTTGTCCTTCAGCATTTACATAAACAGGTTGGCCATTAGCGTCAAGCCTTGCCTGTGGTGCAGCCCAGGAGTTACTGGCAGTAAATCTCGTGCCTGGCCTATTCCAGTTCATCTCCTGGTTTGCAAATGTGTAGTCAAAATCTACTTTCCAGTTTTTTAAAATATTTAAAGTAGCACCAGTATTTACATTCATGTAATTCTGGAGTATATCTGCTGTATTTGCAGAAGCCATTTCACTCCATGGACTTCTTATCGCATTTCCGAGCTCATCATTCCCTAATGGATAAAGGGAACTCCAGCGATATAAATAATACCACGGATCTGCTGTGGTAGAGCTAGTGGCATATGGATATTCCTTATTTCTCCGTGAGTAAAGAGCTCCCGCTCTTACTGTGATATATTTGTTTATCTCACTGCTAAGCCTTAGCGAGGCATTATATCTGGTAAATTGATCCGATTTAGCCGGCTTGTTCATACCGCTCTGATCTAATAATGCTAGGCCCAAATTGTAGGATGTTTTTCCCGAGGTACCCCCAACAGATATATTTTGTTGCTGCGTAGGCGCCCATTCTTTCACCATATAGTCATAGGGATTATATGTGCGTACTCCCATTTTACTGGTTCCTTGTACGTACCAGTCCCGCCCATAAACAGTTGGGTCACCGGGGCCAATCGTATTGCCATACTTTTCTTTCCAGGCAACGGCTTTTTGATAGCTAGCCTTATCAGTAAAATAAAAAGCACCAATCGGGCTGGAGATACCAACTCGTTCATTAGCATCAAGTGCATACTTCAAGGCATTTACATCGCCCATCTCTAAGTCCTTCCACACATTCTGAAAAGAGAAATTATTTGAATAATTTACCTGAGGCTTATCCGTGCCTGATCCAAGTTTAGTTGTAATAAGTACAACACCAAAGGCCGCTTTTGCTCCATAAATAGATGAAGCCGCTGCATCCTTCAAAACGCTTATTGACTGAATATCGTTCGGATTAACCAGCTGAATACTTGGTATTTCTACGTTATCCAACAATATCAACGGCGCCGAACTACCGCGAAAGGAGCCAATCGCACCTCTAATCTTGATTAAGGGATCCGATCCAACTTCGCCGCTGGGAACAACTACGTTTAGGCCTGGAGCGACGCCTTGTAAGCCCCTGCCTACATCAGCGATAGCTCTTCCCTCAAGTGTTTTCTTAACATCAACAGTTGTGATTGCACCGGTTAAATTACCCCTTTTTTGTGTACCGTAACCTACTACTACAACTTCACTTAGGCTTTTTGTATCCGGCTTGAACGACACATTAATGGTGTTGTCGGAACCAACTGTTCTCTCCTCGGCTGAGAAGCCTACAAAAGAGAACGTTAAGACGTCGCCTTGTGACGCTCGGATCGAATACGTACCGTCGGGTGCCGTTGATGTACCCATGGTGGATCCTTTAATTTTTACTGAAACGCCAGGCAACGGCAAACCTGTCTCGTCAATCACTTTACCTGTAATTGCCTGCTGTTGGGCAAACACTTGAGAGATGACGAAAAAGAGCCCTAGCATAAAAGTTAGTAGCTTTTTTTTCATAATAATTTTCGTTAGTTATTGGTTAGTATTTCTTTAGCGAATTATTAAAGTTTGGATTAATTGCAGAAATACGCAAGCTTTTATCAACAATATTTTTTACATTGTTGCCATCAAGCAGAAAAATTAGCTTTAGGCTCTTTAAACCTGATTTTTGGTTATGCGCTTTTTTAAACTAAATTTCCTAAACCGGCAAAAAACTGCATGCTCATGTTAAAAAAAGAGAGGCACTCCTATATAATCAAACAGTTAAACCTTCACAATAAAGTATTGTCATCAGATCTCAGTTCACAACTTGGAGTGTCTGAAGATACAGTTCGACGCGACCTGATCGAACTTGCTGATGAAGGCAAGCTTCTAAAGGTGCATGGCGGCGCACTTTCCAAATCTTTCCACTTTACTAACCAGGCAAATGATGTTTATGCATTAGCTCCTAAAAAGGAGATCGCCCGAAAAGCGGTTAGGATGCTTGTTGACGGAATGACCATCCTCACGGGCGGCGGCACCACCATGCTTGAGTTTGCGAAGCTTATACCCGATCATATTGCGCTAACCATATTTACGATTAGCCCCCTAGTGGCACTAGAGCTAAACGAACATCCAAACGCTAACGTAATCCTTATTGGCGGCCAACTTTCAAAAAACTCCCAGGTTAGCATTGGCGCACAGGCAATCAGCAACCTGCATGACATACATGTAGATATATGCTTTCTGGGCACTAACGGGGTTTGTGCCCAGAACGGCATTACAGATTCCGATTGGGAAGTTGTTCAGGTCAAGAAAGCAATGATCAGAGCAGCCAAGCGTGCTGTAATCTTAAGCATATCAGAAAAGCTCGATTCGGTACAATCCATGAAGGTTTGTGGTATTAACCAGATCTCTGCTGTCATTACGGAATTGCCAGAAGGCGACGAAGCCCTAGAAAAATATTCCCAGCTTAGCCTGGCAAACTAATCTTGCCCATCGTAATTGCCGGTGCGCTACCCAGCGCTTGCGGCTCCCCCGCCAGGCACTCATTGGCAAGTAATGCAAATAATAAAGCTTCTTTTGCATCTGGATTTATACCCAGAGCGCTTAAGGGCTTCACTTGCATTTTCGGCAAAATCTTTTCCAAGCTGCCTATAATAGCACCGTTGTGTGCTCCACCGCCGCTGGCGTAAATTGTGGCAGCAGGCATTTGCATTGATATAAGTAAGTCTGCAATTGCACGTGCTGTTAGCTCTGTTACGGTTGCCAATAAATCATGATTAGAAAGTGAAAACTGACCGCAACACTCTATTGCATTATCCACAAAATCCGTGTTGAACAATTCTGGTCCGGTAGTCTTCGGCAGCGATTCGGAAAAGAATGGATGTTGCATCATCTCATTCAGCAACATTTCATTGACGGTTCCGCTCAAAGCCAATGCGCCACCTTCATCGTAAGCAACTCCGAAATATTTTTTAGCAACTGCGTCTATCAGCGTGTTACCGGGACCAGCGTCTGTTGAAATAATTGCTGCATCATCATTTGAAGGCAGGCATGTAAAATTGGAGATGCCGCCTATGTTTAATAAAACACGGTTTTCTGATTTGGATGTGAACAGAAGATAATCGCCATACAAAGCCAAAGGTGCGCCCTCGCCTCCTGCAGCAGCATGCTTCTGACGAAAGTCGCTGATGGTTATAATACCCGTCTTCACCGCCAACCGGTCTCCGTCGCCGATTTGCAAAGTAGCATCTGGGTAACCATGAAGCCCATGCAAACGCTTCGGCGCATGGTAAACTGTTTGTCCATGGCTGGCAATGCAATCAACTTCCTCTGCAGAGATATTCCAATTTTTTAATGCTGAGACAACCATCGACGCATGCTCGTCGGCGATGAATGCGTTCAACAGGCAAAGCTTTTCAAGGCTTACTGTTTTTTTCGCAAACACCTCGCGTACGTCTGCGATGAAGCTTTCGGAATACGGGACAGTTTCAAACCTCAAAACCTCCGCTTTTACATCCTGCCCGGCGCCCGCAAAACGGCATAAGGCGATATCGAGCCCATCAAGAGAGGTGCCCGACATCAGGCCCACGATCAAACGTGTTGGTTTTTCAGAAATCTCGTTCAGTTTGATGATGCCGCTCTTCGCCATGGTTGGCTAAATTAAAAAAGCCGTTTGATTTTTTTCCTGAAGATCAATGCCTTTACAAACTATATTTGCCGCGAATCAAACTTCTACGTAAAATGTCCAGACTAAATCTACTGGAAGAAACCCGCTTCGAAAAGCTTCCAGTTACGGTGTATCCAAACCCGGATATCGCTTCCAAAAAAGTAGCCCGCCGCATTGCGGATGTCATTATCAGCAAACAAAGCAGTAACGAAAACACGGTTTTAGGATTGGCTACGGGCGTAACCCCCATCGGCGTCTACACAGAGCTCATCCGCCTCCACAAAGAAGAGGGATTGAGTTTCAAAAATGTAATTACGTTTAATCTGGACGAGTATTATCCAATGCGCCCAACTTCAGAACAAAGCTATGTGGCTTTTATGAAGGAGCACTTATTTGATCATATAGATATAGATTTCAATAATGTTCATATTCCTGACGGCACACTTCCTCTGGACCAAATTCCAACCTTCTGTATTGAATACGAAAGAAAGATCAGTGAGTTAGGTGGCTTAGACCTGCAAATATTAGGTATTGGTCGTACGGGACACATCGGCTTTAACGAGCCCGGCTCTGCGCCAAACTCGGGCACACGCCTCGTAACTCTTGATGACCTTACCCGCAGCGATGCTGCCCGCGATTTCGGCGGAAAGGCGAACGTGCCTACTAAAGCCATCACAATGGGCATTGGAACTATTTTCAAGGCCAGGCAGATCATCCTCATGGCCTGGAACCGCAAGAAAGCACCTATCATTAAAAAGGCTGTTGAAGGCGAAATTTCATCGGATGTTCCGGCAACTTACCTCCAACTTTCAAATAATGTAGAGTTCGTATTAGATCAGGATGCAGCAGATGAGCTAACGCGATTTGATACGCCCTGGTTAGTCAAGGATTGTGTTTGGGATGAGCAGATGGTGAAAAAGGCAGTCATTTGGCTTGCACGCACTTTGAAAAAACCAATTCTAAAACTCACTGAAGAAGATTACAACAACCACGGAATGGCGCAGTTGGCCACCGAGCAAGGACCGGTTTACAACATCAACGTTCACATTTTTAATGTGATGCAGCATACCATTACTGGTTGGCCAGGGGGGAAGCCAAACGCGGATGACAGTCAGCGGCCTGAGCGTGCGGAACCTGCAAAAAAACGCGTAATCATTTTTTCTCCTCACCCGGATGATGACGTGATCTCAATGGGTGGTACCTTTATTCGCCTGGCGGATCATGGCCACGACGTTCACGTTGCTTATCAAACCTCCGGCAATACAGCCGTCTGGGATGACGATGCCTTGCGTTTCGTAGAATTTGCCATCGATTTCGGCAAAAAGCAAAACACCGACTCTTCAAAGCTTGAGAACTTATATAGCGATATGCGCAGGTTCCTAGAGACTAAACAGCCAAACCAGAGCGACACTCCAGAAATATTGACTGTGAAGGCGCTTATCCGCAAAGGCGAAGCAATGGCAGGTGCCCGTTTTGCTGGCTTGGACGATCAGCATATCCACTTTTTAGATTTGCCTTTCTATGATCGTGGCAAAACACAGAAAAATCCTGTTAAAGAAGACGACATCCAGAAAACGATGGAACTTCTTCAACAAATAAAGCCCCATCAGATTTTCGCTGCCGGCGATTTTGCCGATCCGCATGGCACCCACAAGGTATGCTTTGACATCATCATCAACGCAATGAAAAGGCTTCGTAAGACAGAAGAGTGGACAAAAGACTGCTGGTTGTGGATGTACCGTGGCGCTTGGCACGAGTTTGAGGCTCATGAAATTGAGATGGCTGTGCCGCTTTCGCCGCAGGAGGTGGAACGTAAACGCTACGCCATTTACAAGCATCAATCTCAAAAAGACCGCCCAGTATTTCCCGGCGATGACTCACGGGAATTCTGGGTCCGGGCCGAAGATCGCACCCGCGAAACAGCACAGATTTATGATCAGCTTGGCCTTGCAGAGTACGAAGCAATGGAAACCTTTGTGAGGTGGAAATTTTAGGCGATAAACAGAAAACTACACTTTTGAAGCGAGGCAGCTTATACCTGAATACTAATTGTATATCCGCCCTCGCTACCTTATATTTGCGTTCCAAAATTTGACATAGCATATAATGAGAGAAATACAGTTCAGAGAAGCACTTCGTGAGGCATTAAGCGAAGAAATGCGCAAAGACGACAAGATATTCCTGATGGGCGAAGAGGTGGCTGAGTACAACGGTGCTTACAAAGTGAGCCAGGGAATGCTTGACGAGTTTGGCGCCAAGCGGGTTATTGATACGCCTATCGCGGAGCTTGGCTTTGCGGGCATTGCTACTGGCGCTGCGATGAACGGCTTACGCCCGATCGTGGAGTTCATGACTTTTAACTTCTCGCTTGTAGCTATCGATCAGATAATAAACGGAGCGGCCAAAGTGCTTTCTATGAGCGGTGGCCAATTCTCTGTGCCAATTGTTTTCCGCGGCCCAACAGGAAATGCGGGACAGCTTGGAGCGCAACACTCGCAAAACTTTGAGAACTGGTATGCTAACTGCCCTGGCCTTAAAGTTGTGGTTCCATCCACTCCATACGAAGCGAAAGGTTTGTTAAAGCAATCCATCCTGGATAATGATCCTGTCATTTTCATGGAATCTGAGGTGATGTATGGCGATAAAGGAGCGGTTCCTGAAGAAGAATATTACATCGAGCTAGGAAAAGCCAATGTGGTAAAAGAAGGAACGGATGTAACTATCGTGACCTTTGGCAAAATGCTTACACGTGTGGTAAATCCTGCTGTAGAAGAGCTCACTAAGGACGGCATCAATGCTGAAGTGATCGACCTTCGCACCGTTCGTCCTATCGATTATGAGACCATCATCAATTCTGTTAAAAAAACTAACAGGTTAGTGATCGTGGAAGAAGCATGGCCACTTGGCTCTATTGCGACGGAAATATCCTTCAAAGTTCAAAAAGATGCTTTTGATTACCTGGATGCGCCAGTGCTGCGGGTTGTTTCTGCGGATGTGCCTTTGCCTTATGCCCCAACTTTAATCAAAGAAGCATTGCCAAATGCAGAGCGAGTGGTAAAAGCGGTAAAGTCTGTGTTGTATGTTGAGAAATAGGTATATTGCTTAATATATAACCTAAACCAACATGAAAAAAATTCTTCTTTTACTGCTTCTTGCCGTGGGTTTGGTGCTGAACGCCGCTGCGCAGGATAAAATTTACAAAAAAGGCGGCGAAGTGATTGACGCTACTATCAGCGAAGTAGGCACCGATGAGATCAAGTACAAAATCTTCAAGAATCCTGAAGGTCCTGTTTACACAATTGAAAAAGCCAGAATTCTCAAAGTCGTGTATCAGAACGGGCGTACGGAGGTTTACCAAAGTAACGCTATGAGTGATCCGGAGCTCTACGCAGATCAGGCGAAAAATGCCATTAAGATCAACTTTCTTTCTCCTCTCCTCGGCTACACCCAGTTGAACTTTGAACATAACATGCGGCCGGGCAGATCGTATGAACTTACTCTCGGGATAATTGGCTTGGGGAAAAAACAAGAACTGGGTTACTACTCAAGTTCGTCTTCAACACCTAATTACCGTGAACAGGCGGGAGTTTTTATGGGAGGTGGTTTTAAGTTGAGCAGAATGCCTGACCTGGTAAACGGAAAGGACCGTTTCAATCACGTTATGCAGGGTTCTTACATAAAGCCGGAACTTCTTTTTGGCTTTTATTCTCAGAACATGGAATCTTATAACAGCACAACTTTCAACAACAGCATTGTGAAAAAGGATGTGTCTTTTGGGGCTCTGATGCTAAATCTTGGCAAGCAGTGGGTGCTGGGAGACATAATGATATTGGATGTGTACGCCGGCGCCGGATATGCTATCGACAATCTTCACGATAATCAAACTCTTAACGGAGAAAGGCTGGAGTCTGATTTTGTTGGACATCATTTTGCAATCATAACGGGTGCAGACAGTGGATTAGGATTTTCTGGCGGGATCAAAGTCGGAATCCTTTTAAATAAGAAGAAGGAGTAAAATCCCTTTACAAAACAAAAAAGGCCGCTTAAAAAAGCGGCCTTTTTTGTTAATTGATTTTCGTTAGTCGTTCCCCAGATCCTCCAAGCTAATTTGCCTTTTAATACTTTCCTCCAAAGAGATAAATGTTTCCGTACGCTGTATCCCTTCAATAGCCTGGATGCTTTCGTTAAGCACATGCCTCAGGTGATTGGTGTCGCGGCATATTATCTTGGCAAACATGCTGTAAGCACCCGTAGTATAATGAAGCTCCACGATCTCTTTTACCTGCTTTAATTTCTGTACTGCATCCTTGTATATAGAGCCTTTCTCAAGGTATATACCCAAGAAGGCGCAGACATCATATCCTATCTTCTGAGCATCTATTAAAAGGTTAGAACCTTTAATTATGCCCATATCCTGCATTTTCTTCATCCTGACGTGGATAGTTCCACCCGAAACTATCAGCCGTTTGGCGATTTCTGTATATGCAATAGTTGCGTCTTCCAATAGGAAAGATAATATCTGCATATCGAGATTATCAATTTCTAAATTTTGAGGCCGTTTTTCCATCTATTTTTTTGAGGATATTAATTTAGGCTCTAAGTAAATTAAAATTTTGTAAAAATTAAAATAATTCATTAAAATATTTGCAATGAATAGCCTCTTTGCCCTACATTTGTATCAAGCAAATCAGCAAAACGAACGTTCTTTAAAGATTAGCTTAAAACTTGTAGGGTGGTGAAACAGGCAGACACACCTCCTTGTCTCGGTGGCGGAGATTCTGGGAAATTAATTTCGGTTAACCAACGGTTAGTTTGAAAAGCTCGGTGCCCATCACCGAGTTTTTCTATTTTATAGCTATCTGAGAGCGTTTTTAGACTAAAAAGGAAATTGGTCTTTTTACGTTGACCCCTTAGAAAATGCGGTTTTTAGTGGCAAAATAGGAAAATGGTTCACCTAATGGTTCACCTGGAATTGCCTCAAATTCACTGATTCAATAAGGATTTCTGTTCCTCTTAAACTTTTTAAGATGGAAACATACCCATTAAACCCACATTGTAAGCCTCCTCTGATAGCAGGCAAAAAGCTATCTGATAAATGGTTTGTCTTCTTTCATTACCAAATGGACGGCAAGAGATTGATGTTCCGGCAGTTTAAAGGCTTGAACGATCCCAGTCAGACAATAACGGACAGAAAGAAAACTGCTAATGAGCTTGTTCAAAAGCTTGATGATCAGCTAAAAACTCACAGGTTCGACACAGCCACTAAAAGCTTTGTGCCAACTGTAACCGAATCTACTCTGCTAGCACAACTGATCGACGACTACTTGCTTTCTGTAAAAGATAGGCTTACAAAAAACACCTATGCAAACTACACTACTGTGTTCTCGTCATTTAAAATATTAGCCGGTCAGTTGATGGCAAACCAGGCATCGAAGGAACTAATAAGAGACTTCCTTTGGAAACTTGACATTAAGCCTCAAAGCAAACGAGCTTACAGAGCCTATCTGTCCGCTTTTTTTAATTGGGTAATAGAGGAGGCTAAGCTGGCAATCATCAATCCAACATTAGGGATTAAGCTGCCGAAGAATCATCCAGTTGAGCGACACAGGGTCTATAACAAGACAGACATAGCAACAGTGATCAAATATTGCGATCAAAAAGGTCATATGGTCCTAAAAACTATTATATACCTTATCTATGGCGCACAAATAAGAATTTCTGAAATACTTAGAATTCAGATGAAAGACTTCCGGTTAGACGAAAACAAGATTGTTCTACCCAAAGGAAAGGCGAAAATTAAAAACAAAGCCAAGACGGTGTTGATAGATCAACCTCTAAAGAAGTATTTGCTTGAGCTACCAATCGATTTTAGGAATGAAACCTATTCAGAAAGGTATTTCATAGGAATAACTAAACCTCTCCAGAAAGCCGGATTCTGTAAAGAGCTTCCACTTTCAAAAAATACCGTTGACTCTAGATTTAAGATCCTCAAAAAGGATTTGAAGATCGAAAAGAACAAAACACTTTATAGCTTTAAACACACCGGCAATGTGAATCTGCTTATAAGTGGGGCTGATCTTGTTGAGCTAATGTACCGGAATGGGCATAGTAAGGTCTCTCAAACAGAAACATATGCGAGAGAACTCTTAGACCAAATTCCCGAATCTAAGTACATAAGGAAGTCCAGGAAGGATTTTAATTTCCATTAACTGAAAAACCTCGGTCATCTATGGCTGGGGTTTTTTATTTATTGACACGATTCTATTTTCTATTTTGGCAATCATGGTAGAAGCAACACAGGAATTAGATTTAGAAAGGATAGCTAAATATAATGAGGTCTTAAACGCACAATTTAGGCTTATCAAAAAGAGTGGTTGGAGCCAAGTTATCCCTGTTGAACTGCAGTTAGAGATTACTGACGAGCAATTCGACCCATTTCGTACTGCGTTTTGCGACCTTGCTACCTCGTTCAACATTCCCGAAGAACATCACAAATACCTCCTTTTCATTTGCCAAAATTTCTATAATAAAGTTCAAGACATTGATGCAATAAGCTTTGAGCTCCAAGAAGCTTACGATACAATTCTTTTTTTTAAAGGATATGCCGAAATGGTTGACAAAGAACAGAAGAAGCTTAAGGGCAAAGGTGTACCCTCAAAGCCAGCTTTTACCCTACAGGTACAAAAGCAAGGACATTCAAAAGGAATCGAAATGTCGTTGACATTATCTACAATAGCACTAAAAAGCATTTATACTCAACAACGGATAAGGTTAAGCCGATCAAATTATTCAGGAGTACTTCGAAGTTATAAAGTAATCCCTCCCCTAGACGTACTAACCAGCCTAACTAGTGATTTAGAATCAGAGATTAATTATCCTGGGGAGATCTTTGTCTCAGAAACAGTTGATGATCTAAAAGATTATATATCCACCTATCTACCCCACGCCTTAGTAAATCAAAAAAATGAGTTCATCTTCGATCTCCTTTACCTCTTCGATATTCTCAGGTTCACCGGTAAAGTAGACAACTTCCTAGGGACTGATCTTATAAGAAAGGATTTTAGGATTGCAAACTATCGAACACTGCCTGCCAACTTCAATAAAGCTAGATATATAACTGCTTTACAAAAGAAGAGAAAGCTAGCTTATAAAAGGAGCTTAGGGTAGGGAACAAATCGAGACCTGTTTTCCCCTTTTTTGTCCCCTAATTGCCCCGAGACATTTGGGGTATGTTACAAAAACAAGAAGACCTTCTAAAAGCCTATGCCAGCAAGAAAGTGCTATCGACACCAAATTCACTTAGGCAAGGAATTTTTGAAATAACCGGAATTGAATCGCTCATAATTACTACCAGACTGGAAGATTTATTGGTTTCCGCTCGATGGCATCCCCAAAATGCATATTGCAAATTTAAACTCCCAGTCACCGTCCAGTTATCGTTGTTATTCAACAAGTATTCCGTAAACTCAAAATTCTTTGATCCAGGGTTTTTAATCGGTTTAAAGTTAAAAATCGTATCTATTGAACTATTAGACACAGAACTAAATGGAAGAGCGTATCAGATTACCAAGATGGTTTGGCAGATCGTTGGGTATCCCCAACGATTTATTAAATATGACCCTGCACCCCCACCCTTTGAAAATCCAAAAAGCCATTATGGCATCGAAAATTAATTACTAGCACGTACTGAAAATAAAATATACTCGGAGGGTTGTGAAGATCTAAACTGCATATAGTGATAAACTCCCGTCATCTAAGGCTAGGTTTTTTATAATTTAGCTATATGTCGTTCACTTTTCCCATTACCGTTAATCTTCAAATACTATCTCGCTATCATCTGCAGCCAATCACCCAAGAAGTAGAGGGCGATTTGAACAATCTTGATACTTCCAACTACACTGAAGTCATCTCGTTCAGTAACATCAGGAGCCAGGAGCACCTTATACATTTAAAACAAAGCCTTTCTAATGTTCTAAGCCAATACCGCCTTGAATCCCACCTGGATCATCTTTTGTATTTAAATCATTGTCTTTGGGATATGGATCTTCCTACCTTCATCTACCAGGAGGATCTAAAGAAACACGCGTACGATACAGTTTCAAATCTCCTAGAACTTACTATCATTAAGGAGGAGTGCAAACCTAGAGACTTAATCATCAAAATAAGCAGTAGAACTAAGGGCTATAGCTCGACCCTAAACATGCCTCTTGCGATAAAAGGTGCTTGGAAGTCCTTATACGAATCCGTGGTTAAGTCCGCTAGAAGCTTCGGCAATAATCAACTTCTTTCAGTAGCTATAGCCGACAAAGAGATTACCAAAGAATTATTGATAGATCTAAAAAAGCAGTTTAAGGTTCGGAAAGCCTCATTCTTTATGAAAGCTTTAGGAAGCTTCACTTTTCTTCTCAGAGACTATTTAGATGGAGAAACACCCTTAAAGACTCCTACTTCTGCTAAACTTTCCAATGAACAAGCACGCTTTATCTTCGACTTACTAGAACAGTTTGGTTATTTGTCGAATGATCAGATTACTAGCAACAAAGAAAATTATCTGAGAACTTTAATGAAAAATGCTTTTTCTAGCATGTAAAAGGCGAAATAATTAACTCCAAAAACTAGTTCATTTACTATTTCGGTATCCCATACCTCATCTCCTGACATTGGTTCCAAGTTAGCAATGGTGCTAACCTTAAAACTTAAAAAAATGTCAAATGACGAACTAGTGCGGAGATTTTATCTCTCTGCCAAACCCTTCGGATCGACCAACTCTCTTGCAGTTGGCTATTATTTAATCAAGGAGATCCTGCCTTCTCAGCATCCAAACTCCTCAGCAAAAGAGGCAATCGCCTACTGGTCTCCTGAAACTTTAAAATTCAAGAATCAGGAATTTCGAATCCAGCTTTCCGATCTATACTATGGAGAAGGTCCAAAGGAACTGATAAAAAAGCTACAGAACTCGATTATTCAGGTTAAATCGGTTGACTCATTGAGTTTAGCAAACAATCAAACTCAACAAACCTTCAAAAAAACTGGAGCGACGTGGGAAATTATCGGTGCTTTTAAACAGGAGTATCTTGATATCACACCTGTTGAGGCTGATCAGCATTCTGAAGAAAGTACATTATCAAATGAAGGCGTAGTTGAGACTGTAACTGATGATCAATCCACCGAAGCTGTTTATGAATTTTTAGTTGGATCAGCCGAGCACGCAAACTTTGAAGAAGATGTCTACGAACTGTTATATGATGATGCCGACGCTGAAGAACTTCTTCAACTACTTTGGGATGAAGCGGTGAAAACGGAAACTGAGGAAATACTTTTTCAAATTCTTTATGATACAGCTTTAGAAGATGAAGAGGAAAGTGCCTTGTTGTGGGATCTCTCAGTGGAGAAGGAGATTGAGGATGGAACTATATCTAATGAAGACGAGAATTTGGATCAAGACAACCAAAATTTAGCTGACTAATATGGAACATTTACCACTCACAAGAAAATCGAAAACTGAAAAGTTCGACGCGGTTCTCCGTAGAAGCGGTTATGGAGAATTCATTCCATCAAATACTATCATCAATAAACGATTCCCAAACTTTGGTGCTACTCATAGCGAAATATCGTGTCATAGGCACTCAATTGTCATACTGCCATTTATCACCATTGTCGAAGTCAAGAAAGAAGATTTCAAGGAAAAGGTTTGCGCCGTCACAAGTAGCGCATCAGAGGATGACATAGTAGACTATCTTCAAAACACTAAAGGCTGGCAAAAACTTCTGGTAGTTCCCGAAGGTTTTCCAAAGCTCATTCGAGCCTTAAGAAAATTTGATCCTTATTATCGAGAAAATTACTTTGTGTTGTATGATGAATTTGATCGCATCATCCACAATGCATTATTCCGGAAAGAATTTGTACGATGCTTAAAGGAAGTGCTAATGTTTACAAATAAAGCTATGGTTTCCGCAACAGCAGTTGAGCTAGACTTTGAAGAGTTTAGTGACTTTAGACGGCTTGATGTTAGCCCTGATTATACAGACTACAAGGTGGATTTGAATGTCGTTGTGACCAACAACGTAAGAACTTCAGCTAGGAATCTACTTAACTATTGCAATGGCGAGGGTCCGAGGCTGATATTTACGAATTGTACAAAGACAATAGAATACCTAAGTCAACTTGATTTTATAAAAGATGACTATACTATTTTTTGCTCTGAGGATTTGGATAGGAAATACTTTGCATTAAATGATATAAAATGTGTCAAAAACAGTATTGCGGATCAGAAGTACAGTAAATTCAATTTTTTTACTTCGAGATTTTATACAGGGGTTGATATTCTTATTGATGGTCCCTCGCCTGACGTGTTTATGATCACGAATGTTCCAAAAGCTTTTCAATCAATTATTGACCCTCGTTGTGACGCCCTTCAAATATACGGGAGAAGCCGAAATGGTGTTAATTCTTTCACACACATAACGTCTCTTACTTACTCATCTGAAAATAAAAATGAAAGTTTTATTATGAGCAAGTTTCAACATGAACGGATAACCTTAGAGACATGGAAGAACACAATGCTTACCCTAGGGGACTCAGGCGAGCAAGAAGAAATAGAAGGTTTGATTAAAAAGAGCTATAGTTCACCCGTTGTTGATGATGATCCTTTTGTGAGACCTTATTACAGGGAACATATAATTCAGCAAAGAAAGCTCCGCTATTTCTATGAATCGGCAAAGAACTTGAAAAACGGATATTCAAAAATGGACCAATTCAATTTAACGTTTGACACAGTCATCCAACGATGGTCAGACTTGGATAAAGAGCATTCATTCCGTCTAAGCGCTGAAGTAAAGAGGAAAAGCTATGCTCAACTTTTGGATCTGGCATTATTTAAGATGGTAAGACCAGGAACCTCTATGACCCAACAAGAGCTAAACAGAGTGATTGATATAGTGCGTAAGGATGAACCTTTAACTTTTGAGTGCTATCGCTTATTTGGACTTGAGTATTTGAAACAACTGAAATTCAGCCAACCGAAAATGAGAGATGCTTTATTCAGGCACAAAAAAACGGATAAACACCAGTTGATATTGATGCTGGATCGTATCATTAGCGAGTTTCAAATAGGAAATCATTATTACTGTGATGATATATCTAAAAAGTTGAAAGCCATATACGAAGAATACCAATATGAGAGTGCTCCAGGGGTTATTAAAACCGCTGTCGCTACAGATATTGAACGATACTTTGAGTGTGTCAGAAGGAATAGTAAACAGAAAATAGATGGCATCTATAAGAGTTATTACATTATCAATAAGCCTAAATATAAAATTTCTGATGATTTGAGCTTTCTTTCTAAAGACAAAGGCAACAATTAAAAACAAGGAGCTTCAAATGTTTTTGAAGCTCCTTGTTTTAAGACATTACCAAAGAGAAACTGCCTTTTTCCTGATCTGAACTAGTCCTTTGAAACTTTTCAAAGTTGCTAATGAACGCTGAAAGTATATATTTTAAGGTTATTCTCTTGGATTTAATCTTGAACTTTCTTTCTGCAAGATTTTGCTCTAGTATTTCTGGACACAATCCATGAAGTTCCGCTACCCTTAATATCTCTTCGTCTTTAGATGTTGGCACGAATGACCCACCTCTTCTCTTTATAAAATTTACTATCGTATACTTCATTGGTAGGAAATGCGATGGCAACGTTTCTATGACTGGAGGTTTTGGAATCGAGTATACTAGGTCATGAATGGCACCGTAATTAATTTTGATATGCCTGACTTCTGATAAAGACTCAGAAGCATCAATCCTTTTTAGGTAAACCTCAATCAAATCTTCCTGAACAAGTTTGTCTAGTATGCCTCTTTGGACACTGGCTGTAAATCCAAATTTGTCCATCAGTTTGTCTGCTTTGCAATAGAAATAGCCATGTTTATCTAGTGTCCCCTGTTCTCTATGAAATTGATCTTCCGAAATAAAATACCCGAGCAACAAGGCTGGGTTAGAATCTTTAAAGTGTTTGGTCAAAGTCCGGTTGACCATTACAAAGTTGTTAAATGATTTATAAGCCAAAGCTCTAAAGTCTGGCATACTGTATAGAATTAAATAAAAAAATAAAAGATCTAAGTTCTCGAAGGATCTACAATGACTCTGACCAAGTCTATTGCCTTTGAAGTAGAATAAAGATACGAAAATTTCATGGGTTCTACAAGAAAAAACCGCTTTTCCAGCTCATGGGCTGAACTTTTATTTCGGAGAGTTCGATGCCTCGAATTCTCAACACTATATACTATATCTTACTAGATAAAGATCCGCAATAAAGACAGCGAAACTTCAGCTTAGCCGATGGGGAGATTTTTGGATATTTCTTTTTATATATACGAATTTTAAAAATCTCCCCAGTTCTAGACGTTCCTTCGTTGCAAGGATTTTTCTTTTGTTTATAAATAATTGATAACTTCATTCACCTAACCTAATCACCTTATAATGGACTTCAAAGATTCCGTCTTACAATTCGCCTCACGAGTTGAAAAACTCTGTCCCCAAATCCAAACTGAAGAAGCAACTAAGAATGCTTTGATCATGCCCTTTATTCAATTGTTGGGCTATGATGTTTTCGATCCTTTCGAGGTAAGCCCCGAGTTCGTCGCTGATATAGGGATAAAAAAAGGCGAGAAAGTAGATTATGCCATTATAAAGGATGGTAAACCTTGTATGCTTATCGAATGCAAGCATTATAGCGAGAAACTTGATCCGCATAACTCGCAACTCTTTAGATACTTCCATACTACAGAAGCTAAGTTCGGTCTGTTGACGAATGGATTAAATTTTCGGTTTTATACAGACTTGGTCACTCCAAACAAAATGGACGATAAGCCATTTTTCGAGTTCAACATAGGTGAAATTAAAGACAATGAGATCGCAGAACTGAAAAAGTTCCATAAATCCTATTTCGACGTAAGTAATATTTCAAGTGCCGCAAGTGAGCTGAAGTACCTGAATGAGTTGAGGAACCACATCGTAGCGGAGATGAATACTCCAACTGATGATTTCGTCAGGTACTTTGCAAAGAAGGTTTATCCCGGTCAGGTCAATCAAAAAGTTTTAGAACTGTTTACTGGCTTGACAAAGAAAGCCTTTACATTGCTGGTAAACGACCTGATCAACGATAGGCTTAAGTCTGCCTTAAAAACCGAATCAGCCAATTCTGAGCCATTAACCGAAGCGCCACTTGACGAAAAAGGCGATTCCGTTGAGACTACTCAGGAGGAACTCGAGGCTTTTATGGTGGTTAAATCTATCCTGAGGCAGAAACTACCGATAAATCGTATATTCTTACGTGATGCTCAAAGCTATTGTGCTGTGTTGATCGACGACAATAACAGGAAGTCTGTTTGCAGATTCCACTTTAATGGAAAGAAGAAATCTATTGCGATCCTTCAAGGTGATAAATCTTTCCCAAAAATCGAGATAAATTCCTTGGATGATATTTATAGCAACGCTGATGTTTTATTGAAAGCTGTTGATCAATTTGTTTAAAGGCATTTCTAACTTCAAACGGTAAATACCAGGCTTAGCAGCTTGGTATTTTTTTATTTATTTAAAAACAAGACGCTTTAGCCAGATTTAAACCATGGAAGTTATCAACCCCAATGAGATTGGTGTCAAGATCTCTACTCTTATAGCAGAAGCTAACAAAAGCTTTATTGCCGTTTCAGCATATATCAACTTATCACAGTGGAAAAAAATCATAGTGAACTTAGAAAAAGCTTCGAACGTGGAGTAAAGATCAAAGTCTACTATAGAGAGTTAAAAGCCCAGGATTATAAAGTTCTAAAAAGCTACGGTGCAGAACTGGTTCAAGTTGAAGGACTCCATACCAAACTTTATTTTAATGAATCCGAAGCCATCGTATCTAGCATGAATTTCTATGAGTATTCCGACCTAAATTCCGTAGATCTCGCTTTGCAATACTCGGATAGAGAGAGCTATGATAAGTTATACAGCTATTTCCAAAGGTACATTGCTACCATTGGAGATGACCGCAGTATTCCCTTTGATGTCGAAGAAGATTTGGAGCGGCTTAGAGATGCACTTTTGACTCAATTCGTAGGAGCTAATATAACAGGGACCAGTTACCTTTTTTCTAAAGATATCGTGCCTCCATTTCACGTAATGATACATTCAGATCACCTACGGTTAAAGTACCCGATCAAAGGAATAGATAAGGTACTAATGGACAACCTTGACGCGAAACTTGCGCCAAAATCTTTTAAAATTGCACCGTTTGCGGATGGAAAGGGAATTTGTGATTGGTATCTGGATATAGTGAATTTACCAGCTTACAAGCTTGTTCAATTGCTATCCGATCTACAGTTTTCGTTTAAAGAAGATGTTAAAGCACGCATGATTTGGTACTAGTGGTTGTAATTCAATACTAAGGCAGCTTACTGGGAGATTTTTTGAAAATATTTGATTTATATATACTTATAAAAAATCTCCCTATCAGCAATAGAAATACCAGGCTTAGCAGCTTGGTTATTTCTTCTATCCATAAAAATTACGAACTTTCCGAAAAAACACCTCAAACGACAATGATTCCCGCGAATCCAAAACCATTTAGCGAATTGCTGCAAGAAGTTGATGGAGAATATGTTCCTTACCTAGCACTCTTGGCGACGCTTGAATGGAGGGATAAACGGTCGGAAATAATAAAAAGGGATGATTACAGATGCACTTCTTGTAGCCATTCAGCCACAGAAAACCATTGGGATTCTAAAAACCAACGACTCATCCACTTCTGGTGGGGTGATGACGAGCTTACTTTTGTAAAAAATGAAGAAGGTAAACAAGTTCTTACAGCCTTACCTAAGATTACATCGGCATCAAAGCCATATCACTTGCAAGTTCATCATAGATTTTATATAAGGAATAAACTCCCCTGGGATTATTCAAGCGAAATTTTAACAACTTTGTGCAATTGGTGCCATCAGGAACTTCATTTGAATGAGGTGGTCAAAGTCTATGATGAGGGTAATAATCTGCTTACAGACTTAACACCTTGCTCACGCTGTAATGGAGCAGGGTGGTTTCCGGAATATGATCATGTAAATGCTGGTTTATGTTATCGGTGTGGTGGAGCAAAATTTGAAGAATTAATAAAGGTAAAAGTTGACAGATAGGATGACAGCCTCTCACCTGACTTTTATAATATCCTTCCAATCTGTCGTATAGTTCGGGCTCAAAAAATTCCTCCTCATATCCCAATTGTGCTTTTTATCTTCAGTTGCCATCCTAAGCGTACCCTTCCCATAATGGCTGTTAAGCTGGTCCATCAACCTGCTTACTTTAATATGCTTCGTTCCTTTATAATCTTGAAAAATGTTAAGCTGAACTTCACTTTCAGGGATTAACCCTGTAGCCGTCAACTCATATTTTAAAAATTTAAATCCGGGACGATAGATCTTTTTTAGACCAATCAATGCATGTTTTACAAGATCAGGAGTACTGTTTGTAGGATAGGGTAGAGATAAAACAACTGATGGGAAAAGTTGGGGTAAGTCTTTTCTAAAAGGGTTAGTCAGCAGCCGTACTGATAGGTTCGTGGTACAACACTTGTCTTTTCTAAGCTTTTCAGCTATTCTACAAGCATAGTTTGTTGCAATCTCTTGTAACTCTTCATAATCATCAACTAGCCTCCCAAACCCTTTGCTGGTGCAAACGCCTTTTCTCCGGTCTAATACTTC
Organism: Sphingobacteriaceae bacterium; assembly: GCA_029266635.1. Lineage (GTDB taxonomy): Bacteria > Bacteroidota > Bacteroidia > Sphingobacteriales > Sphingobacteriaceae > JAQSWM01. The sequence goes on along the minus strand of JAQSWM010000005.1, from coordinate 345,092 downwards.
TTTTAATGGAATGCACGATTTTCCCCATAGTTCATACCACATCCGCTCACCTTGAACAGTAAAGGTTTTCCTTACCCAATCAACTGGTTGATTTCTTAATTCTCCGGCGGTTTTAATGCCTAGCTTTAACAATTTTGATGAGCTGGCTCTACCTATACCCCAAAGATCTTCAACAGGATAAGAGTTTACAGCATCAGTAACCTTCTCGTCGGTATCTAATACAAGAACTCCGTTGAACTTTTTGGCTAGCTTATTAGCCATCTTAGCTAAAGTCTTACTAGTGGCTACTCCAATTGAGACCGGAATACCTGTATTTCTAATAATCGTGTTTCGGATTAAATGACAGTATTTTTCCAACCCACCGGTAAACCCTTCATGATGGCTGAATTGTAAAAAGCACTCATCAATACTATAAACATCAACACGGTCGGTAAAACGAGCTAGGTTGTTCATTACCCTGGCGCTCATGTCTGCATAAAAAGTATAGTTGCTGCTAAAGACAGTAAGTTGCTCCTGAAGGTCCTTATCCATTAAGTGCCAGGGCGCACCCATTTTCACACCTAAGGCTTTCGCCTCATTGCTTCGCGCAATTACGCAACCATCATTATTGCTTAAAACAACAACAGGCTTACCTCTCAGCTCCGGTCTAAACAGCCTTTCGCAAGAGGCATAAAAATTATTACAATCTACGAGAGCTATCATGACGTTTCAACTCCAATTGCGGACAACAACTCCAAGTAACAACGCCTTTAATCAGGCTAGTTTCATTAAGCCTGATAATCTCGCCATGCTCTAGCCCTGTTGTTAGAAACATCTCTCTTCCCCGGACTAATAGCTGTCTTACGTAAAATTTCCCCTCATGCCATGCTACTACAATCATTCCGCCTTTAGGAATTATGGTAGTATCAATTATAGACAGTGTGCCTTTCTTCATCCCAAAGAGGATCATATCGTTGTTTTCAGACTCCCAGTAGTAAGTGTTTGTGGGGTCCTTAACAAGCCTTTGCATGATATTCAACCGCTGCTCTTCATAGTCAGCTGCAGGAGATTTGAATCCTGAAACTTCACCTGGGTTTTCTAGAGGCTCTAACTCTATAGAGCGTACTGGCTGTATATTTCGTATCATATTGCAGTGAGTGGGCAACAATAATACTAATATTTTTAGTAAACTGTTTGCCGTCATCAAGTTTTAAAAGCATAACAGGTTGATTGGCAGATTAAAATATTTCAACCTCCAGCTATGCAGTTTGATACCTATTCCGTTAATTAGTGTATGGATGAGTCTTTTTATATCAAAGCAAGGCTTTATGGGGATGATAGAGTAACCGAACTATTAGTCATCCCAAGTTTAAGTAGTGTCTATCAAGTAATGATTGATGGTAAGACTGTCACCCAAGTCTTCAATAATGGAGAGTTTTGGGAGCAGATAAACGGCACTTTAGACCTAGATAGCATAAGCAAAATAACCACTGAAATAGAAAATCATTATATATAATATATGTGTGGAAGAATAGATATACCCGAGACGGAAGAAATAACAACAGTGCTCCAGGTAAAATATGAGGGAGAAGAAAATGTGCCAGCACATATCAATGTACCTCCAACTTTAAAGGTACCTGTTATCACGAACACCAAACCTGATACTCTTCAGTATTTTACATGGAGTGTTATTCCTCCGTATTCGAAGACCGGATTGCCGGACTTTAAAATGAGCACATTTAATGCGACGATTGAAAGGCTGGAGGAATCGGGCTTGTGGAAGCCCCTCATAGGCAAGAAACATTGTTTATTTATAACAAACGGCTTCTATGAGTGGCAGTACGAAGATCCAGTGAAAAAGAAAGGAAGTAAGCCACACCTGATAAGAGCTAAGAACAGCCGCTTCACGTTAATGGCTGGACTGTGGCAAGTTTGGAAAAATCCGACAACGGGTGAGTTTACACCAAGCTGTAGCATTATAACCCTTCCTGCTAACACGTTAATGGCTGAAATTCATAATACTAAGGGGAGAATGCCTGCATTTCTTACCACGGAAACAGCGAAGATATGGCTGGACCAGGAACTCTCCTTTGAAGAACGTAAAAAGGCGTTAGAGCCAGTCCCCAATGAGTTTTTGGATTTTTATCCAGTGAAAAAGGTTGGTGACGTTGAAGAGTACCAAGAGAAATTTAAAATCTGTTAAAATGAAGTTTCTATATACAATGTTGATCAGCTTTTGCTCTTTGGGAGCTTTTAGCCAAACCCAAATTGCAGCTGCCGATGCTTCAAAACACATAGGAGATTCTGTAATTATTATAGAAAAGGTCTATTCTGCGAAAGCTTTCGATAACGGGATGATCTTATTGAATCTAGGCGGTTCATATCCCAACCACTTACTGGTCGTGATGATCGAGCCTAAAGCAAAGGCTCTATTTAAATATGCACCGGAGCAAGAATTGAAAGATAAAAAGATCTCTGTCACTGGTAAGCTGATCGATTATAAAGGAAAACCGGAAATAGTGGTGCACGATCCTAAGCAGATTGTTCAGCTATACATCTTGATAAATACAAAATAGTATACTTAACATTTTTACCTATGGCAGCGTCAATCGTTCTTAACAACAAAATAAGTAATGGATATTGAAAGTTTAAATAGTCTTGGAATTAGACAATGGGAACAACTGAAATCGAAATACGAGAATCCTGATCTTCTAATTGGAAATGGATTTAGTATTTCATTATCAGATAACTTTCGATATCAGTCACTTTTTAAAACTTTTATTAGCAAAACACATGAGCCTTTCTCGAATCTGTTTCAACAATTTGACACCACAAACTTTGAATTAATTCTGAAGTTTTTAACGAGCGCAAGTAAAGTCAATTCAATTTTGAACTTGCCAACAGAGTTGATCGACGAGGCAATCCAAGAATTAAAAAATGGCTTGATTGAGTCTATAAAAGAAGTCCACCCCCGTGCAACTGATATTGATTGGGACAGAATAAAGAAGATCACAAGCCAACTAGCAGATTTCGGCGACATCTATTCAACAAATTATGATCTCTATCTTTACCATATCATAATGGTGGCGAATGATATTAGTCGGGAGAAGACCAAGTCTGGTGTTTATCATGATTATTTTTGGGGTAACTCATCTCCCGGTTACACTCAGTTTATGCCATATCAGGAATTGAAGCTAAAGAGCGTTCATTACTTGCATGGAGCTCTTTTTATTTTTAATCGTGACATTTTTGATTTGAAAATAAAAAAGGATGAAGAAGAACTTATTGAAAGAATATCTTCAGAAATTCAAAAGGGCAACTTTCCTCTATTTATAACAGAAGGTAGTGGAGCAGATAAACTAAGTTCAATCCACAGAAGCAACTATCTATCTTTTTGCCTTGATAAACTCAAAGAGCATAAGAAGTCTGCGGTCATAGTTTATGGAAACAGTCTTTCGGCATTCGATTCACATATCGTAGACGCATTACGGCAGAGCAATAGAGCATTGGTAATATCAATATACACGAAAGATCGAAGCGAGATCGAGCTGAAAAACGAAAAATACAATATTCTTATGCAGTTTAACAACTACAAGCCTGAAATAGAGTTTATAGATTCAGCATCGCTGTTCCCAAATTGATTAATTGTACTGCATAGGGCTAAATCCTCTTCCAAAGAACCATTATTCATCAACCAGCTCCCACGAATAATTACCACCGCAAGGGATTACTTTGGATTCTCTCCAATTTTTATCGTATTCAAAGTGGTTAGTAGGCTGTCCACCAGCAACTGCATAGCCATAAGCGGTGCCATATGGCATCTTATCGCAATCGATAGCTTCTACGACTGCATGGTATCCATCAGACCAGTGAATTCTTCTTGCTAAAAAAGGTGTTTTTCGACATAGACTATCCCAAATCTGAATTAGATTTTTACTCATATTTAAAGATACAAGACTAACTGAGAAAATATTTTTTTATTTTTTCACGTAAGTCAAAAAAGAGTACCCCCGTATGCTCTCCACGAGCAGCCTCTATAACGACAACCCCTCCCGCTCTTGATTAGATAAACCGAATTTTTCCTTCTACTCTTTTTAATACATCGTGCCTGAAAAAATAAATTTTCTCCTGGCAGCCCCTTACACCGTCCTACGAAAAATCCGGTTTACGCATTTTTTCTAATCAACTCACTTCTTAAACCCTTAAAAACTCAACTATGGAAGCACAAACGCTTACACCATCCAGTAAACCATTGGTAAATTCTACCACTCTAAAAACCAAGAAATTTTAAAAGCCTTCTACAATATCATGGCTGAGGTACTTATTACAATCTCGAAGCTGCCGAGTGTTCAAGCTAGAAGGTACTCCTACACCGACAACACCAAGAATGCGTTAAAACCCAAGGTTCAACTTGAATTTGTCTGTTTATTCGGGACTGTGACCGTTATTTTAAAAAAAGGTGTTTACCTTTTAGAAATCGATGCTGATCTCAGTTCCGAGTACTTGCTAAGTAGGAAAGACTACCTAAACCTGCTCAGGACAGCATTCAAGTTCACGATGTTCGAGAATACCTCAGAGAACATAGAAGATCTTTTAACAATCGTCTGCAGCGATACTGAGCATTTACAGTACTACTATAAGAAAAAGGTTAGTGAACCGGATACTGATTATTCATTTACTGCTGTTCAGATGCAGTTTCCTGGAGCTATAGCAAGAGTCGAGTAGGCTCTTGTTTCTTCTTAGAAATTCAATACATTTGGTTTAAAACAAAGAAATTATAGAATAGAACCAAACCCTTTAGAAATTAAGATATAAGCGTTAAGCTTTTTGTTCTTGTCTTAGAAACCTAGGAAATTTCACGACAACGAGGACAAATGAGTTCAACATCTGCGCGATAAGCGTAGGTGCTGACTTGTTTGTTGTTGTCGGGTCTCCTAGGACCTCTAAGGCGCAAATGAGTTCAGTCCTGCGCTTATTGTGTTTACTAGCCACCTCTAACAGGACTATAGAGGTCTTAGATCTGTGAAATCTTTAAAATTCTTAGCCATTCTACTTGCATTGGCTACAGTCCAACCCCATGCTAATTCAGCTTTCGTCCAATCGAAAGTTTACACGTTCACTTCCAAGCAGCTTTTCCCCAACCCCCAGGATCTAAAAAGCTTCTTAGAACCCGGAATTCAAAATATCAAAGGAAGAATACTCGATGTCTCTGCGGAAACAACTTCAATTATAAGGATAGAAGTCTCCAAAGGTGATCAATACAACGTGTTCTTTTATCCAGATTTATGCTCCACACAGACAAGAACTGATCTTATCCTGGCACTCAAGGCAGGTCGAAGAATAGAAGCTCAAGTCGCTACAGCCGGAGCAAGTACTTTGAACCTTATATCAGCTAAAATTTACCTATAACCTATAATCATGTTCAATACATCAGAAAAGAAAGCCATTTTTAAAATATTGACCGATCAAAGCACTGCAATTCAAGCAGGTTTTAAAGACAAAGAAGTAGCCACTATTATCAGATCACTCAATATTGATTCTCAGCTAATATTTGAATGTGGTTTACCGAATTATCGAATGGAGATAGCCGCATCTACCTTAAGAATCCTGAGCGATGCAAACAAACGGTTGTTGTGTGATTTAATCCTGTCTATACTAAATTCAGATGGGATCGCCGGAACAACAGAAATCAAACGTGCAATTGCAATATTGAAGAACGCAGATATTTTTGAAAATCTCATTCACTATAATACAGCTCTATATGCGTTGATTGCTTCCAGGGAATCGGATTTACACAGCATTGGTAAAAGCTTATTTCAGTAGCTAATTGTTGTAGAATGGCTATCAATCTCATCTTCGAATACGACAGGAATCTCGTTAGCACGAATTCAACCTCAGGAAAATACGTAGTTTGTATTTATCAACGTGCCCGACCTCGGTTCAACACGTTTTGCGACGACTTCAAGGGGGGGATAAGGGAAGTCTTTAACCAGCTTTGTTTTGAACACCATTTGACTACCTTATTCTTAACTATTTCAGAACATCGAGCAACTGGTTGGATAAACATTGAGTCAAAGAGTTTCAGAAACGAATACATGCTTGGCTTCTCAACCTCGGGAGCTGACAAGCCTACTTTAAAAGATGTAGCCTCGTATTTACAGAGCGAAACCTCTCCTAATTCGTGAACGGTAACGTTTCGAGAAGAGCATAGTTGTTTCTTTGCTATGCTCCTTTCTTTGCCTCTTTTAAAATCGCAGCAACTCTTCAGTTCTTTCTAATTACAAAAAAAATTCATCATCTTTAAAGGACAATGAGCGACTACTACTATATCGAAGTTAAAACCTTTGAAGAAGGTAACGTGGTTAGGCGATTAGATGCTTCAGGTAGATCGGCTAGGGAACAAGAAAAAATTGAACTTGGCTTACTACGAAATCTGAACCAAAACAGATATTACACCAACAGTTTCGAAAGCCCGACTCAGTTAAAGGAAATTTAGATCTTATCGAAGTGCTATGGATGAAAAATATATTACAGTTTACTAGTCGCACCACTTGAAAAATAGCGCAAACATGGAATTTATTTTTAAACATGCTTGGATAATATTGACTGTGATGACGATTTACAACGGAATCGCTTTCAAGAAGCGCTCTAAACAATATATTGCAGCTAACAATGATCTTGAAAGGGGGTACGACAAACTTGTAAAAGGTTGGTTGATTTACGGAAATCTTCCCTGGGTCGTTATGGCGATAGGTGACTTAACCGGCATCACAAATAGTATCGAAGACTATACCAATCCAAAATCCTTGAATCCTATGGTTTTGGTTTTTCATTTTTCAATCATACTCCTTTGGCTGTTAGGCAGTAACTGGATTTTTCTCAAAAATGGAGCAAACTTTCTTGCAAAACACCCTGGATTGATAACTTTTCATGGACCAGGCATTAACAAAGACATTACATCGCCTTTAGCAATTAAAATATTTTGGTGTTTAGGCTTAGCTGGAGGTATCGCTGGCATGACCATGCTGTGGTTTATTAACTTCCCGGCTGTGGCAGGACAATAGACAATAAAAATTAATTTATGTCTCAGATTTCGCTTTTCACGATCATCATCTCAGCACTAATAGCCTTCTTCATTGTAAAAAGCCGTGGTAAATCGAAATGGGGAGTTCATTTGAAAGGAGTACGTTGTCCAAAGTGTAACGAAAAGCAACCGTTTATTAGGGTGCCGAAGAATGAAAGGGAAGCACTTTGGGGTGGATATACCTGTAATAATTGCAATACCGAAATGGACAAGTATGGTCAATTACTTGATGATAAACCATAATATTAACGATCAGAACCGATGAACCAAGTGTTCGTACTCTTGTTCTCAGCATTTCTGTTTATTAGCCTCTCTTCCATAGCTTACTTTATCTTACCAAAATATAGACCTTTTAAGTTGGCGGTTGGAATCGTTGCTTACTCAATCCTTTCAGTAGCAATCGTACTTCCTTTTACAGATTTTTTAACCAAGTACTTAAACGATCACTTCGTCAAGATAAGATTTTCACATAACGATATGATCCTTATGTTTGAAATCACGGTAGGTTGCTTTGCTATCTGGCTAATGAATTGTATAGTTATCATTGTAACGCATACAGTCTATAAGGACGAGAAGCACAACAAAAGCTTAGAATTCTAACTCCTATAACACACCTTCCCCTGTGCAGTTATATTATTCTTAAGTTTCTAGTATATTAGTCTAAGCTTACAACTTCATTTTAAATGAACTCCAAAAAGTTAACGCTCGTACTAGTGGCATTCCTAAGTTTCTTTTCCTGTGCCGAAGCACAGAGTGTTAACCCCAAAAAGAATTACTTTGGAAATGGTTTAACAAGCCGCTTTGAATCTATGAAGCAGACCGAGTTGAAGGGTTATGAGTTTGCGGAAGTACTAAACTCTGCCGAGCTGTTAGCCAAAAGGACGAATGATAATTATGATTGTAAGGTGTTTTATTGCTACAACGGTCCTTCAGATCCCGAACTAGATTATTGCAATAACGCCGCCAATTACTATATCTCAAATGGGACATACGACCTTCCAAATGACTTTAGGCTCTTTAAAGTGGGACCCTTTTATCTAGTAGAAAAAGCCACTTTATCACCCGGGTCCAAGAAAGAAACCTATTTACTTACGATTCAACACAAGTACGATGAAGAAAAATACACCACAGAGTACCTAATAGGATTCGATTCGGTAACCTTATTAAGAAGAAAATAGTTGTTAAGCAATTTTCTAGCTTTCTAGTATATTAGTCTAGCCCCCAACGTACAGTTATGAACGGTTAAATCAGTCAAGATGAAAAGAATAATATGTTTTTTGATTATTACTCTGACCGCAATTAATGCTTTTGCTCAAACACCTGAAGCACCCAGTCAAAATATCTCTACGGACAGCACTGTTGTCTACAGGCTATTTGCTACAAAAAACAACTATATGTTCATCAAACTGAATACTAGAAACGGGCAAATGTGGCAAGTTCAATGGAGTATGGAGACTAAATCTCGGTTTGAGACTACTCTTTCTGACATTGCTCTAGTAAATAAAGAAGAAGAGAAGAATGGTAGATTTTTCCTTTATCCAACAATCAATATATACACTTTTATTCTCCTTGATCAGATAAACGGCAGAACATGGCAGGTACAATGGGGAAAGGAAGAAGATAGGTTAGTACTTCCGATTTATTAAAGTTTTTTTAGCGCTTGCTGAAGTTATCAAATGGCAACTAGGTTTCAAATCAATGATCCATCCCTGGAATCTCAATGGAGAGCGATAATCCTTTTTGGAAAGAACTCAGCAACTTATAAGTTTGCGTTTGCCAAATCATTACTTGAGCTTGTTGAGAAGCAGAAAACCAATATATCGCTCCAAGCGTTGGCTATTCCTTTTGCAAACTCGATCGTCGATCACCTCAAAAAAAGCGATAAACAAGGAAGCTCAGCTTCAAGCAAGTTCTTACAAGCTTGTAGGGATTTCATAAGCAACTCTATTTCACAAGAACAGCTTTATAGCCTAACAGAGACATACGGATTTGTCAACGTTGTCGATGCCTTTCAAAATGTGAATGGTGGAGTAGTCCCTAACAGTTTCTATGAAAAGAACTTTAAAGCAGGCAAAAAGGAGATTGTCGTTACCGATAATCTCTTAAAGATGAAAGAGCTGTTTCAGTATCGAAATCTCAACAAAGAGGTGGAAGCTCGATGGAATTTGGTTGAAACTGCGTGGAGCTTGCAAATAAATCCTAACCTCTTAGAAGTAAAGGTTGACGAAGATCGGTCCATGTTCTACATCAACACTAACTTGATGAGACGAGTTGATATTACTTCTGTTCGAGATGGTTTGAACGGATACCAGAAAGGTAAATGCTTCTATTCTTTTAAAGATATATCTATAAATAGTAACACTTCCGACGTGTGCGATGTTGATCACTTCCTGCCACATGTCAACAAGTTGACGCATGCAAATCATGGTGTGAACATAAATGGTGTTTGGAACCTGGTGTTGGCGGATCGGTCAGTCAACCTTGATAAGAAGGCGAAAATTCCAGAGAGACGGTTTTTGCAACGATTGTTCAATAGAAATGAGTTTTATATTGAAAGCAAACATCCGTTAGCAGAGACAATCATAAACCAGACGGGTAAGACAAAAGAAAATCGCAGAAGATTTTTAGAAACGCAATACAACTTAGCTTTAAGTCAGTCAATACAACAGTGGAAGCCTAAGTTTGAATATGAAGGTAATTTTTGAATGAAAGACTTTACAGGAATAGCGGAAGAGAGAGTTCTCTATAGAGACAAGTTCTTTTTTATTATAAAAGATGATTATCCTGTTTCTCCAGGTCACCTTTTAATAATATCTAATGAGGTGAAAAGAGATTTCTTCGAGCTATCAGAAGAAGAAAAAAAAGGCTTGGTTGAAAGTCTCAACACTGCAAAACAACTAGTTATGCAGGAGCATACGCCAGATGGGTTTAATATTGGAATGAACTGTGGTGAATCAGCGGGTCAGACTGTGTTTCATTTTCACTGCCATCTTATACCGAGGTACGTAGGCGATATGGAGAACCCAAGAGGAGGAGTAAGGCATTGTATCTTAGGGAAGGGATATTATTAGATACTGTCCTATTCTCTTTTTATGAAGCGATTTTACTTAAAACCATATTCTAAGTTCGCGAACAAGGATTATCCCTTCGACGTAACTATCGTAATCAGGGCAGCAGAGTTTACGGGAATTCACTTTCAAGACGGACAAACCACTTTTTCGTTCTCAAATTGCCGGTTTGGAAACATTCGTTTTGAGAACGAGGAAGGTATAGACTTTCCAGATATCAGCGTCTTTTTTACCGGTTGTTACATTAAAAATATAGATATAGAAGCGTTTACTACAACGAACTTCTCTATTTATTTTTATAGTTCAATCCTAGGCGGGAGGATTGCAAATGGAAATATACTCCGAGTTAACGTCGATAACTGCTTACTCCACAGATCGTTGTTTCTTTTGGGTCTTAAACAGGCTGTTGTTTCTTATAATGAAGAAAATATATCTCCAGTTAGGTGGAAATCTCTTCTTAAAAGCCTCAGCGCTGAAATTGATGATTTTAAATCATATGAACAAGGATTTTACATCTACGATTGTAAAACTGTCGTGTTTAGTTTGACCGAAGAAACTAGTCAGGTAAAGGGACTCTATAAAAAGCCGTATGCGACTCGAATTGCTGATAGAATTGGTTATCGTCTGACAGATGAGGAGAAGAAAACATTTAAGTTAAAGCTTAGTCTTCAATATTCGGCTGACATAGACCATGTTTCAACAAAAATTGTAAACGCCAAATTAACTTCGTTGTCGATAACAGGCTATTCATCAGGTGAAGTCAATATCGAGGGTGCTAAAATTGATAATATATTTATACGAAATTTTTCAACTCAATTACCATCAAACTTCTATGACATTAAGCCATTTCGACCTGAATTGGGGAATAGCAAATTTGAAGTTCATAAGTCAAATCTTGACCATGTTTGGTTTGACAACGTTGCTTTCGATAGTTTTTCAGTTATTTCATTCTATAGAAACAAGTTTGGACAGACCATGATGACATCTTGTGAATTTCCAAAAGATTATAAAGGATTTGAAAAGTTCAAAACAGTTGAAAATATTCATTATCCTGACAAAATAGATGAAAGCCATCAAAAGGTTAGATACGAAACTTTCGTCCAGTTAAGAAAGCTTTTAGAAGCCTCTGGGAATTTCTATGAGTCCCAGAAGTTGCAGGCGGTTTCGAATGAAGCCTTACTAAAAATCAGTAATCTTCCATGGAGTGATAAGATAATACTGAAGATTAATAGCCTATCTAATAACCACGGACTATCTATTGCAAAGCCATTTTTCGGCACTCTGACGGTTTGTTCTATCCTGTACATACTTTATCTCTGGACATTAGGCAGAATATTCAACCCAAATTGTGTTGATTTGAATCTGATTGGTTACTACTTTGCTTTTCTCGATATTACTCATAGAAATGATTTTTTAGTTGACAAGTGCGAACTTACGGGACTCAGTATAGTAGTCGACTACCTCAACAAAGTTCTTGTTGGCTTTCTTATCTACCAGTTTATAGCTGCATTCAGAAAGTATGGTAAGAGTTGATGTGAGAAGCCGTCAATTATATCCTTTTTACCCGAGCAACCTAACTTTTAAAAAAATCATAAAAATGGAATACAATATTACTCCAGGTAACATTAGCAATAAAAACGTTGATGAACTCTCAGTAGAAGAAATGAGCTTTGTCCATTTATATACTAATTATTCACCGATCTCCGTAAAAAATGCAGCCCTTAGGTCAACTTTATCGTTCATTCATCAAAACATTCAACATTCTTTAAATTTTGACTATAGTAAACAGTTGATGCCGTACTTGTCGTTATGCGCCGTATTAGACCAACTAGGAATATGCTATAACAGAAAAGATAAAGAAGAGCCAAGGTTTGCAAATGGAATAAAAAGATGTCTTGTTTATTTTGGCGAAATAGAAGAGGATGATGAAATTATAGATACTCTATATGCCCTGAGAAACGGACTCCTTCACAATGTAAGTTTAACCTCCAAAGGTCAATACAACGACAAGCATTATATATTCCGTTATAATAACGAAATTGAAGGTGTTTACCAAAAAGCAGAAAAGGAATGGGACGGAATCTATGAAACTTTAGATAGAAATCGGGAGCTCTACACTACTTATATTAACGTTGAAAAATTTAGAGACTTGGTTTATACTTGCATTCGGAAAGCCGAAGACTTAAATCAAGATTCTATGCTAGAGTTAAGGCTGCCTGGAGGAGCAAGGCAACTCTTCTATGACTACATTCGAAGTTTACCTATTTAACTTCTTTCCAATATCAATTTAGCCAAGAAACCCAATGAACCTGGGCAGAAAGTTTACTTACAATAAAGCGAGTCTTCATCATCCCAATTCCTTCACCTTTCTCCCAATTGCTGCTTAAGAGAGGAAAGGTGGGGATTGGTCTGTGTTTATCTGCTAAGCTCCTTCAGTGCTTTCTTTAAGGGTCAGTGAGGTGACTTCGCCATCTAAACGGTGGGACAGTGCAAACTCGAACGGCTAGTTGCGGAAGAAAGGCATTCCAGCCTCGTAGCTCCCGCCATAAGTTCGCCAGATTTACGTTCCGCATAAAAAAGCTTTTCAAGCACATTTATGCTCCACTGCTATGGCTATCCCTTCATATTCTAGGACAACTTCTCTCCACCCCCAGACCAGACACATATAAGTTGATCCTGGAATAACCCGACCGGTTAGCAATCTGTCATACTTAGTGGCTTTTGAGCAGAGTCGGCTTCCATGAGAAGCTCCTGAATCTCTTATAAGGTTCTCGCGAAAAGCTTAACCCCATAAGAGCTTGCGCTTCTCCTAGTTTTGCTCACCGCTTGGTCGAAAAGGCTGCGTTCTGTCACAGTTATTGATTGGCTTGCTCTCCAGGCTTGAGCGTCAATAACTCCGCCAGAACTTGCGCAAGGCGTATCTGTTAATCGCCTTAACAGGCTCTTCTTCACAGACCTTTCCTCCGTTCGCTTGTGGTGAGCGTAAAAACGGTTTGCTAGTGGGGAGATTTTCTGATTGTATATATAAATCAAAAAAATTCAAAAAAATCTCCGGAGTTACGTGAGTAATTATCGTTGGTTGGTTAGGTTTAAGCACCCTTCTGTTCTGATGCGTGATACCAGGCTAACTCCCTGTGCGGCACTTCAACCATTTAGAGGTAGAAGCATGTACCAACAAAAGGTGACTGTTTATTACTATATATGTTTTGAGATTTTAATATTGATTAAATCTTAGTGATGCATATCTTTAATAAGATTAAAAGTTATAGCTTCACAGTTAAAATCCGTTTGGCTTCTTTATTGAAAATTACCGATTGTATTTAGATGAACCAAAATTTTTCTCCGGAGGAAGTAATTAAACTCTGTAAAAAGACGGAACTTATTGAATATGGCTTAACCAAAACCGCTCTTTTAGAGCTTTTGTCTGAGGCATATGAGAAAATTTTGTCTGACACTTATGAGTATGTTTTTCTGAGACATAAAAATTACTACTACGCAAGCGATTTGGTCAATAAGTTGATACTTCGTAAGCTCAACAGCAACATAAAAAAGCTATACAAAGACAAGCAGGCTAATCGTAACCTTATTGTATACCAAATTAAGACGTTACTTGAGGATCAGTGCCCATTATATATTTTACGTACTGATATAAGCTCTTTCTATGCAAGCATCAGCCAAGAAAGGTTACTTGAAAAGTTGAAAGGGGATTCTATGTTGTCTTATTTTTCAATACGTCTAATTGAAAAAATCTTCTCTAATAAGCTTTTGTCGGAGGTCCCGGGACTGCCGCAAGGCGTGCCGATCAGTTCAACATTGTCTGAGCTTTACATGCGGCGCTTTGATAAGGCTATTCGCGGATTCGACGGGATATATTATTACGCACGCTTCGTAGATGATATAATTATTTTTAACTATAGTAGAAAACAGACTGAGACTTTAGTGAACGCTTTAGATAGCATGTTAGAAACAGGTTTGAACAAGAACTTGAAGAAAACCAGCACGTTTGACGGTAGTCTCTTACGACCATACAGTCCTTTGGAGTTTCTGGGTTATAAGTTCTATTTCAAGAAAACTGACAAAAAATCGAAAGAAATGGTGATTTCTATCGCTGATTCAAAAGTAAAAAAGATTAAAACGAGAATAATATTATCCTTTGTAGATTTCGTTAAAACCAGGGAAGAGCTGCTATTAATAAAGAGGATACAGTTTTTGACCGGAAATTACAATCTTAAGAGTTCAATAGAGGGAGTAAGTCTAAAAGCAGGAATTTTTTATAACTACATTCATGCGAACGATACAGAAGTTTTTCATCAACTGAACCTATTTTATCACAAAACATTGAACAGTAGGAGGAATAGCTTAGGGGTTAAATTAGCACCCTTGCTTTCTCCTGCATTAAAAAGCCAACTTCAAAAATATTCTTTCGCCCATGGATTTAATAAGAAAGTTTTCTATCGCTTTGACGCAGCAACTATGAAGAACATCAGCAATTGCTGGCGATGAGCAAGATTAAAATTGACAAAAACGACGCAGTTCGCGTATTGCTCTCCGAGACACTTCCATATGAAGTTCCCATATTGTTTTCTAATGAAGGCTTTTATCAGATTATAAAGAACGGTGAGTTTGAAGAATTCAAAGAAAATCTAAAAGGCAAAAAAAAGCCCTATGGCATCCCCTTTAATTACCTAATCTCAAAGAGCAGTGACGGTTCTACCAGGCGGCTGAGTGTCATTCACCCGTTTAACCAAGTTGATTTCATTGATTTTTACGAGAAATACCATTCTATAATAATACACCTTTGTTCTAAAAGCCAATTTTCTCTAAGGCGTATTACTAGTGTCGCAAAGTTTAGTTATTCTCCAGATCTCTTGTTTGAAGATGATGAGCATCGATCTGATGGTGTTGAAACTGAACCAGAAGCTCTTGACATTAATTCAACCCGTTACAAGTCGTATTTTATTTATAATCCAGTTGATTTAATTTATAAGTTCTATGAAAGAAACGAGTACCAAAGGCTTGAACAACGGTTTAAATACCTGTGGGAATTTGATATAAGCAAGTGTTTCTATCACATTTATACTCATTCGATCACCTGGGCAATTAAGGACAAGGAAACAGCTAAACGTAACGCAACACTGCACACGTTTGAAAATAAGTTCGACAAGTTGATGCAGTTATCTAATTATAACGAGACGAATGGAATAGTTGTTGGTCCTGAGATATCTAGGATTTTCGCTGAAGTAATACTGCAACAGGTAGACGTTAATGTTCTTAATAGACTAAATGAACTGAAATTGAAATTGGGTGTCGATTACGAAATCAGGCGTTACATTGACGACTTTTTCGTATTCTCAAACAACGAGGCTGTACTTGAGGAAATTTTTGTCATCTATAAAAAGGAACTAGAAAAATTTAAGCTTTATATAAATTCCAACAAAACAAAAAAAAGCTCTACACCACTTTTTACCGACATTTCAGTCGCGAAACGCCAAGTAACCAAATTAGTAAAAAGCTTTTTTATAGACCTTGTAAAAATTTCGGAAAGCCATATTTTTATAGATGAAATAAAAAATCCCTACTTCGTTTCTAAAAACTTTATTAAAGATTTTCAATCTATAATAAGACAAAACGGTGTTTCATACGATGCGGCAAATAAAGACGTTGTTCGATTCTTTAAATCAGAAATTACGAAAATTTTTAAAAGAACTGATCTAAAGAAGACCCATCCCAATTACGAAGGCTTTCTTTTAGCAGTATTGGATATAGTTTTTTATTGTTATTCTCTGTCAATTAATGCCAGCTCAACTTTCAAGTTAGCACAATTGATCGTAATTGTTTCAAAATTCGCAACACATCAGACTTCAGATATAAAACATAGCATCTTATCTAAGATTTTTAGAGAATGTGAAGATGTAATGACTATATATCATAGGAAATTGAAAGACAAAGAGACGAATATTGAAATACTAAATCTTATCATTCCGCTTAAAATGTTAGGAGAAGGTTACCATATTACAGAAAAAAAACTTCGCGAATATTTCGATTTAGAAGTAGAACTGAAAGATGAAGGTAGCAATGTAGACCGATTAAGAAAATTCCTCAACCTCAACTATTTTCATATCATAACTTTGTTATATTACATAGACAATGATAATCAGTATGAAAATTTAAAGATATATTTAGAGAAGTCAGTAGTGAAGAAGTTTGAAACAGATGAACACCCATTTTCTAAATCGGAGATGACGTGTTTATTTTTTGACTTTATTGCTTGCCCGTTCGTCACCATGGATTCTAAACGGAAAGTGGTCATTCATAGTAAGTACGCACCCCAAGTTCCTGCGTTGGTTGCTCAAGCAATTGAAAAGATTGAGCAGCAGAAAAAGTGGTTCATGGATTGGGGCAGCGACATAGATCTTGAAAGAGTGCTTAAGAAAAAAGAGTGGAGCACAACTTATTAAAAATTGAATTGCTAGGAGTCAAGATAACCTAAAATCTAGTACTTTAGGTTTACAATACAACTGGTTGTAAGGTAATAAAAGTACTGCAAAATCCTTACAGCTAGATTGGAGCATTAAAACGCTACACACGATAACTCTTAGTAATTTTTTCAGACGCTAAGCCGAAAGGTTTAGCGTCTTGTTAAGAATTGGGATATGATAAATTATTTATACAAAATAAAGCTTTAAGCTGTTGAAGCGTCCAAAAGCTGCTGAGCATAAAACCCCCAACCTCATCCAGTATCCATTTATATCATTTCTTTTGCACCCTTATTCCCATAAGGTAGTTAAAACTAGTGCGTGAACTGATTACGTCTGCGTTGATTAAAACGCATTGCTTTTTGCGGAGAATTTTTTGACGGCATATATAAATAAAAAATCTTAAGAAAATCTCCCAAGTAATACTCGAGCAGCATCACGCGGTCACCTAGATTCAGTGACAAAATAATTAATCACGTTGATAGTAGCTACAGTAGCGAGTGTACCGAAAAGCATCATAGAATCTCCTGGGGAGAAAAATAATGCTGCACAGGCGAGGGGAAGGTGAAAAAAAGATGCTGAAAGTGAGTACTTGCTACCAACGAATCTTTCTCCAAAACCACAAATAACGTTGGAAACAATGCTGACGATCAGTCCTGGTAAGATCCACAAACCATACATTGATCCCGCATTTACATCCCCGTGTTCAATTCTGGTGCCTATTGTAACGTAAAGAACTAATAGCACAGGAAGAGAAATCACGACTTTCATAGTTAACCGAGCCTGAGACTGACCTAGAGATGCCATAGGTTTAAATATATACATATCATTAATCATTCAAGCGAATTTAAACTTGTGTGTTGAACACGCTTAAAGGAACTACGGCATAAACCGCACTATGCCTTAGCTCTTGTCCATTTATTCCGTTCCTCCTTTGCTTAGTTCACCCCAAAGTTGATTTGAGCACCATAATTAATTCAATCAACAATTATGGAAAATCAATCAATTTACGAGGTTGCCGAGGTGCAGCTAACGTACAGACCAAAAGTCAAACCTTCTAACAGACCCAAAGTACTTAGCTCATTAGAGGCATCTAAGATCGTCCGGGGTGGATGGGATTTAGACCGGCTGGAGTTTGTAGAGGAATTCAAAATCATCCTTCTAAACCGAGCTAGTAGGGTTTTAGGGATAGTGCCAATTAGTTCAGGAGGAATCAACTATACAGTGGTTGATCCGAAATTAGTTTTTGCAGCTGCATTGAAAGCTGTAGCAAGTAGCGTTATCTTAGTGCATAACCATCCAAGTGGGAATTTACAACCTAGTAATGCTGATATTAGTTTAACAAGTAAGATGAAGGAAGGAGGTAAATTGTTAGATATAAATGTCATAGAACATATTATAATATCCCGGGAGGGTTATTATAGTTTTGCAGATGAAGGGTTGATATAACCCTATTTATTAATGTGAATCAGCGATTGGTTCACTTTTTGGTTCACTTTTGGAACACAAGTTCGAAAAATGAATCGTTGAAATGAGGCTTTCAAGCTAACCAAGGCGCTTTTAGAGATTCCTTCCCCTACAGCACCTTTAATTTAGGTTTATAATTGGTTAGTTTGAAAAGCTCGGTGCCCATCACCGAGTTTTTCTATTTTATAGCATTTTTCCGAACCATAAATCTAATACACGCGGTGTTTATTTGATATGCTAATCGAGTAGAAATGTTGAAGCAAATATCTGCGTTCGTCTGTGGATAGCCGAAGGGATTTTTTAAAATGCATGAGCTGCTTCAACACTCTTTTATACGTTTCTAATGATTCTGTCCTGATACTCAATGTTCCCGATCGACCTCCTTCTTTGTACAGCGTCACAACAGTTCCACCATCGGAATAGGATTCGGACGGCTTATAAAAATTTTGAACGCTTTTACTTTTCAAAGGCTTATAGCCCATATCCGTAAGCAGCGTTTGATAGTCACTGCCATTCTCAGCTGCGTCAAAAACCGCTATCAGTTCAGAGGCGGTGACAGAACTCTCCTTTTTGCTGCACCCTGATAACAACAGCAGAATAACGACTGCGAAATATCTCATCACTCACCTTCTCTTTTGAAAGTAACTTCCCACCGCAAATATCACGCACATCGCTATAGCTCCCAAAAGCATAATTTGCAACCCTCCAGCTACCTTGAAATAAAATTTACAGAGCACATAACCCAACACAAACACGGGCAGCAACAAAAGGGCGGGATTTTTTCTCATACACCAAATATATGTTGTTATTGCCAAAGAGTACCTTTGCCTCATGTATTCGGTTAAACTAAAGAAAGGCAAAGACAAAGCGGTACGGCAGTTGCATCCGTGGGTATTCTCAGGAGCTGTTGAGCAGATTAAAGGAAAACCAGCTAATGGCGATATCGTTCAGGTGACCGACTTTAATGGAGATTTTCTCGCATATGGCTTTTTTAACGGGCAGTCGCGGGTAGCCGTGCGCTTGCTTGAGTGGATGCCGGAGGTTGAAATAACTGAAGAATGGTGGCGGAACCGAGTGCGCAAATCTCTTGCAGCACGCCGGGAACTACTTGCTTCAGGCGAGACTGACACCTGCCGTTTGATCTTCAGCGAAGCCGATTATCTTCCGGGCCTGATTGCTGATAAATACGCCGACTTCGTTTCTGTACAAATTTTATCAGCGGGAATTGAGAAGGTGAAAGACATTTTGTTGGACGAAATGAACAGCATCTTAAAACCTGCCGGGATATTTGATCGTAGCGATGCCTCAGCCCGGGCACACGAAGGCCTGCAGCCCTCTTTCGGAAAACTGCTTGGCATTGACCCGCCTGAATTTGTAACCGTGAAAGAAAACGGCATTCTTTACAACGTCAACATCGCCGAAGGGCAGAAATCTGGCTTTTACTGTGATCAGCGGGACAACCGCCGCATTGTTGCAGAACATGCAAAAGGGAAAAAGATCCTGGACTGCTTTTGCTACTCTGGTGGCTTCACGCTCAATGCCCTTAAAATCGGCGCAACCGAAGCAATAAGCCTCGACAGTTCTGCCCTGGCGCTCGAAACACTTAATCAGAACATCAGCCTCAACAAGCTAGACTCTTCCGCTCACAGTGCCATACAATCTGATGTAAATAAACAATTGCGCAAGTTTCGTGAAGACGGCGAGAAGTTCGACATTATAGTATTGGATCCACCGAAGTACGCCCCTTCCCGTTCGGCTTTAGACAAAGCATCGCGTGCATACAAAGACCTGAACAGGCTTGCTATGGGCTTATTGAATGATGGTGGATTGTTGGCGACATACTCGTGTTCGGGAGCTGTAGACATTGCATTGTTCAAGCAAATTCTTGCCTGGGCTGCGCTGGATGCAGGCAAAGAAGTTCAATTTATTCAGCAGTTTTCACAAGGAAAAGATCATCCGGTGCGGGCGTCCTTCCCGGAAGGAGAATATTTGAAAGGCTTGCTTTGCCGGGTGTGGTAATCGAACAAACAAAATAGGCAACCGTTTCTTTAACAATTTATGAAAACCTATATCGTAAGCGGGGCTGGCAGCGGAATCGGGAAAGCCATCGTAAAGCAACTTGCAACAGAAGGAGCGCAATGCATCTTGATTGGCCGCGATGAGGCTAAACTCAAAACAGCTGTCTCTGAAATCGAAGGCAATCACATTGTCCTGGCTGCCGATATCCGTTCTGCCGAAAATCTGGAAACTGCTGCCAATGCTCTCACCGGATTGCCTGTTGACGGGCTGATTGCCAATGCCGGAATTGGCGGAGAGAATTACTGGGGCGACAATGACAGGTGGAATGACATCATTTCTACTAATCTAACAGGTACTTATAACTTTGTGAATGCTTTTCTGCCGAATCTACGCTCGTCGACAGCTCCGTTTAAGCAAGTCGTGATGACATCATCAGTGCTCGCACGTTTAGGAGTGGCTAATTATTCAGCGTATTGTGCGAGCAAAGCCGGGTTGCTTGGGCTTATGCGTTCGTGGGCTGTACAATTTGCTCCGGAAAATATCCTGGTCAATGCCGTTTGCCCGGGTTGGGTAGACACCGAAATGTCGCAGGAAGGTTTGCAGGGAATCGCCGATGGCATCGGGATTACCAAAGATGAATTTTACGACATCGCGATGCAAAGCGTGCCTCTTCGCAAAATGAGCCAGCCTGAAGAAATCTCCGAATTGATCTCTTATCTTCTTAGACAAAAATCAATAACAGGACAGGTAATTGACATTAATGGCGGAGCTGTAATGAATAGTTAAGCCAAAATATACAATTACTTTATTTCTATAACCGCCAGCGGCGATTTCAAACTTTCATTTTTTAACCGATCGATGGCCGTTACCGCATAGGTATAACGAACTCCCGGCCGCACAGACTCATCTGTAAACGTGGTTTCTTTTCCGTCGAAGAGTATTTTCAGAATATTTTGCGAATTATTCACGTTCACCTCTTCGCCTTCGTTAAACCTGTAAACTACGTACCCGTAAGCCCGCTCCCCGTCCGTTGCTGCAGTTGGAAGTGCCCAGGTGAGTACTACCTTCTTAGATGCATTCACCCTGGCAGAAAGGCTGGCTGGCTGATGTGGAGGAATAGCGTCAAGCCATGGCATTTGGGGTGGCAAAGCTTTGTTTTTATACAAATCGTATCTCAAAGAGTCCTGAACGCCACCGAGATTATCGGTAAGTGACTTCGAACTAAAATATACGCTTCCCTGTACATTCGGATTTTCCCGCAATGCCCGCACCTGTCGAGGTATTTGGTTGCGTTCCCGGAACCCCTGGCTGTTCTCCGCAGCCCGGTAAACCGCCTGGCCGATGTACAAGTGCCGTTCATATGCATTATTGCCCCACCATTCCAGCAGGTTCTCAAACGGTGCAAGCCGGTGCTGAAATGGCCAGTAAATCTGTGGATTCACATAATCTATCCAGCCTTTTTGCACCCACTTGCGTGAGTCGGCATAAAGTTCAAGGTAGGATGATCCGCCATCAGTTTTAGAGCCTTCGGGATCTTGCTTGATGTTTTTCCAAATCCCGAAAGGACTGATGCCGAACTTCATGAAATACTTGGCAGCGTGAATACTGTCAGACAAAGTATGGATTAGCGTGTCTACATTCTGCCTGCGCCAATCCTTGATATTCGAATATCCCGCCCCGTACAATCTATAGGTTGACTCATCAGGAATGTTGATCCCCTCAATTTTATAAGGATAGAAATAATCGTCGAAGTGGACGCCGTCTATGTCGTAGTTGCGCACCACATTCATGATAACGCCAACTATATACTTCCTTACTTCTGGTATGCCCGGATTGAATACCTTCATCCCACCATAAGTGAAAAACCAGCTTGGATGTGTGCGGGTAATATGCTTAGGGCTGGTGTTGGCCTCATTTGCGTTCATGGTTGCCCGATATGGATTAAACCAGGCGTGAAGTTCCATGCCACGCTTATGAGCTTCGGCGATGGCAAAATCAAGAGGATCATAAAAAGGATCGGGCGCCAGGCCCTGCTTGCCAGTCAAGTAACGGCTCCATAATTCCTGGCCTCTGGAGTAATAGGCATCAGTAACAGGGCGAATTTGGAACATAATGGCATTGATGCCCGTCTTCTGATGTTCGTCGAGAAGCTTGATCAATTGTGCCTTTTGCACTTCTGTGGACAAGCCCGGTTTCAATGGCCAGTCAATATTAGCTACCGTGGCAACCCATACGCCTCTAAACTCACGCTTATGTGTCAGGTCTGCCACATGCTCTGTTGAAATGATGGGAGCTGATGCCGGTGTTTGACAACATACGTGCCCTGGAGACAGCACCAAAATCATCAGAATAAATACCAGAGTGTAGGCGGTTTT
This sequence comes from Sphingobacteriaceae bacterium, assembly GCA_029266635.1. GTDB lineage: Bacteria > Bacteroidota > Bacteroidia > Sphingobacteriales > Sphingobacteriaceae > JAQSWM01. The sequence goes on along the minus strand of JAQSWM010000005.1, from coordinate 322,624 downwards.
TAACATGGCAGTGTTTTTCATCCTCAACGCCAAAGATAAACATTGCTTGTAAGGCTCGCAGGATTTTTACAAATAGCCGGCTGCCTCAGCGTGAATACTTGCGTTTCAATTATTGCGTTGGTATAAGCAGGCAGCAAACAGAATGTTTTATATTTGTTTACAAACGATAGGAAGATACCTCTAAAGTTTTTAGAATTGTCGAATATTAGCGCTCAGAACCATGGAACCCAACCCCAACACTACAGCCAGGAAAAAAGATTCCAATAAAATATACTTCCTTATAGTTGTAATTCTGGCACTGCTTGGCACCAACGCCTACTTGTTTTTCAAGGATAAAAGTGCCAATGAACGCATCGTATCTCTTAGCGATTCCATGGTTGACCAAAAGAGCAGCATGGAAACTGAGATTGATAAAATCGAGGCAGAGCTCGATAAATCAAATGCTTCAAATATCCAGCTCACTGCCGCCATGAAAAGTGATCAGGAACTGGCTCGCAAAAAGATAGAAGAACTTCGCGTGCAGCTGAAAGCCGGAAAACTTACACAAGGCCAGCTTGCCAGAGCACAGGAAGACATCAAACAACTTCGGTACTTCGTTACCAAATACACCGACGACATTGAGGTGTTGCAGAAGAAAAATGCATCCCTTACGCTTGAGCGTGACAGCTTGAAGAGCACCGTCAGTGACGTCACAGCGAAGGCAAGCCAACTCGAAAGCCAGAATACAGAACTGAATTCTAAAGTTAAAATAGCTTCAGCATTAAAAGTTGGCACTATTGGGATCACCCCTTTGCGTGTGAGGAATAGCGGAAAAGAAACGGACGTTACCCGTGCGAGCACGGCAGAAAAACTACGTATCAGCTTTAACATCGCGGACAACCCAGTTGCTCAAAAAGGAATGCATGACATTTATGTTCGGGTGATAGACCCGAGCGGGAACCTGGTAACTTCCGATAACAACGCGATGTTTAACGCTGATGGCGAAGATCTTCAGTATTCATACAAAACATCGATCGATTTTTCAAATGACAGCAAGGTGTACAACATTGAATGGGCAAACCCTAACAAATTCCAGAAAGGTACTTATACGGTTGTACTGTATGCAGATGGATATACCATGGGGAAAACCAGCATCGGGTTACGATAAAAGCCTTTACACTAATTCAGCCTCTGCTTTGCAGGGGCTTTTTTATGCCTTAAAGGTTAGTACCTTCCAAAGGAAAATAATAAAGCCGCCAAAAATATTCACAATATGCAATCCATAGCGGATTCCTTGCGATGCTGAATGCAAATTGTGATATAAGTTGTGTCTAAGTTGAAGAGAGTTTTTTGGTAATGTTGGCTTCATACACTGTGTAATTAGAGATTGCAATGTGGTATGCACTTTTGTAATCTGTAGACTGAATTCTGTTCGTGAGGTTTAATTAATGTGTTAAGATAGGCAAACACACTTCACAAGTGCAAACTCTGTAATGGACTTTTTGATAAAAGGCATCGAATTATAGATGTGCTATGCTGTTACGTAGATTTCTTAATTTACGTTCCGCGATCTTCAAGCTAATTGCATAGCTTAAAGAAGAAGCCGGCACTGATCCGGCTTCACTGTAAAATTCAAATTTACCTTTATTCTAATCCTCTTGCCTTCAGCAAAGGCCTGATCTCCGGATCATGCCCTCTGAAATCGCGATACATTTTTCCAAGCTCAATAGTATTGCCTCGCGACAAGATCATATCGCGGAAGCGTTGGCCATTTTCACGTGTAAGCCCACCATGTTCCTCGAACCAGGCATATGCATCGTGCGCAAGCATCTCTGTCCACGAATATGCATAGTAGCCAGCCGAGTATCCGCTGTTCCATATGTGGTTGAAGTAAGAAGAGCGGTATCGTGGTGGAACTTGTGGCAGGTCGAGCCCGGTTTTGTGTAGCGCATCAGCTTCGAATTTGTCTACATCCTGGAGCGGCGCATTTGCCGGAAGGCTATGCCACTGCAAGTCGAGATTATGAGCAGCCAGCACTTCTGTAAAGGCATAACCTTCATTGAATGTGGATGCTTTTTTGATTTTGTCTATCAACTCCTGCGGCATGGGCTCACCGGTTTTATAATGTTTTGCGTAGTTATTCAGCACCTTCGGATCCATTGCCCAATGCTCGTTAAACTGCGATGGGAACTCCACAAAATCGCGGGCTGTTGCAGTTCCTGAGAGGCTTGGGTACTGCTGGCTTGCGAACATGCCATGCAGCGCATGACCAAACTCATGGAACATAGTCGTCATATCAGATGAGCTGATCAGCGCAGGCTGGCCAGGCGCTGGCTTAGTGAAATTACACACGTTGTAGATCACAGGCTTAGTGCCGAGCAGTTTTGACTGACCCACCATATTGCTCATCCATGCACCGCCACGCTTGTTATCGCGTTTAAAATAGTCTGCATAGAACAAAGCAAGCTGCTTTCCATCCTTATCGAACACATCAAAAACCCGCACATCTTCCTGATAAACCGGCAAGTCTTTGCGTTCTTTAAAAGTCAATCCATAAAGCAGATTGGCGGCATAAAAAACGCCCTTCTCCAAAACTGTATTAATTTCCAAATAGGGTTTGATCTGACTTTCATCAATGGCATATTTAGCTTTGCGAACCTGCTCAGAGTAAAAATTCCAGTCCCATGGCTGCAGCTTAAAGCCCCCATTCTGCTGATCGATCATTGCCTGTATCTCGGCCGCTTCCTGCTTAGCTCTCGCCGTGGCAGCCGGGGTAAGCTTCCCTAAAAACGTCTCCACTGTCTCTGGAGTTTTAGCCATTTGATTCTGCAACTTCCACGCAGCATAATTTTTAAAGCCAAGCAAATTTGCTTTTTGAGCCCGGATTTGAGCCAGGCGGGAGATAGTTGCCCGAGTGTCATTGGCATCATTTCTCTCGGTGCGATTGATTGACGCTTCGTACAGCTTTTGCCGTGTTGCCCGGTTTGTCAGCGAAGCAAGTTCCGGCTGCTGCGTGGTGTTTTGCAAAGTAATCAGGTACTTGCCGTCCATGCCAGCGGCTTTCGCGTTCTGTGCCGCAGCGGCGATAGCAGCTTCGCTTAATCCCGCTAATTCTGATTTATCGTTCAGAACCACTGCACCTGCTTTATTAGCTGCTAACAACTGGCTGCCAAATTTGGTCCGAAGCGTAGCCTCTTCAGCATTCAGCTTTTTCATGACAACCTTGTTGGCTTCAGAAAGCTTGGCACCTGCCCGTACAAAGTTCTCGTAGTAGTACTCAGCTAAGCGTTTAGATTCAGCGTCTTTCAGCTTATTGCGATTGTTGTAAACTGCCTCGACTCGTTTGAACAGCTTTGAGTTAAGATAAATGGCATCGCTGTTTGCCGCCAGTGCGGGCGACATATCCTCTTCTACTTTCTGCAATTCAGCATTGGTGTAGGCACCTGTCAAAACATTCAAAACTGATTCGACCCGATCAAGCAATTGTCCGCTTTTTTCCATCGCAACCAAGGTATTTTCAAAGGTTGGAGCAGCGGGATTGTTCACGATAGCCGTGATCTCCCGCTGCTGCTGGCGGATGCCCTCTTCCATCGCTGGTTTAAAATCGCCGTTTTTAATCTTGTCGAAAGCCGGCGCATGCATGTGCAGTGTGCTGGTTTGATAGAACGGGTTAGAACTGTTCCACGATGATTTAGTCACCTGGCCAATAGCCGAACCGGAAACTGTTGCCATAGCTACTATGGATAAATAATAAATTAATTTCATTCTTTTGAGTTAAACTACAAGCCAAAAAGCGGATAAATACCGAGCAAGTTAAGTTAATTGTTAAAACTAAAGAAGAATTGCTTTATTGCTATACTTTTGATTTGTGCATACATTACCGGCTAAACCGCAAGCGCTGCCTTTACAAACATTAGATCCAAGAGCGAATTTATTCCAATATAGAAGCTTCAGTTTAGACATGAGAGATGGAGAAAGTCGCGAGAAATTTGTACTTAGATTGCTCGGAAAAGCTTAGAAAAAGAATGTAAATGTTCTGTAAACAACTTCATTTTCTATTTGGTTAGTAATTAGGGCTTGTATGGCAAGCCGGGAACTAACACGTGGGATATGAAAAAGCTTTTCTTGTTGTTTGCACTAGGTGTATTTTGTAGTAACGCATATAGCCAGATCAAGATTTCGGCTTTAACAGCCCCCAATCACATCGGCGACTCGGTGGCGGTTTTGGCGAAGGTGTATAGCTCAAAAGTTTTTAAAAATGGGATGACTTTGCTGAACCTGGGTGCCCCGTATCCTAAACAACTCCTGGTATTATTCATCCCGCCAGCGGCTAAAGAAAAATTTACGTACAGCCCTGAAGATCATTTTAAAGGCAAGAAGATTTTGGTAACGGGAAAGCTTGTGAAGAATATCGGCAAACCCGAGATAATAATCTACGACCCTAAGCAGATATTAGAGCTATCTAAAGAGGCTGAAGAAAACTGGGACCAATTCAAAGACGGCCAGTGGGTACAAACCGTATCAGAATCCACTAACTGACAGTGGGATTTTAAGCTTTAAAATTTAGAGATTCCCAAAGAAATGCGGCAAAGCCTACAGCTATATGGAGCATATGGCCCATTTTGCGGAAGCGGTTACGGGCAGCATTTCGTTCTTCTAAAAGTGTTCTTTTGATGGTGTAAGGTATAACGTGTTTCATAATCTATCATTAGCCGAATACGCACTATTGCAAAAAGTGGCTACGCACATTGTTCTAACCCAAACTTGCCCATTGGGTTTTAAGAAAATGAAAAATTATTTGAAGCTGGTAGCAGGGCGTTAAAACAACAAGTACGATAGCCGCCGAACTCTAACACGATGCCCTACGAGAGACATGAGGCGATAAAAAGGGCTCGGCTATAGGGCTGTGTTGCTCGAATCTGTATCCAGAAAGCTCATTGCCTTTTCTGGATTTTTTATGATCTCAAAGTATTGGATATCCCAGGGCTTCCAGAAATTCTCGAGAACTTTAGCGTAGGTTTTTTCCATCCAGTCGTCGAACAAGGGCTTGTTGCTGATGCCGCGTAAAGGCATTGCCTCGATAAAAACGGTTTCGGAAGTGGGGAGAATGGTGTATTCGGGCAGGCGGTTGAATAAATAGGCCGAATAAAAAAATCGCCCACAAAGCTCTTCGAATTGTATTGGCGACAGCTCCCTGCCCGCAGCCTGATCCAGCACCTCCTTATGATAACGTCCATTTGCTCCATTGTCCTGAAGGCAGGCAATTATCCCGAAATCATTCATCCGCAAAGAACAAATAAGTGTATTGATCTCATCGCGATAGCTGAACGTTTGCGGTTCATTCTTAACAGGAAAGATGCAGATTGTCCACGGCAAAGCGCCGTCAAACGCCATAGGCCGTATAAGCGACTGCAGCATCAGATGAAAATTGCCAAACTTGTGAAGCAGCGACTGTGAAAAGGAGAGCCGCTCGCCTGCCATTGCCTGTTGCCTGATGCCCACAGTGGTCTCGTAGTAAATCATGCCGTACACCATTTTGGCAAGCCACTGAAAAAGCCTGATTTCATTCAAAGCCTTAACAGCATCGTAACCGGATGTAAACGCATCCTTTATTTCATTTTCCAGTTTGCTCAGGGTGAGCAGCGTGTTGGCAGAGCAAGGCACTTTTATATCCCGATAAGTGATGATGCTTTCATCAAGTAGTTTAAAAGACTTATCGTGCAGTTCAAACCTCTCCAATATCCATTCAGGAAAGACAGTCAGCTTCTCGCCCGCAAGAGCTTCCTCACCACTTAGGAAACAGGTTTTATCATTAAAAGTAAGCCGCTCAAACGGATTGAATAGTTGCACCGCCATAAGCCGTAAATGTACAGCGAAATACCTTTTTTTGGCTCAACATTTCGTTATTTAGCAATACCATGAAGATAACTGCCACACCTTATGAGCTGGAGCTAAGGCACCCGTTCACAATAGCAAAATTCTCCCGCACCTCCACACCGATCATGCTGGTGGAAATATCGTACGAGGGCTGTACCGGCCATGGCGAAGCGTCGATGGTGCCGTACATGGGCGAGAACATCGAAACGGCTTCGGCTTTCATGGCGAAACTTGACCTGAGCTGGGCAAAACTTCCTTTTGATTACGATGAGATCATTGCTTACCTGGATTCTATCGCCGCAGGCAACCCGAACATAAAGGCTGCAGTAGACATTGCCCTTCATGACCTTCAGGGGAAACTGGATAATAAGCCCTGCTTTGAGTATTTTGGTGCAGAACAAACTAAGATGCCCGTCACTTCGATCACAATCGGAATCGACACGCCTGAAGTGGTGCTTAAAAAGGTGAAGGAGGCTGGGCCTTGTAAAGTTATAAAGGTGAAGCTTGGCCGCGATACCGACAAAGAGCTCATCAATACCATTCGCAGCGTGAGCGATAAACCTCTTTATGTGGATGCCAATCAGGGCTGGGCAGATCGCGAAGCAGGGCTCGACATGGTTTTCTGGCTTCAAGAACAGGGAGTGGTATTGATAGAACAGCCAATGGCGAAGGAGAACATTGATGATAATGCCTGGATAACGGAGCGCAGCCCGATTCCGATCATTGGCGATGAATCTGTTCAACGGCTTGCTGATGTAGAAAAAGCCAAAGGCGTTTACCACGGCATCAACATGAAACTAATGAAGAGTGCCGGGATGCACGAGGGTTATAAGATGATCAGGAAGGCAAAGGAGCTTGGGATGAGCGTGCTGATTGGCTGTATGAGCGAGACGAGCATCGGCACTCTGGCTGGCGCAGCGTTGGCTCCTCTGTGCGATTGGGCAGACCTCGACGGCCCTTTCCTTACCCGCAACAACCCGTTCAAAGATCCTGAGTTCAAAGATGGGAAATGGGTGTTGAGCGATTTGCCGGGGCTCGGACTGAAGAAATAGATGCTACAGTTTCTCAACATTCTGCTCACGCTTGCGCACCTGTTGGTAATTGGTTTTAACCTGCTGGGCTGGATACGGAAAAGCACCAGAAAGCTGCATCTGATCGGAGCGGGGATCACCCTTGCCTGCTGGCTGCTGCTGGGAATTTGGTACGGCATCGGCTATTGCCCGCTAACCGACTGGCACTGGCAGGTAAAGGAAAGATTAGGTGAAACCAAGCTTCCGGCTTCTTTCATCAAGTATGCTGCAGACGGGCTAACCGGGGAGAATATTTCGGCTTTGCTGATTGACTACATCACAGGGATAAGCTTCGGACTGGCCATAGTAGCGAGCGTGTATGTGAATTTCTTTAAGCCTGTTTACAAACGCGTGTCAGCCTGAGCGGAGTCGAAGGCTTAGCCAATGAATAATTTCGCTAACATGCTTCAACTCAGTTCAGCATGACAGCACAAACTACTTCTTCCGCGTCAACGTTTTTATCTCCTTCACTAACCTAACTTTAAGGAAGATAAAAAGCCCAATCGCTGCGGCTATCGGAATAATGAAAAGAAAGTGCTTGTTATTATATGCCCAGATGCCACTCAACACCAGCATAATAATAGCAATGTTGTAGAATATATTGAGAAGGAACTTTTTAACCATTAATAAACCTGCATATCAGGCTCAATCTCTGCTGCCCAGGCTAATATTCCGCCTTTTAGATTATACAGATTATCGAAACCAAATTTCTGCTCAAGTTGCATGATCGCGGCAGCGCTCCGGGCACCGCTGCGGCACTGAATGATAACAGGTTTATCCTTGGAAATCTTGGCAGCTTCAATAACAATCCCGGCGAGCGGAATATTCTCCCCGCCAAGGTTAGACATCTCGTATTCAAACGGCTCACGCACGTCAATCAACTGAAAGTCTTCATTGTTATCCATTTTCTCTTTCAGTTCTTCTACGGTTACTTCTTTCATTAACTTGGTATTTAAATCAAAGATAGACAAAATCAAACAACAGCAAATAATTGATTAAAGCTGTAACAAGTCAAGTCCACAGGCGTTTATAGGTAAATATGAAAAGGGTAACTGATTTTTTCTGGTTTTGTTCCGGAGCCCACGTTGATACTTTAAGAAAATATCCAACCGAACATAACAAGTTCGTGGGTATTGGTGCAACTATATTCTTTACTGCCCTTTTCGCCAGCCTATCCGGCGGATACGCGATGTACTTCGTGTTTTCAGGGAGCCCCGCAGCCGTTGCTTTTGCCGTAGTGTTTGGGCTGATCTGGGGATTGGCCATCTTTAACATGGACCGCTACATCGTCTCCAGCATCTCCAAAAGCGGAAGTACCAACAAGCAGATTATGCAGGCAACCCCGCGTATCCTGCTGGCTATTATGATTGGCTTGGTTATTTCCCGCCCGCTGGAGCTAAAGATTTTCGACAAGGAGATACGGGCGAAATTGAAAACCAGTTACCTGAATGGCCAACGCTCCAAAATTGATACACTGAACAACACTTTTGCCAGGAAATACACCTTAGAGCTTGGCAAAATGAAGGAGCTTAAAGCCGAGCAGGATTCACTTGTGAAAGATATCAACCACTCCCGCTTTGTGCTCAACCAGGAAGTATTCGGCGATAAAACGAACCAAACTTCAGGAGTAAACGGATATGGCACTTACGCAAAACAAAAAGCCGCAGTGCTGTCACAAAAGGAAGAGCGGCTGCAGTTGGTGCGTGCCGAGCTTGGCAAAATGGACGAGTTCATTAACCGGCGCAAGGACATGGATGGCTTAGCAACGGAGCGGATGTTTAGTGGCAAACAACTGGACAGCCTGAGCAACGTAGCAGGTTTTGCTGACCGAAACTGGGCACTTGGCCAGCTTTCGTTTAAAGCAGATGGCACCCGCGACCTTGACACGTATCTGGCAATTTCGTTTATCGGCATGCTGTTTATCCTCTTTGAGTGCCTGCCTGTTTTTGTGAAGTTAATGAGCAACAGCGGCCCGTATGATTTCGCACTGCAGAACAGCGAGGAATCAGCCATTCATGGCTCCTATAAATCCAAAGATTACGACATCGCTGTTACAGATGGCGTGCAGGATACAAAAGTAGATGCCGAGATCAGTAAGCAGAAAAAGATTATTACCCGCAGCTCTGCCCGGGAACTTGAAGATTATCCCTGGGATTAACAATCCGCAAACAAACAATCCACGTATAATTCTATTCTTGCTATTGCACGTAAAGCAAGAATATTTGTAACGTAGCATATATGTCTACATCAGGCTCTGAAAATCTACTAATATCTGAACTTTACGATTCCATCCCCGTGTCTGTGGTTTGGTCTAAGCCCATTTTTGGCGGAAGCCGCGGCAGAGATCTCGTTGATTTTGAGATAATATACTGCAACGAAGTTGCCAGTAAGTTTTTGAAAGCATCCAGAGCGGATATTATTGGCTCACGTTTAGTAGGCACCAAGCTGGTAGACGAAACGTCTCTTAATATAATCTTCAGCCACTGCAAACAGGTTTGGGAAACCGGCGAGCAGCATGCGCACACCTACTTCAATGAGAAGCTGGACAGTTACATGGAAGTTGTGCGGAGCAAGGTGCTTGATGGGGTGATAAGTGTGACTCAGAACCGAACACCTGAAGTAAAGTCGGAACTTGAAAGGTTACAACATATCCGGCTTATTAATGGCATCCTTGATAATTCCACCACCGGCATCGGGCATTATGAAGCTATCCGGGATGAGATGAATAGCATAATTGATTTTAAGCCAAAACGGATCAATAAGAAAACAGCCGATCTTTTTGCGATTGAATCCGATGAACTTAAGAGATGCACAGTAAAGCAACTGACACAGGACCGTGATGGAGGTGCTTTTTTCAGAGCAGCTGTAAAAACCGTCGAAACTGGAGAACCACTGGAATTTGAACACTATTCTACGAAGCGTAACGCCTGGGTTGCTTATAACCTTAGCAAACATGAAGATGGTTTTCTGTTCAATGCAGTAGATATATCTCAAACTAAAAAACTTGAACTTTTGTCATCGCAAAAAGCAAATGAGCTGGATGCTATTTTCAATAGTTCTTTAAGTGCTGTTTATGCTGCTGAAACAATCCATGACGGCTCGGGTAAGATTGTGGACTTAAAATTTCTGCGAATAAATGAGGCATTTAGCGGTGTCGTAGGCCTTAACCCGGAGGAAGTGCTTGGCAAAACGCTGACTTCTGTTTCAAAGCGCCACAATGAACACGAATTCTTCAAGTGCATAAACGAAGCGATTAACGGGAACAGGGGAGTTTTTGAAGTTTATTACGATGATATTAAACGCTGGTTCAACATCTCGGCAGCTTCAATCGGCGACCGAAAGATCGTGGTAACTTTCGGCGACATCACAATCAGAAAAGATTCAGAAACAAGATTAAAACAACATAATGAGTTTTTAGACAGCGTTTTGAACTCGTCTATGAGTGGCGTTGCAGTTTACACCGCAATCAGAAACGGCACAGGCAAGATTATTGACCTGGAAACTACTAAGGTGAATAAACGATATTCCGAGTTGCTGGGGCTACATACTGATGATGGTGTGAGCAAAAGCTATTTAGAAAGGTGGCCGACAGCTAAGCGAAATGGCTTATTCAAGAACTTCTGTAAAGTAATAGAAACTGGCGAGCCTTATCAGGAAGAAGTACTTTATCAGGCAGATGGCTTGAATGCCTGGTATAGCATTTCATCAGTTAAGCTTGGTGAGAACGGTCTTGTAACGCAGTTTTCTGATGTTACGGAAAGCAAACAAAACAAACTTGCCATAGAGCAAGCTGCAACATATCTCCAAACCTTGATCAACAGCTCGGCTACAGGCATCGTTTTACTTAATCCGGTAATTAAAGATGGCAAAATCGTAGATTTTACGTTTAAGGCTGTAAACGAGAAAGTAGCCTCGTACCTCCACCAAAAAGCCGAAGACCTTACCGGCAAATCGCACAACAAATATTTTCCTTCACTCAAAGAGAATGGCGTTTTCGAAAAATATAGTTATGTAGCTGAAAGCGGGCATGAGCTCCATTTTGAATCTGAATATGCCCTAAACGGGACTATGATCTGGTTTGATGTGATGGCCAAAAAGATTGGAGCGGAAGTCTTTATCAATTTCCACGATATTACGTCGGTTAAAACCTTGCAGATCCAGTTGCAAAACTCACTCATTGAGCTGAAAGCATCACATAACACCGAACAATATCTAAGGCAGCTTAATGACTATAAGGACGAGTTCCTAAACATTGCCAGTCACGAGTTAAAAACTCCCATCACGAGCATCAAAGCTTATATGCAGGTTATGAGGTCAAGCTTGAGCAAGGAGGGATCTTCAGCAACACCGTTCCTGGAGAAAGTGCTCAAAAACGTGAACCGGCTGGAACGTTTGATTACAGATTTGCTTGACGTTTCGAAAGCAAGTGCAGGCCAGTTGAATTTCAACAAAACAGCGATATCGGCAAGCGCAGTAGCAGAGGATGTGGTGAAAGGCTTGCAGGACAGCAATCCGGGGCGGATTATCTCCTTCTCAAACACAAGCGATGCACTTGTTCAAGCCGACGAAGTGAGGCTGGAGCAGGTGATCAACAACCTGGTGCAAAATGCTCTTAAATACTCCTCTGCTGAGATTGAGGTAAGGTGTTATCAGGATAACAAAGAAGTTTATATTGTTGTAAAGGACTCCGGAATAGGCATTGACGAAAAAGATGCTGCCAACCTTTTCAGCCGTTTTTATCGCTCGGGCAAAATCAGCGGCCACTATCAGGGGCTAGGCCTTGGCTTATACCTCAGCAAGCAAATTATCGAAGCCCACAACGGAAATATTATAGTCCAAAGTGAGCTTGGCAAGGGCTCTGTTTTTTGTGTGAGCCTGCCGATTGCCGACAAATAGTTCTTCCCCTACCTGTATTTTAGATTAATATTCTGCAATAATTTGCTTTTGCAACAGTTTATATCATAAGTGCAATGAAGCACGGAATTCTATGATATAACGTGAAAGTGAAATTAACAATGTTAGCTCTTTTTGCAGCATTAATAGCTAACACAGCGAGTGCGCAGTATAACAGTTCCAGAAATGAGAACGGAACTTACTCAACCCGGAACAACTCAAATCAGCGTGAGCAAATTATAAGCCGTACAGATGATCCGAACGTTTATACCGACCAGGGTGGACAGTATCATTGGCAAACTGTTGAGAAGCGGGTATGGATTGATACTTACGAGAAGTCAACTCTTTTCGGCAAGAAGACAGTTCCAGGCCATTATGAAGTAGTAACCGACAGGTTGAAAATTTACCATAATGGAAGCCAGTACAATCAAAACGGACAATATGACAATGGTCAGAAGCAACCCGGCTGGGCTGGCAAACACCCACACGGCATGCCTCCGGGACAACGGAAGAAAGTAGAGGGGAATGGCAATTACGGCTCCGGTGATTACGACAGGAACGGAAAATACGATAGAGATTCGAAATCTAAGAAGCACGATAAAGATCGTGACGATGATGATCGTGACAACGATTGGAATGGCCGCAACAGAAATGAGAATAGGCAATAAGTAGCCTTCAAAGTAAAAGCCCTTGCAAATAAGCAAGGGCTTTTTTTGTTTTGGTGCTGTTCTGAATCCCAAAGTAGGAAGTTCCATTTGAGTTAAATCAATTTATACCTTACTTTCACACCATCACTTTCCTGATATGAAAACTTTGCTTTCCATCTTTTCACTGATAGCCTCTGCGCTATTCTCAGTGGCGCAAACCACCATCCAGTACGAAATTTCGTTTCCTAATGCTGTTCACCACGAGGCCGAAGTTAGCTTGCTGGTTCCCCAGGTGCCAGCCGGTGCGCTTACCGTACGCATGAGCCGCTCCTCTCCGGGCCGCTATGCAACCCATGAGTTTGGCAAAAACGTGTACAGCGTGAAAGCTTTCGATTCAAAAGGAAAAGAACTTCAGGTGGAGCAAACCGAAGGCGATGTTTACAAAATTGCCAAGCACGATGGCTCTGTAAAAGTAACTTACACCATTTTTGGAAACTACGTTGACGGCACCTACCTCGCCATAGACGAAACTCACGCACATATGAACATGCCCGCAACTTTTATGTGGGCTGTTGGAATGGATGCTCGACCCATCCAACTTAAAATAAACGACACAGATAAATATGGCTGGAAAGTAGCCACCCAGCTCAAGCCATCCGGACCAACAGGCGTTTTCACAGCGCCTAGCTTTCAGTATTTTATGGACAGCCCTATTGAGTTGTCGGATTATAAAATGAAGCAGTGGAGCGACGTCAACACCAACGGCAAAACTCAGCAGCTTGCATTGTCAAGCCACACATCCGATACTCAGGAAACTGTCGATGCTTTCGCCAGCACAGTGCGGCGAATGACTGCAGAGGCGAAAGCGGTTTTCGGTGAACTTGCTCCTTACGATTTTGGCAGCTATGTATTTCTTCATGATGTAAATCCTACCAACAATGGCGATGGCATGGAGCACCGCAACTCCACCGTAATCACACAGTCGGCCGAGAAAATTGCAGGCAATGAAAAACGCCTGATCAGCACCTTCTCGCACGAGTTTTTCCATTCCTGGAATGTAGAGCGTATCCGCCCGAAAACTCTCGAGCCCTTCAATTTCGCACACTCCAACATGAGCAATGAACTTTGGTTCGCAGAAGGTTTTACACAGTATTATGGAGAACTCGTTTTGAAACGTGCCGGCATCCGCGATTTAGATACTTATTGCGGAACGCTTTCAGGCATGTTGAACTACGTGCTCAATGCCCCCGGCGCAGCAGCATATTCCGCTCCACAGATGAGTCGGCACGCTGTTTTTTCTGATGCCGGAGTTGCGGTTGATCAAAACAATGATGCGAATATCTTTACCTCTTACTATTACTACGGAGCTGTTATTGCATTGGCTCTAGATCATCATTTGCGTACAGAATTTAAGCTTACGTTGGATGACTATATGCGAGCAGTTTGGAAAGCACACGGCAAAACAGAAATCTCATACACCATTCCTGATCTGCAAAACGTGCTGGCAAAACTCACCAATACGAAGTTTGCGAGTGAATTTTTCAGCAAATACGTGTACGGGACTCAGAAGAATAATTACGAACAACTTCTGAAATCTGCCGGGCTTGTGCTCCGCAAAGCCTCCGCCGGCAAAGCTTCGTTAGGCACTTTACGATTATCCCCGGAAGGTGAAAGGCTTATGGTAAGCTCCAACACATTGAAAGGAACGCCTGCTTATGAATCAGGGATCGACAATGGCGATTATCTATTGAAAATCGGCGGCAAAGAGTTGAAGGCTGCTGCCGACGTGCGCACTATTGTGGAAGGCTATAATCCGGGCGATGAAATCGAGGTCACTTATCAGCATAAAGGGCTTGAAAAAACCAGAAAAGTAAAACTTCAGGAAAACAATGCGCTTGAAGTAGTTCCCATTGAAAAAACTGGTGGAACATTAACTCCGCAGATGGCGTTATACAGAAGCAATTGGCTAGACACCAAAGTAAAATAATTCAAACATGAAAAAATCAGGAAGCGCACTGCTCGGGCTTTTAATACTTGCGGGATGTGCCGTGCAGAAGCCGGAAGCGCTGGTAAAAGACAATGATGTGGAACGGATTATCCGCACCCTTTCTGCCGATGATATGCAGGGCCGGGCGATTTTCACTCCCGGGATAGACAAAGCGGCATCGTTTATAGAAAGCGAATTTAAGAGTATTGGCCTGCTGCCACTCGCCGGCGAAACCGGTTTCAGGCAGGAGTTCTCAGCCACCCGCATCAGGCCGGCTTCAACAGAAGTTATCCTGGAAGGGAATCCGGTAGATCCTGAAGATGTTATGGTGATTACCGATCTTCCCGGGCTAAAGTGGAACAGCGATCCTGAAGTACAGGTTGTGCAGGTGAAGCCTGACGAAAGCTTTTTTACCCGCTACCGCGAAATAATGGCTATGAACAAGCCGGTGATTGCTTACGTAAATCCGCAGTACGCCGATGCATTTAACCGTCTTCGTGAAAACATTGTTGAAGGACATGTGGTTAACCAGCCTAAAACAAGCGGCGCTGTGGTTTTCGTGCTGAGCGAAACTGCTCCAAAATCTTTCCGGGTTACTTTTACCAACAACATCGAAAAACTGCCGCTTTTCAACGTGGCAGGCATGATTCCCGGAAAATCAAAAGCTAAGGAGATTGTGGTTTTCTCAGGGCATTACGATCACTTGGGTATTCAGGATGCTGTTGATGGAGATTCGATTGCAAACGGAGCGGATGACGATGCGTCGGGAGTTACCGCGATGATTTCTCTTGCCAGGTACTATAAGAAGCTGAATAACAATGAACGCACCTTGATTTTTGTTGCCTTCACAGGCGAAGAAAGCGGCGGATATGGTTCAAAATATTTTTCCAGTAAATTGAATCCGGATGATGTGGTGGCCATGTTCAACATTGAAATGATCGGCAAGGATTCCAAATTCGGCAAGAACTCCGCTTTCATAACCGGATACGAGCGTTCGGACTTTGGGCAGATACTCCAAAAGAACCTGGAAGGAACGGAATTTAAGTTCTACCCCGATCCTTACCCCCAGCAAAACCTTTTTTACCGCAGCGACAATGCCACGCTTGCAGCGCTCGGCGTTCCGGCTCATACAATCTCAACCGATCAGATTGATACCGATAAATTCTATCATACCGTAAACGATGAGTTTGAAACGCTCGATGTAAACAATATCATCGCTACCATCAAAGCAATTGCGCTGAGCTCAAGAAGTATTGTGGCGGGAACAGATACGCCGAAAAGGATACCTAAGTTGGAGCCGAGGAAATAACCTCCTGTCCTTCGGACATCCTCCTGAAGGAGGAGTGCTGGCAAGGTGTGCACGTGGGGACCTTAGAGCCCTTTCCGCATTACGTAATCATTCAGCACAAATTGGTGATACGGAATATCGACGGTCTGGTAAATTCTAAAACCAAGCTTCTTGTAAAAACCAAAAGCCGGGTTCGCCCGGTTTACGTTTAGCTCAAGGATGGTCCCGCCCTGGGCACGGGCTAAATCCTCAACATGCTCAATCAACCTTTTGCCGGTTCCTTTGCCTTGCTCGGAAGGCAGAATGTAGAGTTTGTGAAGTTTAAAAACCTCCGGCTCGGTTTCTGAAAATCCGGCGAAAGCCACCGGCTCGCCTTCCCTTTCCGCCATCAGGAAAGAAATGCCTTCCTCCTTCATCTGCCGCCGCAGTGCTTCTTCGGAATACATATTTTCCAGCATAAAGCTGATCTGTTCATGCGAAATAAAGCTACCGTAAGTTGGCCACCAGATCTCATTCGCAAGCCTGCTGATTACAGGAATATCTTGGTCTGTAGCAGGACGTATCAGCATGGCTAAATCTCCTCGGCAATAAAAATAAAGGGCTGATCAAAGGTGAGCGAATAGAAGCCGTCCTTTTCCATCTCGGCTACGTGGTCGGTTAAAAAGATAAGCCCGGAAGTTTTCAGGCTCACAACTTCCTGAAGAAAAAACAATTGTTCCCCCAATGCCCGCCACTTGCTGAAGCCGGAGCGCACCGGGAATATCTTCTTATTGTCAGTATAAATCACCAAATCAATGCTTTCGGCGAAAAGCACGTAATCAAGCAGCACAAACTCCTTCACAATTACATTGACGGATGGATATTGCTCACCAACCAGGTACTTGAGCCCATCTTCGAGCGGATTAGTTTCAGTAAAGATGAGATGTGTGCTTTCCTGTGAACTGAAATCGGGATTGGACGTGATTACTGCATCAATTTTGATCCCCATGGAATCAGCGTGCTCGTAAATATCCTCGGTTACGATAACGGTCGGGCTCCACTCAAGCAACTGCCCGAGGTTCTCCGGATGGAAGTTTCCCAGGCTGGCGATCAAAAGCGCAGGCTCCTGCTTTTCGCGGACAATGTGGTGGGATGACATGCCGTAAAAGTAGCGGATTACCCGATTTTAGAAAACTTTTCTGTAGAAATCTCTCATTGCTGAGGCGGGATCATCAGCAAGGTTCACAGCCGCAGAAACAGCAATGCCGTACACGCCGGTTTGAAGCAGATCATCAACATCATTAAGCCCTACACCACCGACTGCCAGTAGAGGAATATCAATGTCCTCGCTCTTCGTCCGTGCAACAATATCGCGGTAGCCACCAACGCCCAGAATAGGATATGAATTCGGTTTTGTTAAGGTGACAGCAAATGGCCCACAGCCGAAGTAATCAACAGCACCGGTTTCAAAACCACGCCTGATTTGCTCAAAGGTGTTAGCTGAACCGCCAAGCGTTTTATCTTCGCCGACTTGCTCCCTGATCTTTGCAAAATCAGCATCCATATCTTCAATATGGACACCCTGCACGTCTGCTTTAGCAAGCAAATGCACATGGTTGGTGATTATGAGCGTCGCACCCCAATCATCGCAAATGGCTGCAATCTGGTGGATATCGTTTAAAAGCTCATCATCAGTTTTTGTGAGGCAGCGGTATTGAACCCAATTTGCTCCGGCTTCGCAAGCAGCAATCACCTGTTCAACGTGGCCCCTGCCGGGGAGATCCTGCGTGAGGTAATGGAGTTTGGAGATGTATTTTTTCACCAGTATAACATTTCTGTAATCGGTTTGCCGATGCTACCATTTGGTGCCTGTATATGCAGAAGCGCTGCCACTGTCGGTGCAATGTCCGTCATGCTTATCGGCGCATATGTTTTTCCCGGCTGAATGCCCCAGCCCATCCACACCAATGGGATGTGAGTGTCGTAGGGATTCCAGGTGCCGTGCGATGTGCCTGTTTTTGGGCCTTGGTACCAGCCGGGTTTTAAAACGATTTGGATCTCGCCGCTTCGTTCGGCATTGTAGCCTTTCACAATCCGTTGGCGCAATTCTTCGGGAATGTTCACACTGTTTACGTCCACCATATCCACAATGAACGCCACACCATCCTGCTTCTTCAAAAACTCTACGCAATCTGCCCGGACAGCATCCTGGTTCAACTTAGCTGCTTCCATATTTTTATGGCTTAACTGAACCTGGTAATTCATAAAACTGGTTACAATGTTCTTTACAGAATATTTTGCTTCAAGCGCTGCGTTCAGGTTAGCCAGGATTGTAGCCGAAGGCCAAACGCCTGCCGGGATGTTCTTATCGCTAAGCAGGTTTGGATTGTGAGCGCCACCGTGATCTGCAGTGAGGAAAACTGTGTACTGGCCTTTGCCGATTTTCTCGTCAAGGTATGTTAAAAAAGAAGCGAGGTCGCGGTCGAGGCGCAGAAAAGCGTCTTCCATTTCAACAGAGTTTGGCCCG
The DNA here is from genome assembly GCA_029266635.1 of Sphingobacteriaceae bacterium. GTDB lineage: Bacteria > Bacteroidota > Bacteroidia > Sphingobacteriales > Sphingobacteriaceae > JAQSWM01. Next base: position 304,377 of record JAQSWM010000005.1, on the reverse strand, counting down.
AGCTGATGGCCGAGATGGTCTATTGAGGAAAGGCTTACAGCGAGAAAGTCCGTTGTCTGATCGCGGCCCATGCCCTCGTTGTCGATCAGCGCTCTCGCCATATCAAATGTCAGGGTGTTGCCATACGGGGTAGAGCGGATAGCTGCATAACCTTTCATTTCTGATGTTTTGATTGGAAAAGTTGGCGTAGTGGCGCCAGCGTATTTAGTTTCGTAAGGGTTATTATCGGGCGAGCTTTGGACGTAAGTGGAGATCGGGTACAAGGTGTTCCAATCTTGTTTCATGTATTTTTCGACGAGCTTTTGATCATTGAATTTCTTCAACCATTCAGGCAATTCCTTCATGTAAAACGTACTTGTGATCCAGTTTCCATTGCCACCATCGTACCAGAACGCCGCATTTGGGGTGTGTCCTGCGGGCAGGATGGCTCCCCGATCTTTCAACGCAATGCCAAATACTTTCGATCGGAAGTTGGTTGCCAGCTTCAACTCGTCGGTGATAGTGCTCGCCAGCAGATTCCTCGGCGACATTTTGCCTTCACTCACGCCTCCCACTCCGGTTACGCTTGTGTCTTCCGTGCAATAAGTGGGCTTGCCTGTGGCTTTGATGATGAAATCGTTTCCCGCAATCCCATGTATCGCAGGTACCGAACCTGTATAAATGGAGCTGTGCCCAATGGCTGTGATGGTGGGAATGTAGTCAATGTTTGTATTCTCGCAGCTGAAGCCTTGGTTCAGCATCCGCCTAAATCCACCGGAGGTATAACGGTCATAATAACGATATAGGTAATCCCACCGCATCTGATCCACAACCAACCCCACCACCAGCTTTGGCCGGCGCAGCGCAGTACCGGCAGGCTCCAGCTTTTTAGTTTGAGCAAATATCGCCGGGCTGATCGCCAGCAGGATAATCAAAAAAAGCGCTTTTTTCAGGTTCATTAGATGAGATTGTAGCAGGTAGCTAATATCGGAATAGCCTCGCCTACTTGCGGTATTGTACGCTCGTCTTTGCTGTAACTTTTCAATCACATACACCCCACCTGCCGAATTTATTAATTCTGTTTGCAGCATTGTTTTTTGTTACTTTGACCTAAAATCGAAGACATGTATAACATCTTACTAAAATCGCACTCTGGGTTCAGGTACATCGTATTTATTCTGTTGCTTATAGCCGTGATCCAAGCGCTCATTGGCTGGCTGTCAAACCGCCCGTACACAGAAGGGAACAGGAAAATCAACCTTTTCACCCTGATTTCAGCTCATATCCAGTTACTAATCGGGCTTGGTTTGTACTTTGTTAGCCCCTTTGTAAAACTAAACGACATGGGCAGTGCAATGAAAGACCATTCACTGCGCTACTGGTCTGTAGAACACATTTTGATGATGATCATTGCCATCGTATTGATCACCATTGGCCATTCACGCTCCAAGAAAGTGTTAGACGCTGTTGCCAAGCATCGCACAATTGCCATCTTTTATACATTAGCTCTTGCGATAATTATCATTACCATCTTGCTTAGCGGAAGAGGCTTGTTCGGAATGACACATTAATTTTAATAGGAATTTGCAGTTTCAATTTTCTTTATAAATTTGCTCGCAGTGAACAACACAACACATACTCAAAACTGGTGGTGGCAGCTAAAGGCGCTCCGGGGCAACGTATGTTAAGATTTGATTGAACCAAAACCTTATATTTACGAACCCGGTGCATAAATGCATCGGGTTTTTTTATGAGCGCTCAGGCGCAATATTTCAATTATGTATAACCTATTTACCACCTATAAAAAGCGGCTGGCCGACACCACAACTCCCGTAAGCATTTACCTGCGCTTACGCGATGTATTTCCGAACAGCTTGTTGCTGGAAAGTTCGGATTACCACAGCCGTGAAAACAGCATGAGTTTCATTTGCTGTGACGCGATGGCTGGCATGGTGCTCACGGAGGACGTGTTTACGGAATATTTTCCGGATGGTGCACGGAATGAAACTCCCGCCAAAGACATTAATTTACAGGAGCGTGTTTCGGCATTCAGGAACAGGTTTAAAGCTGATGAAGATGTAAATTTCAAATTCATATCAAACGGGCTTTTCGGCTATTTCACGTTTGAAACCGTTGAACACTTTGAAGACATAAAGCTTGAACATAAACCTAATCCGGCTCGCAGCATCCCTTTAATGCAGTATCATATCTATCGCTACGTTATCGCAATAGATCACTTTAAAAATGAGCTTTACATCTTCGAACACAGCACAGAAAAAGGCTCTCCATCCGGGCTGGAGAAAATTGAATACCTCATTCAGAACAAAAACTTCCCGGAATACAAGTTCCAGTGCCAGAGTGAAGAAGCATCCAACTTTACTGATGATGAATTCATCCAGGTTGTGGAAGACCTTAAAAAGCATATTTACCGTGGCGATGTTTTCCAGATTGTCCCTTCCCGGGCATTCTCCCGTAGCTTTATCGGCGACGAATTCAACGTTTACCGTGCTTTACGCTCCATAAACCCGTCGCCATATCTGTTCTACTTTGATTATGGCAGCTTTAAGATTTTCGGCTCTTCGCCGGAGGCACAGCTAACCATTAAACATCGCGAAGCCACAATTTACCCAATTGCCGGCACTTTCAAGCGCACAGGCAACGACGTTCTGGATGCCGAGCTCGCCAGGCAATTAGAAGCCGATCCTAAGGAAAGTGCCGAACACGTAATGCTTGTTGACCTTGCCCGCAACGACCTGAGCCGGCACTGCTCAAAAGTAGAAGTGAAAGCTTTTAAGGAAGTACAATACTACTCGCATCTCATTCATCTGGTCTCAAAAGTCACAGGCGAGCTCCAGCCCGAAGTTGATCCCTTCTTTGTAGTTGGCGATACTTTCCCCGCTGGCACCCTGAGCGGCGCTCCCAAATACATGGCCATGACGCTGATCAACAAGTTTGAGAAAAGCCAGCGCACATTTTACAGCGGCGCAATCGGATTTATGGGATTTAATGGCGATTTTAACCACGCCATCATGATCCGGTCGTTCCTGAGCAAAAACAATGTGCTGCACTATCAGGCAGGTGCCGGGATAGTAGCAGATTCTGATCCGCAGAGCGAGCTTAACGAAGTAAATAACAAAATAGCTGCCCTGCGCAAAGCGCTGGAAATGGCAGTCGAACTATAGTGCAATGAAAATTTTAGTCATAGATAATTACGATTCATTCACCTTTAACCTGGTGCATTTGCTGAACGAGTGCGGAAAAACCGCCACCGTTTGGAGGAACGATAAATTTCAACTTGGGGATGTGGAGGAGTTCGACAAAATTCTTCTATCGCCCGGACCGGGAATACCCTCCGAGGCTGGGCTGTTGTTAGATGTGATAAAAGAATACTCACCTAAAAAAAGCATTTTGGGCATTTGCCTGGGCATGCAGGCCATTGCTGAAGTCTTTGGTGGCGAGTTGTACAACCTTTCCCGACCGGTGCACGGCCGGGCAACAGTTTTGAATGTGCTCGATAAAGAAGAAAACCTATACGAAGGGTTGCCGGAAACCTTTAAAATTGGCAGGTATCATTCTTGGGCAGTTAAACCGGATTCTATGCCGAAGGATTTAAAGGTTACCGGCGAAGATGTGGACGGTGTGATTATGTCGCTGAAGCACACCGCTTATGATGTAAAGGGAGTGCAGTTCCATCCGGAATCTGTGCTGACTGAGAATGGGAAGAAAATGATAAATAATTGGCTAACGGAATAGTGTGCTCCAAGGCGCTTGTCACGCTGAGCGGAGTCGAAGCGTGGTGCGGCGAATTGGGAATTGTCCGCTCTTTGCCGCGGAGGCATTTTACTTTTCCGTTGATGGAAAAGTAACAAAAGATCAAGCCCGACAATAGCGATCCGCCAGCTGGCGGATGTCATCGCACGTAATGGCGTCCGCTCTCTTGTCAGGCGGTCCAACGCTCGCCGGATTTCATGCTTAAAGTAGCGGACAGAAACATACGCTTAAAAAAAATATGACCATCCTTGATAAAATAGTTTTAAAAAAACGCGAAGAGATAGGCAAATCCAAAGCCCATTCAATCATACAATTGGAAGAAGGAGAAACCTTTCATCGTGAATGTTACTCCTTGCGGGACTTTATGCTTGACCCAAATCGCACCGGCATTATCGCTGAGTTCAAGCGGGCATCGCCTTCGAAAGGCATCATTAATAACAAAGTAGATGTTGCCGAAGTTACGCAAGCTTACGCCGCAGCCGGAGCCTCCGCTTTATCCGTGTTAACTGATCAAAGCTTTTTTGGTGGCAGCAAACGCGACTTGCAGGCTGCCCGAAGAGCCAACGAAATACCAATCCTCCGCAAGGATTTCATGCTCGACGAATACCAGATCGTGGAAGCCAAAGCTTTGGGCGCCGACATCATCCTGCTCATTGCCGCAATTTTGTCTCCGCAGGAAATAAAGGCACTTGCCCGGCTTTCGAAAAATCTGGGCTTAAGCGTGCTGCTGGAAGTTCACAACAAAGAAGAACTTGACCGCAGCCTTTGCGACGATCTTGACGCAGTTGGCGTAAACAACCGCAACCTGGCTGATTTCTCGGTTTCCCTGGAGCATTCTTATAATTTATTGAAACTTATCCCCGATCAATTCCTTAAAATCTCGGAAAGCGGCATTAGCCATCCTAAAACTATTATGGAGCTGAAAGAAGCAGGATTTAACGGCTTCCTGATCGGCGAGAACTTTATGAAGGAAGAAGATCCCGGTCTCGCGATCAGGAGCTTTATTAGTGAACTGAAGTTCTAATATTATGAAAACCAAAAGCCTTTTTACCGATTTTTTTAACAGCGAAAAGGCTGGTGGCCTGATACTGGTGTTTGTTACGATTGTTTCGCTCGCGATTTCAAACTCACCATGGTCAGAGCCGTATCTCAGTTTCTGGAATATACATTTTGCTGGGCATGACCTCGTGCATTGGATCAACGATGGGCTGATGACCATCTTTTTCCTGCTCATCGGGCTTGAGCTGGAAAGGGAAATCTACAACGGCGAGCTTTCTAACATCAAGAATGCATCATTACCAATAGTTGGCGCTTTAGGCGGAATGATAGTTCCGGCAGGGATTTATTTACTGTTCAATTTTGGGACTAAAGCACAATCGGGCGCCGGAATACCGATGGCGACAGATATTGCTTTTGCGGTTGGGATTTTGTCGCTCTTGGGCAAGCGGGTACCGGCTTCGCTCAAGATTTTTTTGACCGCCCTTGCGGTTATAGATGACTTGGGAGCCATTATCGTAATTGCGATTTTCTACACCAGTTCTATTGCCTTTACAAACCTGTTTATTTCGCTCGGCATTATGGCTTTCCTGTTCGTTTTAAACCGGATGAAAGTATATAACCTGATTCCTTATTTGATCGGCGGCGTGGGCATGTGGTATTTTATGCTGCAATCCGGCGTTCATGCTACAATAACCGGCGTTTTACTCGCATTTGTGATGCCATTTGGCAGCGGAAAAGAAAATTCTCCTTCTTATCTGATGCAGCACTTCTTACACAGGCCGGTCGCGTTTTTTATACTTCCTCTTTTCGCCATGGCGAACACCTGCATTGCCTTGGGCAGCAACTGGACAGCCGGATTAGGCGAAACGGAAAGCCTTGGCATTATTGCAGGACTGGTGATCGGGAAGCCTTTGGGAATTTCGCTTTTTTGCTTTGCCGCCGTTGCGATAGGGATTTGCTCTCTGCCGCGGGAACTGAGATGGAAACAGCTGATTGGTGCCAGTTTCCTTGGCGGGATTGGCTTCACGATGTCGATCTTCATTGCGCTGCTTGCCTTTGCAGACCCGGTGTTCATAACCAACGCCAAGATCGCCATTCTCACTGCCTCGCTCTCAGCTGGAATTGCGGGTTATTTCATTGTAAATGCTACGTTGAAAGCATATTCACGAATTTCCTAAACCCGATAGCAGCGAAAACCCCGCAGCCACTTCTATCAGTGGCGAGGAGTTGCAGCGGATAGCGGGGCTGCAGAACCGAGGAACCGCTGACGTTCGTTTTCACCAATCTATTCCCGGCATCTCCCGCTACTTTCCTGATGCTCTTGCAATTCCCATTAACTTTTTGCTAACTTGACTTCTCGTTGCTAAATTTTTAGCTTTAAACTACATGAAATACAATCCCGCTGTCAATTACATCAATGGTGCCTTTGAGAATTCTGCAAGTACTGAAACGCTTGATGTGATCTCGCCTGTTGATGGTACGCATCTTTCTAAAGTTGTTATGTCGGGCGTTGCTGATCTGGATAAAGCCGTTGCGGCGGCGAAAGCGGCGTTCCCGGCATGGTCGCAAACGCCGGTGAAGGAGCGGGTGCAGGTTTTCTTCCGGTTTAAAACCTTGCTCGAGAAAAACCTGAAAGAACTATCGGATTTGATTGTTGAAGAAAACGGGAAAACATACACAGAAGCTACTGCGGAGATAGAAAAGTCGATTGAGCTTACCGAATTTGCGTGTTCGCTGCCGCAGTTAATTTCCGGCGAATTGCTAGAAGTGAGCAGGGGCATTGAGTGCCGGATTGAACGTGCACCGCTGGGTGTTGTTGCCAGCATAGTTCCGTTCAACTTCCCGAGTATGGTGCCGAACTGGACCATGCCGAACGCGATTGCCCTGGGGAACTGCATGATCATGAAACCTTCGGAAAAGGTTCCTCTGAGCGTTGGCCGGATAGCTGAATTATTGAAAGAAGCCGGTTTGCCGGATGGTGTGTTCAATATCGTACACGGCGACAGCCGCATTGTGGAGGCCATCTGCGATCACCCGGATATTGAAGCGGTCTCCTTCGTGGGATCAACAAAGGTTGCCAAAATTGTCTATCGCAGAGCGACAAGCAATCTGAAACGATGTGTGGCACTTGGCGGAGCTAAAAACCACCTGCTTGTGTTGCCGGATGCAATTCCCGGAATGACGGCTCAAAACGTGGCGGCTTCCATGAGCGGATGTGCCGGTCAGCGTTGTATGGCGGCTTCCGCGATGATTGCTGTGGGAGAAGTTGACCACATTGTAGAACAGATTTGCGAGGAAGCACGGAAGATTGTTCCCGGTGAAAATCTTGGAGCAGTTATCAGCAGGCAGTCGCAAGAAAATATTGAAAAATACATCACCGAAGCGGAACAAGGCGGGGCAAAGATCCTCGTTGACGGACGGAACACAATTGTAAAAGGAAAAGAAAACGGCACTTACGTCGGCCCTACGGTTATTGATTATGTTACGCCGGAAATGTCGGTTGCACGGGAAGAGATTTTTGGTCCGGTTATCAGCATTATGCGTACGAAGACTTTGGACGAAGCCCTTGCAATTGAGAACGCAAACCCTTACGGAAACGCGGCTTCGGTGTTTACGCAAAACGGTGGCGCTGCACGTTACGTGATGGCAAAAGCCAGCGCAGGAATGATTGGCGTGAACGTGGGCGTGCCGGTGCCGCGGGAGCCTTTTTCGTTTGGCGGGTGGAATGAGAGCAAATTTGGCGTGGGAGATATCACGGGCAAAAGCTCCATAGAATTCTGGACAAAGCTTAAAAAATCTACCACGAAATGGAACCCGGAAGCGGGGGTAAATTGGATGAGCTAAGGTTTATCCGCTCTTTGCCGCGGGGGCATTTTACTTTTCCCTTGATGGAAAAGTAAACAAAAGATCAAGAGCCAAACGATGCTTCATCCGCACAGGCAAAACACCCAGGCTCGCCGTTTGGCTCAGCCTCACGCTCAACGGATTTCACGTCGGCTGGGCGCTTGTCATGCTGAGCGGAGTCGAAGCATCTAGGTGCAGTAAATAGTCAAATTGGTATTATCACAGCCTTCAAGAACTTCAGGCTGACAACAATAACATTATGTCAACAATAACATTAACCGAAACCGAAGAAATAATCCAGAACAGCTTGGATTATACGCTTTTCTCATGGAGCAAGCAGAAAGGCATTGCCCCTATCGATGTGAAACATGCCAAGGGAGTTTACCTGTATGACTATGAGGATAAGCGATACTTAGATTTCTCATCTGGATTAATGAATGTGAACATTGGGCACGGAAACCAACGCATAACCGACGCTGTGGTGAAGCAAATGCAGGAAGTAAGCTACGTTACTCCAAGTTGCGTCACCAAAGTGCGTGGCGACTTGGGCAAAAAGCTGGCAGAAATCTGTCCGGGAGACTTGAACAAGGCATTTTTCACCCTCTGCGGAGCCACTTCCATCGAAAACGCAATCAAACTTGCACGGCTTTACACAGGCAAACACAAAATCCTCACCCGCTACCAATCTTACCATGGCTCGTCCAACGGTGCCATGACTGCTTCGGGCGACCCGCGGAAATTGCCTGTTGACTCGCAACAAGCACCAAATTTTGTCCACTTCGACCTGCCTTACCTGTACCGCTATCCGCATGGCGAAGAAAATTTGCTCAAAGATTCAGTTGAGCAACTGGAGCGACTGATTGCTTACGAAGGACTTGGCAACATAGCTGCTATTTTGCTTGAAGGCGAATCGGGTTCATCAGGATGTTTAAAATACCCTGTTGGTTACCTTAAAAAGGTGCGGGAGATTTGTGATAAGAACGGCATCCTGCTGATTATGGATGAGGTGATGAGCGGCTTCGGGCGCACGGGCAAATGGTTTGGGTTTGAAAACCACGATATTGTTCCCGACATGATCTGCATGGCAAAAGGGCTCACCTGTGGGTACCTTCCTTTTGGCTGCCTGATGGTTTCGGACAAGATTGCAGCTAAATACGACGACGCTGTTCTGCCATTGGGGCTCACCTATTCCGCTCATCCGGTGAGCTGTGCTGCGGCACTAGAAACATTGAAAATCTACGAAGATGAAAATCTGATAGAGAACGCCGCAACCATGGGCAAATACATTGAACAGCGTGTAGAGGAAATGAAAGTTATCCAGCCGAGCATCGGTGATTTCAGGAATACTGGTTTGTTAGGCTGTATTGAGCTGGTTAAAAACCGGGAAACGAAAGAACCTATGGCCTCGTTCAACGCCAAGCCGGATGAAATGATTGTAATGAATAAAGTAGCGGCAAAGATTAAGGAGCTTGGCATGTATACTTTTGTGCGCTGGGGATTTATTTTCATCGCTCCGCCGCTGTGCGTAACCAAAGCTGAAATCGATGAAGGGCTGGCAATAATAGGTGAGGCTATAAAGATTGCTGACGAAGCTGTAAATTAAAACGCGGCGACACAACGGAGCAGCGATTAATGGATAATTGGATTGCTAATTTAACACTGCGCCGCCGCCTCTTTGCGGCGTTGCGTGAAAACACCACAAAATGGAAGAACTAAAACACTCCGCCCTCTACAGCGAAGACCTTGCTCCTATTCCCGCAGAACACCGCACATGGGGCACCTGGGATTATGCCGCTCTGTGGATCAGCATGAGCCTGTGCATACCCACCTACATGATGGCCAGCTCGCTGATGGAAGGCGGTATGAACTGGTGGCAGGCGATCCTCACTATCTTTTTGGGCAATATGGTTGTGCTGGTTCCGATGATCCTGAACGGACATGCGGGAGCAAAATACGGAATTCCGTTTCCGGTGTTTGCACGTGCGAGCTTTGGAGTGAAGGGAGCAAACATCCCGGCAGTTCTAAGAGCCATTGTAGCGTGCGGCTGGTTCGGGATACAAACCTGGATTGGTGGATACGCCTTGTATCAGATGCTGCGTCTGTGGTTTCCGGCCTTGGAAACTCTGCCGCAAATCTTTCCGGTTTCGTGGTCGCTCCAGACCGGACCGGCGATTACCTTTTTGTTGTTCTGGCTGCTCAATATGTATGTGGTTTATCTAGGAGTAGAGAGCATCAAAAAACTATTATTGTTCAAAGCTTTCTTCCTGCCACTTGCTGCGTTGGCTCTGCTTTTTTGGGCGATCTCGGCTGTTAACGGGCTGGGGCCGATTCTATCGCAACCTTCAAAATTCGCCACCACATCCGATTTCTTTACCTTCTTCTTCCCTGCGCTAACAGGCATGGTGGGCTTCTGGGCGACGCTCTCGCTTAACATTCCTGATTTTACCCGCTACGCAAAAAGCCAGCGGGCGCAGATCGTTGGGCAGGCAATCAGCCTTGCGCCGTCCATGACCTTGTTCTCATTTATTGGAGTAGTGGTAACATCAGCAACGGTAATTATTTACGGAACCATGATTTGGGATCCCCTGGTGCTGGCGGGAAAATTCGACAGTAAGTTGCTCGTAACTTTCGCCATGATCGCGGTAGCTATCTCAACGCTGGCCACCAACATTGCCGCCAATATCGTCAGCCCGGCTAATGATTTTGCAAATTTATCACCATCTAAAATCGACTTCAAACGCGGCGGCTATATCACGGGCATACTTGGGATATTGATCTTCCCGTGGAAACTGATCGCGGATCCTTCAGGCTACATTTTTACCTGGCTGATCGCGTATTCCAGCCTGCTCGGCCCGATCGGCGGCATCATGATCGTTGACTATTACTTCGTGCGTAAGCAAAAGCTGCACGTTCCGGATTTATACAAATTCACCGGATTATATTCTTACAAAAATGGAATAAACATGCTCGCAGTTTCAGCTTTGCTGATAGGCATTTTGCCTAATGTGCCGGGCTTTTTAACCACCATTGCGGTGCTGCCGAAGACTTATGTGCCCGAATGGATATCGCACATTTATAATTATGCGTGGTTCGTAGGGTTTTTAGTTTCAGGCTTGGTATATTACGGTTTGATGAGGAAACAAGTTGCCGAAGTGGAGTACCCATTGGCAGCTTTGGTTTAGTAAATTTGCACGATGTCAATCTTAATTAAGAACGGACGGATCATCACCGCTTCTGATGATTATGTTGCCGACATTTTCATCAACGGGGAAACCGTACAGGCAATTGGGAAAAACCTGAATATGCCTGCCGATGAGGTGATCGACGCTAGCGGAAAGCTCGTTTTCCCGGGCGGGATAGACCCTCATGTGCATTTGTCGATGCCTTTTATGGGCACTTTCTCCAGCGATGATTATGAAACGGGCACACGGGCTGCGCTCTTCGGCGGAACGACTACCGTGATAGATTTTGTGCTGCAAACGCAAGGCAGTTCATTGAAGGCTGCGCTTACGGACTGGCAGTCGCGTGCCACCGGAACAGCGGTGGGAGATTACAGTTTCCACATGGCAGTTACTGATTTCAACGAGGAAACAAAGAAAGAAATTAAAACCATGATCGAAGAAGAAGGGATTACATCATTCAAGACCTTCATGGCTTACAAAGGCGCTTTGATGATTGACGACCGGCAGATGATCGGTTTGATGAACGAAGTAAAAGCGAATGGCGGAATGGTGACAACCCACGCCACCAACGGAGACATAATCGATTTCCTCATCGCCAAGCATCGAAGCGAAGGGAAGCTTTCGCCTTTGTACCATTATTTATCGCAGCCGGAAGTTACCGAGGCTGAGGCTTCTGCACGGTTCACCGATTTCTCTGATTACACCGGTTGCCCCGGATACATCGTGCACCTAACTTGCGAAGGAGCTTTAAATGCCGTCCGCGACTCCGGAAAGCGCAATCATAAGGTTTTTGCCGAAACTTGTATTCAGTACCTGATTTTGGATGCCTCGCTGTACGAGAAGGACTTTGAGGGAGCCAAATGGGTGATGAGCCCGCCACTGAGAGAAAAGAAAGATCAAGCTGCCTTGTGGGCAGGAATTAACGCGGGATTGCTGCAAGTGGTCGCAACAGATCACTGCCCTTTTATGTGGGAACAAAAGCTGATGGGGAAAGATGATTTTTCAAAAATCCCGAACGGGCACCCCGCTATTGAAAATCGCATGGAACTCTTATTTTCTGAAGGAGTCAATAAGGGCAAGATCAGCCTGAACAAATACGTTGAAGTAAGCAGCACCAATTCAGCTAAAATATTCGGGATGTACCCGAAAAAAGGAACAATTGGGATAGGCTCCGATGCAGATATTGTGATCTTTGATCTGAACGAAAAACACAAAATTTCCGCTGATACCCATCACATGAATGTGGATTACTCCGGGTACGAGGGGTGGGAGTTAACTGGTAAGGTAAAGCAAGTCTTTCTAAGAGGAAAGAAGGCTATCGACAACAATCAGTGCTTAGTTAAAAAGGGCAATGGTAAGTTTATAAAGAGAAATAAGGTCACTGGAATAATTTAATAAACCGTGGTCATGCTGAGGTTATTCGAAGTATGGTTAATTAATGAAAAGCCTTCGAGAACCTCAGGCTGACTAAACAAAAAACACAATGCCAAGAATCATCAAATCCGGATTAATACAAATGAGCCTCGCTAAAACAGAGGGCGAAGGCAGCATAGAAGAAATAAAGGACGCAATGCTGCAGAAACACTTGCCGCTGATCGACAAAGCCGGTCAGCAGGGGGTGCAGATTTTGTGCTTGCAGGAAATTTTCAATACTCCTTACTTCTGCCCGGGACAGGACAAAGCTTGGTACGCCTCGGCTGAATCGGTGCCGGGCCCGACCACTGACCTGATGGCGGAATACGCCAGAAAGTACCAAATGGTGATGATTGTACCGGTGTACGAAAAAGAGCAGGCGGGTGTATTTTACAACACCGCAGCAGTAATCGATGCCGACGGCACTTACCTCGGGAAGTATCGTAAAAACCACATTCCACACACTACAGGTTTTTGGGAAAAGTTCTTCTTTAAGCCAGGGAATTTGGGCTATCCGGTGTTCCAGACCAAATACGCAAAAGTCGGAGTTTACATCTGCTACGACCGGCATTTCCCGGATGGCGCACGCTGCCTGGGGCTGAACGGTGCTGAGATCGTGTACAACCCATCGGCTACTGTTGCCGGGCTTTCACAATATTTATGGAAGCTTGAGCAACCCGCACATGCCGCAGCAAACGGCTATTTCATGGGCTGCATCAATCGCGTAGGGGAAGAAAAGCCATGGAACCTTGGCCGTTTCTATGGCTCATCGTATTTCGTAGATCCAAGAGGGCAAATTTTCGCCCAGGCTTCAGAAGATCAGGACGAATTGCTCGTGTCTGAATTCGATTTGGATATGATCGATGAAGTACGCAGCACCTGGCAGTTTTTCCGCGACAGACGGCCTGAGACTTACGGCCCGCTTGTAGAATTATAAAAGACTCAATGCCAATAACCAACAACAAGCTCACTTTTTCAGAATATCAGGAGAATTTTTCTGACATCCACCCGCCTTTTGAAACTGTAGAAGGAGCATCGGTGGAGGCAAACCGTTGCCTGTTTTGCTACGATGCTCCGTGTATGAAATCCTGCCCGACGAGCATCGACGTACCGAAATTTATCAAACAGATCACTACCGATAATATTAAAGGCTCGGCACATACCATCTTCTCGGCTAACATTATGGGCGGAGGATGCAGCAAGGTTTGTCCGGTTGAAAAGCTTTGTGAAGGAGCCTGTGTTTATAACCTGCTAGAGGAAAAACCAATCTCCATTGCCCGCCTGCAACGCTATTCCACAGATCAGGCCATTGAGCAAAAATGGCAACTATTTAAACGCAAGCCGTTCACCGGGAAGAAGGTCGCGGTTGTAGGTGCTGGTCCCGCCGGACTATCCTGTGCTCATGTGCTCTCCCGCGAAGGCGTTGACATAACCGTTTACGAAAAGGAACAAAAAGGCGGTGGCCTGATGACTTACGGTATCGCTGCCTATAAGGTGACGCCTGAGTTTTGTGAGGAGGAGGTAGATTATATTACGTCGCTTGGCGGAATCGAAATTCTGTATGGCAGAGAACTGGGCAAAGATATTTCGCTGGTAGAACTGCAGAACCAGTACGATGCAGTTTTTCTTGCTATCGGCGTTGGGCTTACACGTGAGCTGGGAATCAAAGGGGAGAAATTAGAGGGCGTAGAAGATGCTATCAGCTTCATTTACAATCTCCGAACTAACCCCTATAACAACATCCAGGTAGGCGATAAAGTAGTGGTAATTGGGATGGGAATGACGGCAATTGATGCTGCCACGCAGGCAAAGCGCCTGGGAGCGAAAGAAGTAACGCTGGTTTACCGCCGCACACAGGATGAAATGCCCTGCACAGAAGCAGAGCTGAATATCGCGAAGTTGGATGGTTGTAAAATCATCTGGTTGGCAGCACCAAAAAAGATTTTGGGGAAACACGGAAAAGTTAGTGGCTTGATGTGCGATGTTATGCAGCTTGGTGCTCCTGACACGAGTGGCCGCCGCTCACCGGAGTCAACTGGCGAGACGTTCACCCTTGAGGTAGATATGATCATCAAAGCCACCGGGCAGCTCCCATTCGAAAAGCTGGTAAGCTACAACGAACTTCAAAACCGAAACGGCAAGATAACGATAGATGAAAATGGGATCACTAACTGGGCAAAAGTATTTGCCGGTGGTGATTGTGTGAATGGCGGAAAAGAAGTGGTGGATGCAGTGCAGGCGGGGAAAGATGCAGCGAAGGGAATTTTAAATTTAATTATGAAAACCGACTAATGTTACCTGAGAATGAGTTGGCGGGTGCAGCTCTGGACATTTGCTTTGGCATCCATCGGGAATATGGGCCTGGCTTGTTCGAGAGTGTTTATGAAGAGTTGTTTGCTTATGAATGGACGAAGACGCAAATATCTTTTACGAGACAGGAGTGCATTCCGCTAATTCACGAAGAACTAAAGATTGAAACGGCGTTTAGAGCTGACTTTATTATTGCAGACACAATCATCCTGGAGTTGAAATCTGTAGAGAGAATTGCACCGGTGCATTTTAAGCAGTTGCAAACGTATCTAAAGTTAACCAATTTGAAACTTGGCTTATTGATTAACTTTAACATGCCATTGCTGAAAGACGGCATACACAGAGTAGCGAATGGATTGTAAACAATTAGTCATTTCACGCGGCGAGGCGGCGGAGCAACGACGCAACGTATAAACGCTTATCAAAACTCCGCGTCTCCGCTACTTTGCGCCTCCGCGTGAAACTAGAATCTTCACGCAGCGAAGCGGAGGGGCAGCGTTGCAGCGGATACTCTAACTCTGCGGCTCCGTAACTTTGCGTTGCCGCGTGGGCTTTTAATAACTCAAGAAAATGGCAGACATATCATCTAACTTTCTCGGCATAAAATCTCCTAATCCGTACTGGCTGGCAAGTGCGCCGCCTACCGACAAAAAGATAAATGTTCTGCGTGCCTTCGAAGCCGGCTGGGGCGGTGTGGTTTGGAAAACATTAGGCACGCAAGTAAAAAATGTTTCTTCCCGGTATTCAGCAGTTGATTATCACGGCAGCCGTGTGATGGGATTCAACAATATCGAACTTATTTCCGACCGGCCGCTGCACATCAACCTCCGTGAGATCCGTGAAGTTTTGAAAGAGTTCCCCGACCGGGCCATGATAGTTTCGCTCATGGCCGATAACTCCCGCGAAAGCTGGCAAGAATTAATTAAACAGGTAGAAGATACCGGTGCGCACGGCCTGGAACTCAATTTCGGCTGCCCCCACGGCATGACCGAACGCGGCATGGGCGCTGCCGTCGGCCAGGATCCGGAGATCGCCCGCATGGTGGTGGAATGGGTGATGGAAGCAGCAACTATTCCCGTTATCACCAAGCTTACTCCAAACGTGCATTCCGTTGTGCCTGCCGGAAAGGCTTGTGTTGAGGCTGGCACAAATGCCTTATCTCTCATAAATACCATCCAGTCTGTAACAGGCGTGGATTTGGATACGCTTGTTCCAAATCCGAATGTAGCGGGAAAGTCTGCTTTCGGAGGGTATTGCGGTCCGGCGGTGAAGCCTATCGCACTGAAAATGCTCACCACCATCGCTCAAAATCCAATCACCAGACAAGTTCCAGTTTCCGGGATTGGCGGCATCAGCACCTGGAAAGATGCGGTTGAGTTTATGTTGCTGGGAGCCTCGAATGTTCAGGTTTGCACGGCAGCTATGAAGCATGGGTTCAGGATTATTGAAGATCTGTGCGAAGGGCTGAACAACTGGATGGACGAAAAAGGATTTTCCACACTGGATGACTTCATTGGCAAATCAGTTCCAACGCTTACCAACTGGGAAGATCTGGACATCAACTATCACATTGTTGCCAACATCAATCAGGATAAATGCATCCATTGCGGATTGTGTTACATCGCCTGCGAAGACACTTCGCATCAATCTATTAATCTCGCCTACGGCAAGCCATACAACACCTACTCAATAAAAGAAGAGGAATGTGTCGGCTGCAATCTATGCAAGCTGGTTTGCCCGGTGGAGGACTGCATCACTATGGTTGAGCAGCGCAAAGGACCAGAATATTTAAACTGGAAGGAATATCAAAGATTGGGATTGCCTTTGAACGATCATTGATTAGTATAACTTCTTTACGGAAGCTTTTAATTGAATTAGCGTTTCAACGTAAGCCCGAAATTTAGTTACAACAGCGGCATCATCTATTACCATATACTGTCCCACCTCGCTGAAAACTCCCTCGTAGCTCTTGTCAGGATTGCTCTCAAACTTTTCAATTACCACTTTATCGAGGTAAATGAACTGCGACGGCGTGTAGTTAAAAGTAGATACAATTACTTCTTCATCTATGAGAATGAACTTTGAATGCAAATTCTCATTTACGTAGTAGCGGATATTGGGAACTTCGCTGATAAGCCCAAAAAATTCGGAAAACGCATTTCTGTTAGCCGGTGTTCTGTCGCCTGCTGATAGTTTTCCTGAGGCAAATGTCTGGGAAATAAACATCACATCGGCACCTGCCGAAGCACGTTCAATAATCGCCGGCACCCACCCGTTCCGGCTGACCATTCCTCCGCCATAACCTGAATGGAAACTGCCGTTGAACTGGTACGAAATCGGGCACACGTGCTGCCCGCAAATGTAAATTTTTGATTTTGCCGATCTGATTTTCTCAGCAACAAAATCTTCCATCCCGAAAGAAGAATCCTGATAAAATGGGGCTATAAAGCCATTCACTTTACCTGTTGGCGATGGAACTACAGGAGTTCCATAACTACAGTAGTCGTGCTTGAAATTGTAATCGCGGATATTAATAGAATAATTGAGAAGATCTGCGAAGAAGGTTTGTGTGGCATTGGCGTATTCCGGCTCATCCTTCGCAAATACCAATAATTCTTCCTTAATGAGATCACGTACTGCAAAATTGGACGAGGAAATTCCCACCACTCCGGAACTATTCTTAAAGTTCAGCAAAATAGATTTCAGGTGCAGCGAATAAGGCAGGCTGCCACGGGAAAAAGCCTTCGCCCGTGCGGAACGGATGTATTGATGCGGGAAAAAGTACAGGTTTAGGTTGGGATGCGGACGGCGGTAACAATCTGCAAAGATCTCCCGGGCTAACTGATACTTGGTTGCATAATTGAGTTCTGCCCCGGTGGCTCTGTCGGTGATGAATTTAGGATTGCTATCATCGTACCCTTCAGGCGGAATGGTGACGATGCTCACCTTAACTCCCATATTGGCGAGTTCCAACAGCTTTTGATACAGTATTTTGTTGTTAAAAAGATAAAAGCCGAGGCATACTTCCGCAAGCTCGTCTTTATTTACTTCCAGCAATTCAATCACCCTGGCCAGCAACAAGGGGCTGGAGCCTTCGGCGTAGAAATTATACTTGTTTTTATAATTCTCCGGCGAGTCGAAGTAAACTTCAAAAGACATGCTTGATAGTTGCTTGTGATTTTTGGCCGGAGCAATTCCTTTTTGTAAATTTGACAAAATACGAAATATGAATATCATTTCATTTTTTGCCGGTGCAGGCGGTTTAGACCTCGGTTTTGCTAAAGCCGGATTCCGCACTATCTGGGCAAATGAGTATGATAAACAGATCTGGGAAACGTTTGAGAAAAACCACCCGCACACTACCCTCGACCGCCGTTCCATCACCGACATAAAATCCGATGAAGTTCCGGATTGCGATGGCATCATTGGCGGCCCGCCCTGCCAGAGCTGGAGCGCAGCCGGAGCGCTGAAGGGCATCCACGACAAACGCGGTCAGCTCTTCTACGATTTCATCCGGATACTTGAAGCTAAAAGGCCTTATTTCTTCCTTGCCGAAAACGTGGCCGGGATGCTTTTGCCACGGCACGGCTCAGCGCTTGAGAATATCAAATCCATGTTCCGCGAAGCGGGCTATGAGCTTTCCTTTAAACTTTTGAATGCCTCAGATTATGGCGTTCCGCAAGATCGGAAACGGGTTTTCTTCATCGGCTTCAGGAAAGATCTCGGAATTAACTTCCAATTTCCGGAAGCTCATCCCGTGAAACGAACCTTAACAGATGCTATCGGCAATCTATTGCAGGAACCCCCGCTTCCTGCCAAACACAGCTCAACAAACGGCAAAGATTGTGCAATCCCAAACCACGAGTACATGACCGGCGGCTTTTCATCAATCTTTATGTCGCGGAACCGGGTGCGGGATTGGAATGAGCCGTCGTTCACCATTCAGGCGGGAGCCCGGCATGCGCCCATGCATCCGCAGGCACCTAAAATGTTGTTCATTGAGCAGGATAAGCGGATGTTCGTCCCCGGAAGCGAAAACTTATACCGGAGGTTGAGCGTACGAGAGTGCGCCCGCATTCAGACTTTTCCTGATGATTTCATATTCCATTACAAAAGCATCACAGCAGGGTACAAAATGATCGGCAATGCGGTGGCTGTGGAAATGGCTTATGCCCTGGCAAAGGCTATAAGGCAGGAACTTGAAAAAGTTAAGGAGGCCAATGTAAACCTACGTGAGGAGCTACCTATCTTTTAGCAGGCTTTTTCCTGGCGAAATCCGCTGCAAGCCTATTGGTTTCCTGTGCTGAGCTAACCCTCGATCCTTCTTCCACAACAATCCGATAATTGAATGTGACAGATTCTCCTTTTTTCAATGACAGGTTTTTTGCGCTTTTCCCATTCGTAAATATCTTTTCGCCCAGCGGATTCGCTGCAAATAAGCCGTAGCCACGGGCATGCCAGAATGTTGGATAGTTTGGATTGGCCGGATGATCAATGATCGTAATGGCAACAGAATCTCCGTTCATTTTGCCATAAACCTTACACCATGCCGCACGTGTGCTCCAGGCGGCATCGCCCGATTTTCCTTCGCTCGTAATATAGTTTCCGTTAGGGATTTTATCCTCTCCGCCTTTCACAATGGTCACATTCCCTTTGTTATCAGTAAACTTTTGGTCTTGTGTGGTTGGTATCTGAAGCTCGTGCGCCAGCCTCATGCCAAGCATACCGTCTTTCGCATCCGTAAAATTCGCTTCGGTATTGGCTGTCAAAGTAGTTGTGCGATCAATGATCCGTTTGCCGCCGACTTTGCTAAACTCCAGTCGTGTTAGCTCCTCAACCAACACCTCATTCTTCTGGTTAACCCAATTGGCATGATAGGATAATATCCCGGTTTTTCCGCTTTTGGCTTCAAGAATCTTATCCGTTTTTATCCATCCGTATAAATTCTTTTTCTCTTTTGGGATAGCATATGAGTTGTTCCAATAATCCAGGCCGTTCAGGTTTTCATAATTAAACCAGATGCCGATATGATGTGGATGATCGGTTGGATCGCCTGGCCTGGGATTAAGCGGAAAGCCTCTCGTAACATCTGTGCCCTTCGAGGTAAACACCGGATACAGCACGGGTTTTTCTAAAGTATCCGGATACAGAAAAGATGTAAACAGCTTATCTCCAATTTTTATATCGATGATATTTGCCCCGGCTTTTTTTACAACCTGAACAGTGGGATTATTCTGGCCAAATGCTACAGACGAGGTCAGTACCAGAATTGCGAAACTTACAGTTGTTCTCATCCCAGCATTAATATTTAAAAGGTTTGCCACCCACCATCACTTCCTGGGTTTTCTCATCAAAAGTGGCTTTTAAACCGGTATGAGCTGCGGCTGTAGTCATGATGTTTGCTATCGAGTGGCTGTAGCCCGCTTCAACGGGAGCGTTGGGAGTTTTCCGGCTGCGGACACACTCCATCCAGTTGCGCACATGGGCTGAGGTCAGCTTATCGCCGCCAGTATTTGCAGAAGCCACAACTTTCTCAGCGGTTGATAAAGTCATTTCAGGCAACAAGAACGGCTTCATACCCATAGCTCCGGCCATCTGCGCTGTCAATCCGCCCACCGGCGAAACTTTATTGGTGTCGAGGTTGAGCTCGCCACCGTTTGAGTAGTAGATTTCCTTCGGATTTTCATCTCCGTTATGCATACGCGAAGCAAATGTTACCTGAAAGCCTGACGAAGGATCTGCAGCAGGGCCATAATCAAAAACCGCTGTAATCGTGTCCCAGTTCTTGCGCCCGTCTTTCCATTTGTAAATACCGCCGTTCGCCACCACGCTGCGTGGGTGAGACAAGCCGCTAAACCAATGTACAGTGTCAATTTGATGGCTCATCCATTGTCCTGGCAGGCCCGAAGAATACGGCCAAAACAGCCGGTACTCTAAATATTTACGCACATCAAAATCGTCTTTTGGACGATTCATCAGAAACCTTTTCCAATCGGTATCTTCCTCTTTCAACTGAGAAAGCAGGGCTGGCCTGCGCCATCTTCCCGGCTGGTTGACATTCCAGGTCAGCTCCACCATGGTTATGTCCCCAAACTTCCCCGATTTGATAAACTCATTCGCAGCATGATAATTTGATCCGCTCCTGCGCTGTGATCCAATCTGAACAATCCGGTCACTGGCTTTTATCGCTTTTAGTGCTGCCCGATTATCTTCCATTGTTTCAGCAAAAGGCTTTTCTACATACGCATCGCAACCAGCTTTCACAGCTTCTATTGCATGTAACGCATGCTGAAAGTCGGCCGTGCCAATAAAGACGGCATCAACCAACTTCTTATCATACATTTCCTCGTTGTTGCGGCAAGCAATCACATCGTGTTGCATCTTCTCTTTCCACATGGCAGCGCCCTCTTCCCGTCGTTGTTTCCAGATATCAGAAACTGCAACAAAATCAAAGTTTAGCTCTTTGTAATGGTTCATGAAGCAAGGCAGATGCGATGTGCGATGCCGGTCAGAAAAGCCAGCAACGCCCACACGTACTCTGTCGTTAGCTCCAATGATTCTTTTATAGCTCTGTGCACTCCAAGAGATTTTGGGAGCCAGCAAGGCCGCACCGGCTATTGCGCTCTGCTTAATGAAAAGACGACGTGAATTGGACATGTTGCTTTAGTTTAATTGTTTGATTTTGATGCTTCTGTACGATACTTTATCTCCGTGATCTTGCAGCAAAATATGCCCTGCCGGTGCCATTCCGAAGTTTGGCCAGACATTGTACTTGCTCATTGCCACAAGATCTTTGTACTGCTGAGAACCTCGGGTGTATTCCAAAACTTTCAAACCATTGAGGTAATGTTCCACTCTGTTGTCAGGATAAACTACTACTCTCCCGGTGTTCCACTCGCCTATGCGATGGGTAAAGCGGGGCTGTTTGTCGGCTTTGATTAAGTCGTACAGCGAAGCTAGAGTTCGGTTGCCATCGCGGCCAAGCTTTGCATCAGGATGCAGCTCATCATCTAACACCTGATACTCAAGGCCGATGGCGGATCCTTCAGTTTTCTCGTTAAGGGTCACGAAATATTTCACCCCGCTGTTTGCACCGGGCGTAAGCTTGAATTCAAAAGAGAGATCAAATGCGCTGTATTGGTCTTTGGTCACGATGTCGCCGCCATTTGCAGCCTCTTTGCCTTGAGAGGGAAGGACGCTTAAAACACCATTCTTAATTTCCCAACCCTTTTTAGGAAAAGCATCGCCTTTGGCACTTCGCCAGTTAGCTGTTGACTTACCGTCGAACAACAGCTTCCAACCATGTTGCTTTTCATACGGCGTTAGGTAGTTTTGCTTAAAATTCACCACATAAATATCTGCTGGGAAAGGGACCGGCTTTAAATTTTCCGTCTGTATGCGGATGTTTTTGAAGTAAACCTTTTTGCCCTCGTCTGCTTTATTGCTGATGCCATGCACCTGCAGCCCGATAAAGCCAGTGCGGTCGATGGTATCTACTACATAAGCAATTGGCACATTATTCACCCACGTCTTTGTCTCGTCGCCGATGCACTCAATTTTGATGTGATTGTATTGACCGACTTTAAAAACCGGCTTAGCTTTCGCATTCAGGTCCAGCGGATAGAGCCATTGCCTGCGTGCTTCGTCATAAACGCCGCCGCTCCATGCACGATCTGTCGGATCCATTTCGATCTGCCTTCCATACACTTTGCCTTTAAATCCCGGCGTATCAAAATGGCTCCGGGTTTGGATGCCTGAATTTGCCCCATCCACTTCGATCATCGCATCCAGCTCCAGCACAAAATCGCCATACCCCTTTTCGGTGATCAAAAAGGTATTGCCGGAATTCACAACAGTTGTCCCAACGATAGCTCCGTCTTCAACTTTGTAGTTCGCTGTCCCGGCCACGCGTTTCCAGCCATTCAGGGTTTTTCCGTCAAAAAGATTCTTCCAGGAGCCTGAAGATTGGGCAAATGAAATAGACGGAACGCTGCACACAAGCGATACCATTGTGCAGATGCAGACAAAAGTGAACTTTCTCAAAATAGAATTGGTTAGGTTTAAAGAGGCTTTAAATTAATAAAAGAACTTCTACTTTATCGTATCGGCACAAATATTAAAATTGCAGTTTTGCAGCTCTTAACCTCTCCAGCCCTAAACATGGATTCCGACAATCTAATCATCAGGAATGCTATAACAGCTGATCTTCCCGGCATCTTACAACTTATTTCTACCGTTGTTCCGGCGATGAATGCTGCGGGCAATCTCCAGTGGGATAATAACTATCCGAACGAAGAGGTCTTCAAGAATGATATTGCCCAACAACAACTGTGGCTCGCAGAAATTGATAATACAATTGCAGGCATTATAGCACTAACTGAGCAGCAGGAGCCGGAATACCGGGATGTGGGCTGGGATATTACTGAACCTGCCATTGTTGTTCATCGCCTTGCCGTACACACCGGTTTTCAAGGTAGGGGAATCGCCGCGGCTCTCCTGATGCAGGCAGAAGTGGTGGCAAAAAACAGAAATATTCCGCTCGTAAGAGTTGACACAAACACAAAAAACCTGGCTACTCAAAAGCTATTTCCAAAGCTGGGATATGAATTTGCAGGCGAAATAAGCCTCGCGTTCAGGCCCGGTCTCAGTTTTTACTGCTACCAAAAGGAGCTGAACCTCTAATCCGCTCAAATCACCTAATAGTCATTTTACGTTCGCAAGAGCTTTTTGCTTAGCGGGATATCACATTAGTATTTAGATTTGTTGACTTTATCAACTATTGAAATGAGCAACAAACCGGTTCCCTCCCTGGGCTCTCTTATCGGTTCCACAAGAAGGCTAATTCTTCGGGAACTGAGCGCTGCTTTCATAGAAAATCAGATTCCTCTCAGCATTGAGCAATACATTTTCATTTACACTTTGAACAAAGCGAGCAACGAGGTGACACAGCAGAACATGGCAGACCTGATGTGCAAAGACAAGTCGTCTATACTACGTACCATTGATGTGCTTGAAAAAGACGGGCTCGTTAAACGCGATGCAGACAGCGCCGACCGCCGTAAAAACACTCTTCACCTCACATCTAAATGCAAGAATCTATTGCATGAGGTCAGTGATATAGAAGCAAAAGTAATAGAGCGGCTTACCGCCGGAATAAGCGGGCAGGATTACGAAGCGCTGGTAAGAGCATTAGGCCAAATTCAAGAAAACGCAAATAAATAAGCAAGAGAACCCACAATGAATACAATCTTTAAACTCCCTCTCGGGATCTTATTATTTCAAATCCTGATCAGTTCCTGCAATAGCAAAACTGGCGCTGCGGGAGCCGGTGCCGCCGACCCAAACGCTGTTAAAGAATATCAGGTTATAGAGATTGCACCCCAAACTGCGTTGCTGACCACCGATTTTCCAGCGACTATTGAAGGGCAACAAACCGTCGAAATCCGTCCGAGGATTGATGGCTATGTACAGCAGATTTATGTTGACGAAGGCGCAACAGTTAAAAAAGGGCAACGGCTTTTCCGTGTAAACGCTGATCAGTTTGAACAGGAAGTCCGTTCTGCCGCAGCTAACGTGAAAATAGCCCAGGCAAAAGTCAATTCCGCACAAATGCAGGTGAACAAAGTTCGTCCGCTGGTTGAAAAAGATATCATCAGCAAGTTTGAACTTGAAAGCGCAGAATACAATACGCAGGCAGCAAAGGCGGCTTTGGCTCAGGCGCAGGCGCAGCTCAGCAATGCCCGCACAAATCTCAGCTACAGCTATGTAACCAGCCCGGTGAACGGTGTAATCGGCAGGATTCCATACAAAATTGGCGCATTGGTAAGCAGCAATATCCAGGAGCCGCTTACTACTGTTTCGAGCTCAGGCAAGGTTTACGCATACTTTTCCATGAACGAGAAGCAACTGCTCGGCTTCACTCGCACCACTCCCGGCGCATCGCTCCAGGCCATACTCGCAAAACTGCCCCCAGTACAACTCATTTTAGCCGACGGTTCAGTTTATCCGGAGACAGGCAAAATAGAAACGGCAAGCGGGCTGATCAACAGCCAAACAGGTTCCTCAAGCCTTCGTGCTACCTTTTCAAACACAGCGGGATTGTTAAGAAGCGGAGGCACAGGCACCATCCGGCTCCCGGTTACGTTAAACTCCGCCATACTTGTTCCGCAGAAAGCAACTTACGAGATACAGGGAAAGAAATTCGTGTATGTGCTCAAGCCAGACACAACCGTTACTTCCATAGCTCTCATCGTGAATCCGGCACCCTCCGGACGCTCTTTTGTAGTGCAGGAAGGCTTGAAAGCAGGCGACAAAATCGTAATTGAAGGAGTTACCGGCTTACGCGAGGGCGTAAAAATTAAGCCGGTTGCCGTTAGTGCGGACAGTGTTTTCCACGCTCAGGAACAGCAATAATCATCCAAGCCTCATTCATCAGAATATGTTTAAAACATTCATAGAAAGGCCGGTACTTTCTACCGTAATATCCATCATCATCGTTATTCTTGGGATATTGGGCCTGGAGTCGTTGCCCATATCTCAATACCCCGACATTGCTCCGCCCACCGTCCAGGTCTCTGCCTCCTACCAGGGCGCAAACGCCGACGTAGTTTTGAACAGTGTTGTTGTTCCGCTTGAAGAACAGATCAACGGGGTTGAGAACATGACCTACATGACCTCTTCTGCCGGAAACGACGGAACAGCAAACATCACCGTCAATTTCAAGCTCGGCACAAATCCGGATCTCGCGGCTGTAAACGTGCAAAATCGCGTTGCACGAGCCACAAGTTTGCTTCCGCAGGAAGTAATACGAGCGGGCGTTACTACACTGAAACGCCAGAGCAGTAACCTCGTAATCTTTTCGCTTTACAGCGATGATCCCGCGTACGACGAAGTTTTCCTGCAGAATTATGCCAGCATAAACCTCGTGCCGCAGATAAAGCGTATTGCAGGGGTGGGCGATGCAACCATTTTTGGCGGTAAAGAATATTCAATGCGCATCTGGCTGAAGCCGGATGTGATGGCAGCGTACGGGCTTGTCCCTTCGGATGTAAGCGCCGCACTTGCCGAGCAGAACGTAGAGGCTGCGCCGGGACAATTCGGAGAACTTGGAAAGCAAGCTTTCCAGTATGTCATTAAATATAAAGGGCGCCTGAAAAACGCCGACGAATTTGGTAATATCATCATCCGTTCGACAGGAAACGGGCAAATCCTCCGCTTAAAAGATATTGCCCGAATTGAGCTTGGGGCTATGAGCTATGCAAGCGGTGCACAAACAGATGGGAAGCCATCGGTGGGTGTTGCGATTGCTCAAACAGCCGGGTCAAACGCGAAAGAAGTTATCGAGGGAACTCTGAAAGTGCTGGATGAAGCTAAAAAATCATTCCCGAAGGGCGTTGACTATGTAACGCTCATCAACGTAAACGACTTTCTCGATGCATCAATAGAAAAAGTGCTTCACACCTTGATAGAAGCCTTTATCCTGGTATTTATTGTAGTTTTTATATTCCTGCAAGACTGGCGTTCAACACTTATCCCTGCAATTGCGGTTCCCGTTGCCATTATCGGGACGTTCTTTTTCCTTGAGCTATTCGGTTTTACCATCAACCTCCTTACTCTTTTTGCAATGGTACTGGCCATCGGGATTGTGGTGGATGATGCCATCGTCGTCGTTGAGGCGGTACACGCCAAGCTTGATCATGGCTATAAATCGTCAAAGAAAGCTACAATTGATGCAATGAGTGAGATCTCAGGAGCGATCATCTCCATCACACTCGTAATGGCGGCAGTTTTTATTCCAGTTTCGTTCATCACCGGATCCGCCGGGGTTTTCTACAAGCAATTTGGGCTTACGCTTGCGATCGCCATCATCCTTTCTGCCGTGAATGCCCTGACCTTAAGCCCGGCCTTGTGTGCGCTGTTCCTGAAACCACATGATGAGGATGGCCGGCACAAAAAGAGTTTCTTTGAACGTTTTTATGCCGGCTTCAATGTTGCTTTCGACGCAACTACCCAAAAATACAAACGTTCAGTTTCCTTCCTGGTGAAGCGAAAATGGATAGCATTTGCCGGGATTGCGCTGTTTGCCGGGATATTCTTCTGGCTATCGAAAACCACGCCGAAAGGGTTTGTTCCGAACGAGGATATGGGCGTTATCTTATCCGACATCAACCTCGCCCCCGGCTCTTCGCTGGAACGCACGGAAGAAATCACCAAGCAAATATCCGCGATAGCAGATAAAATCCCGGAAGTAGATCATATCCTACGCATTAACGGCCGCAGTATCATAAGCGGGAGCGGAAGCAACTACGGTATGGTTATTATGCGGCTGAAGCCATGGGCACAACGCACCGGAAAAGGCCAGGACGTGCAATCTGTTATCGGGCAAATGACTGCCAAATCTTCTGCTTTACGCGATGCAAAAGTGTTCTTCTTTGCACCGCCGACCATTCAGGGCTTTGGCACGTCGGGCGGGCTTGAATTTCAGCTGCAGGATAGAAGCGGAGGGGATATTGCTAAGTTTTCAAAAATCAGTTCAGACTTTCTTGCGGCACTCAACCAGCGCCCTGAGATTATGTATGCGGCTACGCCTTTCAATCCCAACTTTCCGCAATATCAAATTGATGTGAACGTGGCACGTGTTAAGGAAGCAGGGCTCAGCGTCAGCGATGTTTTGAATACGATGCAAGGTTATTATGGTGGCGTTTACGCATCGAACTTTAACCAGTTTGGGAAGCAATATCGTGTGATGTATCAGGCAGAGCCTTCGTTCAGAGCCAACCCGGAAGGGCTTACAAACATTTTTGTTCGCACGCCAGGCGGAGAAATGGCGCCAATAAGCGAGTTCATCAGTCTGGAACGGGTTTATGGGCCGCAGGCAATTACAAGGTTTAACCTGTCAACATCCATCAGTGTTTCCGGCGCTCCAAAGCCTGGCTTTAGCTCGGGCGATGCAATTACTGCCGTGCAGCAGGTCGCGGCACAAACCCTTCCTCCGGGCTACGGGTACGAGTTTTCGGGCATTACACGTGAAGAACTTTCAGCAGGCGGACAAACTGCATTTATCTTCCTGCTGGTTATCGTATTCGTGTTCTTCCTGTTAAGTGCACAATATGAGAGCTACATTCTTCCATTCTCAGTGCTTTTATCGCTGCCGATTGGATTGGCAGGGGCGTTTATTTTTGTAAAGCTTTTTGGCATATCCAACAACATTTACGTACAGATCACACTAATTATGCTGGTGGGCCTTCTAGCGAAGAATGCCATTTTGATCGTTGAGTTCGCGTTAGACAGAAGGCGGCAGGGCATGGCGGTTGTTGATGCGGCCATCGCCGGAGCTCAGGCACGTTTACGCCCCATCCTAATGACGTCGTTCGCTTTTATTTTCGGATTAGTCCCTCTGATGCTTGCTTCGGGAGCCGGAGCTGCAGGGAACCGCTCAATTGGAACCGGCGCCGTGGGCGGTATGCTGATCGGGACAGTATTTGGCGTATTTGTAATCCCAATTCTCTTTATCATTTTCCAAAACCTACATGAAAAAATCAGCGGCGCTCCGCATACACCGCTTGAAGACGTAGAAATAACACAATATTAAGATCAATGAACCATATCTATAGAAAGCTTTTCCTGTTTATTGCGGTAGCGGCAACGGCTTTGTCGTCCTGCAAAGTGACAAAAGATTATTCCAGGCCGGACGTTAATACGCAGGGTTTGTACCGTGATGCAAATCCATCAGACACCACAACAATAGCAAACATTCAGTGGAACGAGTTTTTCACTGATGCGGCTTTGCAGAAGCTGATCGCCGAAGGCATTACTAATAACCTTGACCTGAAGATCGCTTTTACCAGGATACAGCAGTCGGAAGCTTATTACAAACAAAGCAGCGCTGCTTTTCTGCCCTCGCTAAACGCGAATGCCAACGTTGCTCTGAACAAGCTTTCTGATGCACAAGGCGGCTTTATCAACAATACCCGCAGCTATCAGCTCGGCGCAAGTTCAGCTTGGGAGGCAGACATTTGGGGGAAGTTAAGCAGCAGCAAACGGGCGAGCCTGGCTGCTTTGCTGCAAGATCAGGCTTATTCGCGGGCGGTGCAAACCGGCTTAGTGTCGGGGGCTGCCAGTTACTACTATTCGCTTCTAGCGCTCGACCAGCAGCTCGCCATTACGGAACAAACCGTCAAAAACTGGATCGCATCAGTAGAAACTATGCGTGCTTTGAAAGAGGCTGCGGTGGTTACCGGAGCCGCGGTGGTGCAGAGCGAGGCAAACCGTTACGCGGTAGAAGTTACCATCCCCGATCTCAAGCAGCGCATCCGGGAAACCGAAAACGCACTGAGCATTTTGTTGGGAAGAGTGCCCGGACCAATCTCACGATCAACTATCGACGCACAAAAACAATCAACCGTGTTCAACATCGGCGTTCCGGCGCAGTTGCTGGCCAACCGCCCGGATGTGCAACAGGCAGAATATAACTTCCGCTATTATTTTGAGAATACGAATATTGCAAGGACCTATTTCTATCCGTCATTAACCATCACAGCTGGCGGGGGCTTGTCGAATATATCTTTACAGAATTTCTTTAGCGCCGGATCATTATTCGCGAATATCGCCGGAGGCTTAACCCAGCCTATTTTCAACAAACGAATTAATAAAACACGGCTGGAAGTTGCCCAGGCTGCGCAACAGGGCGCACTTCTTTCATTTCAGCAAAGTTTGTTGCGGGCCGGCAGAGAAGTTTCGGATGCGCTGTCGGATTATCAGGCTGCACAGGAGAAGTCCGCCGTGCGGGGCAAACAGCTGGCTTCCTTGCAGAAATCGATTGAATACACACAGGAGCTGTTGAAATATGGATCGGCAAACTACACGGAGGTAATCAATGCACAACAGAGTTACCTGAGCGCACAACTTGGGAGGGTGAACGACCGGGTTCAGCAATTGCAGGCAACAGTGGAGCTTTATAGGGCGCTGGGCGGCGGATGGAAATAAGCTAATTCTGTTGAAAATACGCCTGCCCGAAAAATTCAGGAACGTGAAAATTGGGGACGGGCGTGTCGATGTTGCTCCAGCATAGGAAATGTGGGGTAGGCAAATTATCCCCGCATTTGTAAAAGTTAGCCTTAAAGCCTTCTCTTAACAGCGATGGCTTATCTGCACTAAATAATTCGAAGGGAATCTGAACGCAGAGTTCCCAGTAATCGTCCCCATTTAGTGAATGTATTATCTCACTTTGGACTTGAATCTGCCTGATTGAACTCTCAGGCAAGGGCGTTCGGTCAGTTTTCCCAGCCCCAAAACCTGCCAGGCAAACGCCTTCGCAATTGAATTCAAAGTTGTAATATCCGCCTTCGGCTGAGACAAAAAACTCCACGCAACTATCCTCGTAAACAGGGTCGTTGCTATTTTTATAAGTGGCGGTGGCCTCTTCCTCCTTCACATAATACTTTATGATCAAGAAGCCATTTGTCCATACGGTAGTGAAAGACGCCTCCGGCACATACGGGAATTCAGCCCAGGGCGCATGGGCTATGGGAGTTCGTGGAAGGCTATCCAGCATAGCTGAGATTTCACCTATCGCTGCGCCATCTTTGCATTCTAAAAACGGAATCTGAAGCGTATCCGCCATGCTAATTTACCGGAGTTAAGGGTGCTTTATAAGCGTCTGCGATGGAGAGTATGATGGTTTTCAGCTCATCCTTCTTCTCCTCAAGCTTTTTCACAAACTGAAGTTGAGCCCTAGCCCGTTGTAAATTGTGGTGGCTGAATTTTACTTTAAAATAATTATCGCCATCAAGGAAATCTGTTAGGAAACGAACTGCCTGCATGTAGGGAAGCAGCAAAACGCCATGTATCAACGAACTGATCTCAATATCACGGAGAAATGGACCGGTTTCCTGCAAATACCCTTGTGCAAAACCAGAGAATAAAGGAACATCTACAGCTATACGGTCCAGGTCAGCTTCATCTTCTGCGGCTGTATTCGCAAGTACGCGAATGGCGTCGCCAAAATCATAGGCAATGTATCCCGGCATCACTGTGTCAAGGTCAATTACACATTGTGCCTGGTCTGATTTGTCGAGCAGGACGTTATTAAACTTCGTGTCGTTGTGCGTGATGCGAGTTGGGAGCTTGCCTTCGCGGCCAAGATTGAGAATGGTGGACATGGCAGATGTGCGCTCCAAAATAAAGTTTATTTCCTCCCGGCACTCCTTTACCCGACCTACAACATCGCTTTCAATTGCCGCATGTAGTTTGTTGAGCCTGCTTTCAATATTGTGAAAATCGGTAATAGTTTCAATGAGCAAGCTGGGGTCAAGATCCGAAAGCAAAGTCTGGAATTTCCCGAACGCTTTACCACCCTGAAAAGATTGCTTTACCGTTTTCACCTCATCGTAGCTATTGGTATCCGGCAGAAATAAGTACATGCGCCAGTAACTGCCGGCGCTATCGTGGTGATAAAAGCTACCATCAATGCTCGGGATGAGCGTAAGCACTACCTTCTCAGGGTCTTCGCCGTTGGCAACTGCCTTTTTTTTGAGATGATCGATTACTACGCAACTGTTGTTTATCAATCCCGGCACATCAGGAAAGACGTGGTTATTGATCCGTTGGAGCAGATAATCAGGCTGAGTTGGCTCGCTGTTCTTTAAATAAAACGTGCTGTTTATATGCCCTGAGCCATATGGCTTTATTTCTGAGGCGCTTCCGCTTATCTCAAAATTGCTTAGTATGTCTTTGAAGTTATATGAGTTTTGATCCATTTAGGTAATGTATATCAGAATATAAGATTATTCGCCCATCGCTTTTCCATCAAATTTCGGATCTATAAATTCCCATTCTTTGATATGTGATGTCTGGTGTTCTTTTTTAACGATTGCATCAAATTGTTTGCTGAGTTCAGGATGCTGCGAAGCGAGATCTGTAGTTTCGTTCCTGTCGGTTTTAAGATTATAAATCTGCCACTTTGTGTTCGGATCCTTTCTCATGTTAACCTTCACGCCTTTCCAATCGCCCATTCTGATAGCGAGTTGCCCACCTTTTTCAGGATATTCAAAATAGAGATAAGGATGCTGTTTTTGCGCCTTTGAATTTCCGGTAAGCTCTGGAAGGAGCGAAATACCGTCTGTATTCTCAACTTTCTGACCTGTGAGATCGGCAAGAGTTGCCATCATATCATACTGAACAGAAATGAGATTACTGGTTTTTCCTGCCGGGATTTTACCAGGCCAGCGGGCGATAAATGGCTCGCGAATACCACCTTCGTAAACATCCATTTTCAAGCCGTGGAGCCCATCTACACTGTTAAAGAATTTCGCGTTTACGCCACCGTTGAAAGTAGCCCCGTTATCGCTTGAAAACATGATAATAGTGTTCTCATCTAAGCCAAGTTTCTTTATCTGCTGCATGATGATGCCAACCTGATCATCAAGGTACGTGATCATCGCAGCGTAGGTAGATAAGGGATACTTGGTTGACGCATAGCTTTTTTGGCCATAGTACGGGCTTTCCGGGAACTTGCCAACGTACTTTTTCACATATTCGTCAGGTGCCTGCAGCGAAACGTGTGGAATGGTGTAAGGCAGGTACAAGAAGAACGGCTTTGCTTTATTGGACTGAATGAACGAAACAGCCTTTTCAGTCATTTTCTCCGGCGCATATACGTTGCCTTTGAAGTAGTCAAAATCTTTATCGGTAGCTTTTGTTGAATCTAGTTTGCGGTGAACGTTGATAAGCGGATTGGCGAGCGTGTCCCACTTTCCGTTCTGCCAGAGGTGCGTTGGGTAATAGTTATGCGCTTGTTTTTGATCAAGATAACCGTACATAAAATCAAAGCCCTGGCGTTGTGGCGAGCCTGTGTTGTTTGCCATTCCCAAGCCCCATTTACCAGCCATTCCGGTGGTATAGCCGACCTGCTTAAGCATTTTTGGAATGGTAAAAGTTCCTTCGGGAAGCGGCATCTGCCCTGCTTCAAGGCTATCCGGGAAACCACCCATTTCGTAATTCCCGCGAATGTAAGAATGCCCGCCGTGTTTGCCTGTGAGCAGCATGCAACGTGCGGGAGCACACACCGGGGTGCTGGTATAATGCTGTGTAAATTTCATTCCCTCCCTGGCCATACGGTCGAGGTTGGGTGTTTTTATCTTCTGCTGGCCGTATGGACCGGTATCTGCATATCCCAAATCATCGGCATAAATGTAGATGATGTTTGGGAGCTTAGAAGCGGGCTTTTTCACCTGCCCAATTGCGTGTGCTGATGCAAGCAGCGACAGGAATAGTATTGATTGATTAATCTTCATTATGATCGATTATATTTATTTTTCGTTGTGCTTCTCCAGCGTTATTAGTTTCCCTACTCTCAGCATTACGGGTCCCACGAGCCCGGATTCGAGCAAAGGGTCATCTTTTTCGAAATGCTTCCAAGTGGAGAAAGTCGTGCGGCCGCCGGGTGGCTTAGGCTCTCCTTTTATGTACCAATCGGGCATTTTTTCAATTCCATAACCACCCACTTGCCCTTCAAAAATCCGGTCTGAATATTTGTTCTCTTCGGGCAAATGTTCATCGCCAATCAGCCGGTTAGGCCAGAGATTGGTTACCTTCACAAGCAGCTCGTTAGTCCCGTTTTTGATTGCGCTGCTAATGTCAAGCCGGTACGGCTGCTTCCATACGATACCAAGATTTTTCCCGTTTAGCTCCACTTCTGCAAGTACCTCCACCTGTCCCAAGTCAAGGTAAATTCTTTCGCCAGGTTTAGGAACTTGTGCCTGAAAGCTGTTTGTGTAAGAAGCCGTACCAGAAAAATACTTTACTCCGTTTACCGGATGTTTGTGCAAGGACATCAGCTTTGGCAGCCTGATTTGTTCCGGCGCAGCAATGCCTTCCGGGAAGGTTACAAGCCATTCGCCGGCAATTTGTACAGGCTCTCTCAAACCTGTAACGCTTACCTGTTTGCTTCTGCCATTTGCACGGCCCAACTCGTAATTCCCGTTAGACCAAAAAATAAGATCAGACTGTGCTGTTGGCAATATTTCTACCTCGGGATATTTAGCCTGTTCAACCGGTACTTCCGCCGCCAGCTTTTTGATTTCACTTTCAGATAAAACCCTATTGAAGAACTGCGGCTTTGCACTGTCTCCCTCAAAAAATAAAGTATAAACATCCTGATATTCCTCGTTCAGGCTTGGATGGACGGTTGCTTTGGAAGCCTTGCCCGTACCCACGAGAGCCCCGTTCAGGTACACACTCGGTGCTCCGCTTTTGTAAACAAGCGCCAAATGAGTCCAGCCTTCGAGTGGCCTTAAAACTTCAAATACCGGATCGATCAGTTCAGTTAGCCGCTCATAAACAACCACCCCATTTCGCCCGGCTGTAGCGCCGCATATTGCATGATCCTTGCCATACAATTTTTCGCCTTGAGCGGGACTAAATATAAAGCTCGAAACATCTTCTCTCCGCATTACTCCCATCCCTGTTACGGCTATGTCACTTTCGGGCTTGAGCCAAATGCCTTGGGTAAAGTTGTTCGAAACGTTTTTATATCTGCCTTTCGGAATGGCTGCGAAGGGACTGGTGCCAAGGAGGCGTTTGCCATTTTTTTGCACCGAGTTGTAAGCTGCTTTATCTGCCGGTTCTTTGAAAACGATAAATATTGAGCCGGATGGTTGAAACTGAACAGGAATATTGATGCGGCCTGCGCTCTCGCTATAAACTGAGATCGGAGTAGTCGTGCCGGTATCAGCATCCCAAAACTCAGGCTTTTTACCGTTTACCCTGAACGAGCATACCAGGTTTTCTAGCCTTCGCTTCCGATTACAGACAAAGTACATCTCGTTGCCATCTACGGTTCGGTGGATATAATTTATCGCTGGATCGCTGGATTCAGAGGTGTACTTAAAATCCTCTTGAATGTTTAATTTGTTAAGTACCGTATCAAGCGGGCCAGTTCTGAAAACGGTAGCTGAGCCGCTCCCCCAAATTTGAGAGACAAGTTGCTTTAGCTTTTGCATCTCGTCAGGATAATCAGTCAAACCTGATAATTCTGTAGGCGGATCTCCCATCATCTTCATGCCCTTGCCCACAAGTTGCGCAAGCTTCTCCAGCACACGCAATGTGATGGATGGCTTTGGCGGAAGGATGAGCAGAGAATAACTCATCCCATCCGGCAAGGTAATCCGACCGTTTTTTATGCCGACTTTGTTAAGGAGTATTTCTGCATTTATGTAATCGAAATCATATCCAAATGGCGGAATTGGTTCGGGATATTCCTTGAGGGCGAGCTCTTCGCCGGGCGCATCTTCGCCAGTGAAATACAATAGATCGGCTACAACTAAACCTTGCTGAAGCATGTACTGGCAGCGTGAAATATATCGCAGCCAGGGCTTACTCTTATCAAACCAGGTAACGTTCCGGTCAATATGGGTGCCAAAAGGGCCCATGGTCATTCCTGGCTTGGCTGTGGGATGAGGTTGATGTGCCGAGGTGTGGAAGATGATCCGCGTAAGCCCTTTAGTGAACATAAAGTCGCCGCTTGCTTTCATAGCGAATGGATATTGCTGCCATTTCGAATAGATGCCGTGACCAGTGAAAGATTCTGCTGCGACTATTTTTTTACCATTGAGATGCTGTATGGAAGAGGCTAGTTTGAGCGAATGCCTGTTGCGTTGGCCCCTTGCCCAAAATTCACCCATCACATTATCCATTTTAGAACCCGCCTGCATCCCCTCCATAGGCCCTAACTTGTAAGGCTCTCCATAGAACACAAATCCGTTCTCGTGACAGCGTTCTGCGCATCGGCCGTAATAGTTTTCAGCCATCATGTCGGCCATCACACGCCGGGCATCCCATAAAAAGTTTTCAGTTTCCTGATTGCTGCCAACTACCCGCCCCGTAAATGTAGGCATGTATTTTAGCAGGCTGTACTTTCTGCTCCTTTCAAATTCTGAGGGAAACGCCCTGGTCCAATTCTGCATGCCAACTTCGTAGCTGTCTATCTCAATTCCCACTCTTCCTTTAACCGCAAGGTTCTTCAGTATGGGAGCAATGCGTTCGAACATTTGATCGAAGTGGAAATCGAATGCTTCTTTGCTGAATTTGTCGCATTCAAGGCCCTGCCCGTTATCGGGAGCAGCACGGTTGGTAGCGCCTGTGCTGGTATGTCCAAAGCGCAAGATTGTCCAGTTTCCGGCCGGTGCATCCCAGGTGAACTGCCCATCTGAAT
This sequence comes from Sphingobacteriaceae bacterium, assembly GCA_029266635.1. Lineage (GTDB taxonomy): Bacteria > Bacteroidota > Bacteroidia > Sphingobacteriales > Sphingobacteriaceae > JAQSWM01. The sequence continues at coordinate 268,668 of JAQSWM010000005.1, read as the reverse complement.
CCATAAAAGACGTTATGTCTATAACTTTCTTTGGATCAATTACATATTGGGCAGGCATTTCACGAAACTCCGGCTCAGGAGGAAAGGTTGGCGGTTGCTTGCCGGCGTTGGGAGCAGTAATGGCCATTCTGGTGCGGGAAGGCCTAAGGCTATAGTTCGCCTTGATAACCCAGTTCTGCAGCCTCCGCGAAGAGGAATAAAGATTTATGTCATTGATCTTGACCTTTGCCGGCGTGCTTATTTTGAAGTATCGGGCGGTGACGGGAGCGATGTCTAAATTGCCGGGTGTTGTAATAGAAACCCGGGGTATTACTCCTATTTTGGTAAATGTTTTGCCGTCATCGGCAGACTCTAAAGTAAAGGGACCTACAGAATTGATAACCTCTTCGCCCGCTTCATTGCTGATCGCGTTTAGCAAAACAGTCTCAAACGATAAGGGCTCCTCGAATTGTAGCAGAAGAAACCCGTTACTGCTGCTACTCTTTTCAAGAAATATTCCCTTTCCACTAACGAAGTCATCGATAGGTGCAACTCCCTTGTTGGTAGTTGCGGATTTGATTTTTTCCTTCCATGACACGTCCTCTCCGGGAAAAGAGGGAAATGCAACAACAAAGGTATCGCGGTAGTAATTGTTTGTTGATAAGGGCTGAGGAAGCTTTTGAGCTATCATCTTGCCACCGTGCACCATTGTTTCTGTCCATACAACTTTTTGCATAGACATTTCTGGCGTTACCCACGGACCGCCGGATGAAGACCAGCCAGGGCAATTGTGCATGGAATATTCCAGCCCGAGCCTTTCAGCTTCGTTAACTGTATGCTGCAAGAGTTCAAACCATTTATCGCTGAAGTATCCTACTGGCCCTTTTGGAATAGCGATGCCAGCGTTATAGTTGAGAACCCCACCAATGCCAGCCTGGCTAAGAGCCTCGAGGTCTCGTGTAATTCCATCGGCTGTGATGTGGCCATTCATGAAAAGGTAGAATGTGTTTGGCTTTGCCGATGGTGGCGGGTTCAGAAATCCGTCTGCAAGAGATGTCTTTACCTCTGACGAAAGCGCACCAAGGATACCCTTTGGAGTTACCAGGATTACTATGCCCGAAGTAGCGGCTGTTTTAAGGAAATCTCTTCTTTTCATGCCAGGCAGGATATGCCCCGGTTACAAATAATACAAAAGCTGTCCCATGCGGAACAGCTTTTTAAAAATTAACTTAGGGTTTCCAACCAGGATTTTGCTCTAGTTTGGGATTTAAAGCAAGGTCTTGAGTAGGAAGTGGCTCCAGATAATACTTATCCAACCATCCCAGCGGCTTTCCGAAATATTCAACATATCCCTGAGCACCTCCTCCATTTATTTTAAGCTTATTGCCGTAATCTGAGTTTTTCACAAACACTCCAAGAGCCTGCTTGTCAACGTAATTACCTTTCTTCCATCGCTTAATGTCATTGAACCTGAAACCATCTCCCATTAGTTCGACCCGGCGCTCTCTTCTTATTTCCCAAAGTACGGGGTCAACAGAAAGGTCACGTTTTGTATCAAACGAAGCATTTATTTGTGCAACCACCATATTGGGAAGATTAGCCCTTGGCCGAAGCTTATTGATCGTCGAATTTGCCACCGATTGATCGAAAGCGCCCAGTTCAAACATCGCCTCGGCGTAGTTAAGGTACACTTCCTCAATCCTGAATAAAGGTGCATCGTTGGTTGAATTGTTTGAATTGTCAAGTGGGAGGCGATTGTAAAATTTCCAAAACAGATAACCCAACTCGCTTGTCATTTGGTTTTGTCCGCCATTAGAAAGCCTAAAGTGCGGCGACTGGCTTGTGGTAGCACCAGTACTCCAGGTTTTGCTCCATTGTTCGAATGGCAACTCTTTGTTAACTCCTCCAATTTGCTGCATAAGTGTTATGTATTCAGCGTCTGCAGGGTTCGTGGTGTTTTTCCATGCAGGTTGTGATGTGATTGTTACCTTGTAGGGAGGTGCTACAGTATAATACAATCTTCTATCGCGGTTCCTGAACTCGTTGTACATCGTCTGGTCTCCCGCAAATACAGTACTGGTAGATACCGGTTTACCGTCCGTGCATAAATAGCTCTGCACAGCGTCTTTCGTTAAATCCCAAAACCAGCTTGTGCTTCCTATAAACCTTGGGTTGGAATGAGTTGACAGGTTTGCTACATATTGTTTAAATAGGATAATGCCTGGTTTTCCGGTTAAATCTTCAGAATTAAACACGTCATCGTAGTTTGAAATTACCGTAGGATAGGCCGTCATCAACTTTTCTGACGCAGCTTTACAAGCCTGCAGATAGGTATTTGCATTGCTCAATCCATGATACTTCCGCCATGTGCCCTCAAATAATCCAAATCTGGAAATTAAAGCCCTAACAACGTTGGTATTAATGGTGTTAACTCCATCGCCACCAGGTTTGATGTGAGATTCGGCGTACAATAAGTTGTCAAGCATATTTTTTGCTACCACATCTCTTGGAGTGCGGGGTTCGTAAAGAAGCTTACTTGTATCCTGCAAAGAGGTTTCGATCCACGTTACATCGCCAAAAGCAGATATCAGATCGTAATATCTTAAGGCTCTAAAAAAATATCCTACACTTCTCCAATGTTCCTTATCAGCGTTCGACATTTTAGATTTATCAATATTGTCGAGCATGATATTTACTTTCCTAACGTAGGAGAAATCCCATCTTGAAGGAACCTGGGTTGCAGTATTGCTACCCTGGCCCGGAACAAATTTGGTCTGAAAAGCATACTCGTTAATGCCCGCCGGACGGGTTTCGTTCATATTATCGGTAATAAATTCCGACTGCATGGCATTTGGGATGCTTGCTCCATAGCCGCCGAACTGATCATACAGAGACCATGCATAAATCTTAAATGAATTGTTATCGATAAACACAGTTTCAGGAACCAGTTTATCTTTAGGAAGCTTGTCAAGAAAATCTTTTTGACAGGCAACGAGTACCGTTGCAGTAAAAAGTAACAATATTAATTTTTTCATATTCATTAAAATGACAGGTTAACACCTAGTGAATAAAGTCTCATGAATGGATATTCATAACCTTGTTGCCCATTGGCTGTAATATCAGGGTCTAAGCCTTTCGGCAACTTATCGAAGGTAAACGCATTTTCAATACTGAAAAACGTTTGAAAGCGGTCAATGAGTACCTTTTCGGTTATGCGTTTCGGCAAAGTATAAGCAAGGGTTAAGTTTCTTACCCGCAGGTGTGCGCCATTAAGCATATATTTAGTTTGTATACTCTCATTTGTGCTTTGATTTCCGCCAGCCTGATCATACGTCCTGCCCCAGAATGAATTTTGATTACTTGGGCTCCAGTAATTTAGCTGATGAGCATAGATCGTCCCGAAAGCGTAGTAATTCGGAAACGTGAGCATGTTAGCTCGCCAAATATCTTGTTTTGCGACGCCGGTGATGTTGAAAGAAAAATCAAGATTCTTCCAGGTGACACCACCTAACAGTCCATATTGATAGCGGGGGGCGTCATTGCCGATGATTCGTCTGTCGCCAAGGTTACTTAATGTGGAGTTTCCCGCATTGACAATTCCATCATCGTTTAAGTCTGCAAACTTTACATCACCAGGATTGGGCAGTTGGCCTTCTCGTGCAGCAATGCCAGGTTTTAGAGTGCCGCCACGAAGGTTTGCATCAAGAGTCCCGGGAACAAAATCATCAACAGTAAATAGCCTGTCAGTTGTATATCCCCAAATTTCGCCAAGTTCCTGACCCACATAGTACTGGGATAACAAACCTGCTTCATTCTTGATATCTGTAATTTTGGAACGAAAGTCAGCAAGATTTCCTGCCAGGCGATAGGAAACCTTCCCAATTTTATCTTGCCAGTTTACCTGCAACTCGAATCCTCTCGAAGCAAGTGCAGCCACATTTTGCAATGGAGCATCTGTTCCGAGCGCTGCGGGTAGCTGAATACCTTCGTACAAGAGATCTTTTGTTTCTCTTTTGAACCAGTCAAAATTTGCGCTAAGCCTGTTTTTAAGCACGGCGATATCCAAGCCTATATTAGTTGTCTGGATATTTGCCCACGTAAAGTCAGAACTTATCAGCCCGGGCGTAGATAAACTTACTACCTGGCTTTGCCCTACTAACCAAGACGGGATAGTAGCATTCATTGTAGGTAAGAATTGGTATAAGCCTATGTTTTGATTGCCTACGCTGCCAAAACCAAATCTCGGTTTAAATTGATTAAGCCAGCCGGAGCTCCACTCCATAAAACTCTCCTTGTCCAGAGACCAGCCAGCTGAGAATGATGGAAAGAATCCGCTACGGTGTCCTTTTGGAAATCGGGAAGAAGCGTCAACCCTTCCGGTGAAGCTTAATAAATACTTCTCTTTGTAGTTATAATTAAGCCTGCCAAAAGCCCCTTGAACTGCGTATTCGGAATAACCATCATCGATCGTTATCAGAGTACCGGCAGCCTGAGAAATTGATGGGTAATTAGCACTTATAACTCCGTCCCTTGATAAAGCTTCAACCTCTGCCAAACTTTCTTCCTGGTTATAACCCGTCATTAAAGAGAAGTTATGATTACCAAACGACTTGTCGTAGTTAGCAAAAAGATTTAGCGCTTTGTAATCTGTTTTTTCATGTGTTTTTCCAAAAGTTCCATCGCCGCTAGTCTCTACTGAGTAGCGCCTTGTGTTGACAGCCGTTAGCACTTTGCTATATTCTGTTCCGAGAGATCGCAAATTGTCGAAGGTGTATTCTCCGGTTATTTTCAAACCCGCAAGCGGTGAAGCCAGTATCCTACCAGTTAAACGGGTATCATCAATCCGGGTAGTGTTAGCATTTGTTTCCTGAACAAGCATTCTCGGACTACCGTTGATATAGGTTATACCGTTAACCTCTAGGCTATCATCGGTAGGCGTGTAAGGAGCATAACTGGCTGCATTTGCAAAACCCGGTCTAGAAGGATAGGACTTGTTAGAGCTAAAAAAAGCAGCATCTAGTTGGACAGTTAGCCACTTCCGTACATCCGTAGTGATGAATGATTTCAGATTGTACCTTTTATAAAAATCTTGCTTGCTGTCTGGAACAATGATGCCGTTTTCACTAACTGTTCCCGCAGAAAACCGATAGGTTGTTTTATCAGCGCCGCCAGAAACAGAAAAGTTATGCATATACTGTTTTGCATTGTCACCTAACAAATCCTTGATGTTATCGGTAGTAGCTAAAGGATATCTTACGCTGTTTATCATTGCATATCCAAGAGGGTAAGCAGCGGGATTTGCCTGATATTGCTTGTACAAGTCTAGCCATGTATCAACGTCCTGACCACCTACATAGCCTGTTGTTCCCATATCTTTATAAGATTGGATAGTTTGCAAGACCGTAGCCTTTTGAGGTAATTCTGATGGGGTTGAAATTGTAAGGTTATTGCTATAATTTAATTTAGGAGCCTGATTTTTATTACCCTTTTTGGTAGTGATCAATATAACTCCGAACGCCGACCTCGCACCATAGATTGCCGCGGAACCAGCATCCTTTAGCACACTTACAGATTCTATGTCATTAGGGTCTAGCAAGTTTAGCGGTCCATTAAACGGAACGTTGTCTACTAAGACAAGAGGAGCGGATGAATTGATATCGCTACCTCCAGTTGCAGAGATATCGGTAGCACCGCGAATATTCAAACTTTTGCTGGTGCCAGGAGCACCCGACCCAATGTTCACTTTAAGGCCCGGAACCACTCCTTGTAACAAAGCTCCTGTTGTGCTTACCGGCCGATTGCCAAGCACTTCATCGACTTTGACAGTAGTTACTGCTCCGGTAAGATTCGCCTTTTTCTGCGTACCGTATCCAACCACAACTACCTCGTTCAGGCTAGACACCTCAAGCGGAATGGTTACGTTGATAGTTGAGTTGTTCCCTACTGTCCGCTCCTGGGCTGTGTAACCAATGAAGGTAAACTGCAAGACGTCTGAAGGCAGGGCAGAAATCTGATAAGATCCGTTTACGTCAGTGGTTGTAGCCGTGGTGGATCCTTTGATTTTAACGCCAGCCCCTATGACAGGCAGGTTTTGATCATCGACAACTTTTCCAGATACCTTCCTCGGCGACTGCGCCGCAGCTCCCAAAACAGAGCCGATCAGGATAAGAAGCATGGGAACAGCCTTGGCTAATGCCAGGTAATACTTAGCCTTTGTGTTCGGCCGACTTTTAGCCAAGCCAAAAAAGCTAAAGAGCCTTTTGTAAAATTCCATCATAATAATTAGTTAGTTGTTTAGGATTTATCCCGTTCCCCAACAGGATAATGCTAATGTATGGCTTAATGCTTCTTCTTGCTCATAGCTACGCTGTTAAAGAATGCGCAAACGTTTGTTTTGCTAATTGAACAAACTTTCAGCATGCTAATTAGCATTATATTTCACCACAATGCACAAAAAAAGCCCGGCGAGCCGGGCTTCGTATCAGGTATGTAGCTTTTAAAAGCCGCTATCGTCAATCGCAAAAGTATTTTTTCTGTTCTTCCACCTTCCTTTGGTAAAATCAGGGAATTCCTGTGGCATATTGCCTTTTTTCAGAGACTGTTCGGATAATGGCGTAATCACACTCATGGTTACTGAGTCATACACATCAATAGGTGTTTGCTTTTTCTGCTTCACGGCTTGCACGAAGGCATTGAACACAAACCAATCCATTCCGCCGTGACCGGCGCCCGTGGCTTCTTTTTCATATTTTTTCCAAAGTGGGTGATCGTATTTATCGAACCACTCGCTGGCGGCATCCCACTGATCATTCTTTTTTGATTTATGATCAATATAAACAGACTTCGCCACATCCATCCACAAGCCTTTTGTGCCCTGCACCCTGAACCCGATTGAATACGGTCGCGGCAGGTGAGTATCGTGCGAAAGCATTACTGTCTCGCCGTTTGCACAATTGATCATGGTAGTAATTACATCGCCATTCTTATAGTTTATCTTGGCATTCGGGTGACCGGGAGATAATTCCTCTACATATGAAGAAAGCCCTCGTGCCTTGGAGCTGAACGACACCAGATTGGTAAATCTGTTTCCACGATTAATGTCTATGTAGTTCATTACCGGACCGGCACCGTGTGTTGGATAAATATCAGCGTTGCGGTCAATATTATACTGCGTGCGCCACTGAGCTTCGCTATACGCATTCGGTCCAAACTCTACGCCCCCACCGTAGGGCTGCTTGCCATTATTATAAAGAACATTGGTAAGGTTATGCTGATACCCGCCCTCAAGATGTACAAGTTCGCCAAACAAGCCCTGCCGCACCATGTTCAGTGCAGCCATTACATCGCGGCGATAGCATACATTTTCAAGTGTCATATAAGGCACTCCGGTCTTTTCGGATGTTTCTACAATGTCCCAATGATCTTTAATACTTAGCCCGGCAACCACTTCGCAGCCCACATATTTGCCAGCCTTCATTGCGTCAATAGCCTGCGGATGATGAAATTCCCAGGGCGTTGCAATTATAACAGCATCAATATCCTTGCGGTCCAGCAGCTTTTTATAGGCATCTGTGCTCCCTGTATATTCTTTTACCTCAGTCTTGCCAGATTTTGCAATAGCCTCACGTGCCAGTTTCAACGAACTTTCCTGGGTATCGCAAATCGCTACCACTTCAACATCATTCCTCAGCAATCCGGCGTTTAAGTGCCCCCTGCCTCGCATCCCCACACCAATATAACCAAGCCTGATTTTCTGGTCCGCTGCAAACAGGCTTCCCGAAGGCAGTATTGCAAAACCCGCAGCCGCAACTGCAGATTGTTTTATGAAGTCTCTTCTTTCCATTTAAGTGATCGTGTGAAATGAAGGTATAAAAATAAGCATGCGCATATTAGAACATTTTTTTAAATTGTGAACGCAAACGTTTGTTTAGCAAGTTTAAAGCCTCACGCACCGACGCTGTATGAATTCAAAACCCGCTACTATCAAAGAAATAGCCCGAAGGCTTGGCATCTCGCCATCATCAGTTTCAAGAGGGCTTCACGATCATGGAAGCATCGGATCTGCCATGAAGGAAAAAATAAGAACGGTTGCGCAAGAGCTAAATTATGAGCCTAATCAAACAGCTATCTTCCTCCAAAAAGGAAAAACCCACACAATCGGCGTAATCTTACCAGAGCTGTCGGAATCTTTTTTTTCTTCTGCCATTACGGCGATTGAAGATATCGCCAATAAAAAGAATTATCAGGTGATGTTTGCTCAATCGCACGATGATGAAGCCAAGGAGAAGTTGCTGGTGGAAAAGATGAAAAGCCATCGTGTAGATGGCCTGATTGTTTCGGTGGCTAAGTCAACCTCATCTTACGAACATTTTACGAAGCTTAGCAGCCAGAACATCCCGGTGGTTTTCTTTGACCGGATACCGTCTGTTACCAATGTTCATTCTGTTGCGTGTGATATGGAAACAGGAACTATCCAGGCAGTGCAATACCTGCTAAAAAAAGGGCATCGGGCCATTGGGATGATAAACGGGCCATCCAATCTGCTTGCCAGCACTCAAAGGAAAGAAGGGTACATCAAAGCATTTGGAAGCCAGCGGTTAAAGTATGATCCGAGCATGATCGTGACCTCTGACCTGACGGAGAACGGCACATTAATTGCAATGGAACAGCTGTTGATCATTAAAAGAAAACCTACCGCCATTGTTGCATTCAACGACTACATTTCGCTGTATGCCATCAAATATGCTCGGAAACTCGGGCTTGTTATCAACAAAGACATTGAGTTTGTAAGCTATTCCAACCTGCCATTGATCCACTACATGGACCATATTCCCAGTGCTTCTGTAGAGCAGCATCCGTATTTGCAGGGTCAAAAAGCAGCAGACATGCTGATGGACCTGCTCAGCAACAAAGACACAGAGCAGCAAGGTTTTTATCGGGTAATTATCGAATCAGAATTGGTGGAAAACAGAACCGGTGGGATCCTTTAACGCACGGAGATGCCAGTAACTCTCTTACAGGAAGCTATAAATGAAAAACGCAGCTTTCCTAGGAAAGAGCTGCGCTTAGTGGTCCCGACGAGAATCGAACTCATATCTAGAGTTTAGGAAACTCCTATTCTATCCGTTGAACTACGGGACCTTAAGATTTGCAAAGGTGCGGTTTTTCGATAAGCTTTTAAAATGAATTAGCACTATCTCACCACAGCACCATTTTGAAAGTTAGCTTCTGGAGCAACAAAACTTAACACGCCTTCTGCATTCTCAGCCATCAGGATCATTCCCTGCGAGGTGATTCCTTTAATTTCCCGTGGCTCCAGGTTTACCAGTACGGAGACCTGTTTGCCGATAATGCTCTCCGGCTCAAAATACTCGGCAATACCCGAAACCACTGTACGCTGGTCAATGCCCGTATCTATTTTAAGCTTCAGCAGTTTCTTGGTCTTTGCTACTTTTTCTGCCTCCAGAATAGTGCCCACGCGAATGTCCATGGCTGCAAATTGCTCGTAGTTGATATTCTCTCTGGCAGGTGCCACGGCAATCGGATTATTAACCGTAGCCGATGCAGCCTGAAGCTTGGCAATTTGTTGATCAATAGCAGCATCTTCTACCTTTTCGAACAAGAGAGATGCTTCATTTAGCTGATGGCCGTCAGAAAAAACTACCGGTTCATCATAATTGAAAACATCCTTTTCCAAATTAAGCATCTGGAAGATACTTTGCGCTGAACCCGGCAGAAAAGGCTGCATCAAGGTGCCCAGATGCGCAATTATGTGCAGGCAATTCTGTAGGATTTTCCTGGTCTTTGCTTCATCACACTTAATAAGTTTCCACGGCTCCTTTTCAGTTAAATACCGATTTCCCAAACGGGCTACATCCATTACAGCAGCCAGCCCTTGCCTGAACTTAAACGTGGCAATGCTCTCTTCCACAAGGTCGTAGCTTTTGCCGATTTCATCGTGCACGAATCTGTCTGTAATTTCAGGATGATGAGACACTTTGCCCTCAAAATACTTGTGCATCAGGATCATCACCCGGTTAACAAAGTTCCCCAGTATGGCCACAAGCTCATTATTTACTCTTGCCTGGTAATCTTTCCAGGTAAACTCGCTATCAGATGTTTCTGGCAAGATCGAGGTAAGAACATAACGCAACTCGTCCTGCTTGCCCGGAAACTCTTCTAAATATTCGTGCAGCCAAACCGCGTGATTACGTGAGGTGGAGAGCTTATCACCTTCAAGGTTCAGAAACTCGTTGGCAGGCACGTGTTCGGGCAAAATATATCCGCCGTGAGCGTGCAGGATTGATGGGAAAGTGATACAATGGAAAACAATATTATCTTTTCCTATAAAGTGGATCAGGCAGGAATCATCTTCTTTGTGCTCCTGCTTTTTCCAATACTTTTGCCAATCGTTTCCAGTATTCAAAGCCCATTGCTTGGTAGCTGAAATGTAGCCGATAGGCGCATCCAGCCACACGTATAATTTCTTTCCTTTAGCCTCATCGAGCGGTACGTCAATGCCCCAGTCGAGATCGCGGGTCATCGACCGTGGCTGCAAGCCGGCTTTGAGCCAGGAACTGCACTGACCATACACGTTTGGCTTCCACACGTCCTTTTTCCCTTCGATAAGCCATTTTTCAAGCCAGGGCTGATATTTATCCAAGGGAAGATACCAGTGTTTAGTAGGCCTGAGCACGGGAGGTTTTCCACTAAGGGTTGATTTTGGATTTATTAAATCTGTCGCGTTGAGCGATGTGCCGCATTTCTCGCACTGATCGCCGTAAGCATTCTCATTCCCACAATTTGGGCAGGTGCCTATAATGTACCTGTCAGCCAGAAACTGATCGTACTCTTCATCGTAGTATTGGTCGGAGTATTTCTCAATGAACTCCCCTTTCTCATACAAGTTCAGGAAAAACTCCTGCGAAAGCTCATGATGGATTTTGGAAGAAGTACGATCATAAATATCAAAGGCTATCCCAAACTCTTCGAAGCTGTTCTTTATCTGATTGTGATATTTGTCGATTATTTCCTGCGGAGTTATGCCTTCTTTCTTGGCCTTGATAGTAATCGCCGCTCCATGCTCATCCGAACCACATATATAAATTACGTCCTTTCGCTGCAGCCTGAGGTGCCGCACAAATATGTCGGCAGGCAAATACGCTCCTGCCAAATGACCGATGTGAAGCGGCCCGTTAGCGTAAGGCAATGCAGAAGTGACGGTGTATCGTTTAAATTTTTTAGCTTCCAAAGTATATGAGTGGGATATTTTATAATTTGCAAAGATATTCAATTTGCACATGCAGCGAATGGGTAAATGTGCGGAGCCAACCAAATGAGCAATAATCCTCCCTATTTAAAGAAAGGCGATAAAATCGCGATAACGTGTCCAGCAAAGAAGCTCCCCGGGAACATCGATGATGCTATTCAGCTCCTGGAATCATGGGGCTTGGAAGTGGTGCTTGGTGAAACCGTTACTGCTTCTTACAACCAGTTTGCCGGTGATGACGAGCTTAGGACCAGGGATTTTCAGCGATTTTTGGACGATGATTCTGTCAAAGCAATAATTGCCGCCCGCGGCGGGTATGGAAGTATCCGAATAATAGATACTCTTGATTTTTCTCCACTGAAAAGAACGCCTAAGTGGATTGTAGGATTCAGCGATATAACTGTTTTTCATAGCCATATTCAAGCCAACTATAATCTGCAAACTATCCACGGACAAATGCCGATGAACATTCCGGATGCAACCAAGCCGTCTCTGCAAAGCCTGAAAAAAGCTCTTTTCGGAGAAGATTTGGTGTACACGTGCGAAAGTGACGAGGCAAATATTTGTGGCGATGCATCGGGAGTGCTGATTGGCGGGAACCTGTCGTTGCTGGTGGCAGTAAATGGTTCGGTATCTGAGATGGATTTCACAGACAAAATCCTTTTCCTCGAAGACGTCGGAGAATACCTGTATTCGGTTGACCGGATGCTGTGGAATCTCTCAAGAGCCAACAAACTGTCAAAGCTGAAGGGAATGGTGGTGGGCGGATTTACAGACTTGAAGGATAACGATATACCTTTTGGAGAGAGTGTAAAGGACATGATTCTCAGTCATGCACTGCCGCATAATTATCCGGTTTGTTTTGACTTTCCGGCAGGGCATATCGCAGATAATCAATCGCTTGTGTTCGGAAAAAACGTAAATTTATCAGTCGGGACTGACGAGGTTAAACTTGCCTTTGTATAATGGCCATCTTTTCCAAACTTGGGCAATACAGAAATACCGGCCTGCTGCTTATTCGCGTTGGGCTCGGCATCATGTTTATCTTGCATGGATTTCCTAAGTTGGCTGGAGGTCCCGAAAAATGGGCAGCGATTGGCGGCTCGATGAAAAATATACATGTTGATTTCTTTCTCGCGTTCTGGGGTTTTATGGCAGCTGTTACCGAAACGTTCGGCGGCTTTTTATTCCTTTTGGGATTAGTTTTCCGTCCGGTGTGCATTCTATTGGGGTTCATCATGTTTATTGCGTCTGTTCAGCATATAAATGCTGGACAAGGAATTTCTGGAGCTTCCCACGCCATTGAAGCACTCATCGTATTTCTCGGGCTAACCTTAATCGGTCCCGGCAAATACAGTATTGACAAGAAATAGTGGGCAAATTCGCTTACATATTGATCATATTGATACAATGCTGTAATTCGCTTATCGCCCAGGTAGCTCAATTCCCTACCGGAGATTTATCCGGAGCAAAAAAACTAAATGTAAACACCGCATATACATTCGAGAAATCACCGATAGGGTATGGTAGCGTTAATGAGTTTCCGATTAAAATGCACCGCAATCCTATTATTTTCAAGGAGGAACGTAATAGTATCTGGTTCGAAATAGATATTCCTTACGACGGCACTCTCACCTTCAACATCACTCCGTATAGTAATAACGACGATTACGACTGGATGCTGTACAATTACGACGAAGATCTGAGATCGAAGCTCCAGAATTCAACCGCAAATCCGCTGCGTACCAACAACGCCAGGAATGATAAGAGTATAAACAGCCAAACCGGGCTAATGGAAGGCTATCTCAACCCATTTGAACTAATCGGTCCCGGCAATAGCTTCTCCAGCCCGCTTGCAGTGAAACGCGGACAAAAACTTGCTTTGATCATCGACAACATTTATAACGGCGGGGCGGGATTCGACCTGAGCGTGAATGTCAAACCCGAAGAAGAAGGCATCATCCGCGGCATTGTCACATCCAGAAAGTCGGGGAAGCCATTGGCTGCAGAGTTGGTGCTGGAAGATGACTCCACAGGTGCACCGATCAGCAAAGTGGTTTCGGATGCAGCGACCGGAAAGTATTCAATGAAGGTTCCCTTAAATATTCCTGTAAACATCACCGCAACAAACCGCAGCTACATCTTCTCTACGGAGGACATTACACTCACGAAAGCTGAAAACAATGATCTAAACTTCCGGCTTGATACCATACAGACGGGAAACAAACTGGTGCTATACAACATCCATTTTGCCGCCAACAAAGATGATATTCTCCCAAACTCAAGGCCAGACCTTGATCGGCTTACCGGCTTCTTGCAGAACAATCCTTTGTGGACAGTAAAACTAATTGGCCACACAAACAATAATGTTTTCGCGGAAGCAAGATATCTGCAACAACTTTCGTTTAAGAGGGCAGTGGCTTTGAAAGCCTATTTGTTAAAGAATGGGATTGCTGAAAGCAGGCTGTCGTGTATAGGTGTGGGTGGCAAAATGCCGATTGTGGTGACGAAGGACCCTGTGTTGGGTATGAAGAATTTGAGGGTTGAGGTGGTGTTGGTGGGGAGATAATGTTCCAAACAAACTTTCAATCAAACTGGAATTATAAATGAGGAACAATTATATTTAGATTAATTTATAAACATTGAATATGGGAATACAAAAAACATTAAAAGCAACAGCTCTGACTTCAGTAGCGATTCTCTGGGGCGTGGGCACTAACGCTCAGGGAGTGTTTATTGGAACCAATGGCCTGGATGTACAAATATCCGGCAAGACTTACGAAGACATACAAGGCTCTCCGTACCTGAACGAGTCATGGTCTGACGGTCTAATCACCCTTACAGACGGATCATCGTATCGCACAAAGCTGAATTTTGATCAGGTTAATGAACATGTCTTGTTCTTAAAAGATGGAAATACTTACCTGTTACAAACCCCAATCAAACAGTTCGAGATTCAGGCTTTTGATGGTTCCAGAAGGAAATTCCTCAACGGTTTTCCGGAAACAGCAAAGGATGCCGACAAAAGCACTTTTTATGAACTTTTGGTTGACGGCGACGCTAAGCTATTAAAACGAGTAAAAAAGAAAATAGTGGAGGAGCGTGGCAGTGGGTCAATACTACCTAGTAAACAAATACAGACAGCAAATGAATATTATGCTTATATAGATGGTGGAATGGTCCAGTTAACAGATAACAAATCAGTATATAAAGCACTGGCTGCTAAAGGTGACGTTCAAAAATTCAGTTTAGAGAACAAGCTCAATTTGAAGCGAGAAGATGATCTCAGAAGAGTTTTTAAACATTTTGAATGAGAATATGATCTCTAACCAATGTATTAATAGACATAGAACAAAAAAAAGAGGCCTCAATATGGGGCCTCTTTTTTTTTGTTCTAAATTGATTGACTATCTACTTCCTTTGTAAACAAATTTTTCCTCAAAGGTCCTGCCTCCGTTGCCTTGTTTCCAATATACGGTCATGGTCTTGGTAGCAGCATCCCACTTGCTTCGTGTGTCTTGTGGAGTTTGAACACCTAAGGATGGGCAAGTTACAGTAACCATCTTAGTTGTAGGATCTACGGTGTACGAAACAGCATTAGTATATGTTCCTAGTAATCCAGGGCTGAGAGCCACTGTATTTGCATCAACTGTGATCAAGCTTACTGTTTTGTTAGCATTTGGCACCAAAGAAGTATTTGCTGATGTTGTATAAGTATACACACCATCATACTTATTCTTGGCTCCAAAGGTTACTAACGTCTTAGTAAAATTACCTGCAACAACGTAGCCTGGATTTGAAACGCTTGCTACTGTTAGGCCTATGCCGTATAGTTTCGAAGGATCGTATTTACTTGGGTTAGTCTTTACTGTTAGATAACCATCGCGACTTCCCTTAGGTATGGTAATGGTCAGCCCTGATCCCTGTAAGCTATAAAGCGAGGCAGGCATCGCAATCACGCTCTTTCCTGTTGATGTGTTATAATCAGAAATAATGGTCGCACTATTTGCCATGCTAAGAGTGACTGTAATATCTTCTGTAGCCACGTTCTCAGCTGACAGATGCACAGGTATTTGAATAACTGCATCATAATCTTCGAATGGAAGTGCATTAGATTTTGACGCCTCGTTAAAGCCGACAATCTTATTAGCATTGAGATTAATCATCCCATACTTCTGATCTGCAATATTCTCATCCTTCAAACAGGAGAAAAGCAACACCGAGCTCAAGAGCATTGTGGTGTATAAATATATCTTTTTCATCTTTTTTTATTTTAAGTGTGATTATCTGTCCCAGAAAATCGTAGATGTTTGTGGGTCAATTGTTCCTTCAGCTTTTACGTTTGCAGCATTATAACTGTACTCGCTAGTTGGATATAGAAGTCTCAAAGGAATCTTATTTGTACCACGGCTTGGCGACAGCGACAGAGGAAGATCTGTTGGCACGCCCACTCTGCGATAGTCTACATAAGCTTCAAAATTATTAATACCAGTAAGGGCAAGATATTTCTGCATTACGATTAAATTAATTTTGTTTGAAGCCGAAGCCCAATCAACAATAGGAAGTCCACTGTTTAAATAAGTGCTTGCAGCAGTCGTAGCACTAGGAACTCCCAAGAAAACGAAAGATTCAGTAACGGCAGCGTTGTAAGCGGCTTGGGGATTACCGGCAAGCCAGCCACGTTGGATAGCCTCAGCCTGAAGAAACAAGCTTTCTACAGACGTGAACAGCCACTGAGCCTGAGTTGGCGATTTTGCTAAACCCGGACCTGCAACATCAGATGAATTTACTGATTTATATGGATCACTATTAGGCAATACTTCACCGAAATTATAGCCATAGTAATCTTTTCCGCTTACAGGAATATCGGCTTTGCTAAAAAAGTACATGTAACGAGGATCGTTATTGCTACGGTACTTCTCAAGCACATAATTGTTTGCCCTGTTATATTGGTCAACAACTGAGCCAGTATAAGTCCTTTTGTAAGTATCCCAAAAAGGATTTTGCTTGCCATTATCTACCAAATAACCTGGCTGAACAGATGCAGTTTCTCCTGCCATTAAAAATCCGCCACCATTTGCAGTGATCTCAGCAACCTGAGCTGTTGCATTAAAGCCCGGAACCTGAGATTGACGAACGATCAATTTTAACTTTTGGGTGTTCGCAAGCTTTAACCACTTCGCAGCGTTACCTTTAAACATAATGTCGGCAGTTTCAATATTAGCATTTGCGCCTACATTCACAGCCTTAAAAATGGCAGCAGCTTCGTCTAACTGATTCAGTAGGTCGGCGTAGATATCCTGTCCTTTGTCATACGCAGGTAGGATATTGCCTGACAAGTCGAATGCTTTGCTATAAGGCACATTATTATATTGGTCAACTAAATACATGAAGCCAATAGACTTCAAAACCTTAGCTATTCCTACATAAAAGGTCTGATTGGTTACACTGGCTTTCTTTTCCATTAAATCCACGTCAGTCAGCAGGTCATACCATCCAGACCACTGTCCAGAATTATAATCATTCGTGATAGAATAATTCTCTTGTGGGTTGCTTGGCCCGTAGTTACCACCACGTGCCCAATAGCCAGTCCAATGAGCGGCATAGTCGTACCCAGTAGCCATTCTAGCTGCTGTAGAGTGGAGCACCCTTGGCAAAATTAAATCAGGTGTAATTGAACCACTCGTTGGAGAGTTGGGGTTCGTGTTGATATCGAAAAATTCATCGCTGCAACTCACGAAAGAAAACGTGAGTAGCATCAGAAACACATATGTTATTTTTTTCATCGTATATAAATTAGAAGTTAACTGATAACGTAGCTCCGAAGGTTCTTATTGGCGGATTTATCTGAGAATTGGAAATACCTGCAGTATTACCTTCGCTGAAGTTGAAATCCGGATCCTGGAACTCATTAGTTTTTGGAAGAAGTAGTAAAAGATTTCTGCCTGTCAATGCCACTGTGGCAGACTTAACAAACTTTTGTTTGCTCAGTAAACTTGTTGGCAAGCCATAGCTTAAAGAAACCTCACGTAATCTCCAGGCAGCAGCACTTGTTAAGAAATTAGTTTTAACTGAACGGTAAACACCTGTGTAGAAGTCATTCACGTTTGTAACAACCACATTGTTGTTAGCAATATACTGTCCCGGGTTGTTTGGATCTGCGATAGATGAATTCGGAATAACGAATTTTTCTCTATGGTTAGCTGCAGTAGCTGCAGAAACGCCAGTCCAAGCCATATCGCCTCCGATATTTGCATAAGAGTAATGTCCGCCCTTATATTCTCCAAGGATAGATAAACTGAAATTCTTATAATCAAATGACGGGTTGATGCCAACAATCCATTTTGGAAGAGTTCTTCCGAAGATTTGGTTGTTAGGGTTAGCTGTAGGATAACCAGTATTAGCATCAACAATCACGCGTCCCTGAGGATCTCTGTTATAATCTGTTGCTTTTATCACGAAAGCAGGATATCCTTTAATCGCGTAATTGCCCGCAGCAGCATAACCGCCGATAAACAGCTCATCTAAACCTTCATAGATACTAGTGATTTCGCTGTCATTATAAGAAGCGTTGATATTCAGCCGTGGCTTGAAGTTGCTGCGAGTATTTGTCTTTAATTTCAAATCTAACTCAACACCTTTGTTTTTAAATGATGCAGCATTTACGAACGCATTAGTGTAACCAGTAGAAGATGATACGCTAATTGGAATAATTTGATTGTTATTGTTAGAAGTATAATATGTAGCCTCAAGGCTCATCCGGCCATCGAAAAAGCCTGACTCCACACCGAATTCGGTACTCTCAATAAATTCCGGTTCCAAAGAAGCATCATAGGTTGTATTATTAGCAGTAAAGCCTGCTAACGACCCATAAGGGAAACCGCTCGCCTGTCCAAAGGTTGCTTCAAGCAAATATGGGCTAATGTCAGCATTACCTGTTTTGTTCCATGAACCTCTAAGCTTCAAATAAGACAAAGCATTGCCCTTTAATCCTTCAACTGCGTCAGTTAATACAACTGCAGCATTTACGCCAGGATAAAAGAATGAATTGTTATCCAAAGCAAGCACAGAAGTTCTGTCATTACGTCCAACAACCTCTAAATTTGCCCAGCCTTTGTAGTTAACGCTTGCGCTTCCATAAAGAGAGAACAATCTTGACCTTGATATAGCAGAACCGCCAGTTAACTCACCTGTGCGATTTGCTGTGTTGAACAATTCGGGAACCACTAAATTGGCAGCACCTACAGACGCATCTCTCACATCAGTTTGGCGCAAGTAAGTACCGAGGATACCGCTAAGTTTAAAATCTGGAGTAAGCTGTTTGCTTAAATTAGCGAACAATTCAGATGAATATCTCTTTGAATTGTAGGCCCTTTCTGATAAAGCACCCTGAACCAGAGTAAAGCCCCGGCCAATACCATAAGCAGTAGGAACCTCCCCTTTTGACGTATAATTCTCATCAATATTCCGGGAAGTTAAGCCACCTCTGAAAGTAAAGTTAACCCAATCTGCAGCTTTTAAGTTTAAATCCAAGCTTGTGATCAAATCAGATCTCCTGCCTTTATTCCTCCAGTTATCAATAGCGAAATATGGATTCAATCCATAATCATTGAAGTATGTATTGTACTGTGCATACGGATCGTTTTCAAAATCCTTGTAGGAAGTCAATGGAATATCCGCAGGAGTATTGAAGATCAGGTTCATAAGCCCGCCGTTCAACCCAACATTATTAGCGATATTGTAGTTTTCCATCGCGTTGTCATCGAAGATGTTATAATCCTGGTTGATGAAGTTTGTATTCAAACCAACTTTAACAATACCATATTCTCTCGATGTGTTCAGGCGTATTCCGGTCCTTCTGCTTTTATCGTCCGGTACTATACCGTTGATGTTAGCATCCTGAACGCTGATATAAAAATCTTTAACTGAAAAAGACAGGTCATTTTGAAAAGTAGTACCTGTATTGAAAAACTCTTTACGAGCATTGGTAGGTGAGTAAGGGATTGTCTGAACGCTTCCGTCAGGCAAAGTGTGGCCGATTTCGACAGTGCTTCCGTCAAAAGCCGGTCCCCAAGACCAGTTTTCATACGGAGTATAGTCGCCATATCCACCACTTCCAAATTCTTCCTGCAATTTAGGATAAAACGAGATTTGGGATAACTGAGTAGAGTGGCCAAAAGTGATTACAGGATTAGCTGAACCCTTTTTAGTAGTTACCACAATCACACCATTCCTTGCATCAGGACCGTAAATTGCAGCGGCTGAGGCTCCTTTTAGGATTGTCACATCAGCTATGTCATTTGGGTTAATGGACGACAAATAACCTAAACTAGACTGAATCCCGTCTAACAATAACATCGGGTTGTTATTTCCGGTCAGAGAGCGAATCCCCCTCAGGTTGATTTTAACATCTTCAAAAACACCACTGTTTATAGATGTAATATTCAAGCCGGAAACCTTTCCCTGAAGACCGTTAGCAACATTTACTGGCCTTGCTGCAGTCAAAGTTTCATTTGAAACATTGGCGGTTGCGTAACCAATCTCTTTTTTCTGGCGCTGAATACCCAAAGCACCTGTTACAACTACTTCAGATAATTGCCTGGCATCTACTTTTAACGTCACATTGATGGTGCTCCTAGAGCCCACCGCAACTTCCTGTTCGCTATAGCCAATATAACTAAAAACTAGAACTGATGAATTCGCGGGCACAATGAGCGAAAACTGACCGTTCACACCAGTCTGAGTACCAGCCTGGGTCCCCTTCACCTTAACGCTTACCCCCGGAAGAGGTAAACCATCATCACTAGCGGTAACTGTTCCAGTAACCGTTCTTTCCTGCCCAAATGCAGCTACAGCTACAAAGAGCAAGACGAATAAACTAGATAAAAGTCTTTTCATACTTAAAGATTGTTTAGAAAATGATTAATAATAATTATCAAAACTCAATAACTAAAGTCACAAATCAAAATGACTTTTAACTTTTTTTAACATTTAATTGGTGAAAAGCACCTTTTTTCCAAATCTCCCACCCAAAAATCAATAAAATGAAATATTTTTAGTACTATGTATTGCATAATACATTCTAAAGCATATATCTTTGTGTCATGATAGTAGAGAACACTCAAACTCAAATGAGGAAAGGGATTCTGGAGTATTGCATCCTTTCAATTATCTCCCGGGGGGAGATATATGCCTCAGATATAATTAGCGAACTGAAGAGGGCAAAGCTACTGGTAGTTGAGGGTACATTATATCCGCTTCTAACCCGCCTTAAGAATAACGGACTGCTTACCTACAAGTGGGTCGAGTCTGTTTCCGGCCCGCCAAGAAAGTATTATGTCCTTTCGGATGCAGGCAAAGAGGTGCTTAAGCATTTGGATACCACATGGGAAGAACTTCAGTACGCAGTGAATACATCCCTCAGCAACAGATCCAGCGACAACACGGACCAAACTTCAAACCATCAATCATAAACATCATGAACAAAACAATTATCATAAATATAAATGGCTTCGTTTTCCACATAGAAGAGGATGCATACGAAGTCTTGAAGGCATATATGACTGAGGTGAAACGCCACTTCGCCTACTCACCCGATAGCGCCGAAATAGTGGGCGATATTGAAAACAGGATAGCCGAAATGTTCAACGAACGCCTTACAGCGGAAAAGAAACAGGTTATCGTGATTAAAGATGTGGAGCTGGTGACCGAGCAGATGGGTGCCGTGAGCCAGTTTACAGAAACTGAAGATACTGAGTTTACTGCAGAACAATTAACAGAAAGAAAATTGTTCCGAGATACTGACGATAAGATCATAGGCGGTGTATGCTCAGGGATTGCTCACTATTTCAATATTGAAGCAAGAATTGTGCGAATCATTGCATTATTATTGTTATTGCCCGGTGGCTCTGGTTTTCTCATTTATATCATCCTCTTCATAGTAATGCCTCCCGCTCGCACACGTGCCGAAAAGATGGCCATGAAGGGAGAGCCGATGAATCTCCAGAGCATCAAACGAAACTTTGAGGATGAGGCGGAACTGCATACCCGCTTTGCCGGAAAAAGCACTGATGTGATCAGTAACTTCTTCCGAAACGTTTTTGAACTCATCGGAAACACATTTGGAAGTATTTTCAGGCTATTCATCAAAATAATTGGAGGCCTGATAATCCTGGCAGGTTCTATGGCGCTAATAGGAACCATCGTGGCATTGTTTGTCACTTTAGGTTTCTGGAGTAGCAGCGAACTCGATATGTTCCCGTTCAATATAATCAATCCTGAATATGAAACAGCCCTATACTTTAGTGTCTTTGTCTTAATTGCAATCCCAATAATCGCTTTGATTTTCTTTGCGATAAGGGTTCTTTTCAATCGTCGGACAATCACCAAAACAGCGGCATTTGTGATGCTTGTTGTTTGGCTCACCGGACTTGCAGTCGGCGTTTACCACGGAGCCAAACTTGGCGCAGAGTTTTCTGAAGAGGCTACATACGAACAAAGCACTCCTCTCGGCGCCGCAGCGGCATACCGTCTCGAACTAAACGAAGATTTGCTTTTTGACAAACAGGACAGCCTGGAATATAACCTCGCTGACAGCGGATCAACAAGAGTTGTAATGAACCGTCGGCATGATGAAGGCAACATGCCGCGGAGCGTGAGCCTCGCCATTGAAACGGGAGATGTAACTAAACCAACGCTTATTGTGCAATACAGCGCACGAGGCAACAATTTCAAGAATGCTTTACAAGGTGCAAAGAAAGTGAGCTATCACTTTGCTCAGGCTGATTCTGTGTTGCGCTTCGACTGGTCAGTTCAACTTCCTAAGGGCGAAGCCTGGCGGGATCAATCTGTACGCCTGAAATTATTGCTGCCACCGAATACCCGCCTGCACATCGACGGAAAACTGAATCCATACCTGGAAGACTATAACCTGAACGATTGCCTGCCGGAGAGTGCGCCTTCAGAAGCTATGTCAACATGGGTTCTCACTCCATCAGGACTTAAGTGCCAGGACGAGGCATTGTACAAGCAAAACACGGAAGATGAGTGACATAGTTAAGGTTGATTGATGTTCATCACATTTTTATGCTCTTTGGTAACATTTATTTCACATCGCCTGCTGCCCCTCTTAATCTTGCAGCATATCAATGTAACATTCGGGAGGCCAAAGAGTCAAAAACATGAAAGCGCCGCAACAGCGGTGCTTTAAAACAAAACGTTAATTTTTAACACGTAAAGGCGCAAACATGCTTCCTATAGGTGTGTGCTGTGCCGTAAAAACCTGAAACAATGAAACACTTAAGCTCTATATTCTTCTTGCTGATGATAGTTGCTACACAAGCTACATCAGCACAAAACAAAACCGGGCGCAACCAGATAAGCGGCAACGTTGCAGACGATCGGCAAAAGCCACTTGATTATGCAACCATCAGCCTGTTGAAGGCTAAAGACTCATCGCTTGTAAAAAGTGCTCTCTCTGACGCATCTGGAAATTTCTATTTCGAGAATGTTGCCAACGGTGACTACCTGGTGAGCGCTGCAGTTGTAGGTTATAGAACTGCTTTTAGCAAAAGGTTCAGTTTAGACGAAAGCAATACCACTTTGAAACTGGAGCCAATGACACTTTCTATGGCTAGCAAAACCTTGAAAGAAGTAACAGTCACAGCTCAGAAACCCTTAATAGAAAGAAAGATGGACAAGTTGGTTGTGAACGTGGAGGGAAACAGTATCTCTGCCGGCAGCACGGCATTGGAAGTGCTGGAGAAGGCGCCAGGGGTAACTATTGACAAGGACGACAATATCTCTATGAAAGGAAAGCAAGGTGTGTTGATCATGCTTGATGGGAAAGCCACATACCTCAGCAACGCAGATGTGGCGAATATGCTCCGTAACATGCAAAGTAGCCAGATAGAGAGCATTGAACTGGTAACGAGCCCATCGGCAAAATACGACGCAGCCGGCACCTCAGGAATAATCAATATTAAAACCAAAAAGAGCAAGAACCTTGGGCTAAACGGTACGCTTACTGCGGGCGCAGGATATGGACAAACGTCCAAATACAATGGCGGCACCACATTAAACTACCGGAATAATAAATTGAATTTTTTCGGGAACTACAATTACTCAAATAGCGGCCGCATCAACAGCCTGAATCTAAACCGTGAAGTGATATACAAAGACACTACTACGAACTTTAAACAACTGAATAGTTGGGATAATCGGCGCTACAGCAATTCATATAAAGCGGGAGCCGACTATTTTATCAGCAAAAATCATACGCTGGGAATCCTCCTCAATGGATACAGCAACAGAAATGATGAAAACAGCATCAGCAATACCAATTGGGTAAATAACTTTAACCAGGCGGAGTTGATAAACGTACTTGGAGACAATACCGAAAAATACAACAACAATGCCTTCAACCTGAACTACAAAGGAACTCTCGACACAACGGGCAAGGAACTATCGGTGGATCTTGATTATTCCCAGTACAGCGGGAACCAAGATGAAATCCGCAATAACACATATCAGCGCATCAATCTCGACCCCAGAGGCAGCTTAGGCGTTAAAAACTATGCGCCTGCAAAAATCAATGTTAAATCTGCCAAGATCGATTATACCTATCCCATAAACAAAACAACGAAACTTGAAGCAGGCTTAAAAAGTAGCTTCGTGACAACCGATAACGATTTGCTTCTGGCCAAACAAGTTGGGAACACCTGGGTGGCTGACCCGAACTATACCAATCACTTTGTGTACGATGAAAACATCAACGCAGCTTATCTGAACTATAGCAAAGAGATCAAGAAAACCGGCATTCAGCTGGGCCTAAGGGCAGAGCAAACCAACTCTAAAGGAAACTCAATAACTAAGAGCGAGGTTGTTAAACGCCATTATCTTGAGCTTTTCCCTAGCTTATCGGTTTCCCAAAAATTGGATAAAAATAATGACCTCGGCTTTTCCTACAGCCGCAGAATTGATCGCCCTTCGTATGACAATCTAAACCCATTCGTGAATTTTTTAGATGAGTACACCTATAAAAAAGGCAACCCTTTCCTGAACCCTCAGTTCACAAGCTCGCTCGACCTGTCGCACACGTACAAGGGAAAATTCACAACCTCGCTGAACTATAGCCACACTAAAGATGTGATGACTACGGTAACTGAACAGGAAGATGAAACAAAAAAGACCTTTGCCACCGAGCGTAACCTGGACGAGCAGGAGATTTGGGGATTAAACGTCTATGCTCCCTTTACACTGGCTAAATGGTGGAACATGAACAACAATCTCCAAGTATTTAATATGAAGTTCAAATCCGCATCTAACGGAGGCTCTTTAAGCGCCGGGCAAACCGCCGTGAGCTATAATATGGATAACACGTTCAACATCACTAAAAGCTTTGGCGCAGATATGTCGGCACAATATCAGTCACCGTTGCAGTATGGCATTTTTAAGATTCAATCGCAGTTGTCGTTTAATGCAGGACTCCGGAAATCATTTGCAAATAACAAAATGAATCTGCGTTTAAGCATGAGCGACGTCTTTAATACACGCCGCCAAAGGCTATCGACCACTTATCAGAATATGAACCTCAACTTTACTGAGAAAGGCGAAACTCAGGTTGCCCGCCTTACGCTAAATTATCGCTTCGGAAAGAACGAAATTAAGCCAGCCCGCCGCCGCAGCACTGGTTTGGAAGATGAGCAGAATAGAATGAAAAACTAGTTCACTATTCCTGAACATACAGAAAGGCAGCGCATTAGCGTTGCCTTTCCTTTTTATAGACATTCTCGAAAATGTGCTTCTAAATTGTCGAGTTTGAAAAAAAGGTATAACTTTCCGCTTGAATTCTCTATGCGGAAAGCGCTCACCACTATCTTCATCCTCTTCTTTTCCGGCGTAATGAATGCCCAGGAGCATGGCGGCTTAGAAGGTGTGGTACAAGAAAAAGACAGCAAGCCCGTACCTTCTGCGACCGTTTTATTGAGGCATTTCCCTGATTCTGCCCTTGTGTCTTCTGCATTGACTGATAAAAAAGGATCGTTCACTTTTAGCAAAATACACGATGGCAGCTACTGCATTGTGATCAACAGCATTTCCCATCAGTCATTAACGAAGGGACCGTACAACTTAAAAGGAAACATCGAAGATGCAGGCATCCTGACTCTCCTACCCATCAGCAGGAACCTCGCAGAAGTACAGGTTTCGGCTCAAAAACCATTTATTGAAGTCAAAGGTGGCAAGGTAATACTGAACGTAAATGAAAGCATCATTTCAGCAGGGAGCAATGCCCTTGACATTTTAAAAAAAGCACCGGGAATAGTAACGGATGAGAGCGGCGGACTAAAACTCAATGGCAGAGAGGGCGTGCAAATCTCTATAGACGGCCGACAAACGTATTTGACCGGAGAAGAACTCACCATCCTGCTTCAATCCACGCAGAGTTCGGCAATTGAATCGATAGAACTGATCAGCAATCCTGGAGTGAGCTACAGCGCAACGGGCAGTGCAGGGCTGATCAACATCCGCCTAATAAAAGACAAAAGCCTTGGCACAAACGGAACGTTCAGCCTATCATCAGGTATCAGCAAATTGGGGGTATCGCATCGGCCAAATTTTCGTGCCATCCCGTCTTTGACCATACATACCCGCACAAACAAGTTGAATATCTTCGGCAATTACTCCTATGCTGATGTTTCCCAATCAAGAAAATCGGTGCTTAGCCGTAACATCACCACTCCCAATCAGATAAGCAGTATTGATGTAGATTATTTTACCCGTACGCATCGGTTCAATCACAGCTATCGCGGAGGTGTGGATTATTCGTTAAATGCCCGAAACACCTTAGGTATGATGGTGAGCGGTGCAGACACACGGCTGAATATCGAAAAAAGGAACGAGTCGGATATCTACTCCGGCGGCACTCCCGAGTCTATAATCCTCACCAACTCCGACCAGAGCAGGAATATCCACAACATAAGCTTCAACCTAAACTATAAAGCTGTACTTGGCCGAAAGAAGAATGAGCTGTCTGCCGATGCGAGCCTGGCGCTCTATCACCGTACCTCTGCAGAAGATATGTATTCGGATTATCAATACTTACGGATGAAAACGATGATGATGCCGGCCAAGGCGCACTTGCTGAACAGCTCGCCTGCACGGTACAATATTAAATCCGCGAAAGCTGATTATTTGATGCCTTTATCAAGCGCCGACAAGATTACTGCAGGTGTAAAAACGAGCAACGTAATCAGCAATAGCAACCTTGACTTTGGCAGAATGACTGATGCTGGGTACGTGCCCAACGCCATGCTGACAAACGAGTTCCATTTCGATGAATTGATCAACAGTTTGTATATGAACTACTCCCGCAGTACCAAGACAATTACTTTCCAGGTCGGCTTGCGGGCAGAGCACACTATTTCAAAGGGGAATTCGCTCACGGGGGGAGATATCATTTCAAGAAAGTACCTGGACTTATTTCCAAACATCAGCCTCTCAAAAAACTTCAGCCAATCTCACGAGCTTGCTCTTTCCTTCAGCCGCCGCCTTGATCGCCCGGCTTACCAGGATTTAAACCCATTTCTCGGCTATCTCGACCAGTACAGCTACTCGGCAGGAAATCCGTTACTATCACCTCAATACAGCAACAACCTTGAGGCAACGCACACTTTCAAGAAGCAATTCAGCACAACCTTGCGCTACAGTGTTACCCACGATGCGTTTTCAAGTGTTTATCGGCAAAACGATATGAGCAGGATGATCATCCAATTGCGGCAAAACCTTGATGAGATGTATGCCTGGGGAATGGCGTTCAATGCCCCTTTCACAGTTACTTCGTGGTGGACATCCAACATGAATATTTCCGCCATGAATATCCATTACAAATCGTCTTCAAATGGCGGAACGCTTGACAATGGCAAGCCGGATATTACGATTAAAGCTTTGCAATCGCTCAACTTCCATAATGGTTTAAGTGCTGAGGTAAGCGCAAAATATCAGTCGCCATCTTTTTATGGGATCATGAACTACAGGCAGGTTTACAATGTAGACTTTGGAATCAGTAAATCGCTGTTCAACAAACATGGTTCGGTTAAGCTGAGTGCAATTGATGTATTGAATACCGATCACACCGCTTCCTACTCCAACTATCAGAACCTGGACATCCATGGAGATGACAAATTGGAGTCGCGAATGGCAATACTGAGCTTCAATTGGGCGTTCGGAAAGTCAACTGTGGGCTCGTTCCACAAGCAAAGCGCATCTTCGGAAGCTGAACAAAACCGCGTGGGCAATCTTTGATTATTGTCCAACCATAAACACTGCGTTGCTAAACATCAGCTTGCCATTCTCCCAAAATCCGCGGAACAGCAGATCTTCTGTGAGATAAACTACTGAGCCATTATCAATATCCTCAGTTCCCAAAAGCAAACCGTCTGCGAGTCTCTTTTTTACCTCTGCCCCAACCTGCCCGCTCACCAGATTGTTCTTTTTAAAAACACCAATATTCCAGCCGCTTTCCAGGAACTTATAAATTGAATTATCCTGTTTAACCGTGAAATAGTAGTTTGGGAATCCAAATGCGAGTGGGTGGGTATTGTCAAGGTCAACCCGGTAAATCGCCCCAGGTATCTCGTCCCTGGCACTTTCCCGCTCCCGGTTTCCATAAGGCTTGATGAGATCGTAAGGCTCCTTTGCTTCATCCGGCTTCGGCGCATCTTTTGTTTTTAAGCCGAAACCTTTCTTTCCTGCAAGAGCTTCAAGAGCCCCGCCCATCGCCACAAGCCTCCCCCCGCTGCGGATCCATGCCATCAACTTATCGCTTGCCAGATCAGGATAAGAGCCATCGGGAACAACCAGCACATCAAAACTATTGAGGTTGGCTCTTGCCAGATCGCGGTAGCGGATGATGGTAACCGGATAGTTAATCTGTTGCTCAAAAAAATGCCAGATCTCGCCCAAGGCTAATGACGAACTTTCATCGCCCCCAACAACTGCAACCGAAGGCTTTTCGATGTACCGGATTTTATTAGAGCCAAGGTCGGTACCCTTATCCACAAAGCCGGTAGCCACAGCCTGCACGTTCACGCCCGACTCTTTCGCGATGCGGCTCACCGTTTCAGAAAACCGGGACACCTGCTCGTTGCTGGTGCGTGCAATGATTAGCGAACCTGCGTTAAATTTATTCCCTCCCTCTTCAATTGCACGTTCGGTGTACCGAACTTTAATTCCGTTTTTCAGCAATGCCGACAAAAATTTCACATCGGCAAGAGAGTTCCAATTGGCGATAAAAGCTACGGGATTGCTGATTTGCGGATCTGAAACCGCAGGCACTTCAAAAATTGAAGATAGAGGCTTCAAAGCTTCGCGGCTTGCATAAGCGTCAAGCCCATACGCATACGGAAGAGCCCAGGCAGTGATATCGTAGGTGATAGAATCAGAAACGTAAGTTTTAGGTTCAAACAATACTTTCAAAAGTACAGACTTAGGTTGATAGGCGCTGATCACGATATCGCCTTTGCCGATCTGAAATGCTTCTGTTTTTAAAGTTGCGTAGTTAAAGCCCGTAGCTCCCTTCGATGCGCCATATCCAAACTGAATTCCGTTTCTTTTCAGGAGATCAGCCAGAGATTTCAGTTTTTCATAGTTGCCTCCTTTGATTACATAAGATTTGTATTCGCCAGGGGGCGATGCCTTGCCCGCAGCAAAATAGGATCTGAACTCGCTTATCAGCTTAGAAGCGTTATTCGATGCCATTTCTATCGTCGACAAACCGGTAGTGTAGTGGTGATCGATCCGATCTCTTAACGAGAGCGTATCGCCGGTGGAATTTAAAATGGCTAATCCGGCTCTGCCGCCCCCGCCCTGCTCGTAAGTCATGCCAATGGAGCCGTTGTAAAGCGGATAGGTATCGCCATACGACGGATACACCAAATCGTACCGTTCACGTGTATAGTACATCCAGGCATTCTGATCGAAATATTTGGCGTTGTTCCTGCCGATTTCCACCTGGAAATCACGCTGCCATTTGCTGATATCCTGGTGGATGGGCTCGGCTGCGGGAGCAAAATAATACGGATCGTTATAGCCCTGCTCGTGGAAATCAACATGAATTTGCGGAAGCCACTGGTTATAAAGTGCCATCCTCTGCTGCGTTTCCACCTGCGTTTGCCATGCCCAGTCGCGGTTCAGGTCAAAATAGTAGTGATTTGAGCGGCCGCCGGGCCAGGGCTCCATGTGTTCGCGTGCGTAAGGGTTGATGTCGGGAACCGCATTCTTAATTGGATTATAAAAATTTACGTACCGGTCCCGCCCATCAGGATTGAGGCAGGGGTCAATTACAACAACAGTGTTTTTAAGCCACGCTTTTGTTTTGGCATTCGCCGGATCAACCAGGGCAAATAAGGTTTGCATAGCAGCTTCCGTAGATACCGCTTCACTTCCATGCACGTTGTAGCTTAGCCAAACAATTGCGGGCTGATTTTGATCAGGGACCCCATCTTGTATGCCCGCGAGTTTCAGATTATTATTTCGTAACGCATCAAGCCGTGCTATATTTTCATCCGATGCCACATACGCCACCAGCAGCTCACGCCCCTCAGTGGTCTTGCCATACGGCTGAATGCGCACATTCTTAGAGACAGAAGCCACATAGCTGAAATATTCTACCACACGATATTCTGGTGTAAACTGATCTCCCAGCTTGTACCCGAGAAATTCCGAAGGCGATTTAACCGACTGAGCGAGTGCAATGTTCATCGCCGATAAGGCAAGAAAAAATGTTAAAGCCGTTCTCCTGGCAAAATATTTCATGATCCTAAAATAGGTATAAGCACTAAAACACTGGTACAAAATGCAAGTTTGTATTTCAAATATTAAATTGCGACAACAAACCTATGAATACCGAACAGCTTTACGAGATCTACCTCGACCATCCCACTATTTGCACCGATACCAGGAAAATTTCGGCTGGGTGCATTTTCTTTGCTTTAAAGGGGGAAAACTTTGATGCAAATACCTTTGCTGCAAAGGCATTGGAGTTAGGCGCTGCGTATGCGGTGATCGATGCTGCCGGCTATCGGGACGATGATCGCTACATTTTGGTAGACGATGTTCTTGTCGCACTTCAGGACCTCGCCCGCCATCATCGCAGACAACAGCAAATTCCCTTCATCGGGATAACAGGAAGCAACGGAAAAACAACAAGCAAGGAGTTGATTAACTCTGTTTTAAGCCAAAGGTTCAAAACGTTCGCTACGGAAGGCAATCTCAACAATCACATCGGTGTGCCGCTTACAATCCTGTCGATAAGCAGCGATATTGAGATGGCAATTGTGGAGATGGGAGCCAATCATCAAAAAGAAATTGAGTTTTTATGCAGCATCTCGCAACCGACACACGGGCTCATTACCAACGTCGGCAAGGCGCACCTGGAAGGCTTCGGCGGATTTGAGGGAGTGAAGATCGGCAAGGGCGAGCTGTACCAATATTTGGCGCAAAACACCGGAACAGCTTTCATAAACCGCGACAATCATGATCTGATGAGCATGAGCCGGAAGGCTGGAGTGGAAAAAATGGTGTGCTATGGTCAGGGTGCCGATTGCTACGTGAACGGCAGGCTTGTTTCTTCAGATCCTTTCCTCACCGTATCGTGGAAAAGGGAATTAACAGAATTTGATAACAACCCACAAATTGCCAACTCTCATCTTACCGGAACTTATAACCTGGAAAACTTGCTCGCAGCTATTGCGATAGGCATTTTCTTCGGGCTTACAACTCTGGAGGTAAATGCTGGCATAGATGCTTATCATCCTACAAATAACCGTTCGCAAATAGTAAAAACCAGCAATAATACGCTGGTGTGCGATTATTACAACGCAAATCCCAGCAGCATGGCAGTAGCACTGGACAATCTCCATTCAATGCAGGGAGATAACAAAGCATTCATCTTAGGGGATATGTTTGAATTGGGCGAAGAGTCGGCAGAAGAGCATAAAGCCGTGCTTGAGAAAGCGATGGAAGTGGGTGCTTACAGACGAATATTTATCGGAAAAGAATTTTCTAAATCTTCGAGCATTATTGACGCTGAATTTTACTCCGACACTCAGCTGGCAGCAGAAGCGCTTGGAAAGAACCCAATCAAAGATGCAGTGGTTCTGGTGAAAGGATCAAGAGGTATGAAGCTGGAAACGCTAACTGAACTTTTATAACCATGGAAAGCTTAGCCCCCCCTCGCGATCTGGAACTGCTCATGCAGGAAAAGATCAATAAAGTTGCCGGCGTGTCGGGGGAGTTGCCGGGCGTGGTTATTGTACATACCGTGCATGACTTCAAAGTGCAATACATGTCGGAAGCGGGCTTAAAGCCACTTGGCATCAGCCTGGAAGAGGTGAAGGAACTAAGCTCTGAAGAGTATCACAGCCGCTTCTTCAACCCTCACGACGCCGCCAGATACCTCCCGAAAATAAAAGAGATGCTTAGCAAAAACACCGATGAAGCGATTAGCTTCTTTCAACAGGTGCGCACGGCTACCGATGGCAATTGGATATGGCATCTTAGCACCATGAAAGTCTTGCTACGAAATGAAGAAGGCATACCGGTTCTCACCGTTACCATGGCTTTCCCTGTAGATCCACTACAGCATATCACCAGCAAAGTGTCACGGCTGCTCGACGAAAATGATTTTCTTCGGAAGCACTACAACCAGTTCTCGAAGCTCGGCAAACGGGAACAGGAAGTGTTGAAGTTTATGGCACTCGGACTAAGCTCGATCGAAATTGCAGAAAAACTCCACATCTCTGCAGCCACAGCAGATACCCACCGCCGCAATATCAGGCAGAAGCTGAATGTAAATTCCTCGTATGAAGTAGCGGAATATGCGAGGGCCTTTGATTTGATATAAACAACCACTAACTGCAGCCTGCTCTAACTTTACAACCGGCTCAAACAAAAAAAGAATTGTAATTTTGCCCCACTTACCAACACACCTATTTAAATGGGCAAAACAAACCGGAAGCAGGACGCACTAGACTATCATTCACAGGGGCGCCCGGGCAAGATTCAAGTACTGCCTACTAAGCCTACAAACTCTCAACGCGATCTTTCTTTAGCATATTCTCCAGGCGTCGCAGAGCCATGCTTACGCATTGCAGAAACGCCAGACGATGTTTATAAATACACTGCTAAGGGGAATTTAGTAGCGGTAATAAGCAATGGTACAGCGGTTTTGGGACTCGGCGATATCGGTCCCGCTGCAGGCAAGCCGGTAATGGAAGGAAAGGGGCTGCTGTTTAAAATCTTTGCAGATATAGACGTGTTCGACCTGGAACTCGACACTAAAAACGTAGAAGAATTTATCACGATAGTCAAAGCTTTAGAGCCAACTTTTGGTGGCGTAAACCTGGAGGATATTAAGGCGCCGGAATGCTTCGAAATTGAGCGAAGGCTAAAGGCTGAGATGAACATTCCTGTGATGCATGATGACCAGCACGGCACGGCCATCATCTCTGCCGCCGCACTGCTAAACGCATGCGAAGTGCAGAAAAAGCGCATGGACAAGATTAAAATCGTGGTGAATGGCGCAGGCGCAGCAGCCATTTCTTGTACCAGATTGTATGTAAGCCTCGGCGCACGCAAAGAAAATATTGTGATGCTCGATCGATCGGGCGTCATCCGCAGCGATCGGGAAAAACTGGATGCCATAAAAGCCGAATTTGCTACTACACGCACCATCAGCACGCTTGATGAAGCCGTTCAAGATGCGGATGTTTTCATCGGCTTGTCGTCAGCCAACGTTTTGAGTGCTGCTGCTCTGAAAACCATGGCTAAGAACCCAATTGTGTTTGCCATGGCAAATCCGGATCCCGAGATTGCCTATGAACTTGCAGTACAAACCCGCAAAGACATCATCATGGCAACAGGCCGTTCTGATTATCCGAACCAGGTAAATAATGTACTTGGCTTTCCTTACATTTTCCGGGGCGCACTCGATGTAAGGGCTACCGCGATTAATGAAGAAATGAAGATTGCAGCGGTAAGGGCAATCGCCGAACTGGCGAAACAACCCGTTCCTGAATCTGTGAACATGGCCTACAACACTACGAATTTGAAGTTCGGGAAAGATTACATCATCCCTAAGCCAATGGATTTGCGACTTATCACCGAGGTTTCTCCGGCTGTTGCCAAAGCTGCTATCGCTTCGGGCGTGGCAAGGAAAACTATCACTGATTGGGAAGCCTATAACGATGAGTTGAAACGCCGCCTCGGGTTGGATGATGCCATCATGCGCTCAGTTATCAATAAAGCGAAATCATCGCCGAAACGCATCATCTTCGCGGAAGCAGATAACTATAAAATACTAAAAGCTGCTCAGATTGTAAAAGAAGACGGCATCGCAATCCCTATCCTTTTAGGCGATAAAAACAAGATCAAAAAGATCATCGCGGAAAGCGCACTTGAACTTGAAGGCGTGCAGATCATAGATCCGGCAGAGGAGACTGCTAAAATGAACGAGTACTCCGATTTCTTGTACAAAAAGCGGCAGAGACGGGGGGTGAACTTTTTCCAGGCGCAAAAAATGATGCGTGACCGGAATTATTTCGGTGCCTCCATGGTTCAGTTCGGCGAAGCGGATGCCATGATTTCTGGCCTGACAAAAGATTATGGAGCAACAGTACGCCCCGCATTGCAGATAATCGGCACCGCTCCTGGCATCAACCGGGTTGCAGGGATGTATATGATGCTCACCAAAAAAGGACCTGTGTTTTTCGGCGATACAACTATCAACGAAAATCCTACGGTTGATGAATTGGTAGATATCACCATCCTGATAAATGATACCGTTAAAAAGTTCAATATCACACCACGTATTGCAATCCTGTCGTTCTCGAATTTTGGCTCGCATGAAGGCGATGTGCCGGTTAAAACCCGCATGGCTACCCGCATTCTCCACGAAAAACGCCCCGACATTATTGTTGATGGCGAGATGCAGGCTAACTTCGCTACCAATCCGCAGTTGCTTAAAGATAACTTTCCATTCAGCTCGCTAACCGGAGCGGCGGCAAATACGCTTGTCTTCCCGAATCTGGAGTCTGGAAATATTTCATACAAAATTTTGCAGGAACTTGGCGGTGCTGAGGCCGTTGGGCCGATCTTGCTCGGGCTGAACAAGCCGGTGCATGTTTTGCAATTAGGCAGTTCGGTAAGAGAAATTGTGAACATGGTAACAATAGCCGTGGTAGACGTGCAGGCCAAAGAGGGCCGGGCAGAAAATGAAAATCATGTGCGGCGAAAAAGTATCTTTAGCCGCAAACCTAAAGCAGCAAAATAGATGTATGACTACATTGATGGGAAGCTAGCCTTCAAATGCCCAACGTACGTCGTGATTGACGCGGGCGGGGTGGGCTATCACATCAACATTTCCTTGAATACTTTTTCCAGCATTGCTGATAAAGAGCGTTGCAAGCTATTTACATGGCTGCATGTTAAAGAGGATGCACATACGCTTTACGGCTTTGCCGAAGAAGGCGAGCGCCGCTTGTTCCTGCACCTGATCTCGGTATCGGGCATTGGCGCAAACACCGGAAGGATGATCCTATCCTCCATTACTCCGACAGAAATACAAACCGCAATTGTTAAAGGCGATGTTCCGCTTATTCAGCGAATAAAAGGCATCGGGCCAAAATCTGCACAACGAATAATTTTAGAGCTTCAGGATAAACTGAAGAAAGAAGGACCAGACACTTTAATTTCTATGCCGCTGCATAATACGGCTAAGGATGAAGCGTTAACAGCATTGATTATGCTGGGCTTTGCACGCAACCTTGCGGAAAAAGCTTTAGTTCAGGCGATGGGAAATGGGGGAGAAAATCTATCAGTTGAACAACTGATCAAGATTGCACTGAAAAGCTTATAATTATCAAATAATCCGGGGCTTGAGAAACTTCTTTACTTTTAACTTTCCAAAAGTACTCTGCTGTGGTATTGCCCTGCTGCTATGCTTTGATGCAAATGCGCAAAACCTGGGCAAGTCCAAGGCCGATTCTTCAAAGCTTCTTTACCCCTTTAAGGATTCGCCATCGCTTCAACTGAAGAAACCGCCGGGCTTTTATCTCCCTAATCCGGCTAACATTCAACGTTCAGTTGAGTTTGATCCTCTCACAAAACAATACATTATTCGCGAGCGTGTGGGCAGCCAGTCTTTCCGCCCTCCTCAGTATCTCACCATTGATCAATATCAACGTTTTCAGGCTGAGCGCCTGAAGAATGATTATTGGCGTGAGCTTTCGGATGTACCGGTGTCGCAAGCCCGTGCACCCGGCTTTATACCTCCTATTGTAATTGATAACAGAGCGTTTGAGAAAATATTTGGCGGTTCAACGATAGACATCCGGCCGCAGGGCGCTGCCGAGCTTACCTTGTCAGGACGAGTGAACAAAAACGAAAACCCGTTATTCAACGAGCGTCAGCGGAAGCAAGGGAATTTTGATTTTGACCAAAGAATCCAGATGAATCTGGTAGGCCAGATCGGAGAAAAACTGCGGATCACGACAAACTACAATACCGAAGCGCAGTTTGACTTTGAAAATCAGATGAAGCTGGATTATACCGGCCGTCCTGACGAAATCATCCAGAAAATAGAAGCCGGAAATGTGAGCCTGCCATTAAGCTCCACGCTTATCTCCGGAAGCCAGGCGCTCTTTGGCTTAAAAACGCAGCTGCAATTCGGCAGGATGAATGTGACCACAATCTTTTCCCAGCAGAAATCGCAAACCAAAGAGATCACCATCGCCAACGGCTCCCAGCAGAATGAATTTAGCCTTTCGGCGGATAATTACGAAGCCAATAAGCATTACTTTCTATCGCAATACTTTAGAAATAACTACAACCGGGCCCTGGCAAATGCACCGATCATCACATCCAACATCAACATTACCAGAATGGAAGTTTGGGTTACCAACCGGAACAACAGCACAGTTGACTCGCGGGATGTACTGGCTTTCCTTGATCTCGGTGAAAACAATCCCTACAACACCGCTCAGATACAGGGTGGCGCAGGCTTTTCTCAGTTTCCGGCTGCTTTTCAAGGTCCCGGGTTTACTCAGCAATCCAACAACCTGCTTCAAAACCTACCAGCCGGAGCCAGGTTCACAAATTCTAACGACATTAACACCTATTTTCAGGGAACCGGCGGTACAGACAATTATGTGAAGCTCACTTACGCACGTAAACTGACCGAACGTGAGTTTACAATCAACCCGCAACTTGGCTACATTTCATTGAACAGTGCGCTTAATGCGGATGAGGTTTTGGCTGTGGCTTATCGCTACACAGTTGGCGGGGTGGAGTATCAGGTTGGCGAGTTTTCTACAGATATTAACGTGGAGCCTGCTAACCCGCAGGTGTTGTTTGTAAAGCTCTTGAAAAACGAAACGCTCAAGACCAACCTTCCTACCTGGGATTTGATGATGAAAAACATCTATTCGCTGGGTGCTTACCAAGTAAGCCGTGCGGGTTTTAAGCTGGATATTTTCAGGTTAGATGAAAATTCAGGTGTGGAGCGCCCACTTATCAGCGAAGGGCAAAATACAAATGGCAAGCTTTGGCTGCAGCTCACAGGGCTTGACAGACTTAATCAGCAAAACGATAAAAAGCCTGACGGCTATTTCGATTTTCTGGACGGAGACGGTTCTTCAAACCAAGCGATTAACGTAAATAACAATTTCAACAATAATCCTCTTTCGGGCGGCAATTTGGGTAACAGCCAGGGCGTTTCTGTGGGGCTGAACTTTACACGGGGTATTACAATTGATCCTTTGAACGGAAGAATAATGTTCCCTGTGCTGGAGCCGTTCGGATCTGATCTTGCCAATCAATTCATACCGGTTGCAGAACAAACACTTATCCAGAAGTACGTTTATCAACCCCTCTACGATTCTACCAAAGTGGTTGCTCAACAACTATTCACAAGATTAAACCGCTACATCATCCGCGGAACGTACCAGTCGGAAGTTGGTTCAGAATTCCAGTTAAACGCAATTAACATCCCTCAGGGATCGGTTCAGGTTACATCGGGAACCTTGCCTCTGCAAGAAGGCGCAGATTTCACGGTGGATTACAACATCGGGCGAGTGAAAATCTTGAACTCGGCTTTGCTCAACTCCGGGCAACCCATAAAAATTAAGCTGGAAAACAATGAGCTTTTTGGATTGCAGCAACGGTCGCTGTTTGGCAGCAGGTTTGACTATCGCGTAAGCAACAAGTTGAACCTCGGCGGCACGATCATGAATCTTACCGAGAAGCCGCTCACGCAAAAGATAAACATCGGTGAAGAAGCCATTTCGAATACCATTATGGGCCTTGACGCCAACTACAGCTCGCCATCAAGGCTGCTAACAAGGTTGGTCGACAAAATCCCGTTCATCAATACAAAAGAGCCGTCTTCAGTAACTTTTGCAGGAGAATTTGCCAAGCTCATTCCCGGTCATCCAGCCGCACTTAACTTCGCCGGAAGCCGCAACGGCGCCAGTTACCTTGATGACTTTGAAGGCAGCCGCTCGGTTGTAGATATCAAAAGCCCTATCAGCTGGCAGATTTCAGGTACACCTCAATTGTTCCCTGAATCGCAACTCACGGGCAACTTAGCTTATGGCTTTAATCGTGCCCGCCTGGCGTTTTACACTATCGACCCGATCTTCTTTAACACCAGCAACTCACTAACTCCAGCGAACATTAAAGGCAATCGGAACGAGCAGTCGAACCATTATGTGCGGCAGGTTTTCGAGCAGGAGGTGTTTCCGTTCAAGCAGTCGGCAACCGGTCAACCCCTAACTTTGCCAACCTTTGATCTGGCTTATTATCCAACACAGCGGGGCCAATATAATTTCTCAAGCTCCGGACTTAACCCCGATGGAAGCCTCTCAAACCCACGCAGCCGCTGGGGCGGAATTTTCAGGAAACTTGAAACCACAGATTTTGAAGCGCTGAACATCGACTACATTGAAATGTGGGTGATGGATCCTTTCATCTATAAGCCCACATCGCCAGGTGGAGATCTTTATTTCAATTTGGGCAGCGTGTCTGAAGATATTTTGAAGGATGGCCGAAAGGAGCTGGAAAACGGCTTACCTTCAGATGGCGACCCAGCCAGAACCGATGCCACGACTTGGGGAAAAGTACCGAAACTACAGCCCGTTATCCAGGCATTCGATAATGACCCTGCCGCAAGACAGTTTCAGGATGTGGGCCTTGACGGTTTGGGCAATGCTGAGGAAAATCAAACATTTTCCACCTTTGTAAATCAGGCGAAAGGTCAGCTGAACGCCGCTGCTGCCGCTCAAGTAGCAGCCGATCCCGCGGCAGACGATTACCAATATTATCGCGGCGACAATCTGGACCAAATCAATGCAGGTATTTTAAAACGCTACGAGCGTTACAACGGCCTTGAAGGAAACTCAAAAACCACAGCTCAGTCTTTGGCTGAAACCGGCATAGACAACACAGCATCTACCTCATTACCGGACGGCGAGGACATCAATCGTGATAACAACTCTTCGCTTACTGACGAGTATTTTCAGTACAAAGTCTCTGTTCGCCCTCAGGATATGCAGGTTGGACAAAACTTCATTACTGATAGGGTTGCTTCTACCGTGAAGCTGGCGAATGGAAATACACAGACCGTAAACTGGTACCAGTTCCGGATTCCTATTGCGCAGTTTCAGCAGAAGGTAGGCAATATCCAGGATTTCAAGTCTATTCGTTTTATCAGGATGTTCCTCACCAACTTCACCGATACAGTTGTGATGCGTATGGCCCGGCTCCAGCTTGTGCGTGGAGAATGGCGCAGGTACAATGCGGAAAATAGCCCGGCAAAGGTTCTGGTTGACCCCGCACTCGGCACAAGCCCGGGGCTTGACAATTCCACCTTAGATGTAGGGACCATCAATATCGAAGAAAATGGCAAGCGCACACCGATTCCTTACGTTGTTCCGCCAGGTATTGAGCGTGAAAAAGATGTAAGCAATTTCCAGGCATCAACTTACATCAATGAGCAATCATTGCTGGTGAATGTAAAAAATCTACGTGATGGCTTCGCACGGGCAGCTTTCCGCACAACTTATAATGATTTCAGATCATACAGGCGGATAGAAATGTTTATACATGCCGAAAGCGATCAGCCGCTGAATGATAACGAAGTGTCAGGAATTTTAAGGATAGGCGGAGATAACCAGGATAACTATTACGAATACGAGGTTCCTTTGAAAGTTACAAATCCGGGCTCCCGTGATCCGGAATCTATCTGGCCGGCAGCAAATAAAATTGATGTGGAACTGCTGAAATTCCAGCAGGCTAAAACCGCCCGCAACGCAGCCAAGCTGAATGGGTTGCCATGGCCGATTAATGTGCCCTTCAAATATTCAGACGGAGCCAACACAATCACGGTGATGGGCCAACCTGATTTGAGCAAGGTGCGGGTATATATGCTGGGGATTAGAAATCCGTTGAGGAACCCTGCGAATCCAGGCGGAGATGACGGTCTTGACAAAACTGCTCAGGTGTGGTTTAACGAATTAAGGTTAACAGATTTTGATGAGCGGGGCGGATGGGCCTCAACAGCCCGCATGAATGCCAAGCTCGCAGATTTTGCGGATGTGACGATATCCGGCAGCAAAAGCACAGTTGGTTTTGGCTCCATCGACAAACGAGTTAGCGAACGCAACCGTGACGATGACCGCCTCTTTGATATTTCTTCGAACATTGAACTCGGCAAGTTTTTTCCTGAACGCTCGGGTATAAAGATCCCGGTATTTGTGAATTACTCTTCGCAGATAAGCATGCCGCAGTACGACCCACGTACTCCAGACATCGAGTTGAAAAGTGCCCTTAATTCTGTACCGCGATCGGTGAGGGATTCTATCCGTTTCAACGCGGAAGATTATACCACCAGAAGGAGCATAAACTTCACCAACGTTCGTAAAATCAAAACAGGCACCGGAGCAAAAAACCATTTGTGGGACATTGAAAACTTCAGCGGAACCTACGCTTTCAACGAGTTTTACCATCATGATTTTATCAATCAGTTAACTCTGCAAAAAACTTATAATGCTGCTCTGGGATATAATTTTACTGATAATCCTAAAAGCTATTCTCCATTTAGCAAACTTATAAAGTCGAACTCGCTGGCTCTGCTTCGCGATTTTAACTTCAGCCTTCTGCCATCGCTTTTGAACTTCAGGATAGATGTTAACCGCCTTTATTCTGAGAACACATTACGTGATAATGATCCGAATAACTTCATCCCGATAAGGACTACTTACAACAAAAACTTCCTGGTAAGCAGGCTTTATGGCATTGGCTGGAATCTCACGAAATCTTTAACGCTTGATTTTAATGCCACCAATTATTCCACAATTGATGAACCAGAGGGAAGGGTGAACGGGCTGGTCCGCGATACCATTTTTGAAAACTTGAAACGCCTTGGCCGCACAACAGATTACAGCCACGTTTTAAACCTGAACTACAACGTACCTATTAACAAAATTCCGGGGTTGGATTGGGTAAACCTGAACGCTCGTTACGGAACCACGTTTTTCTGGCAGAGCGAGCCTTTACTGACTTTGAAGGATCCTTCGATCGATTTCGGAAATAACATCCAAAACTCACGGGAAATACAGCTAAATCCGACGCTGAACTTCACCGGGCTTTACAACAAGTTTGGCTTTGTGCGCAGGGCGAATGATTTGGCAGCGAAAGGTTTCGGCAGCACTTTCGTGCGGATGCTAACCAGTATCAAAAACGTAAGCGGCACTTATTTGAAGAAAGAGGGCACGTTCCTGCCGGGATATTTGCCAAGGACCAAACTTCTGGGCTATGATTTTAACGCCGATGCTCCGGGCTGGGATTTCTTGTTCGGCAGTCAGAGCGACATCCGCCAGCGAGCGCTTGACAATGGCTGGATAACCCGCGATACGCTCCAGAACCAACTTTATGTAACCACCTTGCGGGAAGAAATGAATTTACGCGGAACCATTGAGCCCATCCGCGATCTGCGCATTGATATTACGGCACAAAGAAGCCAAAGCAAAAATTTCTCTACCAATTTCAGGTTCAGTAATGCCACCAACAGCTTCACGAGCCTGAGCCCGGTTACGAACGGCGACTACAGCATCTCGTTCCTTTCTCTTCGCACAGCGTTTGGGAAAGATGAAGCGAATGGCACATCCAAATTGTTCAGGCAGTTTGAGGCCAATCGTGAGATCATTTCGCGGCGACTTGCGCAACAAAATCCAAACTCAGGCGGACAAAGCGCCGGCTATGCAGATGGCTACGGAAAGAACTCGCAGGATGTTGTGGTTGGTGCGTTTCTCGCAGCTTACACCGGGAAAGATGCTTCTAAATCTAGCCTGAACATGTTCCCGAAAATTCCGGTTCCGAACTGGAGGATCACCTACAACGGGCTAACAAAGTTTGATGTTTTCAATAAGTTTTTTGAATCGTTTGTGGTTAATCACACCTATCGTTCATCATACATCATCAACAGTTTCAATTCGCTGATCAGGTACTCTGAAGCCAATGGAGCTGTAAATGTGCGGGATGTAAACAACAACTTCCTGCCTAAATACCAGTTTGGCCAGGTTACATTGTTTGAGCAGTTTGTTCCATTGATTGGGATTGATACCCGTTTGAAAAACAGCCTCACAGCGAGTTTTGAATATCGTAAGTCGAGAGCCTTGAGCCTGAGCCTGAGCAATAGCCAGTTGGCTCAGCAGAATGACAAGTCAATTGTATTTGGATTTGGATACCGAAGTTCGAATTTCCGTTTTCCTTTTGGCTTGTTAAGCGGAACCAAGCTCAACAACGACTTGAACTTCAAGCTTGATTTTGCACTTAACGATCGTAAAACAGTAATCTATCGGGCTGATGTGGTGGATGCAGAAGTTTCATCCGGAGCTAAAAACATCTCATATCGCCCATCTATTGATTACGTGCTTAACCAGCGTTTCAACATCCGCTTATTTTACGATGGCAACATCACCAAACCGTACACATCGCAGACTTTCAACACCGCGTTCAGCAACTTCGGCACCAGCCTGAGGTTTACCCTGCAATAATTTATAAAGCAGAAGAATAGCTGAGGTTGGACCAATTTCCGGCAGAACCACAGCCGTGTGTGAATTGATTTATGAAGTCTTAGGCCTGGTAATCCCCAGCACAAAAGATCCTGTTACCAATATGAAATAATTAAGCTTAGATAGTTGTTTCATACTCTTAAAGTTTAGCTGGTGGCCAAACTAAAAAGCGAAGATGAAATAGAAATGAAAACAGCTATTTTTGCTTTTACTTAGACGGTTTCAAGCCAGGCAATTGCTTCATCGCGATTGTTGAATAATCTTGTCTTAATATCGCCCTGCATCAGTTCTACGCTTTTTTCTGCAGAAAGCTGACTGAAGGTGCTGGGGGAATATATCCATGCGAAGTGCTTGGTGCCCGCCTGCTCCATCATTGGAAACCAAACCTCCTGCCCCCAATCTACCGCTTCAGACCAATTTCCCAACACATGAGTATTGTCGTTCAGCACCTTTGTACACCTATTAAGCTTAAGGAGCTTGTGAATTTCCAGACAGCCGTTCTTTACTGACTCCAGATTTTGAAAACCTGTCCAGTCTGCCTCTATCCAGCCCTTTTCTTTGTTGACCTGGATCGTTATCAGATCATCTTTATAATAACTTTCTTCATCCGTATCAGCTTTGTTCTTGTCGTCGTCCGCTAGCGGGAGCAGGAAAAAGAATTTTGAGCCTTCTCCCGGATTGCTTTCGATCCAGAAACTGCCATTGTGCCTTTTTAAAATCTCTGCCGAAATATATAATCCTAAACCTAGCCCCTGAAACTTCATTGAACTATTATCTACACGATAAAATCGCTCAAAAAGGTTTCCCATATTCCGACGCTCAATGCCTATACCGAAGTCCTGAACAGAGATCACGAGGTTTTTCTGCTGAATCTCGGCACGGATAATAACTTCCTTCTCTCCCGGAGAATACTTTATAGCATTGCTTATGAAATTATTGAGAACCTGCTCAATTCTTAAGCGGTCAGCTTTTACAACTGCATCAACAGACTGCTCTACTTTGATTATATGCCCTGAAGCGATGTTCTGTGAGCTTTCTACAGATTCCTGAAGCAGCTCAGCAAAATTGAACTCCTCAAGGCGATAACTCATCTGGCCCGCTTCAATTTTAGAAACGTCAAGCAAATCTGCTATCAACCGCTCAAGGCGGGCTATGTGTTCATTGGTTTTGAGAATGAAATTATAGGAGCGGTCGGTTGGATCGAGCGTCTTTTGGAGTAACTGAATATACGCTTTGATGCTGGTTAGAGGCGTTTTTAATTCGTGGCTTGCGATGCTTATAAACTCATCCTTCTTCTTTTCTGCAGCAATTCGCTGCTGGATTTCCTGATTGGCATTTTCGTATAAACGTGCGTTTTCCAGAGTGAGGCCTACGCGGTTGGCAAAATCTTGTGCAAACTTGAGGTCCGTATCGTTATAACGGCGGTTTGGCTCTGTAGAGATGAAGGTGACGGCACCTTTAACTTCCTCTCCCACAATCATAGGTGCAATGATAACCGAGCGCAAGTTCATACTCAGAAACATTTCGAGCCTTTCGGGATCTTTGATAGAAGCTCTGAACATATCCTCTGTAATTTCCGGCACCAGCACGGGCTGCCTGGTTGTAAGCACTATAACCAATGCACTTGTTGTATCAGAAATATCTGTGGGATTGTTGTTTCTATACTCTTCAGCCCACCTCACCCGTTCCGGATCATCGTGCTTAACTTTAAGTCCCACTATTCTGTCGCCCTTCAAGATATCTATGGCAAACCAGTTTGCAAATCGTGGAACCAGCAGGCTGGAAATTTTGTTGAGAGCGGTGTCTGTATCCAAAGCGGATGCCAGTTCTTCACCAGCTTTATTCAGATAGCCGAGAAGTTCCTGTGTACGCTTGAAATCAGTTATATTTCTGCTGAACAGATAGTAAAGGACCTTCCCGCTTGCGTCTGACCTCGTCATCGACGAAATCAGCCAGTTGTTTAGCTCGCCGTTTTTGCACTGAACAATAAACTCATCGTTGTTCAGCTCTTCTCCGGTTGGCAATACCTCCCATAGGTGCTGGCCTTCAGCCGTGTCGAAAACAAAATCGAGAAATCTTTTTCCAATAAACTCCTCAGGCTCATAACCCAGGTACTCCAACTCTGCACTATTGGCAAACTGTATAATTCCATCTGTGCCTATGGCCATGGTGTAAATTATAGACTGATCCAGAAGCTTTTTAAAGCTTTCATGATCATCAATTTGCTTTAAGCTTTCCTTTATCTGATTCAACATTGACTACTGCTTAAAAAGACAAAATAGCGAAAAATAAGTATTTGGTTACCATCTTCCGCACAAAAAACATCGGCATTAAAAACCACCCTGCTGCCTAAACAGACAAATACATTCGGCTTAAATTTCGCACTTTTACAATTTAGAAATCGTAGAGAATGTTTGAGAATACCGAAAAAACAGAACTAAGCCAATTAGGTGAATTTGGCTTGATAGATCATCTTACACAACATATCAAACTTCACCAGCCGGATAGCACTACCAAAGGCGTTGGCGACGATGCGGCAGTCCTCGACTTTTCGGGCAAGAAGACACTTGTTTCCAACGATCTC
Source organism: Sphingobacteriaceae bacterium (assembly GCA_029266635.1). Lineage (GTDB taxonomy): Bacteria > Bacteroidota > Bacteroidia > Sphingobacteriales > Sphingobacteriaceae > JAQSWM01. The sequence continues at coordinate 223,709 of JAQSWM010000005.1, read as the reverse complement.
CTGTTAGAAGGCATACATTTCGATCTTGCTTATACTCCTTTGAGGCATTTGGGATACAAATCGATCCAGGTTAACCTCAGCGACATATATGCGATGAACGGTACCGCAACGCAGGTGACTGTCGCACTGGGATTGTCAAGCAAGTTCCCGCTCGAAGCTATCGAAGAACTATACAGCGGTATGTTGCTGGCCTGCGATAAATATAAAATTGACTTGGTAGGAGGCGATACTACCACTTCAAAGCAAGGGCTGGTGATTAGCGTTACAAGTATTGGTTATGCTGATGAACAGGATATTTGCTATCGCGATGGCGCAAATGAAGGCGATTTGCTCTGCGTTTCGGGCGATTTGGGAGCAGCCTACGTGGGCTTGCAACTGCTGGAGCGGGAGAAATTGGTTTACCTTGAAAACCCGAACATACAACCTGATCTTGAAGGGAAAGACTACATCATCGAGCGACAGCTCAAACCCGAAGCCCGGAAAGATATTGTTGAACTACTGAAAGCCTCAGGCATAAAGCCCACTTCGATGATCGATGTATCGGACGGGCTGGCATCTGAGATACTGCACCTCTGCAAGCAATCTGATAAAGGCTGTTCTCTGTACGAGGAAAAAATCCCGATTGATCAAATGACCTACGACACCGCCCGCGACTTCGGCCTTGACCCGACTGTATGCGCCCTTAGCGGCGGCGAAGACTACGAACTCCTTTTTACAATCAAACAAAGCGATTTTGAACAACTCCGCAACCAACCGGATATTTCTGTTATCGGGCACATCACGGAGAAATCCGCGGGCAAAAACCTGATCTCAAAATCCGGAAACGTACATGAGTTGAAGGCGCAGGGTTGGAACGCTTTTAAGGCTTAAGAAACCCGATGCACCTGCACAAATGTCAGTACAACTCTGATTTATGTGCTTCGGAATACTTTTTGAATAAGGCTTACATATTTAGAAACTATGGCAATGTTATTATTCATCGCAATTGCTCTGATGAGTTTTGCGGTTCAATGGCGATTCAAAAGTAAATTCAAGCAATACTCTGAGATTCCGCTCATGAGCGGATTAACCGGTGCTGAAGTGGCTCAGCGCATGCTGAATGACCACGGCATCGTTGATGTGCAGGTCACTTCCGGCGAAGGCCAATTGAGCGACCATTACAATCCATCAACCAAAGTGATCAATCTCAGCCCGGAAGTTTATGCCGGAAGGAGCGTAGCCGCAGCAGCCGTTGCAGCGCACGAGTGCGGGCACGCGGTACAACATGCAAAAGCTTATTCATGGCTTCAATTCCGTTCTGCTGTGGTACCCGTGGTGAACGTAGCTTCGCAACTGGTTCAATGGGGATTGATGATTGGTGCAATGCTACTGATGTTCAGCGGCAATCCTATCGTCCTGGCGATTGGCGTGATTGGCCTGGCAGTTCTCACGATATTCAGTTTTATTACTCTGCCCGTGGAGTTTGATGCTTCACGTCGTGCGCTTGCCTGGTTGCAGACCAACAAGGGCATTATGCAGGCGCAAGTAGAGAATGAGCAGGCAAAAGATGCTTTGTGGTGGGCAGCAATGACTTATGTGGTTGCAGCGCTTGGTTCTTTAGCACAGCTTCTTTACTGGGCTATGATCCTATTCAGCGGAAGCAGGAGAAATTAATCACAAGCCCAAACAAAAAAGGCTTCCTGAGTTCAGGAAGCCTTTTTTTATTATGACAATTGCTTAGTTAAGCCGATAAGGCGCAATAAGGGAAAACTCAGGTATAGTAACTTCAAATTCTTCATCATCTACCATACGTTTCATCTGATAAGCGCCTTTCATAGTACCGAAATCTGTTTTCAGATTGCATCCGGAAACGTATTCGTGGCTTTCGCCGGGTTCTATCACAGGCTGCAAACCAACAACTCCTTCACCCTCTACTTCCCGGTGCGAGCCGTTTGAATCAAAAATAAACCAATGGCGGCGCAAAAGCTGCACGCTGTAGTTTGTAAGGTTTTCTATCTGGATTTTATAAGCGAACATGAAGTGCTCGTTAACCGGATTTGAATATTCTGGCTGATAGATAGTTTCAACCGAAATTTTTACGCCATCAGTAATTTCTGTTATCATACAGATCCAATTTGAAGTAATGATAGAAATTCCTTTTCAAATATCACGCCACTTCTGCTTCGAAATTTTCTTTTATATCAAATAGTACTTCCTGGATATCAGCAATGCTTTCTAATGACACCAGTTTCATTCTGTATTCTTTGAAATTAGGCAATCCTTTGAAGTAGTTGGAGTAATGCCTCCGCATCTCAAAAACCCCTGTTTTTGGTCCTTTCCACTCAATTGATTTTTCCAGATGCGTGCGGCAGATATCAACCCGCTCTTGTACGGTTGGTCCGGCGAGATGTTCGCCAGTTTTGAAAAAATGTTTTATTTCCCGGAATATCCATGGGTAGCCAATAGCGGCACGGCCAATCATAATGCCGTCCACTTCGTACTCCATTCGCCAGTCGGCAGCTTTTTCAATGCTATCCACATCGCCGTTGCCAAAAATTGGAATTTGTATTCTCGGGTTGCGTTTGATCTCACGAATCAGAGTCCAATCCGCTTCTCCTTTGTACATCTGAGCCCGGGTGCGACCATGGATAGTAAGTGCTTTAATTCCTACATCCTGCAAACGCTCAGCGACTTCGTAGACGTTTTTTGTATTATCGTCCCAGCCGAGGCGGGTTTTTACTGTTACCGGCAAATGCGTGGCCTCAACCACCGCTTTTGTCATAGCAACCATTTTGTCTATATCCTGCAAAAGGCTGGCGCCGGCGCCGCGGCAGGCAACATTTTTTACAGGGCAACCGTAATTGATATCGACCAGGTCAGGGTGAGCTTTGGTGGCGATTTCAGTTGCCTCCCGCATGCTTTCGATGTTGCTGCCAAAGATTTGTATTCCAATGGGGCGCTCGTACTCAAAAATATCCAGCTTTTGGACACTCTTAGTAGCATCGCGAATCAGTCCCTCAGAAGAAATAAATTCGGTGTACATCATATCCACCCCACTTTGCTTGCACACGTAACGGAACGGCGGATCGCTCACATCCTCCATCGGCGCAAGCAACAAAGGAAAATCTCCTAAATCTATATTTCCAATCTTAACCGACATTAGCTACATTCAAAATGTTATTTTTGCCTGATTTTGTATTCGCAAACCGCAAATTTACAAAATAATACACTCCTATGTTCGGGCCCACGTCATCCAAACGCCATCCTTTAGAGTCACTTGCTTTGCTGGTCGGATTAGCCGTTGCGGGAGGGGTGATATTCACCGTGCTTGCACTGGTAGCAGCTAAAGCAATCTATCCGGACACGAACATGCTTGATGCGATACAAGGGCTCGGACCCAATAGCATCGGCTACCTCAAACTAATACAGATATTTTCTACCATCGGCACTTTCATTGTACCAGCACTTTTTTTTGGTTGGCTGGAGAGCGGAAGCCCATCTTACTATTTAAAACTTAACAGCTTTCCTATACTGCTCGGAGTTCTGGCGATTGTTATCCTTTTTGCTGCCTACCCTTTGCTGGACCTGAGCGTAACGCTGAACAAGCAGATGAAACTGCCGGAAAGCTTACACTGGATGGAAGAGTGGATGCGCCAAAAGGAAGATGAGATGGCTGCGCTTACCAAACAATTACTTAGCGCCGACTCTCCTGCGGGACTAGCGGTAAACCTGTTGATGATTGCCATTTTGCCTGCAATAGGCGAGGAATTTATTTTTCGCGGATGCTTACAAAACACCGTTTGGAGATGGACGAAAAACTATCACCTTGCCATCTGGATAACAGCTTTCGTCTTCAGCGCCATACACGTTCAATTTCTGGGGTTTCTGCCAAGGATGCTTTTAGGAGCACTACTGGGATACTTACTTGTATGGGGCAGAAGCATTTGGCTGCCGATATTAGCTCATTTTACCAACAATGCTACAAGCGTTATTGCGGCATATATTTATCAAAAAAACGGTCAGCCACTCGACAAACTGGACCAGCCGCAAACCACCAATCCAATAGCGTACATAGCCAGCCTGTTCATTACAGGATTTCTGCTATGGCAGTTTTATAGATGGCATAAAGGGCGAATCAAGGAAGAGGAAGAAATCTACGAAACAGATGGAGAGCGGCTGGATTAAAATATATACTTCGCCCGATTTTCACAAAACAGAACTGGTGCGCCAGGTATTGGTTGAAGAAGAAATCGAAGCCGTGCTGATGGACAAACAAGGCTTCCCATACCGTTTGGGGGAAGTTGAAGTGTATATTCATCATCAGGATTTCGACAGAGCCATTGAAATAATCATTAAGAATCAGTTGTAAATGAAGACCCGGGCCATAACAGGATTCTTTTTTGTACTCGTAATGCTTGCGTCGGTGTTGCTGGGGCAGTACACTTTCACCGTTTTCTTTCTGCTGCTCAGCCTGCTGTGCCTGGATGAATTTTATCGGCTCACAAAAACTGACGCGGTGAAGCCGCAACGTTTTTCAGGTATTTTGCTCGGCATTGCGATATTCATTCCCACAAGCCTTCACTTTTTATTTAATACGGATTGGGCGTATCTGCTTGTCACCGCCCCTCTTCTTACGCTCGTCTTTTTAGGTGAATTATATCGCACGAGCAAAACTCCATTCCATAATATTGGTTATACACTCCTCGGGATAATGTTTGCCGTAGTGCCATTCGAATTTTTTTACTCGATGGCTTTTATAAGCGGCGAATACAATTTCCACCTTCCGCTTGGCTTTATGCTGCTGCTTTGGGCGAGCGACACGGGCGCTTACCTCTTCGGAGTAAAGCTTGGGAAAACCAAGTTGTTTGAGCGCCATTCACCGAAAAAAACATGGGAAGGGCTTGGCGGAGGATTGTTTACGAGCTTATTGGTGGCGTTTATATTGAGTACATTTTATACGGAAATAGAGCCAGTGCATTGGGCGGTAGCATCGTTAATAATTGTGGTTTTTGGCACCTTCGGCGATTTGACAGAGTCTATGCTAAAACGAAGCCTGAACGCAAAAGATTCTGGTTCTTTGTTGCCGGGGCATGGCGGTTTGCTTGATCGTTTTGACGGGCTGCTACTGGCGGCGCCGCTCGTGTTTGTTTATTTGTACTTTGTACTAAGATTTTAGAATGGCAATAGAAGATCAGGAACCGGATAAGGAAATTGAAGTACCTATTACCGAGGTTGCGAAAGATAAGTCGCTTACTTACATGGGCATCATCCTGGGCGGGATCATTGTAATTCTGGGCTATCTTACATTATTCGTTGACGATCCATGGAAGGTTTTCCGGAAGGAAAAGCAGCAGATCACCCAAGCCACAGATAGCGGCGCATTACTGAACGAAACATCCTCAATGAGCGATGAAGAAGTACGCCAATCGCTGATCAAGTTCATCCAGGCATTTTATTACGACCAGAGCCGCGGCTACTTCGATCCGCCAAGCTACTTCGCTCCCATCACGGAAACCTTTTATAATTACCACAACCTCAACTATTCGAGGTTAAAAGATTTGTACTGGAAGAGGCGGGCAGACATGGAGAATTTGAAGCGAAACTGGATTGTTTCTTCGCTGGAATTCACTCGTCAGGATGACCGCATAGTTGCAACCTATTGGGCGACAGAAAGCTTTTTCCGTCCATCAAGGAAAGAGCAACAATCTGCAGACATCAAATTTGAGATTATCACTGATGGGAATGGCAAGATTGTTTCTCTTCGGGAACTTGAAATCAAAAACTTCGAGTCGTACCCGGTGAATCCTTTCCCCGACAGCATAGACACTGTTCTGCCAAACCCTGCCCCAAATCTTCCTCAGCAAACCCCTACTCAACCCCAACCGTTGCCACCTCCGCAAACCAATACGGCACCTGCGGAAGACAATAGGGTTTACAATTTAAACGCTGTTGAATCGAGGCCTGAATTCCCGGGAGGAGAAAAACAGATGATCAATTACCTGACTACAAACTCACGTTATCCTTTGAGGGCAAGGCAAAATGCCAATAATGGAAAAGTTGAACTCTCTTTTGTGGTGGAGAAAACCGGCGAATTAAAGGACGTGAAACTCGTGAAGGGAATCGGCGGCCCGCAAGATGATGAGGCGCTTAGGCTGATGCGCCTATCACCCAAGTGGAAACCCGGGATCATTGCTGGCAAGCCCGTGAGAACATCTTACCAGATGCACATCGTGTTTAAGGACTAAGCACGGGCTGGCTCACTTCCTGCAACATCCCTATCGCCTCCTCTATATTCCGCACTTGTTCAATGCTCAGTCGAAGTGTATTTTTCACTTCTTTTAAATTGCATTGTCGCGGGTGCGATTGCACAAACCTGAGCACATTGCTGAATTGTTCAGTCTCAAAGTAAGCAGATTGTTGATCGCTGATAAAGTAGCCTCTCAAAACGTTCTTCTTCAGAGAGATCTTCTCGAAAGAGATGTACGGTCGTGGCTTGTCATCATTAAACAGCTCCTTGAACTCATCGTCTTTCAGTTCCTGAATGGCTTCATCAAGGATTTTATGATACATCTCAAAGCCGATTTCGGCAATAAACCCACTCTGTTCTGCACCCAGCAAGTTCCCGCTTCCGCGGATGTCGAGGTCACGCATAGCCACATTGAACCCGCTTCCGAGGTCTGAAAATTCTTCTATTGCGCTGAGGCGTTTGCGTGCTTCGGATGTGAGCGTAGAAAGCGGTGGGCTCAACAGGTAACAAAAAGCCTTTTTATTTGAGCGGCCAACACGACCCCGCATCTGGTGCAAATCGCTCAGCCCAAACATGTGCGCATGGTTGATGATGATCGTGTTCGCGTTGGGAATGTCAAGCCCAGCTTCGATGATAGTGGTTGCTACCAGCACATCTTTTTCATGATTCACAAACTGCAACATCACATCTTCAAGAGCGTCGCCCTCCAACTGCCCGTGCGCAATGCCAATGCGGGCCTTGGGCACCAGCTTTTGTATCATTCCACCAAGATTTGGCAGATCCTGCACCCGGTTGTGTATGAAGAAAATCTGACCGCCGCGATCAATCTCATACTCCACCGCCTCCTTAATAAGCTTGTCATTAAACACGTGCAGCTCGGTTACAACCGGCTGCCTGTTGGGCGGCGGTGTGCTGATGATGCTCAAATCCCGGGCGCCCATCAACGAGAAATGGAGGGTTCTTGGAATTGGTGTTGCGGTGAGCGTAAGGGTATCTACATTCGCCCGCATTTGCTTCAGTTTCTCTTTTACGCCAACTCCAAATTTCTGCTCCTCGTCAATTATAAGCAGTCCCAGATCTTTGAACTTGATGTCTTTGCTCACCAGCCGGTGCGTACCAATAATGATGTCAACTTTCCCCTCCGCTAACTTTTGAAGTGTTTCCTTAACTTGCTTTGCCGATTTGAAACGGTTGATGTAATCAATATTGCAAGGGAAACCTTTTAGACGTGAGGTAAAGGTTTTATAGTGCTGTGAGGCGAGGATGGTGGTTGGAACTAAAACAGCCACCTGCTTGCTATCGGCGACGGCCTTGAACGCTGCCCGAATTGCCACTTCGGTTTTCCCGAAACCCACGTCGCCGCAAATTAGGCGATCCATAGGATGCGGAGCCTCCATGTCCTTTTTCAAATCGGCGGTAGCTTTTTCCTGATCTGGAGTGTCTTCATAGATAAATGAAGCTTCCAGTTCAGTTTGCAAATACGTATCCGGATGAAAGGCATTCCCTGTTTGCGACTTCCTGACAGCGTAAAGCTTGATCAGGTCGCGGGCGATATCTTTAACTTTTTTTTTTGTGGTTTTCTTCAGCTTTTCCCAGACATCGGTACCAAGCTTATTCATTTTCGGAACGGTGCCTTCCTTACCGGAATACTTTGAAATGCGGTTTAGGGAATTGATGTTCACGTAAAGCAGATCGTTGTCGGCATAGATGAGCCTGATCATCTCCTGGGTTTTCCCATTCACTTCCACCTTCTCCAGCCCTGCGTACTTGCCAATTCCGTGATCGATATGAGTAATGTAATCGCCGGGCTTAAGTTCCCGGAGCTCTTTCAGTGTGATGGCTTGTGAGCGCACATATCCCTTCTTAAGCTTGTACTTGTAATATCGATCGAATATCTGGTGATCGGTGTAGCAGGCAATTTTCTGCTCGTGGTCTATAAAACCCTCCCGCAAGGAAATATTGACCGGCGTGAACTGGACCGTTTTGTCGATGTCTTCGAAAATGCTGTACAGACGCTCAACCTGTTTCGCTGAATCAGTGAAGATGAAGTTGCTGATTTTAGCTGCATCATTTTGCTTGATGTTGTGAATGAGCAGGTTGAAATCTTTATTGAATGATGGCTGAGGCTTGATTTCGAAATGGAAGACCTCTGTCGGAGTATAGAAGAACTGCTTTCCAAACTCGATAACAGGAAAGTCTCCAAGCTGATCTGCCAGGAACTTTTCACTGCTGAAATTATATTTCGGATCAATCCATTGTGGATTTTGTGTCTTCTCTTCCGCCGACAATGCATTCCACAACTCTGATGCTTTCTTGTAGCCTTCCCGCACAATGTCAATCGTAAACTGCACATCATCCATCCAGACTACTGAGTTCTTGTCGATGTACTCAAGGAACGATACGTTGTTCTCTGAAAGGAATTTCGACTGCACATTAGGCACGATCGTTATGCTTTTCACGGTTTCAATCGAAAGCTGATCCTCGATTTCGAAAGTTCGGATACTTTCTATAAAATCTCCGAAAAATTCTACCCGGTAAGGAAGATCGTGCGAAAAGGAAAATATATCTACAATGCCTCCGCGGATAGAAAACTGCCCTGGCTCGTACACAAAATCCACCCTTTCAAAATCGTATTCAACCAGAAACTCACTGATGAATTCAATATCTATTTTGTTGCCCGAAGTTATTTCCAGTGTGTTCTTTTCGAGCTGTTCGCGGTTGATCACCTTTTCTGCCAGAGCTTCAGGATAAGTAACTACCAACTTCCCGTATTCCGGAGAGTGATTAAGCTCGTTCAGCACCTCGGCTCGCTGCAAAACGTTGCTGCTGTCAACCTGTGTGAAGTCGAAAGATTTTCGATAAGAGGAAGGGAACAGCAGCACTTCTTTTTCTAAAAGGCTCTCCAGGTCACTTAGAAAATACGCGGCTTCTTCACGGTCCGGCAGCACGAAAACAAAGAACCTGTGTTGCAGAAAATACAAAGCTAACGCCAGCATCGCATCGCTCGATCCCACCAGCCCCTTCAAATGTATCCGCGGATTTTTGCCCGAGTTGAGTGCCTTCGCTACAGCTAAAACCCGTTCATCAGCTTTGTATAAATTTATAATATCGCGTACGTTCAAACCCGTAAAATTGGCTGCAAATATAAAGCAATAGGTATAACAGTATAGCCCTTTAAAAGTTATGCCCTACGTCCTTTTTATGATTGAAAGGAACAATTGAGCCGCAGCTCTGTTAAATTACTTAACCTAAGATTTATTTAAAAATGAAAAACGCGATAAAATACGGTGTAATCATTGGTGTAATAAGCGGCATTTGGTTATTATTAATGCACTATATGGGGGTGTTTGAGCAGCAGTTCCCAAAATCAGATAAGTCATCATGGCTTGAGTACGCATCGGTAATTATCCCGTTTATCGGATTGTATTTAGGCATCAAAAATTATCGTGATAACATGGATCCGGATGGCAAGATGGAATTTTTCGAGGGTGTTTTGGAAGGTTTCAAAATCATTATTGTGGGTGGCATTATTACCGCGTTTTTTGCAGTGATCTATATGCAATACGTAAACACTACGTTAACCACTGATTACATGGGCAGAATTGGTGCTGCCGGCCTTATTGGGATATTATTCGACTTAGGAATTTCCCTTCTGCTGATGAACAAGCAAAAGAATCTTTAGTGTAACTTTAGAGCACACCGCTGCTCTAAAGTTAAATGACTGCAATCAAGCATTTTCCCGTCGAATTGGCTTGCTGGACAAGCGCTTTGGCTGTGCTTGCGTTTTCAAATCCAACTGCTTCTCATTTTTCGTTATGCCCGCTTGCTAATTTGGGCATAAAATGGTGCCCTGGCTGTGGGCTCGGGCATTCTATTGCGGCTTTTTTGCATGGCGATGTTCGCTTGTCGCTTCATTATCACTGGTTTGGCATTCCTGCTACCGCTATTCTGATTCACCGAACCGTACCCTTAACCAGAACTTTTCTTCAATCTTCAAACCTCATCAAACTAAAACCATGAACCCAGACCTACTTTCACATTTAAAAGGCTTAACTCCCGAAGAATACGGTTTTCTTCAACACACAATGGCTGGCATGAACCAGCAGCAGGCTCAGCAATTTGTAATGTTCTATTCCGGGAAACGCAGAAGCTCACAAGACATCTTGATATTCACGCTTCTCGGCTTTGTTGGCGTAGCGGGCGTACAACGGTTTGTAACAGATCAGATCGGCATGGGAATTCTATACTTTTTCACTGCCGGGCTTTGCTTTATAGGCACAATTGTTGACCTGGTGAATCATCAGACACTGGCACTGGAATACAACCAGAAAAAGGCAGTTGAATGTGCACATCTGGTAAAAATGATGCATCAGTCACAAACGCCAGGAGCATAATATGAATAGTCAAACCGGAAAGCTCATCATCTTTGCAGGAGCATTTATAGTGCTTACCGGTTTGATCATTTACTTTTTTCACGACAAGCTGCGCTGGATTGGCAATCTGCCTGGCGACATCCGCATAAAGCGGGATAATTTCAGTTTCTACTTCCCCATTACAACGATGCTTTTGCTGAGCCTGGCAGCAAATCTGATCATCCGGATTTTCAGATGGCTTTAATATCTTAGTTTTGCATACACATGGGGCAAAACGAAATCATCTTAGGGCTAGCGATTCTCATCGGTCTCATCATCAATAGCTTTTTCTGCATCACGCTCGTCAATACTTTGAATCAGGTTAAATCCGAGAACAGAGAACTGCCATCGTGGATTATATGGCTGCTGTTGATACCTCTTCTTTCGCTTGGGGTGATGTTTTACGTGGTTTACAGGTTATCATCGTCTATAGAAAACGAGCTGCATGACCGCAATTTTGAAGTTACTGAAAGACCGGGCTATGCTCAGGGAATGGGATTTGCCTGTATCGGAATTATAGTCAACTTGCCTATGCCGGCTTTTCTGGTCGGAATTTTGGCTATTGTGGGCCTGGTGCTATTCATCCAATACTGGGTAAAAATGAATTGGTACAAGAAAATTCTACGAGACGATGTAAGCCACAACGAAGAATAAACGATGAAAGTAAAGGAAATTACGGCATATCTGGAGACTATTGCGCCCCTGGCTTATCAGGAGGATTACGACAATGCGGGATTGATCTGCGGGCATCCCGATCAGGAAATAAGCAAAGCGATGATTTCGTTGGACTGCACAGAAGCTGTGGTGGATGAGGCTATCCGGAAAGGCTGTGAGCTCATCATCTCCCACCATCCGATTGTCTTCAAAGGTTTGAAAAAGCTGAATGGCAAAACCTATGTGGAGCGGGTGGTGATAAAGGCTATCAAACATGATATTGCTTTGTATGCCATCCACACAAACCTTGACAATGTTCTCGACGGAGTAAATAAAAAGATCTGCGATGTTCTGGACATCAACAATCCTGTCATCCTGAAACAGAAGGATGGCGCTCTTAAAAAGCTCGTAACATTTTGCCCCGATGCGCATGCAGAAAAGGTGCGCAAGGCGATGTTTGATGCCGGAGCGGGATGGATCGGCAACTATGCAGAATGCAGCTACAATACCAAGGGTTTCGGGACATTTAAAGCGGGCGAAAACACCAATCCGTTTGTGGGCGAGAAGGGAGAACGGCACTCAGAATCGGAAGTCAGGATTGAAACTATTTATCCTGCAAACATTGAGAAGAAAGTGACAGCAGCCTTGTTTGAAGCGCATCCCTACGAAGAAGTTTCATATGATCTTTATCCGGTCAGCAATCCTTATCCTTCGGTTGGGGCTGGGATGATTGGCGAACTGGACGTTGAAATGGATGAGATAGATTTTTTGCGTTCTGTAAAGGAGAAGTTAGATGCCAAAGTCATCCGCCACACAAATCTCACCGGCAAAAAGGTGAAGAAAGTGGCTGTGTGCGGCGGGTCGGGAGGCTTCCTGTTGCGCAACGCACTTTCAGCTGGTGCAGACGCCTTAATTACTGCCGATTATAAGTATCACGAGTTTTTTGATGCGGATGGAAAAATCCTCCTCGCAGACGTGGGACATTTTGAAAGTGAGCAATTTACGCAGCAGCTGTTGTTGGAACATATTCAGAAAAAATTTCCTAACTTTGCACTCCATTTAACAGAGCAAAATACAAACCCCATAAATTATTTTATTTAATGGAACAAACTGTAGAACAGAAGCTGAAGGCTTTATACGAACTCCAAACCATACATACTCAAATTGACAAAATCCGCCAGGTGCGTGGCGAACTTCCAATGGAAGTAACGGATTTAGAAGATGAGGTTGCGGGCTTGGAAACTCGTATCCAGAAAATAAAAAATGAGCTTGACGATCTTGAAGATTTAGTTGTTACACGCAAAAACGCAATCAAAGACGCTCAAGTTGCAGCTAAAAAATACGAAACTCAACTCAACGAGGTAAAGAACAACCGGGAGTACGATGCTATTCAGAAAGAAATCGAAATTCAAGGTTTAGACATCCAGGTTGCTGAAAAAAAGATCAAAGAACACGGATTTGAGATCGCTAGCAAAACCGAGGTCTACGAAAAAGCACTTGCTGATCTGGAAGAACACAAAAAGGCGCTTGAAATAAAAAAAGCAGAATTAGAGAACATCACTTCAGAAACTCAGAAAGAAGAGGATGAATTAAGTGTTCGTGCTAACGAAGCAGAGAAACATATTGACGAGCGCTTACTAATAGCTTACAAGCGTTTAAGGGGCAACTCTAAAAACGGTTTGGCGGTTGTTACTATCCAGCGTGATTCTTGCGCAGGTTGCTTTAACCAAATTCCGCCTCAACGCCAGATGGATATTCGCCAGCACAAGAAAGTAATAGTTTGCGAGCATTGCGGACGTATTTTGGTTGACGAAGCTTTAGCTCACGATCAGGTTCCGCAAGAAGGTTAATCCACGAAATTTGATAACAAAAAAAGCGGCATCAGCCGCTTTTTTTTGTTTCTATACGTTTGCGATCAAAACCTGTAAATCATTGCGTTAATATTCATTCCCGCTCCCACAGAGGCAAAAACCACAATATCTCCCTGACTAAATGAATGATTTGGCATTTCGTCTTTTTGGATCAAGTCCAACAAAGTTGGGATGGTGGCAACCGAACTGTTGCCGAGCTTAGCAATGGTCATCGGCATAATATCTTTTGGTATTTCAGAAATGCCATAAAGTTTGAACAGGCGTTTAAGGATAGCCTCATCCATTTTTCCGTTTGCCTGATGGATCAGAACTTTTTTTACCTCGCTTAACTCAATTCCGGCTTTATCCAATGTTTTCTTAATGGCAAGCGGCACGTAAGTTAAGGCATACTCATAAATCTTCCGGCCTTCCATTTTGATAAACAGTCCGGCACCAGTAAAATCAGCATTGCTTGAGCCTCCGGAAAAAAGATAACCGATTTCATTTGCTGTATGCGATTGGGTTTTATGGCAGATTATTCCTGAACCATCTTCCGATGCTTCCAGGATAGTAGCACCTGCGCCATCGGCATAAATCATGCTATCGCGATCATGGGGGTCAGTAACACGCGATAAAGTTTCAGAGCCAATCACAAGTACCCGTTTTGCATCACCAGAGCGGATGAAGTAATCAGCCTGAATCATAGCCTGTAGCCAGCCCGGGCAGCCGAAAGGAAGATCGTAAGCAACACAATCTGGGTTTTGGATGCCCAACGCAGCCTTCGTGCGCCCGGCGAGGGTTGGCACCATGTCAGTATGTGTGGTGCCGGACTTTATGTCGCCGAAGTTGTGTGCGACAATTACATAATCAAGGGTTTCCTTGTCGATGCCTGAGGATTCCAGCGCATCCCTGCCCGCAATAATGGCTAAATCAGATGCAACCTGCCCATCCTCCGCGTAGCGGCGCTCTTCAATCTCAGTTATGTCTTTGAACTTCTCAATGATCTCCGCATTCTCCCGCTCAATTAGCGATCCGTTTTTTTCATAAAACTGGTGCTGCAAAAAATCACTGTTCTTAACCAACTTATTGGGGATGCATCTCCCTGTAGCTACAATTTTAGAGCGGATGTGAGAATCCATTATATGGCGTTGAGGTTTGATAGTTCTTGTTAGCCATTAAAGATATAGCTAATTCTTGGAACGCTCAAAATAAACCTAGCTGTCTGCCACCTGAAGGCGTAAAATGGTCTAAATTCAAATTTGGTAATTGTCTGCCTTTTAGAAATCGGTTCACCGAAATCCTGAACAATTGGTGGATGCTTTCAGCCACATTTCCATCTCCCCGCATCCTTTTTCCCCATCTGGTATCATTCAATTTCCCACCGTGGCAATCGGCAATCATGTGCAACACTTTCTCAGCTCTATCGGGATATGCTTTTTGGATCCAGTCAGTAAATATCTCAGAAATTGCCCCGTTTAATCGTACAATAGTGAAAATGGCAGCGAGGATACCTTCATCCGCAGCAGCTTTGATAAGGTTTGGAATTTCATCGCTGTTAAGTCCTGGCACAATGGGTGCAAGCATTAGCCGGACAGGTATTTCAGCGGAAGCTAGTTTATTGATGAGCATCAGCCGACTGCGAGCTGTTACTGTGCGGGGTTCCATTTTTTGCCGCAAGCTTTCATTCAGTGAGTTTATCGTAACAGTGACATGCACCAGATTGAGTCGGGAAAGTTCTTGAAGAATGTCGATATCGCGAGCTATCAGGTTATTTTTACTGATGATACTAACCGGATGTTTATACTTCAGAAACACCTCCAGCAATGAGCGGGTGATCTTCAGCTTCCGCTCAATAGGTTGATAACAATCCGTGTTGCCCGACAACATGATAGGCTGAGGCTTGTAGCCCTTCTTATTAAAAAACTCCTCCAGTAATGCCGCAGCATTTCGCTTCACAACAATCTTGCGTTCAAAGTCAAGCCCTGCACTAAAGCCCCAATACTCGTGAGCGTTTCGGGCATAGCAGTAAAGGCAGCCATGCTCGCATCCCTGATAAGGATTTATAGAATACATGAATGGCAGATCCGGGCTATCAGAAATGCTGACGATTTTTTTCGGATGTTCTTCGATCAGTTGAGTGGCTGCATTTTCAAGCATCTCTTCATCCAGGCCCTCTATATGCTCAGTTACATACTTGTGTTTGTTGAACCTGTTATGCGTGTTAACCTGAGCGCCTCTTCCCTTAAAATATTCCTGATTTTCTTCAAATGGCATATACAAAAATACTAATATTTTTAGCAAATAGTTTATCGGTTCACCTGAAATATTCAAAAAGTTTATGAGGAATATAGATGCGATTTCACATCTTTATATAACCTTATCAACCTAAATCAATGAAATCACGTTTCGCAGCTTTTGCCTGCATTCTTTTGTCTGCTGCTATTTTAACTGCGTTCTCAGCCGACGATGATCCTCTTAAAGCCATTCTGTCTAAGTTAGAAAAGTTCAGAGCGGGCTACCCGCAAGAAAAGGTACACCTGCACTTCGACAAGCCTTCTTATGCGGTTGGCGACACCATCTGGTTCAAAGCTTACGTAGTTGATGCCGAAATGCATCAGCTATCTGGCATGAGCAAAGTGCTGTATGTGGATTTGATTAATGATAAGGATTCTATTAGTCAGAGCTTACGATTGCCTGTTGCAGCGGGACTGGCCTGGGGAAATATCCAGTTGGCTGATACTCTGCAGGAAGGAAACTACCGGATACGAGCCTACACTAACTACATGCGGAATTTCGGAGATGAATATTTTTTCGATAAAACCATAGCGGTAGGAGATGCTCTTTCGATTGTGAGCACAGTAAGCTATAAGTACGAACCGACTGCCTCAGCACAGAAAGTAAACGCCGTCATCAACTATTCCGACACTCAAGGACGGGTTTTGAGTGGCAAAGAGGTTACATACAACGTCCAGCTTGATTCAAAAACGGCAGCGAAGGGCAAAGCGATCACAGATGCGAACGGGAACATACAAATAAGCTTCTTAAACAACCAGCCACTTGCGCTTAAATCCGGAAAGGTTAACACCAGTTTGCGAATAGACGACCAGCACAGTTTTCACAAAAGCTTTCCTGTTAAATCTACATCCAATGCGGTAGATATTCAGTTCTTTCCGGAAGGGGGAAACCAGGTTATGGGAATCCGTTCCAAAGTGGCGTTCAAAGCTTTGGGAGCTGATGGTTTAGGAAAAAACGTAACCGGATACGTCAGCAATGCTGCAGGAGAAAAAGTTGTGAACTTCAAATCTGAACATGCCGGTATGGGCTTCTTCACAATGCAGCCACTTGCCGGTCAAAGCTATACCGCAACAATCAAATTTGAAGATGGCTCCGAAAAACATTATCCACTGCCCAAAGCGCAAGCCGAAGGTTTTGTTTTATCCGCCGGCAACTCAGATAGCACCAACCTATTGATAAGAATAGGTGCCAGTCCTGCAATGCTTGCAGCCGGAGGAGAGGTTACCCTTGTAGCTCAGAACAACTCCGTAGTAAAATTTGTATCAAAGAACAAGCTGGATAACGCGGCATTTAGTGCAAATATCCCGAAGGATCGTTTTCCTACAGGCATACTACAGCTCACGCTTTTCAATCAGCAAAGCCAGCCTGTAGCCGAACGGCTCGTTTTCATCAATCATAACGACTTCTTGAAAGTTGCTGTAACCGGGCCGCAAACATCCGAGACACGCAAAAAAGTGAAAATGGATTTGGATGTGAAGGCTCCGGATGGGAAGCCGGTGCTCGGGAGTTTGTCAGTATCAGTTACAGATGCTTCCAAAGTTCCGGTTGATGTGAATAACGAAACTACCATCCTATCAAACCTCCTCCTCACCTCAGACATTAAGGGTTATGTAGAACAACCCAATTACTATTTCAATGCTATTGATGAACAGAAGATCCGCAGCCTGGATAATTTAATGTTGACACAGGGCTGGCGTCGGTTTACGTGGAAAAACATCCTGACGGATAATTTACCACAACTTACCTACAAAGTTGAAGACGGAATAACGATCAGCGGCAGAGTTACCCAGAACAAGAAGCCGGTTGCTGCAGGTAAGGTTACATTACTCTCCTCAAAAGGTGGCCTTTTTGCCTTGGACACGCTTACAGATGCTAACGGGCGTTTTGCTTTCAACAACCTGGTATTTCCAGACAGCACACGTTTTACAATCCAGGCGAGGACTGCCAAAGAAAACAAGCTTGTAGATATTGAGCTGGACCGTGTTAGTTCACCATTGATTTCGAAGAATAAGAATGCCGGGGATGTTGAGATCAATGTAAATTCAAAGTTGAGCACTTATCTCCAGAATAGCCGAAGTCAGAATGAAGAACTTCTCAGAAATGGGATGCTCGGAAAAACTATAGTTCTATCCGAGGTACAAGTTGAGGGGCGGGCTCAAGGCAGAGGAGAAAAAACAGTGGAAGGATCAGCAAACTTAGCCCGAAGGGCCGATGTGGTTATAACTGCCGATCAATTGGAAAACTGCATCGATTTGTTAGACTGCCTGCAGGGCAAAGTTGCAGGCTTGATCATTCAAGATAGCATGCCGTTTCTTATGCGTACCATGGCTACTTCTTTATCATCACGCACTCCGCTAGCGATAATCCTGGACGGCGTGAGGATGATGGAGCCAACAGCACTAGGCGATATAAATCCACAAGATGTTCAGGCTATAGAAATACTAAGGGGAGCAACCGCATCTGTATATGGTGTATTAGGCGGCGGCGGAGTAATCGTTGTTACCACGAAGTCAGGGAAAGGCGGCACCTACATTCTTCCTGACGCCCCGGGCGTTGTCACCTACTCGACTAAAGCTTATAACAAATCACGTGAATTTTACTCGCCGAACTATGATGCCCCGAAAAAAAATACAACACTCACAGATTTCAGAACAACAGTTTACTGGCGCCCAAATGTTGCGGTTAAAAACGGGAGGGCGTCCTTTGAGTTTTACAACGCGGATGGAAAAGGTCCGTATCGGGTAACGATTGAAGGCATCGATGCAAATGGCAATCTGGCCAGGTACGTTTATAACTACGATGTGAATTAAAAAAATTACAGTTAATGCGCCTCTAACCAGTTCGATCCCTGCCCAACCTCAACCTCAATCGGAACCTCGGTCTTGATGGCAGTCCTCATGCGCTCAATGATGATTTCTTTGGCTTTATCCACTTCAGCGAAGGGCACATCAAAAACAAGTTCGTCATGAACCTGCATGGTCATGCGGCCATCGAGTTTTAGGTCGCAAAATTCGCGGTGAATATTGATCATGGCAATCTTGATCATATCCGCAGCCGAACCCTGGATTGGAGCGTTGATGGCATTTCGTTCTGCAAAGCCCCGGACTGTGGCGTTGGCAGAATTTATATCACGTAAGTACCGGCGCCGGCCCATGATGGTTTGAACGTAGCCATTTTCCCGTGCGAAGTTCATAGTATCACTCATGTAGCGCTTGATACCGGAATACTGGTTGAAATACTGTTCGATAATTTCCGCTGCCTCCTTGCGGGGGATGCCGAGGCTCTGCGAAAGCCCAAACGCCGACTGCCCGTAAATAATCCCGAAATTCACTGCCTTTGCATTGCGGCGCATATCTGAATCCACCTCTTCAAGTGAGATTCCGTACACTTTTGCTGCGGTGGCTGTGTGGATGTCGAGCCCTTTTGAAAACGCATCAAGCATGTTTTCATCTTTGCTGATTTCAGCAATCAGGCGAAGTTCTATCTGCGAATAATCCGCTGAAAGCAGCACATGCCCGGAATCTCGCGGAATAAATGCCTTCCGCACTTCTCTCCCCCGCTCAGTCCGGATTGGGATATTTTGGAGGTTCGGATTATTAGAACTCAGCCTCCCCGTAGCCGCAACAGCCTGGTTATATGAAGTGTGAACCCTCCCAGTTTTCGGATTGATCAGTTGAGGTAAGGCGTCCACGTAAGTAGATTTTAGCTTTTGCAATTGCCGGAAATCCAGAATGTCTTTCGCAATGTCGCTCTTGCTTGCCAACCACGTTAACACATCTTCGCCGGTTTGGTATTGCCCGGTTTTAGTTTTCTTAGCTTTTGGATCAAGTTGGAGTTTATCGAACAAAACCTCTCCCAACTGCTTTGGTGATGCAATATTGAAGCGCACTCCGGCTTTCTCATAGATGGTTTTCTCAAGCTGGATAATGTCTTTTTGAAGTTCAGTCGACAAATCCTGCAGGGTTTGCCTATCGATGTTCACGCCTTCCCGCTCCATATCAGCAAGCACGTATATCAGCGGATTTTCTATTTCATTTGCCAGCTTCTCGGCGTTCGCCTTTTTAAGCAGTGGCTCAAAAGTGTTGTGCAATTGCAGGGTGATATCCGCATCTTCAGCAGCATATTCCTTGATGGCTTCCAGCTCTACATCCCGCATGCTGCCCTGGCTTTTTCCTTTAGCACCGATCAGAGAAGTGATCGAAACGGGCGTGTAGCCGAGGTAATTCTCCGCCAGGATGTTCATGTTGTGGCGTGTATCGGGATCAAGGAGGTAGTGGGCAAGCATGGTATCGAAAAGCTCTCCCTTTACATTCACGCCGCACCAGTTGAGCATTAGAATATCGTATTTCAAATTCTGACCAATCTTCCTGATTCGATCATTCTCCAGCACAGCCTTAAACTCTTTCACAATGTCACTGCACTGTCCCTGATCTGCCGGAACCGGTACGTAATAGCCCTCGCCCGGCTTTACAGAAAAAGAAAGGCCAACCAGTTCGGAGTTGTTGGCATCAGTTCCTGTCGTTTCCGTGTCCAAGCAAAATACAGTTTGCTTATTAAGTAATTCGATGAGTTCTTTCCGCTTTTCCGGAGTATCTGCCAGGAAGTACGTATGGGGCGTATTGGTGATGTTTTTGGCTGGGCGGGCAGGTTCTACGATTGTTTCCTTTTCAATCGTTGTCACCTCGATGCTATTGCCAAATAAGTCCATCTGACCGGAAGTCTGCGTAAGCTTGACCTCGGTAACAGTAAACTCTTCACCAAACACACGCCGCCCAATGGTGCGGAACTCCAGCTCTGCAAATAGCGGCTCCAGCTTTTCGCGGCTCGGGTCTTCTATTTTTAGGGATTCTTCATCAAACTCTACAGGCGCATTCAAAAGAATAGTGGCGAGTTTTTTCGAAATAATTCCCTGCTCGGCATAGCTTTCCACATTCTCCTTCAGCTTGCCCTTCAGCTCGTGGCTGTTTGCAATTATATTTTCAACAGAGCCATACTGCCTGATCAGTGTTTTGGCAGTTTTCTCTCCAACTCCCGGTATGCCGGGAATATTGTCCACCGCATCGCCCCAAAGTCCAAGAATATCTATCACCTGATCCACCCGCTCAATTTCCCACTTCGCCAGCACCTCGGGCACGCCCATAATTTCTATGTCGCTGCCCATGCGGGAAGGTTTGTAAATGAAAATATTTTCGGAAACCAGCTGCGCAAAATCCTTATCGGGAGTCATGCAGAAAACGGTGAATCCTTCCTGTTCAGCTTTTTTAGCCAGCGTTCCGATGATATCATCCGCCTCAAATCCATCGGAAGTGATAACCGGAATATTAAAGCCTTGTATCAGCCGCACTACGTAAGGGAGAGCCATCGAAAGGTCTTCGGGCATTGCCTGCCGGTGAGCTTTGTAAGCTGCAAAGTCTGTGTGGCGTTCGGTGGGCGCATCGGTATCAAAGACCACCGCCATGTGGGTTGGCTTCTCTTTCTTCAACACTTCCAGCAAGGTATTGGTGAAGCCCATTACGGCAGAAGTGTTCATTCCCGAAGAGGTAAATCTCGGGTTTTTGCTTAACGCGAAATGAGCCCTGTAAATCAAGGCCATCCCATCTAAAAGAAAGAGTTTTTTCATCTAAAGCTTGCACCGACTGATGCTATATCGCAACGGCACGTTCCAAATTTAACAACAAGTTTCAGCTTATACGATGGTTTTTCCAGAAAGGGTCCGGCTGCTGGCTCAGGCGAAGGCACAGCCTTTCACATGATCGTTCACCATTCCGGTTGCCTGCATGTGCGCATAACAGATGGTGGTGCCGAAAAACTTAAAGCCACGCTTCTTCATGTCTTTGGCGATGGCATCCGATTCCTTTGTACTTGCAGGAATTTCGCCTCTTTCCCAATGATTGATTATGGGTTTATTGCCGGGCATGAAGGAGTACATGTAAGCATCGAATGAGCCAAACTCCTTCTGGATTGCCAAAAAGAGCTTAGCATTGTTTATGGCAGCAAGGATTTTCAAGCGGTTCCGGATAATGCCCGTATCCTGCATCAGCCGCTCCACATCATCTTCGGTGAACTTTGAAACCTTCTCCGCGTCGAAATCCGCGAAAGCTTTTCGATAACCTTCACGCCGTTTTAAAATGGTTATCCAGCTAAGCCCGGCTTGGGCAGACTCGAGGACGATAAACTCGAAAAGAACCTTATCATCGTGCGTTTCCTTGCCCCATTCTTCGTCGTGATATTTGACGTAAAGCGGATCGGTTCCGCACCAGTGACAACGGATTAATTCTGCAGCCATGTTGCTAAGATACTACAATTGATCAGCCCACGGAACGGCCTTTCCGCTTGCCTTAAACGTTGGCATCAACGTACCCCAGCCACGAAATTTATCAGAAAGAAGCTTCGCCAGTTGTTTTACCTTTTCAGGATTCTGGGCGGATACGTCGTTGTGCTCGCCGATATCATTTTTCAGGTTGTACAACTCCAGCTTCGCCTTTTTCATATCGTAAACCAGCTTCCAGTCGCCTTGGCGGATAGCACTCATGTAATCGATCTGCGGAAGCTCCGCTTCTTTCCATTTGTTTGGATAATGCCAGGTAAACGTGCGGTTCGGATCGGCGTTATTGATGCCCTTTAGCAGTGGAACGAAGCTTTTGCCATCCAAAACCTGTTCCGTTTTTGCAACTTTCGCACCAGCCATTTCTAAGAGCGTTGGGAAAAAGTCTTCAATAATTACCGGAGTATTCGTCTTTGTACCGGGCTTTACCACGGCTGGCCACTTCACCATCATCGGCTCGCGGATGCCGCCTTCGTAAACCGAACCTTTGCCTTCCCGAAGCGGGAGATTATTGGTATGCATTGGATCGCCTTTACCGGCAGAAATGCTGTGCCCGCCGTTATCCGACATGAAAATAATGACGGTGTTCTTTTCAATATTATTCGCCTTCAGGTAATCCATAATGTCGCCGAGGCTCTTGTCCATTCCTTCTATCATCGAGGCATACTTGATTTGTCCGGCATTCAAACCAGCATCCTTATACTTTTTAGAAAAGCGCACATCTTCATCGAGCGGAAGATGGACGGCATAGTGTGCCATGTAAAGGAAGAATGGCTGTTTGGTTTTCACCGGATACCGGAGCGTTTTAAGAGCTTCGCGGGTGAGCGCCTCGGTGAGGAAGGTGCCTGTGCCATAATACTCAGCCATATTTTGTACAGCTTTGTAGTTCGTTTTCCCAGTCTGATTGCCGTAGTTTTCTTCGCTGAGATAGCTTTGCGGTTCGCCGGCTACGTTTCCGGCAATGTTCACCAGAAAGCCCATGTTATACGGACTGGCTGCGGGCGTGCCCCAGGAGGCGAAGTGCGCCTTACCAACGTGGACAGTGTAATAGCCGTCATCCTGTAAAAGCTTGGGCAGCGGAGTTCCGTAGAACGTGTGCGGAATTCCTTTTACCGGACTGAATCCGTTGTAATTCCATTCAGGTGTTTTAAAGGGATTTTCCTTGCTGTCGAAATCAGAAGGAGTATCTTTTTCTACAGATGTCCAGTTTGTGACTTTGTGGTGAGCGGCGTTCACGCCCGTCATGAGGCTGACGCGGGTTGGTGTGCAAACAGGAGCAGCGTAGGCATTGGTAAATTTCATGCCCTCGCGAGCCATCCGCTCCATATTGGGCGTGTGATAGCGCTTGTTCAGCTCGCCAACCTGCTCGCCGAAAGGCACAGAAGTATCCATCCAGCCCATATCGTCAACCAGGAAAATAACAATATTGGGTTTCTGTTGCTGAGCGCTTACCTTGATGCTAATCAATAGCAACACAGCACACGAATATTTGAAAATGACCTTCATTCTTTTAATTTCCTTTTTGATCTATAATTACTCTGCTAACCTTTCCTGTAAAGTCGAACGTTCCTTTGTATGCATCAGAAACAGGTGAATTCATACTTCTGCCAACGCTGATCCCATCACCATCTGCCGTGCCGCCTAAAAAGGTTTTTGGATTTCCGACTGCTTTGCTTGCCGCTTCCACACCGTCAATGCTCAGGCTGATCCCATCCGTCGAATAAGCTACTTTGATGGAATGCTTGCCCGGCGTAAGCGGAGCTGAGGATTTCAATGTGGTGATCTTCATCGCCTTGTTCACGGTGTAGAAGACTTCGCCATTCTTCATGTATAGCACTGCTCCGCCAAAGAGATCGCCATGCGTAAAGATTATGCCTTCAGCTTTTGCATCGTTGACCTCAATTTCTGATGTAAAGGTGATCGGCACCTTACCCATCGGCACTGCAAACCTGGCGGTGCTTTGGCCATACAGAATTGTTCTCGGCTTGATCACATCATCCGGAACACCGGCATGAAAATCTTTGAGCGGATATACCTGGTTTTTTACAGCTTCCTGCTCGAACAAAGCCTTGAGCTCTTTTAGCTTTTCAGGATATTTTGCTGCAAGGTCAGTAGTTTCTGTCCAGTCTGTGTTGAGGTTATACAACTCCCATCTATCTTCATTAAAATCAAGCGGGGCTCTAAAGTTAATATCTCTTGTATCGACTCCCGAGCTGTCTTTTTGACGATAAACCTTCGGATGGTAAGCCTCCGCTTTCCAGCCATCTTTGTACATCGCTCTGCCACCGTGGATTTCATAATACTGCATGGTGTGCTTGGTTGGCATGGCTGCATTGTTGATTGAACCGGCAAAGCTCACACCCTGAACAGGCATTTGTTTATAGCCGTTAACTACATCGGGCATCTTAGTTCGAGTAAGTTCTATTGTAGTGGGCAGCATGTCGATAACGTGGCTGTACTGCGTACGAATGCCTGCTTTTTCTTTGATGCCTTTCGGATAGTAGAGGATCAGGGGAGCGTGGCTTCCGCCCTCCCCATTAGCATCGCTCTTCCAGTACTTGAAAGGCACGTTCATTGCCTGCGCCCAGCCTAGCGGGATGGTTGGATAGGTAGATTCAGAGCCGAGTTTATCGTTCCATTTCAAGAGATAATCAATCCCTTCTCCCTCATCATTGCCTGCACTAAAACCGTTCCGCGTGCCTGCCCTGCCGAAATAGCTGCCTTCTTTGGTAGCGCCGTTATCCCCAATCATCAGGAAAATGGCGGTATTATCAAGTTGCCCGATCTCTGCAAGGTAATCTACAATTCGCCCAATCTCATGATCGGTGTAAGCCATGTATCCGGCATAAACCTCCATAAAGTGGGCGAATACTTTTTTCTGATCTGCATTCAGGCTGTCCCAAGCCTTTAAACCTGTCTGCCGTGGTGGCAATTTCGTGCCTGCTGGGATGATGCCCAAAGCCTGTTGTCGCTTGAACACTTCTTCACGATAGCTATCCCAACCTTTGTCAAACTTGCCTTTGTACTTGTTAATCCACTCCTTGGAAACCTGCGCCGGTGCGTGGGTTGCACCGGGAGCATAGTACATGAAAAACGGCTTATCAGGATCGGCTGATTTTTGATTAGCGATGTAGTTTATGGCTTTATCTGTGATCAGTTGATTGAGGTGCGTAGTGTTAGGCTCTATGCTTACCTGATTGGTTTCTTCCACGAGTGTAGGATGCCATTGGTCTGTGGCTCCGCTGATGAAGCCATAGAAATGATCGAAGCCTCTGCCTGTAGGCCAGCGGTTAAAAGGGCCAACCGGCGATGCCTGCGCCGGAACGGTTGAATGCCACTTTCCGAGAGCAAAAGTATTGTAGCCATTGTCCCGCATCACTTCCGCGATGGTTGCCGCTTCAAAGGGAATGTTGCCATTGTACCCGGGGGCGCCAATTGCCCAATCCGGGTGGTGTCCCATGGCAACCATGTGGTGATTCCTGCCGGTTAGCAGGGCGGCACGCGTAGGACCACAAATAGCGGCATTGTGGAAGTTGGTGTAGCGGAGGCCGTTGTTGGCCAACTTGTCGAAGTTTGGCGTTTCTATCAGCCCCCCAAAAGCGCTGGAGCTGCCAAAGCCAGCATCGTCAATCAAAATCCAGATTACGTTTGGTGCGCCTGCCGGAGCTTTAACCGGTTCAGGCCAGGCCTGCTTCGTATCAGCAAGTGTTTTGCCGATCTTTCCTTTGAAAGGCTGAATTGGATCGTGCTGGGCATAAGCACAATTAAACAATAATGATCCAAGAATAAAAGCTGCGACTTTCCTCATTTCTATCTGTCTTCGTCGGGTTTCCCGTAGTTCCAGTCGACCACAGCAGCTGTTCTTCGGGTTTTATAATATTCTATAGCCTTTTTAATCTGTGCCGGATTTTGAGCAGCCACGTCGGTCTTTTCTGATGGATCTTTCGCCAGATTGTAGAGCTCAATTTTGTTCGCCATCACATCTTTTATGGCTTTCCAATCGCCAAATCTCACTACTTCCTGATGCTCGTCATTTGCATGACGCTCCCAATACAGGTATTCATGTGGAGCTTGTTTTTGTTGTTTTAACGTTGGAAGAAAAGATATTCCATCAATTGGCTTGGTGGCTTTTGTTCCGGCAACGTCCAGGAACGTTGGCATCATATCCCAGATTGCGGCAATGTGCTCAGACGACGAGCCCGGCTTTATCACGCCTGGCCAATACGCTACAAAAGGCTCTTTTATCCCACCCTCATAAATGCTGCCTTTGCGGCCACGCTGCTCGCCACTGCAATTGAAATAATCCGGATCACAGCCTCCTACTTTGGCGGCACCGTTGTCGGCAGTAAAAACAATTAACGTGTTTTTATCGAGACCTTTCTGCTTTAGCGCCGCCATTACCTGTCCAACATACTCGTCCAGCAAAGTAATCATCGCCGCATACGTTGCTCTTGGGTATTGGCTTGGGACGTAATCCTTCTGGCCTAAGTAAGGCTTATCATCAAACTTGCCCTTGTATTGTTCCAAAACTCTGTCGGGTACCTGCAGAGCCATGTGCGGCAAAGTGTATGCGAGCTCCAAAAAGAATGGCTCATCAGCTTTCTGTTTGCTGATGAAGTCTAAAGCATGCCTTTGAATTGTTTCTTCGGAATACTCCTCTCCTTTATAAGGCAGGTACGATGCCGGGTCGTGGATATCCTTTCCGGCAGGCATCTTCTGATGCACATAAAAATACTTGTTGTTGAGCGGGTAGAAAGTCTCGTTTTCCCAAAGATGTGTAGGATAATAGTTCTGAGCCTGTTTTTGGCAGAGATATCCAAAGAAAAGGCCAACACCTTGCTTGTTTGGAACGCCGATTGAGCCAGGACCCCCCATTCCCCACTTTCCCATCACCGCAGTTTTATATCCTGCTCTTTGCAACTCTGTACCGAGCGTTTGCATATTTGGAGCAAGCGGCATTTGGCCGTATTCATCATCATCGCGGTAGCCACCAAGCTCATAATTGCCACGTATTAGTGCGTGGCCGGTGTGCAGGCCTGTGAAAAAGCTTCCGCGGCTGGGCGAGCAGATGTGATTGGAGTAGAAGTTGGTCAACTTCATCCCATTGGCAGCCAGCTTATCCAGATTAGGAGTTTTGATCAATTTCTGTCCAAATGGCCCTATGCTGTAATAGCCCATATCGTCTCCAAGAATGAAGACGATATTTGGCTTTTTTTGAGCGAAGGACGAGTGGCACAGCAGTATTGCTAGGCAGCAGGTTGTAAAAACAGGCTTAAAAAGATTACCTATAGCCATTATTAGTTGGATCTGATGTTAAAAGGTTCGGATTTAAAATTATTTGCTTCTCTGGGATTGGCAACAAAACATGGTAAGGCTTAATATTAGCGGCGGGATTATTCCAGGCTCTTTGTTTGGTAGCTTTTACAACCTCTAGCAGTTTTCCCCAACGAATCAGGTCCATGCGCCTGTGCCCTTCTGCAGCTAACTCAAACTTACGTTCATCCTGAATTTTTATTCTGAATGTTGTTTGTGTTAAACCGCTAAATGGCTGATCGGGATTAAAAGCCCGTTCTCTAACCTTGTTCACATAAGCGTATGCCGCAGCAGGTCCATTTACCTCGTTTTCAGCTTCTGCAGCCATCAAATAGACATCTGCCAAACGAAATACAATATAATTATCCGGGTGATTGTCCCTTGCCGAGGTAGCCTGATTCAAGTTCCAGTTCTTTTTGAAATAAGGAAACGTCAATGTAAAGCCCAGGTAACTGCTGATGACTGTGGCATCGTACCTTAAATCTCCGGCTTGCCAGTTTGATTTACTTGCAAGTTCAGGAAGAGGGATTGCCCACCCGAAACCAGTCATGTCTTCGCCCTGAGCTAATAGCAAACTTTGAAAATAATCTGCTCTTTTCATTGTCTTGCCGTTCACTACAATATTACCATTCCGGTTTGAAGGTTCATCGCGGATGCGTGGATTGTAATCGTCTGTTCTGCCAGCCTGCAATTCTGCTACCTGGTTTGATATAAAATCTACTGCAAAAATCACCTCAGCGTTGTACTGGGTTGCAGAACTAGTGCGATCAAATACATCGGCAAAATTGGCAAGAAGGGTATGGGGGGAGTTTTTGATAATGAAATCACATTCAGTTTTCGCATCAGCCCACTCCTTATCAAAAAGGTGATACTTAGCTTTCAATGTAGCAGCTGCCCACTTTGTCGCACGGCCCAGGTCAGCGCCGGTGTAAGATGTTTGCATCATCGGAATCGCCTTTGCCAAATCATCCTTCATATCTTTTCTTATCTGCTCTTTTTTGGTACGCCCCAATACTGATCTTTCTACTACCGGCATCGGACTTCTGTAATAAGGGACATCCCCCCAAAGGTTGGTTAAGTGGTAGTAAGCCAGTGCTCTTAGAAAGAGAAGCTGCCCAACATTACTATCCCGTGCCGACTGCGATATTTTTTCGTTCCCTTCTATTTTGGCGATGAACTCAGTGGTATTATTAACTATTCTATATAATGTTATCCAACTGTCATTCCCGTCAGCCACCCCTTCCGCTATCAGGTAATTATGTATTTGTGGGTTTACGGCACGGCTTGGGCCCTGCTCGTCTGCTCCGCTGGTATAGTAATCATCCAGCCCCCTTAATCCGTAAAGAGAATTATCGTGCAAAAGCCTGTAAACTCCATTTACCGCGAGTTCAGCTTCCTTGTCGTTGTTAAAGAAATTCTCGGGAGTGATCTGATCTCTTAAATCTTCTTCCAAGAATTTATTGCAACTGGTGGATACTAACAATGACGCAATCACCAGCAGCACTGTATATCTCAATGTCTTTTTCATATCTGATCAGATTAAAATTCAACGTTTAAACCGAAGGTGAAAGACTTAGCATAAGGGTACTGCCCTCCTGCGAAACCTTGTGAAACAGCATCGAACCCGCTTCCTGCAGCGAAATTATTGACTTCAGGATCGCCGAGTTTGAACTTAGAGAGCAGTAGCAAGTTTGTGCCGCTTGCATAAACATTCAAGTTGCTGAAAGCCTTACTCAATCCAAGTTGTTTCAGAGGTACGTCGTAACTCAATGATACATTCTTGAGCCTTAAGAAAGAGCCATCTTCAATATTCACTGTACTGTTCAAATTGTAGATACTGGCTGATGTTCCCGCACGTGGGATGTCGGATGTTTCGTTAACACCTTCACGCCACCTGTTAACAAGAGCAGGGTCAAGGTTTTGATCTTGCCTGCCGTAAAATGAGGATTGAGCCCGAATGTTGAAAATCTCTGATCCATACTGCCCGTGCACAAATACATCCAACGAAAGGCGTTTATACTTAAACGTATTTCTTAAGCCTCCGTAGAAATCTGGTTGCGGGCTGCCTATAATTTTTTCATCCTGGCTATTGAGCACACCATCATTATTCACATCTTCAAACCGCGGACCGCCTAAGAACGACTGGCCTACTCTCTTGTCGGCTATGATTTCTTCTTTTGTTTTGTAGGTGCCAAGGTATTGTGCCCCAACAAATACAGGCAAAGGCTGGCCAACAATTAAACGTGCAGAACTACCGCCCTGATTCCCGGTAGACTGAAGGTCGATATATGGCTGGCCATCGAGTGCCAGTATCCTGCTCCTGTTGGCGGACATTGTCAAAGCAGTATTCCATGAAAAGTTCTTTCCAACGATGTTGTGCGAATTGACTGAGAACTCCACACCACGGTTCCTCACCGAGCCTAAGTTTTGTAACTGTGTAGTTGAGTTTGCGCCGACCTGCCCTGACAAGGCAACACGGAGCAGCAAATCAGAAGTACGTTTGTTGTAATAGTCGGCTTCAAATGAAATCCGGTCTTGTAGAATACCTACTTCCAGCCCCAAATCCAGCTGCCTTGTTGTTTCCCAGGTAAGGCCATCGCTCGGCACAGCGCCTACAAGAACGCCGTTTACCATGGCATCATTAAAAGTAGTAACGGTATTTGCATAAGTGGCTATGGAGTTATATGCGGGAACACCCTGCTCTCCAACCTTACCGATACTTCCTCTTAATTTTAACGTGCTTAAGAAGCTTAGATCTTGCATAAAGTCCTCTTGTCCGGCATTCCAAGCAAATCCTACAGAGGGGAAGAAGGAGTATTTATTGCCTGGTTGAAAAACCGATGAACCATCGTAGCGGCCAACAAGCGTAAGCAGATATTTGCTTGCATAGTTGTAGTTGATCCTGCTTAGATATGAGATAAGCGTACGCTGCCCGTATCCGGAAGCAACTTGTGCCGTAGCGGTATTGCCCAGCGATAAATTGTTGAAAAGAACGGCATCGTTTGAAAAACCATCAATGGAAGCTATTGTACCCTCATTGTTGTCTTTCTGCATGGTAAATCCCGCCAATGCTTTTATGCTATGTTTTCCCAGCTTCCAATCATAATTCAAGGTATTCTCATTAAGAATATTCTTGGCGAAGTTGGTATTGATACTTGCAAAACCACCGGTTGTTACTTCTGGCAAAACGCCGGGAAGATAATTATTGAGCTTCCTGTAAGTCAAATCTGCCCCCAGCGTAGTTTTAAACTTCAGATCTTTTAAAAGTTCGTACTCCAAATACGCGTTGCTGATGAGCTTGGTTACGAGGTCATGGTCTACTCTTAATTGCAAATCTGCTTCAGGATTGCGCTGTGTAGTAGAACTGATAGGATTCTGGCTTGTAAACGCCCCATTTGCATTGTATATGGCTCTCAGGGGCACTACCGCATTAACAATTTGAGAGTAATTTACCTTGGTGTTTTCACGCTTGTACTGTGATGCATTCAGGCGTATCCCGAGCTTCAGGCGATCTGTAGCTTTTACGTCCAAATTCGCACGTAAGCCACCTTTTTTCAATCCCGACTCCCGTACAACTCCTTTCTGATCAAAGTAATTGAAAGAAACATAATAGTTTGACTTATCCGCATTCCCTCCAAACGAGAGGTCGGTGTTGTTCACCATCCCTGTCTGAGAGATCAGGCCTAGCCAATCTGTTGTTTGTATATCGTCGTTGTAGGCCAAAGGAAGCGTCAAATCCGTTTTGCCAAAGCCATCCGGGCCTGGCGCAAAGCGAGCCGATTCGTTCACATAATCAAGGTACTCCTGACCTGTCATTAGGTTTATCTTGTTTGCAGTGTTCTGGAAGCTTGTGTAGTGTGTCAGATTAATCTTCGGCTTTCCCTTCGCGAAGTTTGCTCCGCTTTTAGTAGTAATGAGTATTACACCTGACGCACCCCTGGTACCATAGATTGCAAGAGCGGTTGCGTCTTTGAGAACATCGATAGACTCAATGTCCTCTGGATTAATGCTGTTGATGTCGAATCCCGAGCCGGCAATAAATCCATCGATTACATACAACGGATCGTTGTTGCCATTAATAGAATTGTTGCCCCTGATGCGGATCGTTGCTCCGGCACCCGGCGTACCGCTGTTTGACGTTACCGCAAGACCCGCAGCCCTGCCTTGGAGCGCTTGTTCAAGGTTGCCAACAGGCTGAGCCTTGAGAGCATCGGCTTTAATACTCGCTACCGACGATACCAAATCCTTTTTGGTTGTGGTACCATAGCCCACTACTACCACCTCGTCAAGGCTTTTCAGATCAGGTTCAAGCGAAACGTTGAGATTTCTTTGGTTCTTAACAGCGACTTCTTTTGGTAAGAAACCCACAAAAGAGAAGACTAAAGTTGAATTGGCATTTGGGACTGTAATGGTGTAAACACCATCTACGTTAGTGACAGTGCCGTTTGAAGTACCTTTTACGGTAACCCCGACGCCGGGGAGAGTGCCTCCGTTGGCTTCTGACACCTTACCTGAGACTGTAATTTGTGCCTCAGCTTTAGAAAACGCGAAGGCGAGAAGAAACAGCAAGTAGAGCTTTTTCATGTTTAGGATTGATTAAGATTGGTTAGTTTGGTTAGTTGACAGGGAATGAATTTTTATCGATAGGCTTTACAATAAGGGTATTAAATTTTGTGGTTTTATGCGTTAAAATCCCACCCAAAACGAGCTTTCAGCATCACCTGAGGTGGATTTATGTGCAAGAAGATCATTTCTCAGCCGGGCGAGAGTAGCTTTGTATTCGAGGTTACCGGCTAAGTTATTCATTTCGTAAGGATCAGTTTTCAGATCAAACAACTGCGTTGTCCTAACCTTCTTGACATTGTATTCGATGAGCTTATATCGGGTATCGCTTACCGCCCGCTGCAAATCGCGGAAAGCGAAGAACATCTCTTTGTGATTTGATTTAGACGGATCTTTCAGGCTTGCAGAAAAACTTGAACCATCAACAGTTGCCGGCTTTTTAATCTTCAGCAGATCGCAGAGCGTGGGGTAGATATCCACAAGGTAGCTATAAGCGCTGCTTTGTTTGCCTTTCGCAATGCCGGGACCGCTCCAAACCATCGGCACGCCGACCGTATGTTCGTATAAATTTTGCTTGCCCATCAAGCCGTGCTGACCCAGCGCCAGGCCATTGTCACCGGCAAAAACAACAATGGTATTTTCCAACTGCCCGGATGCCTTCAGCGCATCCATGATCCTGCCGATCTGCGCATCAAGGTGGGTGATGATGGCATAATAATCCCTGATTTCTCTTTTCACCTCATCGGGCTTTCGCGGGAAGCCGAGCAGCTTCTCATCGCGGCCGTGCATGTGGCCATTGTCGAAAGGATGCTCAGGCAAAAAATTTACAGGAAGAGATATTTTAGCAGTATCGTACATCTCCAGATATTCCTTAGGCATTTGCCTTGGATCGTGCGGAGTTGTAAACGCCACGTATAAGAAAAATGGATCAGTTCCTTTTTCCGACTTCAAATATTTTACGGCTGCGTCTGCGAAGATTTCGGCAGAATGCCTGCCCTCATAAACGTGATCGGCTATCCTGGAAAGATCGCGGTTAGCGGGATCGGACGGGGTGTAGGCATGGTCATAAATGCCATCCTTGTTAAAATGGTTTAATGGAATATTCCATTGAGACGAGGTCATACCGCCAAACATGATCTCATCGCCTCCGCGGAAGCTTTGCACATATGAGGGAACACCGTTGTGCCACTTGCCCACACCATACGTTTTGTAGCCCGATGAACTAAGAAGCTTACCTAAGAGCGTGTAATCTTTTGGTATTTCAGTAATGTCATCGCCGAGCTTATGGATGGTTTGCCCCGTCATCAACATTGCACGACTGGAAACGCAAACTGCCCCGGTATGGCCGCCCATGTTGTAGGCGTGAGGGAAAGCAACTCCACTTTTTACCAGCTTGTCCAGATTGGGCGTAATTACCTCGTTATTGCCGAGTGCGTGAATGGTTTTTGCACGCATATCATCAGCGAGCAAAATAATCACATTTGGCTTCTGAGTTGGTTTTTGAGCTAACACTGCTGACCCAGAGCATGCAAATATTCCTATCAGAAGAGGGAGAACCTTGAAAAGATGGTTGTACATATTGGCGTTGAGAGCCGCCCACAGACAAGTTTGGCAGCTTGTTTATTTCTTAAATGTAACAAAACAATGCTCTTAATGCCAAAATCAATCTCTTCGCCACAAAAAACTTACAAGGATTATGGTGCTTTCAGCTTACCAATACAGTTCACGATCTCATTAACACACGCTTCAAGATCCTTTTTTACCTGTTTCTCCCAAAAACGGAAAACGGTATATCCCATCGCCTCCAGTTCAAGCGTCGCCTGCACATCCCGTTGCATGTTCCGCTCAATTTTTGGAATCCAATAGCCGGTGTTAGACTTAATTTTCTTCTTCTTCTCTTCCCAATTATGCCCGTGCCAGAACTCGCCATCTATGAAAACAACCAGCTTATGCTTCTTAATTGCGATGTCGGGCTTGCCGGGAAGGGTCTTATCGTTAATACGATAGCGGATATTGAACGCCCAAAGCGCTTTTCGCAAAGCGACCTCCGGCTTCGTGTTCGTTGCCCTGATCTTTGCCATCAGGCTGCTGCGGGCAGCGGTAGTGTAGAAGCCATTTGCCTCGTCAAACCGGGGCACAACTATTTTCTCCTGATCGTATTTTGCCATTCCTGCAAACAAAAAAGCCTCTCCGTATCAACGAAGAGGCTTCCAATCTTGTTTAATTTCTTACAGATATTTCGTGATCTCTTCAGAGAGCGGAGTCACTTTGGAACGGAAGCGATGAACCAGTTTCCCGTTCTCATCAATCAGGAATTTTTCAAAGTTCCATTTGATCTCGCCGGTAAAGTCCGGATTTTCTGCTGTAGTAAGATATTTGAAAAGCGGATCAATATCATCACCTTTTACGCTCACTTTGCTGCTAAGCGGGAAAGTAACACCATAATTCTTCTGGCAGAACTCTTTGATCATCGGGTTTGCGCCGGGCTCTTGTCCGCCGAAGTTATTAGCGGGAAACCCAATCACAACCAATTTGTCTTTGTACTTATCAGCTAATTTCTGCAAATCCGCGTACTGCGGAGTATAGCCGCATTTCGATGCCGTGTTCACAATCAAAATCTTTTTGCCTTTATATTTCTTCAGGTCTATTTTCTTTCCTTCAATAGATTCTATTTTGTACTGGTAAATTTCCGGTGCTCCCAAAAAAAGGAAGGCTAATAACAATGTCAATGTTTTCATATGGGGGTTTATTTATGGCAAACTTGTAATCAGAACAAATATAGGCATTTAGCATCCGTAAAATTGTAATTTAACGGCTTTATTCCTCACCATGAAAAGACTCTTGTTCGTTCTGCTTTTTTTCTGTTCCATTAGTTTTGCTGCCACTGCACAGGTTAAGCCGTGGAAATTTGCTCACGTGAGCGATACACATATCAGTAATTGAGTTTGTTGTTATCTCAGGCGACATTACAGAGTTTGGCGCCGACGAGGAACTGAAGCTCGCAAAATCAATTTTTGATACACTGAATAAACCCTGGTATATCGTGCCGGGCAACCACGATATGAACTGGTCTGAGAGTGGAGGAAACAGCTTCAGGACTGTGTTTGGCTCAGAAACCTTTGCATTTAAATCACACGGCATTTTATTCCTCGGCACAAATTGCGGTCCCAATATGCGCATGAGCCCCGGACAAGTGCCCCGGGAAAACCTGGTGTGGCTGGATTCTGTGCTGGCAGCAACTCCCAAAGAAAATCCCATCGTTTTTGTGAACCACTACCCGCAAGATAATGCGCTGAATAACTGGTACGAAGTTATTGACAGGCTTAAAACTCACAACATACAGCTGGCTTTGTGCGGGCATGGGCATGCCAACAATCATCTGAATTTCGAAGGTATCCCGGCATTTATGGGCAGGTCGAATTTGCGGGCGAAAGACTCCATCGGTGGATATAATATTGTAACTGTTAACGGCGATATCGTTTCGTACAATGAACGCACTCCGGGCGTTGCGCTTAAGCCAACCTGGGGAACAGACAAGCTCATAAATCACAATTTCTCTGCAGATGAAAAAAAATACCCTCGCCCATCCTACGCTGCTAACCATCGCTTCCCGGAAGTAAAAGCCCGCTGGGCCGTTCAGGATGATAGCGACATAGGAGCCGGAAGCGCAATCGCAGGCAAGCTGGTTATCATTCCCAACACAAACGGTATGATCAAAGCCTACCGCACCAGAAATGGTAAAGAGGAGTGGGTGGCAAAAACAGGTGGAAAGATCTACAGTACGCCTGCGGTTTCAGGCAACTACGTTGTAGTAGCAAGTACTGATAGAAATCTGTACTGTCTCGATATAAGAAACGGAAAGGTTTTTTGGAAAGCGCTTGCGGATAAACCGATCGTAGCCTCTCCAGTGATAAACAATAACACGGTTTTCTGCGGAAGCTCAGACGGGCACTTCAGAGCCTATGACCTTGTATCCGGAAAGCAGAAGTGGGACTTTGACCAGGTGCAGGGCTTCGTCGTGACTAAGCCTTTGCTGTACAATGGCAATATTTACTTT
Organism: Sphingobacteriaceae bacterium; assembly: GCA_029266635.1. GTDB lineage: Bacteria > Bacteroidota > Bacteroidia > Sphingobacteriales > Sphingobacteriaceae > JAQSWM01. Next base: position 188,014 of record JAQSWM010000005.1, on the reverse strand, counting down.
GGAAGTTGGGGTAACGGATTCTATTGCCTCGATCAGCAGAGTGGAAAATTGGTTTGGGAGTGGAAAAGCGGAGCAGCCAACAGAATGTACTCTGCGGCGGCTTGTTATCCGGTGGCAACCGACAACCGTATATTCATAGTTGCGCCAGATAGATTCATGACCTGCCTGGATGCTGCAACGGGCAAAGTAATCTGGCGCAAGCAGGATCCAAAGATCAGGGTGCGTGAATCGATGGGCTTATCTGCCGACAGCAGTTTGATTTATGTTAAAACCATGGAAGGTGATGTTCTTGGGATGGATTCGCATGCCAATGACATGGAGGTAAAATGGCGGGGAGCGGCGAACATGGGGTATGACATTTCGCCTTCTTTAGTGGAAGAACGGGGCGGGAAGGTATTTGCGCTTGGAAACTCGGGCGATATTTATGCTTTTAACCGGAAGGACGGCTCACTTGCGTGGATTCATAAATTGTCTAACGCCTTGGTCAATCCCCTCAGCTTTATAAGCAACAAGGAGTTGATTGCAACCACCATGGACGGCAAAATCATAGTTTTAAAATACAAATAACAAACAATTTTAAGGTAACCGAGATTAAACCTATCGTGAGTACGCCATTCGAAATAACACTTTACAGACGTTTTTCTGATTTGCCGTTTGAGCATTTTCAGCGGATGCGGTATTCCATTTACATTCTGGACTTCAACTGGAATTACCTTTTCCTAAATGATTTTGTTATAGATAACCTAAAGACCCGCGACCAACAACTCATTGGAGAAAACATGTGGGCTACTTTCCCTGCACTCGCGGCAGACCCCGATTACATGCGGATGAAACAGAAAATCGAGGAGAATAAGATGGTTACGCTCGTTACCCACTCGCCATTAACCGGACAAAGGCTAAGCATTGTTGGGTACACGCTTGAAGATTGCTACTTTTTCTCTTCGCACCTCATGCCGAACAAACAGGATTTGCTCAACGATCTAAGGAGCCAGTTGGAGAAGAATTAGGTCGGCGGCCTACCGAGCGAAACTAAAGGTCCTTTTTTGCTGTTGATGCCCTAAACTAACATTATGGGCTTTGACCAATACCACGAACCACCGGAAGAACTTTCGGATGAGACCCGCACTTTTGCACGTATGATTGTTTCTCTAATTGAAGAAGCTGAAGCAATAAACTGGTACGAACAGCGCATCAGCGTTGAAAAAGACGAGGCGGCAAAAGCCATCATGGCCAACGCTCAAAAAGAAGAATTCAAACATTTCGGAATGGATCTGGAGTTTCTGCTACGGAAAAAGCCTGAATGGAGAACTACTTTAAAAGCTATACTTTTTCAGGATGGAGATATTGTGAAGCTGGGAGAAAAAGGGGAAGAGGCGGTGGAGTGAGTAGGTTTGATTGCTGTTTGATATCGCAAATTGCGACTTCAAGTTGGAATTAGGACGGCTCACGCGGCATGTGTGCGCCAGCTAAGGGGAATAAATAAAAAGCCCTACCGGTTCTGGTAGGGCTGAAGAAGGTATCGGAAAGTTAACAACATAAGTTATCAACAAATCCTAATATCTTTACTTTCTTTTCTCCACCCAAAAATGAAAATATTTTCCATTTTTGGGATAGATCCTTTTGCCATTCCTTGTAATGTAAGGGCAAAAAATCTCGATCATTTCTTCTTTCATATTATGAAATTAGATCAACGATTAAACCAACACCATGCCGTGGTTGACTCGGCAAGACCCAATTAAGTTCAGAGCTTAATTGGGTTTTCTTTTTATTAAAAGAGCCGAGCATTTGCTCGGCTCTTTTTCTTCTTTTTAGCTACATCCTCCCTGCGTTCCGCAGTTCAGACATTTATAGCAAGTACCTGAGCGCACCATAATGTGCCCGCAGTTTCCGCAGGCCGGAGCATCGCTCTGACCGCCGCCTGAAATATCAAGCACCGGTTTCAAAACTTTATCTGAGCTTACTTTCACTTCAGCTTTTGGCTGATACACGTTGCTCTCGTCTGTATTTACATCATCATTTGATAGCTGAGGGTTTCCCACTACCGCGTTCTGCTCAGTAATTACGTGTACCAGGTCGGTGCGTTGCAGGTACTCATAACCCAACATCCTGAAGATGTAATCGATGATAGAAGTTGCGCTCTTGATGTTATCGTGTCCGCCCACCATACCAGATGGCTCAAAGCGGGTGAACGTAAATTTATCCACGAACTCTTCCAGAGGCACACCGTATTGCAAACCAACCGAGATCGCGATAGCAAAACAGTTCATTAGCGAACGGAAAGTTGCACCTTCTTTGTGCATGTCCACGAAAATCTCACCCAACGTTCCATCTTCATATTCTCCGGTGCGAACGAAAACTGTTTGTCCGCCAACGGAAGCTTTCTGAGTAAAACCACCCCGTTTTGACGGAAGATTTTTACGCTCAACCACAGATGAAAGCTGGCGTTTGAATTTGGTGTCAGTAGAACGTTCCAGAATGGCACGTGCTGCTTCCAGAACCTGCTCAGGAGTTAAATCGCTGAGTTTTACGTTTGCTGCTTCGCCTAAAACTTCCTCAATCGCATCCAACTTATCTTCTTTAGAATCAGAAGATTTAGTGGATAGCGGCTGAGACAATTTACATCCATCGCGGTAAAGCGCATTGGCCTTCAAGGCTAATTTCCATGATAACTCGTAGCAATCTTTGATCTCTTCAACTGTTGCTTCGTTTGGAAGGTTGATAGTTTTAGAGATAGCGCCAGAAAGGAAAGGCTGAGCTGCAGCCATCATTTTGATGTGGCCGTGCGCATGGATGTAACGCTGCCCCTTGTTTCCGCACTTGTTAGCGCAATCAAATATTGGATAATGCTCTTCTTTCAGGTACGGAGCTCCTTCTACAGTCATTGTACCGCAGATGTACTCATTTGCTTCCGCGATTTGCTGACGTGTAAAGCCAATAGCACGGAGCAGGTTGAAATCAGCGGCAGAATATTGCTCAGATTTGAAGCCTAAACGCTGCAGGCACTCTTCGCCTAAAGTCCACTGATTAAATACAAAACCAATCTCGAACGCAGCCAATAAAGACTTGTCGACTTTTTCTAACTCATCCTGAGTGAATCCTTTCGCAGCAAGGCTATCGAAATTGATATGCGGAGCTCCTTTTAAAGTAGCGTGACCTTTTGCATAGTTCACGATTTCTTCAATCTCATGCTCTTTATAACCCTGGTTACGCAAAGCGGATGGAACTCCCTGGTTGATGATCTTGAAATAACCACCACCAGATAATTTTTTGAATTTAACCAAAGCAAAGTCAGGCTCAATACCGGTTGTATCGCAATCCATAACTAAGCCGATTGTTCCTGTTGGAGCAATTACAGTAGTTTGAGCATTACGGTAGCCGTATTTCTCGCCAAGCTCAACCGCTTTATCCCAGGAATTGCAAGCAGCAGAAAGCAGATAATCAGGGCAATGTTTCTGATCAATTCCCGGAGGCGCAATTTCCAGCCCAACGTATGCATCGGTAGCGTTGTAAGCCGCATAGCGGTGATTGCGCATTACGCGAAGCATGTTTTCTTTGTTGGTTGCGTACTCGCGGAAAGTGCCGAGCTCTTTCGCCATTTCGGCCGAAGTAGCGTAGGCAGTACCGGTCATCACCGCAGTTATTGCACCGCCAATTGCACGGGCTTTATCGCTATCGTAAGGGATACCAGCAACCATCAGCATAGAGCCAAGGTTCGCATAACCTAAACCTAAAGTGCGGTAATCGTAAGATAGTTGAGCAACTTCTTTTGATGGGAACTGTGCCATCAAAACAGAAATCTCCAGAACCACTGTCCAAACACGGCAAGCATGTTCAAAGCCCTTCACATCAAAAACCAAAGTTTCAGGGTTGAAGAAGTGCGCAAGGTTTATAGATGCCAGGTTACATGCGGTGTTATCCAGGAACATGTACTCTGAGCATGGGTTTGACGCGTTGATGCGGCCGCCTGCAGGGCAGGTGTGCCATTCGTTGATGGTAGTATCGTATTGTACGCCAGGATCGGCGCAAGCCCAGGCTGCGAAGGCGATATCCTGCCAAAGTTTCTCTGAAGAGATTGATTTAACAACTTTTCCGTTTGTGCGGCCGATCAAATCCCATGGCTTGCCCTCTTCCAAAGCACGGAAGAACGAGTTAGGAATACGAACAGAGTTGTTTGAGTTCTGGCCGGAAACGGTGCGGTAAGCCTCTCCTTCGTAGTCTGAAGAGTAACCGGCAGCAATAAGAGCCGCTACTTTTTTCTCTTCTTCAACTTTCCAGTTCACGAAGCCCTCAATTTCCGGGTGCTCAAGGTCCAAACAAACCATTTTAGCAGCACGACGGGTTGTTCCGCCAGACTTGATTGCTCCGGCAGCACGGTCGCCAATTTTCAGGAACGACATTAAGCCTGATGAGTAACCGCCGCCAGAAAGCCTTTCGTTTTCGCCGCGGATGGCTGAGAAGTTGGTTCCTACACCAGAGCCGTATTTGAAGATGCGAGCTTCACGAACCCAAAGGTCCATGATACCGCCATCGTTTACCAGGTCATCGCTTACAGAAAGGATGAAACAGGCGTGTGGCTGCGGGCGCTCGTAAGCGGATGTTGACTTAGAAAGAACTTCAGTTTCCGGATCAACATAGTAGTGGCCTTGTGGCTTGCCGGTGATTCCGTATGAGCTGTGAAGCCCGGTATTGAACCACTGTGGCGAATTTGGTGCTGCTAACTGGCCAACGATGGTGTAAACCAACTCGTCGTAGAAAATGTCTGCATCTTTCGGATTAGCGAAGTAGTTGTAGCGTTCGCCCCAGCTTTTCCAGCAATGAGCCATACGGTGAGCCACTTGCTTGATGCTTTTTTCTGATCCGGTTGTGCCGTCGGGTTGTGGCACTCCTGCTTTACGGAAGTATTTTTGGGCGAGAATGTCGGTTGCAACCTGGCTCCAGGATGTGGGCACCTCTACATCGTTCAATTCAAAAACTGTATCGCCCGCAGGGTTACGGATTACCGACGATCGTTTTTCGTAGTTGAATAGATCATACACGTTTACTCCCTCTTTGGTGAAGTAGCGTTGGAAGCCTAATCCCTTGCCGGCTCCTTTTCCGTTTTTTGTTGCAGATGCTTTACCCATATTGTTAGATTTTAATGTTGATGATCAGTGTATTGTCCCCTCAGAAAAAGTTTAGGGGTTTTTCATCAAATTTATCTTTCTGGGAGGCGCAACTCAATTTGAGTTTTCCACAAAGAGTTAGTGTATCCTTGACGGAGGCAAGAGTTTGGCGTCTAACAAACTGATTGCAAATAATTTGCAGTGTGGAAAACTCAAAAAAACATAAAAAACAGAATGATTTGGTTACACTATAAAACACGAAAGCCACCCATGATTGATGGGCGGCTTTCGGCTATATTTCTAACAATTTTAATCTACAACCGTAACACGGATCATATTGGTTTTACCCTTTTTTTCAATCGGCATAGCAGCGGTATTGATCACAATTTCGCCCGGCTCGATAAGTTTCTCAGCTTTCAAAATGCGGTTAACATCGCTAATACTTTGATCGGTGCTCACAAACTTGTCGTAGTAAAAACCTCGCACCCCCCAAAGAAGGCTCAACGAATTAAGCAGTGTGCGGTTGCTTGTGAAAATAAACGTTCCGGCCTTTGGGCGATGGCTTGATATCTCAAAGGCTGTGTAGCCGGATGAGGTCATCGAAATAATTCCGATCGCATTCGTTTTCTCCGACAGGTAAACCGCTGAACCGCAAACGGCATCAGCCATGTAAGTTGGCGAGCCCTCAATTAACTTCTTAGGAGTTTGGTATGGATAAGCGGTATCCTCAATGTTGCGGATAATCTTGTGCATGGTCTCGATAACGATTACAGGAAACTCGCCAACAGAAGTTTCGCCACTAAGCATCACCGCATCAGCTCCGTCAAGGACCGAGTTGGCCACGTCGTTCACCTCGGCACGCGTAGGGCGTGGGGTGGTAATCATGCTCTCCAACATTTGAGTTGCAACGATACAAGGCTTTGAAGCCTCGCGGCATTTGCGGGCAATCATTTTCTGTAGAACCGGCACCTGCTCCATCGGCATTTCTACGCCAAGGTCGCCACGGGCAACCATTACACCATCGGTAACTTCAATGATAGCGTCGATGTTATCAATTGCCTCCGGTTTTTCAACCTTCGCAATTACGCGGGCAGTTTTTCCGCTTTGCGAAATGATGCGTTTTAATTCTACAATATCTTCAGCTGTGCGCACAAAAGAAAGCCCAATCCATTCAACATCGTTTTGCAAAGCAAACTCCAGGTTGGCCAAGTCTTCTTCTGTTAAACTTGGGATAGAAACCTTTGTGTTTGGAAGATTTACCCCTTTGCGGGATGTTAAAATTCCCCCATGTACGATCTCACAGCTCACCGTATCTTTATTATTGGTAGCAAGGACCTTCATTTGGATCTTGCCATCGTCCAACAAGATCACTTCGCCAACACGTACGTCTTTAGGGAAACTTTCATACGTGATATAAATCTGATCGTCATCGCCTATTTTTTCGTTGGTAGTGATCTCAATAGTATTGCCATTTACAAGATGGATCCCGCCATCTTTAACCATCCCGATACGGATCTTCGGCCCTTGTAAGTCGGCAAGAATGCCAACGTGCGTTTTATATTGCTGATTGATCTGGCGGATTGTGTTGATCACCTCCTGGTGATCTGCCTGGCTTCCGTGCGAAAAGTTTAAGCGGCAAACATCAACACCTGCCTTAATCATGCTTAATAAAACTTCTTTCTTCGCAGATGCAGGACCAAGTGTAGCCACAATCTTGGTTCGTTTCTGAACTTGTCTCATCTTTAATTTATGTTTTGAATCCTTTTAGCCGCCTGATGGTGGTGTAAAACGTACACCAAGGTTAGAATTGAGGGCTAAAATATTAGATTTTCTTTAGATTTCAATCTTCTTGGGTCAACTTCTATGGCTGCAAGCACCTCCGAAATTTGATTTAAACCTGTTATTAGCTGCTCCAGGTCTTCTTTATCAATGTAATTGTGGATCAAAATAAAATAATCGGCCTCTTTCATTTCGGGTATCAAATACCCTTCTGCTCCTTTGTTAGACAGTAGGAAAAATTCTGTTTCGCCCTGATCAGCCTTGTAGTAGAACTTTGAAAAGTAAACCGGTGCATCAGCAAGCCCGAACTGCAGTTGTAATTCGTCAGTACGATAAAACTGAATAAGCAATTGCTTGTTGATGGTATAACAAAGCCTATAATCTTTTAAAGGCGTGGTTATTGCTATCAAAACAAAATCGTAATCTAACTCGTACTTTAACGTTTGCTTGTTCAAACCTTACTAAAAATAAATTACAAATTTACAGCAATTGCACAATCTGCCACGCATTTGAGCAAAAACAAAAAGGTTTGATAATTACTTTTATTTATTTTTCTTTGCACAGAATTTTAACCATTAAATCATAAGACTATGTCTGATATCGCTTCAAGAGTAAAAGCAATTATCGTTGAAAAATTAGGTGTTGACGAAAGTGAAGTAACACCAGAAGCATCTTTTACTAACGATCTTGGTGCAGACTCTTTGGACACCGTGGAATTAATCATGGAGTTTGAAAAAGAGTTCAATGTTGCTATCCCTGATGACCAGGCTGAAACTATCGGCACAGTTGGACAGGCTATCGCTTATTTAGAAAAAAACGTAAAGTAATTCCGGCCATTATAAATGGAGCTTAAAAGAGTTGTTGTAACAGGATTAGGTGCGCTTACTCCAATTGGTAACACTGTCCCTGAATTCTGGAACGGATTGCTTAATGGAGTAAGCGGCGCTGCTCCTATCACAAGATTTGATGCAACACTTTTTAAAACCAAGTTTGCTTGCGAAGTCAAAAACTTTAATGCGGAAGATTTTATGGACCGCAAAGAAGCCCGCAAACTTGACCCTTTTGTACATTACGCGTTAGCTTCAACCCACGAAGCTGTTAATGACGCAAACCTGGATTTTCAGAAGTACGACGTAAACCGCATAGGCGTTATCTGGGGCGCCGGAATTGGCGGCCTTAAAACCTTCCTAGACGAGGTAAGCAATTTTGCCAAAGGCGATGGGACTCCGCGTTTTAACCCGTTCTTCATTCCAAAAATGATCCTGGACATTGCTCCGGGGCATATTTCTATCAAGTACGGGCTTCGTGGCCCGAACTTCTCAACTGTTTCAGCCTGCGCTTCTTCTACCAATGCATTAATTGATGCTTTCAATTACCTGCGCTTGGGCATGGCCGATATTATCTTATCAGGAGGTTCTGAAGCAATTATCAATGAAGCAGGTATTGGCGGTTTCAATGCCATGCACGCACTTTCTACCCGCAACGACGACCCAGCAACGGCGTCGAGGCCATTCGACAATGATCGTGATGGATTTGTTGCAGGCGAAGGCGCCGGCACTATTGTTCTTGAAGAGCTTGAACATGCAAAAGCACGTGGTGCGAAAATCTACGCAGAACTTGTTGGCGGAGGCATGAGCGCCGATGCTAACCACATTACAGCACCACATCCCGAAGGGCTTGGGGCAAAGCTTGTAATGACCAATGCCCTGCGTGACGCCAACCTGACAACTGCTGATATTGATTACATCAACGTTCATGGTACTTCTACCCCACTGGGCGACCTGAGCGAAGCCGCAGCTATCCTGGCCCTATACGGCGAAGATGCATACAAGCTTAATATCAGCTCTACCAAATCCATGACCGGGCATTTGCTGGGTGCTGCCGGAGCAGTAGAATCTATTGCATCTATTCTGGCTGTGCAAAATGACATTATCCCGCCTACTATCAACCACTTTACAGACGATCCGGGCTTTGACCCTAAGTTGAACTTCACGTTCAACAAGGCACAAAAGCGTACCGTGCGTGCGGCTCAAAGCAATACGTTTGGGTTTGGTGGCCATAATGCATCTGTGATCTTCAAGAAATACGAAGGGTAATTCTGAATTGCTTATCCTCTGGTTGCCCCGAAAGCTAAAGCTTAGTTATTAAGAATGCCACTCTTTAAACTTTACAAGCTACACCTGTCTCCGCAACGCAGCTATGTAAAGACTCTCAAAAACTTATTAGGTTTTGTGCCCGGCAACGTGTCGCTGTACAAGATGGCTTTCAGGCACCGCTCAATGGCTGTGGCTCAGAAGAACGGCTTCAAGAACAGCAACGAGCGCCTCGAGTTTTTAGGCGATGCAGTGCTTGGCTCAGTGATCGCGGAAGTGCTCTTCAAAATGTATCCTTATCGGGAAGAGGGCTTTCTGACAGAGATGCGCTCAAAAATTGTAAGCAGGGCAAACCTTAACCAGCTTTCAAAAAAACTAGGCTTGGTGGAAGTGATAGAATTTGATAACAAAGTAATCAATTACCCCTCTAAGCAGGGCTCGTTTTTAGGAGATGCCTTTGAAGCGCTCATCGGTGCCATCTATTTAGATAAGGGTTATGATTTCACACGGGAGTTTTTGATCTCGCATATCATAAAGCCTCATATCGACATCCATCAACTGGAACTTACGGAAACTAACTTTAAAAGTAAGCTGATAGAATGGTGCCAGCGCCACGGCAAAGATGTGATCTTCGAACTCATCAACAACGCTGAGGGCGATAATTCAAAACTGTTTACCATCAGCGTAAACATTGACGGCGAACAATTTGGCACCGGTGCTGATTACAATAAAAAGAACGCCGAGAAACTGGCGGCCGAGAAAACCTGCGAAAAGCTCAATATCTGATTAAAAGTGGTTCACTTTTAATTGCCTCAGATATAATTGGATGGTGCTTCCTAGGCCATAAACAAGCGCATCGCAAATTAAAGCATGCCCAATGCTTACTTCAAGCAAATTGGGAATCTCCAAAGCAAAGTATTTCAAATTAAACAAATCCAGGTCGTGACCGGCATTTACGCCTAATCCCAGCTCATCGGCAACCTGAGCAGCTTCAATGTAAGGCATTATTGCGTCCTCACGGTTTGTATGATACTGGCTTGCATATGCCTCCGTATAAAGCTCAATACGGTCGGTGCCGGATGTGGCAGCAGCTTCAACCATCTCTCGCACAGGATCAACAAAAATAGACACGCGTATACCGGCATCTTTAAACTGCGCAATTATATCTTTTAAATATTCCTGATGCTCGATGGTATCCCACCCATGATTTGATGTGAGCTGGCCTTCAGCATCGGGAACAAGTGTAACCTGAGTGGGTCGGGTGTTAAGGACAAGCTCTACAAATTTCTTCTCTGTAGGATTTCCCTCAATATTAAATTCTTTCGTCAGCGCTTCTTTGAGATCGTACACATCGCGGTAGCGGATATGGCGTTCGTCAGGTCGCGGGTGGACGGTAATTCCCTCTGCACCAAATCCTTCGGCATCAAGAGCAATTTTTATCAGATCGGGATTGTTACCGCCTCGGGAATTGCGGAGAGTAGCGATTTTATTGATGTTAACAGATAACTTGGTCATACGTATAATTTCAAAGCCTGAATAGCATGTAAGTCTATTCAGGCTTTGAACAGGTCATTATATTTATTGTTTAATGAATTTTGTTTGCAAAGTTAAGCCGCTGCCGACCACACGCAACAAGTATACTCCCTTTTCTAATAAGACAGGTAGGCTGATGGAATTGTAGCCCCTGTTTAACTGTGTGTTTGTTCTGGCAAGCTGATGCCCGCCCAGATCATACGCAGCCACGTTGACGGCTTTGGTGTTGGTGGATGTCAGACTAACTTCAAGTGAATTACCAGATGCAAAAGCTTTCAAGTCAGCGGAAGGCTCAAGCCCGGATTTCACCGCAATAGGTCCATAAGTTTTAGATTGTCCATCAAAATCCACCTGCTTTAGCTGATAATAGTTTATTCCCATGAAAGCTGACTTATCTGTAAAGCTGTAGAGCTTTGTCGCCGATGAGTTGTTGCTGCCTTGCACCTGGCCAACTTTCGTAAAAGACTGACCGTCTTCCGAACGCAGTATTTCAAAATGAGAGTTATTTTGCTCTGAAGCAGTAGACCAGCTCAGCTCGGATCCATAAGAGGTTTCTCTTCCGGTGAAGGAGGTAAGGGAAACCGGGAGGGTTTCTGTACTTGAGGCTGAGTTCTGGGGATTTTCGTTCGCTTGGACGACAAAGTCTGATGAATTGTTATCAGTGTCATAGCCGTTACCCTGCGCTTGTTCAATGCCTCCCGGTCCTAATGTTGTAGCTGTAGACGAAGTAGTAGCTTTACGTTCAACAGACGCTGTATTGGATGGTGCAGATGTTGGTGCGGAGCCTTCGAAGAAATTTGCTGTCGATCCAAAGCCAACTAAATCAATTATGTTGGCTGTCGAAGGCGAGGCTCCCGTCAGAGCTGTCGTAGAATTTAGCAACGCCACTTTTCCCGCGGTTGCCGACATCGCCATTGTACCGGTTGCATCCGGGCTGGGTAGAGCTGTGGTTCCACCCGTTCCAGCATCCTCTTGAATTAGAAAATAACCATGTGCTGGAATGCTACCCGTCAAATTTGTCACTGACCAAGCTGTAATTGCCCCTGCTGTTTGATACTGTACGGACCACCCGGTCAAACTCACCGCTGAATTTGTTGGATTGTATAGTTCAATAAAATCATTCGTGTACGTTGCTCCGGCATTTCCACCTCCTCCATACACCTCGCTTATAACAACGTGAGTGGCTTGCGCATTGGTGAGCTTAGCAATCGCCGAGAAGGCGACGATGAGTAAAAGTTTTTTCATGGTCTTAGGTTTAGGTTAACACAAGGTAAAAAACTTTCTTTTGAATATCAAAGAGTTACCTCAACCTATCGGCAGACTTGATGAGTTTTTCATCATGCCGAATCGCTTTTAAAGCAAGAATAATGAAGATGATTGCGATGGAGGGAAGCAGTACGCCGATACCGTAGTTTTGAATGTCTAATTGAATATTTCCAATTATTCCTTTAGCAGTTTGCGCCAGCCAAAAGCCGTAGCCAATAATCGATACAATTACTAGGTAGCATAGAGCGATTTGCTTTTTTCTTTCCTTATAAAAGAAAATGATGACCAAAGGCAACAGTGCGACAATTACAGTTAAAATGGTAAAACCAGTGAATTCCTGTGTTTTGACCGGTTCATTATTCATGACTTCATAGACGCCGGTAACCTTTATAGCCTGTGCAGAGCCATCCGGTTTCATCACCTGGAGATATGGAAAAAGGAACAGGCAAAAAAGGGCAAGGCTGGCAAGAACTAGCCAAATAGTCTGAATGCGTTGGATCATGAGTTTACTTTTTCTGCAAATATAAGAATACAGCTATTCAATCTTCCTCTATACCGTACCGGGAAGCGAGTGCAAAATTATCCCGGCGGCTTCAATCGTTTACCCCAGCTGTACAGTACGTTACAGCCTTTGGCTTTATTCTTTGCATCTTTGCAACATGTACGAAGTCTTCTTCCAAAAATTTCGCGATAAGGTTTCTCTTACAAAGGAAGAAGAAGGGCTAATTAAGCAGTTTCTCACACCCAAAAAGCTACGTAAAAAGCAATACCTGCTCCAGGATGGCGATGTATGCAAGCACATTGCTTTTGTAGAAAAGGGTGCGTTGAAAGCCTACACCGTGGATGAAAGCGGAACAGAGCACATTGTTCAGTTTGCACTGGAGGGCTGGACGATCTCTGACCTTTACAGCTTCTTGACAGGCGAGCCTGCTACTTACAATATTGATGCAGTTGAAGACTCTGAATTAATCCTGATCAGCAAGGCAGCCCACGAAGAATTACTACAGCAACTGCCCAAGTACGAAACCTATATCCGCCTGCAAATTACCGGTGCTTACATCGCCTTACAAAAGCGGCTTACTTCTATCATAAGCCTTCCGCTCGAAGAGCGATATAAACATTTTACTACAACCTACCCGGATATTGCCCAACGGGTACCACAGCACATGATCGCTTCTTACATGGGGTTAACGCCCGAAACACTAAGCCGGATCAGAAGCCGGATCTTCTCCCGCAAATAACCCTTACCGATTTTCCATTGACCAAAATCAATGGGTTTTCTTGTCCAAACGTAATGGAACGGGCCTCTGCACCCCTGTACCTTTGTATCATCAAAAACAAAGAAAATGAATACAAAGCAAACAATAGCAGTAATAGGGGCAACCGGAAATATGGGTTCCAACATCGCTAAGAACCTTTCAAGAGGCAACAACAGGGTGCTGCTTTTCGGAAATGAAAAGGAAAAGGCAGAAGCAGTTCTGAACGATATCAAGAATAGCAACTCATCCGCCGATGTAGAGGCGCTCGAATGTCCTGCAGATGCGTCCTGGGAAGCTGACATTATCATCCTTGCTGTCCCTTACCAGGCAGAAAGAGAAATAGCAGAAAAAATCAAGGAAGTAGCCAATCAGAAAATTGTGATCAGCATCGCTAATCCGCTGAACGAAAACTACGATGGGCTGGTTACTGCACCTGATACCAGTGCTGCAGAACAACTGCAGAAACTCTTGCCCAATTCAAAAGTGGTAAAGGCTTTCAATACAACTTTCGCAGCCGATTTCGCCACTCCGGTTATCGACGGAAAACAGGCAGATGCCTTTGTTGCCGGGAATGATGAAGAAGCCGTAAACACAGTTACTGAACTGGTGAAAACAGCAGGATTCAACCCGATTGTAGCCGGTGATCTGAAAGTAAGCAGAACCTTAGAAAATATGCAGTTACTGCTAATCCAATTAGGCATAAAGTACAATTACAACTGGTTAGCAGGCTGGAAAATATTACACAACTAATCTATTCAAGAACAAATAAATTATCTCATTCAAAAAATCAAAACAATGAAAAAACTAACAATCATCCTCTCCGCATTCTTTTTATTAACGGCATTTACAACGGGCATTGGAACCTGGGAAAATGATGATCCGCATTCACAGCTCGCATTTACAGTAAAGCATCTTGGCATTAATGATGTGTCGGGCACATTCAACGATATCGATGTTAAAGTAACATCAGCAAAACCCGATTTCTCAGATGCAAAGTTCGAGCTGACAGCCAAAACAGCATCTATTGATACCAGAGTAGAGGCACGAAACAATCACCTAAAAAGTGCCGACTTCTTCGATGCAGGAAAGTATCCTGCTTTATCGTTTAAAAGTACAGGCATCAAGAAAGCAGGTAAAAACAAGTATAAACTAAGCGGTGATCTTACCATTCACGGTGTAACAAAACCGGCAACACTAGACTTGCTTTATACAGGAACAGTTGAAAACCCGATGAGCAAAAAGGCAACTTCGGGTTTCCAGGTTACAGGGACCATCAAACGTTCTGATTTCGGCGTAGGCCCATCCTTCCCTGAAGCTGTGATTAGCGATGAAGTACGCATCAAAGCAGACGGAGAATTTATCAAACAATAAAATATAAAGACATGAAAAAAATATTATCGGTTAATCAAACCTCAAATGCAGTAGATATAGGCCTGCTTATAGCACGAGTAGCAATTGCAGCACTGATGCTTACCCACGGCATCCCCAAATTATTAATGTTATTTTCCGGAGAGCCCGTACAATTCCCATCAGTTATGGGAATGAGTGCAAGCTTCTCCTTAGCACTGGCTGTGTTTGCAGAAGTGTTTTGTTCGCTGTTCCTTTTATTTGGATTTGGAACCCGGCTGGCGGCTATCCCTCTGGCAGTTACAATGCTGGTAGCAGTATTCTTAATTCACGCTGCCGATCCACTATCTGTAAAGGAACCGGCACTTCAATACCTGCTCGTTTATAGCACATTACTGTTTGCAGGCAGCGGCAAGTATTCTATAGATTATTTGCTGCAGCCCAAACTCACACCAGTCACACCGGCTAACAAAGCAGAAGATGCAGCCCGTCTACTTGCCCGATAATTTATCGGCAGGTGGATCGGAAGCAATTTTTAACAACGTTTATAACAGGAGCAATAGGCATGACGACATTATCAGCATTCAATCGATTCACAAGTGGCTTAGCCGAGCAGGAGGCATTAATGCCGGTTCTGTTTGTGGGCCATGGTTCACCGATGAACGGGATAGAAGACACTGAGTTTAGCAGGAGATGGATACAAATGGCTGGAGAAACCCCGACGCCGAAAGCTGTGTTGGTTGTATCAGCGCATTGGTTTACCAAGGGAACAAAGATCACTGCTATGGACTTCCCTGAAACCATTCATGATTTCGGAGGCTTTCCAAAGGAGTTGTTTGCAGTTCAGTATCCTGCACCGGGCAACCCTGTACTGGCGAAAGAAACCGCTGAGTTGTTGCATTCAGCTCATGTTGAATTGGATCATGACTGGGGGCTGGATCATGGCACCTGGACAGTTGTCAGGCACATGTACCCCGATGCAAACATCCCGGTGCTGCAGTTGAGCATTGATTACACCAAAGGCCCGCAATATCACTACGATCTGGCTAAAGAGCTATATGCGTTACGCAAAAAAGGAGTGCTGATTATTGGCAGTGGAAATATGGTGCATAATTTACGCATGGCAGCATGGGACAAATTAAACGATCAGCAATATGGTTATGATTGGGCTTTGCAGATGAACGACAAGTTCAAGCAATTAATAGCAGATGGCGACTATAACCCGCTAATTAATTATCAGACAATAGGAAAAGAAGCCCTCCTTGCTGTACCTACGCCGGAGCACTATCTGCCATTAATGTACACTTTAGGCTTAAAGGGAAGCAATGACACAACTTCTTTTTTCAATGATAAAACAGTGGCAGGTTCCCTCACCATGACATCAGTTAAACTGGGATAATGATCGTCAGCTTTTTTGCTGATGCTATCCCGGTAAATCATCATAGTAAAAGAATTGAAATGGAAAACACAACTAGCAATGAAGCGCATGGCAAGGGGACTTTGCAATATCTTGTTCGTGAGCCACAGGTTAAAACTGCAGCTAACAAGGCTATCATCTTACTTCATGGTGTTGGCAGCAATGAACAGGATCTGTTTAGCCTCGAAGGCCAGCTTCCATCCGATTATTATATCATCGCACCACGTGGACAGTTTACGTTAGCTCCCGACAGATATGCGTGGTACAATGTTGATTTTTCAACAGGGAAGCCTTTGTATAATAAAGAACAGGAGGCATCCAGCCGAGAGGTTATCAGCACAATTATAGAACAGGTAAAAGAAGAATACGCTCTTGATGAAATATATCTGGGCGGCTTCAGCCAGGGTGCCATTATGAGCTATACAACTGGACTTTCACATCCCGGGAAGGTAACAGGTGTGATCGCATTAAGCGGCAGGTTACTTGATGAGATTAAACCAGTACTTAGTAAAGATGAATACCCTCAGAAACTGAGAGTTTTTGTAGCACATGGAACACATGATGGCACGCTACCGGTTGCGTATGCAAGAGAAGCAAAGGCATACCTGGAAACGTTAGAAGTTCAGTTGAGCTACAAAGAATACAATATCGGACATCAGATTAACAGTGAAGTGATAGACGATTTAAACGATTGGCTGAAGAAAGCATCGTAAGTTTGTTATTGTACAAAACGAAGGCTTAAATTTTTCTAAAAATATGCCCATGCTTGAGATAGTTATTGAAGCTCGTGATGCCGCCATCAGTGCAGAAATGAAAGTGAAAAGAATTCTGCCTTTCCGCGAGCGCAGAATGGTTGGCCCCTTTATCTTCATGGATCATGCGGGCCCTGTAACAGCTATATCCTCTGCCCCTTCTAACCTCGATGTATTGCCCCACCCTCATATCGGGCTTTCTACAGTAAGTTATTTATTTGGCGGACAGGTGACCCACAGGGATAGTTTGGGTGTTGAGCAGATCATTCGTCCGGGCGAAGTAAACTGGATGACAGCTGGCAGCGGTATTGCACATTCCGAAAGATTTGAAGATCCTGCTTCACTTTCCGGAGGTTTGGAGATGATACAAACATGGGTGGCGCTTCCTGAAAAAGATGAAGAAGCTGCACCGTCTTTTACTAATTATGCTCCCGAAGAGCTTCCCGTTTATACGGACAAAGATATTTGGATGCGCCTTATTGCGGGGAATGCCTACGGATTAAGAAATGATGTACAAACAGCATCGCCTTTGTTTTACCTGCACGTCGTTTTACAAGTGGGCAGCAAGTTCGCTTTGCCAAAAGAACATTCGGAAAGAGGAATTTACATCGTTAAAGGCAGCATTGAATTATCCGGCGTTACATACAACCAGGGGAAAATGCTTGTTTTTAGTAAAGGCGCTGATCCAATCATCACTGCTAAAGAACAAGCTACTTTGATGGTTTTAGGCGGAGAGCCTTTGGGCAACCGATTCATCTGGTGGAATTTTGTGTCTTCTCGCAAAGAACGCATTGAGCAAGCAAAAGAAGATTGGAAGCAAGGGCGCATTTTGTTGCCGCCAAACGATAACGAAGAATTTATACCCCTGCCTGAGGATAAGTCAAGGCCGGCGGGCAATGCTCCTGGACCGGAACCACTATCGTAGGATCACCGCAAGAGATTATTTAGCGCTTAGATTATGTAGTTATAGCTGCTGGATCCAGCTACAAATCAATTCTCTTCTACCCTCTTTTCCGACTCCCACAATGGTGGAGGCAACTTTGCTTTCCAGGAATTATACTCCTTAAGAAGCGCCTGAGCCCTTTTCGTTTCCGTACTATACAAATTTACCTTTTCGGCGATATCTGCTTTCAGATTGTACAGCTCGGGCTTTGCGTTTGGCTGAGAAATCAGTTTCCAGTCGCCCTGCCTGATTGCACCAACATCATAGCCGAGGTACCAGAAGCTGTTTCGGCTGTTCATCTTAGCTTGATTTAAATTGCTAACCGGCAGCAAACTTAGGCCCTGAAGCTTCGGCTCCGGACGTTTGTTTTGAGCCGCATATAAAAACGTTGGCAGCAGATCAAGCGTTGTGACCACTTTATCGCAAGTGATGCCTGCCGGAATATGGCCTTTCCACATCATTGCCATCGGCACGCGTATGCCACCCTCGTAGATATCGCCCTTTCTTCCTCGAAGTGGGAAATTGTCGGCCGAGCTTTGTACGGTTTGTCCGCCGTTATCGTTGGTAAACACGATAAGGGTATTTTCAAACAAGCCCAGCTCCTTCAGCTTGGCAACGATCTTGCCCACATTTTCATCGAGGGTATAAGTCATGGCAGCATTCAGCGCCCGGCCTTCGCTTTTAAACTTTCCTTTAAACTTTTGCAGCACTTCCGGCTTTGCCTGCATCGGCGTGTGCGGTGCGTTGAAAGCCACATATGCAAAGAATGGTTGTTTATGATTTTTTTCGATGAAAGATATTGTTTGATTCCCGATTGCGTCGGTCATGTAGGGGATCGAGTCTGCGGGCACAGAGACGCCATCTTCCAAAACCAGGGTGGCCTTACCTGTGAAATACGGACTTTGACCCCACAAAAATCCCCAGGCATAATCGAACCCACGGTTTTGGGGCTGAAATTTCTCAGCAAAACCTTCGTGCCATTTCCCAATTATGGCGGTCTTGTAACCCAGAGGTTTTAAATATTCGCCAACCAGTTTTTGGCTTAGCGGAATACCGAACTCTTCTTTAGGGATGTTGTATTTTACATTCTGGATGTAGTTGTACACATGCCCGAACTCGGCTTGATTAATTCCCGTCAGGAGCCCAGCCCTCGAAGGACAGCAAACCGCAGCAGTAACGTGCGCATCGGTAAACTTAATTCCTTGTTTTGCTATTGCGTCAATGTTCGGCGTAGGCACAAGGTGGTCAGTCATGAAACTAAAATCAGCATAGCCGGCATCATCTGATAAGATCAGCACAATGTTGGGCTTTTGCTGAGCGAATGAGTTCGCTCCCAGGCACAAAAAAATCAGCGAGCAGATTAGGTTCTTTTTCATACTTATATTATGGCAGCTGGGATTTACTTCTTCAGGGTATCTTCAAAAAGCTTAAATATACGCTTATATTCATCAGTCCAGCTGGAAGGCTGCACAAAGCCATGGTCTTCTACGGGGTATAGCGCAAGCCACCAGTTTTCTTTGTGAAGTTCAATTAGCCTTTGGTTGAGCCTGACAATATCCTGGAAATTCACGTTTTGATCCACCACGCCGTGCAGCATCAGCAAATTGCCTTTTAGCCCTTGGGCGAAGTTGATCGGCGAGCTCTGCTCATAAGCTTTTGGATCAGTGTAGGGCTCGTTCAGGATGTTAGAAGTATAGCCGTGATTGTAGTGTGCCCAATCCGTCACGGAGCGCAGGGCTGCCCCGCTGGCAAACACATCCGGCTGAGTGAACATCGCCATGAGCGTAATAAAACCACCGTATGAGCCGCCATATAGGCCTACATGCTGCGGATTAACTTCGTACTTTTCTACAAGCATTTTTACACCATCAACCTGATCTGTGAGGTCTTTGCCGCCCATGTGCCGATAAATTCCAGTCCTGAAATCACGCCCATAGCCCGAGCTTCCGGTGTAATCCACATCTAAAACTGTATACCCGTTATCGGCAAGCAGGTTGTTAAACATGTACTCGCGGAAATACGTGCTCCACCAGTAATGTACGTTTTGAAGGTATCCCGCACCATGCACGAACACTACAGCAGGCCGGGAGGGGTGAGGCGTTTTGGGTTGGTAAAGCCGGGCATACACGTCTGTTCCGTACCGGTTTTTGAAAGTGACCATCTCCGGCTCCCGCCAGGCGTACGAATTGAATTCTGCAGTTGTGGAATTTGTCACCTGCACCGCCTTAGCACCTGTTTTGTTTGGCTGCAGGTACAGCTCCCATGGCTTGTTTGAGTACGAGTAACGGATCGCCAGCCATTTTTCATCCGGCGAAACGCTCACTTCGTTACCACCTTTCATACTGGTTAGCTTAAGCGGCGTGCCCCCGGTAACCGGAATGCTGTAGAAATGGGTGATGCCCGGATGCTCCATGTTGGCGCTGAAGTAAAGCGTTTTTTTATCGTTCGACAGCCGGAGCGATTGTACCTCCCACTTTCCACTGGTAAGCTGCCTTTTGGCACCCGACGAAACATTCACCACAGAGATATGCGAGTACCCCGAAGCTTCGCTCTGATAATAAAGTTCATTGTTGTTAATCCAGCCAATGTTTGCGGAATAGTAAGACACTCCCGGCCCACCGATCCAGGCATCATCGTGCTGCCGGTCTAAAAGACGCAGCTTTCCGTTAACCGGATCTAATTTCATGATCCACCTGTCCTTATTGTCCTGAGCTGTGACGGTCACAACCGCATTTCTGCCATCCTCGCTCCAAAGCGGCATGCCTACAATTACTTTGCGGTCAGCGTTCAATTTGCTGCGCTCATCCAATTGCTTCGGATAATCTTTCAGGTATTCGGGAATATCCTTAATGCCGGGGATTTCCAGGGTGGAAATCGCATAGGCACTGTCCCGCTGCGTATCGTAAACAAAGGCCTCAACTGTTCCCTGTGGTGCGCCCACTTTGGTGCGGTTCGGGATATCTTCGGTGTAACCGGATGTTGTGACATAGTTTGGCACTATCGCAGAATGAGCACCTTCCGCACGTTTGAAGAGCACGTAAGTTATAAATCTGCCGTCTGGACTTGCTTCCACATCAGTCAGCTGACTACCGTTTAACGGGATGGCTTTTGGTCGCATGGGCTGAGCCGCTTTGCGCTCTGTATCTGCGGCTTGCTGCTTCTTTTCCTTTTCTTTCAGCACGTCAAATAAACCCAATTGGTCTTCCTTCAGCCATTTGTCCTGATCATTGGGCTTTGGCTTCGCAGCTTCAAGCTTGTCAACAAAATTGGTCAACTGAGTTAGGTTACTGCTCCTCAAATCAAAAGCATACAGATTATTGCTGCGAACAAAGAGAACCTTAGCATCATTTGAACCAAACTTAGGATAGCTTTCAGCTTCAACAGTGTTGGTTAGGCGGGCAGCCACGCCTGTCTTGGTGTTCAGAACAAACAAATCGCCATTCTTTTCATATACCTTCTGAGTTCTGTCTTTATTAAAATCACCTTCAGTGGATGGAAGCAAGCGAACTTCTTCGTTGCCTAACTTGATTGGTTTTGTGTTTGGGACCTCAATGTAATAGGTTGCATTCTGATCAATATTTTCAGGGTTCCAATTGAAATAAACCTTTTTGCTATCATCACTCCAGCGGATATTCTCGGGCGCAATACCCATCCATTTCGGGTCTCGCATTATTTTTTCAACGGTTAGGTTGCCAAGTGTTTGCGAGTGAGCGTAGCCGCCAACGAGCGTTAACACGGCTAAAAAAAGTCTTTTCATGTATAAGTTTATTGCTTCAACGCAACAAGGTAAGAAGGATTTGGCATTTTGATTTTGGCTCACACAAAAAAGCCTCCGAGATGAAGGCTTTAAATTTTTTGAAAGTGCTTAGCTTCCTAAACCGCCTTGCAGATTTACTCTGACGTTAAAGGGCTTTAAAAAATTCTCAAGCAGAACGGCAAACTGCCGACGGGTAACCGGCTGCGCCAAATCATACTTTCCCGCAAAGCCGAACGATTCTTTCCAGCCTTTTTCTACCTGCTTATTAAGTTCATCACCTCGGCTTCCTGAATATTTAATTAGGCTCAGTGCATCGCCAAGCGTGAGCTTGTCAGCTTTTTTATCCAGGAACCAGATTTGGCTGCGGGAGTAATATTCTTTAAACGCAGAGCGGATTTCCCCTGTGGAAATGGTACTATCCGGCATAAACAAAAGCTCGTTTTCCGTCTGCTTAGCTTTCAGGATTCCGGTTAAGCCGATATGCTGCAGGGTCATAAAATCAACATCAGACTTCTTGATATCCGTGTAAGGAACCAGCACAGATTTGTAGTTCAGCAACTCACCCTGCGTAACGCGGATTGCGTTTTCATTAAATTCCTTTGTAGTAGCCTTAAAAAAGGCGCAATACGCTGCCGAAGCACCTGCCGCCTGTCCGGTGAACATGGCATCAGCAGAGGACTGCACCGCCGCCAGCTTCCCGGTTAGAAAAAAATTATTTTGTCCTTCCGCAACCAGCGCACCCAAAGGAATGCTATAGGCAGCCCCGGTTTTTAAGTCGGCGCCCACGCCTACACTCGTGCGATACAAATTATTGGAATAAAGCTCTGTCAGAGGCGCAGCCGGAACTATAGTCAAGTAGCTTTTGGTCTTCGAATCATAATTCACATTTGCGGCTGCCGCGATGTCGCTCTTAGCAGTTGCATCAATCACGGCAAAAGCTTTTATGCTGCTTTTTGTGTCTGTGAGTTTAACCTCCCAGCCTTTGCCATCTTTTTCAATTTTGCGCAAACCTGAATTGTAGCGCACGGTCAAATTCTTCACCGTGTCTATAATCCCTTTTAAAACGCTGGCGGTAGTAGCAGGATCGGTGATCGCGTTAGAATCCTTTTTTGCTTCTTTAACTCTTTTCGAAAACTCCGCCCAAATCCCAGCCGGAAATGATGTGTTACCACCTTTAATATCTGCTCCCAGTTGTGCAGTTTCGGAAATAAGGATGGTCTTTACACCCGAGCGGGATGCCTGTATAGCCGCTGCAACACCGCTGGCAGTTCCGCCAAAAACCAAAACATCTGTTTTGATGGTTTGGGCATTCGCGTTGAAGCCAAAAGTTAAAACCGCGGTAAGCGCTGTTAATATGTATTTCATTCTTCTATATTGTTGTTTGCCGTCGGCAATGTGCCGTGAAATTAGCGTTCTTTAACTATATTTATTCGGTATCCCTTTAACATAAATAAAGGTGAAATATTTTACACCAGAAGCCTGGCGTATTATTTTAGCAAGAAGATGACTTACAAAGAATATTGATTTGTTCATAGCTATGCAGGAAGATTTAGAAAAACTCCGCTATCCTATCGGCAAGTTTATTGCGCCTGAACTGATTTACTTTGACGAAATCAAAAAGTTGATAGCAGAACTTGAAGCGTTGCCTGCGAAGGTTCGGAAAGCTGTATCAGGATTAAATGATTCGCAACTTGACACACCTTATCGCCCCGGCGGCTGGACCCTGCGCCAGGTTGTCCACCACTTGCCCGACAGCCACATGAATGCGTACATCCGCTTTAAGCTGGCAATCACCCAGGAGACCCCAACAATTCTCCCGTACATGGAAGATCGATGGGCTGAACTTGAGGAAGCCAAACATGCGCCGGTTGGAATGTCGCTGGACTTGCTGGAGAGTTTGCACAAACGTTGGACGATGTTTCTGCAGAATATGAGCGAAGCAGATTTTCAACGTACGTACATCCATCCTGAACACCAAAAAACATTCAGGCTCGATATAGTTTTAGCGCTGTATGCCTGGCACGGCGAACATCACCTGCAGCACATTTTAGTTACCCGGGGGGCAAATGGCTGGTAGAAGGCTATGCTCGGGCTGGAAAACCTTTCCGGCGCTTTCCTCGTTACTAGTTCATGCCCGGCAAACCGCTTCTGGAATTTAACGACAACGGTATTTACTGCGCCGCAGGCAAATTCTATATCGATCCTTGGAAACCTGTTGACGACGCCGTTATCACCCACGCACATTCCGATCACGCCCGCTGGGGAAGCAAAAATTACCTGGCGCATCACCTTTCCCGCGAAGTTCTGAAGTACAGGCTCGGTGCCGAAATTAATCTCCAAACAGTGGAATATGGCGAAACCGTTTTCAAAAACGGCGTTCAGATTTCCTTCCATCCGGCAGGCCACATCATCGGCTCTGCCCAGATACGCGTGGAATATAAAGGCGAAGTCTGGGTTGTTTCCGGCGATTACAAGTTAGAAGACGATGGTGTTTGCACACCGTTTGAGCCGGTAAAATGCCATTCATTTATTTCGGAATGCACTTTCGGGATGCCGGTTTACAACTGGAAGCCTCCACTTGAGGTTCATGCAGAGATTAACCGCTGGTGGCAGAAGAATATTGAGGAAGACCGGGCAAGCGTAATCGTAGGCTATTCGCTCGGGAAAGCCCAGCGCATTTTGCAGCATCTCGATATGTCGCTCGGGAAAGTTTACACGCACGGTGTTATAGAAAACACCCACGAGGCTCTGCGGCGAAACGGCATTCAGCTCAATCCCACCACCCGCATTACGCCCCAATCCAATAAAGACGAAGTTCGGAAGGGAATCATCCTGGCACCGCCTTCCTCAGTAGGTTCGCCGTGGATGAGGCGATTTTACCCATACGATTTTGGCTATTGCTCCGGCTGGATGGCGTTGCGTGGAGCCAAGCGCCGCCGGGCTGCAGATCGTGGCTTTGTGCTTTCAGACCATGCCGACTGGGACGGGTTATTACAGGCAATTGACGCAACCGGATGCGAAACGGTTTACCTCACGCACGGATACACCGCAGCCTTTTCCAGATATCTGGCTGAAATCGGCTACGATGCCCACGAAGCACACACCCTGTACGGCGGCGATGAAGCGGTCGAAGAAGATTCAAGCACCGTCGAACTGGTCAACGAAGAAGGCGAGGTGATTCAGCCAGGGGAAGGAGCAGCGGAAATATGAGAGCCTTCGCTAAACTCTTCGCCGATCTGGATGAGACCAACAAAACCAACGAAAAAGTCAGGGTGCTTAAAGAATATTTCACTTCCGTAACCGATCACGACAAAATCCACACGCTCGCACTTTTCACCGGCCGCAAGCCAAAGCGCCAGATCAACGCTACTTTTGTGCGCACATGGGCAATGGAAATGGCTGGAATTCCGCCGTGGCTTTTTGAAGAAAGCTACCAGGTGGTGGGCGATCTCGGCGAAACCATCGCTTTGCTGTTGCCACGAAATACATCCGAACAGCACAAATCTTTAACAGAATGGATCGGTGAAATGAACGCCCTCGCCAATATGGACGAAGCCGGGCGCAAGCAGTGGCTTACCGATGCATGGGCTTCGATGAGCCAGCAGGAGCGGTTTGTTTTCAATAAAGTCCTTACCGGAAGTTTTCGGGTTGGCGTTTCACAGAATCTCATCATCAAAGCACTGGCAGACATTTCGGGGCTTGACGCCGCAACCCTCACCCACCGCATCATGGGAAACTGGGATCCGAACACGTTCAGCTTTTCGCAATTGATGCAGGAGCAGGATGCGTCGGATGATATTTCCAGGCCATATCCTTTTTATCTCGCATACGCGATCCAGGAAACTTCCGATCAGCAAAAAACGGCCGAGGAGATGGAGGAGTCACTCGGCGATCCCGCGAACTGGCAGGCGGAATGGAAGTGGGACGGCATACGGGCGCAGGCAATTTACCGGGATGGAAAAATCTTCATCTGGACACGCGGGGAGGAATTATCAACAGACAAATTCCCTGAGCTGCACGGCTTCCTGAAAGAGCTTCCGGATGGAACTGTGTTGGATGGCGAGGCAATTTGCTTTTCCGATGGGACACCGCTGCCGTTCAATGTTCTCCAAACCCGCATCGGAAGGAAAAATCTATCTAAAAAGATCCTTGAAGAAAGCCCAATGGCATTCATCGCATACGATTGCCTGGAATATGCAGGAGAAGATATCAGGCATTTGCCGCTATCGGAAAGGAGAGAAAAACTGGAGGAGCTACAATCTAAAACATCATTTCCCGAAATTTTCAGGTTATCGCCCGTTGTTGATTTTAGCAGTTGGGAAGATCTGTACGATCTCCGGTTACTTTCAAGAGAAAACCATGCCGAAGGATTTATGCTGAAAAGGCTTGAATCCACTTATCAGACCGGGCGCAAGCGTGGCGACTGGTGGAAGTGGAAGGTTGATCCGCTTTCTGTAGATGCCGTTTTAATGTATGCACAAAAAGGTCATGGGCGCAGGGCAGACCTTTACACCGATTACACGTTTGCAGTGTGGGATGGAGATAAGCTGGTGGCTTTTGCCAAAGCATACTCCGGCCTGACCGACAAGGAGATCAACCAGGTTGATTACTTCGTGAAAAGGAACACCCTTGAAAAGTTTGGCCCGGTGCGCACCGTTAAACCTCAGCTAGTATTTGAGATCGGGTTTGAAGGTATAAACAAATCCAATCGCCATAAATCAGGCGTAGCCCTGCGCTTCCCACGAATACTTCGCTGGCGCACCGACAAAAAGATCGAGGAAGCAGATACCATCGAGACCCTGAAGAACTTTCTCGGATAATCAGCCATATGTCAAGAAGACTTTGACGTATAAATATCCTGATCAAAATGAGTATATTTGATTAAAGGGGTGAGCCGAAACTTTTCTACATTTTTTCCTGTACACACGTATTTTACAGTCGTTTAGGAAGATGTCTGTGAGGATGTGGAAAAATAGGCCAACAAACAAATTTTATTTTTTTCCTATTATTAATATTGACAGACCGGTTTTCCGGAACGTTCTTAAATAACTTGAATGGAAGAAGACTTCGAAAATGAGTTCTCCGAAGATCCAAAATTTTCGGTGGAGCGTTATGAGGAAATGATCCGTAACCACGATCAGTACTTTTTTGACGCACTGGCATTTGAAAATATAATCGATTACTACATAGAAAAAAATGATCCCATAAAGGCACTTCAGGTGGTTGAATATGCGGTAAGCCAACACCCGTTTGCTGTTATTTTCCTCATCAAAAAAGCTCAGTTATATGTAGCCACTAATCAGTTCGACCGGGCTTTTGACGTACTTGATAAAGCCGAAATCCTGGAATCTTCTGAAGCGGATATTTACATGATAAGAGGAAATATCTACGAGGGGCTCGAACGCAACGAAGAAGCTATTGAAAACTACTCAAAAGCTTTGGAGATGGCAGAAAACACCGATGAGATACTGCTTCACATGGCCTATGTTTATCAGAATATGGGCGATTACGAGCAGGCTGTGTCTTATTTGAAGCTCTGCCTGGAGCAGAACATGGAAAATCAGGAAGCATTATACGAACTCGCGTTCTGCTACGACGTGCTTGAGAAGCAGGAGGAAAGCATAGCCTTTTATCAGCAATACATTGATAATGAGCCTTACTCATACGCCGCCTGGTACAATTTAGGAAACGCTTACAATAAGCTTACGCTCTATGAAAAAGCTATTGATGCGTATGATTATGCCATCCTGATCAAAGACAATTTCGCCTCGGCATACTTCAACAAAGGCAACTCGCTGGTACACCTCGAAAAATACCATGATGCAATTGAAGTTTACAAGCAAACTTTTGAGTACGAACCACCGAGTGCAGACACGTATTGCGCTATCGGCGAGTGCTACGAAAAGATGCAGGAGATGGAAGAGGCAAGGTCGTATTATAAGAAGGCGGTAAAACTTGACGCGAAGCTTGCAGATGCATGGTTTGGAATCGGGGTAACCCTTGATTCTGAAGACCGCTTCTTTGAATCGCTTCACTTTTACAAGAAAGCGCTCGACCTCGACGATAAAAACCCGGATTACTGGTTTGCCATTGCCGACGCACAATACAAGCTTCAAAAGCTTGATGAATCTGAAAAGGCATATGAAAAAGTTGTTGAGCTAAACCCTGTTGATGTAGAAGCGTGGCTGGATTACTCATCTATTTTGTATGAGCAGGAAAAGCTGAGCGAAGCAATAGAGACTATGGCTTTGGCCATCAAATACAATCCTGACGCAGCTGAGCTTTATTACCGCATGGTTGCTTATCTCTTTGCAGATGGCCAGCATAACGAAGGTATCAGGTTTTTAGAAACAGGCTTGAACACTGATCCTGACAAGCATCAAATATTGTTTGAATACTTGCCGCAGCTTCAGAAAAACCAAGTGATAGTTGATATTATAAACCGTTACATCGGCAGATTATAGGCACTCCCGCATTTATTAGATTCCAATACTTCTATTTATTGAAGTATTGGAATTTTTTTTAAGCTTTGCAGCGATGAATTACCACCTGAACAACATTCCTGAACGTGCTGCGAAACCACGCGATAAAGGCATTACCATGGTTATGGATAAAGGCTTGAGCTTGCGTGAAGTTGAAAATTTTCTTGAGGTTGCAGGCCCATACACTGATATTGTAAAGTTAGGTTGGGCAACTTCTTATCTTACGCCAAACCTAAAAGAGAAGCTTAAGTTGTACCGCGATGCGGGCATACCGGTATATTTTGGGGGAACTTTGTTCGAAGCCTTTGTTGTTCGTAATCAATTCGATGATTATTGCCGGGTTTTGGAAGAGTTCGGAATGGAGTACGCCGAGGTTTCGGATGGTTCCATCGAAATTGAGCACGATGTTAAGTGCGGCTACATACAAAAACTAAGCAAGCAGGTCACCGTAATATCTGAAGTCGGGTCTAAAGATTCACAGAAGATATTTGCACCATATAAATGGATCAACCTGATGCGGGCCGAAATAGAAGCCGGTTCGTGGAAGGTAATTGCCGAAGCTCGTGAGGGTGGCAATGTGGGCATTTACCGCGACTCGGGCGAAGTGCGCCAGGGTTTGGTTGATGAGATCCTTACGCAGATCCCCGAAGATAAAATCATTTGGGAAGCTCCGATCAAAGCACAGCAGGTTTGGTTTATTACGCTCATAGGCGCTAATGTGAACCTCGGAAATATCGCTCCTACTGAGGTAATTCCGCTGGAAACCATCCGGCTTGGCCTTAGAGGCGATACGTTCGACCATTTCCTGAAGTAGCCTTCACAGATTTCCAGAAACAGAAATGAACATCAGCTTGTTCTCAGTTCTTATGCTACAGGCTTTTTATTAGCTGTTATGAAGAAATACGGATTGATCGGCTTTCCACTGTCACACTCATTTTCGAAAGGGTATTTCACCAGGAAGTTTGAGGAACTTGGCTTGGAAGATCATGTGTATGAACTTTTTCCGCTGCCCAACATCAGCGATGTGCAGGAACTCATCACTTCCGAGCCTGAGTTGGTAGGCCTGAATGTGACCATCCCACATAAGATCGGTATCATGTACTACCTCGATAAGGTAGACGAAGCTGCAAAGGCCATTGACGCGGTAAACTGCATCAAGATCGTGAATCACAAACCTGTAGAATCGTTTTTTACAGGCGAACTCACTTCAATGAAGGTGCGTTTGGAGGGCTACAATACGGATGCTTACGGCTTTGAAAAATCATTGAAGCCTTTGTTGCACAAACATCACGACAAAGCTTTGATCCTGGGAAATGGCGGAGCGACCAGAGCGGTGGCTTATGTTCTTAAAAAGCTCGGAATTGAATACACGATCGTTTCCCGCAGGCATGTGGGAAGGCAAATATCGTATTCAAAAATAAATAAAGAGGTGATGAAAGAAAATCTGCTCATCATCAATACCACACCACTTGGCATGGCGCCCGACGTTGATAGTTGTCCCGACATTCCATACGAGCTGATAAGCTCAAAGCATTTACTATACGATCTGGTTTACAATCCCGAAGAAACAGAGTTCCTGAAACGCGGGCGTGAACAAGGAGCAACTATCAAGAACGGATTGGAGATGTTGCACTTGCAGGCGGAGAAATCCTGGGAAATATGGACTAGCTGATGAGAGCAGGAAAGTTTATAGCAGCATTTTGTTTCCTGCTTGCAATTTATTCTTGCAATAGCCCGGATTACGCTCCCAAACCGAGGGGATATTTCCGCATAAACCTTCCCCAGAAAGCTTATCAAAAATATCAGAGCAATTGCCCTTATACGTTTGACTATCCGGTGTACGCCCGCGTTGTTCCTGATAGCCTCGACCGCGAAGCCAATCCCTGCTGGGTTGACATTGCTTTTCCCGATTTTAACGGCCGTATTCACTTGAGCTATTGGCAGATTTCATCGCCGGAACAGCTCAACAAAATGACTGAAGATGCGTACGAGCTGGTCTACAAAAACGTGGTGAAAGCCACTGAGATCAACGCCCGGACCATCTACTATCCTGAAAAGAAAGTTTACGGCACTTATTACGGCATCGAAGGCAACACCGCATCAGCTGTTCAATTTTACCTTACCGACAGTACCCGCAACTATCTTCGCGGAGCACTTTATTTCCACGAACGCCCGCAAGCAGATTCAATTAAGCCCGTTCTTGATTTTGTGAAGAAGGATATTGACGTAATGATCAAATCCCTCCACTGGAAGTAACCCTGAAACAAAATTGCTTAGAAGCGGTTTTTTCAGCATATTGTGAGCTGAATGGGAAATATCAAGGTAGATAAAAGTAAGTTTAAGTTTGATTACCTGCCAGCCTATGCAGAATACCTTCTTAAAAATAAACTTGAGGAGTTTGTGCTGGTGAATATCAGATTTTGCAGAGAGGTTGACCTGCCAATGCTCAAGCCGCTAGCCAAATTTTCAGAACAAGAACTGGTTGCCATTTCTCTTGAATCTACCACTCAAATGCTCCAGGCTCTTGCAGACGGGCAGATTGCCGATCTTATCGAAATAAACGTAAACAAATGGACAGATAACAAGTTGGAAGTTATCGATAAGTCGGAAATCGCAGCTGAAGATCTCACACTGGCTTATTTCATCAAGCGCAAAACGTTCTCTTACTTTCTTTACGGTTATACCAGCAGTGCACCCATACAGCAATTGGTTATCAACGACGTGGATGAATACACAACCTTCGAAGAGCTGATATCACTTAAAGCATATCTGGAGATTCACAAAGATTATCACTTCTAAACAGGATTAGGAGATACTCCTTCCTCGCCCCTATTTACATCGGAAAATATTTGGTTATATTCAGCATCGCTAACCACGAAGCCTAGCCAAATGAACCACTTACAAACATTAGACTACCTCGTCTTTTTCATCTATTTTATTGTCGTATCCGGATACGGATACTGGGTTTATCATCAGAAAAACAGGCATCAGAAGAAAGCCGGTGAGATGGATTCCAAGGATTTCTTCCTCGCAGAAGGATCTTTGACCTGGTGGGCAATCGGAGCGTCGTTAATCGCATCTAACATTTCTGCAGAACATTTTATCGGCATGTCGGGCTCGGGCTTTGCGCTTGGGCTGGCTATCTCAAGCTACGAGTGGATGGCAGCAGCCACGCTCATTATTGTGGCGGTGTTTTTTATCCCAATTTACCTGAAGAACAAGATTTTCACCATGCCGCAGTTTTTATCGCAACGCTACAATGATACTGTCGCAACGCTGATGGCAATTTTCTGGCTGCTGGTTTACGTATTTGTGAACCTTACATCAATCATATATCTCGGCGCTTTGGCGATTAATTCAATTTCCGGGATTAGCTTTTTCTGGTGCATGGCGGGGCTGGCGATCTTTTCAATCGTTGTAACCCTTGGCGGGATGAAAGTTATCGGCTACACGGATGTAATCCAGGTGCTGGTGCTGATCATGGGCGGGCTGGTAACGTGCTATCTGGCTCTCAGTCTTGTTTCTGAGAAGTTCGGTTTTGGCGGTGATATTCTGAAAGGCTTAGCGATAATCAAAGACAAAGCTCCCTCGCACTTCCACATGATTTTCGATAAATCCAGCCCCCACTATTACGATCTTCCGGGGCTTTCCGTGCTGATCGGCGGCATGTGGATCAATAATCTTAATTATTGGGGCTGTAACCAATACATCACCCAACGGGCACTCGGCGCCAGCTTGCCCACTGCCAGGAAAGGGATTTTATTCGCGGCGTTTTTGAAATTGCTGATTCCGTTGATTGTAGTAATACCGGGAATTACGATGTATGTGATGTATCAAAGTGGGATGTTCCAGTCGGAGATGGTTGACGCGGCTGGCACCGTGAAACCCGACCATTCTTATCCCACTTTGATGAACTTGCTGCCCAATGGATTAAAAGGGCTGGCGTTTGCAGCGCTCACTGCCGCAATTGTGGCTTCGCTGGCGGGCAAGGCCAATAGCATATCGACCATTTTCTCGCTGGATATTTATAAGAAGTTCTTCAAAAAAGACGCGAGCGAAAGGCAATTGGTAAGCACCGGCCGTGTTACAGTGATTGTGGCAATGCTGCTTGCCTGCATGGTAGCGCCAATGCTGCGGAACCTTGATCAGGCGTACCAGTTTATCCAGGAATATGTTGGTTTTATTTCACCGGGAGTGCTATCTATCTTTTTGCTGGGATTCTTTTGGAAACGCACCACTTCCGCAGCAGCGCTCACCTCAGCCATTCTGACCATTCCGCTTTCCACAGTTCTAAAGTTTTTACCTTTGTGGACGAACGGCTATTTTCCCGATATGCCGTTTATGGACAGGATGACGGTGGTGTTTGTTGTGCTGGTGCTTCTGATGATTGTGATGAGCCTTGCTGATCGGCAACAAAAAGAAGCGCATAAAGCACTGGTAGTCGACACCTCGATGTTCAGAACCTCACCGGGATTTATCGTCGGTTCAGTAATTATCGTAGGGATATTGACGGCTCTTTATACCGTGTTTTACTAGTGAAAGGCTTTAAAACTTCAAGACTGTAGGAAGAAATTTTGCAACCAAATCCTCGTAGTACGGCTTTAACTTATTCCAATCAGGAGGTTCCGGGTTTTTGGAGTACAAATCGTACGGATTGAATAACTGCACCCACTTCAGCATTTCCCGGTCGTGATCATCAAGCAAATATTCGTACTGCCCTTCGCGGTGCCAGGAATAAAACGAATGGTATCGGAGCATGTAAAGGCCGGGTTCCGGGATATGGCCTTTCATCATCTGGTAAACATATTCATCGTGCCCCCAAGACATGGTAACATTCCGCAGCCCGCAACCTTTCTGGTAAACGCCTAACTGTGTGTTGTACTCGGGGTTTGAATAATCCGGATTGTATTTGAAAAACTCAGAATACACAATCTTGTCAGAGTAAGCGCAGCCTACCGGGAAAGTATCTCCAACCACGGCCCATTGCGGCTCGTCGAACAAGCAAAGCACTTTGCCCATATCGTGCATCAGCCCAACAAGCACCATCCAGTCCGGGTGTCCGTCGCGGCGGATTGCTTCAGATGTTTGCAAAAGATGCTGAAACTGGTCGAGGTCTGTGTCGGGGTCAGAATCATCTACCAACTGATTTAGGAACTGAAAAGCATCCCAAACAGGCATTTCCTTCTTATCGAACTTCAGGTATTTGTCCCGCTTTTGCTGAACAAACTCATACGTTTGGTAAGTATGGTTTAGGCGATAAAACTCCTTCACAGTATCACGTGCCGGCTCATCGTAATTGCGATACTCCTCCGTTTTCTTGGCGGTGGCGATAGTCTCCGGCTCGGGATAGCGGCGCAAAAGATCATCTTCCCACTCTTCAAGGCTGGCCAGAGGGCTTGCGTGCCCGGTAGTTGAATTATTTTGTTCGCTGTTCATTTCGAATTACAATTGGGTTATACTAAGTTGAGGATTATTTATTGCCGGGTCAAGGAAATACGGCTTTGATCTTTACGGTTCACAGAACCTGCGATAGGAGCTTCGGAATTGCAAATTCCGAAGAGCTGAATAATTTTAGGGCATAATGCCCTTAATGGCATATTTAAAAGCTTTGTCCTGATTTATTAATTTTATTACTGTACTGCCTGAGTTTAAAAGTAAGCCTGCATCTATCTTTTCGACCCTATATGTACCGAGATAAACTTGTAAGGGCATTATATAGCTATTGAGTCCTTTCATTGTGAGGATCGAATCTCGTTTATGTTCATATAATGTTTTGGTCGCTTGCTCTGGAGATAATTTTGATTTAAGTCTTAGTCTTGATAATTCCTCTAAAACTGTGTTATTAATGGTCAAGGTATCAGCCCTTATTGTCAAACTATCCTTACTTATACCCCATTTGACAGGAAGATCTTCACTTCGAATTCCTGGAAGTTCAGCTTTTTTAGAATCGTCAAAACTTATTTCTCCTAAAGAATTGAAGCCTACGGGAGTCAAAGAAATCTTAATTGTCGAACTTTCCGGATAGATATTTTTATTCTTATAAATTATTTCAGCAATCATCCACTTGCCTTTAATATCATTTTCTGATATCCGGTTGCAACCGATATTTATTAAAAAGGTGAACGCTAAAAGCATTCTAGTTATTGGCAGCGTATAATTCACTTTAAGTCTAATTCGGGATATATGCAAGATGTAAGCTAGATCTATTGCTGTTTATTTCTTTAAAGCTATCCCTTTTCCTTCGCAAATCATAATTCTGCACTGCCGCAAATCATATCCCCTTATCCGCTGTTGTTAATTACATTTGCAGCCATGCTTCAGATCAAATCTTTTGTTTGCAATCCTTACCAGGAGAATACTTACTTGTTGTATGATGAAACGGGCGACTGCGCTATCATCGATCCCGGCATGTACACCGGCGAGGAACAAACCCGCGTTCGCAATTTTATAACCGAACAAAAGCTAAAACCTGTTTTGTTGCTGAACACACATTGCCATATAGATCATGTGCTGGGGAATAAGTTCATTTACGATAACTTCGGGCTGTTGCCTCAATTCCACGAAGGCGAGCTGCGCATGCTCGAGGCTGTCCCGGCCTACGCACCCATACAGGGCATCAATTACGAGATTTCGCCTAATCCCGACACATTTCTGCCCGAAACCGGCTCTATCACCTTCGGCAACAGCCGCCTTGAACTGATTTTCGCTCCCGGGCATTCGCCTGCCCACCTTTGTTTTTACTCGAAGGCTGATAATTTCTTGATCGGAGGCGATGTGTTGTTTTATGGCAGCATCGGCCGCACAGATCTTCCCGGAGGAAATCACGAGCAACTGCTTCAGAATATCCGCGAAAAGCTGTTTGTGTTGCCGGACGATTGCAAGGTTTATCCCGGTCACGGTCCGCACACCACCATTGCACACGAAAAATCTCACAATCCGTTCCTCAGATAGCCAGCCTTTGAACACCTCCATCTACATCGCCCGGCGCTACCTGTTCTCCAAAAAATCGGTTAACGCCATTAATATGATTTCGGGGATCTCTGTGCTTGGGGTTTTTGTGGGAAGCGCAGCGCTCATTATTATTTTGTCGGTTTTCAACGGACTGGAAAAGCTGGTGCTGTCCATGTACAACACGTTTACGCCGGAAATACGGATTGAGCCTGCAAAGGGCAAAACCTTCAATGCTAATACCGTTTATTTCAAATCGCTAAGCAGCGATGGGCGCATTGCCAGCTACACCGAAACTCTCGAGGAGAAGGCTTTGATCAGGTACGGTTCGGCGCAGTTTATCGGAATGGTGAAAGGCGTCAGCGGCAATTACATGCAAAGCAGGGATATTGATACGAGCATGTTGCAGGGCAGTTTCACGCTGCGGCAAAACGGCCAATACTTTGCATCGATCGGCTCGGCTGTGCAGACCTACCTTTCTGTGAACGTGAATGATATTTCGCTTCTGCAGATCTATTCGCCCAGGAAAGGAGGCGGAAATGCCATTAATCCGGCGGATGAATTTATTGTGCGCACCATTAAGCCATCGGGCGTGTTTGAGGTTCAAAAGCAGTTTGATGAGATGGTGCTTGTGCCGATAGAATTTTCGAGGGAGCTGCTGGGCGATGAGCAGGGAGTTTCGGCTATCGAGATCAATGTGAAAGATCAGCGAAATGCAGATGCTCTTCACGATGAAATATCAGAGAAACTGGGGCAGGGTTACCTTGTCAAAAACCGGCGGCAACAGGACCAGGCGCTTTATAAAACGCTGAACATAGAGAAGTGGGCGGTGTTCCTCATTTTAACTTTTGTGCTAATCATCGCCACCTTTAACATTATTGGTTCATTGACGATGCTGGTGATTGATAAACGAAAGGATATTGCTATTCTGAGCAGCATTGGCGCCGACAAGAACCTGATCCGCAACATATTTTTTACCGAAGGGATGCTGATTGCGATGATTGGCTGTGTGTCGGGAATGGTGGTGGGATTCATTTTTTGCCTGCTCCAGGAAAAATACGGCTTTGTGACGATGGGAGCGGCCAGCATGATTGCCGATGCTTATCCCGTAGATATTAAGTGGCGGGATTTTGTGCTGGTATTTTTTACGGTGACGATTATTTCGTCGCTGGCTTCCTACATTTCATCGCGGTTGAGCGTGAAGCACATTGCGGATTTGAAGAGCCAGTTGTAGTATTAGGCGTCATTCCGTCCGTCAGCGGGCGAAATGCGAAATCGTACAACACCTGTCCGGAAGATTACGATTCCTGCTTTCGCAGGAACGACGAAAAGATTATAACCGTATCGTCATTCCTGTAATCCGTCCGCCAGCTGGCGGACGGAATCTTACAATTTTCGAGAGGTTCCAGTAAGGCGCTTTAAGGTTCCTGCTTTCGCAGGAAGGACGATCGTTTTAGAATGGCGGCAGGTCAGGAATTACCCTCAATAATACTTCCCCGGCACCAAATAATTCTTCACATAATCATCAATTCCTTCTTCCAGTGTGTGGAACGGCTTGTGATAGCCAATAGACTTCAGCTTGTCCATCCTGGCTTCCGTAAAATATTGGTACTTGTCGCGGATATCTTCGGGCGTAGGCACAAAGCTGATGTTAGGCTCTTTGCCGAGTGCCCGGAAGGTGTTGCTGGCAAGATCAAGGAAGGTGCGTGCCTGACCCGAGCCAAGGTTGTAAATGCCTGAATCTTTGCGATGGTGCATCAGGAAGTACAGTACCTCAACCACATCCTTTACATACACAAAATCCCGTCTTTGCTCCCCGTCTTTCACATCAGCCCGGTGCGACTGGAACAGCTTCATTGCGCCGGTTTTTAGAATCTGGTTGTACGTATGGAAAATAACTGATGCCATGCGGCCTTTGTGGTATTCGTTAGGACCGTAAACATTGAAGAACTTCAACCCAGCCCAGAAATAGGGCTTGCGCTCCTGAGCCAAAGCCCACTTATCAAAGTCGTTTTTCGAATCACCGTAAGGGTTAAGTGGCTTTAGTTGATCAAGTTTGCTTTCATCGTCATCGTATCCTGATTCGCCAAGTCCGTAAGTTGCAGCAGAGGATGCGTACACGAGGGGCAGGCCAAACTCAACGCAGATGTTCCAGATCTCTTTGCTGTAATCGAGATTCAGCCTGTTCAGCAGGTCATAATCAAATTCTGTGGTGTCGGTGCGTGCACCGATGTGGAACACGAACTGAACATGAAGCTGGTTCTGGCGCAGCCATTCAGGAAACTCGTCACGTTCAACCTGCTTTGAAAAGCGCTTGCCTTCAAAATTCTTGTTCTGCTCAGGCCTTGAGAAATCATCAACTAATACAAGGTCGTAATAACCTTCGTCGTTAAGTTTTTGTATGAGGCAACTGCCTATGAAGCCTGCGGCTCCGGTGATTATGATCATGTTCTATTTTTTGTTCTGTCATGCTGAGCGGAGTCGAAGCATCTAAGTGGACAGCAAAATCACAGCGATTAGTCTGTGCTCTTACTTGCTGCACCCTCTGTAGGTTGGAGATTCTTCTCCCGCCAAAAGGCGGATCAGAATGACAATTATGGTGTTAAAAATATCTCCTCTTTCACTGCCGGTATCGCTCCATTTTCAGCAGCGGTAACGAACAGCAATTTTACTGCTTTTCTGCCTTCTTCGCCAAGCTCAACCGAATACTTATTCACGTACAATTCAATATGCTTGTACATCACCTCTTCGCTCATCTCCTGCGCATGTGAGCGAATAAAATCAAGGCCCGATTTCGGATTCGCGAAAGCAAACTCCACACTCTTCCGCAATACCCTGTTCATCTTCAGTTTAGTTTCATCATCCAGATCACGTTTTATCACAATCCCGCCCAGCGGAATGGCACAGCCGGTACGCTTCTCCCAGTAATCGCCCAAATCAATCACTTTCTTCAAGCCCTTGTCCTGGTAAGTAAAGCGGTTTTCGTGGATGATTAGTCCTAGGTCTATTTCGCCCCGCAGCAAAGCATCTTCAATCTCAGAAAACGCCATCTCCTGTTTATTCTGAAGCTGCGGAAAAGCGGTGGAAAGGAGAAAGTTGGCTGTGGTGTATTTGCCGGGAATGCCGATTTTGAGTTGTGGATTGAGGGTTGAGGGTTGAGAGCTGTCGGTTATGAGTTCAGAGTTATGAGTGTTTGGTTCATCGCCGGATAACTCTAAATTCTTAATTCTAAACTCTGAATTGCTGATCAGCAACGGTCCCACGCCAAAGCCGAGTGCGCTGCCGCTATCGAGCAGAACGTATTTGTCGAGCACGTAAGCAAAAGCATGAAAGCTCAGTTTGGTAACGTCAAGCTCTCCTCGGAAAGCCTTCTGATTCAACGTTTCTACATCATCAAAAAACACCTCAAACTCCAACCCTTCCGTGTCAATTTTATGATGAATCAGAGCATCAAAAATGAAGGTGTCGTTGGGACAGGGGGAAAAACCGAGGGATAGTTTCATAGATATCTTTCATGTCAAGCTGAGCGGAGTCGAAGCCCCGAACGCCCCTTCTACTCCGCTCAGGGTGACAACAACGCTACAATGAACTCCTCTGCAAATATATTCAGATTTTTAACGGCCAGCCCTATGTTCCAACTATCGCGATTGCGGCGCTCCACGTAATTTGATATTGCTCTGACCTGCGCACACGGCATTCCCACCTGATTGCATGCATAGAAAAAAGCCGCCCCTTCCATGCTTTCTGTTTGTGGGTGTTTCAGCTTTGCAGTCGTGGCGATGCTTGATGGATTTCCATGAACCTTGTTGACGGTTATGGACCGGACTTGTTTAAGGGTTGTGAGGTGCGGCGTGGCTTGTGAGTGCGGTGTGGGATGTGTGGCCTGACTTCCAAATCCAAGTTCATCAATGCTGATAAATTCGTCGCCATCTTCTGCCCCGAGTTCGACAAAGTGGTCTTTCGTTACGTTCACAACATCGCCGAGCATTAAACTGCGATCAAAGCTGCCCGCAATACCCAGGTTCAATGCAAAATCGTATTGTGCAGTGGCTAGCTGTTTGCCCAGTGCAAAAGCCGTAGCGACCATGCCTACGCCGGTAATTAAAACTGAAACCTGATGTTTCTCATGCTGATTTTCACCTTGGCTGAGATTTAGTTCGGCAAGCAAAGGCTGAATTTCGGGCAGTGTGGCAGCAACAATCAGGATCTTCATGCAGGATTGATGCTTGTTTCGGTAAACTGCACATGGTTCAGAATCGCCCTGAGCTCAGCATAGGAGTATTCATCGCCGAAGGCAATCTTAATATCAGCAATTGACGAGGGTTTGGTTTTTCTAATGTACTCAATCGCCTTTCCCGATCTTTCCTCGGGCACAAGCTGGCTGAGCTCAACCTCGCCTGTCCCAACGAAATGGGCAATGTGCCCTTCAATGGTGGTTTGTACCAAGCCTCTGTCGGCGGCAATTTGTTCAACCGTTTTGCCGGATCTGAACATTTCCAGGCTTATTCTTTTGGTATCTACCTTGACCTTTTCCTCGCGAAAAGCAATGTCCATCGGATTTCTGACGATGCTGTTCTCTTCGCAGTAAGCGCCAATAATTGCCAGAATCTCTTTGCCGTACTGCTTAACCTTGGCTTTGCCGATGCCCTTGATGGTTTCCAATTCTTCAAGAGTTGCCGGTAAAATCTCCACCAGCTCATTCAAAGCTTTCTGCGGCAACACGATGTAAACCGGGATGTTGTTTTCCGTAGCCAGAGCGTTCCGCCAGTTGCGCAACTGGTTGTACAGTTTTGGATGAGCTACTTTCTTGGAGCTTTCCAGCGATACCGGGCTTGTTGGGCGGGTATTTTCAAAATCAATTTCTGCATTGGCTTTTGTCCGGAGGTAGGCACTCGTGCTAAAGCCATCCGCACACAACTTCATAGACGATATTTTCACAAATACTTCTTTCCTGAAGTTCCGGATAGCTTCGGTTATGCTTTTCTGGGCATTTTTATTGTCGCTGTCGGTGTTCAGTTTTTGTGCCGACTCCAGTAAAGCTTCCAGCTTAGGCACAAAGTATCCACTCGCTTTTTTTATCCTTTCCTGCAGTTCGTCGTTCTCTTCGGGAAGCTTGTTCCCGGCAAGCATTTGATTGAGGTGCTTCTTAAAGCTTTCCGCCACCGCGTACACATCTTTTTCAGCAACAGCCCTGATCGCGTTTAGCTCCTCCATAAGCGATGCCGGTAATGCACGGTCGTTATCTTCTGCGACTTTCACGCACTGGAAGAAGCGGGATCTTACATCCGTATAATCGAAAATTTCAAAGAGAAGTGCCTGCTGAAAAGCTATCCGCGATTCTGTGAGCCGCTTTTCGTCGGGAGCATTTTGCTCTGCGGTTTTGGTATATTGCGATATAGTCCCATCAGTTTTTACACTGTTGAAAGCGATGGGCGTGCTCAGCACCATTCCTTCAAAGCTCTTGCAGCGGCTCAGGGCCACGTACACCTGCCCGTGTGCAAAGGCGGCATTGGCATCAATGATGGCTTTTTCGAAGGTTAAACCCTGGCTTTTGTGGATGGTTATTGCCCAGGCAAGCTTCAGCGGATGCTGTATAAAGCTGCCGATCACCTTTTCTTCAACTTCCTTATCGCTGTTCAGTTCGTACTTGATGTTCTGCCATTCGGTCGGCTTCACCTCAATCTCCATGTGATCTGAAGGGCACTTTACAAAAATGGAATCCTTTTCAATTCTCACCACCTTGCCGATCTTACCATTGTAGAACAGCTTTTCTTTGGAGGAATCGTTTTTTACAAACATGACCTGAGCATCAACCTTGAGCTCGAGTTCTGTAACGGTTGGGTATGAATATTCAGGAAACTCGCCGCTTACTTCAGCATGGAAACGATGGGTCGGGCTTTTGATCTCGGCGAGCTTGCTTTCGTTGATTTGGTGAGCAGTATTGTTGTGCGTGGTAAGCGTGATGTAGCCTTCCTCATCGGTAGGTTTAAAGTCGGGGATATGCCTTTGATTGAGGATACTCAGAACTTCGTGGCTCAATTTATTTTCGCGGACGCTGTTCAGCAGGCTGATAAAACTTTCATCGCTCTGGCGGTAAATATGCTTCAGCTCAATGTCTACGTGGCGGGTTTTTTGTAGCGCCCGGCTGCCGAAGAAGAATAAGGTATCGTAATATTCGCGAAGAATGCGCCAGTCGTCGTCTTTTACTACCGGAGAAAGCTGGTGCAAATCGCCAATCATCAGCAACTGCACTCCGCCGAAAGGCAAATTACGGTTCTTGTAACGCCGAAGCACTTCATCAATCCCATCAAGAGTATCAGCCCGCACCATGCTGATCTCATCAATAACCAGCAAATCGAGGCTTTGAATTAGATTGATCTTTTCTTTGTTGAACTTTTTTTGCCGCTCAGCTCCGGCTTTGGCATCGGGAGCATACGGACCAAAAGGAAGTTGGAAAAAAGAGTGAATAGTTACACCGCCTGCATTAATCGCCGCCACACCTGTAGGCGCAACAACAGCCATCCGCTTAAGCGAGCTTTTCTTCAAATTATGCAAAAAGGTAGTCTTGCCTGTACCGGCTTTCCCGGTAAGGAACACGTTTGTGTTTGTGAACTGCACAAACTTGTAGGCCAATTCCAACTGTTGGTTCTGCATAAGGCTTATCTGCCCTCAAGGGTATATTAACTATATTTGCAACCTAATTTAATGAAATGATTTACATAACCCGCAGAGAACGTTTTAACTCTGCACATAAACTCTTCCGCGAGGACTGGAGCGATGAACAAAACCTGGAAGTTTTCGGCAAATGCTCTAACCCAAACTGGCATGGCCACAATTACGAACTTTATGTAACGGTAAAAGGCGAAGTTAATCCAAAAACCGGGTTTGTTATAGATTTGAAAGAGCTAAAACGAATAATCACTTCGCAGGTTACTGATAAGCTGGATCATAAAAACGTGAATCTGGATGTTGATTTCATGGCTGGGAAAATGGCTTCTACGGAAGTGCTGGCGATGGAAATTTACAACCAGTTGAAACCGCATATTGAAGCATGCGGAGCACAGCTTGATAAAATAAAACTTTGCGAAACGGAAAATAATTTCGTGGAATACTACGGATCATAAAACCCAAACAATGGACGAGCACACTGAAAATTCCATGGAAGACGAAATGATTGGCTATGCACGATCGGAGCGCTACAATCCCGATAAAATCAGCCGTATTTCAGCCCATTACACGGACATCCTCACGAATCTCGGCGAAGATCCAAACCGCGAAGGCTTGCTCAAAACCCCCGAGCGTGTGGCCAAAGCGCTCCAGTATCTCTGTCACGGGTATGATTTAAAGCCCGCCGAGATCCTGCGCAGTGCCATGTTCAAGGAAGATTACAGCCAGATGGTTGTGGTGAAGGATATTGAAGTGTACTCGATGTGCGAGCATCATATGCTGCCATTTTTCGGCAAAGCGCACGTGGCTTACATCCCCAACGGGCATATTGTTGGGCTCAGCAAAATACCGCGTGTAGTTGACGCTTACGCCCGCAGGTTACAGGTACAGGAGCGGCTCACAAACGAAATCCGCGATTGTATTCAGGAAACGCTGGAACCAGCCGGCGTAGCCGTGGTGATTGAATGCAAGCATTTGTGCATGAGCATGCGGGGTGCACAAAAGCAAAACTCGGTAACTACGACATCAGCATTTACAGGTGCATTTATCCAGGAAAAAACCAGGGCGGAGTTTTTAAGATTAATTACTGCAAGTTTAGACTAGGCTTACGCCGATAGCAAGCAACCCAATACCCACTACTCAAATCTCACATCTCACATCTAAGCACATGAACGCATACATTTTCCCCGGACAGGGAGCGCAATTTCCAGGTATGGGCAAAGACCTATACGAACAATCATCAGAAGCAAAAGAACTGTTTGAAAGAGCAAACGAGATACTAGGCTTCCGGATTACGGATGTGATGTTCAACGGTACTGAAGAAGATCTGAAACAAACCAATGTAACCCAACCTGCAATTTTCCTGCACTCGGTTATCCTGGCTAAAACATTAGGAAGTGATTTTGAGCCGGATATGGTGGCTGGTCACTCGCTCGGCGAATTTTCTGCCCTTGTCGCAGCCGGAGCTCTGTCTTTTGAAGATGGCCTGCGCCTGGTTGCCGCACGTGCTAACGCGATGCAAAAAGCCTGTGAGATTCAGCCATCTACCATGGCTGCGATCCTGGGCCTTGATGATTATTCAGTAGAGTATGTCTGTGAAATGATAGCCGAAGTGGTGGTTCCGGCAAACTACAACTGTCCCGGGCAACTGGTTATTTCGGGTAGCATAGAAGGGATTGACAAAGCCTGTGCGATGCTGACTGAGCGTGGAGCAAAACGTGCGCTAAAGCTTAACGTGGGCGGAGCATTCCACTCCCCTCTGATGGAAGCTGCCCGGGTGGAACTGGAAGATGCCATCAACAAAACTGAGTTTAAGGAGCCGGTTTGCCCGATATACCAAAATATCAACGCAAAACCTTACCGCGATGTAGCCAGCATCAAACAAAACCTGATTTTTCAGCTTACAGGAGCAGTGCGTTGGACTCAGACCGTAGAAAACATGATTCATGATGGTGCTACTTCGTTTACAGAAGTGGGTCCCGGAAATGTGTTGCAGGGCTTGGTCAAAAAAGTGAATCGTTCAATGGAAACAAAAAGTGCCGTAAGTTAATTGTTCTGACTTAGCAGTGCATTTTTGTGGCTGTTATACTACCTTTAAGTTTAATTCTAAGCCGTGGCTACGTTGTCTAAAGTACGTGTTTTATTGTTTTTGCTTGCGCTGAGCTTTGCAGTCACGGCATTAACAATAAACCTGACGTTCCATAAAAACAATGTGCTTCTCGCAGATGCCCAAACCATTGAAAGCAATCTGCACGAGAAAGAAAAGTTCGTTAGTGAATTTCTGAACAACCCCGAAACGTTTGAGTCTTTAAAGACCATTGAAACCCACCGGGAGCTGGCCGAAGAAACCATCAAAAACCTTAGGCATGACAGGAAGATATTTTTGTACACCTACCGGGATAATGAGCTGCTTTTCTGGGGCGGTAATCAGATCACGCCGCAATCAGATGCCGGGCTTAAGGAAGGGAGCAATTTCCTTGTTTACAAATCTGGGT
This sequence comes from Sphingobacteriaceae bacterium, assembly GCA_029266635.1. Classification (GTDB taxonomy): domain Bacteria; phylum Bacteroidota; class Bacteroidia; order Sphingobacteriales; family Sphingobacteriaceae; genus JAQSWM01. Next base: position 144,175 of record JAQSWM010000005.1, on the reverse strand, counting down.
ACTACGAAGCAATAAAGAAGTCGGAAGGCAACTTTTCGGCGGTTTGTTATATCCTCATCAAGAACCGCTTTCCTTTTGAAAACCGATATCTCCAAAACGTTTTCGCACCGGATCTGATCAAAACAAACCACCTGGACATTGCCGGTCTGAACGACAACTCTATTTATAGCGTAAGGAATATTGGAGGCAAATACCTGTTTTCAGTTAAGCTGAAGGCGAGCGAAGGAAGTGCCTTATACTCAAAGTATGAGCTTTGGGCTTGGATCCTTGCTGTTTTTACCGGATTTCTCTTTATCAATTATGTATGTAGCTGGCTTGCAGCCAAGGGCAGGATCAAGGCATCAATTGCATTGTTGTTTACACTGTTTCTCCTCTTTCGTTTGGCCTTGCTTCAATTTCACTGGCTGGGAACTCATTTTGGACTGGAAATATTCAAGCCGGTTTCAGGTGCTTCCAACTTCTTTTTTCCTTCCATCGGCGATTTTCTGGTAAACTCCGTTTGTGTCACCTGGTTCCTGATATTTGCCTATCGGTACCGGTCGGTCATTATGCTGCCTGCCCAATCGGTTGGGAAAGTGGTAAGCTATATTGTCTTTACATGTTTGGGGATCATTATCGCCTTAATGGCACTCCAACTGAACGACGTTTTCCAGAACCTGGTGTTGCGGTTGCCCATCAATTTTGACGTTTCAAAAATCATTAATCTTGATTATTTGAGCTGGTTAGGCATTCTGCTCTTGTGTTTCGCCATTCTTAATATTTACCTGCTCACGGATATCCTGCTGGCAGTTGGCGGATCACTTCAACTCACAAACCTGGAAAGGCTCATCATTTTCCTTAGCGGGATCATCGTGCTCCTCATCGCAAAGATCATTGACAATAATCTTAACGTACTTTTCCTGCTTTTTGCCCTGATAATTTTAATACGAGGCTGGTCCACTTACACCCGCAACGACGAATTTAACATGGGCATCCTGGTAACAGTTGTGCTCATTTTCGCTGTGATATCTTCAGTTAAACTTTCTGAATTTCAGGATCAGAAAGAACTGGTAAAGCGCAAACAAATCTCTCTTGATTTAAGCTCGCCCGCTGATTCTAATGCCGTTAAGAGCTTTCGCGATATTGAAGATGAAATACTGAAGGATGATGATATAAGCCTTTCGTTTACAACCCACGACTACAACCTGCTTAAAAATAAGCTTCAGAAGTTTTATTTCGATGGTTATCTGTCCCGATATGAGTTTACCGCATATCAATACAATCCCATCGCTGATGATACTTTGAGCAGAGCAAATCAGGCAGCGGTAGAAAAATTCAAGAATCTGGTGGTATCCGGCTCTCGCAAGGTTTCCAAATACTTTTATCAAATCAACGACACGTTTGGGTATAAAGATTTTTTCGCCATAATTCCAATCTCCCAAAATGGCTTAAGCAAAGGGACGCTCTTTATCGAATTGAAATCTGCTGCTTTTTACAATTCTGATGCAAGTCCCGCTATCCTCGCCAGCAATAACATCGAATTCAATGAGGAGTATAAATCCTATTCATTTGCCTTTTATAAGGGAGGGAAGCTGATCGGGCAGTACGGAAAATACATCTATAGCCTCACTAACAACGAGTTTTATGGCATTCTGAAAGACTTTGTTTTTACTGAGAAAAAAAACTACAGCCACTTAGTTTATCAGCCGAACAAGCAATTGCTGGTAATTGTGAGCCGGCCAAATACAAGCTTCGTGCTACAGCTTGCTTCGGTGTCGTTTATCTTTTTAGTGCTGCTGTTCTTTGCCGGCGTATGCGTGGTTTTGTACTGGATAGGGCGCAATCTCGAGGCAAACAGCAATGTTCTCCAAGGCTTAAGGTGGGGTGTGTTTGCGTCGAGCAAGAGAATGCTTTACAAAACGCGTATCCAGGCTTCAATGGTTGCCGCAGTTGTATCCACATTGGTACTGGTGGGGCTCATCACGTATTTCAGTATCAGCAAGCAATATCAGGAGCAACAACAGCAAACCGTGCTGGAGAACATCAACAAGATAACCATCGGGTTTGAAAAGAAAATGTTTACCAGCGGCGGTTCTATTATTGATGAGCAAGCTTTCACCGCTTTCGCGGATTTTAATGCTGTGGACTTGACATATTATGATGTTCACGGCAAGGAAATGTTTACGACCCAGCCCAAGGTTTATGAGTTTGAACTGGTCTCTCCACGAATAAACCCGCTGGCCTACATCTATCTGAACAACTATCAGCAATCAGAATACTTAAATCCAGATGAGAGAATTGGCGCCTTGAACTTTCTGGCGGCGTATAAGCCGATTCGGAATAACAACAACGAGACGGTTGGATATTTGGGGCTTTTGTATTTCTCTAACGTCCATGATTTCGAAGACCGCATCGGCTTGTTTCTAAATACCCTGATCAATGTTTACGCACTTGTTTTTGTGGCTATTGGCTTTTTCGCAGTGTTTGTAGCCAACCGGATAACCGCACCTCTCACCCTCGTGCAAAAGAGCTTAAGCCAAATTAAAATTGGGCGAAAGAATGAGCCGATTGTTTGGAAACGCGATGATGAAATTGGCAGCCTGATCAAGGAATACAACAACATGATTGAGGCCCTCGACGAGAGCGCCCACCGCCTTGCGAGTTCGGAACGGGAAACAGCCTGGAAGGAAATGGCTAAGCAGGTAGCTCACGAAATCAAGAATCCACTTACACCTTTAAAGCTTGGTGTGCAATTGCTCGACAAATCATGGCGGGAAAAAGATCCCAACTTTGATCGGAAATTTGAACGGTTCAGCAAATCTTTTATTGAGCAGATTGAAAGCCTGGCGCACATCGCCTCAGAGTTCTCCAACTTTGCCAAGATGCCTGAAACTATACTTGAGGATGTTGATTTGAGGGAAGTAGTGGAGCGTTCAATTGAAGTTTACAGCAAAGTAGAACACGTAAACATCGTGTTAACAGATAACCTGGGGCGTGGCACACTGGTTAGAGGCGATAAAGATCAGCTCCTGCGCTGCTTCAACAATCTGATCAAGAATGCCATAGAAGCTATTCCAGATGGCAGGGAGGGAAGCATTGCAATCACTATTAATGGCAGCGACAGGCATGCGCACGTTCAAATTGCCGATAACGGGAAAGGCATTCCGGAGGGCTTGCGTGAACGCATTTTCAATCCCAACTTCACTACCAAAAGCTCCGGCACCGGGCTCGGGCTCGCCTTCATTAAACAAGCGATTGGCAACATGTCCGGCAGCATCAGTTTTACAACAGAGAACGACCGCGGCACCACCTTCTTCATCACCCTTCCGCTTGCCTGATGCTCAAACTGCTTACCGTATTAGCCACTGGGTTTTTTATCCTCAGTGCCGCAACTGCGTTAGGGCAAACTAACATCCGGCAAAAAAAGATCCGCACAGATCAGGATACCATCCAGCTCGACACTCTCAGCCTTGTGCCGGGCTCTGTAATCCTGAAAGATCCTTCCGGTGTAGGCTTGCCATCATCAGCCTACCAGATTTTGTACGATAAAGCCCTGCTGATCTGGAAGCAAAAACAAGCCTTTGCGGAAGTCGATATCAGCTATCGCATATTCCCTGTCCTGTTTTCGCGAAAGTACTTCAACAAAGACCCTTCGCTTATCGGCGAAAAAACCATTGACAACAGCGGGTATGTTTACAAAGGAAAAAGGGAAGAAAACACCTTGTTTACCATGGCTGGATTGACCAAAAGTGGAAGTATATCCCGCAGCGTAGGCTTAGGCAATAATCAGGATTTGATTGTAAACTCGAATATGAATTTGCAGCTTTCGGGCAAACTCAAGAATGATGTTGAGATACTTGCAGCAATTGCAGATGATAACATTCCTGTTCAGGCCGCAGGCAACACGCAACCGCTTAATGAATTCGACAAAGTGTTCATCCAACTGAAACGCCGTAACACACAGCTCACAGCCGGCGACTACGAATTGCGCCGCCCGGACAGTTATTTTATGAATTTTTTCAAGCGTGCGCAGGGCGGCTCTTTCTCCACAGCCTCGCAGCACAAATCCTGGTCTTATAAAGGCGGCTTGGCTGTAGCGGTGGCAAAAGGAAGATCCGCCCGGAATGTTTTTCAAGGAGCAGAGGGCAATCAGGGGCCATATCGCCTCACCGGAAATAATGCTGAGCAATTCATTATTGTTTTGTCGGGAACGGAGCGGGTTTATCTTGACGGCGAGTTGCTGTTACGCGGGCAGGAGAACGATTACGTGATGGATTATAACACCTCCGAAATTACCTTCACGCCCAAAAGGCTCATCACTCAAAACAGCCGCATCAACATAGAATTTGAATATTCAGATAGAAACTATGCCCGCTCGCTAACCTACTTTAATCAGGAAGTCAGCAACCAAAAACTCGCATTCAGGTTCAATTTTTATAACGAGCAGGATAACCCGAACCGCCCGTTTCTGCAGGATCTAAACAGTAGTCAGAAGGAGTTTCTGCAAACAATTGGAAACCAAACCAGCCAGGCATATTTCAGTAATGTGGATAGTGTTCCGTTCAATGAAAACGAAGTTTTATACAAGAAAATTGATACGCTTGGTGCAAGCGGAGTTTACGTGTATTCGGCCAACGAGCAGGACGCTAGATATCGTATTGGCTTTTCATTTGTGGGGCAAGGGCAGGGAAATTATCGCATAAATACTCAATCGCCGGTAAATGGGCGGGTGTTTGAGTTTGTTTCGCCCATGGGGGGAGTTAGACAGGGAAGTTACGAACCCGTCACCTTGCTCGCCACCCCAAAGAAGCAGCAACTGATCACGCTAGCTACCGATTACAAGCTAAATAAAAGTACTATCGTTAGCGCCGAAACAGCTTTCAGCAATAATGATCCGAATTTATTCTCCCGCTTGGGGAATAACGAAAATTCAGGTTTTGCCATGAAAGTCTTTGGACACAACGAGTACAGCTTTGGAAAGAAAGACAGTTCTTCGTTGAAATTGATCAGCAGCGCAAGTTTGGAAATTGCAAGTACAAATTTCAAAGCCATTGAGCGCTATCGCCCGGTGGAGTTTGAACGCGACTTTAACCTGTACGGACTCACATCGGCGGCAAAGGAAAATCTCGGGAAAATCAGCTTGACTTTATTTAAAGATCAGTTTCGACAATTGAATTACCAGTTCATTTCGTTTGTGCGGCAGGGCTTATACACTGGTATTCAGCATAGCGTAGAGGGCAATTATCTGGCGGGAAAATACAAAGTGAACTATGCAGGAAACCTGCTTAACTCATCGTCAGAAATAAATACCGGAAACTTTTACCGACAGCGAGCGGGTTTGAGCCGCCAATTTAAGGAACTGCAATTCCGGTTGGGATTTGAACAAGAGCACAATCAAACCCGCGGGCTTCAAAACACAGCGTTAACGCTTAACAGTTTTTCTTTTAGCCAGTACAAGGTGCGGCTTGCCAGTAATTCAGGTGCAGCTAACAGGTTCCGCCTGGAATATAGCAGGCGATATGATAAGCTTCCGAATGGAGATGAGTTGCAGCAATCTTCTGTTGCTGATGTTATTGAAGGTGGTATAGAGCTGAATAAAAATCCGAATTCTGTATTAAATATTTCCTCTACTTATCGCATTTTAAACTACGCCCACCGAATTGCTGCGCAAAATGAAAACACATTTCTCGGACGTGCAGCATACAACCTCATCACGCTCAAAGGATCTTTAAACAGCTCCAGCTTTTATGAATTTGGAACCGGGCAGGAACCCAAACACGATTTTACCTATTTGGAGGTACAAGCCGGGCAGGGTGCCTACACATGGAACGATTACAACAGCAACAACATTAAAGAATTAAATGAGTTTGAGATTGCACGCTACCAGGATCAGGCAGAATTTATCCGCATATCTCAGCCCACAAATCAATACATCAAAACTAATTACACGGCAATAAGCCAGACGGTTAAACTCAGCCCTGCTTCTTTGCTGGATCCAAAATCGGAAGCAAAGAATTTCGTAGGGAAGTTTACAGATCAGGTGGAACTGAAAGTAGACAGGAAAATTTTAGATCAAGGTGGACTATCGGTTTTTAACCCTTTTAACACCAGAATTGAAGCTGCGAGTTTGGTTTCGCTTAACTCATATTTCAGAAATACATTGTTTTTTGATCGGAACAATCCCGTGTTTACTTTCGATATCAATTATCAGGGAAGTGGGAGCAAAACTCTTTTAACCAACGGCTTCGACACACGGGGCAGGAAACAAGGCGGCATAAGATTTCGATGGAACCTGGTACAAAAAGCCAGCTTGACCTTGCAAGCAAACGAGGGCAGGAAGTTATATGAATCTGAATTGTTCACCACGCAGAATTACCATATTCGCTTCGCCGAGCTGTCGCCACAATTTGATTACCTGCTCAATACAAATTTCCGGCTGTCATTTATCGCCGGCTTAACCAACCAACGTAACCTGATCCTCGAAAAAGAGAAGGTTGCAAATGTGCGCTTAAGCGCAGAAAGCAGGTATAACATTGTTAACAAAGGAGTAATTACGTCCGGCGTTAATATGATCCGCAACCGCTACTCGGGTCAGCCTAACTCACCGGCAGCCTACGAGCTGTTAGAAGGCTTGCAACCCGGTAATAATCTGGTGTGGGATTTAGGGCTGCAGCGCTCGGTAGCCAACGGAATTCAGATGAACGTAAATTATCAGGGCAGGAAATCGCCGGGAGTACAAACAATCCACACCGGCGGCGTTCAGGTGAGAGCCTTCTTCTAGCGTAAAACGCCGCTTAGCTGATTCAGGAAATGGGGGATTATGCCGGGCACGAAAATAATCGTGATAATTATTCCTGACAGAGCCCCATAAAAATGGGCATCGTGGTTTATGTGGCTCGATTGTCTGGAAGCGTATGCACTATAAGCCAGGTATAAAACTCCGAAGATTACTGCATAAATTGGGATTGGAATAAACATCAGGTAAAAGCTTGTGAGCGGGTCAAACAGAATGTAGCTGAACACCACCGCCGAAATTGCGCCGGATGCGCCAAGGCTATTGTACCAGAAATGCTCTTTGTGCTTCAGAATAGTAGTAATGTCGCTTAGCGCAAGGCTTGCCACATACAACACCCCGAACTGAAATGAACCCATCGCCTTTTCCAAGGTGAAAGCGAAAAAGAAAAATGACATCATGTTAAAGAACAAATGCGTCCAGTCGAGGTGGATTAGCCCGCTTGTAATTAACGAATAAACACGCTTCCCCCGGCTAACGCTATAAGGATGAAGCATGAATTTGCCATAAATATCGTGGTTGTAGAAAGCGTATAAGCTGGTGGCTATGGTGATGAGAAAGATTATACTTGCAACAGGAGTCTCCCGGATGTATTGTTCCATAAAGCGTCTGGTTTGGAGCGAAAGTACCGAATTGATGGAAACGTAGCTAATTCGGTGGAAGTTTCCATGCTACAAAGGGCAACGATGTGGCCGCTGCATGAAACTTAGCAAATTAATACAAGCCTTCCGGCCCGAAGCATATTTTCACGCTTACAGATGCAAAGCCGTACATGTCGGGGTTGTTGTTCTTAAACTTGATGGGAGGATCGTTATAACCATCAAGCCCTTCACCAAAGGTTACGTTAAACTGGTAGTTCAGATTTACTCTGTACCTGGTAAAGCCCCACTGGTCAGGGATATCGAAATTCACGCCAATATTGGCTGGAATCAGCAGATTGGAACTTTTATCTTCACCGGGAAAAACATAGCCTGTACCCGGCTGCACACGTACCACCGGACTCATTTTGTTACTGATAAAACCAATCCCGGTGCCGAGGTACGCACCTCTCAGTGCATACAATATTGTGCCCTGATCAGCATCTACAACTTGCCCAACTTGTATTTTCCCATTGGCAATAATCGCGGAGTATTTATTCAGAAAATAACGTTTATGCGCATTACTAACGCTATCGCCACCCGTAATGGAGCCGAACTGGTACTCGATTCCTGCGCTTGCAAATGGGCTAATATTATAATCTAGAGATGTAGTAATTGCTTTTTTTATAGGATTCTCCTTAAGATCGCCAAAGTATTGGGTGACTCCGAGCCCTGCTCCGGCACTGAATTTATAATAATTATATTGTGCTGAGGCGGATATAGATGCTAAAAGAATTATAAAAAGAAGGTTGATTTTTTTCACTTGACGAAAAATTTGATTGAACAAAACTATTAAATGGCAATCTTAATTATCAAATATAGAATAAAGATGCCTTAAACTTGTAGAATGCTAAGCAGGTAGCTGTATAACTGATAAACATGGTCGATATTCAAGCTTACAATTACACATCTCTAACACGGTTTTTAAGGTATGTAACTATAGATACTCAGTCTGATCCCGAATCGATTTCCTACCCATCCACATTAAAGCAAAAAAACCTCGCAAAAGTTTTGGCTGAAGAGTTAAAAGAAATAGGTTTAGTTGATGTTGAATGTAACGACCACGGCTACGTGTACGCGACAATCCCCTCTAACAGCAACAAAAAAATTCCGGTAATTTGTTTTTGTTCTCACATGGATACGTCCCCTGATTGCAGCGGGAATGGAGTAAAGCCAATCATCCACAATAATTATGATGGTGCTGATATAATCCTGCCCGATGATTCTAATCAGGTTATCCACAGGCATGAACATCCCGATCTGGAATTTCAACTTGGCAACGACATTATTACGGCAAGCGGCACTACCCTCCTCGGCGCCGACAACAAAGCAGGGCTCGCTGAGATCATGGATGCTGCCAACTTTTTCGCAACACATCCTGATGTCAAACATGGAACAATCAAAATCCTGTTCACTCCCGATGAAGAAGTCGGTCGTGGAGTGGATAAGGTTGACCTGAGGAAGCTCGGCGCCGAATTCGCCTACACCGTTGATGGTGAAACACTAGGCTCGATAGAGGATGAAACTTTCTCGGCTGATGGCGCCCGGCTCACCATCACGGGCGTAAGCGCTCATCCCGGCTTTGCAAAAGGCAAGATGGAAAGTGCAATAAAAATAGCCTCGAGGATAGTTGCCGCCTTGCCTCATGACCAGCTTTCCCCCGAGAGCACGGAAGGGCGAGAGGGCTTTATTCATCCGGTGGCGATCAGAGGCAGTGTTGAAGAAGCAGTTGTTGAATTTATCCTTCGCGATTTCACCGAATCTGGTTTGAAACAACAAACCCAAACATTGCAGGATATCAGCCAACAAATCCTCGCCGACTTTCCACACTCATCTTACAAAATCGAGGTAACTGAACAGTACAGAAATATGAAGAGCGTGCTCAGTCAGCATCCTCTGGTTGGAGAGTACGCAGTTGAAGCAATACAACGGGCAGGGCTGCAACCTAAACTCCAGAGTATCCGTGGCGGAACCGATGGTTCCCGGCTGTCGTTCATGGGCTTGCCCTGCGCCAATATTTTTGCGGGCGAGCATGCCTTTCACAGTAAACAGGAATGGGTTTCGGTTCAGGATATGCAGAAAGCCACTGAGACAATCGTCCATCTCGCAACTATCTGGGAAGAACACGCCCCTGATGCTTAGCAAAAAAGTTACAACGGCAAACTCGTTTTTTTAACCTTCTTCTTTTGGGTAGCACAACATAAAAAAGCCTCTGCAGCAATACACAGAGGCTTTTTTGTGTAACTCCATTATATTTTTGCCAAAGGAGTGGCGTTATTAAACGATTAAACTACTTCTCCGCAATGCAGTCTTACCAAATCAATACACAAGATGAAGAGAATGATTTTACAAAGAATATGCCGTAAGCTTTTAGCTGCTGTTTTAATTCTATCAGCAACTACGAGCGGATTTGCGCAAAAGCTAAGCGACATTCAAACCTCGCCACTGACAGCTCCGGAAAAGGTAAAAATTGATGGGAAGATTGGTGAATGGGGTTCTTTTCAGGCCTTCAACAAGGCTACGTTGCTCAATTACAGCATTTCCAACGACGACAAAAACCTTTATCTGGTTGTCAAATCGACAGACGCAACCAACAACACCAAAATATTGATGGGTGGCATTAGTTTTCTTGTTAACACGGATGGCAAAAAGAAAGATAAAGACGCGTTTGTAATTACCTATCCACTTATGGATCGCAATACAAACCGGTCCGACCGCACCATCAGAACCGACCGCACTGCCGGTGGTTCCTTCGGTCAGGGACAGGGATTATCGCAGAAACAACGAGATTCTCTTGTGGCGGCACGGGGCGCACAAGCACTTGCATCCGTCAAGGAAATAAAGGTTATTGGATTTAAGGATATCCCGGATTCGCTCATATCTATCTACAATGAATACGGCATTAAAGCAGCCGCTTCCTTTGATCCATCAGGCGCATATCAGTACGAATTGGCCATTCCCCTAGCAGCATTGGGACTGTCGGCAACTTCTCCAAAAGAATTCACCTATAACATCAAACTAAGTGGCCGCCAATTTGGAAGCCGTGATGAGCCTGGGAGAGGTGGATTTAATGGTTCAAGTGGCGGTGGTTTCAACGGTGGCAGCAATGGCAATCGTGGTGGCGGCGAAACACGGACCAGAACCAGCGGCGGCAGTTTTGGTGGCGATAGCAATCCTTACATGTCGCTTTTTACACCAACCGATTTCTGGGGCAAATACACTTTGGCCAAAAAGTAAGCTCCTCAAAACTTCCAAATGAAAAAATTCCTATTTTTTGTTGCTTTCACCTTAGTTGCGGGCAATCTGTTTGCTCAAGTGCCATCGCGGGGAGTTCCCCCACCCTTGCCTTTCAGAGAGGTGAGCGGCGTGGTAAAAGATACTACAGATAACACTATTCCCGGAGCTGTTGTAACGCTTACGTCTGCTAAAGATACCCTGAAGACGATCACCAATTCCGATGGCATTTTCGTTTTCAAGAATGTAAAGGTTGCGACGTTTTACCTTACAGTGAGCAGCCTTGGTTATGCTCCAATAACCACAAAACGCCTGGAAAACGATGCTGTAAAACGGCTGGTGCTTGCGCCTGTAATTTTAAAAGGAGAATCCCGTGTGCTGGATGATGTGGTTGTAAATGGAACGCCCAGCATCACTTATAAAACAGACACAGTTGAGTACAGAGCCAGCGATTATAAGGTGAGGGAAAACTCTGCTGTGGATGAGCTTTTGAAAAAGATGGAGGGCTTTGAAGTTGGGACAGATGGATCAGTGCTGCACCAGGGACAGGAAGTTACGCAGGCACGCTTAAACGGGAAGCGGATATCGGGCGGCGACGTGGCAGCTACTATCCAAAGCCTTCCGGCAGATATAGTAGAAAAGATCCAGGTACTTGATGATTATGGTGATGAAGCAGCCCGCACAGGAGTTAAAAGCGGCGATCCGAAAAAGATCTTGAACATTACCACGAAGGCTGATCGCTCGATCGGAAATATGGCCAGGCTCAATGCCGGGCTTGGAAGCAATGAACGCTACAATACGCAAGCAAATCTCACCCGCCTGAACGCTAACCAGGTAATACAAGTGCAGGGAAACCTGAACAATACGGTGAATGGCGTGCAGGGAAGCAATGGCGGTAATAACAATAATAACGGTGGCGGCTCGTCGGACAAGGGTGGCAATAACTACTCACCAAATTATCAAAAAGATTCTAAAAACTCCGGCGGATCAAACGGTGGTGGCGGAAGCTCGGGGGGCACAACCAATACCGGCAGCCCATCGTTCACCTATCGTGATAACTGGGGCGAGAAGGTGGAAGTTAATATGGATTACTCCTATAGATTTATAGACAGAAATTCGATTAGCAATAGCGAGACCACGCAGTTTGGCAGCAAGGGTACTACATTTTCTACGAAAGAAAGCAATAGCCAAAACAACACTGATACTCACAATTTTTCGTTTGAGTTCGAATACCAGATTGATAGCGCCAACTTTTTGAAAGTATCGCCAGAATTAACCTATAGCGGTTCATTAATAAATACCAACTCCAGCCGAATTCAGACAGGCTTTAATCAACAATCAACAATTGGCATAACCAGTCGGACCAACACGCAGCCTACTTTATCGGGCTCATTACTGTTTCACCATTCGTTCGACAAAAAAAGAAGAAGCTTGAGCTTCCACCTCAGCAATTCGTTTTCAGATCAAAATACTGATCGGGAGCCAAATAACCATATCCTTTATTATGATCGTTCGACCGGTAACTTGTCGAAAGATTCTTTAGTACACCGGCTTACTGAAAATGATAATCTTGCACGAACATATCGGGGAAGCCTTACTTACGTAGAGCCTTTAACAGATAATACTCAGATGGAATTTAACGGACAAGTTAATTACCGGAGTTATGACAACAGTGCTGTTACCAGCAATATTTCTGCCGCTGGGTCCCTTACACAAATTGACTCTTTAACAAACATTTTTAACTACTCCTTCCGGGAGTCACGATTTGCTCTGAACTATCGCTATGGCATCAGCCAAAGTTCAAAAACCAAGTTCTCGCTGGGCCTAACAGCTGTGCCTGCGGTGTTATCCGGAACTAAAGTAAGCCTTAACACCACCACCCGAAGGAACAGTTTCAACTTTGTGCCGATTGTTCGGTATCAGTATCAATGGTCACGGACAAAGCAGTTTGCGATGAACTATTCAGGCACTTTCCAGGAACCTACATTTGACCAGATACAGCCCGTGCGTGATGACACCGACCCGCAAAACCCGATAGTCGGCAACCCTGATCTTAAAGCCGCTTTCAGGAATAACGTCAGCATGTCGTTCAATAATTATATCGCCAACTCCAGATTTAATTATTCCGCCAATGTTAACACCACATTTGTAACCAACAATGTTGTGAGCAATATCATCGATATACGAGACAAGTACCAGGGCCTCATTAAGGAGCGACGTTACTTAAATTTAAGTGGGGCTTACTCGGTTAACGGGAATTATAATGTTTCCAAACAGTTGGCAGACAGAAAATACAATCTTCAGTTAAACGGGAACATGAACTATACACATGGCGTCGCTATGAGCAATAATGTTCAGTATACTTCAGATACCTGGCGCTTAAACGAACGCTTCGGCCCGAGGATTACTCCGACTGATTGGTTTGAAATCAATCCAAACGTATCGTTCGACTTTACCAAGACTAACTACACCCTCCCCGAAGCTACAAATCGCCTGACAAGAACTTTAGCTTTAAACGTTGATGGTGAAGTGGAGTTTCTGAAGAATTTCATGTTCGGCTACAGTGTCAGTAAAAACTACATAAGTGGTATCGAGACCAACATTTCTTCAAACCCATTTATAATCAATGCGTATTTTGAAAAGGAATTTTTCAAAAGGAAAAACGGAGTGCTTCGCATACATGCTTATGACCTGCTAAACCAGAACAATTATATCAATCGTACTTTATTAGACAATGGTTATGTTGATACCAAAACCAATGCACTGAGCAGGTATTTTATGGTCAGCTTCAAGTTAAACCTGCAGAAATGGAGCGGTACGCCAATGAAAAACGGCAAGCCGATGATTCGCCGCGGCGACGGTAGTTTTATCAAGAAGTAAGTTTTCAGCAAGGCTTAAGCAGCTATTTGCCAGCGGCTTGATTTTCATCCCGTAACAAATTTGATAATACCTTCAAGGGTAGCTTTCAGGAACTATTTTTGCATGCTTCGGTTTGCTCTAATTTAATAAACCGACATTGTTTATGAAAGTAATTTATACTGCAATACTGCTCTTTGTTTGTTCAACGCTATATGCGCAAACCGGCAGAACTGTTAATGGCGTGTTGAAGGATTCAACCGGAACTACGGTTATCGGAGCTACGGTAAAACTCACCTCGGCTAAAGACACTATGCAGGCCATCAGCTCTGCTGCGGGAACTTTCTCGTTTAAGAATGTGAAAGTTTCTCAGTTTGTGATTTCGGTTTCGAGCATTGGATACCAGTCTTTCAACAGAAGATATTTGTTCAATGATGGCACAAGTGCCCTTGAACTTGAACCGATTGTGCTAAAAGAAGAATCCAAGCAGCTTGCAACTGTAACGGTTAACGCTACCCGATCTGTGGTTGTGAAAGAAGATACTTTAGAATATCGGGCGTCTGACTACAAGCTTCAGCCAAATGCTGTTACCGAAGACCTGATCAAAAAACTTCCAGGCGTAGAGGTTGACAAAGATGGTAACGTAACGGCTCAGGGAAAGGAAGTAACCAAGGTACGGGTTAACGGGAAGGATTATTTTGGAGGCGATGTTCAAACAGCTACCAAGAACCTGCCCGCAGAACTCATCGAAAAAATTCAGGTAATTGATGACTATGGCGATCAGGCGAATTTAACCGGCATCCGCACCGGAGATTCCGAGAAAATATTAAACATCACCATCCGGCCCGACCGGAATAAAGGGATTTTCGCCAACGCGGTGGTGGGTGCGGGAACTGACGACCGTTATCAGACTTCGGTAAACGGGAATTATTTTAACAATACCAGGCAAATCTCACTTTTGGCGAATTTGAATAATGTGAATGCCTCCTTGTTTAGTGGTGGCAGTGGCGGATCGGGAAGCAGCAGGGGCAGCAGCAGCTCAGGTAGTTCCAGTTTCTTCGGAAGCGACAGGAGCAGCCGGGGCAGCAGCAGCAGCCGCAGCGGTTTCGGCGGAAGCGACGGGATAACAAACGTAGGTGCAATTGGCGTAAACTACCGCGATCAATGGGGGAAAAAACTTACTTCTTACGGCAGCTACAGCTACTTTAGTCGTGATAATGACGTTTTGCAGAATGTGCTGCAGGAAAGCGTGTACCGGGATGGCAATATCATCAGCAACCAAACCAATAATACTAATTCTGTAAGCAACAACCACCGGTTTAACTGGAGCCTTGAATACCAGGTGGACACCCTTAATTACCTGAAAGTGTCTCCATATTTTTCTTACAGTAAATCTACATCAGATGGAAATTCTCTCGTTTCGCAGATCGGCAATTCGCAGATCAACAACCTGAAGCAAAACACCCTAACAGATGCCCTGACTCAGACCCCAAATGTAGGGACGACTGTTTTGTATAACCACCGCTTTAAAAAGCCCCGCCGCAACGTTTCTTTATACGCAGGAATAAGCACATCGGGCACTGAGGGCAGCCAGCAAACTGATTTCACCGGCCATTACACAGACTTCGGCACAGAAGCTTTCGTAAAAGACTCTGTACTAAATCAGCTTATTAATACTGATAATTCAAGTTGGAGCACCTTTTCAAGGTTCTCTTATATTGAACCTATCGGAAAAAAATCCACTTTGGAATTTAACTGGGATTATAACCTCAGCAAGTATGATAACTCTCGTGAAACCCGGGATTTAGCTAAAGCGGGTTTACGTGTAGACTCGCTGAGCAACTTGTACAACTATTCGTTTGCATCCAACAACTTCGGCTTGAACTATCGCTTTACGGAGGCTAAATATTACATTTCATTAGGTGTAAGCGGCCAGCCAACGGAACTCACAGGAAATTCATTGAGCACTGGGCTAAGCTCCAATAGAAGCGGCTTTAATATTGTCCCTATAGCACGTTTCAGTTACAAGTTTTCACGATCGAAAGAGCTTAACATCAGCTATTACGGCAGAAGTAACGAGCCCAACTATTCACAGATACAACCAGTTGCCGACCGCTCTAACCCAAACAATCCGATAATTGGTAACCCCAACCTGGATGCGGAATTTACCCACGGCCTTAGCCTGAGGTACAACACAACTGACTTCCAGACGGGCAGGACTTTGTTTACTTACGTATCAGCCAATCTGACCAATGATAAGATCGTGACCAACAATGTGCAGGTAATAAAAAATAAGACTCGGATCCAGGAAACCAGGTACCTGAACGCTGATGGATATAGCTCGTTATTCGGGTTCTACTCGCTGTCTCTCCCTTTCTCTCAGAAGAAATATGTATTCGGCTTTTCCGGGTCTGCTAACTACAGCAACAACTTGTCGTTTAGCGATTTCGTAAAGAACGAAGGCAAAAACCTCGTCCTCACCCAGCGCCTGCGCATGCAGATAAATCCTACCGATAACATTGAGTTTAACCCGTCTGCATCTTATTCTTACAATCAGACCCGCAACTCATTAGAAACTTTGCAAACAACGAACCGGGATGTTTCCACCTGGGCTCTGAACGCAGATACGCGTATAACGTTCTTGAAAACTTTGGTTTTAGGAACAGATTTGAGCAAAAACTTCAATAGGGGCTACACAGGTTCAATTGCAGCAAACCCATTTATCCTGAATACTTATCTTGAGAAACAATTCTTCAAAAGCAAGCGTGGCACATTAAGGCTGCAGGGTTACGACCTGCTTAACCAAAGTGCAGGTGTATCACGTTCGGTGAACGGAATTACAACTACCGATACGCGGAGCAACCGTCTGGGCAGATATTTCATGATGAGCTTTACTATGAGGATTCAGAAGTTCTCGGGAGTGAAACCGGAGGATATGGATCAGGGGCCGAGCTACCGCAGAGACAGAGAGCACGGAAGCGGAAGGTCTGACCGGGGATCAGGAATGTATTAAGTTATCAGAAAGCCAGAGAAGTCTGGCTTTTTTGTTTTCCACCTACCTCTATCCCGCCCAGCCTTCTCTGTCTAAGCTTCGGTAATGTATAGCTTCTGCTAAGTGCTCGATCTCTATTTCCTCACTACCTCCCAGATCAGCGATAGTGCGTGCGACTTTTAAAATCCGATCATAAGCCCGTGCGCTAAGCCCCAGCTTTTCCATTGCTTTCTTCAGAAGTGCATTTCCTGCATCGGTGATTTTACAGATGTCCCGCACCGTCTTCGGACTCATCTGGGCATTACTGAATACATCTGTTTTATCTTCAAAACGTTTGATCTGAACATCACGAGCTTTGATCACCCGCTCTCTTATTTGCTCGCTTTTCTCCGCCAGCCTGTCTGATGCCAATTCGTTGAAGTTAACCGGCGTAACTTCTACGTGCAGGTCAATACGATCAAGCAGTGGTCCTGAAATTTTGCTCAAATACTTCTGCACCACGCCCGGTGCGCAAATACATTCCTTTTCGGGATGATTGTAAAACCCGCACGGGCAAGGATTCATGGATGCTACCAGCATAAAGCTTGCGGGATAATCAACGCTGAAGCGAGCTCGTGAAATGGTCACCCTTCGCTCCTCCAGCGGCTGACGCATCACCTCCAGGACCGTGCGTTTAAATTCCGGAAGTTCATCGAGAAACAGAACACCGTTGTGAGCCAGGGAGATTTCGCCGGGCTGCGGGTTTACGCCGCCGCCGACAAGAGCCACGTCGCTAATGGTGTGGTGTGGCGACCGGAATGGCCGCACAGTCATGAGCGAATCTGATGCAGCAAGCTTCCCGGCAACGGAATGGATCTTTGTGGTATCAAGCGCTTCGTACAAGTTTAACGGCGGCAGAATGGTTGGCAGGCGCTTGGCCAGCATTGTTTTGCCTGCGCCCGGCGGACCAATCAGAATGACATTGTGCCCACCCGCAGCCGCTATTTCCAGTGCTCGCTTGATATTCTCCTGCCCTTTCACATCCGAGAAATCGCTTTCGTAATTGTTGATGTTGTGCAGGAACTCGTCGCGAGTATTTACAAGCGTTCGCTCCAGGCTCGTTTTGCCATTAATAAATTCAACCACTTCGCTGAGCGATTCCACTCCATAAACTTCGAGATCATTCACGATGGCAGCTTCGCGGGCATTCGCTTTCGGCAGCAGCACGCCTTTAAAGCCATCTTTTCGTGCCTGAATGGCGATGGGCAAGGCTCCTTTCACGGGCTGTAATCCGCCATCAAGGGAAACCTCTCCCAAAATCACGAACTTATCTAACAGTGTTTCTTCTATTTGCCCCGACGCGGCGAGTATGCCGATCGCGATAGCCAGATCATAGGCTGAACCTTCTTTGCGGATATCGGCAGGAGCCAGATTCACCACAATTTTTTGCCTTGGCATCCGGTAGCCGGATGTTTGAATGGCAGCCTCCACCCGAAGCATGCTTTCCTTTACAGCATTATCCGGCAAGCCAACTATGAAATACTTAGTACCGGAACTAATGTTAACCTCTATCGTGATTGTGATAGCTTCAATTCCGTAAACGGCACTGGCGTAGGTTTTTACCGGCATCAAACAAGGCTTATTGCGTGGGAAGTTACCAATAATCTTGTTTAGTTGTTATATGTGAAAATTAAGGCTGGCAGTGAGTTACCTTTTTCCGAACGGTACTTTTGGCATGCCTTTCATCATCTTCGCGGCAGCCATTGGGTTAGAAAACTGCTTCATTACTTTCCGCATATCATCGAACTGCTTGATGAGCTTATTCACTTCTGTAATATCGCAGCCAGAGCCTTTGGCAATGCGCACGCGGCGGCTTTGATTTATTACGTCGGGATTTTCACGTTCATGAGGAGTCATAGAACGGATGATAGACTCAATTGGCTTGAAGGCATTGTCGTCAATATCAATGTCTTTTATTGCCTTCCCAACGCCCGGGATCATCCCCATCAAATCTTTCATGTTCCCCATCTTTTTGATCTGCTGAATCTGACCAATGAAGTCGTTGAAGTCGAATTTATTCTTTCGGATTTTCTTTTGTAGCTCGGCTGCTTCTTTCTCGTCGAACTGCATTTGCGCACGCTCCACCAACGAAACCACATCGCCCATACCCAAAATCCGGGAAGCCATCCTGTCGGGATAGAAAACATCCAGCGCTTCCATCTTCTCGCCGGTACCAATAAATTTGATAGGCTTGTTTACTACAGATTTGATGGATAACGCAGCACCACCACGAGTATCGCCATCAAGCTTGGTGAGCACAACGCCGGTAAAGTCCAGACGATCATTGAAGGCTTTGGCCGTGTTTACTGCATCCTGACCTGTCATTGCATCAACAACGAACAAAATTTCATCGGGATTGGTGCTGGCTTTTACAGCAGAAATCTCGTTCATCATTTCCTCGTCAATAGCGAGACGACCGGCAGTGTCAATGATCACAACATTATTGCCATTCCTTTTTGCTTCTGCGATACCTTCATTTGCTATCGCGATAGGATCTTTTGACTCAAGATTTGCATACACCGGAACGCCGATCTGACCTCCGAGTACCTGCAACTGGTCTATCGCAGCAGGCCTGTAAACATCCCCGGCAACCAACAGAGGCTTGCGACCTTTTTGGGTTTTTATGAAGTTGGCAAGCTTACCGGAGAAGGTGGTTTTACCCGCACCGTTTAAGCCCGCAATCAGGATTATAGTTGGATTAGCAGAAAGTGAAACTTCAGTAGCTGTACCGCCCATCAGCGCAGCCAGCTCATCGTTCATGATTTTGGTAAGCAACTGCCCCGGCGAAACTGCTGTAAGAACGTTTTCCCCGAGCGCTTTCTCCTTTACATCATCCGTAAAAGCCTTTGCAGTCTTATAATTTACGTCGGCATCCAGCAGCGCTTTCCTGATCTCTTTCATGGTTTCAGCCACGTTGATCTCAGTGATTGTACCCTGCCCTTTTAATACTTTAAACGCCCTGTCAAGTTTATCCTGTAAATTCTCAAACATCGTAATAATCAGCTTTTAAGGCGCAAATTTATGATTTTAAAGCTTAAAGCTTTAAAAATTCTGGCAGCCCGCGGCCCGAAATAATCAAAAACTGTGTAACCAAACCAAATACAATGCGTCATATGCAAAAGGTATGAAGACTTATTTACTCACTATATTAAGCTTAGCGGGGCTAAGTTTAACCACATATGCGCAAAAACCGGTCAGGCAATTAAGGGCTATCCGCACTGACCTGAACATAAAAATAGACGGAGATCTAAACGATGAAGCATGGAAAAGTGCTGAAGTTGCTACAGACTTTACGGAACTTAGGCCTGCTCCCGGCAGGAAAGAGGCACCAGGACAGCAAACGGAAGTGCGTGTTCTATATGATAACACCGCAATTTACGTAGCTGCATACATGCACGAGGCTAATCCTGACAGCATAGCAAGAGAAATTGTGCCACGTGACCAAGTTGGAAACGCTGACTTTTTCGGGGTTGTTTTCGATCCGTATCTGGATAAGATCAACGGAAACGGCTTCTTTATCACAGCAGCCGGCTCGCAGTTTGACGCAAAGTATTCGCAGGTTGGCGGTGAGGATGATAACTGGGATGCCGTTTGGTTCAGCAACGTTAAAATAAACAATGATGGATGGTCGGCTGAATTTAGAATTCCATATTCAGCCCTTCGCTTCTCCAGCAAAGACATTCAAACCTGGGGAGTTAACTTTATCAGGAAGCGGTTCAAAACTCAGCAACAATCCTTTTGGAACCCGCTCGACCCAACACAAAACGGTTTCATCAATCAAGGTGGAGAGCTGACTAACATCCAGAACATTGAGTCGCCTCTGCGGCTGTCGGTTTCTCCTTACATCTCAAGCTACGTGAACAACTATCCATACAACCTTCCCGGAGTAAAGAACACAACAGGCACATTCAACGGCGGAATGGACATTAAGTACGGAATCAATCAAAGCTTTACGCTGGACATGACACTTGTCCCTGACTTTGGGCAGGTGCAGTCTGACAGGCAGGTGCTAAACCTGTCGCCATTTGAAGTGCAATACAATGAAAACCGCCAGTTTTTTACTGAAGGAACTGAGCTATTTAGCAAAGGAAACTTATTCTACTCTCGTCGGGTTGGATCAAATCCAGCATATTTTAACAACCTGGCGCTCCAGCCTGGAGAAACCGTAATCGAAGCGCCAACAGAGGGAAAACTCTTAAACGCCACTAAGGTATCTGGCCGTACAGCCAAAGGGCTTGGGATAGGGGTATTCAATGCCGTTACAAATCGCATGAATGCTATCGTGCGGGATGCCCAGGGAAACGAGCGGCTGGTGGAAAATCAGCCTCTCACCAATTATAACATCGTTGTATTTGATCAGTCTTTGAAGAACAACTCTTCCGTCAGCTTTATCAATACAAACGTGCTACGTCAGGGATCGGCTTACGACGCCAACGTGTCGGCTGTGCAGTTTGACGTGAGTGACAAGAAAAATATCTGGAACATCAAAGGAACAGGCAGAGTGAGCAACCTGTCGGGGAATGTTTTAACACCAGGCCAAACAGGTTATAGTTATGATTTGAAGTTCGGGAAACAGAGTGGAAAGTTCGTGTACAATTATCTGCAAGTATTAACTGATACGAAGTACAACGATAATGATCTCAGCATCATGAACGAACGGAACTTCTTTAACAACTCTGTATTCGCGGAGATGAACCTTTATAAAGGTAAACACTTCAATGAGTTTCACACTTATATGCAGGTGCGCTATTCGCAACGCCTTAAACCTATGACTTATCAAAGTTTTGGGATATATAATGGCCTATACGTTCAATTTAAAAACTTGTGGTCAATCAATGCCAATACGGAACTCAGGCCTTCGTCAAACGATTTTTATGAGGCGAGAAATGGTTCAATTTACAAAGACTTATCACAATGGAGTGCAGGCGTCGAAATCAATTCAAACCATACCAAACGATATAGTGTCGGCGTGTATTCGTACTATGGTGAATCCAGACGCTTCAATGGGAATGGCTTTGATGTAGGCTTTTATCAGAATCTAAGAATCAGCAACAAGTTCAAAATTGGCAACGATGTATCCTACAGCCCAGACTACAATTCCGCAGGCTGGGCGGGCAAATCGGGAAACCAGGTAATTTTCTCAAGGTTCGATCGCCACACGATAGAGAACTCTTTAGATGCTAATTACACGTTCAACACAAGGATGGGCATCACGCTGGTCGCGAGGCATTATTGGTCAAGCCGCAAGAACAAGGATTTCTATAATCTTCAGGCGGACGGAAGCCTGGCACCAACCACTACTACCATCGCCAATGCCGACAGGAACCTAAATACATTCAACATTGATATGGTTTACAAGTGGCAATTTTCTCCCGGCAGCGAGTTCAGCATAGCCTGGAAAGACGCCTCATTTGTAAGTGCCACGCAGGCACATCCGGGATATCGCCAAAACCTCGACGAGATCCTGAATTCGCCTCAAAACAACAGTCTGTCGTTCAAAGTGCTGTACTACCTGGATTATCTGCAATTAAAAAAGAAACAACCATCGCGTTAGCAATTCAAGATTTACAAACTTATCGTTGTATCTGTTGAGAGAAAGATAAGCGTTCTTTATTCAGTGCAAAAGGCTTCATACACCTTCATCTGAAATATCTCTTAACAAAAAATGATTAATAATAATAGGAGCTGCCCCACAAAGGCGGCTTTTTATTTTGTGGGAGCAATTTTAAACATGATGCCGAGAGCAAGCGACTGGCTCGCCTGGATTTTGTTGCTGGCGTCATCATCGTAAATAGCTATGCCTGATAAGCTTACGTTGATGAGCTTATTCACTTTAGCATTTAATGTAAGATCTAAACGTTGATCGATATTGCCAAGCTTCTCATAATTCGCAAACATTGTGTAGCGGCTTTTTAGACCAAGGTTGGGCATAATTTCTCTTTCGAGATTTGTTACTAGCTGAAAAGCCAGCTCGTTCCTGAAGTGATTGCCTTTCGGGACCCCAAAATTTTTGTTGTTTGGTTTTTGAAGAGCTGTATCCAAAACGAAGGTTTGCCGGGCTGTGCCAGTGCCTATCCGCAACCAAAAAGATTTATTTGGCTTGTACTCAAATCCAAGCGATTCAGTCAGATACCCAGGCGACATAAACCTCGATATTAAAGTCCTCACCTCATCGCCAGCCTTGTTTTTGCTATACGAGTAACCTTTGTCGAACTGCGACTCAAAGTTTAATGAACCAAAGAAGTTCCAGCTTTTTGATAGCTTAAGCCCCACTTTGTGGTCCCAGAATATACGGTCAGTGGTTTTTCGCTCCAGCTGATCTTTGTTCTTCAGCTTCCCATACTGAAGAATTATCTCCGTAACATAATTCTTATCGTCTCTTGTGTAATCAGTTTTATAATTGAAAATCCCGCCAAGGGCTAATGAGTTTACTCCACCCCCGCTCCAGTTATTGCTAAATGCCCCCTGATTAACATTAACGCCGAAAGACAGCCAGGTGCGCCAGTAATTTGCCTTCTTGACAATGCCAATCCCAGGGACTTTCACTGGCCGCATGCGAGGGTTCGAACGCGAAGAAACCAGCACAGTATCTGCATGTGGATAGAGTACCTCGTATTCTCTTTTAACAGTATCAGCATCTCTATCCTGGGCAAGAGCTGGAAAAAAGAACCAGGTGAAAATAAATAGAAGCGCAAGCCGCGTTATTGCCATAGCACGTACAAAGAAACGCAAAAATAGCCCGTTAGCTAAAGGAAACCAATCCAGCCCATGAATTTTCTTTGTGACAAATAGCTTAAATCTGCCTCATGAGCGTAAGCTTCTTTTTCAAAAACGATGTTCATATAAGCAGAATAATGATCTTTAAACCTGAAACGGTTGTACAGGTAGTTGAGAGCATAAAGAAGATAAAATGGCAATATTAAGAGCTCAATCTGCTGCCATAGATGGATCTTTTCGTGGTTAATGAGCACGGCATCCTTTTTAGACTCCCTACTGCCTACGAGAATAAAAGGGAACAAAGCCATGCCATTTACCTTGAGCCTCGGAAAATGTACAATTGGGAATTTCATCGCGGTGTACCGAGGGAAGGAAGCCGGCGGGCAGCTGGGTTTTGCAGATATTTCTGGTAGCTGGAACGGATGAAGTTGATCAGCATGTAATCATTTGCCTCCACGATGAAGTAATAGCTTGGCCTGTATTGATGCATAAAATCCTCCAGCGCCTTGCCGGTTAAAGAAGTAGTTTTGCCTACAAGTGTTTTGGTATAGCGATAATCTATCATAGCCTCACGATAGTCACGCTCCAGGATTTGCTGTAAATAGCGTGCATTTTTCCCTTCGCGGCTGAACAGGCTCCAAAGCGCATCAATGCTCAAGCCTACGCCGACATTATTGCCTCCGCCAATTTTTAACAGGTCCTTGTCATTGCCCTTCCGGTAGATTTCATCGTACTCCTTTTTGTTATTCTCCAGCACTGACCTTGGCGATCTCGTGGTGTCTGTCACGCTCACATCTTTCAGCACGATACTGCTCCTCTTCAGATAAATAACCACCGAGCTTTCCGACTTGACCGTTGCGGTGTCCACATGATATCCCTGAAGCGCCGCAACCAGCGTGTCGCCTTTGGCTGCGTCAGTAAAGAACTCGCCCCGGCTATTGTTATAAAAACCTTTATGAGTGCGGGTGTTGTAAATGTAAACCCTCGTGAGCCGCTGTTTGCTATCGCGATCAAATACTACTCCCTGCACGGTTTGCTGAGCGAAGAGCCTGGGAAGAAAGCAGGCAATAAAAAAGACAATGGCAAGAGCTGTTTTCAAAAGGTTATGCATTATACGGCCCAATTTAAATTATAGGAACGAAAGCAAGGGCGGTGTTTGGGGCTTTTAACCTTTTTTAACTCGGGTTATTTAGATACCAAGAGCAACTGTCCAAGTTTTACATCGTCTCCCTGAATGTTGTTCAATATCCTTAAATCGTTGGTAGTAATAGCAAAACGCTTGCTGATGGAGTAAAGTGTATCGCCTTGCTTAACCTCGTAGATTTTCATGGCTACCGGCGCCTTTGCCTCTTCTTTTTTAGCCTCCTGTGGGATTTCTTTTGTGATTTCAGCAAGTACTTTGTCTTCCCGCTTAATCTTTTCGATCTTCCGTTCGCCTTTATCGTACTGAGTTAAATCGTAGCGATCAATGATGCTGATTAATAACTCAGCGTATTGCGGATTTGTGGCATAGCCAGCCTGCTTCAAGCCGTAAGCCCAACCCTTATAATCGTTTTTATCAAGCTCGAACAAAGCTGAATATCGTTTCCTTTTCAAAAATTCAGAGTGGTCGCGGAAGGATTCTTCCGGAGAGTTGTAAACCCTGAAACAATCATCCTTCATGTCATCATCCTTCAGGATGGTTTTGCCCTTCCAATCCACGTTGCATTTTATGCCGAAGTGATTATTTGCCTCGCGGGCGAGCGAGCCATTTCCGTTGCCGGATTCAAGCAGCCCTTGTGCCAGGGTAATGCTGGCGGGAATGCCGTACTGATTCATCTCGGAGATGGAAATGTCTTTAAACCGGTCAATGTAATCCAGTGCAGTATATTTCTTTACCAGCACATTATCAGTGATAACCTGAGGTTTTGCCTGGGTCGCGGGTTTTGGCTGCTCAGTGGTTTTTGTCGGCGGCGATGTTTTTTGCTGGATAATCTTTTTGCTGCAAGATGCAAGCAGGGTAACACAAGAAAGTAGTAGCAGGTAGTTTTTTATTCTCATTTATAACTTTAACTGTTGCCCGATGCTCAGGTTGCTGCCTGTGATTTCGTTTTTATCCCGGATGGAATTTACCGTAGTGTTAAACTTCTTGGCGATTGCGTTCAGGGTATCGCCTTTTTTTACCTTGTAAACGACATTTTCTTCACCATCAGTCTGAGAACCTACAGGCTTTATGTAAGCGAGTTTATCTACTGGCTTCGGTTTATCATACTGGTATAAATGATAATAATTTATGATGGCCAGCACCTGGCTTGCCCACGTTTTGCTTGCCGCGTACCCACCCCGCTGAATCCCTAGTGCCCAGTTTTTATAATCGTAAACTGCATATTTATCAAACAGCTTGTTAAACTGGGCATGGCTTTTCAGAGTAGTGATGAAATCATCGTACGATTCTTCCACACTATCATAACCCTTGTAAGCAGATTTGATCTCTTTGCTGTCGTTTTTACCCTTTTTGCCAAAATGATTATTCAGATACTTGGCAATTTTGCTGGTGCCGCTGCCCGACTCGTGAATGGCAACCCCCAAAATAACGCTGGCTGGAACACCATACTCATTCATTTTTTTGATGGCTTCTTCCTTGTACTTTTCAATGTACTTTGAAGCTGCCGACTGCCCAAATGCTGCTCCCGACATGCAAATCAGGCATACTGTGATCAATCGTTTTAGCATATCAAATTTTAAGAATTAGCAATAAACCATCCCGAATGGGCAGGATAAGTTTCTCCACCCGATGGTCGTTAATTATCTTCTCATTAAAATTTCGAATAACAACAGTGTCTTTATCGTTCTCTTCGGCCACAACTTTGCCGCTCCAGAGCACGTTATCAACTATTATCAATCCCCCCTGTCTAACCTTATCAAAAACAAGGTCGTAATAAATCTCATTATTCTTCTTATCCGCATCAATAAAAACAAGGTCGAAAACCTCGTCTATTTGCGGGATGATGTTTTCACCACTTCCAATGTGAAATTTAATCTGGTCCTTATACTGAGATTCTGCAAAAAAGGTTTTAACCCGTTCCGCAAGTTCTTCGTTGATATCGATGGTGTGAATAAGCCCATTAACCTGAAGGCCTTCTGCGAGGCAGATTGTGGCGTACCCGGTATAAGTACCAACCTCAAGTATGCGGTTAGGTTGAAGCATTTTGCTCAGCATGCTTAAAACCCGCCCCTGATAATGTCCTGAAAGCATTCGGGGCATGGGCACCTTGAGGTGGGTTTGCCGGTTTATATGGCTGAGCAGTGGTGGCTCCTGATCACAATGTTGCTCCAGGTAAGCCTGAATTGCATCGCTTATCATTTCCATGGGCGGCAAAGATAGGCAATTTGATTTTGATGGGTCAAGAGCTAAGGCAATATCCTGAGGATCAACTTATAATGATCTTCTTTCCATGTGAGATTGGAGGATGATTGTTGCCGAAATTGTATCAACCCGCTCCTTGTTTTGCCGGTCCGATTTTTTGAATCCGCTTTGAGCGATTGTAGCTGAAGCCATTTTTGAAGTAAACCGCTCGTCGATGGTTTCAACAGGGATTTGTGGGAAGTTCTTTTTCAGGATGGTGATAAAGCCCCGCACATGCGCCGCCGACTGCGATTCGCTCCCGTCCATCTGCCTGGGCTCGCCCACGATGAACATTTCCACCGGCTCAGCAAGCATATACTTCTTCAGATATTCAATAATATCTTTCGGATGTACGGTTTCCAGACCCGTAGCAATAATCTGCAATGGATCCGTAACCGCAATGCCAATGCGCTTCGTGCCGTAATCGAAAGCCATTAAGCGAGGCATGGCGAGTATTGGGTATTGAGATGTGGGTAGTGGGACATTTGTCAAAGTTAAGGTATCATCCCAATACTCAATACCTACTACTAATTACTTATTTTGCACCATGCAATTCAGGGATATAATCGGGCAGGAAAGCGTAAAACAACATCTTATTCAAACTGTAAAAGAAAGCCGCGTTAGCCATGCGCAGCTTTTTTTAGGACCGGAAGGCTCGGGTAGTTTGCCACTTGCGCTGGCTTATGCTCAGTACATTTCCTGTCAGGACAAGCAGCCCAACGACAGTTGCGGCGAATGCTCTTCCTGCCGCAAGTACCAAAAGCTCATCCATCCCGATCTGCATTTTTCCTACCCTTTCTTCGCCAAGCACAAAGAAGATACCGCGACCACTTTTGCTGCCGAGTGGCGGGAAGCATTTTTAGCCAATCCGTACCTAAACCTTGATGAATGGCGCAACCAACTCGAAGCTGAAAATAAACAGGCAAACATCAACATCGCCGAATGCCATCAGATTATTCAGAAACTAAGCCTTAAGCCTTTTGAGGCCGAGTACAAAGTGCTCATCATGTGGCTCCCCGAGTATCTCGACAAAGAAGGCAATACGCTCTTGAAAGTCATCGAGGAACCGCAACAAAAAACCTTGTTCCTGCTCGTAGCGCAAAATCAGGATCAGATACTGAACACCATTCTCTCGCGAACGCAACTGGTGAAAATCGGCAGGCTTGCTGATCAAGAAGTGAAATCTTTTTTGATGGAAAGCCATCATTTAGACGAAGCCAGGGCAGCGCAGATTGCCTACTTAAGCGAAGGCAATTTGCAAGCGGCTCAAACCATCCTCGCCGGCGAGATTAACAACAACTTTGAGCTGTTTGTGAACTGGATGCGCATGTGTTTTGGCAATCAGGTGATACAAGTAATCGATTTTGTTGATACATTAGCAAAGCTCGGCCGAGAGAACCAAAAAAACCTGCTGCGCTACGGCATAAAATTGATCCGGGAAAGCCTCATGGTACTTAGCGGCGCAAACCAATTAGTGCATTTGCAAACTGCCGAAGCAGAATTTATCAGGAAGTTTAGCGCAACTATAGATTTGGCGAAAGCCGAAGCGCTGGCCAATGAAATGGAAAAGTCACATTATCACGTGGAACGGAATGCCAATCCGCGGATTTTATTTTTAGATGTATCTTTACAGTTTATAAAAATTTTAAAGTTTAATACGCTCCCGCTAACCAACGGGACTCAATATATAAATTAATGGGATGTGGAAGTTGCTCAACAGGCGGTTGTGCCCCTGCGGGCTGTAAAAGTAATGGCTCTTGCCTTACCAATGGCTGCAGCAAATTAGATGTTTACGACTGGCTGTCGAATATGGACATGCCATCCAACTATAAAGCCTTCAATATTGTGGAGGTAAAATTTAAAGGTTCACGGAAGGATTTTTACATCAACCACGAACACCTTTACCTTGAAAACGGAGAATTAGTCGCGGTAGAAACCACTACCGGGGGCTACGATATTGGCCATATTTCTCTTACCGGAGAGCTGGTGAGGATGCAGATCAAAAAGAAGCATCTCAAACTGGAAGATATTACCAAGAAGATTTATCGCAGGGCAACACCAGCCGATGTTGACAAATGGAAAGCTGCCAAAGATGCGGAATGGGAGACCATGCACCGGGCACGCAAACTAGCCATAGAACTTGGCTTGTCGATGAAGCTGAGCGATGTAGATTACCAGGGCGATAAAACCAAAGCAACATTTTACTACACTGCCGAAGGCCGTGTGGATTTCAGGGAGCTGATCAAGCGAATGGCTTCTGATTTCCGCATCCGGATTGAGATGCGGCAGATCGGTATGCGCCAGGAAGCGAGCCGCCTGGGCGGGATTGGCTCCTGCGGACGTGAACTGTGCTGCTCAACCTGGCTTACGGATTTTAAAACTGTATCTACATCAGCAGCACGCTATCAAAACCTTTCTCTAAACACCCTGAAACTCGCTGGGCAATGTGGTAAACTGAAGTGCTGCCTCAACTACGAGCTGGATACGTACATGGATGCCTTGAAAGACATTCCAGACAATGTAGACCGGCTTGAAACGGTTGTTGGGACGGCCCGGTTGCTTAAAACTGATATTTTCAAAAAAATGATGTGGTTTGCCTATCCTGGCGATGAAAACTGGATACCGCTACCGGTGAACCGGGTAAAAGAAATCCAGAAAATGAACAGGGAAGGCGTAAGGCCTGATAATTTACGTGAACTCGCCGAAGACCTGGCTACGAAAGAAGCTGAAAAGGTTTTGGATTACGAAAATGTAGTTGGGCAGGATAGCCTCACCCGCCTCGACGATCGTAACCGCAACAAGAATAACAACAAAAACCGCAATAAAAACCGGCAGCAAGGCGGTGGACAGCAGAATCAGGGTCAGCCTCAAAAGCCGCAAAACGCCGGACCCCGCCCTCAGCAGCAGCCACGGCCTCAAAATCCTAACGCTGATAAACAGCAAGGGCAAGCGCAGCCAAATAAACAGCAAGCAGAGGGAAATGCTCAGGCTCCACAAGGAAACAACAATCCGAACAGGAACAGAAATAACCGCAGGTTTAAACCTAACCGCCCAAAGCCGACCGAATAATGTTGAAGCATTTGGTTAAATACGGCTTTGTAGCGCTGGCATTGTTAATCGCTTCCTGCAACGACAATGCTGTGGTGGACACAAACCAGGTTGTAAGCGGCTATAAATGGAGCTACATCAACAAGATCAAAATACCGGTTAAGATTGAGGATAATTCTAAAGCCTACAAGCTGTTTTTAAACCTCCGGCACACGGCGGATTACAAGTATTCCAACATCTTCGTTCTTATTCACCAAAGCGGGCCGGGCATGAAACCGGAAACCATCCGAAAGGAATTTCAACTTGCCTATCCCGACGGCGAATGGCTGGGCAAAGGCTCAGGAGATTTATATACCTACCAATTGCCTTTCAAAGAGAATTACAAGTTCCCCGCTACGGGCACCTACACCTTTTCTTTTGAACAAAACATGCGTGACAATCCTTTGCAGGAGATCAGTGATGTGGGGATGAGGGTTGAGGCGATGGAATAGAGTTAGTCTCTCGTGAAACATCTGCCCATTGATGTACCGTGCATGTGAAGTGCTGCCCGTGTTGATCCTTAATGCGATATGCAAGCCACTTTTATAGCAGCATTTTCAGGGCGTTAACTGGATTGCAAATCCTCTATCTGTTGTTCGGCATGCCCGTCGGAACATGTCGAACAGCGATGACTAAACCTAGCTTATTTGCCCACTATTTTAGCAGATAAAAAATTAACGAGCTCTTCCCCTCTAAGATCCTGAGCAACAATATAGCCATCTGGATCTATCAGGAACGAAGTTGGATAGCTGTATATATTGTAGCCTGTGGTCACCGTACCTGCACCAACCAGCATTGTTGGCCAGTTTGCATTATGTTTAGATATTAATGCAACCGTCTTTCCAGTTTGCCGCTCATCAACAACGCCGATTATTTCGAACTTATCCCTTCCGAACATGCCATAGGCTTTCTTGATATTGGGAAACTCTGCAATGCAAGGAATGCAAGTAGTACTCCAAAAATCCACAAAAACATACTTTCCTTTAAGTTGAGAGAGGGATAGCATTTCGCCTCCGGTCTTGCCATTGATGAGTTTACCCTTTATTTCGGGTGCTCTGAACCCAGTCTGAGCCGACACAGTATTGTTCGATTTTACTGAAGCGGCTTTTGGGGATTTGACAATCACAGGTTCGTAACCATCGATATCCTGTCCTTCCAACACGATTTGGTTGCCCAGCCCACGTGATGATTTGAAAATAAAGTCCTTGCCGTTAATAGTTAGGTGCTGATTGAGCTTTATGGCTTTGTTTAAACCCATCGACGAAAAATTAGGTTGGTCCGGAACAAGGTATATCATTTTTCCGTTTGGATCAATTTCAGCAGCAAGCAAATACGATTCGCCATCGACCTTAAACTTGTGGTATCTGAACTGCGGAAAGCCAAAGCTAATATTTGAACTGGAACTTCCCGAAATGTTGCACAGTAACTTCTCATTATGAATCTCGCCACCCAAATAATAATCGAAAGCGACCGGCACAGAAGTCGAGACAATTGCGTCAGCGTAACGTCCCTTTGGAAGAAGTGGTAATATCGCGTCGTCCGAATAGTCGTTAT
Source organism: Sphingobacteriaceae bacterium (assembly GCA_029266635.1). Lineage (GTDB taxonomy): Bacteria > Bacteroidota > Bacteroidia > Sphingobacteriales > Sphingobacteriaceae > JAQSWM01. The sequence goes on along the minus strand of JAQSWM010000005.1, from coordinate 112,901 downwards.
TGTTGTTAGCGTCAGCACAATAAACAAACCGATTTAAAGAATCTAAGCCCGCCAAAATGTGAAACCCGACCTTGATTGGCTTTTTTGATAAATACACTGTATCAGATAAATTCCAGTTCCACGTATTAGCTCTTTTGAGAAAATATTCTTTGGAAGAAATTCCAGCTCGACAATTTTGGTATGCAAGTTGAAATGGGTCAAGTACAAAGTAATACTCCTTCGATTTCGATAATACAGGAGCATTCCGTGAGGAAGGGTAACCAATCAATTCATCTGTACTCGTTTGACTAAGATCTCCAATTCCGAAGTTATGATCGCCTGCGGGACCAAATCCGGGAAGGGTCGCCATTGCTATAATTACGCTTTTAGGCGATGTCGGTCGGATCGCCGTGGTTTGGGAGACTGCAGTATTCCCAATTATCAGTAGAATGAAAAGACAGATTTGTTTCATAAATGAATGGTGGTTTACTATTAGTAGAGTGCGGAGGGCCCTACAACTTCCGCCTTTTCTCCTGCGACCTGTCGAATACGTTTTTCTCCTGCTTGGAATCATTTCGTTCCTGGTCTTTTCGGGCATCCACCTTTTTATATTTCTCTTTTTGCTTCTCTGTTAGCACATCCATAATCGCAGCATCGCTGCTTTCAAAAACCGGTTTGTCATCCGACTTCTTTCCGGCATGTTTTTGCTCTTCTTCAAAGCGCCGGGCGTCCACCAGGCTTATCTCATAAATCTTGTCTTTTTGATCGTCTGTTAGATTCAATCGTTCACCCAACATTGTGGTGAGTTTGGCTGCCCGCTCTTCAGGCGTTTGGGCGTTTTTTCGTGAAGTATTATCCTGTCCAGAGCGCTGAATTTTCTGCTTTGCCATGTTCGACTGAGCAGAACTTACAACCGGAATTGCAAGCAGCAGGATAATTGAAAGGAGAGTTGTTTTCATCTGTTTATAAGGTTAGTACAATAAAGATACTGATTTCTCCATTCTCGCAATGTCCGGTAACCGGTAAGATTATTAAAGTTTAATTTATCTCCAGCTCGTCTCTTGTCAGCATCTTCGGGAAACGGGCATGCGGCTCCCGCTGATACCAGTAGGCTACTGTGAAAATGTCTGATCTCTGTGGCAAGTAGCGCTTTCCCGCACGCCAGCCCAGATCCTGAATGGTTATTTTCAAATCTTTATCGAAACGGATCGGATCCAGGATATGCCAGCGGTACATGCCAAAACGTTGCATCACCTGGTAATGCTGATCGCCCCTGATTACCTGATGCAAACCTGCATACGCAGTTGAATACTCTGTATAATTCACTTCCTCAACGCCGGCCGCATTCTTCTTTTTCGTGTCGAAATCATACGAGCCGCAGAAATAATCTTCTGTTCCAGTGCCGATGATTGTCGGGAATTTGGTATCGCCATCCATGAAGAACTTGATTTCGCCTTCTCCCCACCAGCCGTTATTATGAGCGCCAAAACCCATGTACACACCCACGTACTGCCCTTTACCTTTTACCCCATCTAAAATAGTGTGTATGGAGCCTTCAGTCGGGTTTGACCGGCGATACTGTGCGTGGAAGTAAGCTTCATCTTCACCGATTGAAGTAAGCGTATAATCAACCTGATAATACAGGCGCATTGGTGTTTCATCTATGTTTTCCATGGTGATGCGGCATCTCTTCCTGAAAGGCATTTTCCAGTAACAATTAAACGCACTTCCCGGATTTACGGTAACTGCCAGCGAATTCAATGGAGCATAAGCATTCCAGCCCATTCCGAAAAAAGCTCCTACCGGCGATTCAATAGATGGCTCTTTCTCGTCATCCCAATAAAAGCGGATAATTGAATTTCTCCAGTTGCCGGTGGGAGTCATCCAGATGTGCTGAACGGCACCGGGACCAGCCATTTCGGCTATCGTGATAGTTTCGCCTGCACTGATATTGATGTATGGATTAACCTTCCAACCCAAGCCGAGATCGCGGGCGGCGTTAGAAGCGTTGGCGGCGTTTTTCTTGTCCTTGTCTTTTACCGGATCAGCCATCCCGCCCTTTCCTTTTTCTCCTGTAAAGTTCTCGGGGCTTATGGAGCGGCTTTGCGCATCAGATAACCTGGACAGATTGCCAAGATTCATATCTAACCCGTTAAACGTGCCGGGCTGTTGTGCGAACGAACTAAATACTAGTAAAAGCGAGCCAATGGAAAGCAGGGCTTTTTTCATGATGTTAAGTTTACAGCGATTGGTGTTACAAGAATAAATGTAATCAGCGAAGCCACAAAAGCAATTCTCTGATTAACTATAGATCTTTAAATCTAATTATATTCGGCTTTTATAATCCTAATCATGAAGAAAACTTACTTTCTGCTCCTGGCTATCCTGTGTACAGCCTTGCAGGCGTCCTCAAAAGTTATACTGCCAAACATCCTCAACAGCGGAATGGTTCTCCAGCAAAAATCTGATGTCAGGTTGTGGGGAACCGCTAAAAAGACTGTCCCGTTGACCATCACTACATCGTGGGATAATAAAAAATATACGGTTTACTCAAACGCATCCGGCGAGTTTACCGCGATGGTGAAAACGCCTTCAGCGGGTGGCCCTTACCAAATCACTTTCAGCGATGGCGAAAAGCTTGTGCTGAAAGATGTGCTGATCGGGGAAGTATGGCTCTGCTCGGGCCAGTCGAATATGGAAATTCCTGTGAAAGGATATTTGAATCAGCCGATATTTAACTCGAACGATTTGCTCCTTGATGCGGAAAATTACCCGATCCGCTTGTTCCGTGTTAAACGAGCTGCATCTGCCAAACCTCTGGCCAATGCTGATGCAACATGGGAGAAAAGCACTGCCGAAAGTGTTAAGGAATTTAGTGCCGTTGGATATCAGTTTGCAAAGATCCTGCAGCAGCAGTTGCATGTTCCTGTCGGGATGATTGAATCAAACTGGGGCGGCACAAATATCATCAGCTGGATGGATAAAGCCAGTCTTGCAGATTTTCCGGACTATAAAGTTCCTGATGAAAATGATACCAAAGCTAAAGCCTCTGCCCCAACTATGTTGTTCAATGCAATGATCAACCCGCTGCTCAATTACAGGATAAAGGGTGCTTTGTGGTACCAGGGTGAGGCTAACCGTAATAAGCCATTTGAGTACGATGCCTTAATGGCGAACATGGTTTCTGAGTGGCGTAAGCTCTGGAAAGTGGGCGAATTCCCTTTTTATTATGTTCAAATAGCTCCGTTTAAATATCCAGCCGGGAAGGAGTTAGTTCCATTTTTGCAGGAAGCACAGTACAAGGCGATGGCTAAAATCCCGAACTCGGGAATGGCTGTAAGTGCTGATGCAGGCAGCCCTGCAACAATTCACCCGCCCGATAAAACTTCTATCGCAAAGAGGCTGGCTTATTGGGCACTCGGAAACACGTATGGAAAAAAGGGACTGGCTTACAAAAGCCCAACATTTAAATCAGTTACGTTTAAGAGTGATACAGCAGAGCTGAAATTCAACGATGCACCATCCGGGTTTTATTCCAACGGAGACGCTGTGGGCTTCGAAGTGGCGGGCAGCGATAAAATATTTCATCCCGCTAAAGCAACTTTCACAAGCACAGGTATTCGGGTGATTTCTCCTGAAGTGAAGAACCCTGTTGCTGTGCGATACGCTTTTACAGATTGGGTCCAGGCTAATGTTTACGGAACTGACGGCCTGCCGCTCACGCCTTTCCGCACAGACGACTGGATGCCAGCAGAGGCTAAAAAGTAGAAGTTATTTACAAATAAGAACAAGAAAGCCCCGGCACATGCCAGGGCTTTCTGCTTTATAGGTAGATAGTAATTGTTATAAGGGGGCTGGGCAATATGCCGACTGGGTTGTTGTAGCCTCACAGTCAGCAGTGTTATTAAGAGCATCAATTCTCAACCTGTCAATGCGTGGGCGGCGGCCATCCCAACCATCATCAGGTGCGCTCTTGCCCCGGTATACCATCCAGCGGTAATTGCTTCCGTCTCTTACAACAGAGTGGCCGCCAATGCTGTAAATGCCTCGGTTGGTGTTTTTAGACATCAGCGTCCCTTTGTAAGTGTAGGTTCCTAACAGCGAGCTTGACGTAGCATACTCAACTTTGTAGTCCTGGGTATCTCCCTGACCTGAATCAAAGAATAAATAGTAACGGAACTTGTTAACTCCGCCAGAAGTGTAACCTTCTCTCAGGATAAAAGGATGCTCTTTGTTAAGCGGATTGGTAGAAATGTCCGGAAATATTACTGATTGAGAAGAGCCACTTGCGAACTGGGTTGCATTAGCAGCATTCAGCTCTCTGATCCGGATACGTGAATGGTCGCCGGTGCCGGTGCCAACATTTTTCCAGATCAGGTAATAATGGCCATTTTCTTCGTAAACGGATGGATCAATACATATCTCTGCAGTGTTGCTGCCGACAATGTTAACAGGAGAGTTCGTTCCGCAACTGGTTGGGCTCGACATTTTACAAACCATAATATCGCGGCCGCCGCTAACACCATTTGGGTTTGCGTAAACCAGATAAAACGTAGAGCCGATCTGATGTACCTCCGGAGCCCATATCCCACTCGACGGACCGTTAGCGAAGCTCACTGTCTGCGTAGCGGTCCAGTTGATCAGATCTGTAGAGGTATTGTAAACCACGGTGTTATCAAGCGGGCGGTACATATAATACGTCCCATTGTACTTCATACAAAACGGGTCGCCGCCGGTGCCTAAAGAAGAGGTGTCCAAAGGATTTGTGTAACAACTGGCCAAAGCACTGGCTGTCTGCTTCCCGGCGCCATTCACGTCCGATACATTTTCGCCCACTTTGCTGCAGTTCTGAAACAGCAGGGCACAGGCTACAAGCCCTAACATTTTTGTTTTCATACTTAAGTCTTAGATGTTTAATTCTCCGGTTTGCCCGGATTGTTACCATTAGTTATTGATAGAAATGAATTACTGAATATGGTGGCAGAGTGACATCGCCACGGGTATCGGTAGTGTTTATGATAATTGCAGGATCTATTGAGCCAAGGGAGTTTTTATAGCCAACCTTATTGAGTGTACCCGCCGATGTAAAGATGTTGGCAGCCAGGTTTACATGTTTGTCGGTACCTGAGAGGTTGATGAGCACAGCATGCGGCACCCCTGCCGAAGTTTTGAATACATAGCCTTGTACTACAGCTTTAGTGTTGTCTGGCAACTTCGGCATCCCGGTGCCTCCGAAGTCAATTCGCGTTCCTGATGTAGCATCTTTTGTAGCTTCCATGAACGGTTTTAACGCAAGTGCCCGATTATACAGCCGGCGTCCGCCTACTATCTCCGCATCTGGTTTCACTTGATTGTTGAACTGGAACTGGAGATAAATAGTAGCGTTGCCACGATCATAATGGTGCACTACAGAATAGGCTTCGATCAAAGATTGTCCCCATTCTTTTTCCCCCGAAGGGTCGCCATCAAAACCTCCGTTCCAGTTCGCGTTGGTTTCGGTGTACCAAATACGCCACGGATTGGCAGCCTTAATGAAGTTATCGTCGGCACCGCTGTTCACAAACTTGCTGTTCACACTTTGGTACCAGTTTACAAGAGCATTCTGAAAGCTCGACTCGGTATAAGTACCGGGTTCGCTGTATGCCTCATATGAGTGCATGGTTACAAAGCCTACTTTAGACCTATCGAGCGTAGAAGCCAGTGAGTTGTTCCAGTTCTGCCTTCTGGTATCGCCACCCGTTACACAATTCGCGGTAGCCGCAATTCTGATATTGCTGGAAAGATTCAGGTCAGTATCAGTCTTAAGCTTATTAGCAATATAATTTGCTGCTGTTCCGTGTGCAGCTCCATTTGGAAACGCTTCAACAACATAAGTTATATCGAAATAATATTCGTTGCCGAGCTCTATGAAACGGATTGGGATTGCATCTGTCCCCGATTTTGCTCGCATCAACATTCCCTTAAACCGGTCATACCGGTCATCAAGCATTTTATACCAGTCCGCCGAACCAACTGTTCCGTTAACAGCCCGGTTCCAACCCTGAGCTGACTCATAAAACTCTTTTCCAGGCGTAACCATATTCATGTGGAATACCACGTTGAGCTCCTGGCCTGATGTGCCACCTTTTGCGGCATACTTTAGGTCATTTACAGAGTTTTTAAGTATGCCGTCCGACGCTCCTAAACCTGCATCTATCCTTTTTCTAAAACTGTCGTTCAAGTCTGTGCTTACCTTATCCAGTGTCACCCAACCGCCGGCATCGTGTGTCGAAGCCTTCTGGAACATACGATCATTATTGTAATCCCAATAGTTCGCGAAGGTTCCTCCCGGATAACGGATGCAGTTAGCCTTGGCACTTACAAGCCCGAGCTGCAGATCCGGATCGTGTGGCTGCGAATAGGGCTCCTCCAGCATATAGTTGCGGGGATTGTAACCACAGGCATTTAAAAGGATTGTTTCTTGCGTTCCTAACCCGGCAGTGTAGATGGCCGAGGTGGTGGCGGTGTTTTTGTCTGATCCCGAGATTGCCTCCGAGGTCTCGACAGGTGCCTTTGTACAAGACAGAAGCACCGATGCGGCGAAGCCGCAGATAGCGAGTTTTTTTTTCATGGTATCATTAGGTTAGTGGTAGTTTGTGCAGAGCACTCAGGAATCGATGCTGCTATCTATTCATCTGATGGCGTTCCCGCAATCATCGGAGTCCAGGTTTGTATTCGAGCTTCTCTCTTGTTACGGAGCCCCGTCAAAAAGGTTGGATTTTGGCTGCGAAGGTTTCTCGCCTCCCATGGATCAAAGGAATAGGCAGTGCCGGCATGGTTGTAAACTTCTTCTTTGTCCGAATCCTGACCTGTAGAGCCCCCATCATTGTATTGGATGAAGCGATAGTTTACAGTCCGGATCGTTGAGGATTTCTGGTCCATAACTGTAAGAGCTAAATCCGGACTGGTTAGATCGGTACTTGGCGCAGTTGCCGGGTTTGTTATCAAATCTCTGATATTACGGCCCGAGATAGCCGGGTAGTTGCTTATATTGCAATAGTCCATCAGAGTTGGATAAATAGACATTAGATCGACCGGAACTCTGCAGAACTTCGGATTGCCTGTACCTTGTCCGGGCACTCGCCAAACCATCGGTATTCTCGTTGTCTCTTCATACAAAGTGGTTTTCTTAGTATGGTGCTTATCTCCCAAATGGAAACCATGATCGCTTACCAGGATGATAATGGTGTTGAACTTAAGTTCAGGATCAGAATCGATGTAGTTTATTAGCCTGCCCACCTGGGCATCAGTATAACTTACTGCAGCAGAATAGGCTTTCAAGTAATTGTTCCAATCGTTCTGGTAGCTTGTTCGCAACTGATCCGGCGGAATGTTGGGATTATTATTAATCAGGAATTGAGCTCTTGCGGGTAGCGAGTTAGTATCTGCCGGCAGCACTTTGGGCGTAACTGCCGCATTGGTTGAATTAAAATACGTGTCGGGCACTATCAAAGGTGAGTGCGGCCGCCTGATGCCACAAGCCACAAAGAATGCGGACTTATTAGCTTCCGTAAGCCCGGCATTTGCGTCTGCTACGGATTTCATTTTGTTGATGCAGAAGGTAACTGCCTTGGCATCTTCGGTAACATTATCTGCCATATTAAGGCTGAAATCACTTTTACCAGCATTTATGTCGATGATCTGGAACTCATATCCAACTTTATTGATTGCTGGCGATACGGTTGTATATCCTCCGGTACCAATTCCGGACGTGGTTTCCATAAAGTTGCCATAGGTTGTTGAACTTGCAGCATTGAAGAACTTGCCTTGCCCATCTGGGTTGCCGTGAAATATTTTTCCTGCCCCATACACCTTATATCTTGAATCCTGGACAAACTGTTTTGTTAGTGCGTTAGCGTCTGTTACTGCTGTCCACCAATGATTTCCATTTCTGTAAACGCCGCTCTGATGCGGGTACTTTCCGAACAGAAATGCGGTACGCGATGGGCAGCACTCTACTGCTGCACTATGGGCGTTTGTAAATGTTACCGCATTTCCTCCATCAATAAGAGCATCAATGTTTGGCGTTTTTGGAACCATGTTGTTCAGCCCCCCACGATTTCCATGAGTGGGGTCTGAAGGCTCATTTGCAGCATCTTCGTAGAGGCGGTTTATAGACCAATATCTCAGGTCGTCCACCACGATAAGCAATACATTGGGTTTACCGGTAAGTGCTGAATTCTTAGAAATGCCTTTCTGCCCTGCTGCAGTTAAGGTGCCATCATCATTAACTAGCTTTTTGCAGCTGAAAAGACAGAAGAAAACTCCAAGACAGAATGAAGAAAAGGCTGCTTTTCTTGGAAAAAAGCATAAGGCGCCCAGGGCGGACATGGACATGTTTTTCATAGGTAGGTGTTTTAGGTAAAAAACTGGTTAGGTTTCGCAGATACAAGGTCTGCAAGAAGTATTATATCCGTTACAAAAAATGTAGCGAGAAGTAACAAAATTGTAAACGCATGGAAAACACGCCTTTAAACTTCAAAAAGGCTTGTATCCCTAAAATTTTGAAAAACTTCAGGATCCATAAAGAAGAACAGGTAGGATAAGAGAAATAAAAGCGGCTGACGCATTTACGTGTCGGCCGCTTTATCTTTTAGAAGACGTACTTAGAAGATGTACTTAGTGCTCAGGAAATTAGAGTTGTTATCTTCTATGATCTCGTTGAGGAGATGTTTGTTGTTTTCGTTCAGTTTGGTAGCAACCAGCGAACGGATAGAGAATGAACGCAGTGCATCAACTACTGATAAGGTACCTTCGGCGCTGTCCTTTCTTCCTGTGAAAGGAAAAACATCTGGCCCACGCTGGCACTGGCAGTTGATATTCACGCGGCTAACCTGGTTCACAAGCGGATCTATTAATGAGGCAATTACATCAGGATTATTGCTAAACACACTCACCTGCTGACCGTGGGTGGACTCGATCAAATACTCAATTGGTTCTTCCAGATCATCGAACGGAATTACCGGAATAACTGGTCCAAACTGCTCTTCGCGATATAGCTTCATTTTGCTGTTGATCGGGTAAACAATTGCCGGATACACAAAAGTTTCCTCCGTCAAGCCCCCGTTTTCATTGATGACTTTAGCACCGTTCGCAATGGCATCGTCTATTACTTCTTTCAGGTAAGCAGGCTTGTGAGGCTCGGGAAGAGGAGTGAGATTTACGCCTTTCTCCCACGGCATTCCGACCTTTAGCTTGGCTACGGCTTCATCGAGGTTCTTCAGGAATGCCTGTGCAATACTGCGATGCACAAAAACTATCTTTATCGCCGTACAGCGCTGTCCATTGAACGATAACGATCCCAAAACGGTTTCTTCAACCGCCAGTTTCATATCGGCATCTTTGGTGATGATGGCAGCATTCTTAGCATCTAATCCCAAAATTGCTCTCAGGCGGTTTACTTTCGGATGCAGTTTCTTCAGCTCATTTGCAACCTTGCTCGATCCAATCAGTGTAAGCACATTTATTTTTCCGCTCTTCATCAAAGCAGGAACGATAGTGTGCCCGCGGCCGTAAATTGTATTTACAACACCTTTTGGGAAGGAGCTTCGGAATGCCTCAAGCAAGGGGTAATGCAATAAGGTTCCGTGTTTCGGTGGTTTGAACAAGAGCGTATTGCCCATGATCAGCGCTGGTATCAGCGTAGTAAAAGTTTCATTAAGCGGATAGTTGAACGGTCCCATGCACAACACAACTCCCAATGGCGACCGCCTAATCTGCGCCACAATACCTTGTTCAATCTGGAATCGCGATGAATCACGATCTATATCCTTCAGCGCATCAATTGTTGCATAAATATATTCTACCGTACGGTCAAATTCCTTTACAGAATCGGCATACGATTTCCCAATCTCCCACATGATCAGCTTAGCAACAATTTCTTTTTGCTCAAGCATCTTCTTAGTGAAATTCTCCACGCAGGCAATCCGGTCCTGAACGCTCATGGTCGGCCATTCTCCGCGACCGTTATTGTAAGCGGCAACGGCAGCATCAAGTGCTTCCATGGCTTCTTTTTCGGTACAAACCGGGAAACTTCCAATGAGTTTTCGCTTCAATCCTTCGGGAGTTTTGATGCAAACGGGCGACAGCACTTCGCTAACCGGCCCATCCCACTTTTTCATTTCGCCATTAGAAAGATATTCCTTCTGATGGATTACATCCTTGAGCAGAAATTCCTCAGGAATTTGGTTTTCTGCTACGAAAATGGATGTTAATTGCTCTGCTTCAGGCATTTTCGTTTTAAATTAAATTTCTACTGCTTTCATTTTCGGCACCAATAATTTCATTACCGACCAGGCAATAATGTATGCTACCGCACAAATTGCAAACATAATAGTATAACCGGTTTCTATCTGCCCCAAAGCAGTGTATTTATCAAAAATAAATCCGCCCAGCTTGGTCATAAACACGCCGCCAAAGCCTCCAGCCATCCCGCCGATGCCGGTAACAGATGCTACGGTTTTCTTCGGGAACATGTCAGAAACAGTTGTAAAAATATTAGCAGACCACGCCTGGTGGGCAGATGCTCCAATGCCGATCAATATCACCGGGAACCAGAAACTAATGTGCCCCAGCGGTTGTGCCGCCAGCACCAGGAGCGGAATTAGGGCGATAATGAACATGGCACGCATCCTTCCGTCATACGGTTTATAGCCTTTATTGATAAAGTAAGTTGGGAAGTACCCGCCGCCAATGCTGCCAAACATGGTCATGCTGTAAAGGACAGCCAGTGGCAAAATAACTGCTGTTCCCTGCATTCCATATTGAGCTTTCAGGTAAGCGGGAAGCCAGAAGAGGAAAAACCACCAAACGCCATCGGTCATGAATTTACCAAAGGCAAATGACCAGGTCTGCTTGTAGCCAAGAAGCTTGAACCAGGAAACTTTTGCCGCTGCGGTTGTGGAATCCACTTCGAGCACCTGTTCCACATCGCTGTGGATATAATCGCTCTCGGCTTTGCTCAGGCGCTTCTGCCGCGAAGGCACTTCGTAAAATATGAACCAAAATATCAGCCAGAAAAAACCGAACGCTCCTATGAACCAGAAAGCCGTTTCCCAACCCCAGGCACTTGCAATCAGCGGCACCGTGACGGGGGCCAGAATAGCGCCTACGTTAGATCCGGAATTGAATATACCCGTAGCAAATGAGCGTTCTTTTTTAGGGAAATACTCCGCCGTAGCTTTGATGGCTGCCGGAAAGTTCCCCGACTCGCCAAAGCCCAGCACCGCCCTAGACAACATAAAGCCCACCACCGAAACCGATGCCCCTGCAAATCCTATTGCGGTAGCTACCGGTAAAAACAACTCACCTACACTCTCCGAATAGGCGTGCATCACGGCTCCCAGCGACCAGATAATAAGTGCAATCGCATAACCCCACTTTGTTCCAAGACGATCAATAATCCGTCCTGCAAACAGCATAGAAACAGCATATACAAATTGAAATGCTGCTGTGATGTTAGCATAATCAGTATTTGACCAGCCAAATTCTTCAGCCAGCCGGGGCTGTAATAAACTCAATACCTGCCGGTCCAGGTAGTTTATCGTCGTAGCGAAAAAGATCAGGGCACAAATTGTCCACCGATAATTTCCAATTTTAGGTTTATCCATTATTGGTCAATGTATGGGTTGGTTCTGTTTACACGACTTCACAATTGCCAGCACTTCCTTAGTGGCGGCAACCAGTTCATCATACTTTTTATGTTCCATAACATCTTTGCTTACCAGTTTACTTCCCATCCCAACTGCGCAAACACCAGCCTTAAACCAGCCGGCAATGTTATTTTTTTCTAATTCAACACCTCCGGTAGGCATAAATAAAACATCAGGGAAAAGCTCCTTAATCGCCGACATAAATCCCGGCCCTAAAATATTTCCGGGGAACAGTTTCACGAATTTTGCGCCGAGCTGTTCTGCCCTGATAATTTCAGTTGCCGTCATGCATCCGGGTACCCAAAGCATGTTGTGCTCATCTGCAACCTTTGTTACATCTTCCACTAAGCCGGGGCTGATGAGGTAAGCCGCCCCAGCATCGATAAAAGCCTTTGCCGTGTCGGCATTTTTGATTGTGCCAACTCCCATCAGCATATCCTGCAATTCAGAGTCACAGACTTTCTTCATCGCCTTAAAATTCGCCAAAGCTTGCTCTCCGCGATTGGTGTATTCTACGGTTCTGATGCCTGCTGAGTACAAAGCCCGCAACAGATCAATGCTCACCTGTTGATCAGGATGAAAATACAGGGGTAAAATTCCCTGCTCCTGAATAAGCGTAATGATTGCTGATTTTTTGTCCATGATATTGGCTGCCGCGATGCTAATGTATAGAATTAGAGCTAACTTGAACCAGTCAGGCTGGTAAATCTTACCGTTTAGCTGTATAAATTTATGCAAACGTTCCCGGTGATTTTTGGCTGCAGGAGTTCTTTTATAGGTCTAGAAATGTACTTTTGATTGCATATCGAACAAGTAACCGATTCACACCATGCCTCAAAAAATTGTAACGCTCGGAGAGATCATGCTACGGCTTTCACCTGCCGATTTTAGGCGGATTGTTCAGGCAGAAACCTTCGACGTTACCTATGGTGGCGGCGAAGCCAATGTGGCAGCAGCCTTGTGCAACTATGGTTTGAACGGCTTTTTTGTGAGCAAAGTTCCCGACAACCAGCTTGGTCAGTCGGCGATAAACCACTTGCGCCGGTACGGCGTTGACACGCAACATGTGATCCGCGGAGGCGAAAGGCTGGGCATTTATTTCCTGGAAACAGGAGCTTCAATGCGGGCTTCGCAGGTTATTTATGACCGTGCAAATTCTTCGATGGCTGAAGCTGATGCTTCTGAGTTTGATTTTGATGCGATACTTGAAGGTGCATCCTGGTTTCATACGAGCGGGATTACTCCTGCTTTAAGCGATAAATCTGCCGAACTTACGCTCGCTGCCTTAAAGGCTGCCAAGGCGAAGGGCATCACCACCAGCATGGACCTCAACTACCGTAAAAAGTTGTGGAGCAAAGAAAAAGCCCGGGAAGTGATGTCGGATTTGTGCCGGTATGTGGATGTGTGCCTGGGAGCGGATACAACTCTGGGGTTCACAAGCAAGCACATGAATGAAGCCACGGGCTACCTGACCGAAGATGGATACAAAGATGTGTTCGGGCAGATGATGGAGAAGTTCAACTTCAAATATGTGGTTTCTACGTTGAGGCAAAGCCACAGTGCGTCGGACAATGGCTTGTCAGCTATTGCGTATGATGGAAAGGAGTTTTACCGGGCTAAGCAGTACGAGGTTCGGATTGTTGACCGTGTAGGCGGTGGCGATTCTTTTGCCAGCGGCTTCATTTATGGCCTGGTAAGCGGAATGGCACTGGGTGAGGCTACGGAGTTGGGGGTTGCAGCTTCTGCTTTGAAACACACTATTCCCGGCGACTTAAATCACGTTAGTGTAGCAGAGGTGATGGAATTGGTGAGGGGTGGCGGCTCGGGAAGCGTGCAGAGGTAAGTTAAACAACAAAGCCCGTAAAACGGGCTTCATGGTATAATGAGATTTATAATATTTACTTCCCCGCACTCGCAGTAAAATCCTGCCCCGGCTTACCAATGGTTTTATAGCTGCCCTCGCCTTTTAAGATAGACGCCAGCATAGACTTGTCTGCTATAACTTTATAAGCTCCCCTGATCTCGTCGTCGTTTTTAAAGCTATACTCAGTGCGACCTTTTTGAAAATAGTACCTGGATACAATTTCGGATTCTAACACCTGTTTTATTTCGTCTTTAAATTGCGTTAAATCCTTTTTCTTGCTGTAGGATACCTTGCTTTTCAACGCATCGTACTCAGCTTTGATATCATTCAGCTTTTTGTCCTTTTCGGCTTCAACTTTCAGGTCGTTTAGCAGTTTTTCTGTACGGGTGCTGTAGTTATAGTCTTTGTCGGATAGATAATTCACAAAATCTGCATACTCAGTATCGCTTAAGCTAAACTTCTTCGGATCAGTGATGGTTGGCTTTGAGTTTCGATACTTTGTAGCGTAATCGAAAATGAATGATTTTGCAGCCAGTGTTTTTGTGATGGGACTGTATTCTACAGGCTTGACAAACATGTCCGGGAAAATCCCGCTGCCGTCATAAACCGAACGTCCATCTTTAGTTTTATATTCGGTAATCAGAGAATCAGCAACCTTTATAACATTGCCTTCCGCAGTACGATGAGTATAATCAAGCGCCTGTATGCACCTGCCCGACGGTGTGTAATATTTAGCAACTGTCAGCTTAACTAAGCTATTGTAAGGCAGGTTGAACGTTTGCTGCACAAGCCCCTTTCCATAACTCCGCTGACCAATGATCACAGCCCGGTCCAGATCCTGTAAAGACCCGGCAACAATTTCAGATGCCGATGCAGAACGGTTGTTTACCAAAACCACCAGCGGCAAATTAGGCTCAATCGGATCAGCAAAGGTTTTATATGTGACGGTTTTTTCTGCGTTGCGCCCTTTCTGCATAACAACCTTCACATCTTTTGGAACAAAAAGGTTCACAATTTTAACAGATTCCTGCAGGATGCCGCCGCCATTATTTCTTAGATCCAGCACAATACCGGTTGGGTTGCTTTTCCTTAACTCGACCAAAGCATCCTTTACCTCCTGAGCTGAATTCTCCAGAAATTTATCCAACTTAATATAGCCAATGTTATTCTCCAGCATCCCGTAATACGGAACATTTACCTGAACTATCTCCTCGCGGACCAGGTTTTTTTCTACAGGTTTAGCCTCGCCAACTCGTCCCAGAACCAGTTTGATCGGAGTGCCTTTCGGGCCTTTCAGCAGCAGGCTAACCTGATCGTTCGTTTTTCCCTTAAGCGAAATGCCGTTGATGGAAATTATTTCATCGCCAGCCCGCACATCAGCTTTTGCAGCCGGGAATCCCTGGTAAGGCTCAGATACAAATACTCTTCCATCACGATTAAAGATTGTTGCTCCTACTCCGCCGTACTGCGTGCTCACGTACTTCATTCGGTAATCCTCAATGTCTGATTCTGGCACAAATTCTGTGTACGGGTCCAAACCGTCAAGCATAGCATCGATACCGGTTTTCATGAACTTGGACGAGTTGATCTCATCCACGTAGTTTATGTTCAGTTCCTTGAATACTGAGGTGAATATCTCCAGGTTTTTAGATACCTGAAACAGATCATCGCGGAAAGCAAAAGAGCCCCCGGCCACAATCAGGCAACCAACCAAAACAACTTTTTTCAGGGAAACGAGTTTGCGCTTCATCATCATCTTCTCGGAATAGAATTATTAATTGAAATTACAAAAAATACCCAATTGTTTTGTAATGCTTTTGATAGCTATGCCCTGCCACAGCGGGAACAATGTAGCCTATAACGCAATAATGTTGAGGAGATTATAAGCGATTGGTATCAATAAATGCCAGCCCTTTTTTCAACGTAAATACAACATACTCACGTTTACGTTTCAGGCGTGACATCAAGTGCTCAATCAGCTGATCTTCTTGTCCGGGCTCAAATGCAAGATCCTCGTCGGTAAGATGGTTGTATTTACGCTGGATCTTGAGTTTTAAACGTTCCCAGTCTGCCTTGCTGATGCTGATCTCTGCCATCGTTATATTTTGGAAACAAAACTAAAAAATAAACCTATTTATCAGAAATATGTTATTGCGTAAGTTTGGAGCGTATATCAAACTATATAATAGAAAAAATCATGAAAAAAATTACCCTTATAGCGCTGTTGTTGACCCTTGGAGTAACAGCAGCTTTCGCCCAATCATTTAATCTGGGGATCAAAGGAGGTTTAAACCTCGCAAAGCTTCAGAGCAACTTAACTTCCGAAGAAAACCGGCTGGGCTTTCAGGTGGGGGCGTGGGCCCGGATCGGAGCAGTGGGTTTTTATGTACAACCGGAGCTTTACCTCGGAAGCAAGGGAAGTAATTTTACAAGCATCGTACAACAAAATGGTACTGAAGTAAGCCAGGAAGAAAAAGTGAGCTTCACTACGCTTGATCTCCCTGTATTGGTGGGAACCAAGATAGGCGTTAGTAACCTAAACGTGCGTTTTATGGGCGGGCCGGTAGTTTCTTTCATCCTTGATAAAGAAAATCCAACTTCGGGTGCTTATCAAAGCATCACCGATTTCCATAATTACAAAAACAATGCATTGGGATTACAAGCCGGTGCGGGTATTGATATTTCCAAACTTTCAATTGACTTACGCTACGAAGCGGGTCTAACAAACGTGAGCAAAAGCGATAAGTACGAGCAAAAATCTAACCTGTGGCATTTGAGCCTCGGGTATAAAATTCTTTAAGCTGTAGAACAAATTCATTCATTTACCCGGTTTGATTAAATTCATTCCGGGTTTTTTGTTTAAGATGACCAAAGGCCAGGAAGTAATATCTGAGTGGTTCCGCACAAAAAGGTGGGAGCAGTTTCCTTTTCAAAAAGAGATGGAAGAGGCTTATTTACATGGCTTCTCCGGATTATTGAACGCTCCAACTGGCAGCGGCAAAACCTTCGCTCTCTTTCTGCCCTTTGTTGCATCGTACATTAACAGCCATCCTGAAGATTATAAAACTGTCCAGAGTAAAGGGTTGAGGATGCTTTGGATCACACCGCTGCGGGCGCTCACAAATGATATCCGCAAAGCGATGCAAACTGTTGTGGATGATCTGGAAATTCCGTGGAAGATTGCTTCCCGTACTGGCGACACACCGGCAAAGGAAAAACAGGACTTGAAGAAAAATCTCCCCCAGGTTCTACTCACAACGCCAGAAAGCCTGCACCTCATGCTCGCCACTAAAGACTACCCAAAGCTTTTTGAAAAGCTGGATCTTGTAGTTGCGGATGAATGGCATGAGCTTTTGGGTACTAAGCGAGGAGTCCAGTTGGAGCTGGGATTGTCTCGGCTGAAAGCGTTGTTAGCGGAAAGCGAAGAGCGGAAAGCGGAAAGCCAAGGCTCCCAACTCGCAACCCACAACTCCCAACCCAATACTCACACCCCGCAACCCACAACACTACGCATCTGGGGCATTTCAGCAACCATCGGCAATCTTGAACAAGCCGCGGAAGTTCTTCTCGGCAACAGCTATCCTCCTGAAAAGATAAAGCTCATCCGGGCTAACCTGGAGAAAAAGCTCGTCATCGAATCCATCATCCCCGAGAATATTGAGAAATTCTCATGGGCGGGGCACCTTGGGATCAAGCTTTTACCCGAGGTGATGGAGATCGTCGCCAAAAGCAAAACCACACTTATTTTCACAAACACACGATCTCAGTCTGAGATCTGGTACATGGCAATTTTGGATAAGTATCCGGAATATGCGGGCGTGATGGCAATGCACCACGGTTCGCTTGATAATGAGTTGCGGAGCTGGGTTGAGGAGGCTCTGCATAATGAAATGCTGAGGCTGGTTGTCTGCACTTCAAGCCTTGACCTTGGGGTGGATTTCAGGCCGGTGGACACGGTGATCCAGATTGGCAGCCCCAAAGGCGTTGCACGCTTTATGCAGCGGGCGGGGCGAAGCGGCCATCATCCCGGCGCAACTTCAAAAGCGTGGTTTGTCCCAACGCATTCGCTTGAACTTCTGGAGGGAGCTGCCCTGAAGCAAGCCATCAAAGAAGAGGTTTTCGAGAGCCGCGACCCGATCCTACTTGCCATGGATGTGCTGATGCAATACCTCGTTACGCTTGCGGTCTCTGACGGCTTTAGGCCGGACGAAATTTTCGAAGAGCTTAAAACCACCTACGCCTACGCGGATTTGGAACGTAAGGACTACAACCAGATCCTAGAGTTTATCACGAAAGGAGGCAAAACGCTCTCCGCTTATGACGAATTCCTCAAAGTGGAAATTGAAAATGGAGTTTATAAAGTTAACAGCCGTCGCGTTGCCATGCGCCACAGGCTCACGATGGGAACGATTGTAAGCGACGTAAACATCCGTATTAAGTTCATGAGCGGCGGTTTCCTCGGCACTATTGAGGAATCATTTATTTCACGGCTAAAAGTTGGAGATACTTTCTGGTTTGCGGGCCGGCCGCTTGAACTTGTAAAGATTAAAGACATGACGGCTTACGTGCGGAAGTCGGGAAAGCTGAAAGGGCAAATTCCAAGCTGGATGGGTGGGCGGATGCCGCTCTCGTCGCAGCTTTCGGCTATGTTCCGGGTAAAGCTTGACGAAGTGGCGATGGGAGTTGAGGAGGACATTGAAGTACGTACCCTCCGCCCCTTGTTCGATCTGCAGGCAGAGCTCTCGCACCTGCCCATGCAGGACGAATTCCTGATTGAAAAGTTCACCTCGCGGGATGGCCATCATCTCTACTTCTATCCATTTGATGGAAGACTGGTCCATGAAGGGATGGCTTCCCTCTTTGCTTATCGCATTTCAAAGATCAAACGCTCAACGTTTTCGATAGCAATGAATGACTACGGCTTTGAGCTGCTCACTGATGAAGAAATGCCGCTCGAAGAAGCCATTGCAAATGATTTGTTTAGCATAGATAATCTGCTTGAAGATATTCAGCATAGCTTAAATGCGAATGAAATGGCAAGGCGGCGGTTCAGGGACATCGCACACATCGCCGGGCTGATATTTACCGGCTTCCCCGGAAAGGGCATGAAGAACAAACATCTTCAGGCTTCAACCTCGCTTCTGTTCGAGGTGTTCAGTGAATACGAAAAAGACAATGTGCTGGTGCGGCAGGCTTATCAGGAGGCTTTGCAATTTCAGTTGGAAGAATACAGGTTGAGAGCATCTTTGCAACGTATCCAAAACCTCAAGATAATAATAACGTCGAGCGAACGCCCCACGCCATTCTCCTTCCCAATTATGGTTGACCGGCTGGGAAGGGAGCGGATAACCACCGAATCGATGGAAGAGCGGGTGGCAAAAATGACCGCACGCTACGAGCAGATGTAGCACCAGCTTTTGGCAAGCTTCTTGCATTTAAACCGAAAAAACTTGACATGAACTTAAAAAGAACATTCGGATTGATCTTAACAATACTAGGTATCGTTGGCTTGATCTACGCAGCTGTTGGCTTCGTACAAGGCACTGAAAACACCAAGGCACTTATTGTTTATGGTATCCTCGGACTGTTGTTTTTCCTGACCGGAATTGGCTTGGTGAGAAACACACAAGACGTAGCCAAGATATAAAAAAAGCCGTTCTGGTGAGGAACGGCTTAAAATCTTTCAGCTACTTAGTTGTCATCGAGCTGGTCTTGAATTGACTGGAGCAGGCGCCCGCCCTTGTAGTAATATTTTCGCCAGTAAGGCTCGTTCAGGTTGCTGATCATTACGCCGCGGCTGCTTGAAGCATGGGCAAACTTATTAGCACCGATGTACACGCCAATGTGCGAAATGGCACTGCTGTTTATTTTAAAGAACACTAAATCGCCTTCTCTCAGTTCTTCTTTATCAATTGGGTTAACCATATTGAAAATATTCCTCGAGTTGTTGGCGATAACAGTATTGAATACCTTATTATATAACTGATTGGCAAAACCAGAGCAATCAACACCGCTCTTGCTTCCTCCCCCTAACTTATAAGGAGTACCGATCCAGTCGTAAATAAATTGATAAAGCTTAATGTTTGAGGTTGCCGAAACTGCAACGCCCATGATTTGAGAAAAATAATCTTTTGCGAGGTTATCCGGGTCTGCAATTTCTGCTTTAGAACCTTTGTTTGCTGTTTGCGCCTGAACTGACGCAAAAGAACTTACAAGCAGCAATACTGCTATTAGTAGTTTTTTCCCCATAATTTCTTAACTCTTATTAACAGTTAACTAGACTATTAATATCCCTTTTCAGATTTCCTTTCGAATCGCTGCAAAAGTATATCAAATAAATTTCCCCGACAACCCCAAATTGCACAAGAAAATAATCCTTAAACGTGGAGTTTTGTAAAAAGTTGCAGCTATAACAATAAATTCTGAATTTCTTTTTTTAAGGCTTTTATAATTAGATTTGCCTTCCCAAAAAATAACGATAATATCGAATGAATTCTGTAGAAATTACAAAAGATACTTATTTAAACTGGTACGAATCTATGCTGCTTATGCGCAGATTCGAGGAGAAATCCGGCCAACTTTATGGCCAGCAGAAAATAAGAGGATTTTGCCATTTATATATCGGTCAGGAAGCTGTGTTAGCTGGCGCAATGTCGGTGTTAGGCCCTGGCGATTCTATGATAACTGCTTATCGCGATCACGCACATGCGCTGGCACGCGGAATGGGTGCCAATGAAATAATGGCTGAGCTTTATGGAAAAGCAACAGGCTGCTCTAAAGGCAAAGGCGGTTCCATGCACATGTTCAGCAAAGAGCACAAGTTTTTCGGCGGGCATGGCATTGTGGGCGGGCAAATACCTTTAGGTGCTGGTGTCGCTTTCGCGGAGAAATACCTCGGCACTAAGAATGTGAACGTTTGCTACATGGGCGATGGCGCTGTTCGCCAGGGAGCCCTGAACGAAACCTTCAACATGGCTATGCTGTGGAAGCTTCCAGTAGTTTTTGTTTGCGAGAACAATGGGTATGCGATGGGAACATCTGTAGCCCGTACCACCAACATGGTTGATATCTATAAAATAGGATTGGGCTTCGATATGCCTTGTGCACCAGTTGATGGCATGGATCCGGTTGCGGTTCACAACGCAATGGACGAGGCAGTAACACGTGCCCGTAACGGCGAAGGCCCAACGTTTTTGGAAATGCGTACTTATCGCTACAAAGGCCACTCCATGTCAGACCCTGCTAAATACCGCAGCAAAGAAGAGGTTGAAGAATACAAAGCAAAAGACCCGATTGAAATCACCAAACAGGCGATTCTTGAAAACAAGTATGCTGATGAGGCGTGGTTTGAGGAGATGGATAAGAAGGTGAAAGAGATAGTTGATGAATCAGTGAAATTTTCTGAAGAATCGCCGTGGCCGGAGCCTGAAGAATTATACAAAGACGTTTACACACAACAAGATTATCCTTTTATCCGTAGCTAATCTGAATTAAAAACATGGCTGAAGTAGTAAAAATGCCCAAGATGAGTGACACCATGACCGAAGGTGTTATTGCTAAATGGCATAAGAAAGTTGGCGACAAGGTTAAAACAGGCGATGTAGTTGCGGAGGTTGAAACTGATAAAGCTACGATGGATTTCGAGTCTTTTCAGGAAGGCACACTATTATATATTGGCGCTCAGGAAGGTGAAGCTGTACCGGTTGACAGCGTTATTGCCGTTTTAGGAGCCGAAGGAGAAGATTACAAAGCTGCTCTTGAAGGCGCTTCTGCAGGAGCTGCACCAGCTGCAGAAAAGAAAGAAGAACCGAAAGCAGAAGAAGCAAAGCCCGCAGCCGATTCTAAGCCTGCTGCACAATCGGGTCCGGCCGTAACCCCGGAATCTTTGGGTGCAACCGTTATCCGGATGCCGCTTTTGAGCGATACCATGACCGAAGGCGTTATCGCGGAGTGGCACAAGAAAGTTGGTGATACCATCAAGAGCGATGATACGCTTGCTGATGTGGAAACCGATAAAGCTACAATGGAAGTTACTGCTTATGCGGAAGGAACACTTTTGTATGTAGGCGTTGAAAAAGGTAAGGCTGCTAAAGTAAATGACATTATTGCTATTGTTGGCAAGCCAGGAACAGACGTAACGCCTTTATTAAACCAAAGCTCTGCTCCCGCTGCTGAGAAATCAGCCGAAGCTCCAGCTCAGGCACCTCAGCAACAAGCCCCACAACAACAAGCCGAATCCAAGCCAGCAGAACAAGAGGCGCAGGAACAAGCTTCCGGCGACGAATCGCGTGTGAAGGCATCGCCTCTGGCCAAGAAAATTGCCAAAGACAAAGGCATCGATATTACTCAAGTTAAAGGAAGCGCAGAAGGCGGCCGCATCGTTAAAAAAGATGTAGAGAACTTCACTCCTTCGGCTAAACCTGCAAGTGCGCAAGCGGCAGCACCGCAAGCCGCTGCTCGGGGCGAAGCCAAACCAGCACAAACAGTAACTATCCCGCAGTTTATCGGCGAGGAAAAATATACAGAGAAACCAGTTTCTCAGATGCGCAAGGTGATTGCCAAGCGCCTTTCAGAGAGCCTGTTCACCGCTCCGCACTTCTATCTCACTATGAGCATAGATATGGATAGCGCCATGGTTGCCCGTGCAAAAATCAACGAGTTTGCACCAGTTAAGATCTCGTTTAACGACATGGTGATCAAAGCTGTTGCAGTTGCTTTGAAACAGCATCCAAACGTAAACTCATCCTGGCTGGGCGATAAAATCCGTTACAATGAACACGTAAACATCGGCGTTGCAGTGGCTGTGGAAGATGGCTTGCTCGTTCCGGTTGTGCGCTTCGCGGATGGAAAGACATTGTCGCACATCTCTGCTGAAGTGAAAGATTTCGCACAGCGTGCAAAAAGCAAAAAACTTCAGCCTGCGGATTGGGAAGGTTCTACTTTCACCATCTCTAACCTGGGCATGTTCGGTATAGACGAATTTACAGCTATCATCAATCCACCAGACGCTTGTATCCTTGCAATTGGTGGAATCCAGCAGGTTCCTGTTGTTAAAAATGGCGCCGTGGTTCCGGGCAACGTTATGAAAGTAACGCTGAGCTGTGATCACCGTGTGGTGGATGGCGCAACCGGATCTGCTTTCCTTCAAACCTTTAAATCATTGCTGGAAGAACCAGTGAGATTGTTGGTATAAAGATTTATTACTCAGGTAGTAAAGGCCATCAGCAATGCTGATGGCCTTTTTTATTGGATTATGCATACTCTGCAATCAATGAAATAATAACGGATATATTTATCGTTTATTAACTTTGCAAGCGATTAATTAAGGTATTACTCCAAACCGCGTTTAGAAATTTGTATGTCATCGGACGCCAAAATACTTAAGGTAGCAGCAATTATACTCGTGTTATTTGGTATGGTGACCGTATTTATTGGGGGAGCCGTCGTCTTCGATCTTTTTGGCTTACGGGAAAAAGAAGGAAATTTCGTCCCTTTTGTTGTTTTCACCAATTTTATATGCGGTTTCATTTATATCATCACTGCGTATGGCTTCTGGAATGCAAAAAGGTGGAGTGCTCTATTAATCCTTTGTGCCTTCATTCTGTTGATTGTCACCTTTGGAGGATTGATATTCCACATCACTACAGGAGGGCTGTATCAATTTAAAACCATTGATGCAATGCTCTTTAGACTGCTATTTACGATGGCGTTTGCTTCATTGGCTTATCTAAAAATTTATACCAGGTCGAATTGAATTCTAACTTATCACAAGGACAGAAACGTGTGCCCCGGGAATTTCCCTTCAAAAAACAGCGAAATGTTACTTAGCCATTGAATCTGCGAATGATAAAATATCAACCCTTAGAATGACTCCTATCATTTAGAATTGATTAGATGAACTGATTTTAGTTTTCCAATGTTATACTACAATTATGGTCTGCTTTTATCGCAAACAGATGCTGCTAAAGCCGAGGCTGCGCTGTTACCCGATGGAAACGGCAGCCCCGAGGCACGAGGGCTATAGAATACAGCGGGGGCTAACCTACCCCAAGTACCACAGTCTTCTGTTTTTCAAAAATCCTTTTGCCTGCCTCGCACCTTATTCCTTCAACGTTACACCTCAAGCCTCAAATTTCTCTCCCACGGCTTGTCAAATAAATAATTATCTCTATCTTTGCAGTCCCTAATTTTAGGGGTAATAGTAATCTTTAATTAATTTAAATTCAAGCAAGTGAATACGTTAAGTTACAAAACTGTCTCTGCTAACAAAGCGACTGTCGACAAACAATGGGTAGTTGTTGACGCTCAGGGCGAGATTTTGGGGCGCTTGTCTTCTAAGATCGCAATGATCATCAGAGGAAAAAACAAGCCATCGTACACCCCACACGTAGACTGCGGCGATAATGTAATTGTTATCAATGCGGACAAGGTGAAATTGACCGGGAACAAATTTGCCGAAAAGCAATATGTTTCTTACACAGGCTACCCAGGCGGTCAGAAGTTTATTTCTCCAAAAGAGTTAATGGCAAAGCACCCAACACGCGTTGTTGAGAAAGCCGTTCGCGGTATGTTGCCTAAGAACCGTTTGGGCCGTGCGCTTTACAAGAATCTGTTTGTTTATGCAGGTGCAGAGCATCCGCACGAAGCGCAATCGCCAAAAACCATTAAACCTTAATTAAGAGAAAGAAATGTCAACTACAAACACTTCAGGAAGAAGAAAAACAGCAGTTGCCCGTATCTATTTAACAGATGGCAATGGCGCTATTACCGTTAACGGTAAAGATTACAAGGAGTATTTTCCAACATTGCCTTTGCAATACATTGTAACCCAATCTACAGAAGTTTCTGGTCAAACCGGAAAATTTGATGTAAAGGTGAATGTTGCAGGTGGCGGTGTAAAAGGACAGGCAGAAGCCGTTCGTTTAGCAATTGCAAAAGCTATTGTTGAGCTTGATCCAGAGAGAAAACCTTCATTGAGAGCTAAAGGGCTTATGACTCGAGATGACCGTATGGTTGAGCGTAAGAAACCAGGCCGCAAAAAGGCCCGTAAGAAATTTCAATTTAGCAAACGTTAATCTCAGGAGGATACTACAATGGCAAGAACAACATATCAGGATTTATTGGATGCAGGTGTACACTTTGGCCACCTTACCCGCAAATGGGATCCAAAAATGGCTCCGTACATCTTCATGGAACGTAACGGAATCCATATTATCGATTTAAATAAAACTTTAACAAAACTTGAAGAAGCTGCTGCAGCAATCAAACAGATTGTAAAATCTGGCCGCAAGGTTCTTTTTGTTTCTACTAAAAAACAAGCGAAAGACATTGTTGCTGAACAGGCACGCAGTGTAAACATGCCTTATGTAACCGAGCGTTGGTTAGGTGGTATGTTAACTAACTTTCAAACTGTACGTAAGTCTATCAAGAAGATGTCTAACATCGACAAGATGACTAAAGACGGAACTTACGATGTATTGTCTAAGAAAGAAAAGCTGATGATACAGCGTGAGCGTATCAAATTAGAAAGCCTATTAGGCGGTATTGCTGATTTGAACCGTTTACCGGCTGCGTTATTCTTGATCGACGTTAAGAAAGAGCACATCGCTGTTTCTGAAGCGTTGAAATTGAATATCCCAACTTTCGCAATGGTGGATACAAACTCAGATCCATCAAACATCGATTTCCCAATCCCATCTAACGATGATGCTACCAAATCAATTTCATTGATCACTGAAATCATCATCAAAGCGATTCAGGAAGGTTTAGATGAGCGTAAACGCGAAAAAGAAGATGAAGCAGAGAAAGAAGCTGCAGCTGCAAAAGCTCAGCTTGACCGTCCTGCTGCAACAGAAGCTGCTCCTGCTGAAGGTGGCGAAGCTCCTGCAAAACGCGAACGCACTCGTAAAGTAACTGCCGAAGCTGCTACAGAAGAGCCAGGCAAAACAGAGGAATAATTTTGTTGTGGGTTGAGGGTTGTTGGTTACGGGCGATCCCGGAACTCATAACTCACAACCCACAGCTATTTAAAACATATAAAGAAACATAAAATGTCAACAGTACAAATTTCTGCATCAGACGTAAATAAACTGCGCCAGCAAACCGGAGCCGGTATGATGGATTGCAAAAAAGCGTTGACTGAGGCAAACGGAGATTTTGAAGCCGCTATTGATTACCTGCGCAAAAAAGGCGCTAAGGTAGCTGCCAGCCGCCAGGATCGTGATAGTAACGAAGGTGTTGTTATTGCAAAAACCAGCGCAGATGGCAAACGTGGTATCATTGTAGAAGTGAACTGCGAAACTGACTTCGTAGCTAAGAATGCTGATTTCATCGCTTTCGCGAACAGCATTGCTGAGCTTGCGGTTGAAAAGAATCCGTCTTCTGTGGAAGAACTTACTTCTTATGATTTGAACGGAACCAAGGTTGCTGATCAGATTATTGATCAAACAGGCAAAATCGGCGAGAAAATTGGCGTTTCTAAATTTGAAACCGTTAGCGGCGAAAAGGTTATTTCCTACATCCACGGAAACTACCGTTTAGGCGTGTTAGTCGCTTTGAGCGCCGATGTTGCCGGAGCTGATGAAGCAGGTAAAGACGTATCAATGCAAATTGCTGCTATGAACCCGGTTGCAATTGATAAAGACGGAGTAGATTCTCAAACTATTGAGCGTGAGCTTGAAATTGCAAAAGAGCAAATACGTGCAGAAGGCAAGCCAGAAGCAATGGTTGAGAAAATCGCTGCCGGAAAGCTGAACAAATACTATAAAGATTCTACCCTGCTCAATCAGGAGTTTGTGAAAGACTCGTCTAAAACGGTTGCACAATTCCTTGACACAGTGAGCAAGGGACTAACAGTTACCGCATTTAAGCGGGTTCAGTTAGGAGCTTAATTCTTAAAATCCTCTCCAAATCGGAGGGGATTTTTTTTGCCTTTTAAAAACTACAATGTAGTCATGCTGAGGCACTCGAAGCATAAGGTATAAAGCCCTTCGAGAACCTCAGGGTGGCCTAAGTTGCCTAAGATGCTAAAAGCCTTTGTAAACTGCATAATCCTGAGCGACGGTACAGAACAATCCGGCAAAGCTGTATTGATCGAAAATGATATCATTGCTGATGTCGTTGCGATATCTGACGTTCCTGTGGATGTCGAAGTTACAGACCTTGGAGGCGCTTACCTTGCCCCCGGCTTTATAGATCTCCAGATCTACGGAAGCGGTGGAAAGCTTTTCGGCGGAAGTCCGAGCGTTGAAGCCCTTGAGCAGATGGAAAACGATTTGCTTGCGCAAGGCACGACCGGCTTTCTTGCTGCGGTTGCAACTAACACTCCGCAAATTGTTGAGCAAGCGATAGCTGCCGCAAAAGCTTACCGTAAAAAAGCAAAAGGAAATTTCCTGGGGCTTCACCTGGAAGGTCCATATCTCAATCCTGTTAGAAAAGGCGCACATCCTGCGGAGCTTATTAAGAAAGGGACGTTGACAGAGATCAAGAGCTGGGTTGAGCAGGCTGAGGGCGAGATCAGGATAATGACCATCGCTCCGGAACTTCAGGATGAGGAGTTGATCGACTACTTGAACCAACAAGGAATCGTAATTTCATGCGGGCACAGCAACGCGACATACGAGGAAGCTTCTGGTTTCTTCAGCAAAGTGCAAGCAGCAACACATCTGTACAATGCCATGCCGCCTATCCACCATCGCGAGCCCGGGCTCGTCCCTGCAATCTTCAAACAAAAACCATACACCAGCATCGTTGCCGATGGCATACATGTAAGCTATCCGATGATCGAACTTGCCAAACGCGAACTCGGCGATCGGCTCTTCCTGATAACTGATGCCGTTACATCAACGAGCGAAGGAATTTATCCCCACGTGTTCACCGGCGACCGCTACACCATGCCCGACGGCACGTTATCCGGCTCAGCCTTAACCATGCTGAAAGCTGTGCAAAATTGTACCGAAAATGCAGGAATTCCTTTGGCGGAGGCAGTGAACATGGCGTCTTTGTATCCTGCTCGACTGATAAAATCCGACAAGCAAACCGGCCGTATTGCCAAAGGCTTCAAAGCCAATCTGACGGCTTTCGATTCTGAGTTCAGCATGAAGGTTAAAACATTTAACGGCTCAGAATTTTAACAATCGCATTTATTGAATATTTTTGAAAAATCCCTTCCCATGAAATATAAAAGAATCCTTCTCAAACTCAGCGGTGAATCCTTAATGGGCGAAAAGCAGTATGGAATTGACGGCGAACGTGTTGCGCAATACGCCAACGACATCAAGGAAGTACATGCTAAAGGCGTACAAATAGCCATCGTGATTGGCGGCGGCAATATCTTCAGAGGGCTTAGCGCAGAGAAATCAGGGATGGACAGAGTGCAGGCAGATTACATGGGCATGTTAGCTACCGTGATCAACAGCATGGCTTTGCAGGATGCAATTGAGAAGCTGGGAATCCGCACACGTTTGATGACGGCTATAAAGATGGAACAAATCTGTGAGCCAT
This sequence comes from Sphingobacteriaceae bacterium, assembly GCA_029266635.1. Taxonomy (GTDB): domain Bacteria; phylum Bacteroidota; class Bacteroidia; order Sphingobacteriales; family Sphingobacteriaceae; genus JAQSWM01. The sequence continues at coordinate 84,866 of JAQSWM010000005.1, read as the reverse complement.
TCATCCGCCGCAGAGCGGTACGTCATTTAGAAAAAGAACGGATTGTGATATTCGGTGCAGGTACGGGAAATCCATATTTCACCACAGACACTGCTGCATCATTAAGGGCTATCGAGATCAATGCGGATGTTGTTTTGAAAGGCACTCGTGTTGATGGAATTTACACTGCGGATCCTGAAAAAGATTCATCTGCCACCCGCTTCGATGAGATTTCGTTCCAGGAAGTTTACGACAAAGGCCTAAGCGTTATGGATATGACGGCTATTACTCTTTGCCAGGAAAATAATTTGCCCATCATCGTTTTCGACATGAATAAAAAAGGCAATTTCATGAAGCTGGCCGACGGCGATTCCATCGGTACGCTGGTAAAAGGATAATTCGAAAAAGATATTAGTTTTGCATTGAAAAAGCAATTCGGCTATGAATGACCTTATAAAAAAGCAATTAAATGACGCACAAACACATATGGACAAGGCTGTTGACCATTGTGACGCTGAATTAGTAAAAATACGGGCTGGAAAGGCAATGCCTTCTATGCTGGATGGGATAGTTGTAGATTATTACGGTACTGCTACGCCACTTACCCAGGTTGGGACTGTGAATACGCCGGATGCCCGGACAATTGTGGTTCAGCCCTGGGAAAAAAGCCTGCTTATCCCAATAGAACGGGCGATCATGGAAGCCAATATCGGATTGAACCCACAGAATGACGGCATTCAGATCCGCCTCAACGTGCCACCGCTAACAGAGGAGCGCCGTCGGGATTTGGTTAAGAAAGTGAAAGAAGAAGCTGAGCGAGGGCGGGTTTCCATTCGTAACATCCGGAAAGACGCAAACGAAAAGATCAAGCGCCTGAAATCTGAAGGCATATCAGAAGACGAGATAAAAATGGGCGAAGGCGAAGTGCAGAAACTTACAGACAGCTATATCATCAAGATAGACAAGCTGGCTGAAGTGAAGGAAAAAGATATCATGACAGTTTAAGTTAAGATTTTGTCAATTAAAAGGGAATGAGTACGTTAACTCATTCCCTTTTTTATTTTTGTTGCACATGAAAATATTATCAGAGTACTTAAAGAGGTATAAAGCCTTGCTGGCGCTTGCACTCGTACTGGCAGCTATTAACCAGATATTTTCATTGCTTGATCCCTGGATATTTCGCAAGATCATTGACACTTATGTAACCCATTACAAGGATTACACCACCAGTGAATTTTTTAAAGGTGCGGGCATGCTTATACTTGCGGCAATGGGTGTTGCGATGGTATCGCGTATAGCTAAGAACTTCCAGGATTATTATGTAAATGTTATTACCCAGCGATTGGGTGCTCAAATCTATTCTGATGGGCTTGCGCACTCGCTCGAGCTGCCTTATTCTGTCTTTGAAGATCAGCGCAGCGGCGAGACGCTGGGGATTTTACAGAAAGTGCGCACTGACACAGAAAAGCTAATCACCGCATTTGTTAACATCCTTTTCACTTCTGTCGTTGGAATAACTTTCGTATTTATTTACGCCATAAATATTCACTGGTCTATCGCCGTAGTTTACCTCTCAGTGATACCTGTGCTGGGTTTTATCAGCTCGGCTCTGAGCAAGCGGATCAAGAGAATTCAAAAAACCATTGTTAAGGAAACTACCGCACTAGCCGGTTCAACTACAGAATCGTTGCGGAATATCGAGTTGGTGAAAAGCCTCGGACTTTCTGCTCAGGAAATAAACCGCTTAAATACCACCACCGATAAAATTCTGAAGCTGGAGCTAAAAAAAGTAAAATATGTAAGAAGCCTCAGCTTTATCCAGGGAACGTTGGTGAACCTGTTAAGAAACGGTATTCTGCTGCTGATGCTTTATCTAATTTATGCAGGAAAAATCAGCATCGGCGAGTTCTTTTCATTGTTTATCTATTCCTTCTTCATTTTCGGCCCTTTGCAGGAGCTGGGAAATATCATCAATATCTATCGGGAAACTGAAGTGTCACTTGAGAATTTCAGCAGCATTTTAAGCACTCCGAAAGAAAAGAAGCCCGAAAATCCTGTTCATATAGATTGGATCACAAACATGAGGTTTGCTGATGTTACGTTTAAACATCAGTCGGCTAACAGAAATGCGTTGAACAACATTTCCTTTGAAACGAGCAAGGGCCAGACCGTCGCATTTGTTGGCCCATCCGGCTCGGGCAAGACCACCCTTGTAAAACTGTTGGTTGGCCTGTACCAGCCGATGAGCGGAGAAGTTTTATACAACGGGGTTTCCTCTCAGCACATTGATCTGGATCAGTTGAGAGAAAAAATTGGCTTTGTCACGCAGGATACACAGCTATTCTCGGGCACAATCCGGGAAAACTTACTTTTTGTTCGTCCCGCTGCTACTGATGAAGAATGCATGGACGTGCTCAGGAAGGCTGCCTGCCACACGCTTTTGGCACGGGCTGAAAACGGATTAGATACCGTAATCGGCGAAGGTGGCGTAAAGGTTTCGGGCGGGGAAAAGCAAAGGCTTTCTATTGCCAGGGCGCTTTTGCGAAAGCCGAATATTTTAGTGTTCGATGAAGCAACTTCATCGCTGGACTCAATTACCGAAGAAGAAATTACCAGAACTATTCGTGACGTTTCGGATATGGACGAGCATATCACCATCCTGATTGCCCACCGTTTGTCGACAATCATGCATGCCGATAGGATCTTCGTTCTCGAAAAGGGAAACATTGTGGAGTCCGGCCGTCATCATGAACTGTTGGAAGAGAAAGGACTCTATTACGCGATGTGGAGACAGCAGATTGGGGAGCGGGTTTTAGAATATTAATTGCATATCTTTAGTTATGCAAAGTTTACTATTTCTAAATCTCGGCACACCGGAGATCATTATCTTGTTGATAACAGGACTTGTACCACTCGCGTTCGTGGTAGTATGCCTGATAGATATTGTACGCTCCGACTTTAAGGACAGCACTACTAAACTCCTCTGGGTTTTGATTGTGATTTTGGCACCAGTATTAGGCTCGTTGATTTATCTGCTAATAGGAAAGAACCAAAAGGTTCCGAACCTTGCCAAATAAGTTACTCCTTTGCTGGGGGATGTATCTCATTCAGCCCCAATGGAACTAGTTTTTTAGTCTTCAGATAAGTAGTTGACACCACGATCAACGTCATACATCCGCCAAACACCACAGCCGGAACAGTTCCCATCAGCCGAGCGGTAAGCCCGGATTCAAAAGCCCCAATCTCGTTCGAGGAACCAATAAACATCGAGTTAACAGCCGATACCCGCCCACGCATTTCGTCGGGCGTAAGCAACTGTACTATCGTCGAGCGAATAATCACGCTCACACTGTCGAAGGCTCCTTCGAAGAACAGGAAGAAAAGAGTTAAATAAAAATTCCGCGATAGCCCGTAACCAATAATGCTCAGCCCAAAGCCTGTGATGGCGAAGAGCAGGTTCCGCCAGGGTTTGTTCATCGGCGAGTGCCGCGACATCAGGACCATTGTAAGCACAGCGCCAATGGCGGGAGCCGCCCGCATCATACCAAATTGCTCGGCACCTACGTGCAAAACTTCGCTTGCGATTACGGGAATCAGCGCAACTGCACCGCCAAAGAAAACAGAAAAAAGATCAAGGCTGAGCGCTCCAACCAGCATACGGCTGTTGAAGACAAACCTGATGCCTTCCGAAAGGCTTTTAACAATACTTTCTTTTGGGATGAACTGGGGAGGGCGCCCTTTGATAAATAAGAGGCTCACAAACGACAAAGCGATGAACGCCATCACAATAGCAAAAGTAACCGTTACTCCCGCGTAGGCGTAAATCATACCGCCAGCCGCAGGTCCGGCAATTGAAGCAATCTGCCAGCTTGTGCTGTTCCAGGTGGAGGAGTTTGGATAGTGCTCGCGAGGGACAATCTGCGCCATCAGCGAGAAAACAGTCGGTGAAAGAAAGCCCCGGCCAATCCCGATGAGGAAGATCATGGCGTAAATAGCCCAAATGATTTTTTGCTGGCCCATCGTGGCTTGTACAGAGGGAAGAGTGACCAGCAGAAGTACAGTGGAGCATGTGAACAAGCCAAGCAAAATCCATCTGAGGAGAACAGTTTTGACGGATTTATCAGCTACATAGCCACCGTATAATGAAATACTTATCGAAGGTATCGCCTCAGCCAAGCCAATCAAGCCGAGTGAAAGCGGATCTTTGGTTAAATGATAGATGTACCAGCCGATAATTACAGCCTGTATCTGGTAACCAAAAGTTAGAAAAAATCTCATGCCCACAAAGGCTCTGAACTCAGGAAACCTTAAGGCTGCATACGGGTCGCTTTTTACTTTTGGCGTATTGTCTGTTTCCAAAATTCTCAGATGTCAATTGCCGGCTGGAAGCCCGTGCTGATCTATCAAATACACCAGTCCGGCCATGGCAGCACCGCCCAATTCGAGTTCTCGTTTGTTCACGTTTTCAAATACATCATTTGGTGTATGATGTATGTCGAAGTATCGTTGTGAATCCGGCCGGAACCCGATCAGCACAACTCCCGGGATTGAATCGCCAAGTGCGCCAATGTCGGCTCCACTGCCGCCCACGGTTAACCTATCCGCTTCATAAGGTTCAAACAGGCTCTTCCAGTTTGTGTTTAAATTTTTTACCAGAGCAGGGGATGCCTCGAAACTAAAGCCTCGTGGGGTGAAGCCGCCTTCATCACTTTCAATAGCGGCAATATGTTTCTCGCTGTTTTGCTTAGCAAGCTCGGCATATTTCTTTCCGCCTCTGGTACCATTCTCTTCATTCATGAACATCACCGCCCGGATACTGTGCTTCGGCTTATAATTAAGCGCCTTCAATATTCTGAGCACCTCAATAGATTGCATTACTCCGGTTCCATCATCATGAGCGCCTTCTGCTAAATCCCATGAGTCCAAATGCCCGCCGACGGTAATAAACTCATTCGGCTTTTCGGTTCCGGTAATTTCACCCACAACATTGTACGATACTGCATCAGGAAGCCACTGGCAATCTTGTTTGAAATAGAACTTAACCGGACCAGACTTTAGCAGGGAGCTAAGCAGATTTGCTCCTTTTGTGGAGATGGCTGCTGCCGGGATGTTGAGTCCGCCTTGATTGAATGTGGTTGCGCCGGTATGCGGATAATCGTCTATGGCATGGGTGAGCGAACGCACAATTACTCCCACAGCTCCGTACTTGGCAGCTTCCGACGGACCGCTCCTGCGTTGATCGCCGGCTTCCCCGTAGGATGTACCGGTTTCAATTGGCTTCGGGTCAAATGCCCGATTAAAAAACACAATCTTTCCCTTTATCGCTCGCTCGCCTAATGTTTTCAGTTCATCTAAACTCTTTAGTTCTATCACCTGTGCGGTGAGCCCCGCTTTCGGAGTAGCAACTGTGCCGCCGAGAGCTGCTATTGGAACAGTGAACTGCTTACTTCCGGAGATAATCTTCGCAACCTCCTTTGCGCCTCGCACCCAGTGAGGCACCATGATTTCCTGAAGGTAGACCTTGTCAAATCCGTATCCATCCATCAGCTGTTTAGTCCAGTCCACCGCTTTTTGAGCATTTGCAGAGCCGCTTAGCCGCGGACCTATTTTCTTGCACAAGTACTCAAGATTCTGATAGCTTTTGCCATTTACCAAAGCTTCATCAAAGATTTTGCGCAGCATTATCGAATCCTGCTTTTGTGCAGAAACAGCTTGAGAAAATACCAAAGCTACAGCCAGCGTCTGGAGGAATTTCATGTGAAAAGGTTTTTTACAAATGTAAATTATTCGGGTAAAGCTGGAATGCCTCAGGATATTTTGTTCCAGGATATTCCTTCGGATGATCGCTCTAAAAACTGTCTTAACAGGATGTTTTCGGGTGAGCTGAGAGTGGGATCCTGATCAAATATTTCAATAACCTGTTCCCGGGCTTTGATCAGAATCTTCTGATCCGTCGCCAAGTTTGCAAGTTTAAGATCTAAGGTGCCACTTTGTTGAGTACCCTCGATATTACCAGGCCCTCGAAGCTGCATGTCTATTTCAGAAATTTCAAACCCGTCTGTAGTCCGCACCATTGTCTCCAACCTGATCTTTGCTTCACGGCTTAACTTATTGCCTGACATCAGAATACAATAAGATTGTTCCGCACCTCGGCCAACACGCCCCCGAAGCTGATGTAATTGCGACAAACCAAACCGCTCAGCGTTTTCTATAATCATCACACTGGCATTTGGCACATTTACACCCACTTCGATTACTGTAGTAGCCACCATTATCTGTGTTTGCCCTTTCACAAACCGTTTCATCTCCGCATCTTTTTCCGCAGGCTTCAACCTGCCATGCACAATGCTGATCTGATACTTTGGGGGAGGGAACTCTTGTGAGATGGCCTCGATGCCGGCTTCCAAGTGGAGTAAGTCAAGCTTCTCACTTTCTTTAATCAGTGGATATACGATATAGATTTGCCTGCCTTTGGCGATCTCGTCTCGCATAAAGCCAAACATCTTTAACCGCTGGGTTTCGTACAGATGGACTGTTTTGATAGGTTTTCTTCCTACCGGAAGTTCGTCTATTACTGAAACGTCTAAATCGCCGTAAAGGGTCATGGCAAGAGTACGGGGAATTGGGGTAGCCGTCATGACGAGGATGTGCGGAGGGACAACATTCTTCCTCCAAAGCTTGGCCCTTTGCTCAACTCCAAATCGATGCTGCTCATCAATTACTACGAAGCCAAGATTTTTAAACTGAACAGTATCTTCAATCAGCGCATGCGTACCAATGAGAAGGTCCAGCGAGCCATCTCTTAGTTGCTCGTGAATAACTTTTCTGCTTTTCGGGGGAGTCGAACCAGTCAGCAATGATACCTGCACAAGACCATCTCCGACTAAGCTAACTATCGACTGAAAATGCTGTTGCGCTAAAATTTCTGTGGGAGCCATAAGGCAGGCCTGAAATCCGTTATCAATAGCCAGCAGCATACACATCAAAGCTACTACGGTTTTGCCGCTGCCTACATCCCCCTGCAACAACCTGTTCATTTGAACGGGGCGTTGAGTGTCAAGCCGAATGTCCTTCAGAACACGCTTTTGAGCGTTGGTAAGATCAAATGGTAACTTTTCTGAGTAGAAGGCGTTGAATTTATCACCTACTTTCTCAAAAATTGCCCCCTTAAACTTCTCACTCCTGACTAGTTTATTTTTCAGCAGCTTGAGTTGGATAAAAAAAAGCTCTTCAAATTTGAGCCTGTCTTGTGCTGCATCCAATGCCTCTTGGCTTGCCGGAAAATGGATGTGCTGTAATGCTTGTTTTCTACTAATCAGCTGGTTCTTTCTTAGCAAGTACTCTGGCAACGTCTCACTTATTGCGAGCAAAACTATCTCTAACAGATTTGCCTGTATACGCTGAATTCCCTTGGTGTCAAGGGAGAACTGCTTTAACTTTTCTGTCGAATTATAAACTGGCTGCAGTGTTAAATTGCCGGTGTTCTTTACTGCGGGATTGTAGAGCTCGAACTCAGGATGCGAGATGGACAACCTCCCGTTAAAGCTTGTGGGTTTGCCGAACAAGATATAAACAGAACCAACCTGCAGGTTCTTGTCGACCCACTTAAGGCTTTGGAACCACACAAGCTCTAGTGTTCCTGTGTCATCCTTCACATGGGCAATGAGCCGTTTAGTGCGCTTTTCACCAAGGATTTCTTTGCTGATGATCCTCCCTAAAAACTGAATTGATGGGAGTTCAGCATGAAGTTCTTTGATTTTGTAGAAACGAGTTCTGTCAACGTACCGAAACGGATAGTAGTGCAACAAGTCAGCATACCGAAATATTGAAAGCTCCTTTTTTAAAACATCCGCCCTTTGTACTCCGACGCCCTTGAGGTATTCGATTGGAGTATTTAGTATCGCTGTCATTCGATGGGAACATCAATATACGGGCTATCAGGTAAGTTCCTTTTCAGAAGCAAGCCTCTGATCACTGCCCAGTTAAATACAACGACTGCGGCAAGCAACATCCCATAAGCCACAGCCTGCAGCTCAGTAACTCCCTCTTGAAAGTATATGAATGCAACGGTAAATGCTACGATCGGATTAATGTAAATGATTATTCCTAACGTTGAAGAAGGAATTGCAATCAAAGCATATAAACTCAGGAAAAGAGGGATGATTGTAAATACCAGGGAAATGAGCAGGATAGTAAACCAGAAGTGGTAACCAACCGGAATGCTTTGAAAGTGGTAAAGAAAGAGCGGAAGCATCAGCAGCGATGAGATCAGGAGCTGTATGCCAAGCATCACCAATTTGTCGATAGATTGCACTGCCCGTTGTATGATGAGATAGAAGGCGTACAGGGACGCAATAAACACTGACCAGAGGACCTCGTGCAGAGAGCCGTTTGCAAGAATGATAATGCTACAAAACGCAATCCCTATTCCGACCCATTTGAGTCTGCTTAAATCTTCTTTTAATATCAGAAAACCTCCAACCGCAGTTATCAGGGGGCAAACCATATATGCAAAAGCTGCGGATTTTAAGCTTACGTTATTGACTGCATATATAAAGGTGAACCAGTTTCCGGTTATAAGAATTCCTGCGACTAGAATAAGAACCCTCAGCTTAGTTTTCGACTGATTGTCGAGTTCCCTGAAACGCCTAAGGTCCGTCCTTAATTCCTGCTTCTTGAAAATAGCAATCAACAACCAAGTGATGATCAGGGATGCAAAAATCCTATAGTACAGTATTTGCTCGGATGGGTAAGCTCTAAGGCTACGTAAGGGAATTGAAAAAAAGCCCCAGATGATCGTGGAGCTTACGGCTGCGATGTAATATCTTAACTTTCCTTCAGCCACTAAGGTTTATAAGCAATTACTGAGATTTCTACATTTACATCTTTTGGTAGTCCTTTAACAGCAATGGTCTCCCGGGCAGGGTAGTTTGATTCAAAATACGAACCGTATACGTCATTCACCTCGGCGAAGAAGCTCATGTTCGTTAAGAATATTGACGTTTTTACGATATCCGCAAATGTATAACCGGCTTCGTCTAAAACAGCTGAAATGTTTTTCATCACCTGGTGGGTTTCTTCAGTAACCGAAGTATTCACAATTTCATTTGTGACAGGGTTTAGAGGTATTTGCCCGGAAACGTATAGCATGTTATCGACCTGCACAGCCTGGCTATAGGGACCGATTGGCGCAGGAGCATTGTTTGACGTAATGATTTGTTTCATTATTTAATTATTACGAACCACTGTACAAGTTTATAAATCAAGCCAGCCAGGAAAAGCAATATTGCGAGTGCATTTATGAAGTGCATCACTTTCAGATTAAAGCTTTTCGGTCGCGTAGGATCTTTTTTCCTGAAGAAATACATAAGTCAAATATAAAAAAAGAGCCCCGATATCGGGGCTCTTTTCATAATGACTGAGAAGCCAGAATTATTTTCTGAATTCTACGCGACGGTTTTGAATGCGGCCTTCTTCTGTAGAGTTAGATGCAATTGGGTTTTTCTCGCCAAATGCCTTTACAGTGATGCGGCTTGCATCAACACCAGAGTTTACAAGGTAAGTTTTAACTGAGTTAGCACGATCTCTTGATAACCTCATGTTGTATTCGTCAGTACCTTCAGCAGAAGCATAACCATCAGCTTCGATAGTCATGCCAGTGTTAGCACGCATATCAGCAGATACCTGATCCAAAGTTGGGTAAGCTGAAGTTCTCAATACTGAGCTATCGAATTCAAACTGAATGTTTGAGTAAGCGCCAGAAGAAACTGCAACACCAGTTGTTTCAGGGTGAACAATTGCACAACCAGCACCATCAACTGCAGTACCAGCAGGAGTTCCAGGGCATTTGTCGAATTTATCAGAAACTCCATCGCCATCAGCATCAGCAGCTAATTGGTTAACAGTTCCTTCTAAAGTAGATACACGTCCTTTAAGAGCTTCAACTTCCTGACGTAATGTTGGATCTTTTAATTCATCATACATCAAAGCAACAGGGTTAACCCAGTCAAGATTTGGTTTAGCTGATGAACCCAAAGAGAATTCAACGCCACCGTAACCATAAGACCATTTGTCTTTAGTAGTTCCTTTAGCGTAAGTTCCATCAAGGTTATCTCCGTCTAAGAAATACATGTTGTATCCTAAATCAAAGTTAACGCGGTCTGATAGTTTGAATTTGATACCAGCACCAACTGGGAAAAATTGCTCATGGATATTGTCGTGAGTTCTTGGAAGCTCTGTTCCGTAAGGACCGCCATCGATAGTTTGATTAGCACTATTAGTAATGCTATAATCATAACCTGCGATACCGTAACCAGCTTTAACAAGGAAGTTAACATTATTTTCTCTTTTCAAGAAATCTGCAGTTGCTACGTTAACAACTCCCATAACCGATCCTGAAAAGCTTAAGCGAGTGTCAAAAGCCATATTTGAGCTTCCAGCACCTGGTTCAGCTTTGTCGTTACTCCCTGATAAAGTTCCGCGTAAAAAGCCAAATTCTAATCCAAAAGCATGGCCCAATTGCTTGCGCAAAGTTGCACCATAACCTAAGTTAACATCCCAGTTATTGTAATCGTTAGATCCACCAATAACTACTACCGGAGCCAACACCCCAGCATTAAGTCCCAATGACCATGTTCTGTACTGTCCACGCCCACCAAACACTTTGGCAGAGCTGGAAGTTGTTGATGTTTCCTGAGCATTTGCCGCTGTGAAGCCTAGGGCAGACACTAAAGAAAAAGCAACAACTTTCTTAATTGTAGAATAATTCATTTTGTGTTGTTTTAAAGGTTAAACTTTTTTTAACTGTGTAATTTTATACAAAAATAACTATAAGTTTGATTCCACCAAATAATCAATTTTTGTTCCAATTTAATTCTCTAACACACTTCCCCATCCAAAGTTTTCGTTTTTTTTAAAAATCATACATCTTATGAGATATACAGCTATAGATAAAGAACTTTTTGTCCATAACAGAAAGAACTTTGCTAAATCACTGAAAAATAGCTCGGTAGCAGTTTTTAACTCAAACGATGAGCAACCTCGCAGTGGAGACCAAACATTTATTTTTAAGCAAAATGCTGATCTATTCTACTTAACCGGAATAGATCAGGAGCAGAGCATCGTACTGCTCTTTCCCGATTGCCCCAATTCATTATACAGGGAAGTATTGTTTTTAAGACAGACTAACGAGAATATAGCCCGATGGGAGGGCCATAAGTACACCCAGGAAGAAGCAAGGCTAGTTTCCGGCATCTCAACTATAATGTGGATTAGCGAATTCTGGAATGTTATGCACTCTGTAATCAACTACGCAGAATTTGTTTACTTAAACACCAATGAAAACGACAGGTACTCTTTCGAAGTTCCTTACAGAGATTTAAGATTTATAACGGAGATAAAGGAAAGATACCCTTTACACAAATATGAACGCTCTGCTCCAATAATGAGAAGCTTGCGGGTAGTGAAGTCTGCCACAGAAGTCGAACTTACTCAGAAAGCCTGTGCGATCACACGGGATGCCTTCATCCGCGTACTTAAATTCGTAAAGCCAGGTGTAAAAGAATACGAAATAGAGGCAGAGGTAATCCACGAGTTTATTCGACAGGGATCAACAGGCCATGCCTACACGCCGATCATCGCCTCGGGCAAAAACGCCAATGTGCTGCATTATATTGAGAACAACCAAACCTGTAATGATGGCGACGTAATTTTGTTCGACTTCGGTGCGGAATACGCAAATTATAATGCCGACATGAGCAGGTCAATCCCAGTTAACGGGAAATTCACTAAACGACAGAAGGATGTTTATAATGCAGTTCTGCGTGTGATGACAGAAGCCAAGTCAATGCTCGTGAGCGGCACTGTATGGAACGATTATCATGAAGAGGTGGGGAAGGTGATGGAAAAAGAACTCATCGGTCTCGGCTTGCTTGATCGACATGATGTTGAAAAGCAATCCGCCTCATCGCCGCTATATAAAAAGTACTTCATGCATGGAACTTCGCATCATCTGGGATTAGATGTGCACGATTTCGCCAGCCGCTACGAGCCGTTTAAGGCTGGAAATATTTTGACCTGCGAACCTGGTATCTATATTTTAGAAGAAGGTTTGGGAATCCGCCTGGAAAATAACATCCTGATAACGGAAGATGGAAACATCGACCTGATGGCGGATATTCCTCTTGAAGCAGACGAAATTGAAGACATCATGAATTCCTGACCTTATCCTCAACAAATCGGTATAAGTTAAACTCACCGGCGCCACGCTTCGATCTTATTTCTTCCAGCAGCTTTTGCTTATTAAAATCTGCCATCCGCTTTTCGCTGATTAGTTTAAAAGCTTTTTCTGCCAACAGTACTTGCTTTCGCTCATCCGTTTGCCCGATAGCTGAAGAGAGGTACTCGGCTAAGCTGCCTACGCCAGTTCCCTCACCCGCATTTGTTTTAAAGACCTGAATTGCTGTAGCTCGTTGGTGAAGCATCTTGTTCAACTTACTTACAAACGCATCCGCACCATCGCGATCAGCCTTATTTACTACAAACACGTCTGCTATCTCCATCAGGCCCGACTTTATAAACTGCACCTCATCGCCCGACTCCGGCACCAGCACCACAGCCGTCACATCTGCCAGTCCCGCAATCTCCACTTCTGATTGCCCAACGCCAACTGTCTCCACAAACACATAATCAAAATTGGCTGCCCGCAGCACATCTGTCATCTCAATAGCCTTGGCAGAAAGCCCGCCAAGTGAACCTCTGGTCGCCACCGATCTGATAAACACATTCTCATCATTGAAATGGCTGCTCATTCTGATCCTGTCTCCTAGGAGCGACCCGAAATTAAAAGGTGATGTTGGATCAATTGCCAGCACAGCAATCCGCTTCTTCAGCGATAAAAAGTGGACAATTAAGGCATTCACAAGTGTGCTTTTTCCGGCTCCGGGCGGGCCGGTTATTCCGATGGTCTTACAATTGCTGTTAACCTCTAAGCCCAATAATAGCTCCTGCCAGCAAGCTAATTCGTTCTCAACCAAAGTGAGCGCACGAGCCAGGCTTCTAACATCCCCCTCTTTAACGCCCGATAATATTTCAGCAGCAGAAGCCATCAATAAATTTATATTTGTACAAATTAACTGAATAATTGCACAATCTACCGGGCAAATAGCAGTACTTGCGAATGGATGATAAGCGGAGCATTTCTATTGTTATACCCAATTATAACGGCAAGCATTTATTAGAAAAGTATTTGCCTTACACCATTGAAGCAGCAATTAACAGCTCTGCAGATTACGAAATTATCATTGTTGATGATGGCTCAACCGACGACTCCGTCAGCTTCATAAAGCAAGAGTATGCGCATTTGGTTTTGGTGGAAAGCGATGCGAACAAGGGTTTCTCACACACCTGCAACGCTGGCATCCAGGCTTCTAAAAACGACCTAATTTTTCTGCTGAACTCGGATGTAAAGCTTTTGCCTCACTATTTTGATGCTCAATGGAAGTATTTTGAGAAAGCAGATACTTTCGGTGTGATGGGCAGGATTATCGATATGGAAGGCGACGGGCTTCAGGATACTGCCCGAGCTTTAAAATTCAACGGATTCAAATTTAAAACAGACTTTTTCTATTCCTTAACTCCTTCAGATCACGTCCCAACGCTGTATTTGTCTGGAGCCAACGCCCTAATCGACGCAAAAAAGCTTAAAGGGATAGGTGGGTTTGATGAGATATTTTCACCCTTCTATGGAGAGGATCTGGATCTCGGGTTCCGAGCCTGGCGGATGGGTTGGAAATGTTATTATGAGCATCACTCTATCTGCAGGCACCAAATCTCGGCAACTACCAAAACCTATAAAACAAGCAGCTGGGTAAAAACCATATATTTTCGGAACCGATTTTATGTACACGCGATCCATTTATCAGGTATTCCAAAACTATTTTGGGTCTTTCAGATCCTGGCGGATATCGTCAGCAAAATCTTTACAGGTCAGTATTGGATTTTCAACAGCTATAAAGCGCTCTTTACTAATTCCAAAGCCATCAGATCATCGAAGGAAAACTTAAAAGCTTTGATGGCAGCACACCACAGCAAGCGTAGCATTAAAGATGTACACGCAGAATTTAACTCCATGCTGATAGGCCTAAACATCAAATGGCTAAAAGATTGAGCCCCTTGTTTCGTAGATTTGCTGATTATTCCTTCGGATGAAGACTTATTTCCGCCTTTTATCTTTTGCTAAACCACTAGGGAAGTTTGCCATTCCATACACGCTTGTAACTGCTGTCGCTATTCTTTTCAATACGCTGAACTTTGCGCTTCTTGCACCGTTCCTGAACACATTGTTTGCAACAGATAACTGCAATACCGGTGTGCAACAAGGTGGATCGGGGATTATGGGCATGTTTAACGCTTTTAGCACCAATGCTATTCTCGAATATGGAAGATGGGGGGCTTTACAACGTGTTGTTGCAATCATCGTGGTTTGCAATATCATCGCGAACCTGTTCAGGTATTTTTCGCAATGGATAATGGAGAATTTGCGTGTGCATACATTGCTGAATCTGCGAAAAGCCGTCTTTTTCAATGTGATGGATCTCCATCTCGGATATTTCAGTAATGAGCGGAAAGGCGATATAATTTCGAAAATTGCATCCGATGTTCAAACTGTGCAGTTTTCGGTTACCGGAACTTTGCAGGTAGTCTTCAAAGAACCGGTTCAGCTGATTGCTTATTTGTTTATGCTTTTCGCGATATCGCCAACCCTCACGATATACGCCTTGCTTTTCATCCCTGTTTCAGGATTGATAATTGGGCGAATTGTGAAGCGCTTAAAACAGCAGGCACATGAGTCTCAGCGTTCATTTGGGATGATGATCAGCTACCTGGATGAAGCACTTTCGGGAATCAAAATCATAAAAGCTTTCAATGCTGTAGACTTTATCAAGGCCAAGTTCCACGATGAAAATAAGCATTATTCGTCTGTAACGCGATCGATGGCCAAGAGGCAGCAATTGGCATCACCGGTGTCGGAAGCAATGGGCGTGATCATGGTTTCGGCTATTGTGCTATACGGCGGATATTTGATCATCCACTCAGATTCGCAGCTACAAGCTGCCGATTTTATCACCTACATCGCGATCTTTTCGCAGGTAATGCGCCCGGCGAAGGCAATAACAGATTCTTTCAGCAATATCCATCAGGGTTTGGCGGCCGGCGAACGTGTATTGCAGCTTATTGATGAAAAGCCGAAGATCGTTGATAGCACAAATGCTGTAGCGATAACCAGTTTTGAAGATAGCATTGAGTTTAAGGATGTAAGTTTCGCTTATGAAGATAAGCCCGTGCTCAACAACATTTCACTTTTTATCCCGAAAGGGAAATCAGTAGCATTGGTCGGGCCTTCAGGAGGCGGTAAGTCTACCTTAATGGATCTGCTGCCGCGATTTATTGAGCCTTCTTCGGGCGATATATTGATAGACGGCAAGAGCATCTCGGCGCTTAAAACTGATTCTGTCCGCTCTTTGATGGGCATTATCAACCAGGAATCGATTTTATTCAACGACACTATTTTCAACAACATCGCTTTCGGAAAGCCGGAGGCTACTGCAGAGGAAGTGGAGGCTGCGGCGAGAATTGCTAACGCTCATGAGTTCATCCTGAATACAGACAAAGGCTATCAAACGAATATCGGAGATCGGGGCATGAAGCTGTCGGGCGGACAGAAGCAGCGGATCAGCATTGCCAGATCGGTTCTGCACAACCCAGAAATCATGCTGATGGACGAAGCGACTTCGGCACTGGATACAGAATCAGAGAAGCTGGTTCAGGATGCGTTGAATAACCTGATGAAAAACCGGACTTCTCTTATCATCGCCCACAGGCTAAGCACCATCCAGAACGCAGATAAAATTGTGGTGCTCGACAACGGAACTATTGTTGAAACCGGAACCCACCAGGAGTTGCTTGCCCAAAACGGCTTATACAAAAAGCTGATTGATATGCAGGCTTTTAATGAATAGCTATGTTCAGCCAGCCGCTTCTCTCAATTGCCATGTGCACGTATAACGGTGCGGCTTACCTAAAGCAACAACTTGATTCCATTGTAACACAAACCTGGAAAAACCTGGAGATAGTAATTATAGATGACTGCTCTACAGACAGTACTCCTGAAATCCTACACCAATACGCCGTTGCCGATTCCCGGATAATCGTACATCAGAATGCTGCTAACCTGGGCTTCGTAAAGAATTTTGAAAAGGCTATACAGCTTTGCCGGGGAGAATTTATCGCCTTGGCAGATCAGGATGATATTTGGGACATGAACAAAATTGAGCTTCAGGCAAAGGCCCTTGGCGATAACCTGCTGATATACCATGATTCAGAATTTGTAGATGAACACGGACAGGCATTGAACCGGAATATGTCTGATATTCGGAATTTTTATCGGGGAAAAGACAACCGGCATTTTATCCTTGAAAATTGCGTTTCAGGTCACAGTTGCTTGTTTAAGAAGGAACTTGTGCAACACCTCTTTCCATTCCCCGACAATGTGTTTCACGATTGGTGGCTGGCGTATATAGCTGCTAGTTATGGAACCATCGATTTCCTACCTGGAAGGCTGGTAAAGTATCGCCAGCACACACAAGCCAGCACCGATATTTTGCGTGCAGGCCCTTCGAAAAAGAGAGACATCCTCACCCATATACAAAAAGAGTCCGACCGCGTACACACCTTTGCCTCTGCCGTTCCTTATAATCAGGATGTCGCAAGATTTTCGCAGTTGCTGTCATCCCGGCTTCATCAATACTTCTGCTTCTCGCTTTTTCTTTTCATGCTAAGAAGAAAAAAGATACTGCTGTTCATTCAAAGAAAATCTCCGATCAGCAAGTTTAATTTTCTACTAAAGTATCTTTGGGGATATAAATTGAAAGAACTGCTCAGATGATGGAATTTGCTAAGAAGCCCCTGCTTGTGAAACTCTGGCTAAAGTGGTCTGACCGAAAGCGCTACTCCGAGTATAAAAAGGGTCTGAACCATTACAAAGTCACCCAAAACTACAGCCAGGAAGTAAACAACTTCCTTCAATATAACCAGCCGCTTACGTTAAAACGTATAACGGAATGGCATGAGAAGGGATGTTCTACTAATTTCAGCCATAGTGGAAATGCCGGAGATATCATCTACTCCCTGGCTGCTTTGAAGTCTGTCGAAGAAAAAACTTCATCGCCCATCAGCCTTTTCTTGAGATTAGATCGGCCGCTGGACCTGCCACTCGGATTCTCCCATCCGCTTGGCAACGTCATGTTGAACCAGAAAATGGCAGATATGCTATTGCCGCTCCTGAAGAACCAATCATATCTTAAGGAAGCAGCTATTCTTGATGGCCAAAAAGTATTGCTCGATTTTGATCTTGTTCGAGCATCAGGAATTAAGTTGGACCGTGGAAGTATCGCACGTTGGTATTGTTATTTGATCGGAGGAATAGCTGATTTGACGGCACCTTGGATTGAGGCAAAACCCGACCTGAGTTTCGCTGATAAAATAATTATTGCAAGAAGCAGTCGCTATCAGAATTCGTTGATTGATTATAGTTTCCTCGCTAAATATGACAATTTGGAATTCGTTGGTATTGAATCCGAATACAATGAGCTTAGAAAAAATATACCAAATCTCCGTTGGTTGCAGGTGCCAGATTTCTTGAGATTAGCAGAAATAATTGCTGGCTGCAAGTTTTTTATCGGCAATCAGTCTTTTCCTTTTTCGCTGGCTGAAGGTTTAAAAAGACCGCGAATTCTGGAGACATACTTCAATGCTCCGAACGTGATCCCAGAGGGTCGCGATGGATACGATTTCTATTTTCAGGAGCACTTTGAATCACTTGTTAAGTACCTTAACGAAGCGTGAGCCGACTTTTTACATAATCGATATCAGCATCAAGCAATGGCTTCCGAGCTTTCGGCTGCTTATCAAGCCTTGCCAGCAGCTTCTTCAGCTTCCTTACCAAAAACTTATCCCGTTTGGCTTTAAACATCGGGTTATGATCAACCCTCCTCTTTGTAATCAGGTGTAGGTTTGAACCATTAGTGTAGAAATTACAGTTAAACTTTTGCGCAATAAACTGCAGGCTCTCTTCTGTGTAAAACGCAATATGTTGGCCGATCTCCGGCACGAAATACCACCAGCTCTCTGGCTTTAACTCGATGCCCACCGGAACCATTTCTGTAGAAAAGATCAGATTGTCAGAATAGCTGAGCAAATGTTCGATTTCCGCCAGCGGATTAACGAGATGTTCAAACACTTCAAAGGCCGTGAGTACATCAAAACCGGCTTTCATTTCAATATCGCTAAGGTCGAAGTGCTGGGAAAAGATGTTCTGACAGTATTTATCCGTATGGTAAAAGTCAAATCCACGATCTCTCATCATCCGCGTAAATATGCCGTAGCCTCCCGCATAATCAAGAAACCTTCCATCAGCTTTAAAATCACGTGAGATGATCCGCTCTACATCCTTGCACATGTTCTGATTTCTCATCATCAAGCCAAGGTCAAGAGTGGCTATCGCTGATGAATAAGCTTCATCTAACCAGTAAGGATCTTCCGTTTGAATAAAGCCCGTCTGCTTACATTGATAATACTTAACGTCATATTTCCCCAGCACTTTGGCTGTGAATAGAAATTGCGTTGGTCCTCCTGTGATTTTACTTCTCATTGTAAGCTATGAAACGTGAAAAAATCTCACCTCTTTCCTAACCACCTCCTCTGACAAAGCCTCGTCCTCCTGATGAAATACACAAACATCGTAGTAGTAGAATGATCCCTCTTTCTTTCGCATGTAGGCATGCAGTTGTTTGATAATCTCTGTTTGCGTTACCGCGACAGAGATCAGAAACTTCCCGAAGTTATCGTAAAAAAAAGCTTTTGAGTAGCCAAGCTTTTCCAGTTCGGAAAAGAAGCTGATGCCGTCATCTCCTAAAGCTTCGAGGTAGTCAGCATCGTACTCAAAGAAAAGAACAGGTTTATCGCGTGCCAGCAACTCTCTGCTTCCACGCAAGATTTTGAAATCAAAGCCGTCTGTATCAGTTTTAAGCAGCTTGATGTCGCTTATCGGATGTTCCTTAAGGAAATCATCTAGTTTCTGTACCTGGATTGCCCTGCCTTCGCCCATGCTGAGCTTTCCAGTGCCCAGCTGCGACTCCACAGCCAAATGCTCCACATGAGTTTCCTCTCCCAAAAACACTTTGAATGCTTCCACATTCTTGAAAATCGGTAGGTTCTGAGTTAGGAGGTCATAAAAAGAGTCCTCGCCCTCGAAGGCGTAAACTTTCTGATGCACATCCGCTAATCGGAACAGCGCAATCGAATCCCCGATGTTCGCTCCAACATCAATGATGTTATAGGAAGGATATTTTTCCTCGATGTATTTGGCAATTCGTGGAAGATTCCGGGAGTAATACTTATGCTTTTTTGTGAGGTGTTCAATTTGATGCTGACGTGGCGCAGTAAGCGTAAAGCTGTCGATCTGTACAACTTTGGTTGGTTTTGCTTTTATGAAGAAGCGATATATTTTTTTCAGCCTTGCGAGCATCATTGTGAGTTTAGGCTATTAAAGAAACACAAAATATCCGGTTTCGCATTTGCCTGTAACAAAAAAGCCATCCGCCTTACTGGCGGATGGCTTTAAAATATTTGAAATGCTGATTAAAGCTTTCGTTTTACTTCTACCTGTTCGTACGATTCAACTATATCGCCTACCTCAATGTTGTTGAAGTTCTGAATATTTAAACCACATTCGTAATTTGTACCAACTTCTTTCACATCGTCTTTAAAACGTTTTAGTGAAGCAAGTTCGCCGGTGTAAATTACTACACCATCCCGGATTACCCGTACTTTGCTGTTTCGCGTTATCTTACCGTCTAAAACCATACAACCCGCAATTCTGCCGACCTTGGTGATATTAAACACTTCGCGTATTTCCACATTTGAAGTGATTTTCTCTTCAAACTCGGGAGCAAGCATGCCTTCCATAGCGGCTTTAACCTCGTTGATGGCATCGTAGATGATGGAATATAGTCGGATATCGATTTCTTCCTGTTCGGCCAGTTTCCGTGCGCCGGATGATGGGCGTACCTGGAAACCAATGATGATCGCATCAGATGCCGAAGCTAATAACACGTCAGATTCAGAGATCTGTCCTACCGATTTATGGATAATATTTACCTGAATCTGTTCAGTTGACAGTTTGAGCAATGAATCGGATAACGCCTCAATTGAACCATCTACGTCACCTTTCACAATCACATTCAGCTCTTTGAAGTTTCCTATCGCTAAACGACGTCCAATTTCATCAAGTGTGATATGTTTCTGAGTACGAAGCCCTTGTTCACGTTGCAACTGAAGGCGTTTGTTGGCAATTTGTCTTGCCTCAACTTCGCTTTCCATGGCGTTGAACTTGTCCCCTGCGGTCGGCGCACCCTGCATACCCAACACCTGAACCGGAGTAGAAGGACCAGCCTGATTAACTTTTTGTCCACGCTCATTATGCAGCGCTTTTACACGTCCACTATATCCGCCGGCAAGAATCGGATCGCCAACGCGAAGAGTTCCCGACTGGATCAATACTGTAGTTACGATACCTCTTCCTTTGTCAAGCGCAGCTTCTATCACTGTACCAACCGCACGTTTGTTCGGATTAGCTTTAAGTTCTAACAACTCGGCTTCAAGCAATACTTTTTCGAGGAGCAGATCCACGTTTAATCCCGTTTTACCGGAAATCTCCTGGCTCTGGTATTTCCCACCCCAGTCTTCAACCAGGATATTCATAGCAGAAAGCTGCTCACGGATCTTATCGGCATTTGCCCCCGGACGATCGATCTTGCTGAACGCAAAAACGATTGGAACGCCCGCTGCCTGAGCGTGATTGATCGCCTCACGAGTTTGAGGCATCACACTATCATCAGCAGCAATTACAATGATCGCAATATCTGTTACCTTGGCACCACGAGCACGCATCGCGGTAAACGCTTCGTGACCAGGAGTATCAAGGAATGTAATTTTATTTCCGTTTTCAAGCGTTACTTCATAAGCTCCGATGTGCTGCGTGATACCACCGGCCTCACCTGCAATTACGTTGGCCTTACGGACAAAGTCAAGCAACGAAGTTTTACCATGATCCACGTGGCCCATCACCGTTACAATTGGCGCTCTAGGGATCAAATCTTCAGGACTATCTTCTTCTTCAAGAATGGAAGTCTCTTCATCTTCGGGCTTTACAAACTCAACCTCGTAGCCAAACTCATCAGCAACGATGCTCAGTGTTTCTGCATCTAAGCGCTGATTGATGGAAACGAACATGCCCAGGCTCATACAGGTTGAAATAACCTGCGTTACCGGAACATCAAGCATGCTTGCGAGCTCGTTTGCGGTTACAAACTCTGTAACCTTTAATATTTTTGATTGAAGTTCTCTTTCTAATGCTTCCTCCTCCGCACTTTGCGCAACATCGTCACGTTTCTGGCGGCGAAGTTTGGCACGTTGTGAGAATTTACCAGACTTTCCGGCGCCGCTTAAACGGGCAAGCGTTGCCTTAATCTGATCTTGTATTTCCTTATCTGTTGGTTCAGCTTTGGGCCCATCTCCCGGACGTCCTCCGCGATTTCCAAATCCTGGACGGTTACCCTGGGCAGCTCTGTTGGCGGCGTTGTTCCTGAAATCCGGACGGTTAGGGTTGATAGTTCCACCTGTGGTTTGACCAGGCATTCCTGGACGGGCGCCTGTAGTACCCTGTTGCGCATTGCCTTGTGGCTGTCCGCCGCCGGGGAAATCCTTACGCTTGCGTTTCCGCTTGCTGTCGTTTGCTGCGAGATTGGATGAAGACGCCACCGGCTGGTCTTTACGACGTGGCGGCTGTGTTGGAAGCGTGATGTGGCCTACAACGTTCGGCCCTGTTAACCTTTCGGCTTTAGCCCGGATAACATCTTCGCCTTCATCGCTTGCTTCTGGAGCAGGCGTTGCGGCAGGTGCCTCTTCTGGTTTTGCAGGAGCTTGTTCGGCAACAGGTGCAGCAACAGGCTTTTCTTCCTGTGCTTTCTCGGGCACTGGCTCTGGCTGCGGTTCAGGCTTAGCTGTTTCCGCTTTTTTATCTGGGCGTGTTTTGGAGTTTAACTCGTCAAGGTTGATTTTACCAACAACTTTCAAGCCGGGCTCATCTGCCTTAGGCGCTTCAGGTTCAGGCGTTGGTGCCGGAGTTGGAGCAGGCGGAGGAGTTGGTTTTGGCTTTTCTGCAGGCGGCGGAGCAGAGAAGGAACCTGTATTTTTGATCAGGATTTCTTCGTGCTCAAAGTCTCTTGAATGCCTCGGCTCCGGCCTTTGCGGCTGCTCAGTTCCTGGCGGCATATCATCGCGGCGGATTTTGCCAATAACAATCTGCTTGGCTTCTTCCCGTACAATTTTATCCCCCTGAAACTCTTTCAAAAGAACTTCGTACATATCCTCGCTAAGTTTCGTATTAGGCTTGGGTTCAACTTTGTACCCTTTTTTGCCTAAAAAGTCTACAGCGGTAGATAAACCGATGTTAAGCTCTTTTGCAGCTTTTAATAAATTGGTGCTTTTACCTTCTGACATCTATAAAGTTAACCTCTCAAAATTTTCCAAAAATACGTTTTTTATATGACGTTACATGCTTTTACTGATGCTGCCCGAAGCAGCTACGCTCTTTTATTCAAATTCAGAACGCAGGATATCAAGAACTTCGCGTACAGTATCTTCTTCTAAATCAGTACGTTTTACAAGTTCATCAGCCGATAAATTTAAAACAGATTTTGCAGTATCTAAGCCAATGCGCTTAAATTCATCAATAATCCATCCATCAATCTCATCTGCAAACTCTTCAATGTCCACATCTTCATCAGTTTCGTCGTTTTCACGATATACATCGATTTCGTAGCCGGTCAATTTGCCTGCAAGTTTGATATTATGTCCGCCCCGGCCAATAGCCAAGGATACCTGATCCGGCTTTAAATAAACCGCCGCACGTTTTTCCGCGTCATCAAGTTTGATGCTGGTGATCTTTGCAGGGCTTAAAGAACGCTGGATATACAACGAAATATTATTTGTAAAGTTTATTACATCAATGTTCTCGTTTTTCAACTCGCGAACAATACCGTGGATGCGTGAGCCTTTCATCCCCACACATGCGCCAACAGGGTCAATACGGTCATCGTATGATTCAACCGCCACTTTAGCACGCTCGCCTGGTTCGCGAACGATCTTTTTGATGGTGATAAGCCCGTCGAAAATTTCGGGAACTTCCATCTCAAACAAACGCTGGAGAAACTCAGGAGCTGTACGGGAGATGATGATCTTGGGATTGGTATTCATCATATCAACCTTCAGGATCACGGCACGAACAGAATCGCCTTTTTTGAAATAATCTGCAGGGATTTGTTCTGTTTTTGGCAAGATCAATTCGCTGCCTTCATCATCGAGGATCAGTGTTTCTTTCTTCCAAACCTGGTAAACTTCTCCGGTTACAATTTCGCCTACGCGATCTTTGTATTTGCGGAAAATCTCATCTTTTTCAAGCTCAAGGATTTTAGAAACCAGCGTTTGGCGAGCTGCCAAGATCGCCCTGCGGCCGAAGCTCTCAAGCGTGATTTGCTCAATATAATCATCACCAACCTCCAAATCCGGATCTATCTTCTGTACTTCTGCAAGCTCAATTTCCAGATCGTCATCTTCAGAAAAGCCGTCTTCCATCACGGTACGGGTGCGCCAGATTTCCAAATCCCCGTTGTCGGGATTCACAATAATGTCGCAATTTTCGTCGGTGCCGAATTTTTTCCTGATCATGCTGCGGAACACCTCTTCCAATACACTGATCACCGTTGGCCTGTCGATATTCTTGAAGTCTTTAAACTCCTGGAATGAATCGATTAAATTGATATTGTTCATTTTACTTAAATGAAATTAACACTTTTGTTTCTGTTATTTGATCAAACGGGATAGTCGCCTCGATAAGCTCTGCCTTCTTCCCTTTTACTTTTATAATTTCTTCTATCGTGATGCCGGCATCATCTACCTGCAGCAATTTCCCTTCTGCTTTGCTTCCATCTGCCTTTTTAATTTCAAGGCTGCGACCGACGTTCTTTAGATATTGCCGTTTTAACTTCAGCGGTGCATCTATGCCCGGCGATGAAACTTCCAGGTTGTAAGCCTGCTCAATTGTATTCTCTTCTTCGAGATGAAAACCCACATGCCGGCTTATCGCAACACAATCCTGAATGGCAATGCCGTTATCTCCATCCACCAATATGATCAGCTTCCCGTTCGGATGAAATTTAACATCGACAATAAAAAGCTCAGGCTTGTCGGCGATCTTTTCCTCAATTAATTCAATAACACGCTGCTCGATATTCATATACTTCCTTCCAAAAAAGCAGGTAAAAAAAAGAGGGGACAAACAGGTCCCCTCTTTTCAGATTGATACAAATGTAAGGATTTATTTTTTTCTTTCCAAAAGATGAATTTTACTGTTTATACCCATGTATAGGCTTTTACTCTTGCTGCTTACACCATAAGAAAGCCTTTCTTTATTAAATTTCGAATATATGAATTAAAAAGCCTTCAAGTCAAAGCGACCCTCTTTGAAATGTATGATTTGACCTAGCGACCCTTTAAAAGTAACTTCAAATAAGCCAGAATAAACTCGTTCGACGGGATCAAACCGGGTGAATTCAATGTAGCCAGAATCAGCAGTATGGCTAACTAACACGCCCGAACTTTCTCGAACAATTAAAACTGCTGAATTCTTACTCGATGACGTTATCTGTGACTTCCCTGTCTGCAGGTTCTCTTTGAGTGTAAAGCCGACTATCACGCCATCAGGCACTAACTGGTCTCGTCCACTAAGAGTAAACACGGGAGTTGAAGAGTCGTATGTCACACTAGGGTCAATGGTTAATAAACCCTCTCTCCTTGAGACAAACAGCTTCCCATCTAAATAACCTGCGATGATATTCTTTCCGCTCGTAGTAGCTGGTGGCAATTCAGATTCTTTTTCGTTTTTGCAGGCATGCAGAAAAAATAAACTTATGAGAACAAGAAAAAAAGTTATAAACGTTTTCATGGGACAACTGGTTGATCATCTAAATTAAACAAAATTTCAGAGAGGTATTGATGACATTGGCTTTCCGGCGTGCCACTCGAAATCTGTTCCACTTTCACCCCGTCAATATCCGTACTTCTCCTGCCACATTTTTTTTAAATACTCCCTCAGCTTAGCTTCCGCAGCATTGTTGCCTGGATTATACAATTTGCTGCCGCTTAGTTGTTCCGGAAAGAATTCCTGTTGCACAAAATTGTTATCGTAAGAATGTGCATACTTGTAATCTTTGCCGTAGCCGATATTCTTCATCAGCTTGGTTGGAGCGTTGCGGATGTGGAGCGGGACAGGCAGATCGCCGGTTTCTGAAACGAGCGCCTGGGCTTTGTTGATAGCCTCGTAGGCAGCATTGCTCTTGGGCGACGAGGCAAGGTAAGTTACCGTTTGCGAAAGAATAATCCTCGACTCGGGCCAGCCGATCACATTAACAGCCTGGAAACAATTATTAGCCAGGAGCAGAGCATTCGGGTTGGCATTTCCCACATCTTCTGAAGCCAGGATCAGCAAGCGGCGGGCAATAAACAGAGGGTCTTCTCCTCCGGCAATCATGCGGGCAAGCCAGTAAACGGCTGCGTTCGGGTCGCTGCCACGGATAGATTTGATGAAAGCCGAAATTATATCATAATGCTGTTCACCGGCTTTATCGTACATCGCCATGTTTTGCTGCACCTGCTGCAACACAAGCTCATTAGTGATGGGAAGTTTACCTGCCGCATTGATCACCAGTTCCAGAATGTTTAACAGCTTTCTTCCGTCTCCGCCGGAGAGGCGCAATAAAGCTTCATGTTCCTTGATAGTGATCTGCTTATCGCGAAGGATTTCATCTTTCTTCAATGCCCCGTTCATCAGCTCCACAAGCTCTTCTTCTGTAAGATGTTTGAGGATGTAAACCTGGCATCGCGAAAGCAAGGCCGAAATAACTTCAAACGATGGGTTTTCTGTGGTGGCTCCGATCAGCGTCACCAGCCCACGCTCCACTGCTCCAAGCAATGAATCCTGCTGAGATTTAGAAAAGCGATGAATCTCATCAATAAAAAGTATTGGCAGATTGTCTTCTGTTTCCTTGAGCTTTGCGGCTTTTTCAATCACATCACGTACATCCTTTACCCCGGAGTTGATAGCGCTCAGGCTAAAAAACGGACGGCTTAGCTGTTGAGAAATGATGTAAGCCAAAGTAGTTTTGCCAACTCCCGGCGGTCCCCACAAAATGAGCGAAGGTAAATTGCCGCTTTGAATGGCTTTCCTGAGAATAGCATTTTGCCCTACCAGATGCTGTTGCCCAACATAATCATCCAGCGACGATGGGCGCATCCGCTCTGCTAAAGGTGGGGTGGTTGGCATAATGAACAAATATCCATTTTATGAATTTGTTTCCATAATGATTCACAACGCCACATTCTGACTGCTACCATTTATATATTTGGTTATGAGCAAAGAAGAATTTGAAATTAAATTGGACGTTTGGATAGTCATCGGATGACTGATACATCCTACTTTATCCCCGCCACGCTGTCCTGGTATTTCTGAACCACGTCCACCGCATACGCAACCGCATCGCTCACAATCGTTATAAACTCGCCTGGCTGAACATGATCAACGGCAAACTGAAATGCATCCTGGCTTTTTTCAATAACCGTAATCGGAATATTGGGTTTAACCTCGTGCAAGCCTTCTTTTAAAAGTTCGACGATATTCTCAACAGTGCGGCCCCGCAGGTATTTTTCCTGGCAGATAATCACATCGTCAAACATCCGGGCACAGATACGTCCAACTTCCCGCAAATCCTCGTCCCGCCGGTCGCCGGTGCCGGCAATTATCCCTGTGAAATGTTTTGCATCTATAGTTTTGAGGAAGTCTTTGACTCCGTTTAAGCCGTCAGGGTTGTGAGCGTGGTCAACAAGGATCCGGTAGTCTTTGAATTCGAAGATATTCATCCGGCCGGGCGTGTGAGCCGTGGATGGGATAAAGGTTTCCAGCGAAAGCCGGATATCTTCGATCTTAAAGCCCCATAGGTATGATGTGAGCGTTGCAGCCAGTGCATTCTGGATCATAAAGCCCACAGAACCGCCGAATGTGATGGGAATGTGCGTCACTTTTTCAACCCGTATTTTCCAGTCGCCTTTCTTTATGCTGATGTAGCCGTTCTCATAAATTGCAGCTATACCGCCTGTGCGGCAATGCTCTGCTATAACCGGATTGTTCTCAGCCATGCTGAAATAAGCCACGTTGCAATGCCGCGTCTCTTTACCAATTCGTACGCAATATTCATTATCAGCGTTCAGCACCGCCCAGCCATCCCGTTTAACGGACTCAATAATTACTGCCTTCACTTTAGCGAGATCTTCTAAGGTGTGGATATCGGCAAGGCCCAAATGGTCTTCCTGAATATTGGTGATTATTCCAATGTCGCTGCGACTGTAGCCTAAACCCGCCCGCAGGATGCCGCCGCGAGCCGTCTCCAGCACCGCAAACTCAACTGTGGGATCCTTCAGCACAAACTCAGCACTGGCAGGTCCGGTGGTATCGCCTTTCAGCAGCATGGAGTTCTGGATGTAAACTCCGTCTGAGGTAGTATATCCAACCCGGTAACCGTTGTTTTTGATAATATGAGCGATAAGCCGTGTGGTCGTCGTTTTGCCATTGGTGCCTGTGACGGCGATGATCGGTATTTTCGCCGATTTGCTCCACGGATAAAGCATGTCCAAAACAGGGGCTGCCACATTACGGGCAAGGCCTTCGCTTGGGGCAAGGTGCATTCGGAAGCCCGGCGCTGCATTCACCTCCAGGACAACACCGCCGTTTTCGGTGAGTGGCTCGCTGAGATTCTGCGCCATAATATCTATGCCGCAAATATCAAGTCCGATCACCCGGGCGATGCGCTCACACATGAAAATATTATAAGGATGAACAATGTCCGTGACATCTATCGAAGTGCCTCCCGTGCTGAGGTTTGCGGTTGATTTTAAATATACACATTCGTCCACCGGGGGAACTGACTCGAGCGTATAATTGCGTTTCTTGAGCAGGTCTAAAGTATCGCGATCAACGGTGATCTCGGTAAGCACATTTTCATGGCCGTATCCGCGGCGTGGATCCTGATTTTCTAAGTCTATTAATTGCTGGATAGTGTGTTTGCCGTCGCCTTTTACGTGTGCCGGAACACGAAGCGCCGCCGCAACCATTACATTGTCAATCACTAAAACGCGAAAATCATGGCCTTCCACAAACCGCTCTATTATAACCCGGCGTGAATATTTCTGCGCATGCTCGAAAGCTTGTTCGGCTTCTTCGAAGGTTTTAACGTTGATGGTTGCGCCTTTGCCATGATTTCCGTCAAGAGGCTTAAAAACCAGCGGAAAACCAATGCCGTCAACCGCATCTTTGAGATCGCCTTTAGATGAGATCGTGGATCCTTTTGCTACGGGGATTGCCTGTTCCTGTAACATCCGTTTGGTTTCATCTTTGTTGGAAGCGATATCAACCGCGATGCTGCTGGTGCGGTCCGTCATAGTTGCCCGGAAGCGCACCTGATTTTTTCCATATCCCAGCTGCACCAAAGAGCCCGAATTGAGCCTGATGTATGGAATGCCGCGTGAAACAGCTTCATCCACAATGGAGCCCGTGCTGGGACCAAAGCGCTCACGCTCACGCATCCGCCGCATGGAAGTGATGTCTTTTTCCAGATCATATTCATCACCTGCAATCAGCGCTTCAGCAATTTTCACCGCTGCTTCGGCCGCGAACACTCCAACGCTCTCTTCAACGTAGTCGAAAACAACGTTGTAAACACCCGGAGTTTTGGTAGATCGCGTGCGCCCGAAACCCGCATCCATCCCCGCAAGGGTTTGAATTTCTAAGGCGATATGTTCAATAACATGCCCCATCCAGGTGCCTTCATCCACACGTTCAAAGAAGCCACCCTCATGGCCAGGTGAACAGCGGTGAGTATAAAGGCTGGGGATGAGTTTTTCGAGGCGTTCCTTAAACCCGGGAATTTTGTTGGTTGGCTGTTCTTCAAGCTCCTCCAGGTCCAAGCGCATCTGGATGAGCTTTGGGCGGCGGATTGACCATATATTAGGGCCCCGGAGGGGCTGTATCTTCAGAATTTTCATTTAATCACGGCATTGTAGCTGCTAAATAACCGCACGGCAAAACATATGTTTTAAGATGGCTTGAAAGAAATTCCCGCTCTGCTCGCAGAGTCTA
Organism: Sphingobacteriaceae bacterium; assembly: GCA_029266635.1. Taxonomy (GTDB): domain Bacteria; phylum Bacteroidota; class Bacteroidia; order Sphingobacteriales; family Sphingobacteriaceae; genus JAQSWM01. The sequence goes on along the minus strand of JAQSWM010000005.1, from coordinate 55,522 downwards.
TTGCCCTGTTTATACGAGATTGTTAGATTTGATTTAAAACTTAAATATATGGCGAAATCTTTCCTCTTTATTGTTTTTCTGCTGACAAGCAGCATAAGCTCTTATAGTCAGGAATTGCCCTGGAGCAACGTGAAGAAAGTTATCCAGGTTTCTAAATACAACTTCAACGGGGATGAGCAAATTATTGACGCGAAGCTAACTCTTGACACTTTGCAACATCAGGAAGAAGCAAAAGGCTCCCCTGAGGATAGCCGTTACCGTTATTGGAACGCTGATAGCTCACTTAAAGTTGGCTACGGATATTTGGATAACCAGGGTAATCCTTATGGAATTTGGAAGTACTACGTTCTTCACGCAAATAGGTATGAACTTTTTTGTGAGGGATTTTATATCAAGCCAACTAGAGAGAATATACGCGACGATGAAAAAAGCCTCTCGGATTTTAAGGGCAAGGATTTTGATGCGATTGCTTCCGGATATGTTTCTGATCTGGACAGTAAACTGATGTTTACTGGCGAGTGGCGTTTTTATAAGAACAATAAAGTGTACGCTAGATTATTCCTGAACGATAAGGATTATTTAGATTATGTGTTTGTGGCGAGAATGGATAATAACGGCAACTTTACAGGAGAAGACCTGGAGCTGGCGGTAAAATGGCGGCTCGCTGGGATGCTAACTGGTAGCATTGTTTATTATCCAAACGGAAACGTTCAGCGTATCTGGAGTGGAGATTTGCTTCAGGAGTTTATGGAAGATGGAACCCCGATCATAAAGCCGCTTTATGATGGCCTTTAGCTTTTGATCGAAAGAGCAGCCCATCCAAAGAGTACTTGCCTGGCCCTAATACAAAAATGGACAGGCAAAGTAACAAGAAGAGAAAAGGCAGTTCCTTGACCTGAAATGTATCTTTTGCGTGCGCCATAAAGAAAGCCACAGCCATGGCAATGAAGATGGGGATGACAGCCAGGCGAGTGAGCAAGCCAATCAATACCAAAAACCCGCAGCCCAACTCGGCAAAAATAACAAGGTTGAACGACAGCTTTGAGCCGATGCCAATCAAATCGCCAAACATGGGCAGGATTTGATCATAAGCTGCAAACTTGCTATAGCCGTGATAAACAAATAAGCCGCCGAATGCCAGCCTTAGGAGAAGGGCAGCCAAATCAGTGTTTAGTGGGTAAGGGCTAAAGATCGAAGGTTTCATTGCTGTTCAGATTGAATGAGGTATAAACACCGAAAAAGCTCACTTGTTCTATTTGAAGCCGGCTTAAAAACATGAAAGCCCGTGAGGAATCACAGGCTTTTAGTCGGGATGGCAGGATTCGAACCTGCGACCTCCAGCACCCCATGCTGACGCGATACCGGGCTACGCTACATCCCGAAGTTAACCGCGGCAAATATATAAGTTGGTTTAGAATTTTCTAAATCAACCTCCGTCTGGAAAAGAGTATTGGGTATTGCTGATCAAGTCAGCTTTGGTCATTTACCGTTCAAGTCTGAAAGATAGCTAAACTAAGATTTTATTGCAATCTCTATGTGGTTCAGGATTGAGGCGAGAATTGCCACCCGAGACTAGCTCTTTACGAGTATATCTAAGCCAATTGAGGGGTTGGAAGATACTTACTACCAAATCATCTCAGTTTGCCTTTGCTGTCTGCGAAGGTCAACTATTCCACCTTCATAGGTTGACCTGGATGAGGTACGCACCTGACTTCTTTCCCGATAAGTTTGTGAAGTAGATAAGTCTGTAATGGTACTCTTGCCTCCAGGTACATGGTTATACCGTGTTTGGCTGACACTATCAGCTTGCTTTCTTTTAATGCCGCATGAAGTTAAACACAGGGCTACAGCACTAATTAGGATGTAATGTTGAGCTTTCATATCCAAGGGTTTTCAGCAAGTTACAAACTTTTAACAAAACACGGTGCCGAAAAGTTTAAACCAGGTGCCAAAATCCTAAAACACTGTCAACCCTATCTTTTTTACACTAGATCTGTTTGATTTCTTCAGACCATTATAACTTAAGAAAAGGAATCAATATCAGCATTTCACCTTTCCTCTTGGCTGAAAAATTGCTGGACGAGGATAAAGCTTCGCTAATTAGCCAGTGTACATAATTTGAACTATCAACATGAGAGAGGTTGAAGTAGATACCATAGAAGATTATCTAAAACTTGTTAAACAGAGCAAGCAGGAGGCGCTTCATTCTGGCAACTTTGAAGATTTTCTTTTCCGCGGGCAAACGGCAGACTATCCGCTGATCCCTAAAATAGGGCGCCTAAAAGCCCGGGGCGACTTGATATCCGTAGAAAAACTGCTCCTCCAGGAATTTAAACGCACTAATCCGCTGCTCATTGAGCAACACAGGCCGATGGACGACTGGGATTACCTCACCCTCGGCCAGCACTTCGGCCTGCCCACGCGGCTGCTCGACTGGTCCAATAATGCCCTTACCGCCCTATGGTTCGCTACCAGCCAGTCGCACGAAAATTCAGAGATAAATTAATCCTCGGTAGTATGGATCCTTATGGCGCACAACGAAGACTTCAACCTCGACATCGAAACCGTAAGCCCGTTTGAGGTAAGCGAAACCAAACTGGTGCGCCCACGCATAATCAAGCAACGCATCAACAACCAATCAGGAGTTTTCAGCATCCCATCTTCCGAAGAGCTCATCCGCAAACGCGACATGAATGAGAATCCGGTATTCAACCAAAAGCTGATCAAAGTCAAAATATCTTCCGCTTGCCTCAGCAGCATCCGCACCGACCTGAATACGCTCGGTGTGAATGCGTTCACCATTTTCCCTGAACTGGAAGGCCTTTGCACTTTTGCAGTGGCGCTATTTTGAATAATGCAAACAGTCAAAAAAGAAATCTTTTAAATCCTAATCAACAAACCTGTGTTAGTATAATATCTACTAAAACATAAAAATCTACTTATGGCAAAGACGAAAACTGGTTATGTGCCTCCTAAGGGACGGCCATCCGGCGATGGAACGGGATCTGGGATAAAAGAGGCATTTGCAGTAAACGATCCTGAGAAAGATCAGGAGCTGACCGATAAATATATGGATGCACCTGGTGAGCCCTCGGCTAATGTACATGTTCGGCATCCCAACCGAAACACCGATAAGGGCAGAGATGGCGATAACCTTGATACTTGAATTGCACTACAGAACTAAATGATTGAAACATGTTAGGAAAAGAAGAGTTTTCTGAACTTGCTAAAGCGAGTTTCAACAATAGCATTTCTATTTATATACCAACTCACCCCGCGGGAGTTGAGGTGAATGAAAAACACGATTTAATTTTATTTAAGAATGCCCTTCAGCAAAGCGAACAACAGCTAAAAGGCAAAGGGCTGAATGCTGAGCAAATTAAAACCTTGCTTGAGCCGGCATATACACTTTTAAAGGACGATACCTTTTGGCATGAGCTAACACCTGGGCTGGCAGTTTTTATTGCTGACAATTTCTTTAAAACCATTAAGCTGCCTTTCAAAGTTGAGGAAGAGCTTCACGTCAACAAATCGTTCTATTTGCGTCCGATGGTGCCGATGGTTACCAGTACCGGGCATTTCCATTTACTTGCATTCAGCAAAAACTGGAGCTGCTTTTTCCGGGGAGATGAGTTTGGCATGCAAAGGATGGAAATAGAAGGGCTGCCGCAAGGGATGGAGGATGTAATCCATTTTGAAGAGAAAAGCGCAACTCAAACTTTCCGTGGAGAATCGGGGCAGCCCGGCCATGGAACAGTGGCCACTCCGCACGGGCACGGCAGTGGGCTTGCAGATGAAAAAGAATACATTGCTCAATACCTCACAGAAGTTGACCAAACGCTGATGACCGAGGTGCTGGCAAACGAGCGTGTGCCCCTGGTTTTAGCAGCGGTGGATTACATGGTTGGCATTTACAGGCAGGTTTCACATTATAAATGTATAGCCGACACTGCGATTACGGGAAACTATGAGCATTCCAATTTGCAGGAGCTTTATCCAAGAGCGTTGGAAATTGCAGCACCAGTATTCAAGGAACGTACAAAGAAAGCGCTGCAGAGCTATGGCAACAGCCTGGCAACTCCGCTGACATCCTCCATGCCTGAAAAGGTAATTCCCGCCAGCTATTTTTCGCAGATTTCTGATCTTTTTGTTGAGAAAGGGCTTCACATCTGGGGAACTTTCAATCAGGAGCAAAACCAATTGGTTGTTCACGAGAAGAAGCAGCAAGGCGATGAGTGCCTGGTGGACAGAGCAATCGTAAATACGCTCTTACACGGTGGCGATGTACATATCCTGGAAAAATCAGAAATGCCAAATCGGGCAGAAATAGCTGCCTTTATGAGGTTTTAAAAATAACAGGTTGTATTTGGAAAGCCCTTTGCTGCGATTGCACGAAGGGCTTTTTTTATCCAGCCATCAACTCGTCCCAATACTCAACCGCCCGGCGGTAGTGCGGTATCACTATCGATCCACCTACCAGGTTGGCGATCATGAAAATCTCGTTCATCTCATCGGAGTTTACCCCCGCCTCGTGGCATTTGCCCAAATGATATTTAATGCAGTCATCGCAACGCAAAACCATGGAGGCAACCAGCCCGAGCATTTCCTTGGTTTTTATGTCAAGCGCTCCATCGGCATAGGTGGTTGTATCCAGTGCAAAAAACCGCTTGATGTTGGTATTGGCAGACTCCATGATCCGCTCGTTCATCTTAGTGCGGTAGCCGTTAAATTCCTCAACAAGTTTTCCCATAGTTTAATCAATTGACAGCTCAACGGTTGGATCCCAGAACAGCTTTTTAAAATTGGTGATCTGATCTTCTTTTACTTCAATACCTTCGCTTTCCAAAAGCTGTTGCATAAGAGTTGGAGTACCGAAATAATGTTTGCCCGACAGCATTCCCATCCTGTTCACTACCCGGTGCGCCGGCACAGCCGGATGCGCAGTACCCGAGGAGTTCATGGCATATCCCACCATCCTCGACGAGCCCTTAGTACCCAAATAACTGGCTATAGCTCCATAAGATGTAACCCGGCCCGCGGGAATAAGCCGCACAACCTGGTACACCTGGTCGAAGAAGCTATCCTTGTCCATTATCAAAGCTAAACTTTAAATAATTGATGTTCTTATCAGTTTTCAGGTACTTTTTCTCGTAGTAAGTTTTGATGGAAAGCACTTCATCAGCCAGTTCAGATTTGTACAGGTCTTCTGTTTTTTCATGAAGCACCATTCCAAGCTGCTCTATTTTCTGAAAGGTGTATTCATGCAGATCGTCATTGTCCGTTTTCAAGTGGAGGATTCCGCCTTCTTTCAGGATGGCTTTATACTTTTCTAAAAAGCGTGGGGACGTAAGGCGCTTTTTTTCACGGCTTATTTGAGGCTGCGGGTCGGGAAAGGTGATCCAGATTTCTGAAACCTCGCCTTCGGTAAAATACTCCAGGATAGTTTCAATCTGAATCCGAAGGAATGCTACATTGCTGATGCCTTCTTCAATAGCGGTTTTTGCGCCTCGCCAAATGCGATTTCCTTTGTAGTCGAGTCCGAGGAAATTTTTGCCGGGAAAAAGCTGGGCCATGTTTACGGTGTATTCGCCTTTGCCGCAGCCGAGCTCTAATACCAGCGGATGTTCATTGTGAAATTTGCCACTGCCCCAGTTGCCTTTGAAAGGCTTTCCGGCTTCAAGTTCCAGCACATTGTCAAAGGTTGCTATCTCTGCAAACTTCCTAAGCTTATCTTTCCCCATTGCTAAATTATGGTGCAAAATTAATTTTATCTTTGCCGCAAACGGTATATCGGGTGGAAAAAAATGCTAAGGTGTATGTTGCAGGCCATAAGGGAATGGTGGGCTCCGCAATAGTTCGGAAATTGCAAAAAGAGGGGTTCGACAATATTATTACGCGTAATTCTTCACAGCTGGACTTGCGCAGTCAGACAGCAGTAGCCGAATTTTTCGATAACGAACAGCCGCACTACGTGTTCCTGGCAGCGGCGAAAGTTGGTGGAATTGTAGCGAATAATACTTATCGGGCTGAGTTCCTTTACGATAACCTTTGCATACAAAACAACGTCATTCACAACTCTTATTTAACAGGCGTTAAAAAGCTCATGTTCCTTGGCTCCAGCTGCATTTACCCGAAGCTTGCGCCACAGCCTCTAAAAGAAGAATACCTGCTAACCGGCTTGCTTGAACACACCAACGAGCCGTACGCAATTGCTAAAATAACGGGCATTAAAATGTGCGATGCTTATCGCGATCAATACGGCTGTAACTTCATTTCTGTGATGCCTACAAACATGTACGGCTATAACGACAACTATCATCCGCAGAATTCGCATGTGCTGCCGGCTTTAATCCGGAAGTTTCACGAAGCAAAAATAAATGGCTCAGAAAAGGTAGAGATTTGGGGAAGCGGAAGCCCGAAACGTGAGTTTTTGTTTGCCGATGACCTTGCTGAAGCTTGCGTGTTTTTGATGGAGACTTACAATGAGCCGAATTTGATCAACATTGGTTCTGGCGAAGACCTGAGCATCAAAGAACTTGCCTTGCTGATAAAAGATGTAATTGGTTTTGATGGCGAACTGGAGTTCGATTCGAGTAAGCCAGACGGAACTCCACGCAAACTGATGGATGTTTCCAAACTCCACAATCTTGGCTGGAAGCATAAAACGGAGTTACGGGAAGGCATTGAACTTGCCTACCAGGATTTCCTCTCGAGATATTAAACAAACAAAAAGAGCGATAATAAACCATCGCTCTTTTTGTTTCTAATAAGTTTCGCTATCCGGCGGAATGCCGTAATCTCTTATTTGCGGCTGATGGCTGGTTTTGTGAGGAAGCTTGATCTTGCTAACCACATCCTTTATTTTGTCTGTGATATTTGAAAACAGGTTCGAATCAATGTTCTTAGCTGCTTTCTGTGAAAGGAAAGTCACAATTGCCTTTGTGATGAAGTTCGATTTCTTAAAAACAAACATATTCAGGATAGCCGGAAGGATTACCCGTGAAATGCCGGTTATCATGTCCTGATTCATCAACTCTGACAAAAAGGACTTGCTGTCATTCTTGCTTTTAAATAAAGAAGCAACTGTATTGAATATAGCCTTTGGCCCTTTGAAACAGTTTTTGATAGCTTCTTCCTGCTCAAATTTCTTTATGCTCAGGGCTGCTATGCCAGCCTGTAACTCTCCCAGATTACTGTAAGAATGTTCCATCACTTCTTCTTGTTAAATATGCTCTTTATCATAATATCCACCAGCTTCTTCTCTACAGATGATTTGATAAAAATCATTATAAGTCCCAACAAGAAGTAGATAAGCGTTACTATTCCAAAACCCATAGCATTAGAGCCTGTAACATCGCCTAAATAATACCCGAGTGCTGCTGAGCCAAAAATAAGAGCGAATAAGAGCATAAAAGCAATGAACGCTCCGGTTGCTGCGCTTGAGCCAATACCGGTTGCTTTTTCTATTGCGCTTAACTTAAAAAGCTCTATCCGAGTGCCAACATACTCTTTGACCAGGAAGATGATATCTGGTTTATCTTCAGGAGATTCTGCCATAATGCCTGTACTTGGAATTAATTAACGCGATCTGCAACTCTTGTTAATTCGTCTACATCAATTTTCTGGATTTTTGACTTGATGTTGTCCACCAGGTCATCCTTAAATGATGATAGTTTATCAATTTCTTCTGCGGCCATATCTTTGATTGAATCGCCAAGATTTTTCAAAGCGTCATTTAGACGATCGCGGGTTTCGGTGCCTCTTTCTGGCGCAAATAAAATACCCAATGCTGCTCCTGCGGCGAGGCCTGCAAGCAATGCTACTGCTACTTTTGAATTATCGCTCATAACGTTTGATTTAGGTTATTTTTCCTTTTTGTTAATAGTATTATTTGAACAAGAAACTTTTAGAAACTGTTTTCGGAAAGATTTTTTTCTTCCGATATTTTTATCTTCTCCAATCGCTCTGACGCCATCTTGCTGGTTTCATAAATCCGCACTGTTAATATGAAATAAGACAGCAGCAAAGGCCCGAACACAAGTCCCATTATACCGAACACGGGAATCCCGATTACGACCCCGATCACCGTTATTATTGGGTGTGTATCAGCCACTCGCTTGGCAATAATAAACCTGATCACATTGTCAATATTTATGATCAGGATAAAGCCCCAAAGCAACAAGCCCACTCCATTAAACGTATCACCGTTCAAAATTGCAATTACCCCTGCAGGGATGAAAACCACCGGAGCGCCCACCACCGGCATAAACGACAAGAAAGTGGCAATAACTCCCCAGAAAATAGCATCCGGGAAGCCGAACATGAAAAACCCGATGCTCACCAGCGCTCCCTGAACAAAGGCGATAAACCCCTGGCCTAACACATTTGAATAGGTTGTATTTTTAAGTTCTGTGGCAAACCTCAACGCATTCTGCTCCCGAAAAGGAGAATATTTAAGAAGGCCGTTTTCAAATTCCTCCATCTGCGTGAACATGAAATAAAGAAGAAAATAAACTATGGTGATGCCCAAAACAATCTCCGCTGCACCACCGAGAATTGTTGGAAAGAGATCGCTCATCAGAGCTTTTCCTTTTAGCATGACATTATCGAGCAAATCAGGCTGATCGAACTTTTTAGTTAGGAAATCATCAAGACGGGCAGCCAGTACATGTATCCGGATCGCATCACGTTTAAAATCAGCAATCTTATTGATCACCATCAAACTCAAAGTCAGAAAAGGCAGCACTATTACGATAAACGAGCTTACGATGATGGCGCCAGCGGCTGCCATTTTCCTCCACCGCCACTGTTCCACGAGATGAAGATACACGGGTCTTAGAATGGTGTACATCACAACAGTACTCAATAATGATCCGGCAATAGTGCGCAGCGAGTATAAAATAGCGCAGCCCAGTACAATCAGGATGATTAAAACGATGTTATTGCGTTGCTTGTAATTAAAAGCGGCCATTAATCGGCGTATTTGTACGTGGTTTACCTGTGCAATGTAACTATTGCCATGTAAACTCAAATACCCCGCAATTGTTTAGGCACCTAATTCAAATGGTCTGCTAATGGGAGAGACAGGGTAGCCGATGTGCCTACATTTCTTCTGCTTTCAATAATTACCGACCCGTTATGCGCTTCAATAATCCGCTGTGTATAGGTAAGTCCCAGACCGCTCGAGCGCAATTTGGTCGTGTAGAATGGCTCGAATATCTTATCAAGGTTTTCCTCTTCAATGCCACAACCTTTGTCTTTGACCTGAATATACACCTTGGCTGATGTATGCTCAACCGTAACCGAAACATTTCGATCATTGTCAGGCAATGCCTCCGAAGCATTTTTAAACAGGTTCATTACTGCCTCTTTAAGCTTTTCTATATCCGCATTGATATACAAGTGCTGTGCTGGTGATGAGTACTCAGCCCGTACCTGCAACAAAAGCTGAGCCTCGCTTATAATTTCAGCCAAAAAGGAATCAACTTCTACACGTTCAAAAACGAGGCTTTTGGGTTCGGTACTTGCGATGAAATCAGTAGTAAGCTGGTCTATCTTGATACAGTTTTCCTTGATGATATCTATGTACATCTGCACGGGTTCAATACTGCCGTTTAGTGCATCGGTCATTTCTTCCAGCGCAAAATGGACGTTTGAAAGTGGGTTTTGTATCTCGTCGGCAAGGCTTTTCGCTATGCGCTCAGAAACCGCAAGCTTCTCTGTGAGCACAGACTCCTGCTCCTGTTGCCTGCGATGAGTTAGATCATGAATGTTGGAATAGTATAACTCTGTAGTTGCGTGCTGCGAAACCTGCAGAAAAGAAGAAACACTGCAGTATTTTGTTTTTCCATTCGGCAGAGCAAGTTGCAGTTCAAGGTCTGTGACGGAGCCCTTCTCCTCCATCGAGTTCACAAACTTTTTCCGCTCTTCCTTGCTGGGATAAAAATCTGTTGACTTGGCTTTGAGAAAATCTTCTCTCGACATTTCAAAGAAGTTCAGCGCAGCAGGGTTTGCATCGTAATGGTTTCCATGGATATCGCTCACGATCATTGGGTCTTTAGACCTTTCGAAAATCATCCTGAACTTATATTCGCTTTCTTTCAGATTGCGGAGAGCCTGGCTGTGTGCCAGCGAGTAGCGGATAGAGCGCTCAAGTACCTGGCTGGTTATTTTGTTTTTCACCAGATAATCTGCAGCACCGATTTTCATAGCTTCCTCGTCTATTTTGAAGTCGCCCTGAGCCGTAAGCATGATGAGGGGCTCGGTGCAGTTGGAGCGAATTGCCTCGCGGAGTAAATCAATGCCTGTATATTTGCCGAGGTTATAATCTACGAGATATACATCGTAGAACGATTTAAGCATGGCATTGATAGCTTCCTCGTAGTTGTTGCACCAGGTGAGGTTGTAGTTCTGCCTGTTATCGCTTTCATTAAGCAGATCACGGGTGATGATGAAATCATCTTCGTCGTCATCTACTAATAAAATATTTACAGGCTTCATATCTATTGCTTAGGGCTGTTGTGCAAAGGCAGAAAAATGGTGAACACGGTACCCTCTCCTTCTTTAGAGTGTACCGAAATGTATCCGTTGTGATTCTCTACTATTTTTTTACATATAGCAAGCCCTATGCCTGTGCCTTCGTATTCGTTGCGGGTATGAAGCCTTTCAAATAAAATGAATACTTTTTGTGAGTACTGCTCGTCAAAGCCGATGCCATTATCTGCTACCGTAATTTTGCAATAATGTGTATTAATCTGTGCCTCCGCGTGCATTTTTAGCTCATTGCTATCTGCCGGCTGTGCACTTAAGCGCACAACAGGAGGAACACCAGGCTTTGAAAATTTTACCGCGTTGCTAATAAGGTTTTGAAACAACTGCCTGATCTGGCTGGGGATACCGATTACCGATTGGTTTAAATCTGCCACGATCTGTGCATTTTTCTTCTCAATAACGGCCTCTAAGTCAGCAGTCACCCCATTCACCAACCCCTTAAGCTCCACCTGCTGCACGTTCTCATTGGTTTGGCTCACTTTAGAAAAGGTGAGGAGGTCGGCTATGAGTGTTTGCATTCGAACTGCTGCGTTAGTCATCCTGGAAAGGTAATCGACACCTTCCTCGGGAAGAGCCGGAGCATACTTGCTGCTTAGCTTGTCGCCAAAGGCTTTAATCTTGCGCAAAGGTTCCTGCAAATCGTGCGAAGCAACGTATGCAAATTGTTCCAGTTCATTATTTGACCTGTTTAACTCGCGGACTTTGATTTCCAAATTATTTTGCGCTTCCTTCAGCTCGGTAATATCGAGAACAGTTCCCACCAGCTTATTTGAACTTCTAAGGTAATTTCCCTGACCTAACAGAAACCGCACTTCGCCTGTGGGCCGCTTTACCTGATATTCAATGTTGTAGGCACTCCGGTTCCGGATAGCAGTGTTAAACGTGTCCTTGATCTCCTTTGAATAGCCGGGAAGAATCAGTTCATCCTGTAATCCCATGGTCGGATTGATAGAGCCCTGCTCATAGCCGTGGATCTTATACATCTCATCAGACCATTTCAGCTCGTCGGTAAGGGTATTATATTCCCAACTTCCCATGTGCGCAATCCGTTCAGCATTGGCAAGCAGAGCTTCCCGCTTCTCCAATTGCTTTTGAGCTGCAAGCCTCTCATGTATTTCTGAATCCAGGCGATAAACGATATTTTTCTCTTTGGTGATTGTTTCAATATAGTTCATGCTGATGCCGGCCAGCGGGATAACGTAGGAGAAAAATCTCAGGAAATACGCAATGTTAAAGAAGGTATCGAAAGGCTGAACGTGCAGGCACATCGCCAACTCTGCGCACAATCCCGGAATTGCGCTCAGTACCAGCATCCTGGAAAAGATAGATGGAAACCGCAAATGGAAGTAGGGAAGGATCAATAGTGCCCACAACAAAAGCACACCTATGGGTATGGCTTCAAAGTTTAATACGTTATTAAACTTACTGTCGAGAAAAGCCGGATCAAAAATAAGGAAGCACGCTATGGTAGCAGCCGTTGCAAGCAAGTAGATTACCCCTGCCCTGATCAGCATACCATTCTTTTTCGGCATGCCACGTAGCACACGCTTATCTATAAAGATGAAATAAAACGTGCTAAACGCCAGCAGCACAGAAAACACGATGCGACTGGCTAACCACGTAGCGTAAATGCTGCTGATATAATCAAGCTTTACAAAAATGACTTTGTTGGCGATGAGAAGTTCAAAGGCATCTATCAGGCCAATAAACACCAGAATCATTCCCACAAGCGGAGTAGATATCTCGCGTTTTACGTAGTAATCGATGTATGAAATTGCACCGGTTATAATCGCAGCCGCGATGCCGAGCGTAAGCCAGATCTCAAAAAAAGCTTTGCCAACCTGATCATTGTAGCTATTTGAAACAGCAAAACCTCGGAAACCTATGTAATTAGAAATAAAAGCTCCAAGCAGCGGTGTGAAACTTATCACTGCCACCGACAAAAAGAAGCTGTTAGGAAGCTTGTACCTGCTGTTTAAGTTTCGATTAAACGCTAATGAGCTTACTCCGGACAAGTGCTTTGAATTATTCCAGGTTAATAGCCTTCATCTTATTGTACAGGGTTTTTCTGTCAATATTCAGAATTTTGGCGGCTTTGGTTTTGTTGAAGTTAACTTCCTTAAGAACTTTCAGTATAGCTTCATATTCGGCCTCCATGGCGGCGTTTTTCAAGTCGCGTTTATTTTCGCGGACGTGAACAGAAGAACCCACGGCATTTTCTATAGCTGAGGCTTTTGCGAAAGTGGAAATTTCTAATGGGAGGGCTTTAATTTGAACTACATCGCCCTCTGTTAATAACACAGACCGGCGGATCACATTCTTTAACTCACGCACGTTTCCCGGCCAATTGTAAGTCATGATGCATTCAATTACATCGTGCGAAAAGCTTTTCACATTCCTGTTCAGCTCATGATTAGCAACTTTCAAAAAGCTTTCGGCAAATATCAGGATGTCTTTTCCCCTGTTCCGCAATGGAGGCAAGTGAATGCTGAATTCATTAAAACGGTGGTAAAGGTCTTCCCGGAAACGTCCTTTCTGAATAGAATCCTGCAGATTTTCGTTTGTAGCCACCACGATGCGAACATCCAGGTCGATTTCTTTCGTGCTGCCAATTCGCTTAACCTTACGCTCTTGAACAGTTCTCAACAAAGCTGCCTGGATATCATATGATAGGTTACCAACTTCATCCAGGAAAAGCGTGCCGCCATTTGCCATTTCAAAATGCCCTACTTTCGTGAAAAGGGCGCCGGTAAAGGAGCCTTTCTCGTGCCCGAAAAATTCGCTTCCGGCAAGTTCCTTAGTCAACGACCCACAATCCATAGCCACGAAAGGCTTGTCGCGACGGGGGCTTTGCATGTGAATTGCCTTTGCGATTGATTCTTTCCCGGTCCCGCTTTCTCCTGTCAAAATTACGCTGTAATTGGTTGGAGAGATCAGTTCAATTTGTTTAATAAGCTCACGCGATACAATGCTTTGACCGATTACAAATTCCTCGGGCAATGTTCCGTTTTGCGTCTTTTTTTGCGGGGTCGATAAACTTGCAGGTTCGCTGTATGCTTTTGCAAGCGCTTCCTGAGTTTCAATCGCCTTGTTTATGGTATTTAAAATCTCATCCGGATAGAGCGGCTTCGTTATATAATCGTAAGCGCCCAGTTTTATAAGTTCAACTGCAAGCTTAATATCGGAATAGCCGGTGATAATGATTACGCCGGTTGCAGGATAGGAGGCTTTAATTTTTTTCAGGATCTCGCGGCCATCGGTATCTTCCAGCCTGAAATCGCAAAGCACAAGATTGTATGATTGCTTCGCCAGAAAGTCCATTGCTGCGGTGCCACTGGTTGCGGTATTAACCTCAAACCCGTTGCGGGTTAAAAATCGCGACAGCAATAAGCCTATATTTACTTCATCGTCTACGATTAATATTTTCTTCATACAAGTCTCAAAGATATTAGGCTTAAACTGGATTTTGCCTTAAAATTGGGAAATTCTTTCCACACTTTTGATAACTATATAAAAAGAAATTAAAATTTTATTTTATAAAATCAGGCTTGCGCTTCTCAGTAAAAGCGCTCACACCTTCATTAAAATCAGGTGTTCCAAAACAAGAGCCGAAAAGGGAGATTTCTGTTTCGTAGCCATTTGATTCTTTATCGAAACTTGCATTAACGGCTCTGATTGCGGCGCTCACAGCTATGGGCGAGCGGCTTAGAATGGTGCGCATCAGCTTTTCAGAACTGCTTATAAGTTCTTCTCCGCTAACCACATGGTTAACCAGCCCAATCCGGTAAGCCTCTTCCGCATTGATCATATCGGCTGAGAGGATCATCTCAAGTGCTCTTCCCTTTCCAACAAGTTGCGTTAAACGCTGGGTGCCGCCGTAGCCGGGGATGATCCCGAGAGTGGTTTCCGGCAAGCCCATGCGGGCAGTTTCCGCAGCAATGCGAATGTGGCAAGCCATTGCGAGTTCCAACCCTCCGCCTAAGGCAAAGCCATTAATTGCTGCAATAACGGGTTTGGTACCTTGTTCGATGATGTTAAAAACAGTGGTTTGTCCAGTGCGGGCAAGCTTCTCGCCTTCCTCATTATTAAACGATGAGAACTCGGAAATGTCGGCGCCAGCAACAAAGGCTTTCGCACCAGCTCCGGTTAAAATAATGCCTCCCACGGCACCGTCGCTAAGTGCGGAGCTGAATGCATTGTGCAGCTCCTGCAAAGTAGCCTTGTTCAATGCATTTAGCTTTTCAGGTCGGTTTATAGTAATGAAGAGTATCCGGTCACGGTTCTCTACAAGCAGGTTTTGATACTCCATGTTTTTAAAAATTGCGGTTCTGCTGAACCCATCCTGTAATGTATGTTGCGATGTCTTTCGTGTTGGTGCCCGGCGCAAAGAGTTTGCCGACACCCAATTCATTCAGAGCCGACATATCTGAAGCGGGGATGATCCCGCCTCCGGTTACCAGGACATCATCCATCTGCTTTTCTTTGATCAATTGCATGATTTTGGGAAAAACTGTCATGTGTGCGCCCGAAAGAATGGAAATCCCGATGGCATCCACATCTTCCTGCAGTGCTGTATTCACAATCATTTCGGGAGTTTGCCGCAAGCCGGTGTAAATAACTTCCATACCAGCATCCCGCAAGGATGTTGCAATGACCTTAGCCCCACGATCATGCCCGTCTAAGCCTGCTTTAGCGATCAGGACTCGAATTGGCCTGTTGAATGATGTATCCATTATCGGTAAAAGTAGCAAGAATTTCGGTATAGAATCAAGCTGGCGGGAAGCGGCTTAGACTATTAAAAATTGCTACTTTTGTCGTCCCATTGCTAATTATGAACGAAGAACGGCCATTAAATTTCATAGAAGAAATAATTGAAGAAGATATTCAGAATGGCAAACATTCCGGGCGGGTATTAACACGTTTTCCGCCGGAACCCAACGGCTACCTGCACATCGGCCACGCCAAATCTATTTGCCTGAACTTCGGTTTAGCAAAGCGTTACAACGGCAAAACCAATCTGCGTTTTGATGATACAAACCCCGTAACTGAAGAAACGGAATACGTGGAAAGTATCAAGGAGGATCTTCGCTGGTTGGGGTTTGAGTGGGCGCAAGAATTATACACTTCCGATTATTTTGAGCAATTATATGGCTTCGCTGTAAAGTTGATACAAAAAGGTTGGGCCTATGTTGATGATAGCAGCGCCGAGCAAATTGCACAGCTGAAAGGCACACCAACCGAGCCTGGGAGGCCATCGCCATTCCGAGACCGCAGCATTGAAGAGAACCTTCAGCTTTTTGCCGACATGAGGGCAGGAAAATACATGGATGGCGAAAAAGTGTTGAGAGCAAAAATCGACCTCGCTTCTCCGAATATGCACCTGCGAGATCCGCTCATGTACCGCATCAGGCATGAAGATCATCATCGCACAGGCAACACCTGGTGCATTTACCCAATGTACGACTTCGCTCATGGGCAATCAGATTCCATTGAAGAAGTAACACACTCAATTTGCACGCTCGAATTTATTCCACACAGGCCGCTTTACGATTGGTTTATAGAAAAGCTGGAGATTTTTCCTTCGCACCAGTACGAGTTTGCCCGGCTGAACCTCAGCTACACCGTGATGAGCAAGCGAAAGCTGCTCCAATTGGTGAATGACGGCTTCGTGTCCGGGTGGGATGATCCGCGAATGCCTACAATAAGCGGTTTGCGCCGTCGCGGCTATACGCCCCATTCTATTCGGGAGTTTTGTGATCGGATCGGCGTAGCCAAACGGGAGAATATCATTGACGTAAGCCTCCTGGAGTTTTGCATTCGCGAAGACCTCAACAAATCTGCCTGGCGCCGGATGGCTGTGCTCGATCCTATCAAACTCATCATCACCAACTATCCCGAAGGAAAAGAGGAGATGATGATTGGTGAAAATAATCCGGAAGTTGAAGGCGGCGACGGGATGCGTGAATTGCCTTTCAGTTCAGAACTCTGGATTGAGCGGGAGGATTTCATGGAAAATCCGCCGAAGAAGTTCTTCAGGCTTGGACCGGGATTGATGGCAAGGCTGAAAAGCGCCTACATTGTGAAATGCGAGAGCTTTGTGAACGATGAGAATGGCAATGTGAAGGAGGTTTACTGTACTTATATTCCTGAATCAAGAAGTGGTGAGGACACAAGCGGCATTAATGTGAAAGGCACCATCCATTGGGTAAGTGTAAAGCATGCTGCGACAGCCGAAATTCGCCTATACGATCGTCTTTTCAGGGTTGAAGATCCTGGAAGCGAGGGCCGGGATTTTAAAGAATACATTAATCCCGAAAGCCTGCAGATTATTCCAAATGCGTATATAGAGCCAGATTTAGCCGAAGCCGAAGTAGGCAGAGGTTATCAATTCATCCGCAAAGGGTATTTTTCTTTGGATAAAGATTCAGTTCCGGGGAAGCTGGTGTTTAATCGCACCGTAACGTTAAAAGATGCCTGGGCGAAGGAAGTGAGAAAAAGCTGATATAGAACTTGGATTAAAACCCAGTGACAACAATTAAGTTATATTTGTTTAAAGACAAATCGATGAAACGGATAATATCAGGGATTCTGGTAGTTTGTGCTGTAGCGTGCATCATCGCCTTCAGTGGCTGCAAGAAAGATAAAAAGGAAGAAACCGGACCAGCACTCACGATGGAGCAAAAGCTATCCGGCAAGTGGACTTTAAAAACTGTCACCAATACAACCGATATGTTCGGGAATAAGAACACCCGTACGGACACGTATACCGCTGGCGATTACTTTGAGTTCAATTCTAACGGAACTGTTAACATCGTGGAGGGCAGCAACACCTACAATGGCAAGTGGAAGATAGAAAATAACAAGCTTTACTTCAGCGATACCAATTATATAGATTACACCACCGGCTTCACTGTCCCGGTTATAAGCTCTAACGAGCTCCAGCTATACTACGTAGAGTCGAATACTTTTCAAACCACAGAACAGAAGTTCGTCCTAAGCAGGTAACACGGTATTTTCTACTGAACTTTTCTAGCAGCTGATCTATTTTGTAAGCAAGGCTGACATTTCGATTGTCTCGCCGTTCCGAACTATTTTTCCAAACATTCGGCTAAGAATCGTTTAGAGCACCCACATTTCCTGCCTGTTTATAATCTAAGGTCAGAGTCAGTTCTTCCACCATGTCGGCTGCTGGTTCGATACAACTTTGCCTTCTCTTTCCTGTATGAGTACTTTGTGACTGAATATTTTGTACAACCAATCGGAGCCGGGTGTCACAATCCGCACTACTACCCCTCTAATGGTTACTGATGAAATTTGAAGAGATATATCAGCAATATGCTCCTGGTGTTTTCAGGCTGTGCATGGGATATGTAAACAACCATGAGCAGGCTCGCGATCTAACCCAGGACACTTTTATAGCAGTATGGAAATATCTGCCATCGTTCAGGAATGAATCAAAGCTAAGCACCTGGATTTACCGGATAGCCTCCAATAACTGCTTCACCGCGGTGGAAAAAGCCAAACGTTTTGTTCTGACCGATTTCCCAGAAAATCTTGCTTTCGAACCCGACAGTTCTAAGGAACAGCAACTGCAGTTTCTCTACAAGTGCATCTCAGAATTGCCCGAAACGGAAAGGATTATCATCTCGCTTGTCCTGGAAGATGTGCACCAGGAAGAGATCGCATCAATTGTGGGCTTATCATATGTAAATACCCGGATGAAGATTCACCGGATAAAAGAAAAACTTGCCAAAAAATTCAAGAACAATGGAAGCTTTTAACGACCTGCAGCAACTCTGGCTGAGCACCAGCGTAAAGGCTCTCCCGCACTCAGGAGAACTTCTTAAAACCATACGTGCCCACAGGAGAAAGGCCATGCTCACAAGCGCCGCCGCAATGGCGTTCGGAATTGTTTTGCTGGCGGTAATGGTGTGGGTTTTATTTGCCTATAAGTCAGCATACATCACTACTCGTATTGGCGAAGCGTGTCTGCTCCTCGCCATTGGCATTTTCCTGGCAGCAAAATTCACCATATTCAAAAAAGCCTTGAACAGCAGCAGTTATAGCAATGCCAATTTCCTGAAAGCACTGAAGGATGATCAGCTAAGCCTCCTTACTTCTTTAAAGCGCATGCAGGGAATAGGATTTGCATTCGCCTCAAGCGGATTGCTATTGTATGTATACGAAGAAGCCGCGAAGAATTCGCATGTGGTCCTGGCTCTCTCATTGGTAGCCGCCTGGCTTGCCCTCAACTGGTTTGTGGTACGCCCATTTGCACTTAGGCGTCGGCTGAAGAAAGACGCAGAAGCCATTCAGAGAATTGAACAAATAATAAATCAACTATAAAATCAGACAATGAAAACATCCACACGAGTACTGCTGGCGTTAGGAGCCATCGCTACAAGCATTCCATTACTCATGAATAGCATGATCCGTCTTTCCGATTCTGCAGACGGCTTTTTGAGAGGTTTTGGGTTAACCTTAATAGCCGGGGCGGTGGTATTTCAATGGCGGCACAAGAACCACAAGACAGCATGCTAAGGTATGTTGTCCTCTATAGATGGTCATTCGCACCGTGTGGAATGTTAAACCAACACACAGGCTGATACGGGGCTACTGCTTTTTAGGCAAATACGCTAATTCAACAGACGTAGACTGCGAGTTCGCCGCCGCCGCAACCTTCGCTTGTCCACCATTCAGTACTTCATAAACAGCGTCAAAAGCATTAGCCGCAAGTGCAGGCAATATCAAAGTTTTGGGAGCTATCACAGAACCGTTAATGATGTCGCCTTTGTATGACGGATTCAAAGCGGAAAGTTGTTGAAAGCCAATTTTAGCAGCTTTCGCGATATTTGAAAGCGAAACAAAATTTTCAACCTGCAAAACATCGTTCTTTAAAGAAAGCCCGGAATTGGTCGGTACAATATTATGTTTTGAATAAAAGTTCATCATGTACACCGTAGCGATGAACGCGGGTACATAGTTTTGTGTTTCTGCAGGTAAATACTGGCGGATAGCCCAGAAATCACGTACAAATCCTGCTTTCTGGATCGCACGGCTTACCGCAGGCTTGCCGCAGTTGTAAGAAGCAATCGCTAGCAGCCAATCGCCAAACTCAGCATAAGAGTTTCGAAGATAATTTGCAGCCGCAGCACTCGCTGCAACAGGATCTCTGCGTTCATCCACGTAATTGTCAATCTTCAATCCGTATTCAAAAGCAGTTACCGGCATAAACTGCCATTGGCCTACAGCTCCGGTTCTTGAAACCACTGTTGGGTCAAGAGCCGACTCTACAATTGACAGGAATTTAATCTCTTCGGGAACGTTGTAGCGTTTAAATCCCTGATCGAAAAGCGGAAAATAATATTTCGCTAATCCAGCCATTCTCGCCATGCGCTTATTGCTGGCAACATACAGGTCAATGTACTTCTGAACGTACTGGTTGTAAACTAATGGAACAGATTTTTGGATAGATTCTAAGCGGCTCTTGTAAACTTCCGGTGAAGCTGTTACGGGCTGGCTGCCCTTTGCGCTTTTTGAAAATGCCCCCACACCCATGACCAAAACCATGGCGAGTGCCTTTGCCCTTCTCTTCATTCTTCTCAAAAAATACAGGTTTTACGCCTAAACTCATCAATAGCTTACTACAGGCTGACTGGCAAAAAGCTCTAAATAGTACTTCGAGAACGCCAGCAGCTCGGTTTCCCCAAACCGTTTTGTAATAAACTGTAAACCTAACGGTAAGCCGGCTGAGTTATTGCCTGCCGGGATGGAGATGGCGGGTATGCCTGCGAGCGATGCCTGAACGGTGAAGATGTCGGCAAGGTACATGGTTAGCGGGTCGGATATTTTTTCGCCAAGCCCGAACGCCGGAGTAGGTGTGGTGGGAAGCAGGATAAAATCGTGATCTTTTAATATTTCTTCCGTTTTGCTACGGATGATGTTCCTTACTTTTTGTGCTTTGGCATAATACGCATCGTAGTAACCGGCACTTAACACAAAAGTGCCCAGCATGATCCTACGCTTCACCTCGGCGCCAAAACCTTCGGAACGGGATTTTTTATATGTCGATTCGAGGTCGGTAGCATTCGGGCTGCGGTAGCCATAATGTACGCCATCGTAGCGGGCGAGGTTGGAAGATGACTCCGCCATGGTGAGGATGTAGTAGGTCGGCACCACATATTCCAGATACGGAAAAGAGATTGGTTCAACAGTATGGCCATCAGCACGGAGGCGCTCAATTGCATTCTCTGTCATCGCTTTTACTTCCGGATCTAAGCCTGCCGATTCTAAAACCTCGGGGAGATAGGCGATGCGCTTCTTGCCTTCAAACTTTAATTTTTCTGAATAAGCGGGAACAGCTTGAGATGAGACAGTGCTGTCAAATTCATCAGCTCCCGCGATAACCTCTAAGATCAACGCAGCATCTTCAACAGAATTGGCGATTGGGCCCACCTGGTCAAAAGACGATGCATAAGCCACCACGCCATGCCGCGAAACCCGTCCGTATGTTGGTTTTACCCCAACCACGCCGCAAAAGGCTGCAGGCTGCCGCACAGAGCCGCCAGTGTCGGTGCCGAGAGAAGCCAGGCAAAGCCCCGCCTGAACTGCTACCGCCGATCCGCCGGAAGACCCCCCGGGAACTTTCGTGTTATCAGCATAGTTCTTAACCGGACCGAAGTAAGAGTTCTCGTTCGAGCCGCCCATGGCAAACTCATCGCAGTTCAGCCTGCCGATGATGATGGCATCTTCGGCTAAAAGACGTTCCACTACCGTTGCAGAATAGATAGATTTGTAGTTCTCGAGGATTTTTGAGCCCACAGCAATACCGTGGCCTTTGTAGCAGATAATATCCTTTATGCCAATAACCATTCCTGCCAGCTTCCCGGCAGTACCGTTGAGCAGTTTTTGCTGAATTGGAGCGGCAGCAGCTCTTGCCTCTTCTGCAAAAACCTCGATAAAGGCATTGAGATGTGCTTCCGCCTTGATGCGCTGCAGGTAGTGGTTAACTAAGTCATCAAGATTCAGGGCTCCGCTCTGTATATCATCTCTAACCTCCGATAAACGTTGGTAATCTTTCACTCGAATTTTTTAAAGGCAGCCAAAAGTAAGAAAATATGATTACGGTTGGGAACAGAGGTTCCACAGCTTCCCGTTTAACCTCAATCCGCCAGTTGATGGAGGATCGATCCTGGCGATCCGCAGTTACAGCAATTAGGCCAACCACGTGCACATACCCGCCAGCCTTAACTAATACGTCAAAGAACAACAGCATTTCTTGCTTAAGCACACCATCGCGGCTGCTCGCCGGGAGCTGTAAGCCCCTGCACCTGCTGTTGCCTTATTTTGTATTTGCCCGTTTTAAATCATTGCCAACAGCATATTTTCTGCTATTAAATATAATAAATCAGGAAGTAAGATGCAAGGAAAATGGCAATTATTTTTGCTGAAAAGTGATATTAATTTACCTGATAATCAGTGACTTACTGTTAAAGTAGCATGCCGATTAGGCATCGGTCAGATCATGGAATATAGCTGTCAATTCAGCTCAGAATATGAATTTAAACGCGAGCCCAGGCAGCCAGTGTCCCTGCTGGCGGCTCGTTGATATGACGGCAAATTAATATAGAACCGTCACCTCGACAGCAGGAGAGGTCTGTTGTTCTAGGCACAGATATCTCCTCGTGCCCCGTCCGATCCGGCACGGGCGGGCTCGTCGATATGACGTTTAAATGGTACTCTAATAATACGGCACCATCTTCCTGAACCGCTCAATCTCCTTCAGCTTGTTATGCGCATAGTGCAGCTCCCGCAGCTTCTCTATCTTTCCCGAACCCAATATCTCCACATTTTCAAGCCGCACCGCCGTGCCTGCGCAGGGATGACGGTAAGATGAAAGCTTCGTCATCCCGCACCACATCATCTCCCCGCCTCCATCGAAAGATCAAGCCTCCACCGAGCCACCTCCACCCTGTAACCTCCTGCCCAAAGCATCGTAAAATACCGTTACCAGCAATCAGCAGCTATGGCAATATCCTACAATCCCGCATTAAGGGGCATCCGCAGGCAAATTGAAAAAACCATTGTGGTGAGAGATTGTCCGCTGGATGAGAGCCGTGTCATCATCACCAGCTACCCGGATATGACGAAGATCATCCCATCCGAAAAGCAGAAAGCACGCCGCCTCAACTTTAAAGAAGCACAGCAAACCGCCTCAGCCTGGATGAAACAGCCGGAGATAAAGGCGTATTACCAGTCGAGGTGCCAGCCAGGGCAGAGAGCCTATGACCTTATGAAATCTGAATTGATGAAAGGGATAGCGCCGGAGTTTTAGGGCGTAGCCCGTCACTTCGACGCAGGAGAAGTCTGTTGTTGTTAACGACAGATATCTCCTCGTACCTCGTCGATATGACGGTAAATTGAAATTTAAGTCATTCCGTCCGCCGGCTGGCGGAATGCGGAATCGTAAAGCGCTGTGCAGGACTCCCATTTACTTTGCTCCGCTTTAGGATCCCTGCCTCCGCAGGGATGACGAACATTTCATAGTACGTCATTCGTCCGCTGGTTGGTGGAGAATCGTAAACTGCTATGCAGGACAACGTGAATGCTTTTGCGCCGCTTTAGGATCTCTGCCTGCCCCTGCCTGAGGCGGGACAAGCGCAGGGATGACGGTAACTACGGGGGAGCATCCCCTTAACAGATTCAGTCCATGTTCGGTACAACCCCCACTTTCATCGAAGGATCCCCGAACCAGTCCTGAACCAGTCCTAACGACATTAGCAGCAGACTAATTAGCTTACCAGTACTTTTTGTACAAATTATACAGCACATCCAGATCGTGTGGCGTGAGCTCCGGCTTGAGATCTGTTTGTATGAAATGCCTTTTGAAAGCAACGATGGCAGCGGGAAGATCGGTGGTATCATAACCAATAATGCGCAGAGCTGCCGGTGCGTCGAAAAGAAAAGGCGCTACCTGCAATGAATCATCGTACCACAAGCCGTAGCCCTTTGAGGCAAGCAGCTTCCATGGGAAGTTCTCGTTCGGATCGGGCTTGCGTTTGGGGGCAATATCCGCGTGTGCGATAAAATTAGCAGTAGGAATTCCGTAGTTCTTTTTGAGGTTGCCCAGCAATTCAATCACACTGGCTATCTGAACATCGTTGAAGGGCTCGGTGCCATTGTTGTCTATTTCGATCCCGATTGAGGAAGAATTTATATCGGTCGCGTTACCCCATTTAGCTACTCCCGCATGCCATGCACGCATATAATCATTCAGCATATGGTATATTTTGCCATCTTTCGCCACCACATAATGAGCGCTAACCTGAGTGCGGGGAAGAGTAAAAGTTTTGAGCGTTTGCCCGATGGAATCTTGTGCCGTGTGGTGCAGGATCACGTAGTTAGGTTTCCGCAAACTGAAATTGGTAGTTCCAACCCACTCTGCCGACATTGGCAAAGTATCCTGCCCCGGCGTTACCGGAGGGTATTGTGCAATGTTTTTGGCGTAGGCTTTTGCCTGGCTTTTATACGATTTGTTAGTTGCCGCGTACTTGCCGGTAGTACAAGCCGCCAAAAACGAAACTGACAAGAAAAGGGCTGGAACGAGTAGCTGAGTTGACTTCATAATTTGCTAAGCGAGAATTGCTTGTATTGGTGTGCGTATTCCAAAAGTAGAAAAAATGAGCATCTAACTATTCTTAAAAACTTACTTTTGCACCTCGAAATCAATATTGCATGCACAGAACACATACTTGCGGAGAATTAAGCATAGCCGACCTTGGAAAAGAAGTTATCCTGGCGGGATGGGTACAAAAGTCGCGTGACCTTGGGGGCATGACCTTCATCGACGTACGCGATCGATACGGAATTACCCAGCTTACTTTTAATGCTGACGATAATGATGCAATGCGGGCACAAGCTCGTGAACTGGGCCGTGAGTTCGTGATCAAGGTTAGCGGGACAGTTATTGAACGCTCAAGCAAGAACCTCAAAATTCCTACCGGCGAAGTGGAGATCAAAGTTTCTTCTCTGGAGATCCTGAACGCTGCAAAGCTTCCGCCTTTTTTAATTGAGGATGAAACCGATGGTGGAGACGACCTCCGCATGAAATACCGCTATCTCGACCTGCGCCGCAACCCGGTACGCAACAACCTCGTGCTTCGTCACAAGATGGCTCAGGAAGTGCGCAAGTACCTGGATGGCATGGAGTTTATCGAAGTGGAAACGCCAGTACTCATCAAATCCACTCCGGAAGGTGCACGAGATTTCGTAGTGCCAAGCCGCATGAACCCGGGCGAGTTTTACGCCCTGCCACAGTCGCCGCAAACCTTTAAGCAATTGCTGATGGTTTCGGGCTTTGACCGCTATTTCCAGATTGTAAAGTGCTTCCGCGATGAAGATCTGCGTGCAGACCGTCAGCCGGAATTTACCCAGATAGACTGCGAAATGGCATTCATCGAGCAGGAAGATATATTGAATGTTTTCGAAGGGCTCATCCGCACCTTGTTCAAAAACGTAAAAGGAGTTGACCTGGTGGAAGTGCCGCGTATGACCTACGCTGATGCGATGCGCTTGTACGGATCTGATAAGCCGGACACTCGTTTCGGGATGCAGTTTGTTGAACTGAACGATGTGGTAAAAGGAAAAGGCTTCCCGATATTTGATAATGCCGAACTGGTAGTCGGTATCAACGCGAAAGGCGCTGCCGAATACACCCGCAAGCAACTGGACGAGCTCACCGATTTCATCAAACGCCCGCAGATCGGCGCAACTGGCTTGATCTACATGCGCCACAATACGGATGGCTCCCTGAAATCATCAGTAGATAAATTCTACAGCGAGGATGAATTAAAGAAATGGTCGGCAGCGTTTTCCACCGAGCCGGGAGATTTGGTTCTCATCATGGCTGGCGGAACAGACAAAGTGCGCAAGCAATTGAATGAACTCCGCTTGGAGATGGGCACCCGCCTTGGCTTACGCGATAAAAATACTTTTGCACCTCTTTGGGTGATCGACTTCCCGCTGCTTGAATGGGATGAGGATACGCAACGCTTCCACGCCATGCACCACCCTTTCACCTCGCCGAAACCGGAAGACATTGCGTTGCTGGACACCAATCCCGGCGAAGTGCGGGCAAATGCCTATGACATGGTGGTGAATGGGATCGAGATTGGCGGTGGCTCCATCCGTATCCACGACCGTACTTTGCAGGCACTGATGTTTAAACATCTTGGCTTCAGCAAAGAAGAAGCGCAGAAACAGTTTGGATTTTTGATGGATGCTTTTGAGTTTGGCGCTCCGCCGCATGGTGGCATCGCCTTTGGCTTCGACCGCCTTTGCTCTATTTTTGCAGGGCTCGATTCCATTCGTGATGTGATAGCTTTTCCTAAGAATAATTCGGGCAGGGATGTGATGATCGATTCGCCTTCAACCATCGCAGATGAGCAACTGGCCGAGCTGAAGATCAGGACGACGATCTGATTTGGCGACACGTTTTAGTTGAGATTAGGGCCACCCCCTTTTATTCCCCCGCCAGCGGGGGATATATGGCGCTTTAGCAAGTTGCATTAGGAGAAAATATAGGGGATTTAGCTGGCTTTTTTAGTGCAGGGCTCTGTCCCCCGCTGGCGGGGGTAGGGGGTGGATTCAAATACTTTGAGGGCGGCAACTCCGTTACTGCTACGCGACCCTGGTTTAACAATGAAAAAGTACCTCACCCTTCTTTTGCTTTTTACATTCCAACGGCTTTCCGCCCAGGAAAGCATCTTTGCCCGTAAAATCGTTGACACACTTACATCCAAAGCTTTTTGGGGCAGGGGCTATACGAAAGATGGCATGGCTAAAGCAGCTGGCTTTTTAGCATCCCAATTTAAAAGCGACGGACTTCAACCATTGGCAGGGAACAACTACCTCCAGCCCTTTTCTTTCCCCGTAAATACATTTCCAGGCGCTATGGAGGTGTCCATAAATGGGAAAAAGCTGGTGCCCGGAAAGGATTTCATTGTTCGTGCTGATAGCAAAGGAGTGAAATTTAAAGGCAAGCTGGTGCAACAGGACACCATACACTTTGCAAATGAAGATCACAGTATCGTAGTCTCACTGGAGAACAAGCTTACAATGTCTGTGGCTTCTGAGGTAGCCGGGCAGACAATCGTCCAGGTAGATAAGAAAGCGCTTGCGGAAACTCCGAAGCGGATTGAGGCCAACATAGAAATCAAGTTTATTGAAGCATTTGCCGCAGCGAATGTTTGCGGCCTGGTAAAAGGCACGAGCCAACCCGATTCTATAATCGCCATCACAGCACACTACGATCACCTTGGCGGGATGGGAAAAGACACTTATTTTCCTGGTGCAAATGATAACGCCAGCGGGATTTCCCTCTTGCTGGGTTTGGCAAAGTATTATGCTGCGAACCCGCCCAAATACTCTATGATGTTTATCTGCTTTGCGGGAGAAGAAGCCGGGTTACTGGGTTCAAACTACTTCGTGAACCATCCGCTTGTTGATTTAAGCAAGATTAGGTTCCTGACCAATGTGGACCTGGTGGGCACCGGCACAGAGGGGGCAACCGTGGTTAACGCTACCATTTATCCAAAAGAGTTCGCTTTGCTGAACGAAATAAATAACGAGTATAAATACCTGGTAAAAATCGCCTCCCGCGGCAAAGCTGCCAACAGCGATCATTACTGGTTTACAGAGAAAGGCGTTCCGTCGTTTTTCCTTTATACAATGGGCGGGCCCAAGGCTTATCATGATGTGTTTGACCGCTCGGCAACCCTGCCGCTCAATGAATATAACGACCTGCTGCAACTCCTTATAAAGTTCAATAATAAGTTGAGCAACTAATAGAGGGCTGGTCTAATTGTTGCAAGTAGTTTACAAACCATTTAATTATATTTGTTTATGCTCACCGCGGAGAAAAAAAAGTATACAGATAAGGATTATGCATTATTGGATGAGGGTGCGCCTTTTCAACTTATAAACTTTGATTTGATTATGTCGCCTTCGCCTGTTCCGCTGCACCAATTCATATTGATAAACCTTTGTGTGCGAATTAAAGAATACCTCAGTTCGGCGCAAAATGAAGGAGTATTGCTGGTTGCACCGATGGATGTGGAATTAGATGAAGGGAATATCTTTCAGCCGGATCTTCTTTATATTTCCGGCGACCGTAAAGCGAATCTGATTAAAGATCGTATTGAAGGCGCTCCGGATCTGATCATCGAGATTTTGTCGCCTTCCACTGCATACTACGACCTTCGCCAGAAAAAAGACATTTATGAGAAGTATGGCGTCCAGGAATACATCATTGTAGATCCTATCCCACAAGATGCCGAACTCTATGTTTTGGAGAATGACCGGTTTGTACTAAGACAAAAGGCTTCTAAGCATGAGGTGTTAAACTCCGTTCTTTTGCCGGGGCTTGATTTTGAACTAAGCAAAATCTTCGGCTAAACATCCGGGTAAACCATTCTTCGTTAGCCTTGTTGATAGGGGATGAAAAGATTATCCCTTGCCTGCCTGCTGCTATTTGGAGCGTGCAGCAGCAGCCAAAACACAAACTCAAACGCTGACTCAACCAGCAAGGCCTCTTCGGATAGTTCATCAGCAGAAAATGTAGGCTATCAAAATAAAACCATTTGCTTTCAACATCTTGAAGGCATGCGAAATCAGGATACCAGCTACCTGCAATTAGAGATCAGCAACAACCTGGTGAAAGGCATATTCAATCATTTGCCTTTTGAAAAAGACTCGCGTAAGGGCAGCATCTCGGGGGTTATTAGGAACGACACCATTAGCGGCACCTGGAAGTTTATGCAGGAAGGTATGGACCAGTCGCTCCCGGTGAAGTTTAAGTTGTCGGGCGATAAATTATACCAGCAGAAATACAGTTTCGATCCAGCTACGGGCGAGCAGGTCCTGAGCGATACAGCTAAGTTCGATATCGAGTATCAGAAGATAAATTGCAAATAGGGGTTTCGCTTGGTTATCCTAGTGCCATGTACACTGCAAACCTTATCCCCGCTGGATGGTTTAGCTACAAATAGGCTATTAAATTAATAATCATGAAAAAGTTCATTATAGCGTTCATCGCAACCGCATCAGTTTTAACCGGCTGTTCAACCTTACAATCGGTTCTACGTTCAACTTTCCCGTATACCGCAACCCTGATTATCCCTTCAAGTGCTCGTACTGGAGTAACCATGTCGGCAACGAGCTCTGCAACCAGTGTAGACCAGATTTTTACCGGTCAGGGATCAAACACGGGGCAGGTAACGCAGGTGCGGATGGCATCGGCAAAGATTGATGCCAGTAATCCAGCCGGTCAAAACCTTGGGGTATTCAGCAGCATCCGGGTTTATCTTTCCCGCAGCGATGGCTCGGGCGAGATCATGGTGGCATCGCGTTCTGATATTTCTTCGAGCGTGGGCAGCAGCCTGGTACTTGATATTGATAATTCCCGCTTCCTCGATGAGGTGGTTAACAACTCCAACGTGCGTGTTCGGATGGAATACGTTTTGCGGAATCAGCTCACTATTGACACCAGCGTACGTGTGAGCCTCGGCTTCAGCACTACGCCGGCTACAACTTCGGGAATGTAACTCATTCTTATCAGAACAAAAGCCCTTGCTAATGCAGCAAGGGCTTTTCTGTTTTACGAACACTATCTTTATTGCGTGATACTTTTAGACGCGGCTTTTTGGCAACCCATAGTTGAGCAGTTAAAGCAAACCTCATGGCTGGAATGGCTGGGCACCATCACCGGTTTTGCGTGCGTTTACCTGGCAGCCAAACAACACATCCTGAACTGGCCGGTTTCAATAGTGAGCATCATTGCCTCGGCAGTTGTATATTATAACAGCAAGCTTTATGGTGACGCTGTACTACAGGGCTATTTTTTATTTACTGCTGTTTACGGATGGTATTACTGGATAAAGCGCAAACAAGAAGATGAAAAACCAATTGTAAGTTTAAATAAAACGGAATTTGCCCTTGCGATAGGAAGCATTGCAGTCCTTTCAATACTGCTCGGCTTATTTCTTGACCATTTTACGCCAACAAACGTTCCCTATGCCGATGGTTTCTGCACCGCGATGAGCTTTGTGGCTCAATATCTAATGACACGAAAGGTATTGCAAAATTGGATATTATGGATTGTTGTTGATATATGCTATGTGCCGCTATTGGTTTATAAAGAACTAATGTCGTTCGCTTTGCTTTATATGTTATTTGTAGCTCTTGCAATTATTGGATACATAGACTGGAAGAAAACATGGAAAGCAGCAACGGTATAAAGAAGATAGCTATTGTTGGCCCGGAGTCTACGGGAAAGTCTACGATGTCGGTTCAACTGGCAGAACATTATCATACTGTGTGGGTTCCTGAATATGCTCGTGGCTATTGCGAGAAGCTGACTGAACCATGCACCTGGCAAGATGAGATAAACATGTTTCGCGGACAGTTGGAATTGGAGGAGGAGCTGCTGCCTAAAGCCAACAATATCCTGATTTGTGATACCACCTTCATCACTGTTAAGATATGGAGCGATCATATGTTCGGGCGATCTCCGCAGGAAGTTACCGATGAGCTGCCGAAACACCCCTATGATCTGTATTTGTTACTGGATATAGACCTGCCCTGGGAGCACGACCCACTCCGGGACTTCCCCGACCTTCGTGAGCATTTCATGGATGTGTGGCATAAAGAACTAAAGGCTCTTGACGCCGAATATGTTGTGATTTCGGGGGGGGGAGCTGAACGCCTGGCCAATGCGATTGCGGCAATTGATAGTTTTCTCACCGGAGAAATTAGTTTTAGCAGTAGCCCGGGGTAGGGATAGAAGCTGGCTAACCCACATCCGCCAGCCGGCGGAGAGGATTAGCCGCGAATAGCCCGGTGCGGCTCCCGCCGCAATCCCCCAAACTTTGACTTCTCCAAATTATTAAACCTTGTAAGCACTTTAACATCTCTTAACACTTAGATAATCAGCGTGTAAGTAGATTCGCATAATTTTTTTACCAACCTTATGCAACGTTGATATGAACACTGCGTCTGTTAATTTGAAAGCTAAAAATTTGGAAGCTGTTTACGTAGATCAGCATTACAACCTGGTGGTTGAGTGCAAGCAGGGCAGCCGCAAGGCACAGTACGAGCTGTACAAATTGTACTCGAAGGCTATGTTCAACGTGGCTATGCGGATTGTGGGCGATGAAGCGGAGGCAGCGGACGTTTTGCAGGAGGCTTTTGTGGATGCATTTAAACGGCTGGCAGATTTCAGGCAGGAAACAACTTTCGGGTTGTGGATGAAGCAGATTGTGGTGAACAAATCCATAAGCCAGCTGCGGAAACGTAAGATGGAACTGATTGCGATAGACGACGTAGATGTTGAAGCGATACCGGATGCGGACGCTTTTGACGAAGAGGAAATCCAGTACCAGGTTTCGCAGGTGAAACGAGCTATCCAGATGCTGCCTGAAGGCTACCGGATTGTGCTTTCGCTTTATCTTCTGGAAGGATATGACCACGAGGAAATAT
Source organism: Sphingobacteriaceae bacterium (assembly GCA_029266635.1). Classification (GTDB taxonomy): domain Bacteria; phylum Bacteroidota; class Bacteroidia; order Sphingobacteriales; family Sphingobacteriaceae; genus JAQSWM01. The sequence continues at coordinate 24,436 of JAQSWM010000005.1, read as the reverse complement.
CGCACATCATGAAGATCAGTGTAAATACATCGCGAACCCAGTTTATGCGGGCAAAGCGAAAACTAATGGAAGTGTTAAAACTTCAGGGTGTTAACTATAACTAGGAACAAGAGAGATTATGAGCGACAGATTAGAAAATTTTGTAAGAGGACATCGCAGAGACTTTGATGAATTTGAACCACCCATGAATCTATGGGATCGGATTGAAGAACAGCTTGACCAGGAAAAAACCGTTGCCCCTAGGCAGCCTCGGGTGGTGAAGTTGAGCGTGGTGCTAAGCATTGCAGCTACCTTGCTGGTTGTGCTTTCTGCTGGCATAGTGTTCATCAAGTATCAGAAAACACAAGCTGTTAACATCAGCAATATTAATCCTGAGTTGGCTGATCAGCAGGTTCATTATGCCTCGATGATTGAGACGAAGCGCAGCGAGTTAAAGCAAATTGAAAAGCAGGATCCCCAACTATATAATGAGTTCGCATCTGAAATTAAAAAGATGGAGGTGAGCTATCAAAAGTTAAAAAGTGATTTACCAACCAGCCCTAACCAGGAAGAAACTGTAAAAGCAATGATCCGGAACTTGCAGGCGCAGATCGGGGTGTTAAATCAGCAATTGAATATTATACAGCAAATCAAACAGATTAAAACGCAACAACAAAATGAAACACAAAGCATATAAAACACTATTGGTTGCCCTTTGGGCAACCATCGCCATCGGCGCAGAAGCTTATGCGCAAACACCTGCCGCACCAGCTAAGCCAGCAACTCCGCCCAACGCAGTTAAATCCGCGGCTGCTGCCAAGCCTGCAGAGGCACCGGCAGCACCATTCGTTAAGTTTAATGAAAAAGCTTTCGAGCTTAAAATGAACGACATAGACGAGAAGGTCGCGGAAAAGATGAAGATTGTTGAAGAGAAACTCAGAAAAGTTGACTTCAAGAATATGGAGTTTGCTATGGCAGATTTCGACAAAAAGTTTTCTGAACAGTTTAAAGGATTTGATAAGCAGTTTAACGATTTTGATAAGCTGAATGGCCTGGACTTTCAAGGCGATTACCAGGGAATAGAAAAAAGCAAAGTGATTAGCAAATCTTACACGGTTGATGCAAACGATAAACTGGCTATCAATAATCAGTATGGAACCGTATCTATCAACACCTGGGATAAAAATGAAATCAAAGTTGACGTTGTGATAAAAGCTTATGAACGTTCGGAGAGCGCCGCTCAGGATTTGCTGGATAATGTTTCTATTACAGATTCAAAACAGCCCAATCTTGTAAGTTTTCAAACCAATATAAAACGTGAGTCTCAGCACTGGGTTATGAGATCAAGGGATGGGAAAGAAGAGCGTCGTGGAGTACAGGTTAATTATGTAGTGAATATGCCATCTAAAAATCCGCTCGACATCACAAACAAATATGGAGGAACATCTGTGCCTAATTTTGATGGCGTTTTAAACATAAATTCATCTTATGGCAGCTTTTCAGGCAAGGAATTGCGCAACCCCGCTAACAGAATTAAGGTTTCTTATGGCTCAGCGAATATTGCAAACCTTAAAGCAGGTAGTCTGGACATATCGTACGGAAGCTTGAAACTTGGCAGCGCCGGAAAACTTAGCGCTGATGTGAGCTACTCTAATGCTACGATAGGCAAATTAAATGAAGACGGGAGTTTAAACCTTAGATATGGCGGATTGAAAATCGAACAGGTAGATGACAACGTGAAGAACCTGAATGTGAATGCCGCTTATACATCTGTTGCGCTCGGATTTGTTCCTAACGCCAACTTTAACTTCGATGTAACAGTAAGCTATTCCGGGTTTAATTACAACAATGATAAGGTTAAGTTAACAAGTACCGAACCTTCAGAAAACTCGAGAGGGTTTAACCCGATCAAGAATTACAAAGGCACATACGGCAATGGCTCAGGTGCCCGGGTTATCATCAAATCAAATTACGGCGGTGTAAAATTCCTTTAATATTCCGCTTACCCAAACGATTTAAAACCTTTCCCAACCGGAGAGGTTTTTTTATTTTCGCCACAAACCCTTAAAATATGGAATGGATCAACAGTCCCGAAGCATGGATATCTCTGTTAACTTTAACGTTTCTCGAAGTAGTACTCGGAATTGATAATATCATCTTCCTAACTATAGCCGCCAATAAACTTCCTAAAGAGAAGCGCAAAAAAGCTACAAACCTTGGGCTGCTTATCGCGATGGTATTGCGTATAGTCCTGCTGTTCGGCATCAATATTTTGATTGGGATGCAGAAGCCTTGGTTTTCTATCGACTTTGCTGGCTTTACGGCTGGCTTTAGCGGGCAAAGCCTGATCCTGATTGCAGGAGGAATTTTTCTGCTTTACAAAAGCGTTTCCGAAATACACCACAAGCTTGAAGGCGACGAGCATCATGAAGATGCAGCCGGCGTGAAAAAAGGCAGCAGCATGTCGGCAGTGATTATTCAGATCACGCTTATTAACATCATCTTTTCTTTCGATTCAATCCTTACCGCAGTCGGAATGACCACCGGCATTCCCGGAGCGCTCATCCTGATGATCATTGCCGTGGTGCTTTCGGTACTCATCATGATGCTATTTGCCGTTCCCGTGGGCAATTTTATTAACAATCACCCAACCATGCAAATCCTTGGCTTGTCATTCCTGATCCTGATCGGATTCATGCTGATCGTAGAAGGAGCGCATTTAGCAGATGCCAGGTTCGGCGAAGCAGAGGTGGGCACGGTTCCAAAAGGATATCTGTATTTCGCTATTGCGTTCTCCTTGCTGGTAGAGATGCTGAATCTTAAACTAAGAGCCAAACGAGGGGCGGCCGTTAAGTTGAGGAATGATATGGACGCAATCACTCATCCCGAAAATAATTAAGCAAAACAAAAAAGGAGAGGCAAGCCTCTCCTTTTTCAGTTAATGATCTTTTATTTCTTATCAGGCATCAACACCATCCTGATGTAGTTCTGTCCGCTCAAGTACTTATTAGCAGCAGCTTTCAAAGACTCCGGTGTAACCGACTTTAATGATTCCAGGTAACCGAGTATCTGTTTCGGATCCTCATTGATTTGATAATGACTTGCCAGGTATGGGTGCCAGAAGTCGTTTTCTTTTAACTGAGTTTCTGTTGTACGGGTTTCCTCAGCTTTGAATTTATCTATATCCACCTGTAGCGCTCCATTCTGCTTGATCTTATTGATCTCGTCTAAAGTAGATGCGATTAGTTTCTCCACATTCTCCGGACCGCAGCCAAAAGAAATTGTAAAGCTATAACGCCCTTTCGGATATTTGCTGTAGCTCGCTCCCGCACCAACGCCATACACACCGCCTTCATCTTCGCGTAAGCGCTCAATCAACTTAATGTTCAAAACCTCAGCAAGTGCATCCAGTTGAAGGTTATCAGCCTCGTTGTAATTGTAATCGCCGCTGAATAGCAGCCTGACAGTCGATTTCTGCTCCTGCCCTTTGTACACCTGCTTCACAAGCTTTCCTGCCGGAGGATAAATGCCTAAATCAGGCGCCTGCTCTTTGCGGTTTGATGATGGCAATCCGCCGAGGTATTGCTCCAACAGTGGCTTTATTTTATCCACATCAAAAGCTCCCACGAAAGTGAAAGTAAAGTCGCTTGCATCTGCAAAACGTTGCTTGTAAATCTCATATGCACGGTCCAAATTGATTTGCTCTAACTTGGCAACGCTCGGCCCTGTGCGGCGAACGTTGTGATTGTACAAGAAGGCTGAAATTGAATCAGAGAATACTGCATTCGGATCGTTGCTCCTGTTTGCCAGGCTTCCCTTTTGTTGAGCAACAATACCTTTGAAAATCTCAGGATCTTTACGAGGTTGGGTGAAATACAAATAAACCAACTGCAAAGCTGTTTCCAGGTCTTTTGGTGTTGTCAATCCGTTAATGCCTTCGTAGCGCTCAGAGATATTCGGGCTCACATAAGCAATCTTGCCAGTCAGGTACTTGGTTAGCTGTTGCGAAGTATATTCCCCAACGCCGCTACGGCCGATTATGCTGGCTGCATTTGCCGCCGACTGGTAATCCGCATCGCTATAAAGAGCAGTTCCACCCGGGCTAAAGGCGCTAAACTGGATCTCATCGTTCTTAAATTCTGTTGGCTTCAGCACAACTTTAACTCCGTTACTCAAAGTCAATTCGGTTACGCCAATAGCATTCGTTTTGTTCTCCGAGACTGTTTTACCTGCAACCGGTTTAACAGCCAAAAGCGGCTTTGTAGAAACCTGATCTACATAAGGCTTAATATCAGAGTTCTTCACTGAACTAATCCAGCTATTTACAACAGCTTCGGCGGGCAGGCTCGCTTTATCTTTTTCAGGAGCCATGATGATCACGTCACGATTTGCGTCCGTAATGTACTGCTTCGCCAATGCATTCACCTCGGCAAGGCTAATCCCCGGAAGGGTTCTCTTACCAAAATTGTATTCATACTCAATGCCCGGACTTGCCTCTCCGTTAAGGAACAGTTGGAGATATTCCTGCACGTAACTATCGGAAGGTGTTTTGTCTTTTTCCTTATAAGCAGATTCCAGGTTAGTTAAGTACGATGCCTTTGCACGGTCGAGCTCAGTTTGCACAAAGCCAAAACGTTTCACACGTTCCACTTCAGAAAGAACTGACTTGAATCCGCTCTCCAGTTCACCGGGTTTGGCAACTACGTACGATGATGCCGCATCCAAGCCCGCAAGGAAGCCGCCAATGCTGCTGCCACCCTGGATAAAAGGTGGATTAGCCTGCTTGGTGAGCTCGCTGAAACGTGCGTTCATCATTTGGTTGTACAGAGAGCGCATAATAGAGCTGCGGAGGTTATCAGTAGTTTTGATAGTAAGCTCCGGATGTTTGATGATCACCTGAGCCACTGTCGATGGCATCTCCGGATCCGTTACCGCGATATATTGGTTCTTCCCGGTTAACGGGATTTTATAGTCAGTGCGGGGTTTGGCTGTTGCTGGGTTCTTCAGATCAGAAAACTTAGCTTTAATAGTTTGTTCAATAGCATTAACATCTACATCGCCAACTACGATGAGCGCCTGAAGGCTGGGGCGGTACCAGTCTTTGTAAAATTGCCTGATAACTTCAGGCTTAAAGTTCTTCAACACTTCTTCAGTTCCTATCGGGAGCCTGTTTGAATACCTGGAATTGTTGAACAACATCGGCAGATACTGATACTGCATCCGCTGCTGTGCGCCTTTTCCGAGGCGTTTTTCCTCCAATACAACTCCGCGTTCTTTTTCGATCTCGCTTGGATCAAGCATTGCGTCCTGAGCCCAGTCACGCATAATCTGCATGGCGTTTTTCAGAATAGAAGGATCATCTGTAGGGATCGGCAGCTGATAAACTGTTTCATCAAAGCTGGTGTAAGCATTCAAATCTGCGCCAAAGCGGATGCCGGATTTTTGAAGATAACTAACCAGTTCGTTCTTTGGATAGTTCTTGGTTCCGTTGAAGCTCATATGCTCCATGAAGTGCGCAAGCCCCTGCTGGTTATCATTCTCGAGGATTGAACCCACTTTATTCGCCAGGTAAATAGTTGCCCGGTTCTTTGGTTCTGTGTTTTTACGGATGTAATAAGTAAATCCGTTGGCAAGCTTTCCCACCTTAACATCCGGGTCGAGCGGTAGGGTTGCTGTAGCCGGCTTTGTCGTTGTTGATTTTTTAGTTACCTGTGCGCTGGCAACGGTTGAAACCGAAAGGGCAAGAGCCAGCGAATAGATAAACAATTGATTAGTTGATCTCATTTATTTAAAGTTGTTGTTTTAATCTACAAATATAACTGTCTGCAACTGCGTAAATTGCTTAGTCACTAAACCTTGATAATTATTTTTCGGTTGTACATCCACCACAAAATACAAAGCCAGAACAGCACGAAAAGTACTGCCCAAATCAGCGAGGCATTAATCGGCGAGAAGTAAGGGTTGATAAAGTGCTGCATGATCCAGCGCTGGCTGGAAACCGGAGTTCCCGCCGTTCCCTGAAGCTTGATCAGGTTCATGGTCTTGGCTATCACAGCAGAAAAGAAGAAAACGGTTATTGCGTTTACGCCATACACCACAAATGGCTTCGTGAAACGGTTATAGCCCTGAACATCAATGAGCCAATAACACAGACTAAGTCCCATGGTTGCCAGGCCACCGGCATACAATACGTACGAGCTTGTCCACAAAGCCTTGTTTATAGGGAACTCCAAATCCCACAACAGCCCCGCAATTACCGCAGCCAGGCCCCAGGTGAACATCCACGCAACCTTGGTGCTTTCATCTTTGTCCTTGCGCTTCAGCCAGGTTCCGATCAGAACACCAAACAAGCACGTGCCCACGGCCGGGATAGTGCCGAGCAATCCTTCCGGATCCCAGGTTACTGCTTCTTTCCACAAGTGCGGCGTGCCCAAAATACCTCGGTCTATCCAGGCTCCGAGGTTTGTTTCTTTTTCCAAATTTGGATAGCCAACTCCCGGCACCGGCACAAACATCATCAAAGCCCAGTAAAGAACCAGCACACCAATAAATACTCTGAACTGAACTTTGCGTGAGGTTTTAAGAAAGATCAACGCGGTAATCAGATAGACAATTGCGATTCGCTGCAAAACGCCCATTATTCTCACAGTTTTAAAGGCTTTAACAGGATCCCAGAACACCGAAAATATCAGCGCAAGCAAAAAGCCAAGCCCGAAGATGATCAGCGCTCTTCTGATAATCCCTGCTACAAGCTTCCGCTGATCCGTTCCCGCGTCCTTCTTGCCACCAAGCGCATAAGCAATTGCCACACCCACAATGAACAGGAAAAACGGGAAGATCAGGTCGGTTGGCGTGCAGCCGTTCCATTCGGCATGTTCGAGCGGTGCATAAATATGCCCCCAGTCGCCGGGATTGTTAACGAGGATCATAGCAGCAACCGTTATGCCGCGAAAAAAATCAAGGGACAAAAGCCTCGTCTTCACCAGAGCAGGCTCTATGGTTTGTGCGTGATTAGACATGATGGTTTAAAATTGGCGTAACTCAAACTTAGCGAATTCTTAGCAGAATTGGCAGCTGGTGAATCTGAAACTACTTTCCGCAAATTTGTGTGTACGGACAAAAGGCGCAGTTCTCCGGCTTTGTGGTGTGGGTGAATGGGATATCGGGATTGAAAAGCTCTTCAAGCAAGCTTTGCAGGTGAGTCCGGAAGCCGGTTTTCATCTGCTCCAGGTGCTCGGCCTGCAGGAAAGCCTTGCCGGTACGCCCGCCGTTGAAGAACAGCGTTCCTTCGTTCTTCATTTTACGCACGATGTACAAATTTGGCTCTACGTTTCGGATGTCTTTCACCTGCTCGTACACGAAGGTGTAAAAGAGTGTTTGCAGCAAAGCTTTGTTCTGCCGCTTGCCATCACGCTCAAAAATGTCAGCCAGGTAACTGAATTTAACTTCATCCCGGCCGCCGGTTTTGTAATCAACAATGCGGGTGATGCCTTCCCGCTCGTCAACCCGGTCAATGATCCCGTAAAGGGTTACAAGCTCCTCTTTGCCCTTCACGTTTATTGGGAAGCGATATCTATAATCCTTTTTATTCTCCAGTTCGATGATGCGGAACGGAGCAATATTCTCGTCGTGCGTGAGGATGGCTTCCGCATATTCCTGCACAATCCGCAGCACGATCTGTTGCATACTGTTCGGATTTCGGAGTTGCTGTGGATTGTTAAACAATTCTTTCGACAAAGCCTGCCGGCACAAGGATGGGAGATCTTTACGCTTTTCGCGGATGCGGGATGCAGTCATGTCCCGCCCTTCATCTGCCAGTTGCTGATAAAACCATTCGAGCACCTGGTGCAATACCGAGCCAACCTGATTGGCTTCGAGATTTTCTGAAATTTCTTCCGGCTCTTTGATCTTGGCCACATACCTGAAAAAAAACTGAATGGCGCAGTTAAGATATGTGCTGAGCGCTGTGGCGGATATTTTTTCATCATCCCAAGTTCCTTTAGACCTGAAAAACTTCTGTAGTGCCGCCCATACTTCTCCTTCCTTTTTGACTACTAACTCATCATTTATCTCAATCTGCACCGGCTGTTGCTGTAGGTGATAAGCGAATGAAAAACTACTTTCAAATTCAAGCTGGCGAAGAAAGCGGCTTGGCTCGCCGCTATTGCTTTCGTCAACCAAGCTATTGTAAGCCATGTACACATCCGATGATCGCTGAAGCAAGCGGTAGAAGAGATAAGCCGAAATAGCATCCTGGTTTTCCAGCACCGGCAGTCCGTAAGCTCTTCGGATACTATCCGGAATAAAGGTTGGCGATACGCTAAGCTTGGGCAAAGTGCCCTCGTTTACGCCCAGAATAATTACTTTCTCAAAATCAAGGCAGCGGCTTTCCAGCAAGCCCATCACCTGGATGCCACGCAGTGGTTCGCCCTCCAGCGGGACGGACAGCCCCTGCAAAGCTCGGCGTATGAGCGAGAGGACAAAGGTCAATCCGAGGTTCTCCGCATATGCAGAAAGCCCCTCGTAAAGCAAGTTCAGGCTCTTGCTCACGGCGATTAATAGATTCGACTCAAGTTGCTGAAGCTCGCTATGTTTTTGGCGTTGCTCTAAAACTGCGGTGAGCAGAACGTAAAGCGCATCTATGGTTTGTAGCCCTTCATGCTTTACGGTGAAAAAGTTTGGTGCAAGCGCAGAGGCAAAGTGCAGTTCGGTGAGCGGCACTTCCAGCCATTGATTTTCCAGAATCCGTTTTTGCAGGATGTTGCGCTCTCTTGGTTTTACCCCGGTAAGCGGGTGCGACAGGAAAGCTTCCACTTCGCGGTAGTAGATTGTATCTTTTTTCTCTTTATGCACCTGCTCCTGGATGCTGAGCCACAGATCAACCAACCCGAAAACGGTAGATTGTGCCAGCGGGTAGCCCATGGTAACATTAACCCTCCCAGCGTTTTCCGGTATGGTTTGGAGCACGGGCAGCAGAAGGCTTTCATCGGCAATGATGATGGCTGTTTGCTCAGGATCACCGCTGCCAGATGCGAAGTTTCCAGCATCTAAAAACTCGTTGATTGCTTTTGCCTGTGCTGCATGGCCGTTTGCCTGGATAACCTGAATTTCCTTTTGCTGTGTTTTGATGAGCGAAGGGGTTTCGGGAAGAGCATTTACAAGCCCAAGATTACGGAGGTTGCGGCGCAGGAACAGCCCTGCTTCCTGAAGATCGTCTTCGAGGTAATACGTATCGGCATCAAAGTAGAACAAGGCCCTGTCTTCATCCTGCCATTTTTTGAAAAGCCTGGCTTCTGATTTATTGAGGGCATTAAAGCCAACAAAAACTAGTTTCTTGTATGAATCAGCGAAATCAGGCTTATCGGCCAAGCCTGTGGCAAGCCTACGGTAAATGTGAGCGGTGGTTGTGAGCCCAAGGCTTTCCATCTCGTGGTGGAAGGCTTTGTAGAGCTTCGGCATGCGCTTCCAGAGATCAATAAACTTCTTTTGGTAATCCTGATGTTTTTCTTTGGAGAACGATGCCCAGAATTGCTCTAAAAACTGGTGCTGTTCTGAACTGAAATGCGGAAACTGGTGTTGGATGGCCGCGATATCTTCTAACTCACAAAACAGCTCGTCGGCGTCTACCAGATCATAGTCTATCTGGGCAAAGTCGTTCAGGATGATCTCCGCCATCGGAAAAAACTGATCCGGCGACATCCCCGGCTTTCCCTCCGCATACAACAGCGAGTTGAACTCTTTGTGTAGGATGAAAAACTGCCTGATCTGATCAGCAATTATAAGCTTGGAAGATTTCGAGAAGAATTCCTGAACGGCAAAGAAAGCAGGGCTCCACGAGGATTTTCCGGCAACTTCGCCCAAATGTTTTTTCAGGAAAATCACAGGACGTTTATTATTAAAAATAATGGCCACATCCTTCAGGTCATCGCCAAAACGGGAAATCAGATCGGTTGCAACTTCCTTGAGGAATGAGTTCATGTTACCTGACGTTTTTCTTCTCCTTTACGGGAGGTAAGAAACTCTCGCTGGTAATCACGCTTTTTCCTGTTCGGCTTTCCAGCTCTTTTCTGGCGTTCTTTGCAACCGCTCCACCTTTTACTGGCGACCGCATTAGCCTGTAATCCCTGAGCCTCCTCAGTTTCTGCTATCTGGCGGGTAGAAAGTTCGGCAAGAGCGGTGAAAATCAACTCTGCCTCGCTGATATGATCTCTCAGGTTCTGAGATTTTAAGCCTTTTAAATCCTTATGCTTTTTAACCGTTAAGCCTGTCCACTCCTGAGGTATGATATTGGTGGGCAGGGCAAACTCATCGCTTTTTTCTACGCCGCTTTGCTTCCAGTAATCAGTTAGCTTATTTCGGGTCTCCTGACCAGTCATCCTCTGCTGTATCCACTTTTCGCTTCGCCCCAGCTTTTGCCAGTTCTCCCTTGCCCGGTCCAGGCTTTGGGCGGGATCAGCAATTTCCTGCATCCGCTCGTAGCCTACTTTCGCAAGCCACTGCTTGAAAGGCTCGGCTTTAGGAGAGGGAATGGATTGGATCAGGCGAAGAAGATTGGGAGTATCCAGGCAATCGGTGGAATATTTTTTTCCATCGGCCGCTTCGAATTTCAGTTGTACGATTTTATCGTACAACTGACTGCCTTCTTTGATAAGCTTTTTCTTGAGATCGCTCCAATACCGTTTAGGAATAGTACTCCCTGTTAGAATCTCTATAACATCAATGACCGAAAAAAACCAAGTTCCAAGATCAGCATCCCAATAGGTACGTACTTTCTTTTCCTCAAATAGTCGAACATCCGGCATATAATAGATCTATTTATCTGATCGTGAATGTACCGAAATAAAAAATTAATTGATAGGCTTCAACCTGATCTGGTAAAGTTTATCCCACCACTTGCCGGTCACAAACATGCGTTTGCCAGCTGCATCCCATGCAATGCCATTCAGCACATAATCAGAATCATCGCCTTTCGGCAAAAGCTGGGTCAAATCCGCTTTCCCTTCTACAGCGCCAGTCAGCGGATTTATGATCAGGATCCAGGGTTTGGTATAAACATTCGCATAGATTTTTCCGTTGATAAATTCAAGTTCATTCAAATTATCAACAGGCCCATTGTTGTCGTAAACCTCAATGGTGCGCTCTTTTTGATAGGTGTCTTTATTGAGGAAGTGAATCTGGTTTGTGCCGTCGGATGTGTTGAGGATGCGTCCGCCGTCAAACGCCATTCCCCAGCCTTCGCGACCTGCGGTGTAATTAAATTCCCGAAGCTTTTTCAAGCTATTCTTATCGTACACAAAACCAACTCCTTCTTTGTAAGTGAGCTGAATGATTTTATCTCCCACCACGGTAATCCCTTCTGCAAAATACTTTTTATCAAGATCAACTTTCTTCAGAACCTTGCCCGTTTCCGTTTGCACAACCCTCAAGCTTGATCCTCCGCGATCCTCATACTGCCCATCGCTCTCATACAATAACCCATCATGATATTCCAACCCTTCCACATACGACGTGGTATCGTGCGGGTAGGTATTTACAACGGTAAACGTGTAAGGCTGAGGCTGATTTGCCGCCAGCACCACGATGTTTGACGATTGCTCCTGTGGCGTTCCGCCGGTGTAAATGCGGGCTGTGACAAGGTGATTCCCCAAAGCGATTCCGGAAGTGGTTGCGCTAACCGAGCTTGTGTCTTGTTTCCGGGAAATAACTGCAGAATCGAGCAGGTAAACCACCGAGTCTATTTTCTGATCGGCGAAGTCAACATCAATCGTGAATTTTTCTCCTGATCTAACGGAAGAGCCCGCTTCAGGCGAAAGGATAGAAATGCTTTTTTTATCATCCTTGCAGGATGAAATCATGTAAATGGCCAGCAGCGCTGGAGCTAATATTTTCTTCATAAGTTATTTCCGGGCCAAAACGCGTCTTCAATGTGTCGCAGCATGTGCCTGCCCTGCCCGTCGAACAAAACTGAAAGAATGTCAAAACGTATTTCGCCCTTAAAATCCATCAAATGGATGTATTCTTCGGCTGCGAGCTGCATCTGCCGCTGTTTGGCGTCGTCAACAAAATCTTCCGGCTGACCGAATTTGCTGCCGGTACGGGTTTTCACCTCTACAAAGATCAATTGCTTATCGCGATAGGTCACCAGGTCTATTTCGGCTTTGCCGAAAACCCAGTTTTCGTCTAAAATATCATAACCGGAAATTTCCAGGAACTCTTTTGCTATTGCTTCGCCTTTTCTACCAAGGTCGTTATGGTCGGCCATTTTTTATATTCATTAAGCTTTCCGGGCTCACACAAAGATGAAATTTAATGTTTGAAAGAACCAATCCGAAGCAAGCAATTTATTTCACGATCACAGAGCCCAAAAAGGAAGAAATCCCTTTTTCCACTTCTTTCACCCTGAGATATCGCTGCATCAGAATTGCCTGATTATCGGCATCAGTTTCTGTCTGTATCTCTGTACGGATATTTTTAAGGATATGATCTACTTTGCGTTTCTTCAGATGGAAAATCCCGCCTAAGATAGTTGCCCGGAGGTTTTCTGTTTCATTCTTAACGTATATTTTCCGTTTAGCGTACCAGTTGTCGCTCAAAACGTAAGGCGAGGATATGAGCGAAATGGCAAGTTCTGAAATGGTTGCATCCGGATGTTTGATAAAATCCTGCTCCGTTGGCAGTTCGCCTTTTTCCATCCGCGTTTTATACTCTTCGAGTATTTGTTTGCTTTGCGGATGGTCGAACTCCACATCGCTCAGATTTGTGAGCATGTAAGGCGCAATGTAGGTATCGGTAATTTCATCCCAATTTACAAGCTGATGTCCGTAGGTTAAAAGCAGGCGGATGATCTCTTTTTCCTGAGCCTCATCAGGCGATGAACTGGCGTCGCCCTCAAGGGGTGTTTCGTAAAAGCCATCCGGCGGAGGCAAGGGCGCAGGCGTCGAACTCTCCTTTTTCTGCTTCGCCAAACGCATTTTATTGAGTTCAGAGATCAGCACACGCTCTTCGATCTGCATCAGCGAGCTACACTCACGTACGAAAACCGAAGCTTTAATGCTGTCCGGGATTTTGGCGATGCTCTCCACCACTTCCCTGATCACGCCGGAGCGTTTGATGGGATCTGTGCCGGCATCTTTCAGCAGCATGGTTGTTTTGTAGAGGATAAAATCCTGCCGCTTCTGCTCAATGTAGGTTTTGAACGCAGAGCTTCCCACCAGCATGGCGTAAGAATCCGGATCGTGGCCATCAGGAAAAAGCACAACTTTTACGTTGAGCCCTTCTTCCAAAATCATGTCGAGCCCGCGAAGAGATGCTTTTATACCCGCCGCATCGCCATCGTAAAGAATGGTGATGTTTTTGGTAAAGCGGCCAATCAGGCGGATCTGCTCAATTGTGAGCGAGGTTCCGGAAGAGGCGACTACATTTTCAATCCCCGCCTGATGAACCGACAGCACATCGGCGTAGCCCTCAACCAAATAGCAGTTGTCTTCATCGCGAATGGCTTTCTTGGCGTGGAACAAGCCGTACAGCACATTCGACTTATGGTAAATGTCGCTCTCGGGCGAGTTAACGTATTTGGGTACGTTTTTGTCGGTTTTGAGAGTGCGCCCGCCAAAGCCGATGAGCCTTCCGGTGAAGTTGTTAATGGGGAACATCACGCGGCCGCGGAAACGATCGTATAATTTCCCTTTGTCGTTGCGGATGGCAAGCCCGGTGGCTTCCAGGAACTCTTCTTTGTGGCCTTCGGCGATGGCTTTGTCGGTCATGGCAGCCCAGCCATCCGGCGAATAGCCGAGCTCAAATTTCTTAATTATATCATCGCGGAAGCCACGCTCTTTGAAATAGCTTAATCCAATGCTTTTCCCCTCTTCTGTTTCCCACATTGCCTGCTGGAAAAACTTTCCCGCCCAGGCTGAAACGATGAAGAGGCTCTCGCGGCGGCTGTCGGCAATGAGCTGCTCCGGGCTTTGCTCCGTTTCCTCAATCTCTATGCGGTACTTATTTGCGAGATATTTGAGCGCTTCCGGGTACGAGTATTTCTCGTGATCCATCACAAAGCGCACCGAATCGCCGCCTTTGCCACAGCCGAAACATTTATAGATGCCTTTTGAAACAGAGACGTGGAAGGATGGGGTTTTCTCGTTGTGGAACGGGCAGTTGCCGATGAGGCTGGTGCCGCGTTTTTTTAACTGCACAAAATCGCCAACAACTTCTTCAATCTGAGCTGTTTCAAGAATCTTATCGACGGTTTCTTTGGCGATCAAAATTGCTATTTGTATATATTTTTGCGATGACCTATATCTAACACAAGAATAATGAGAACGCTGTCTTTTATTTGATAGACGATCCTGTAATCTCCCACCCTGATTCGGTAGCCATCTAAGCCCTTAAGCTTTTTACAACCGGCAGGTCTTGGATTAGCCGCAAGAGATTGAATTTCTTCAACTATTCGCGATTCAATTTTTGAAGGAAGCTTTTCTAATTTTTTGTAAACAGATACTTTTATAGAGATCCTGTACCTAGTCATTTAGAGAAGTACGTTTCCTGTTTTTTAGATATTCATCAAATGGCATCTCAGGTTCGTTAAGCTCAATCGCTTTATCGAATAATTTTTGGCAATAGGTATCGTCAACCTGATCCAATAGTTCTTGGTATTGCTGAATGCTTAGTACAACACTCACTTTCCTGCCTTCTGCATCAATTATATACTGAGGCTTCTCCATATCCTTTGTTTAAAACCAAAGTACAAATATCGTACGAAAATCTGTGAAATGTGTTCGTTGCCTCGGCAGACTTATTTAGGTACCTGATTCGCCTTAGCTACTTTTCGAGCTTATATCCTTTGTGAACAATAAGAAAGCTGGCACGTTCTTCTGCTTTCATGGGGATATCCCAATTCCCCTGGTAAGTAATTTTTGTAGGGAGCAGCTCAGAATCTTTGCCAAAATAGCTGAGTTCAATATTCATTTGAACATCAAAGTCAAATAGCACGTTACTGTATTTCATGTCAACATACCTGCCAAGGATTTGAAAGTTCCGCTTATCAAAAATAGTTGTAAGCTCCTTGATCATGATCCCGTCTTTTGTCCAGCCGGATAGGTCATCCTTTTGCGTTACCTTAAAGCGATAAACCGGAATCGAGTCTAAATAAGTGCCGCTGTAATACCGATAATCATAATACTGGCGCATATTAGCCGAGAATAGCTCTGTTTTATTGCCGATGAATGGCACTCCTGTGATCGGCCTTCCGGGAGTAAATATCAACGTTTTTAACTTGTCTTTATACGACTCATTTGTACCGCCCTTCTTGCCGGCGATGGGTGCAGAAGATGGCACAAAGTCGGAATTGTAAGCATTCATAAAGATGTAATCAAACATTTCGGCTGTGTACAACTGGTATTTACCGTTCTTTTTATAAACGTTACCGCTGTCGCGTTTTGCCAGGGTTTGCATCTTGTACTTGCCTTCGTTGTTATGGTATATTTTGCGATAGATCTTGCCATCAACCCGGTCTTTTTTATCGTACGTATAAACCCGGTCTTCGGCGGTAAAGGTATATTTCTTCATGTTCCGGAATGCCTGATAAAAACTTGTATCCTGGAGAATTTCACGAATGAAAGTTTCAGCAGTTAGCCGGTGCCCAATCACTATCACCGAGTCTGCAACAACGGTGAGGATAGTGTCGGGGTTGAAACGAGGGATTTTTTGCGAAAAGGCAGGGAAAGAACAGGAAAGCAATAAAAGAAATGCTAAAAACTTTTTCATTGGGCTGGGTCCAGAGAAGCTTTAAACGGCCATTCTGGATTCTTTATCCCGCCCTTCAAAACTTTGCCGCAAAGATACGATTCGCGGATGTGGAAGTAAACAAAAAAGCACGCCTGAAGCATGCTTTTTCAAAGAAATTAGCGGCTGATCAAGCGGTCTTTTTGTGTTTGCTTTGATAAACCAACACAGCAGTAACTGCCGATATTATCACAGCAGTAGCCACAGCCTTAGTCAGAAACTCCTTTTTGTTATACTTCATCTCTGCTGACCAACCGCGTTCGGCGTAAATGTTGGGGATGTGCCCGTGTGCGATGTCTTCAATGATGCCCTCCACCATGTTTACGCGATCAGCCATTATGAGCGGCAGCCAATGCAGATAACTGTTTTCGCTATGCTTAAAAGCAAATCTGCGGATCATCCCGCTTAATCCCGACGGCGGGCTGGATGTTCCAAACACCGCCGACACATTCGGACGTTCATTGGAATGAAGTATTTCTACGTCTACCGGCTGTTGCGGCGGGCGCTCCCAGGTGTAACCCTTGTGCTCCTCGTTTGTGCGATTTTTAATAGGGTAAGTGGGATTGTTGTTCGGATCTGCATCAATGCCCCAGCCCGGTATATTTTTATAATCTTCTGATCTGTTTTCCATGATTGTAGTTTTTAAGTTCTTGCTGATGGCGGAATTAACACCGGCTTGATTATGTTATCTCGTTTGGCTGAGAACATGTGATAGCCCTCTGCTACTTCCTCCAGCGGAATCCTGTGAGTGATGATCGCTTTCGGATTAATCCTGCCTGCCTGTACGTGCTCGATCAGCCTTGGCAAAAGGCGCTTAACCGATGCCTGGTTTGCCCGGATAGTGATTCCCTTGTTCACCACATTTCCAATTGGCACCAGATTGTCCGTTGGCCCATAAACTCCCACAATAGAAACGATACCGCCTTTTTTCACTGAGTTGATGGCCCAGTGCAAGGCTGTTGCCGAGCCCGCCTGAAGAAGTGTTTTCCTTCCGGTGATGGTTTGCATGGCGTTCCCGGCAGCCTCGCAGCCAACCGCATCAATACAAGCATCGGCTCCCATCCAATCGGTAGCTTTTTTAAGGAACAGAACCGGATCGCCGATTTCATTAAAGTTGTAGACCTCCGCATTGGCGTAGTTTTTAACAAATTCCAGGCGATACTCGAGCTGATCTATCACTATCACACGGCCTGCGCCAAACAACCAGCAGCATTTGGCAGCCATAATCCCGATAGGCCCTGCGCCGAAAATCACAACGGTATCACCCTTCTGAATACCCGCCATCTCAGCAGCCTGGTAGCCAGTTGGCACCACGTCGGTTAAAAGAACGGCATCGTCAGGATCCATGTCGGCGGGAATGACTGTCGGGCCCACATCTGCGTAAGGCACACGCACGTATTCCGCCTGGCCGCCATCGTAGCCGCCGGCTGTATGCGAATAACCAAATATCCCGCCTACAGCGGTAGCCATGGGGTTAGACTCATGGCAGTTTCCGTAAAGCTCCTGTTTGCAGAATGCACATTTGCCACAGGCGATGTTGAACGGCACCATCACATTGTCGCCAACCTTCAGCTTTTCAACAGACGACCCTACTTCTTCAACCACTCCGATAAACTCGTGCCCAAAGGTTTGGCCAACGCGGGTATCCGGCACCAGGCCGTGATAAAGGTGCAAGTCTGATCCGCAAATGCACGAACGCGTAACCCGCACAATGGCATCATTCGGGTGTAGTATTTTCGGATAAGGTTTTTGGTCCGCCCGAACCCTGAACGGGCCTCTAAAATTCATTGCCAGCATATTAGCTCCTCCCTTGTTTTAATAGATGATGTTTTTAATTAGTAATTTAACATAGTCAATTACTTAATGTTCCGCTTAATTTCAATTATCCTGCATGAGCTTAGCTACGCTCTCGCTATCATCCGGCTTGTAGCACAGAAGCGCAATTCCGCACTGAAATGAGGTAGCATTTACCAGCTTAAGGAGCAAGTTTTCTTTCCAATGGCTGAATATTGGCAGCCCGCTTCCTATAGCCACGGGATTAACAAACAGATGATACTTGTCTATAAGCCTTTGTTCAACGAGGCTCGAAACAAACTTGCTGCCACCATAGGCAATGATGTCGTTTTCAGGCTGTTTTTTCAGCTTGTTTATTTCCTCAGCAAGGTTGTTCGCCAAAGTGGTGCGTTCCCAAGTGGACTCCTTCATTGTTCTTGAGAACACTACTTTCGGCGTTTCTACTATCTTGTGAGCAAATGCACCTTCGCCGCTAGGCTCGTTGATACGTTCGTTTCAGGCAGGAATAAATTTCTCCGCCAGCACACGCCCTAACAGAATACAGTCGACCGGCTCTGTCAACCCGCTTACATATCTATTCAAATCTTCCCCAATCCATCTTCATCCAATCCAACTGCCCTTGCGCACTTTCAATAAACCCATCTACGGTTACCTGGACCTGTAATTTCAATTTCGCATAGCCTTGCCTTTATTGATTAAAACAATGCCCCGGCATCGTTTGATTTGAAAATGTAAAATCCCGTTAGGAGAAATGAAATCCTTAACTTCGGCTGAATGAAAAAACTCCTTTTTCTGGCGGCGGTAGTAACTGTCTCAAGCTGTCAGCCCAAACGCCTGCTAATTGACACCCATAATGATGCCCTTTCTTCTCCCGAGCTCTCGAGGGTTGATATGGGCCAGAGACAAACTGTAGGTAATTTCGACTTGGTACGTGCCAAGAAAGGCGGGCTAAGTGGGCAGGTATTTTCCATTTGGTGCGGCGAGAGCTTTAGCAAAGGTGGCGGCTTCGCCCATGCAAATAAGGAGATTGATTCTTTGTACTCACTGATCAGCCGGCATCCGGATAAGATCACTTTGTGCCGAACCGCCGAAGACGTGAAGCAGGCTTACGCACAAGGCAAATTTGCGGCGCTGATCGGTGTAGAGGGAGGGCACATGATAGAGGAGCGGATGGAGAACTTGGATGCACTTGCCAAACGCGGCATGCGTTACCTTACGCTCACCTGGAATAACAGCCCATCGTGGGCAACTTCTGCGAGGGATGAAACGGTAAAAGGAGATTCGCTGGCGCATAAGGGCTTGACGGACTTTGGTAAAAAGATCGTTCATCACATGAATGATCTTGGCGTTATGGTCGATGTTTCGCACGTGGGCGAGGCAACCTTTTACGATGTATTGGCTACAACTTCCAAGCCTGTTATTGCATCGCACAGCAGCGTCTATGCACTCACCCCGAACCGCCGAAATTTAAAAGACGACCAGCTAAAAGCGCTTGCCAAGAACGGCGGAGTGGCTTTTGTGAATTTCTACAGTGGGTTTATCGATTCTGCTTATGAGCGAAAGGAAGGAATGTTCATCAGGTCGCACAGGGCACAACTAGACTCTTTGCGAAGCATTCACGGCCATGATTATTCTGCCGATTTGTTGAATTCGGTTTATCCTCAAGAAGCTGATGCTATACGGCCGCCTTTAAGTGCGCTGATAAACCACATCGACTACATGGTTAAACTGATCGGTGTTGATCACGTCGGAATCGGATCTGATTTTGATGGATCAGAATCGTATCCCAAAGGTTTAGACTCTGTAGAAGATTATCCCAAAGTAACTAAGGAGCTGAAGAAACTCGGCTACAGCAAAGACGATATCGACAAAATATTTGGACTGAACTTTCTGCGGGTGCTGAAGGCAAACGCAGGGAAATAGGCTTATAAATTATTTTTCAACTTTCTTTTTGGAGAATTGGGCTTTGCGCCTATATTTGCAGTCCCAAAACAGGGGAGATTAGCTCAGCTGGTTCAGAGCATCTGCCTTACAAGCAGAGGGTCACTGGTTCGAACCCAGTATCTCCCACCAAAACAAATCCCTTCAGTAAGCTGAGGGGTTTTTTGTATCCGGGAGTTTAGCTCAGTTGGTTTAGAGCATTACCTCGACAAGGTAAGGGTCACTGGTTCGAGCCCAGTAATTCCCACACAAAAGAACTTTTCAAAGGAGTTCGTTTCCCAATAGCTGGCATTTACCAGGTTCTCAGCTATTCACCCCCTTTTTCCAAGCCGGAAATAAGCTGAAATTGATTAAACAAAAAAATGCTTTAGCAGGTATTTAAAGTACCTGTTTAAAACATTTGATATGAAAAATATTTTACCCTTTAAGCTTTGCTTGCCTATGCTCCTGGCAAGTGCTTTATGTTCCTGCAAAAAAGAAAAAACTTCGCAAGAAGGCCCTCCCGTAAGCCAACCAGTGCAGAATGAAACCATCTCAGGCGATATTACGGCGAACACTACACTTAGCGAAAACACCAACTATACGCTGAAGGGGCGTGTATTTGTTAAGAATAACGCTGTTTTAACCATCCCGGCAGGTACCACAATCAAAGTGGAACCCTCATCAGCTACGGACAGTAAAGGTGCTTTGATCATTGCACGAGGTGCAAAAATCAATATCAATGGCACGAGCGATAAGCCCGTTGTATTTACTTCGGCAGCCACTGCAAAAGCGCCCGGCGACTGGGCGGGAATTATTGTTCTGGGCAAAGCTACAACCAACGGACCGGCTGGAATTTTGCGTGTGCAGGGCCTGCCATCTACTGCCGACACAGAGTTTGGCGGCAATACTGACAATGACAATTCGGGGGTAATCAGATACCTGAGAGTAGAATATGCTGGTGGCCTGAATCCGTTGAACGAGCCTGAATGGGCTGTTGACATGCCGAGCGGTTTGAGCCTGCAGGGAGTTGGTTCCGGCACCACAATAGAAAACGTAATGGTGAAACACTCGAGGGATGATGCCTTTCAGTTTGTGGGAGGCACAGTGAACGCCAAATATCTGATTGCGTATAAAAATGGGGATGACAATTTTGATTTTGATCGCGGATATACAGGGAAACTACAGTTCTTGATTTCTTACAATCCTACGGTATCGTTCGTGGCACTTAGAGCGCACGGAGTTGAAAGTTTAAACGATGAAAACGCATCGGATATCCTTCCATACACACGGCCAATAATATCCAACATGACCATTATCGGACCGGAAGGGACTGACCCTGATGCCACTCACCTTAGCCAGGGAATTTATATCCGTAAGAACACCAGGTTTAATATTCAGAATTCGATAATTGCAGGATATTCAAGTGGCGGCTTAATGTTGTGCCCAAAAACGAAGCCTATACTGGTTAACAACTTTGGTTCCTATTTCAGATTCAATATCGTAAACAGCGACAACCCCGATAGAGCGTTTACTTACGATACCGGCGGCGATGGCAACAACATCATACCAGATCCGGAGGTTGCCAACTATGCCGTTCAAATGGATGATAACACAATAGCAAAGCCTTCGGTGAGTAAGAATAAAGTATCTAACACCATTGGCGAAATAAAGCTACAGGGCTTGTATACAGCTAATCCAAATTTTTCGCCGGCTTCCGGATCTGAGGCGCTTAGTGGTGGAAACCTGGGCGGGGCTGATTTCCAGACGTTTTTTACACAGGTTACTTACCGCGGTGCGGTTGGTACAGACAACTGGGCCTCAGCGGGTACTTGGATAAACTGGCAATAAGGGAATCCGAACATTGCGGCATCAAAGTTTGATTTGATAGACCAAATAGCCCACGATTTCCTTGATGTAAAGATCCCATAAACTTAGCGCATCAGGATGCGGGAGAAGATCATCATAAGCAAACCTCCTGTTACCAGCTTTGAAATCTGACGGACAGGCAACCACATCAATTCCGGCTGCCTGAAAAGTTAGAATAGAGCGCCGCATGTGGAAAGCTGAGGTGACGAGCAAATAAGGAGGTTTAAGATGTTTTGCCTCCAGCATCTTTTTAGCGAAGCTGGCGTTCTCCAGCGTGTTTTTTGCTTGATTTTCAATGAGGATAGCACTATCAGGAACATTCAATTGCCTCAGCCGCATTGATACATAATCGGCTTCTCTGAATTTCGATTTTCTGATAGCGTTGTTCCCTCCTGACATCAGGATGTGCGAAACCTTCTTCTGGTGATATAAGGTAGCAGCCTGAATAAACCTGTCTGATGAAGAATTAAAATACCCATTGCTCTGGCTGTCTTCCGATGCAAAGCCTCCAAGCAATATGGCACAACTGTATTGTTGATTTCCCTTGGGATAGGTTTGGATGTCCCAGGCTCTGGCAAGCACATCCAGAAGCAACCTGTTAGAAAAAATAAGGGCCAGAAGCAGGCAAGTTATCAGCAGCCTTTTCCCATAACGGCGGTTTTTACTAATGATCCCGAGGAACAGCGTTAGCAAAATCCATGTGAACGGCGAGAGGAAAATTACCAGCAGCTTTGAGAGGAAGAAAAACATCCGCCGAAGATAGCTTTAAACAACTATCCTCCAATACGGCTAAGCTTCTCCCATCATCAAGCCTTCAATGCTATGTGCCTGCACAATCGGCTCCAGTTCGTCAACTAATCTATAAGTAAGATGTTGCTTTAAATTGTCCGGAAGGGTGTCAAAAAATCGGCGTGTGAGCTGCAGATCATGCCGCTCGGCGTTTATGGCTCCGGGCGCATCAACACCCAGCACCAGAGCCGGTCGGTATTTGTCCGACTGATTTGCTGTGCCGCGATGGATGGTAAGTGCCGACCGCACCGAGATATCTCCCATCTTCGGCATCTTACGTTGCGCACGCTCTTCGTAGCGGGAATAGTTCTCTTTTGCCGGGAACATTTCGTGCTGAAATCCCTCAGGCAAATCCCACTGCGTGCCGGGCGCAATCTCAAACGGGCCCATGTCTTCATAGACATCCACAGTAGTGAGGTTAAAAGCGAGGGAGTTTAGCCGCCTCCCGGTGATGGTGTCGGGTGGGGCAGGGAAATCGCGGTGCCAGGGCTGGTTGACGGCTCCGGGCCCGGGCACATCAAAGCCAATCTCCACAATTTTGTACTCCGGGCCTAGAACAGCCTCGCAAACGGCAACAACCCAAGGGTGGGTAGCCAATTCAACAAATCCACGAATGTCTTCCGGGTGAATTTCAACATAATGTCTCTTCGGGCCGCGGCCAACAGCACCGCCCGGGCGCTGCAGGGCTTCTTCATAAAGCCTCATCACATCTTCATGCAATTGCTCGGCCCATTCTCTGCTGAAGGCTCCTTTCAGTGCGGTAATGCCATCCCCGTAAAGTGCGCCCATGATCTGGGCGATATCATATTTAGGCCCTGAGGTGTTTGTTCCGTTTCCTGTAAGTTCCATAGCTGTAAGCTTTTAAATAAAAAGTTATGCTGATGAATTTGTTTAGAAAACATTCACAGCATGTAAGTAAATTACATCTGCCTCCTGAAAAAATTATAGCTTTAAAAAAAGAAAAACAATTATGATCAGGCTGTTTATTGCGGAACATGACAAGCGTGAAAGGTTGTTTGTTTCTTCACCTAATTCTGCCGAAATAAATAAGATGCTAAGAGGTACGCCGGGCAGAAAGTGGAGCCAGTCTAAAAAATGCTGGCACTTTGAACCAAACCGTACGTTGGCCGCTCAGCTTTATAAAAAATTACAGAAATTTGGCAGCGTAGATGCCGAAGCGCTGACGAACCATTTTGCTGCAAAAGAAACTGATAAAGCCAATCTGATAAATGCTGCTATGCAATCCGGCACCAGCAAGGCGTTAATTGATTTTGAAGGCTGGATGGCTCAACAGCGGTACAGCCCAAACACCATAAAAAACTACATCAGCCAGTTGCGGCTCTTCTTTAATTATTTTCCTGAGAGGAGCTATACAGAGTTGTGCGTTGATGATGTTATCGTGTTTAACACGAACGAGATTCTCAATAAGGGGCTTTCAACCTCATTTCAACGCACTACAGTTAGTGCAATTAAGTTATTTTATCAGAACCGAACCGGCTGTAATATAAACCCGGACAAGCTGCAACGGCCGTTTAAGGAAAATACCTTGCCTCAGGTACTAAGTAAAGACGAAGTCAATATGCTGATTAAAGGTACAAGCAATCTTAAGCATAAAGCTCTGCTGTCTATAACGTATGCCTGCGGTTTGCGGCGAAGCGAAGTGCTTAATTTAAAAATTGGTGACTTAGACAGTGGGAGAAAACTGATACGGATCAGGCAGGCAAAAGGCAGAAAAGACCGTTATGTGCCGCTTGGCAGTAAATTGCGTGAACTACTGGTAGAATACTATAAGCTCTTTAAGCCAACAGAATATTTATTTGAAGGACTGTATGGCGGTAAATATAGCGAGAGGAGTTTTGCTCAGGTTTTAGAACAAGCAGTAACACGATGCCGCTTAAAGAAAACTATTACCCTACATACCCTAAGGCATAGCTTTGCTACACATCTCTTAGAGGCAGGGACCGATTTGCGGTACATACAAGAACTACTTGGACATAGTAGCCCTAAAACTACCATGATTTATACACATGTCAGCGATAATAAGCTAAGCAAAATAATAAGCCCCTTTGATGATTTGGATGTGTAAACTTTAATGGATAGCTTTAAAAATAAACGGCGTATAATTTACGTGCCTTATCGCATATATCCCACCCATATTGGGTGTTTGTGGGCGTAAAGTAGCAGAGCGATACGCATATAAATACAAGTTAGGTACCATTTTAAAAACCCCTCATAATGCTCGGACTATTCAAGAAACGACATAAACGAATAGAAATTCAAGGCGACAGCATTTTCATTGACAACC
>JAQSWM010000014.1 GCA_029266635.1 Sphingobacteriaceae bacterium | reverse complement strand
GGTGACATGGTTCTCGAAGTTTTCTGCTTTTAATTACATTAGTGCAGCTCGACACGGAAGTGCTTTTAATCGGGCACAATATAAACACTCAACGTTAGCTGCCCCATTATCGTCCTCGTTTGTAACGAGGATGCCGGAGAGACGAGACTCAGTCGCACCACCTAATTAGCTTCCATGCGATACAATCGCTGCTCGCAGCATCATCGTTCCCATCTGCAGCCAGCGCCACAAACGAGGGCGATGCGTAATCTACGACCCACTCTCCTAAATTAAACATACTCAGCACCGTGTGCTGAACCCGCACCTTTCTTCCGTTCTGCTACGAACCTACACCGTCTTCACATCTTTCGTATCGTAATCTTCAATATCAGCGATGTAGCCGTTGCGGATCAGGAAGTCGAAAAGCGGCTTTGCCTCTTCAGAAACTGGCATGTTTCGGGTGGTAATGATCTGATTATTCTTTTTGTCGAGATATGGATATGCGTACAGCTTTACATTCTTGCTGAAAAGATCGCTGATGTAGGCGAGCAGTTCGTCTGTATAATTCCCGCTGAAGCTTTTTGAATCAAAGATGCGTTTCAAATTAGCAATATTGGTGGAAATACCCACGCTGTTAGGCTTGCATCGCGATAGATAATTTGCGAGCTTGTTATTCCGGGTGAAATCCGACACGATTACGTGGTTTCCTGTTGCGCAAAGCTCCTCCGCCCGGCGGGCAAAACTCTCAAGGTCCTCGCTGTGGATCTCCGCATCCTCATCCAGCAGGTTAGCCATTAAGACTTCAATCAGCACAATCAAGTTTTCGTCCCTGACTCCCTGCGTGCGCTTAAACTGTTCTACGGCCTTGTTGAACAGATCAAAGTTAGGTGCTGATTTCTGCTTGTACTTGGTACGCAAGATCATGATGTCTTTCTTGTATAAAACATCCTTTGCCTGGCGTGCGTTGGCTTCTTTATCGAAAATGGCTGCGCCCGAAAAGCCTTTGGCGATGAGATATAAATTTACAAGCCGGTCGTTTACATCGCCGAAAATCGCTCCACTTACACTGATTAAATCAATCTCCACCGACCCAACTGATAGATTATCTACCAGCGATTCGATCATCGTTTGCATATCCTTATTGTGATAGAAGGCAGCGTAAACCAGGTTTACACCTAATATTCCCAGTACATTCTGTTGCAGGCCTGAGTCGCTGTCCAGGAGGCGCACATGGAACACAATATCATTTGGCTCGCCACCCGGGCTTATCTGGAAACGTATTCCGAGCCAGCCATGCGGATCGTTTGTCTTGCTGAAGTTTAGGGTGGTTACAGTATCCGCGAAAGCGAAAAACGTACGGCCTGTGTACTCGGAACCAGTAAGCCGTTCTGAGAGAAGCTCAAATTCATGGTCAAGCATTTTATTGAGCCTCGACTTGCTTACATACCTGCCCGAGCTCTCTTCGCCATAAATGGAATTGCTGAAAACCATATCATAAGCCGACATGGTCTTGGCCACAGTGCCCGATGCCGCACCGGCTGTGAAGAAGTTGCGTGCAACCTCCTGCCCCGCCCCGATTTCGGCGAAGGTACCGTAGATGGCGGGATCAAGGTTTATCTTTAAAGCTTTCCGTTTTGTTTCAAGGATTTCTCTGGCCATGTTGGCCAATTTACAAAAAGCATCGGCATAGGGACAAAAGAAAAGGCGCCTTTGCGGGGCGCCCTCTCTACTCAACCTAACTTAATCACCAATTACTTTATAGAAATTTCGCGGGTTACATTTTTAGCTTCCTCGCGTTTGCCGACGTTGATCTTTAACACGCCGTCGGTGTATTCTGCAGAGATATTGTTCTGATCTGCAGCTTCCGGCAAGGTGAATGAGCGTACAAATGAAGTGTAGCTGTATTCACGCCTGTTATATTTTTTAGCGTCTTCGGTGTTTTCTGAAGATCTCTCAACAGAAATACTGATTACATTTTTGTCCAGGTTAACTTTGAAGTCTTCCTTCTTCAAGCCTGGAGCAGCAAGCTCAATGTGGTACTCGTCTTCGCTTTCAGCAATATTCACAGCCGGAATTTTAGAAACCAGCCGGTCTGATACAAATGAATCGTTAAACACTGATTCGAAAACATCTGAAAACAAAGGGCTTAAGCCGTTTCTCTGTGCCGGATTGGCGAATTTTACTAGTGTCATTTTCTTATCCTCCTAAATATTTTTTTAAACAATTTACCTCAAGGCGTATGCCAGTCGATAATTGGTATGGTTTGTGCAATATGGCTAAAGTCAACATGACACTTAAACCTATTTTAATACGACAAAATGACACAACTGCCTGATTTATCGACATTTAATTTCAGAACTACTATTCCGGTTAGGTTTGCAGATCTGGATTCTTTTGGAAAGGTGTACGATGCCGTTTATCTAACATATTTTGAAATAGCACGATCTAAATACCTGAAAGAGGTAGTTAAGTGGGATTGGGAAAGCATAGGCGTGATGATCGGAAAGTCGGAAATCAACTATATAAAACCTATTCAGAACGGCGATGAGCTGAACGCCTACGTACGTACTTCACGGACCGGTAACAGCAGCTTTGACCTGGATTATGTGCTTGCGATTAAGACACTGGATGGTGAGATTGTATGCACTACCGGACGCACTGTTTGCATTGCGTATAATTTTCAGGAAAAGCATCCGGAACCTATCCCTTTTTACCAGCTTGAGAAGATGACTAAGTTTGAGATGCTGGCGAATTCGCACGACGCTTCAGCAGCTTAGTATTAATAGGCAACCTGGAAAGAGGCAATCTGCGGCAGGCCTACCATATACTCATTAAGGTTGAGGATAGAGTTCTTATTGCCAAAAACATCGATCACTACAAAAGCACCTGCTTCCCGTTTGGATACATGCATGCGCTTGGAGCTGAGCCCCCGCATTTTCATATACTGCTCAAGTTCATGCAGGTTTTGCAAATCATTGCCGACAAACAGGATACTGAACTGCTTGCGGTGGTGGACTCTGTCTATGAGTTTTTCTCCGTAGTTGAATATGGAGAGCACAATGAGAGCGCAAATCGTTGTGATAACGCCCATGAGGTTGTGCCCCATCCCGATCAGCATGCCAATAGCCGCCGAAACCCAGATAACGGCCGACGTGGTAAGGCCCTTCAGCCACAGCTCATCCTTAAAGATCACCCCTGCACCAATAAAACCAATACCTGTTACTACCGTGGATGCTATGCGGTCATCATTAGTATGATGGGAGATCAAACTGAAAACAGTAGAACCCATGCAAATGAGGATGATGGTGCGAAAGCCTGCCGACTTATTTTTGTACTCACGCTCAAAGCCGATTGCTCCGCCGCAAACAATGGAGAGCAACAGCTTCAGCAGATCATCGGTGTTGAGGTATTCGGCCATCTCTTAGAATATCTTTCCTGGATTCAATATGCCTTTTGGATCAAAAACGCTCTTGATGCCACGCATCAGGTTGAGGTGAATATCTGAATATTTGATCTGCATAAATTCCTTCTGCACCAACCCAATGCCATGCTCGCCCGAGATTGTTCCGCCCAGCGCAACCGTCAACTCAAATATTTCCCGGATGCCTTCTCTTAACTTATTTGCCCAATCATCGTCGCTCATATTAGCTTTAATGATGTTTACGTGCAAATTACCATCTCCGGCGTGGCCGTAGCATACCGATTCAAAACCGTATTTAGCACCAATGGTTTTGATCCCCTTGATAAGCTGCGGGAGCTCTGCCCGGGGCACCACGGTATCTTCCTCCTTGTAAATAGAGTTTGACTTTACGGATACCGGCATGGTGCGACGCATTTTCCAGATGGACTCTTTTTGGGCGGCAGTATCAGCAAAAAGCACTTCAGTACAGCCGTTTGCCTCAAGTACTTCGTTGATCTTTTCGCACTCGTTCAGCAGCACGTCCATATCGGTTCCATCCACTTCTATCATCAGGAAAGCTTCAATGCCATCTTTCAGATCAAACTGGATGTGGTCGTATTCTATTACCCACTCAACTCCCCTGCGCTCCATAAATTCCAAAGCCGATGGCACCACTCCCGCCCTGAAAATGGCGGAAACAGCGGCGCAGGCTTCTTCGTTGGTGGCGAAGGAGGCTAGCATCAGCACATCCTGCGTTGGGCGTGGGATCAGCTTCACAACTATCTTGGTAATGATGCCCAAAGTTCCTTCTGAGCCAATCATCAACTGAGTTAAATTATAGCCAGACGCATACTTGAGCGTGTTTGCACCTGTCCAGATGATCTCGCCGGAAGGCAGAACCACTTCCATATTCAGCACATATTCGCGGATAGTGCCATACTTCACTACCCTCGGCCCGCCTGAGCCATGAGCCATATTGCCGCCTATAAAACAACTCCCCTTGCTTGAAGGATCTATTGGGTATAGCAGGTTTTTCTCAGCGATGGTGTTCATGAAAACTTCTGTAATCACGCCCGGTTCAACAGTAGCCTGCAGGTTTCGCTCGTCAATATCAATGATCTTGTTGAGGTTTTCCATGGAGATGAGCAGTCCGCCATGCACCGGCAAAGCTGCGCCGCTCAAACCTGTGCCTCCGCCGCGGGGCGTTACCGGAATTAGATGTTTGTTACAAAGCCTCAGCAGTTCAGAAATTTGCTGAGCCGTTCGGGGCTTCACTACAACATCCGGAAGGTAGTGAAGGTCTTCTGTTTCATCATGTGTATAACGTTCAAAATCTTCACTTTCAAGCAACAGGTAATCATCGCCGACGACAGCCTTTAATTGGATTAGAACTTCTTCTGATATATGGTTAAAGCGTGTCATTAAGCGTTATATGTTAATTCAACTATGGATTTTTTCACCTCGCCCTGCAGCGGAGGATTTAGTTTGGCGAGAGCAACGCGGATGGCTAAAAGTGACGGATAATCCCTTAGGACATCTTCCAGAATTGCATGCGCCACCGTTTCCAGGAGCTTTTTTGGCTCCCTCATCTGCCTTGCGGCGATAAAGAATAGTTGCTCATAATTCACAGTTGAACCAATGTCATCCCCGCCGCTTCCACTTACCAGAAATTCGACTTCGAGATCAATCATGAATTCGCTGCCCACAATTTGCTCTTCCGGATAGTAGCCGTGGAAAGCAAAAAAACGAGCTTCCTGAATTGCCACTTTCCTGCGTATTGTTCCCATACCGGCAAAAATGCCCAAAATGTATCATAGTTTAAAAGTGTGAAGCATTTATTTCTACTTTTGAGAAAACCCCTACCGAGAACTTATGTCGAGCCATCAAAACACCGAAGATCAGATACATAGATCGCAGAAAAAAGACCTGTACGAATCACCTGACTATTATTTGCTGGATGAACTCCTTACGGAAGAGCACAAGCTTGTGCGGAGCACCGTACGCGAATGGGTGAAGAAAGAAGTGAGCCCTGTGATTGAAGATTTTGCACAGCGGGCAGAGTTTCCAAAGCATTTGTTGCCCGGGCTTGCGGAAATTGGGGCGTTCGGACCGACAATCCCTCAGGAGTATGGCGGTGCGGGTTTGGACTACATTTCTTACGGGATTATCATGCAGGAGATTGAGCGTGGAGATTCGGGAATCCGCTCAACGGCTTCTGTGCAGGGATCTCTGGTAATGTACCCGATCTTCGCTTTTGGCTCTGAAGAACAGAAACAAAAATATCTCCCGAAACTCGCCACAGGCGAGATGATGGGATGCTTTGGACTGACAGAACCTGATTTCGGCTCCAATCCTGCCGGGATGGTTTCTAATTTCAAAGATGCAGGCGATGACGTGATCCTAAACGGAGCCAAGATGTGGATATCGAATTCGCCCTTTGCGGATATTGCTGTGGTTTGGGCAAAGAACGAGGAAGGCATTGTGCACGGGCTGATAGTAGAACGTGGAATGGAAGGCTTCTCTACTCCTGAGACACATGGTAAATGGAGTTTACGTGCTTCCGCCACTGGCGAGCTCGTCTTTGACAATGTTAAAGTGCCGAAAGCAAATATTCTCCCGGGAGTTAAGGGCATGAAAGGACCGTTGAGCTGCCTCAACCAGGCACGGTACGGCATTGCCTGGGGAGCTTTGGGCGCAGCGATGGACTGTTACGATACCGCTTTGCGCTATTCGAAAGAGCGGGTGCAGTTTGGACGGCCAATAGGCGGATTCCAGTTGCAGCAAAAGAAGTTAGCTGAAATGATTACCGAAATAACAAAGGGACAACTGGTGGTGTGGCGTTTGGGCACTTTGAAGAATGAGAATCGTGCAACGCCTGAGCAAATCTCGATGGCAAAACGCAATAGCGTGGAAACGGCTTTAAACATCGCCCGCGAAGCCCGGCAGATGTTAGGTGGCATGGGCATCACCGGGGAGTTCCCGATTATGCGGCACATGATGAACCTGGAATCTGTAGTTACCTACGAGGGCACGCATGATGTTCATTTGCTGATAACGGGAATGGATGTGACGGGGCTGAATGCGTTTAAGTGATTTGAGTTCCCATAATCCTAAGAATAGCTAACCAAACAATTCCTAACTTTGATAAAAGCTGATTATGAAAGCTATAGAAGTCAAGGCGCTTTCCGACTATAAAATTGCCATTTCATTTGAGGATGGAACAAAGGGAGAAACTGATCTTTCACAATTGGTAGAACAAGGCATCTTTCGGGAGTTGAAGGACACAACTAAATTTGCTAATGTTTATACAACTGGCTACTCGATAGCTTGGAACGATGAGCTTGAGATTGACGCATTGACAATCTATGCGGAATTGCTCAATCGAAATCCTGAAGAGATTCTAAAATCGGCGTAAGATGCCACAGATAAGTCCGTTTTTAGGCATCATTATCCGAATGTTCTATCGTGACCACAACCCGCCGCAATTTTCACGCGGCGTATGCAGAACACGAAGCATTGATCGACATCCAGAGATTGGAGTTATGGAGTGGCAGCCTTCCGCCACGAGTTTTAAGACTTGTTATTGAGTGGGCAGCCCTGCACAAAAATGAATTGATGGATAATTGGGAAAGAGCGAGGAAGCTCGAAACATTGATCCCGATCGAACCTTTAGTATAGACCCAATTGGACTACCGAACCTCACTATTTATACCCCTTCGCCTGCAGCTCAAACAACTCCGCATATCTTCCCTTTTTCTCCAGGAGTCCTGGTGGCTGCCGATTTCGATTAACTGTCCTTTCTCCAGCGCAAGGATCCCGTCGACCATGCGCACGATAGAATCGGTGGGAAATCAATACAATTGAAGATTATAAAACACAAAAGGGAACCAAATTAATTTGGTTCCCTTTTTTATCACTTCAATATCTTCTACTTAAGATAATTTTGATACTCCTCATCCGTAGCACAATCCCACCATACAGGCATAGACCAGATATTAGGGTCGCCGGCATGTGGATTTAATGCCAGTGTATTTATAGAGTTGTAATTGATCTCATAAGTTGGCGGCAGCATCCAGCGGCGCATCCAATATCTTGGATCGGTTTTACTGCTTCCGGTTAATTGTGCGGTGCCCGTAAATAAAGGTCCCCTGTCATATCCGTGATAAACCACTCCAAAGCTTCCTATGTTACCTGCACTATAGTTCAAACGGCGCATATCATTCCAGTTTTCGATACTACACCCCATTGCAATATATTTTTGCAACATGATGTCTTGCATGGTTAAAACACCTCCATTTTGAGCAACCGCATTACTTGAAAGATAGGCAGCAATATCGGATGAACTCATCGGCCTCATATCCGGATTGGTTTTTCCGTAAGTGTTCTGCCATTCGATCAATTTTGCCTGCATCATATCCAAATGTGCCTGAATACCTGCTTTGTAGGCTGTATAAGCACTTCCCTTATCTCCTTTTCTCATATATACTTCAGCCTTAATGAAGCACATTTCGTGGTAGGTTAAAATTTCGAAATCAGAAACCGGGTGAATTTGGAATGAACCGGTAGAACCAACCACGCCGGCGGCATAAGCATCCTTATTAACGTACCAATTCACATCTGTTTCTGGCTGATCTGCTATTCCTGAAGTAGCAATAGAGTTACTGCGTAAGTTTACATAAACAGTATCTCCCGCAAATACATAATTGGTACTGTTTATATACATCGAACCGGCCGGATATAAAACAGTAACATCATTACCGCTCACCGTATAGGTTTTTCCTTTAGCGGCTAGAGAAGCGATAAAATCAGCTCGGTCTGTCGCATTAGAAATAGTATACTTTATGCTCTTATCAGTAGTCGTATATGTCGGTGTAACTATAGAAGTAGGACTGCCTGCTTTCAATAGCCTCGCTGCCGAGTTGTAAGAGTCCACACCTATCGAACGGTTCCAGTTAAAAGATTGAACCTTGCCATTTACCAGTTTAACATTAGACATCGAAGCGGGAACAATCTTAGTCATCCGCGGATCAGTCACACCTGCACTACGCATGTTTGTTAATAAATTGTAATGGAACTGAGAAATACGCTGATTGCTGCCGTAGCCGGCATAATTCCAGTTTCCGTTT
Source organism: Sphingobacteriaceae bacterium (assembly GCA_029266635.1). GTDB lineage: Bacteria > Bacteroidota > Bacteroidia > Sphingobacteriales > Sphingobacteriaceae > JAQSWM01. The sequence continues at coordinate 50,918 of JAQSWM010000014.1, read as the reverse complement.
GTCACTATAGGATCTCCAAGCAAATAATCGGTTACAGTACTGTTGTTAAAGCTTTGTTCAACGACGTTATCTGCATTGGACTGAGGACCTTTTGACAAACAGTAGAGAATCGAATCTGCGTTATATAAATCTGCTTTTTTTGACAATTTCAGCATGTAACGAGCTTTTAATCCCCAGCACAATTTTATCCATTTATCTACATTGCCTTTATTTATCATATCACCGGCTGCAAGCGCAGGTGCCCCAGCTTGCTGGGTTTTGCTGAACAAGCTAATGGCTTCATTCAATTTTGACATACATCCGTAGTAAATGGTTTTTCCATTATCCGGCTTAGGGCTAGGATTTCCGGTTCCAGCCTCTGTGTAAGGCATTTCACCATACAAATCAAGCATTTGCATGTAACCTAATGCATGAAAAACATTGGCCGCAGCCATATAATGGTAAGCTCCCTGCTTCTTGGCTGTATTATACATATCCACTACATTCGAAGAGGTAGCCACGAACCAGGTTTGGTAAGGAGTGGTCGAATTGGAATTCGAACACTGCCATGTTGTAGAAAACGTATTTTGGGCAGCCGCTAAAGAGTAATATACCCCCGCCTGACATGCTGCACGATAGTTGGTAACTCCTGCCGAATACATATAAAAATGTTCGATCCAAGGCAACCTATTCTCAATCAACACGCTCTGGTTGTTCGGATTATCCTGATCTACGTTAACATCCAGCCATTTTTTACAGGATGTGAAAGCTGCCATTGCTATGCAGCCTAGTAGAATATATTTTATTTTTTTCATAATAATTTTCAATTAATTAAAACGTAAGATTTAGTCCGAAGGCAACACTGCTCACTGCAGGTACTCCAAGGTAATCTATCCCAGTAGAGCCTGACCCTCCTGTTCCCCCCGCTGCACTTACTTCAGGATCCATTCCTTTATAATTAGTCCATGTTAAGAGGTTGGTACCTACTACCGTAGCCGACAAGCCTTTAATAGCCTTTACGTTCTTCACTAAACCATCAAAATCGTAGGTCAATGACACAGAACGTAATTTTAACCAATTCACTGAAGTGATGAAGTTATATGAATTAGCTGCATAGTTAGACCAATAACGCTGAATCATGGCTGTACCTGCAACAGTTGTACTTCCAATGGTATAATTTTTACCGGCCTCATAGGTTTGCGTAAAATCTGCACCTGTGCTGCTGTTAACTCCACTTACGGTGACAGATTGCCTGTCATTTAGTAACGTTCTGTTACTTAACCCATTGGAAACCAAGGCATATTCTGTACCGTTAAATACATCACCGCCTTTACGGATATCCAACAGGAACGCAAGTGAAAGTTTTTTGTACCGGAACGTGTTATTAAAACCACCAATAAAATCCGGTTCACGATTACCTACTACCGGGTTGGTAGTGTTTAATTTATATAAACCCGTGGTTGGGTCAACCTGATAGCGGCCGTTTTCAATTTCAACTCCTTTTGCATCCACTTCACGCAGGTACGGTTGACCGGTCATTCCTAAAAAATATCCCCCGTTAGGTATGGATGCGGCTTTAACAGTTCCAAACTGGGCATCTGTCGGGTAAAAGTAGGCAACTCCCGGAAGGAATTCGCCCAACCTGCCTCTGTTGTAGGAGAAGTTAAGCATTACATCCCATGAGAAGTTCTTCTTTAGTATAGGTTTACCTGTAAGTGCTATTTCCATACCCTTGTTAACTACAGAACCGGTGTTAAGTGAACTGAAGATAAATCCGCCGGATTGTGCTAAACGTGGTTGCGCAATTTGATTCTTTGTCTGGCTATGATAGTAGGTATAATCTAAACCAATACGCCCTTTTAGAAATTTGAACTCTCCGCCGACTTCCCAGGAATCCTGAATTTCAGGTTTTAAAATGGGGTTTCCCGCAGAATATTGATTACCTACAGCAGTATAAGAGCCTATGGTGTACGGAGGATTAACATACGTAAGTGTCGCATAAGCATTGGCGTCTTTTCCTACCTGTGCCCAGCTTGCCCTGACTTTTCCGAAAGAAAGTATATTGTTTTCAGGCAACAGTTCTGTGAAAACAAAAGAACCACTTACAGAAGGATAAAAATAAGACCTGTTTTCTATCGGCAGTGTGGATGACCAGTCATTGCGCCCGGTGACTGTTAGATAAGCCATACTTTTATAGGAGACTCCGGCCTCTCCATAAGCACCCATTAAGCGTCTTTTTGTAGTTCTATCAGTAAAAAACTTGTTGGTAGTCCCAATGTTGGCTAAACTGATGGTACCTGCAGTGATAAAATTATACCCCCAATGGTTCTGACCTGTTGTTTCAGTGCTTTCAGAAGTAGCGCCCAACATCAGGTGGGCATCAAAGTCTTTGAACGTTTTATGGAAGTTGCTCATCAGGGTACTGGTAAGAAAGGTATAGTCAACCAAGTCTTTACTTAGGCGTCCATTCTGATATAAGGGAACAAGAGCCGAGCCCGGAGCGATATAGGTATAGTCGTTCGTGGCATATTGATCATAACCTAAACGGGCAGTAAAATCCCACCAGTTAGCTATTTTATAGTTACCACTAACACCACCTGTAATACGGTTGGTTTTGGATGTCAAATCGTCCTTATTGATAATCCAGTAGGGGTTGTCAATATCGCTCTCCAAATTAAGTGTCCCGGAATACGGACGAAATTGCGTTCCATCACCATTCACATAATTCTTAATATCCAACACTGTTGGCCAACTGTATAGTGCCTGCATGCTTCCCACTCCACTCCCGTATAAACCGGCAGTTGTCAATGTTCTGTCGATGTTAGCAATCGAATACGCTGCATTTGCATCTACTGTTAAATTCCCGTATTTCTGCTGGCCATTAAAACGGAATGTAGTTTTGTCATAACCAGTGCCGGGAACAATACCCGACTGATCAAAATTAGAGGCTGATAAATAGAACGAACCGTTTTTTGAACCACCGGACACGTTGACGGTATTATCGTATATAGAGCCGTTTTCAAAGAAACTTCCAATATTATCATACGTTGTATTAGCTGATGTAAGCTTTTGTCCCCAGGAACTGTACGAATTCAGGTCACTGAAAACACCATTGGTTGCATAAGAACCTGTGCCAAATACGGTTTGAACTTCAGGTAGCTTATTTGCCCACGATGTACTTAACCTGCTGCTAAAATTCACCTTGGTAACCCCTTCACTCCCTTTTTTGGTAGTTATAATTACCACACCGTCAGCAGCCCGCGAGCCATACAAGGCAGCAGCAGCGGCACCCTTCAAAACTGATAAGCTTTCGATATCTTCCGGGTTGATATCCATAACACGGTTAGAATAAGTGGTATTACTGCGAGTTAAACCATCTGTTCCAGAGTTGCCGGTTACCGTAGTTGAGTTGTCGTAAATGATACCGTCTACGACAAATAGTGGTTGATTCTGGCGGCCTTCTGAAGTTGAATTTCCACCACGAATAGTGATAGAAGCCCCCGCACCTGCCGAACCTCCAAACTGAGTAATATTTACACCAGGAACTTTACCGGCAAGAGAATTCACGATGTTCGTGTTCTTATTTTTCATCAGCTCCTCAGCGTTTAACTCAGTAACTGAATAGCCCAATGCCTTTCGTTCTTTTTTGATGCCGAGGGCAGTAACCACCACACCTTCTAACTCTATAGATGATTCTGATAAATAAACTTTCATATCATCTACGGCTTTCTGGCTTTGGGTAACAGAACCAACATAGCTAAATTCCAGCGTCTCTCCCGGACTTGCTGAAATTGTGAATTTACCCTGTACATTCGTTACAGTTGCCCGAACCGGGTTAGATGCCTTGACTGATACCCCCGGAAGCGGTTCACCTCCTTTTGAAAGTACAGTCCCATTAATAGGAACCCTCTGAGCCATCAGAGAGCTCGTGATCATGCAAAGACATAAAGACATGACCCAACTAAATAGTATAGGTTTTCTCATAATCTAGTTTTTGGATTTAGTTTATAATTATTGGTTTTTAGTAACTCATATAGGCTGATTAAAGCTGCAAAAGATGGCATTGCATCCTGACTTGTTGCTGAATAAGCTTGCAAATTCTGTCAACCATTTCGACAGTAACAATATCGTGAGGTAAGTTAAGGACTATTTATCAATAGAATTAATTTTTCAGGAAAAATGCTGGAATGTGGAAAAATAGCGCAAGAATCCGCAAGACATAAGGCTTGAAACCATCTTCAGCGGTGGATGCCTCTACTTATACCCCTTCGCCTGCAGCTCAAACAACTCAGCATATCTGCCTTTTTTCTCAAGCAGTCTCTGGTGGCTGCCGATTTCAATCAGCTCCCCTTTCTCCAACACAAGGATCCTGTCGGCCATACGCACGGTGGAAAAGCGGTGGGAGATCAATACAGCCGACTTTCCGGAAGTTAGTTCCGAAAAGCGTTGGAACACCTCATACTCAGCCCGTGCATCCAGCGCTGCAGTTGGTTCGTCGAGGATCAGCAATTGTGCATCTTTCATGTACGCACGTGCCAGCGCAACCTTTTGCCACTCCCCGCCCGAAAGGTCCACCCCTCCCGCAAATCGCTTCCCTAGCATCTGGTCATATTCACCCGGCAGCCTCCCTGCCAGCGCATCAGCAAGGCTCGCTTTCGCGGAAGCAACAATCAGCTCTCTGTTATGCTGTTCATCAATATTCCCCGCGGCGATATTTTGCGCTAAAGTCATCTGATACCGGAGAAAATCCTGGAAGATGATGCCCATGTTCAGGCGCAAGTCTGCGAGATCGTAATTCCGCAGATCAACATTGTCCAGCAATATCCGCCCTTCAGTTGGATCGTAAAGCCTAGCCAAAAGCTTCACCAGGGTAGTTTTTCCTGCACCGTTCTCCCCTACCAAAGCCAGCTTCTCTCCGGGATGAAGCGTGAAATTCAGATTCCGGTTTGCCCACCTCTCTGATTTATGATATTTGAATCCAACGTTCTCGAAGGTTATACCATACCTGATAGGCTTCGGAAAAGGGAGCACATCTTTGCTTTGAACAATCCTTGGCTGTATTTCGAAGAATTCAAAAAAGTCAGTAAGGTAAATGGCACCCTGCGAAACCGCTGTGAAACGGGAAAGAATCCCCTCCAGATAGCCTTTCATCTGCCGGAATGATCCCGCCAGAAACGTAAGTGTACCGATTGATAATTTTCCGTTAAGCGTTTGGAATATGATAATGACGTAAGCGATGTAATACCCAAGGCTCCCGAGCATGGAAAAGAAGCTTCCCCAGGAAGCTCTGCGGATAACGAGCTTCTTGTTGTCGAGGTAAAACTTAGTGGATAACGCACGGAACCTCTCAGTAAAAAATCCCGAAAGGTTAAATATCTTAATCTCTTTTGCCGTTTCATCACTTGCGCCCATGTAGCGCACGTAATCCAACTCCCTGCGCTCAGGCGTTTGCCCGCGGGTAAGCATGTAGGTCTTGTTGTTAAAGTGGGATTCGCCGAGGAACGAAGGAATTACCGCCACCAGCAACAATAGGATGAGCCAGGGATTGAAGGCCAAGAGCCCGACGGCAAGAAATCCCACCGTGATCAAATCCTGAATCTGGCTCATCACCTGCGAAAGCAGGATTGTGCGGCCGATGGTCTGCTGCCGGGCACGCTCCAGTTTATCGTAAAACTCAGAATCTTCAAACTGATCCAGATCGAGCGTAGCTGCGTGCTCAAGGATTTTGATGGAGGAGTGGTTGGAGAATAGATCGCCGAGAAGGCTATCCAGCAAGGCGATGCCGCGGCTCAACACATCGGCTACAATCGCGAGCGCAAATTCTAAAAGAACCAGCTTCCACAAAATTTCATGGGAAAGATCAGCGCCATCGTGGGTAGCAGCAACCACATGATCTATGATCAGTTTTCCTACATAAAGCATGCTAACGGGCACGGCCGAGCGAAGGACACGCAAAATGGCGCTTCCCGTCGCCATTTTCGCATCTGTTTGCCAAACTAATTTTAAAAACGCTGGGAGATTCGACAGGGCTCTAAACCGGTCTTTGAAGGTGAGCGTTTCCGGATCAATGGTGTTTACAGGTTTTTTACTGAAATGGCGGGTTTTGCTCATCGGTGCAAAATAGCTATTCAAGGCATGTATCACAAGCCGTATGTATCAAAGGAACAAAAGCTGCGATGGGCGGTGCTATCGAATTGAATATTATTATGGAAGACGAAACAATAGAAAGCAACGAAACTTTCCAGCAGCCGACGTACTAGCCCGTGCCTACAAATACACTAATATTCCGTACGTGGGTTCCCTCAGTCAATTCTATAACATTGCCTTCACTCCGTATATTTCCCTCTTGCCAGTATGCTTCGCTGCCTTTTAGTTGAAAGACAGTTAGATTATAAACCGAATTGCGGTGCCTGTAGTTAATCTTAACGGATGGCCATTCGACAGGAAAACACGGCTTGAATATCAGATGTCCGTCTGCTACTTCCATCCCCAACAAGGATCCTAGTACAAACTGATACATCCACCCTGCCGAACCTGTATACCATGTCCAGCCGCCCCGGCCCTTATGAGACTCATTTGCATACACGTCTGCCGCCATTACGTACGGTTCCACTTTATAGACCTGTACCTCGGCCGGATCAGAAGCATGGCTGAGAGGCTGTACCATTGAAAACAATTCCCATAACTTTTCCCGCTGCCCCATTTTGGCAAAAGCCATCAGTGCCCAAATTGCGGCGTGCGAATATTGCCCGCCATTTTCACGAACTCCGGGCACATAACCTTTTATATAGCCAGGGTTAGGGCCGTCTTTATCAAACGGCGGATCAAGGAGCTGGATCAGCTTTAGTTCGCGGTTTACCAGTAGTTTGTCGAGCGATGCTAATGCTGTGAGCCTCCGCTCTCCCGAAGCAGCAGAAGACAGTATCGACCAGCTTTGTGCGATTGCATCTATGCGGCATTCCGCATTATCCTTGGAGCCGAGCGCAGTTCCATCGTCAAACCAGGCACGTTTATACCATTCGCCATCCCATGCCGCGGCTTCAATATTCTCCTGTAGCACGGCGGCATCAGCCCTGCATTGTTCAGAAAACGCCTCATCGTTGAATACCGAAGCAACATCCGCAAAACGCATCAATACATCGTAGAGGAAGAATGCCAGCCATACGCTTTCGCCTCTGCCTTTATGGCCCACCAGGTCCATGCCGTCGTTCCAATCGCCGGCGCCGATTAAAGGCAGATTGTGTACTCCGTACTTCTGGCTGTACGCTATGGCACGTTTACAATGATCATACAAAGAGCTTGTTTGATTGCTGTTTAAAAAAAGGTCGTACAGCGAATCTTCGCCGTCATGAAGCATCCGGCTTTCCAGGAAGGTTATTTCAGTGGTTAAAATATCCCGGTCGCCCGTCGCTGAAACGTATCTGGAGACTGCGAAGGGAAGCCAGAGAAGGTCGTCTGAGCAGTTGGTACGGACGCCACGGCCTTCTGGCGGATGCCACCAGTGCTGCACATCGCCTTCTATAAACTGCCGTGAGGCATTAAGCAGTATTTGCTCTCTGGCCATAGCGGGGCGCACCGGTAGTAACGCAATTACATCCTGAAGCTGATCCCGGAAGCCAAAAGCTCCTCCGGACTGATAAAACCCGCTTCGGGCAAATATCCTGCTCGCTATCGTCTGATAAATAAGCCAGCCATTCGTGAGGATATCTAAAGCAGGATCGGGCGTACTTACCTGGACCGTGCCCAACACTTCCTCCCAATATGCTTTTACAGATGCTAAAGACTCATTCACCGCGTTGGCTTCTGTCACTCTCCGAGCCAGTTCAATAGCCGCCACAGCATTCTCTTCATTCCCGAGGATAAAAACAATTTCCTTCTCCTGCCCGTCAAGCAAATCGAAATTAACCTGCAATGCTGCACACGGATCCATTCCGGCCCCGCTTCTGCCTGAAAGTTTCTTTCGGTACAAAGCCCTGGGGTTTTGCAAGTTACCGTTACGCCCAATGAATTCTGTACGGTCTGTGGTATAACTGTAATTTGTTCCGCCAGAAACTTTAAAAAACGCAACACGGTCGGCAAAGGCGGTATTGTAACTATTCCTTAGCAGAAGCGCCCCGGTGCCTTCATCCTGTTCTGAAACAATATGCATATTGGTTTTAGAACGGACATCTCCTAATATGATGTCCATAAAGCCGGTTGCAGAAATTTTACGTGGCCTGCCGGAAATGTTCCTGAGTTTTATGACGATGAATTTCACCGGCAGGTTAAGGTCAACAAAAACTGACATTGTAGATTTGATGCCAAATACTGAATGTTTAAAAGTGGAGTAACCGAAGCCGTGGGTGGTCACATACTGATTTGCACTCATTGCCGGAAACGGAGATGGCGACCAGAAAGAGCCTGTTTCTTCATCACGCAGGTAAAAGGCTTCTCCGCCTGCGTCGCTCACCGGATCGTTGCTCCAGGGGGTAAGCCGATACTCATGGGCATTCAGTGCCCAGGTGTATGCAGATCCGCTTTCTGATATAACAGTACCAAAATTGGGATTGGCAAGTACATTGGCCCATGGTGCCGGGGTTGTGTGGCCAATGCCGGTTATTATCTTGTACTCTCTGCCATCGGGGCTAAAACCGCCTGTCCCATTATAAAATACCAGATCAGCGGGAACAGCCGGCGGTATTTCATACTGCTTGAGATCGACAGACTTTGGCTCTAAAAGCGCAGGCGAAGCTTTCTCTGAAACATGGCTGTTTATCTGTTCTGCGAGTGTGCCCTTATTGTCGGAGATAATTACGCGGGCAATACTTTCAAAAAGTATTCGGTCTTCTGTAGAAATCTGGTCAGCCGACCTGACAAAAATATTGCCGGGCTTACTGTAAGACATCCCGTGGCTAACGTCAACGCTGATGAGGCCCAGAATTTGCTCCTGTAGAACCTGCCGGTATGATCCATGATCCTCATTCCATATAACCAGATCAACAGCCAGGCCCTTTAAACGCCAATACGCGTGAGCTTGCATCATCTCTTTTACAATCTGAATATTTTCAGGCTCGTAAATGTGAAGTAATACTATCGGAAGGTCGCCCGATACGGAATGGCTCCAAAGGGAAGATTGGCCACGTAAATTGCTGCTGATAACAAACGGATCGGCTCTAAGCCTGGGGTTACTAAAAATAACGGAGGCGGCTAACCGCCCATACAACTGAGCGTCGGCTTCAGTGGCATTAATCTGCCTTAACAAAACCTGGCTGTGTGTCCACGAAAGCTCAAATGCCCGCTTTTTCAAGTTCCTGTCGCGGTATTTTTGCATCAAAGCCTCACAACTTTCCACGTTGTCGGTTATGCCATAAATAAGGTCAATGGTTGCGGTTTGGTTAGGCTTCAGCACAACGCGGTATCGAATAGACATAATAGGGTCCAGTACTGCTCCATCCTTTCCCGAAAGGGTTTCGGACTCCATAGCCAGAGGATTTACCAGGGTCCGTCCCCGTCCGATAAACTGCATCCGGTCTGTCTCGTACGATACGGCTTCGGCCGCAGCGCCGGTTACTTCCATCAGATGGAACATCCATGGAGGAGTTTCATGTTCTGAACGCGGACGGCGGGTAGAAAACACCGCGTTATATTCAGCCTTTATCTCGGTTTGAACGAAAAGGTTGCTGAAGGCAGGATGTGCCTCGTCTGATGCATGGCTAGCCATTACAACTTCCGCATAACTGGTAATTTCCAATACTTTAAGGGCTGAGGTTTTGTTACAAATCTTCAGCCGCCTCATCTCGGTATCGTCCTCGGGCGAAATAACAATTTCAGTTTTAGTTTCTATGCCGAAATCATTTCTTCGAAATTCTACATGGCCCTGAGAAAATATAGCTTCATATTCTTTTCCGGCCTTTAGCGTAGGCTGGTAAGTGTTAGACCAGAATTCGCCGCTGCCGATATCTTTTATATAGCAAAATATTCCTGTATTGTCTTTGGTGCCATCTTCTCTCCACCGGGTTACAGCTAAATCTTTCCAGCGGCTGTAGCCCCCGCCGGAATTGCTGATCATTACCTGGTACCGGCCGTTGCTTAGCAATTGTATCTCCGGCATCGCCGTATTGGCGGTATTAATTTGCCTTACCTGTACATCCGGGCGGTTGTTATTAATTTCCACTAGATCTGCCGTGTGCGCATAGAAAAGCGTCGTTCTTGGTATTCTTTCCTGTAGCAGCAACAGCGTTGCCTGAAAACGAAGTTCGGATACAAACCTTCGCTGCATAGGCTTATTGAGCAAAAGGTAAGCAAGGGATAAAAAACCCATGCCCTGATGGTGTACCATGTATGATTGTATGATGTTGTTTGTTTTACCTCTGGGCAGCCTGCTCGGGGTATAATCAATAGCTTCATAATACCCATAGTGTCCCTCAAAACCTTCGGCTGATAATAACTGCAGATTTGCACATGCCTTACCAGGGGCCACCATCAGCGCCATCATAGAGGCATAAGGGGCAATAACTAAATCTTCCTCAAGCCCACGCTTTAGCCCGAGGCCCGGCACTCCAAATGCACGATACTGATAGTTTAAACTGGCATCAACCATGTTATATCCCGATTCAGAAATGCCCCATGGCACTCCCCGTTTTGAGGCATATTCAATTTGCCGTTTAACAGTGGCTTTGTTAGTTTGATAAAGCAGCGTATTTTCATACGTGGGCATGACCAGTTGCGGCATGAGATACTCGAACATAGATCCGCTCCAGGAGAGCAATATCGGGTCTCCGCCCGAGTTGGTGAGTAGCCTCCCCAAAGCAAACCAGCTTTCCTGAGGCACCTTGCCCTGAGCAATGCCCACAAAAATCCCCAGCCTGGCCTCAGATGCGAGTAAATCATAATAACTCTCGTCTGCCCTTTGGTCGTCAACGTTGTACCCGATTCTCAGCAAACTGGTGGACTTATTAAACAGGAATCCGTATTCTACATTGCTGAGTTCTTCGCATTGATCAGCAAGGTTCTCATTCAACTCTGAAACCCTCCGGGCAAGCTCGCTTCCCTGAGCCAGGGCAGCCCGTACGTTAAAGAGCCATTCTCTGCCGCCGTCGGTATTCTCCTGCGTATCATATTCTGTTAAAGATTGACTAAAAATATCAGGCAGTTGTTGCATTGAAGAAACAGAGGGGATGTGGTCAACTGCCGCGAGCCTGGCAAAACGTTCCGGTACCGGTAGTAGCACCAGCCATGGAATCTGCTTATTTAAATCATCGAGTATTGCGGTTAGCTGCAGCCGTAACTTGTTTAACCATCTGTTTAAGTCGCTTTGGGCATCTCGCTCTCTCTCTATCGCCCCGGTTGCTATTGCCGTTAGCCGTTCAAGGTTTTGTTTGGTTGCCAGTAAAGAAATGCTGTTGTCAGCTATTGCAGCTTGCAGTATCCCCTGAATTTCCCGAAGCTCCGCATGATCGTTTTTTGATTCATCTATCGCGATAGCAGCCGTTGCATACAAGCCCTGATATGCCTCGTGGTTGAATACCGGCTGATGTGAAAGCCCGAGGAGGCCTTGTTTCAGGGTGAGCAAATGTCCTACCAGATTGCCGCTATCTACAGTAGAAACATATCTTGGGTGCAATGGCAACAAAGTGATAGTGTCATACCAGTTATAAAAATGCCCGCGGTACCGCTCCATTTGCAACATAGTTTCCAAAGCAGATTTGGTCCTGTCTAAAAACTGTCCCATAGGGATGTATCCAAAGTCGTAAGCGCTTAAGTTAGCCAGTAACGACAGGCCGAGATTAGTCGGGGAAGTACGATGAGCGATTACAGCAACGGGCTGCTCCTGAAAATTATCCGGCGGAAGCCAGTTTTCTTCGGCTGTAACAAATTCTTCGAAAAACGACCACGTCTTCCTGGCCGACTTGTGAAGAAACAGCAGTTGATCTTCTTCAAGTAAGTGATCCTCTTCCTTCTCCGGCATACTGATCCGCCATGCCAGAGCGGGTGCCAATAACCATAAGATTAACATGGGCGAAGCAACCAGGAAGGCGTGCGGATTATACTGGAAGAAGAAGAGTGTACAGGCAATTGCCAGAGCAGGCGCTATCCACATGTTCCGGTACGTTGCCCAAAACGGATTTGTTGTACTGGAAGAAGATGCCGAAGGTGTCCATTGAAGCATTTTCTTATGGCTTATAACCATACGCCAGTTAGTGATAAAAATGGCGTGAGTAAAGCGATAAGCTTCGTAAGGCAAAACAGCTATCCCAAACACAAACCTGATCAGTGTATCTCTTACTGATCTTCCTACCTCACTTAAGTGGGCTTTTAAAGTAAGATCGATGGCTTTATTCATCAACTGCCAGCCCGCAGCAACCATTACAGGCAAAAGGATAATGATGGTCACCGCGAGCGTCCAGAACCAGTGCATAGGCAAAATTGTCCAGCCCGACAAGAGAAGCAGCATGAGGGAAACCGGAAGGACGCTTCTGCGAAGGTTATCGAAAATTTTCCACCTCGACAGCGCTGAAAGCTTATTGCTCTTTAAACGGCCATCGCTGCCCGAGATCAATGGCAGCATCCATGCACCTATCTGCCAGTCGCCCCTGATCCATCGGTGGCGCCGCCGTACATCGCCCTCATAGCTTGATGGATTCTGTTCGTGCAATTGCACATCGCTCACCAGACCCGAACGAGTATAGCAACCCTCCAGTAAATCGTGGCTCAGGATACGGTTCTCCTGAAAAACATCGTTAAGCGCCTTTTCAAAAATATCCACATCGTAAATGCCCTTGCCGATGAACGACCCTTCGCCAAAAAGATCCTGGTAAACGTCGGATGACACGCGTGTATAAGGGTCTATGCCCGCTACATCCCCCTGCATGCGCAGATACAGAGAGGTGAACGATTTTGGAAAGCCGGATCCCACCCGCGGCTGCAATATTCCGTAGCCTTCCGTCACCCTGTGCTTTTTCAGATCATATACCGCCTGATTTAACGGGTGAGCCATCGTTGCTACAAACTTCCACGCAGAATCTCGCGGAAGCTCAGTGTCTGAATCGAGGGTAATTACATATTTAACATTTGTGAGAAGCTCCTGATTTCCTATAACCAAAGAGAATTCTTTTTTATCGCGGCTGCGGAGCAAGGCGTTAAGAGCCGACAATTTCCCCCTCTTCCGCTCATAGCCCATCCATTTCTGCTCCCCGGCATTCCATGTCCGCGGACGATGAAACAGATAGAAAATTTCATTGTCCGGCTCGCTGTATTTTTCATTCAGCGTATTTATCATCGCGGCAGCCTTTTCCACCAGCGCAGCGTCTCCAGGCAAGTTTTCTGCATTTGCATCAACAAAGTCGCTTAAAAGGCCAAAGTGCAGGTTTGCTTCTTTGTTGGCTAAAAACCGGACTTCAAGAGCATCAATAAGTTCTTCAATGTATGCAGCATCCGACAGCATTGTTGGGATAACCACCAGCGTACGGTACTCGGCGGGAATGCCTTTTGAAAAATCCATTCGCGGCAGGAAGGAAGGCCTGATCCAAAGGCCTGCTGCAAGATTGACAAGAGAAACCGCAAGCTGCGCAGCACCCGAAAGGGAAAGGATGGCAACAAGAAAAAGCAGCCAGGTGTTGTGGCTGCCATACGCATACGCCACGGAATACATTCCGGCGGCACACAGTACTGTAACAGCTACAATTGCAAAAAGGTATAAAAACACAGGCATCCTTCCCGCGGCATGTGCGAGCTTTTGCCCTAGTGTGCGCCTCATACCGCAGGCCTTTTCGGCTTCCCTTAATCCCTTATCTACTAAGTAATAGCCAATATGTTCATGACGCTCAAGGTTACCGTCGAAGTTACTGTGTTTGGCAGTAAGTTCCAGGACTTTGGTTGCCACCTCTGCTTCAGAGAGCAGGCTGGCTTTCGAGATAGATTCTATAGTGTGGCGATATCTGTCGCGTGTGGTAAAATCCATCAGAGGATACACTCCGGTAACATCCTGCCGCAATACCTGCTCTACCCTGCTCAGGGTCTCAACAAATTCACGCCAGTCTGTTGCGCCCAGAAAGCGCAACGTTCCAATACTGTTCCGCACTGAAACCTGATCTGCAGCCTGTACCTGGTTTTCCTCACGGATGAGGTCGCTGCTGCTTACGCCCGTGCCGCTTAATTGCTGTTCTAACCAATTCAGCGGCATGCTTAGAGCAGGGCCTTTGCCTTGTAATTTCCGGGTGAAACCGGCAACAAAAGAACCGTTTAGCTCAGGCTTTGAGCGGGCCATATCTGCAATAACCAGGATAAGATCGCCCGGCTGCTCCTGCAAAACAGCCATCATCTTGTCTGCCCAGTAATCTGACAGGTTGCGATCTATCATATTGATAGCAATTTGTACCGAAACTCTGCGCAGGTTTTCAATAACTGCGAGCCGCAACATTATCGGGATAGCCCATAGCTCCCCCAGGGTAAGCACCTTGGCCGTCTGATAACTTTCAATGAAACTGCTCAGGCTTTTAATATCTACCCGTCCGTCGCTATGCGAAATAATTTCCAGCACTATGTCATAAACACGCGGCATTCCGGCAGAATTGCCGCTTTCAAGATACGGTAAGCCTTCGCTATACCCTTTAGGCAGGTGTTTTCTGGCAATTACAACTTGTTCTTCAATCAAATAGAAATTATCAAGCAACCACTCTGCACCCGGCGTTATTGCTTTACCTCCACGGATACTATCTACAAATAGGTTGCGCACCTCAAGAAGCACCTTTTCGTTGTCCTCAAGCCTTTTTAACAGCCGGTCTGTGGGCTGCCCCGACTGAAGCTTGTGCGTGCTGGCAACCACTTTTCCGTGGTTGTCCATCTGATCTGAATTGAAAAGTTCTGAACGGAGCGGGGCTTCGGAATTCAGTTTAGAGGTAGGGCTGTCTGCCAGAAAATTAACACGCAAACGTGAAAGGATATCAAATACTGAGCTGCTGGAAGCTTTCATAATTATTGAATTGAAAGGCTTCGCCTGAAAAAGAAATGGAATTTATTTCTATAAAGAAAGAGCCAGTAAAGTATTCACCGGAGAAATTCCCGGCTCAATTGATCTGTTTGCAGATTTATGTGGCGGTGCGCTTGTTGATATTGCCTTTGAGCAGCGTGATGTTCAAATCGTCGTAATGATCTATCCTGTATTGCGCCAGCTCTTTAAGCCCAAGTTCTCCTTTGCCGAGAAGCCGGTTAATGTGGATCAGAGCGCCTGCTTTCGCGTTGTTCATTGCATCGGTTTTATCTGCATAACCGTAATACATACAAGAGTCTGCCGGTAGGTGGAACGTTGTATGCGGCGGATAGTTTCGATTGTTACTTCCAGGCTTAAAGTCGTTGGCAGAAACACGCGTCACCGAAGTTTGATTTTTAAACACTTTGTAGTAATGAAATGGATCGTCTTTGATTATCATATTAAAAGTTTGGAGTGAGTGTCGGAGTGCCGTGCATACTGGCCTTGTAATTGTCAGGCCTTGAAAAAGACTTTGAAAGTACTTCCCTTACCAATCTCGCTTTCAACTTCTATCTTACCGCCAGAGGCATTGATGATTTTCCTCACCAGGTAAAGGCCGATACCCTGTCCTTCAATGTCGATATTTAACCGCTGGTACATTTTAAATACATAATCCATACGATCGGGTGTGATCCCTATTCCGTTGTCTTTCACTGTCAGCAAGATAAACCCGTCCCGATATTCAGTTTTGAGAAATATTTCAGGATACCGTTCCGGCGACCGGAATTTAATTGCGTTAGTAATCAGGTTCAGAATAATACTTCGCAGGTTCTTTTTAGGAAACCTGACCTCTTTTACCTGAAAATCTGTTTTAAATACAGCCTTGCTTTCTCTGATCTTTTCTGATATGATTCCGGCTATTGACCGGAACTTCTCTTCAAAGGATTCCACGTGCTCATCATCGAGCATATCAGCTTCGATGTGGCCCACCTTTGCAAGGTCGGTAATAACGGCTTTAACGTTCACAAGAGATTTCTCAAGTATTCCTGATAGTGTGAGCACCTCCGGATTGTGCATGTCAATTTTGCCGTTAAGTAATTTCAATACTGCTTCGATATTAAAAATCGGGGCATTTAGATCATGCGATGCTCCATAAACAAAATTGCTGAGATCGCCATTGATCCTTAAAAGGCTATTGTTTGTTGCCTCAAGATTCTTCATCAGCTTTTTCAACTCGGTGATATCATAGAAGCTGATAATCGCTCCGTCTGTATTTCCCGTACTCGTACGTATATAAGGCATGGTCATGACCTGGTATGTTTTCCCGTCGAGCGATTCGGCTTCCCTGACAATGGTTTCATCATTAAAAATTACCTTTTCGATATCTGCCAGCAGGGTTTCCATCTTCATATTCGTGGTAATATTGCTGAGTGGCCGGCCAATATCGCTTTCGCGGATATTTATGTGTTTCACAGCGCCCGGCGAATAATTCTTTAACATCAGGTTTCGGTCCACAAACAACTGCCCATTTACGTTACTCCTGAAATAATTATTTAAATCGTCATTGAGTTCATTTAACGCAACGTTTGCTATATGGTGCTCTCTGTTAATGGTTTGTAACTCTTCGTTTACCGACTGAAGTTCTTCGTTGGAGCTTTGCAGTTCTTCATTTGCAGACAGCAATTCTTCGTTGAATGATTGAAGGTTTTCGTTTGTAGACTCAATGCGCTGATAAGCCTGCTCCAGGTTCTGCCTGGTTTCAGTGAGCTCTTTTTCGAGGTTTAACAGGTACTGCTTTGTAAGATCGTGCATATCGCTCGGCGCAGTCCGGATTTTGGGCTTTAGGCCTTCCGCAAATAAGATCATTACAGACTGTTCAGCATCTACAGCAGCAAGCGGCTTAACCGTTATGTTTACTGCACGGGTAACTGCTTTGTCTTTAAAGAAAAGGCCATCAAGCTGCACCTTTTTTTTAGTTTTAAGTGCTTTATGAACGGCAGCTTTTAAAGACATTGCAATTTCGTCAGGCAATAAATCACCTAAGTTCTGTTTGAAGTGCCCGTTTTTCAGATATCGGGAGAGGTTTCCAAATGAATGGATAACCTTTAAGCTCTTGTCTGCCGCAACACCGCTCAGGCCCGATTCTTCACAAATAGCTAAATTCAATTCATCAGTTACTGCTGCAGTGATTAAAGGTTCGCCGGTTTCCTTCCCGGTTTCTACATTCTCTTCGTTTATTCCCTCTATAACCTGTACCGGAAAACCATCAAATCTGTAAGAGCGACTGGCTTTTTTGGATTTAAATATTTTCCACTTATTGTTTATCTCATCAAAATCATCCTTCAGGATAGCTGCATTTTCGCTAGGGCCTAAAAAAAGAAACCCACCCTTTTTTAACCCAAAATGCATCATGTTGAATACCTTCTTCTGCAAACTTGAATCAAGGTAAATAAGGAGGTTCCTGCAGCATATCAAATCCACATTGCAGTAGGGCGGGTTTTTCGTAAGATCGTGCTGCGCAAAAATGAGCATATTACGTATGTTGGGCTTCACTTTGTAGAGATTGCCTTCTTTATCAAAATAGTTTTTGAGCCTTTCTTTGGAAATATCCTTTTCAATACCATCAGTGTAAACACCTTTTGCTGCAACCCGAAGTGCTGCCTGGTTAATGTCTGTAGCGAAGATCTTAACTTCGAATTCGCCCTCAGCCTTCTCGACATGCTCACTGATTAAAATTGCCAGCGAGTACGCTTCTTCACCACTGGAACATCCGGCCACCCAGATCTTCAAAAGCTCTTTCCCACGGTGCCCTACCAGTTCGGGGATAACAATCTTTTCCATTATTTTAAACGCTTGAGCATCTCTGAAAAAGGAAGTTACGCCGATTAAAAAGTCGTTGGCTAAAAGTTGGATTTCGTTGGAGTTGCTTTTAAGATAGCTCAGATAATCAGCTGCGTTTTTAATATTATTTTGTAACATCCGCCTCTTGATCCTCCGGAAAATTGTCGGTTGTTTATAATTGGTAAAATCCAGTGGCAAACTGTCTGTTATGAGGCTTACAATCGTTGAAACTTCTGCGGGCGTTATATCCTGTATGTCTACAACCCGAGGTTTTTCTAAAATACCATCCTTTACGTAAGCCTCTATTACCTGCGGCATATCTTTGGGAGAAAGGATAGTGTCGGCACAGCCGGTGCCAATGGCAGCGATTGGCATTTCGTTAAATGCAGCCGAGCCGGGGTCCTGCACCAGGACTATCCCGCCCGCATTTTTTATCGCCTGTATTCCGCTTGAACCGTCTCTTCCGGTCCCCGATAAAACGACCCCGATCGCTTTATTTTCCCGTTCCATCGCAAGAGACGAAAAGAAATAGTCGATGGTCATATGCGGCGGCTTTTGGCCCTTTTTGTCGGATAGTATCAGCCGCCCCTTTTGAATGGCCATGAAATTTGAGCTTGGGATAAGATAAACTTTGTTGGGCTCTATCTGGATATTATTGGTAGCCTCCACGATCTGGAGCTTGGTATGCTTATCCAGAATGGTCGCCATGTGGCTTTTGAAATCGGCAGAAAGATGCTGGATGATTATATAAGATACCGCATCGAGTGGAGTATAGTCGAAAAAAGCTGATATGGCCTCAAGCCCCCCTGCGGATGCACCTATGGCTATAATATATTGCGAACTGCTGATTTTAGCCATAGTGAAAGTAATGGAAGCCGGTGGGATTATATCAAATGTAACTATAAATAAATGAGTTAACGGGAAACCGCTCGGTTAAACGGGAACTTTACTTAGCTGTGTGTATCGGCAGGTTTAAGTTATAAGACGTCCTTCCGGATCCCGCTATAAAGTACGCACGCAAATCAATAGCCAAAGCGGCCAGGCCTTCGCCTCCCTTAACGTCATCATCTAACCGTGCAAACAATTTGCGAGATTTTACCTTACCCAGTATGGCAACAAACCAATTACTATTCTTCTCAGCTAAGCCTTATGATAAAGCATTCTTTATCAAACACAACAAGGGCTATGGGCTTCAGTTAGAGTTTCTCGACACCCACCTCGGGCCTCACATCGTCAATGCAGTAGCCCAAGGCACCTTTGCCGTGTGTGTATTTGTAAATGATAAACTTACCGCAGAAGTAATTGAACAGCTGGCCGCTAAGGGCGTGAAAGTGATCGCCCTGCGATGTGCCGGCTTTAACAATGTGGATGTGGAAGCCGCCCGAAAACACCAAATCCGGATATGCCGGGTACCCGCTTATTCGCCGGAAGCCGTCGCTGAACACGCCGTAGCAATCCTTCTCACACTGGTCAGGAAAACACATAAGGCTTATAACCGGGTGAGGGAGCAAAACTTTTCCATAACCGGATTGCTCGGCTTCAACCTTTATGGCAAAACGGTTGGCGTGATTGGCACAGGACAGATAGGAAAGGCTTTTTGCAGGATCATGCTTGGATTTGGCTGCAAGCTCCTGGCCTACGACCCACTTCCCGACAACGAAGTGAAAACACTTGGCGTACATTACGTTTCATTAGAGGAGGTTTTAAAACAGTCTGACATTCTCTCGCTGCATTGCCCGCTTACTTCAGAGAACAAGTACATGATCAATCAGGATACGCTCAAAATCGTGAAGGATGGTGTAACAATCATCAATACCAGCCGTGGCGGGCTCGTACAGACGCACGATGTTATAAACTCGCTAAAGAACCACAAAATAGCAAATCTAGGCATCGACGTTTACGAGCAGGAGGATAAGCTTTTCTTCAAGGATTTGTCTGAAATGATCATACAAGACGATAATATTCAGCGGCTGATGAGCTTCCCCAATGTGCTGGTTACCGGGCATCAGGCATTTTTTACCGAAGAGGCGCTTTCTCAGATAGCTGAAATTACTTTGGATAGTGTTTATCGGCTTAGCCTTGGGCAGGAACCGGATCCTTCAGTGCTGCTGAATTAGGGTCAGCAGAAAACCTTCGCGTCGCAACCCTGTTAACTATGTAACCCTACAGAGGACTTAATGGCTTCTGCGGTTTGAACAATGAGGCTTCTGGTAGCAACCCTTGTTTAGGCCTTTCTCATCAACGTAACCTGTCAGGATTGAACGCAATCAGGCACTTCAGTTCCTTAGTATTTACAGTTAACCCTGAATTATTGTAAAAACCGGGCTGCACTAACTGTGCTTTAACCATCCCATGCATCTGTAAAAGAGTTTCAGGCAAGCCTGTGGTGGTATGAGTTGGCTTGTATTTCCGTTCAATGGCCTGCCGCTCTTCATTGGTAGCAAGGCTCAGTTCCCAACCTTCATCAGGCTTAAACCAATATTCCCTGGCACAGCTGTTAAGTTCGAACAGGTACATGTTAGCTTGTTGTTCAATATTTAAAGACCCCATCATTTCTTGCTTTTAGTATTCGTTAACGGCTCAATTTTAGATACCGATGATTTACCGGTTTGATAATCAGACTGTGCCTTTTTGGCACCCGGAACTACCGGCTTCTTCTCGTTCTTTCCTTTGTCTTTGCTCATAATTTTAAGAATTTAAGGTCTGATGTGGCATAGGCTCAAATAATTACCAGACCAGAAAAGGCAATACTAAGCAGAGGTTATAAGTGGTAGGATTTTTCTAAAGATACTCAATAAATTCTCCGGCACCGGTTATACTGAAAAGAATCAGGAAGATGGCCCTATCTTGTTTATCGGCAACACAAATATTTTTAGCCCCTGGCGAATCGTTAAAACCAATAGCGTTCCACTGCAGATACCGCCGGCAAGAAAAAATTTATGAAGGATCGGTCCGCTACGGCGTTATGACTTAGCTCTACGCTTTTTCTTGCCTTTCGACGGGGTAATTTTTTCACCGTCGCTGCCACTGCCGTATCCCCACAAGGGCTGTATGTTTGTGGTATTCCATGTATCCCACTTTGCCTGTAATTCTTTCACTTTTGCAGGCATTGAGGAAGAAAGATCGGTTTTTTCGCCAATATCCGTAGACAGGTGGTATAGTTTTGCTGAAGTTACCGGTGGTGCGCCGAGCCCTTTTTTTGTAGTGAGAGTTGTGTCGGCATTTCTATCATATCGAACAAGTTTGTAATCCCCCATGCGGATTGCCATCTGCTTGCCGAAACGCCAGTAAAGAGCGTCGTGCGGCGATTGTGTATTTTTGCCGGTGATAAAAGGAATAAGATTTACACCGTCGAGTTTCCATTCCGGTTTCAAAGCAAGCCCTGCCGAAGCCAAGGCTGTAGCTGTAGCATCGAGTTGAATAACGGGTTTGGTGTAGACTCCTGGCTTAACATGCCCGGGCCATGACAAAAGAAAAGGAACATGGATTCCGCCTTCAAGAGTGGTGCGCTTAGAGCCTCTTAACGGGTAATTGCTGGCTCCATTGATGGTAACACCCGGCATTGTAGGGCCGCCATTATCGCTGATAAACAAAATAAGCGTATTTTTTTCCTGTCCGCTTTCCGCCAATTTTTTACGAACCGTTCCTATCGCTTCGTCCATTGCTAACATCATAGCTGCATACGTTCGTCTGCGCTTATCTGTAATGTTAAAAAATTTGGCCAGCCGTTCTTCAGTAGCACTCATGGGAGTGTGCACAGCATTAAACGCTAGATACAGGAACCATGGCTTGCCCTTGTTCCTGTCTATAAACGATACCGCCTCCCGCCCAAAGGCGTCTGTGGTATAATCAAGCTCCGCAACCTGTTCATTACCTCTTAAAATTCCCTTTTTGTCAAAATAACTATGAGCCCCACCAAGGAAACCAAAGAAATCATCGAATCCCCGTTTTTGCGGATGGAATTGAGGCAATGATCCCAAATGCCACTTTCCCACCAGCCCTGTGGTATAGCCAATTGTTTTCAAGCGCTGGGCAACGGTTGTTTCAGTTAAAGGCAAGCCATTGGGGCCGTCGGCATTGAACTCATGTCCAAATTTCTGCTGATAACGCCCTGTAAGCAGGCCAGCACGCGTTGGAGAACAATATGGGCCTGTGACATACCCATTCGTAAATTTCATTCCCGATTTTGCTAAAGCATCAAGGTTTGGCGTGGGGATATCCTTGCATCCGTGAAAGCCAACATCCGCAAAACCCATGTCATCGCCAACGATAAAAAGAATATTAGGCCGGCTGCCTGCAGCCGGAGCCTCGGTGACAGAGCTTCCATGTGCTAAATCCGAGAGGCATAGCAACAATAAGATTCCCGCCGTTCTGGCCAGCCGTGTGTAAGCTGAAAATTCTTTACGCATGATGGTTTAGATTACCTGAACTCAGTATGGTTTAAGCTGGTCACAATTTTCCCGGGATGATGCACTGCTCTATAGAATAATCCCCACAATTTAAGTACATCATCGATACTCTTAAAAGCCCGCATACATTGCAGATTGCCTGCAGGCGAGTTATAATTCTTTGCTCCAATTCCAAAATCAGAGTATCCAGCCAGCCATCTTTGGGCGGTAAACCCTCTTCCCTCTCAGCCTTTGCCATTTTTTCAAGCCTTTTAAGGCCGGGTTATCGATCAGCCTCGGTTCAAAATCATCCGCTTTCATTGCGGCTACAATATCAAATAAGGTTGGGTACTTCAGGTAGTCTTCTCTCTCAGGAGGCAAATCAGCACAGGGCAAATTTTCATTTTCAATAACACGTTTGTACAAAACGCAACACGCCTGCAGTTGAAATGTTGGGAAAAATATCATCCCCCCGAAAATAATCGTTAAAAACGAAATTGGCAGCTCACGACCAGGTATTTCCCTATCATTACATTTACAAAGCTTTTTAGTCAGGTTTGCCAAGCCGCATAAAGTACGTCCATCCATGCGCTTGAGAAAAGATGTATAAGATCAATTAAAAAGACGATGACAGCCTTTGCAACCGAGCCAGCCAGCAAATAGAGACGTTCGCACTGTCGAGCGGGAGGTTGCGCACCTACTCCGGAAACTCCAGCGAGCTGAAATCCGCCTGTTCGTTTATGGCGCTAATTATGACTTTGATTTTTTTGATTGAACAGTCATACCCTTTCTTTGCAGACATCCGCTCTATTACATCGCCCAGGTGCAGCGCATATTTGACAGCCTGTTCTGAGTCGGTAAAGAGCATAACAGTTTGATCTTTTTGGCTTTCGCAGCCGCCCGGAGGCGCGGGGATTTTGAATTTATCAAAATCTGTTTTAACTACTTTGGAACATCTCTCGCCTGTACCGGGAACTAATATTTTCATGTTTAGAGGCGAACATTCAGATGCGGGAGAAAGTTTGGAGCCTACTTCTTCAACTGCGCTATCACCTCCCTGAAACTGCATAACGCACTCTCCAGGTTCTCGGCGATCTCCTCTGCAAGCACATCCGGATCTGGGAGGTTGTCCAGATCAGCAAGCGACTTATCCTTCAGCCAGGTGATGCCAAAGATGTTTTATCACGGGCGATAACCTCTTGCATGCTTCCGGCACCTCTAAAAACAAACCCCCGAACATAATCCAGGGGTGTGTACACCAGAAATTCAAATTTCCAACACTAAAGCCCGTTATCAAACTGTAAACTATCTTTTTTCTTCTTTTGATATCCAAAGCTGTAGCCCATTCCCACGAAGAAAATACGCGAATTGCTGATCCTTTTTGAATGCAATTGCAACGCTGGCGTGTCAAAGCGCTGCTCCTCCCGCTGCGATTTAAAAATGTCGGAAGCGGTGAAGTAAATTGAGCCTTTTTTCTTTAGAACCTCCTGGCGCAATCCCATGTTCATCACAAAGCTTGGCAGGTTTTTCCCCTGCGGGGTTAAACGGGCGGAACGATAATTTGAATTCACCTGCATCATGGTACTGCTGCTTAACGTGAAAACCGAATTCAGGTTTGCACTCCAGGTTACGGTTGACCGCTTATCAGAATAACCCAGGCTGGAAGCATCAATCTGGTTGTAGAAAACATTTGTGCTAAAGTTTGATGTAACCTTTTTCGTGATGCTTCCGGATAGAACAAGGTCTGCTCCCACAGACTGATCGTTTGATAAATTCTCCTGCGATGTGATCAGGATTGAGCTATTGCTTGGCGACGGCCTTGAGATAGAAGTAAAGCCATTGTATTTGTATCGGTAATAAATACTTGGAAGAATGGTAAGGTTATCTTTTTTCCACTGGTAGCCCAGTTCTACTGAGTGGGTCAACTCTGGCTTCAGGTAGGGATTTCCCACGCGGATGTTTGTAGGGTCGCGATATTCGGCGAAGGGGTTCAGGTCATCACCCTCCGGGCGGCGCACGCGGCGGCTATAGTTTAACTGTAGCTGCGTTAGCTTACTTAAATCATACGAGAGATGGAGGGTAGGATAAATTTTGAAGTACTGGCTGGGTATTGTGCCGCCGGTGTTTATCAGGCGTGACCGGATATCCGAATACTCCGCCCGTAAACCACCCTCAAATCCAAACTCTCCAAATGAGTGTGTCAATGTGCCGTAAAGCGAGTGAATGTTTTCGTCGTAAATAAAGCGGTTTGTCTTAACAGGATCTGTTACAAACCTCCCCGCTGCAGGCTTATATTCTTCGCCATAAAAATCCAGGTCCTGCCTGTTAAAATCGCCTTCATATCCCAGCTCTAATTGTGTATCATCGTTTATCGGATTCTCATAGCTGAGCATAACCTGGTTTTCGTCTTGCACCTGCCTGATCAGCGTGTTGTCTAAAGAATCTCCCCGAACAGGGAAATGATACTGGTTTGTAAACCGGTTATCTTCAACCTCAGGTGAATGCGTGGTGTTAAGCTCCAGGCGTATTAAATGATCTTCCTTTTTAAAGTTATGCTCAAAGTATGCTGTGGCGTCAGACTCACTTTCTGTTTCATGATTTTCGAGCCTCCGGTCATAATTTTCAATATCCGTAGCGCTTTGCACAAATTTGCCTGTATTGTCATGCTTGTGCATGCTCCTCGAATAGTAATTCCCCGATAGGCCGAAACTGGTTTTTTCTGAAGGATTGAAATCTACGCCGGCACTTGCAATGTTGGAAAACGGGCGGGAAAGGTCTGTGAGCGTATCTGAAAAAATGCCGGAGGGCTGGCTCTGGTTGCGAAGGCTGGTAGAGAGCCGAAGCCGGTCATCCTGTCGCAGGCTGTAACTGCCAAAAACATTAAATTTTTTCGGATTGTAGTTGAGGAACATGCTGGCATTATAGCGCCCTGCATTCCCGGCATTGGCTGTAACGTTTCCATTTAACCCGAGACGAGTATTTTTCTTTAAAACGATGTTGATTATGCCACCCTGTCCGTCGGGCTTACAACGTGCAGAAGGGTTGGTGATGACCTCAATGCGCTCAATGCTGTTTGCAGGCAGTTGCTGTAAAACTGCAGCGGCATTCTTGCCCATAAGTGGATTCTTCTTTCCATTTATCAGGATAGTAACGCTGGAATTCCGCAGGCTCACATTCCCGTCAATATCAACCTGAACAAGGGGAACATTTTGCAAGACATCGCTCGCCGTTCCCGACTTGCTCATTACATCTTGTTCTACGTTGTACACCTTCCGGTCTATTGAATTTGTAAAAAGAGGTTTCTTAGCGCTTACCACCACTTCCTTTAATTTCTTTTGATCGGAAGTCAGGCTGACTGATAAAGTCACAAGCGGATGTCGCTCGTCAACGGTAACAGAACCGCTTGCATAGTTCAGAAAGCCAACTGAGGCAACATCAACCGTGTAAGTGCCAAACTGGATATTAGAAAACGAGAACTTCCCCAGTGCGCCGCTACTAAGCTGTTTAACCACAGCATTTTCAGGCCTGGATTTAAGAGTAACAGTAGCAGCTTCCAGCGGAGATTTATTGGATTTATCAGTGATGATGCCACTGATGGTGCCCTGAGCTTTTGATAAAGTGTTTGTCGCTAAAACCAACGAAAAGGAAATAAACAGTAGACGAAAAATCTTCATAGGTGTTAGGGAGCGTAGCCTGAAGGAATCGATATTAAACTGACTAAATTACTTATTCTACGGCAGTTCCTCTTGCTGTCTGAACTTCTTTCGATGTCACACTATGCTTGTATCCGCCAAGTATATCTTTCTGACTAGAGAGTAAGGTGACGGGCGGCATATGTATAAATTTACTATCGAATAAAAACAACAAACCCCGGAACTATGTTCCAGGGTTTGTACTCAGAGTGGGAATCGAACCCGCACGACTTTTAAGGTCATCCCGGCTAAGCCGGGACGTGCTTGCCAGTTCCACACCACTTAAAACAACAAACCCCGAAAGATTCGGGGCTTGTACTCAGAGCGGGAATCGAACCCGCACGACTTTTAAGGTCACAGGATTTTAAGTCCTGCGTGTCTACCAGTTCCACCATCTGAGCAGGTGTTAAAACATTTAATCCCTTCCTTGAGGGAAGGGATTAGAGCGAAAGACGAGGTTCGAACTCGCGACCTCAACCTTGGCAAGGTTGCGCTCTACCAACTGAGCTACTTTCGCGTTTTGGTGGTGCAAATATAGACAGAAATGCATTTCTGTCAAGCAAATTTTAAAATTAGTTCTCTTACGAAACAACAGCCTGTGATTCAGGCACAAAAAATAGTTCTGCTCCTGAAGCCTTCATACTTTGGTTGGGGCAGGCTCAGTAGAAGGCCGATTTTGGAAGGCTCCGGAAGGCGACTGCACAGGCATGGACTAAACGGATACTGGACGAGTACTAAATGAATACTATAAAAAAGACGGACTTTGCACGGACTTTAACGCACCTATGACGCACTTTTACGGAATTCTATAAGATACTTGGGGATGTTGACCGCCGGAAAGCGTATTTTAGATATACGAATTTAAGAAATGGGAATGAAAAAGCCAAAAAGAAACCGGCAATATTCTTCGTCGCCACAGCAGGATGAAAACCACGGCTCACACGCCGGCACCTATCGTTTGTCTGAAGCGAGCCGAAAGGCTGCCACAGAATTTGGTATTGCAAACCGGGCATCAGCACTACTGCGGAACGCCCTCTCACCCCTCATATTCCCAAATGCCAGCCGCACGCTTCATCGCCGGCTCTCCGGAAGATTATCTGAAGTAATTCGCAGCTGTGGCTCCAGTTCGGGGGAACGCAGTATCGCGGAGGGAAACTTATCATTACTGGCAGATCTCCAGCTTAACTGTTATACCCGGTTCACTACGGTTGCGCCTAAACTCAATCTATCAATTGGCTTTGATCCGAAAGGCAGGATCAACATCCGTATTTATCCGGTAGATCCGCAAGGTTTACGAAGCGCTCCTAATTCCAACCTGGCGATTATCCGGATTATAGGAGTTGCGGTCGACTTTAGCCTGGGCAGTTTTGAAGTCATGGAAGCAAACGATCTGGTACTGGACCTGGATGGCCCGGCGTTTCGCGGGGGCACGGTGCTGCTGCCTTTCCGAGACACGGAAAACAAGGTGCTCATCGCAGCTGCAGCAGTGTTCTTCGCAAATAGAAGCGGTCAAAGCCATAGCTTCCCGGCAGATCGAAAATATACGGTTGGAAAAATCATGGATGCCGTTTACATACGGAACGGAAAGATCGTAACATATCAAACAGCGCCAGGGGCTACTTCTCCCCGCCTGCCGGCAAAACAACTTTTCATCAACAAGGCTGAATGGAATGTAAGCGATGAAAACGACAACGGCTTATGAAGAGTTTACCAGATACTTTTTCTTCGGCTTCTCCCGCCCAGCCCTAAAGCTCCCAGGAGGCTCCTGGTAATGATGGTTGCTGCAGTCCTCCCCGCACTCCTCACAATTGGATTATCAAAAAAGCTTTCTTCCTTTTCAGCTTTGCTGCTTTCGGGGATATTTTTTTGAGCTTCGGCTGTTTGTTCCGCGGCCTGCTCCAGTTTTGCATTCAGTATCTCATATGCACTCTGCGAATCTATTTCCTGATTGTATTTGGAAGCCAGTTTGCTGCCCGCAACCAAAGAATCTACTTCTACCGCCGACAGCACATCCATTCGCGTACGCGGTGGGTTCAGCATGACGTGAGCAAGAGGAGTTGGAATGCCTTTTTCATTCAGCATGGTAATCAGCGCCTCTCCTATTCCGAGTTGTGTGATCAGCTCATCTGTTTTGTAAAACTTGGTATCCGGATAATTCTCTGATGTTTGTTTGATAACTTTTCTATCCACCGCGGTAAATGCCCGGAGCGCATGCTGGATTTTCATTCCAAGCTGCCCAAGCACGCTTGCCGGCACATCCATCGGGTTCTGAGTAACGAAGAAAATGCCGATGCCTTTTGACCTTATCAGTTTTACAACAGTTTCTATCTGTTGCAACAAAGCTGAGCTGGCTTCCTGGAAAATCAGGTGCGCTTCATCAATGAACATCACAAGTTTGGGCTTGTCCATATCTCCCTCCTCCGGGCTCACAGCATAAAGCTCTGCGAGAAGTTGCAACATAAATGTTGAGAACAGTTTTGGGCGGTTTTGCAGGTCTGTGACCCGAAGTACATTGATCATACCTTTTCCTTCATTATTAATCCGCATCAGATCCTCCACCTCAAAGCTTTTCTCGCCAAAAAACATATCAGCACCCTGTTGCTGAAGCTCTATAACCTTCCGCAAAATAGTGCCGGTTGTGGTAGTGGATATGCGCCCGTACGATTTCTCAAAACCGGCTTTGCCTTCCTCGCCGGCAAACTGAAGAACTTTTATGAAATCCTTCAGATCAAGCAATGGCAGTTTATTATCATCGCAGTACTTAAAGATCATAGCCATTACGCCCGCCTGTGTATCGTTCAATCCTAATATTCTGGAAAGCAGAACAGGCCCAAACTCGCTTACAGTCGCCCTAAGCCTTACGCCTTTTTCATTGCTTAACGTAAATAACTCCACAGGAAAGTTTTCAGGCTGATACTCAATCCCCAACATTTTAGCTCTTTCTTCTAACTTTGGATTGGTAGTACCCGGCATGGCAATCCCGCTCAGGTCGCCTTTAATATCCAGAAGCAAAACAGGTACACTGGCATCGCTCAGCCCTTCGCTTATCATCTGAAGTGTCTTTGTCTTGCCTGTCCCGGTCGCTCCCGCGATAAGCCCGTGGCGGTTCATTGTTTTGAAGGGCAGAAATACATCCGCTTCTTCTGCAACTTCACCGTCCAGCATCGCTCTGCCGATTTTCATTTTATCGCCGCTAAAATTATAGCCGCTTTGTATTGCCTCTACGAATTGTTGTTTTTGTTCCATGAAGAGCTATTCTGTGTTCTTAGCTGAACCATTAAGTGTTTAATCTGTTTGTTTTGCGTTCTGCACCATCTATATTTGAACCTAATCTACGCATAATGAGGTTGCTCTTTTTCGGCCTGGCGCTGTTTGCCTGTACAAACTTATACGCTACTAACTATTACGTAAGCTCCAAAAAAGGCAGCCCTGAGAACAGTGGTAAAAGCCCCGGACAAGCTAAGCGCACCATCCAGGAAGCTGCCAACCTTACTAAGGCCGGCGACACGGTTTTGGTAATGAATGGAACTTACTTCAACGACTGTTCGTCATGCAATGTAGTAGATATACCAGTTAGTGGCACCAAGTCGGCATATATTATTTACAAAAATTATCCCGGGCATTCACCGGTTATAAGCTTTAACGGCTGGGCCGGATTTTCCATCGCGAAAAACATCAGCTATATTAAGATTACAGGTTTCGAGATAATCGGCAATAACGAGAATGTATCTCTGCGCAAGGCGATAAAACAGCCAGGGAGCTGCGACAACAAGGAGGGCGAGTATGATCCGGCTTTTAATGGCAACGGAATAGCCATTTCAGGAAAACAGGGCCAGCACCCGCACCACATAGAAATTTTAAACAATGTTATACACGATTGTGGCGGAGGAGGCATTGGCGCCTCGCAGGCGGATTATATCACGGCAGAAGGAAATACTATTTACAATACCAGTTGGTACACCGTTTTCGGTACCAGCGGAATTTCATTCTACCAATTCTGGAATTTCGACCAGGCAAATGGGTATCACAATATCATACGCAACAACAAATGCTATAATAACCGCAACTTTGTGAAATGGGCCGACCTGTGCAGGATTGCTGACGGCAACGGAATTATTATTGATGATTTCAGAAACGAGCAGAACGGCTCATCGCTGGGCCCTTACCACGGCAGGACTTTGATTGAAAACAACATATGCTGGTTTAACGGCGGCACTGGCATTCACACATTCCAAAGCGATCATGTCGACATTTTTAACAACACTGCATACCGCAATGCCCAGAGCCGCGAACTGGAGGTTGGCCAAATACAGGCCGGAGTAAGTGGTGATATCCGAATTGTGAATAACATTCTGGTAACAGATCGCGATAAGCTCATCAACTATAATTTCAAGAATTCGGATTTGGTTTACAGGAACAACCTGCACTACAATGTCAACCGGCGTAAAGTACAGACGGCGATCACAAACGTAACATGCACAGAAAACGTGGATCCGATGTTTGAAAAGCCGTCGAAGAACATTCGGGCAGACTTCCGTCTTAAACTGCGTAGCCCAGCCGTGAATTGCGGGAATCCTGAAATTTATAGCCCTTTTGATTATACAGGCATTAAGCGGCCGGTACGTGAGGAGCCAGATATCGGAGCTTTTGAGCAGAGGTAAAGAGCGGGCTTACACCAATTTACCTGAGAATAAATAAACTAATTTATTATTTTTGTTGTTAAACACTTCTGCCATTATAGTGGATCGCGATAATAACATAATAGAAGCCTCCGTTAAAAGGAAATCAGCAAAGTTCTCCTTTCGCGGCAGAATGTCCAATATAAAAGACACTGCACGGAAGTGGAACAAAGACGTATTTACGCTATTTACCCGTAAAAAGCTCGTACCGGCACATCCCATAGATGTCAATGAGAGCGCAAAACTGAGAGTTTTGCATATAGTAGGGTTAATTTTAGGGAATTTGCTTGTTCTTGCCCTGTTTATTCTGCTTTACGTTCTGTTTTAAGCTTCGCCTCTGGGCGAAATCCCCGCTTTATCATCATACCTTCCACACCCGTTTGGCATAGTAGTTGAATAATCAGCTGTGAAATGCTTTTTATCTACCCAGCATCTACCGCTGATTGATTAGCACCAAAGGTATTTTCTTTCAAAACTACTTATATGGAAACACGCTACTTTTACCTACTTCGTTTTGCTCTTGCCGTTAGCGACCTGATTATATTCAACTTTTGTTTTTTCCTCGGATACTATTTAGCTAACAAATACGGAATTTATATAGATCGGGATGTGTACCGGAACAATGTCATGATAAGCAACCTGATCTGGGTTGTTTGCACCGGAGTCTTCGCCTTATATGCAGAAGGAACCGTTCACAAACTTGAACATATATATCGGGCTACCTGGAGAAGCATAGCACTTCATTGCTTCATATTTATCGCTTACCTATTCTTTACAGACAATACAGACTTTTCAAGAGCTTATCTGATTGCGTTCTACTCACTGCTTGCAGGAGGGTTTATACTCAGCCGCCTTACCAGTACTTCACTCCAGCATGCACTCACTAAAACGTACGACATCCGGAAAGCGGTTGCCGTTTTGGGAATGAACCAGGGTGGGCTGAAGCTTGCCTCTTACCTTCAACAGCAGAGCAGCTTAAATTTTGTTGGTTTTCTTGGAGAAGACCGTAGCCAGGTTAACAAGAACGGCGAACTAATTGTACAATCTCCTGCAGAGCAATTGAAAAAAGCAGCGGAATCAGGCATTGAGGAAGTATTTGTTTCTGTAGACCCGGATAAAATGAATGACCTCGCCGACCTGATTAAAGAAGGCGAAAAGCAGTGTGTCCGCTTAAAGTTTGTGCCCGACCTTACAGCCTTGGAAACTAATTTCCGGTTTGACAAAATGGGCAATTTCACGGTCCTGTGTGCCCGTAAAGAGCCACTGGAAGATATTGAGAACCGTTTCAAAAAACGTCTCTTCGATATAATTGTGAGCCTTGGTGTAATTGTATTCATTTTCAGCTGGCTCTATCCCCTACTCGCTATCATTATAAAAATCCAAAGCCCGGGCCCGGTATTGTTTAAGCAATTGCGCAGCGGGCGTGACAATAAGCCTTTTTGGTGCTACAAGTTCAGGAGCATGCGCATGAACTCCGACAGCGACAAGCGCCAGGCATCTTTAAACGACGACAGGATTACCCCAATAGGAAAGTTTATGCGTAAAACCAGCATTGATGAACTTCCCCAGTTCTTCAATGTATTGCTCGGTTACATGAGTGTTATCGGCCCTCGCCCACATATGCTGGCCCATACAGAACAATACCGTCAAATCATAGACAAGTATATGGTTAGGCAATTCTTAAAGCCAGGAATAAGCGGCTGGGCTCAGGTAAACGGCTTTAGAGGCGAGACCAAAGAGCAGGGTTTAATGGAAAAAAGAGTGGAACATGATATCTGGTACATGGAAAATTGGTCTGTGATGCTTGACATAAAAATCGTGTTCTATACGATCATAAATGTATTTAAAGGCGAAGAGAACGCCTATTAAAACAAAATGCCAATAAAATTGATTATTGGTGAAAAGATTTTACGTACCACTTTAAAAACATCAAACCATGAAAGTTAATACCTCTCTGTTCAAACTTACCAAAATGGCCTTCGGGCTTGGGATAGCTGTATCGCTTTTCTCATCTTGTGCATCTTATGATAAGATCCCTTACTTCCAGGATCTAAGCAGGTCGAATGTTACCACTACCGACCTAAACAATTACACATCGTTAACCATACAACCGCACGATCAGGTTTCCATTACCGTTGGAAGCCTTAATCCGGAAGCGTCTGCTGTGTTCAACAACAACCTGGCAGCATCGGGCTCAAATACCATGAACAATCCAACTTACGGATATCTGGTTGACGAAAACGGAGAAGTTACCCTTCCGCTTGTTGGCAAAATGAAAGTTACCGGTTTAACAACAAAACAACTTTCTGACCAATTACAGCAAAGGCTTACAACTTACTTAAGAGAACCAAATGTTTCTGTTCGTATAGTTAACTTCAAAGTAGCTGTTTTAGGTGATGTAATGCGCCCTAACATCTACACCAGCGCAAGCGAAAGATTAACCCTTACTGAAGCTTTGGCCCTTGCAGGCGATTTGAACATCACCGCTCATCGCGATAATGTTCTGTTAGTTAGAGAACGTGACGGCAAACGGGTTTATGTACCAATTGACCTTACTTCCAAAAACATATTTGAGTCGCCTTATTTCTACCTC
Source organism: Sphingobacteriaceae bacterium (assembly GCA_029266635.1). Classification (GTDB taxonomy): domain Bacteria; phylum Bacteroidota; class Bacteroidia; order Sphingobacteriales; family Sphingobacteriaceae; genus JAQSWM01. The sequence goes on along the minus strand of JAQSWM010000014.1, from coordinate 17,799 downwards.
AAAAGCAATGATCTTATAGTGGTAACTCCAAGCAAGCTTAAGCTTGAAACTGTAGACAACAGCTACTCAAAAGCAAGCATCCTCATTTCAGCGTTATCTCTGATTGCTATTACTTATTCAATCCTGAAATAAAAAATGAGCTCTGAACAGCTAAAGAAGCCCTTCATAAAAAAAGAGAACCATTTTACAGACCTGGGCAGGATAGCCAAGAAATATTTATATCACTGGCCTTTATTCCTGCTCGGGTTAATACTTGCCTTCACTGCAGCAGCGATCTACTTAAAAACAGTAGATCCTGCTTACGAAATCAGTGCTACTATACTCGTAAAAGATGAGAAGAAAGCAGCACCTGATAAATCCGGCCTGCAGGAGATTGATGAAGCTCGTACGCCTAAAAGCGCAGAAACTGAAATTCAGATACTGAGGTCGAAGAACATCATTACCAAGGTGATAAACGACCTTCAGTTGTGGGTTAACTATTCTGCAAAAGATGGCCTTGTTAAAAAGGATGATTTATATGAAACCACTCCTTTTAGGTTCATGCTGGCAGGCAAGGGTAACTTACTGAAGAAGCAGTCATTTGAAGTAACAATTAAAAATGCAAATACCTATGAGGTCAAGAACCTTTCTGGCGGGAAACAAACCCATCGGTTCAATGAACTGGTTAAAAGTGGCTTTGGGCGCTGGGTATTAAAACCGACAGATTTTCTTGATCAATATATCGGCTCAACAGTAACTGTAAGCATCAATAATCCTGAAAAGGTGGCGAACGAATACCTGAAGGAGCTCGATACTCATCTGCTGGATAAGGCAGCGCCTACCATTGGCCTTTTCGTTACAGACCGCGTTCCAAAAAGAGGCAAAGACTTCCTGAATTATCTGATCAAAACTTATAACGAAGTCAGCATCGATGAGGAAAAGCGTACCACTAAAAGTACGATCGACTTTATCGACAAGCGGTTGGCTTCTCTAACCGGTGAACTTAGCAAGGCCGAAAAACAGGTTGAGGGCTATAGAAGCAGCCAGGGGCTTACAGACATCGACTCACAGTCTAAGTTCTATCTCGAAAACGTACAAAATAATGATAGCAAGCTGAACGAAGTTAATGTCCAATTAAACATTATAAACGGCATCGAGCATTACGTTAACTCATCAGGTTCATCCGATGCACCTGCAACTATCGGAATTAATGACCCTGCCTTGAACAACCTGATTGAGAAGCTTGCTGAACTACAACTTAAACGCGAAGAACTACTGGCGACTACGCCCGAGGGCAATCCTGCCTTTGAACCTATCGACCGGCAAATAGCTTCTTCAAAGTCTGCAATTCGCGAGACTATCAGAGGAATTAAGTCTTCACTGCTCAGTAGCAAACGTCAGCTTGATTCATTTAACAACAAGTTTGAGTCGTCAATTAAAGACATCCCTGTTCAGGAACGCCAGTATGTGGGCATGAAACGGCAGCAATCTATTAAAGAGAACCTATACGTATACCTTCTCCAGAAACGTGAAGAACTTGCCCTTAGCTACGCTTCTACATTTGTGGATGCCCGCATAGTAGATAAAGCTAACGTGGGTGAGATCAAGTGGCCTCGGCCGATGCTGGTTTTTGCAATTGCCTTGCTCATTGGCCTTGGATTGCCATTCATTATTGTGTTCTTCAGGCAATCTTTCAATAACAAAATCACCGAACGCCGCGACCTTGAAAACGCAGTGGACGTTCCCCTTCTCGGCGAACTGTCCTATGAAGATCTGGGCAAAAACATCATTGTACTTGACAACTCAAGGCACATCATAAGCGAGCAGTTTCGATCTCTGCGGACCAATCTGCATTATCTGCACGACAACAAAAAAGACATAGGCAGGGTTACGCTATTTACATCCAGCACAGCAGGGGAAGGAAAAAGCTTTGTAAGCTCCAACCTGGCAGCTTCTCTGGCAGCAACCGACCGGAAGACTGTGATCCTGGAGATGGACCTGCGCCGCCCGCGGGTGCTTAGCATTTTTGATTTGAATAAAGAGCACTCCGGCATCAGCGATTTCCTTTCCTCTGACATGCCATTGGACGATATCATCCAGCCATCAGGTTTGGTGCCTACGCTCGATGTGATTGGCAGCGGCTACATCCCACCTAACCCATCAGAATTGTTGGAGCGTGAGCGATTGGGAGATTTGATAAATGGGTTGAAGGAAAGGTATGACGATGTGATTATCGATAGCCCGCCGCTGCATCTTGTGACAGACGCTATGATTATCGCCCGCCATGCAGACGTTTCCCTTTACATTGTCCGGCAGGGCCATACATTAAAGGATGAACTTGATTTTATTTCAGAAGTCCAGCACGAAGGCAAGCTGCCAAGGATGAATATCATCTTCAACGGCATCAAAAAAGGCAAATACGGCTATGGTTACGCTTACGATAACAGCTACTATACGCAATCGCCCAAGCCGGCCTTCAATACATCTTTGAAGTTATTTTTAAGCAGGTTCTAATGGACCTGCTTAAATTTTTCTCCTGAATCAAGTATAGCCAGGTATCATAATGCGTGACAAGCTGATATTCATTTTACCGGTTATAACCCTACTTGCCTTTTTTTATAACGCATTTAAACAGGGTAACACAGTACAATCCTGCTTGTGGTTCATATTGGCTTTCCTGCCATTTATGGATTTAAAAATCACCAAAGAGGCTTATGGTGGTTTTAAGGTATTTGATGCGATCAGTTATTACTGCGTTTTCTTTTTGATTAAAGACTTTATACGTATAAATCTTCGAAGCCGAAAAAACGTCTACTTCTTTATGTCTGTGGCCTTCATCATCGTGGTGATGATAGGGAAAATGGCATCAGAGTTCCCTGACAAGCTTCTGATTACGTTTCTGAAAACTGTGCCGATTTTCATTATCGCTCGCTTCTTCATAACGGAATGTGTGAATGATCCATCATTTCACCTGAAGGCTATCAATGCACTGAAGATTGCTTTTCTGATTGACCTGGGCTTTCTCGTTGGGCAACTTGCAGTAGGCCTGGGCTTCACCTTCTATCCCGGGCTGGCTATGAACACTATCGATCCGGTATTTCACATAGTTCGGTATCCTGGAGTATTTTATGATTCGCAGGCACACGGCCAATATCTGGCGCTCGGCAGCTTTTTATTTCTATACCGGCACGAGAGTTATTCAAACAGGAAAGTTTGGTTTAACTATGGGGTCTTCACGTTCTGTCTGGCGGCTATTGCGCTGGCGGGCAGCCGCTCGGCCTTTGGCGGGTTTGCCGTAGGGCTCTTCCTGGTATTGCTGATGGCGAGCAAACAATATCGCATTTACGGAAGTATAATATTAGTACTTGGCGTTGCGGCTTACTTCATCATTTCGCCAACAACCGGGGTATTTTCCCGCACAAAAGCCATTTCCGAAGATTATCTGTACAGGCAAAGCATCTGGACTGAAGCCTTGGAGATATCGAGAAAACACCCCTATCTGGGTATAGGCACTAATAATTACCAGCGATATATCATGCGGCATGTGCAGGATCAATACATTGAAATAGAAGATGGGCAACTGGTCTATTTTGACCAGCCTGAAAATGGCTACCTCAAGATCCTGGTTGAGAACGGATACATTGGCTTTACCATCTTTCTTCTATTTCTCTTTGTCCCGCTGATGTCCGGGCTTGTGAATTACTTCAGGGGCAAGCATTACAAGCAGATTGTCTTTTTTATGGCATCAATGATTAGCTGGATGGTTGCTTTTAATACCGTTTACTCCATTTATGATTACAGGCTGTTGTTGATGGTTGTGAGCATGATTACCCTGATGATAACTTATCCTCCTGAAGAATATGTTGATGAAATGGCTACAACATAAAAATCTTAAGTTCCTTCAGTCAGCCCTTGTAACAAATAGCATTTGGGGGGTATTCTCCAATGTATTACAAGTTCTGTTTGTAAGCTTATTTTTTGTTGTTGTTGCCCGTAAATACTCTGCGCCTGAGTTTGCGGAGTTCCTGATTGCCACTACAGTTTATCAGTTGGTTGTTGCGTTTTCAAGCATGGGCCTGGGGCAGTGGTTCATCAGAGAGTACGATACGGAATCAGACAAGCTGATGCTTACCAGCAAATTCCTGAAGACCCAGGTTGGCTTGGGGATACTATTCTACCTGGTTAATATCGGCATGGCATACGCAATTTATCCCGATGGGCAAATAAGGCTTCTCTGCATAATATTAGGCACAAACATCATTTTCGATAATTTTATAAATGCCATCAAAAGCTTGAACATCGCCGAGTTCAGGCAAAAGAAAACAGCAACTATTTTGGTGATAGATGGCTTTCTGAAGCTGGTGGTTGGATGTTTGCTCTTTGTTATACCCTTCTCAATCGCCGTCTTGTCAGCACTTATGATAGCAGTGCGAATTGTGACCTTAAGCTTATTCCTCAAAGTCGGCGCAGAAGGGACTATCACGCTATCATCGCTGATAAAAGCGAAAATAGACTACACTGACCTGAAGAAGATTGTCATCAAGAACTGGCAATTTATAGTGATCGGCAGTATTTCTATTATTTACTGGCGTATTGCCAACATTATCATCTCCAAGATGCTCACCTTAGCAGACGTAGCCAACTACGAAATAGCATATCGTGTGTTCTCCATCTTCGGGATCTTACCGCTTATTGCCGGCAGTACCATATTCCCACAGTTTATAAAGTATTACAATCAGGGAGATTTCCGGGCATTGAAAAAGATTTATAAAACAGTTTTTCTGCTTTATACATTATTTGCTCTGATATCATATCTCATGGTGAATGCTTTAGCAACAGACGTAATTCCCCTTGCATTTGGATCAGGTTATCCGGGTGCCGACCTGTGCCTGAAACAGATGTTCCTGACTTTTCTGGTGCTGCCCACTGTTCTGTTGCAGGCAAACCTGATCGTAGCCATCGGACTTGAAAGCAAAGACATGCTGTTCAATCTCCTGAGCTTTGCAATTAATGTAGCGGGCTGTTTCATCGGGCTTCACTTTTTCAGCAAGTCCTTGGCCGTGATCAATTATTCAATCTTCGCATCCTTCCTTTTCTTTCACATAGCACAGGATATGCTTTTGATATCGAAGAAAATTACCACACCGCTCTATTGCCTCGGGTTTTACGTGCTTTTGGGAGGTTCTGTGCTGTTGTACCATTTGATCGCAGAAAGCCTAAACCCGTACATTTCCTTATTCGCCGTCACCGCGGCTGTTGCACTAGCTGCATTTGGCATTTATTCTATGCAGAGTAAATGGACGGGTGATAATCAACAACTGGAGCCTGCAATTCCGCTTAGTAAGTAATATGCCAGAGCTCTCAATCATAGTACCTGTTTATAATAAAGAACGCTACCTCGAGGAATGCGTCAACTCTATTTTGAACCAAACCTTTAGGGATTTTGAGCTCATTCTGGTAAATGATGGCTCGACTGATGGCAGCTATCAAAAGTGCCTCGAGTTCGAAAAGAAAGACAATCGGGTTATAGTGATCAACCAGCAAAATAAAGGAGTGTCGGAAGCACGCAACACTGGTTTAAATGTGGCTAAAGGAAGGTTTGTTGGCTTTATTGATGCTGACGATACGATAGATGCCGACATGTACCAGTTTTTGTTAAAGAATGCCTTAGATCATGATGCTGACATTTCTGTATGCCGCATCCGGGTAATTTATCCGCACAAAACAGAAGAGCCGGAAGAAAGCCCGGAGATAAAAGTGCTCGCCCCAGACGAAGCACTATGCAGGTTTTTCAAAGGGAGTCTTGAAGAAAGTGCCAACAACAAAATTTACCTATTGAGCAAAGTCCGTGATATAAAGTTCGAGGGACGGATGAATGAGGACGTTCTTTACAACTGCCGGGCATTGCTTAAAGCCGAGAAGATAGTAGTAGCAGACGCGATTAAATATAACTACCTGATACGGGAGAATTCGATCAGTATGGCTGGTTTCAATTTGAAGTATCTGGAGACCGCCGCCATAGCAGACAAGATTCTCAAACTGGTCAACAAGCAAAGCCAGGGCTGTATTGAGCATGCGAAAGGCTTTGATATTGTGGTGAACATATCCTTGCTGAATCTCATTTTGCTGGCCGGCAAGGAACATTACCCCAACGAATACCGTCAGGTGGCAGCCAGGCTCAAAGCGTATGCGCCATTTATCAGAACATCAGCCATAGTGCGCAAGAAGCACAAAATTGCTTTTAACATTTTTTCTATCTCTCCGCAATTATACACGTGGTGCTTGTATGCCTACGGAGTTGTGGCGAAAGCTGACCTGATACACCGCACCTCTACCAACCAGACACAGCAAAAAACTGCAGCGTGAAGGCTCCATCAACCTGGATAGATAATTTGAAGCTTATATCTACTACGGCGATAATAATATTGCACGTAGCGGCTGATGGCGTGGTGGCAGAATTTAACAAAAATGGAAACCACGCCTGGTGGATTGCTCACTTTTACGATTCTCTCTGTCGTTTTGGAACACCGGTCTTTGTGATGATAACCGGATGCCTCCTGCTGCGCCAGTCCATCGGCATGAGAGACTTTTTGAAGCGCCGGCTTAACCGGATCCTTCTCCCCTTTCTGTTTTGGTTCGTCATCTACCTGATTTTTCATTTTGCGCTCAAAGTAAGAGACGAAGGCTTGGAAAGTCAAAGCAGGCACTTCTTCCCATGGTTTTTTGAACAATTGCTCCAGGGTTCTGAAGTGCATCTCTGGTATGTGTACATGATAATCGGCGTGTACATGTTCATCCCGATCATAAAGCCCTGGGCGCAAACCGCAAGCAGGGCCGGCCTGATCTACTTTCTTGCTATATGGCTGTTCACATTGCTAATCAATCAGCAACGCTTTGTTGAATGGAAAACTCCGTTCGATCTCAGCTACTTCAGCGGATACATTGGCTATGTTGTGCTTGGATATTTTATTTCCGAAAGAATTACCATCACTCAGCGGATGCGGCTCATCGCCGTGCCTGTCTTTCTTCTCGGATTTGCTATTACCTTATATGGCACCTACTGGCTGACTGCGAGTGACGGCACATTCTCTGATATTTTTTACAACAGGCTATCCATAAACGTGCTTCTTATGTCAGTTTCGGCATTTATATTCATCAAGGGGATGGGTGAAACAGTTGTCCAAAATGGATTTGCTACGGTGCGTTCAACGGTAGGAAAATACGGCTTCGGCATTTACCTGAATCATATTATCATCCTGATAGTATTGTCGCATTTTGGCGTGAACTACAAGTTGATAAATCCTTGGATAGGGATTCCGTTAACTGCTATTATCTGCCTGTTTCTTAGCTGCCTCGTTATAAAAGTACTTAACAGGATACCACTTGGAAAATATGTCTCGGGTTCATTATAGTTCATTGATTAAGCCATGAATCAAACCAAAATTCTGTACAGCGTACCATCGCAAACACACATCAACCTCGGTCTCGATGAGATTGAAGGGCTAACAGAACTTGGATACAGTTGCGAACAGTTCCCCTACCACGCAAAAGACGGCTTTGAATCAAAGCTTGCCCGCTTGTACATTATTATCAAGAATGCCCTCACACTGGTTAAGCTTTCAAAGCGATTTCATCCTGACATAATCTATTTCAATTCCCGCCTGGAGGTAAAAGCCGGCATTCGGGACTACATAACCATCAAACTGTTCAGATCACTCTACAAACGAAAGGTTCTGATTCTCCTTAAATCGCACGGCTCAGAAATTGGGACCTTAAACAGCGAGAGTAAATTCATTCGGAATGTAGTGATGCCATTTCTGAGGAAGAATATCTCCGGATGGCTATTTCTATCATCCGAAGAGAAGAGCAAAATAGATGCGATCAACTATTTTGAGCCACAAAAGGTGTTTGTCGCGAAGAATATTGTGAGAGCCTGGCAATTTTCTAAAGATGCAGGTTTTAGGGAGCAAATTGGCGTACCCGGCGATCATAAGATTTTGCTGTATGTGGGAAGGATTGTGGAGGTGAAAGGCGTGTTCGACATCTTAGAAGCATATAAATCAATTCAAGACAAATACAAGACTACTCTGGTGATTGTTGGCGACGGGTTTGCGCTGGAGCCCTTGAAGCAAAAAGCTGCAGCCCTCGGTTTGGATGGACGCATCATCTTTACAGGAAAGCTCCCTGAGAAGGAAGTCGTGCCTTATTACTCCAACAGCGATATCCTCGTGTTCCCTACCTACGACCAGGAAGGCTTCCCCATGGCTCTTTTCAACTCGGTAGCAGCGGGAATCAGCATTGTGGCCACACCGATCCGTGCTGCGACCGATTATCTCACTGAACCCGAAAATTGCCTGTGGGCAGAAGCTAAAAATCCCGACAGTATCGCCAAAGCAGTTGCCCGGCTCCTGGAATCTCATGAGTTACGCGACACCATGCACAAAAACAATCTTGCAAAATCTCATCTCTTCAGCAAGGAAACTGTTTGCAGAGAAATATCCGACATCATCTTTAAGGTGATCGAACAGAACAACTGATCTCTCAAACAAATACCGCCATTTTTGTTTATGGATTATACAATCATCAGCTATGAACACCCTGAGCGCCAACTTTCTGGAGTATAATGTTTATGCAGATAGCCTTTCGCAGTTGCCATCCAAACCTCCCCTGCTGGTAAACACGATCAATCAATATTCGTATTGCGTTGCTGAGAAAGACCAAAGATTCAAAGAAGCACTTCTTGGCTCAGATGTGTTGCTGCCTGATGGCGTGGCCGTGGTTGCAGCGACAAAACTACTCTCGGGCAAGAAGATCAAGAAAATTGCCGGGGCTGATATTCACGAGTTTCTCTTAAAAGATCTGAATGAAAAAGGCGGAAGTTGCTTTTACCTCGGAGCTTCTGAGAAAACGCTGAGCATTATCAAAAGTAAGCTTGCAGAACAGTTCCCCAACGTTCGTGTCGGAAGCTATTCTCCACCGTACAAACCGGAGTTCAGCAGCGACGAAAACGGTCAGATGATTGCCGCTGTAAACAATTTCTCACCAGACGTGCTCTTCGTGGGCATGACTGCTCCTAAACAGGAGAAATGGGCATTTGCGCACAAGTCTGAGCTGAACACCAAAATAATCTGCACCATTGGAGCGGTATTCGATTTTTTTGCGGGCACGGTAGATCGCCCTGCAAAAATCTGGATTAATATCGGTTTGGAGTGGTTTGTACGCCTCGTTAAAGAACCCAAAAGGCTTTGGCGCAGATACCTCTACTATGGTCCAATATTCGTTGGCTTGATGCTGAAAGAAAAAATAAAAAAGATCGGGCAGCCGTCCAAGGACAGTGCTTTGGGAGGCTAGTTACTTGGCAAGTACCACCTTTTGTGTCAGGACGCTTTTATCGCTTTCCAGCTTTACAATGTACATTCCACGCACAATGCCGAGGTTATTAGCATCAACGGTGAAGCTTTGAAGCTCGTTTGCTTTGATCGCTCCCGAGAATATCTGGTTGATAAACCTTCCCTGCATGTCGTAAAGTTTTAAAGTTCCGTTAGCCGTAGCCGGAATAGTGAACTGCACCGTAAGCTTATTTGTGAACGGGTTAGGGTATGCCCTCAACTCTGAATCGTTGCTGTTAGACGCTACACTTGTTTTAACCTGTGGGGAACTGGTGCCGGTGCCGGATGGAAGCTGCGGAGTGCTCGTGCCTGAAGGAAGCTGTGGCGTGTTAGTGGCAGGAGGCGTTGGCGTAACAATGGCGTTTGAGCCCGAGCCCACAGATTGAACATTTTCTACCTGAACGCGAGCTGATGCTGGCTGAAAACTCTCATTTCCTGTCTGCACTGCTTCTATTGTCGCGGGTCCGTAGTCACTGAAGTTCACGGTGCTGCCACTCACCTGAGCCGGACCCGACACTACCCGCATGGTTACGGGCAATCCGGAACTGGCAGTTGGGGTAAGTGTTAAAGGGGTACCGCCGTAGGTTTGCAAGGAACCATCAAACGAGATAGTTTGTGTTGTGGCTACAACTGTAGCTGTTACAGGAACCTGATCTGTAGCAATCAATAGAACAGATGAATATGGGTTAATGGTGATCTTGCTGGAGTAAGCATTCTTCCTTACATCCACATAAGGCCTGCTAAGGGTAAGCGTCTTTGCCGTGCTGCTGGCATTATACTCGAACAATATATAGTCCGCCGGATTGGTTTTAGTCACCTGAGCTTCGGTCAATTTAATGTTGTCGATATAAACAGGGCCTACAGGCTCATCAAATTCAAAGATGATGCTTGCGTCCGCAATGTCGGCGGTGCTGGTTAACAGGTACTCATTCTCTGTTCTTGATGTTGAGATCGGGAACAACTTTACATTGCTCACAGTAGTATACGGCGATCCTGTTTTCCTTAGATAAGTTGTGAGATTCTTGCCACTGCCGCTACCCAGGAGGCTAAACTTTAATAAATAATTCTTATTGGCAGAAATTGCACCTGTGCTAACATTTACAACAACATGGTTTCCGGCAGCCGACTTGAAAGTAAGCTTTAGCGCACCGCCATCTAAACTTCCGGTGCTATATACAGGTGTACAATCGTTGATGGTAGAATAGGCATAAAGGCCGGATATATTGTTATCAAAGGCACCATTCGCAACCTTATTAGAACCCAGCACACCAGTTACTTTATACGCGGGGATCGCAACAGGGCTTATCTTTGAAGCCGCATCTTTTCCAAAAATTGTTCTCCATCCGCTCAAATCATAATCCTTGTTGACGTTTACTCCATTTCTCACCAGGTAAGTGGTGATGTTTGAAAGTTCATCAACAGGACGGCAATAATAGTTGCTGTCTAATTGTCCAAACATGGGCACATCATCCTGATGAGTAGAAATTTTCGAAACTTGCTGATTCGCACTTTTTGAAAAAAACGTATTTGCCCTTATGTCAAGATTTCTGATGTAGGTGCTGGTTGAAGAATAATGGTCCTGCTCAAGCCTTAACTGAACGCCGTTGTTGTAAACAGTATTATTAAAGACTTTCACATCGGCAGCGTCATGAATCTTTATACCGTTGTTTGCACACAAGGAAACAGTGTTCCCGCTAACTGTTACGCTCTTGCTCAGGTCATCGATGTAAATACCCTCTGCCGCTAATAGTGTGCTGCTGTTTGTTCCGGCGCTCGCACCTATGCCATTAAGAATTATGTTACCAATGATCTTTTTGTTAGAGGTATTCGACCAATCACCAACATATACGCCGGCCCCGTCATCCACAACCAGGCAGAAATACTGAATGAAGTTGTTCTTAACAGTAGAAGAATTGCCTCCCAGATAAATGCCGTTATAGCCAATATTCTCAAACGTATTTTTTTCTATCAGAGCATTATCGCCGAAGGTCAGCATTGCAGAATAGATACCTAATCCGCTTTTACCGGAACCGGCTATCAGTGAAATATCTTTGATTGTGTTACCAGTGACTGTAGCGGTGGTACAGCCAGCATCAAGGTTTATGGCTCCAAACGAGTTGGTAATGCTGGAGTTGGTGAGCGTAAATGCCGGTGAATAGGATACGAATAAGGCTTCAGCACCGGCAAACTGCACAGAGCTGTTTTTGATCGTTACGTTTTTAGAGTTGCTGATTTTAAAAGCGTTGAGCCCAGCACCGGTGAATGCCAGTCCGTCAAAGTTGATAAAGCCAACGCTACGGATATCGATCAGGGTGGCTGCAGAACTGGTTTTCACACTTAGTGTTGACGGGCTGGTTGACCCGAAGTACACCATCATTACTTTACGGGCAGCATCATAATACCATTCGCCGAACTGATCAAGCGTTTTTGCATGATTCTGAATAAAGTAACCGTAGTTATTGGTTGGCGTAGCTTTTGACCCGGTGGCATAGGTGAGCGTTCCGCCGGACTGGCTTGTGATCGCACTTTTCTCAATAGTCCAGCGATTCTTCCGAATCACAACCTCGCCACCTGTCCAGTTTGTAGCCAGCGATTGGTTGTCTGTGATAGAGGTATTATTGACATGCGACTCGTACGAAAGATAACCGGAGTTGGGATACCTACCCATTGCCTTCTGCTCGCCGTTAATTACCAGGATTGTTCCATCCGATGTGCACGGAGCTTCGTAAATGCCACTCCCCACCAACTTCCAGTTCGAGAGTGTAGTAAATCCGGTAAGAACCGGTTTGGCACCTTGCCCGTAAGCTCCAAAATTAATTGGTGCATAAAAACCGCCAGACTTAGTGACGGTGATAGTTCCTTCAAATGTCTCGCCTCGTTTGAACAATATGCTGTCACCCGACATAATATTGGCAAAAAAGGAGTTCAATTTACTCAATGTCTTCCATGGAGTTTGAGGGCTTCGAGCCTGCTGACTGGTATATTGATCATTACCTGTAGAACTCGAAAAGTAATAGTTTGCCGCAAATAAGCTTTGGGGCATAGCCAATGAAGCGGTGGCAAAAAATATAGACAATGCCAATTTCACAGCCAAATTCTTATAACGCAGATCTCTCATCACTTTTTAAAAAAGAAAGCAGTTAAAAACTAATTGACTGTAACTTAGAAAAGGACGTAAACCAGCACAAACAGGAATATGACTCCCAGATTTGCTGTAAGTGTAGCGAGAATTAAAGATGGGTTTACAGCTGGTAATGCTGTCGCGGTGTTTTTCAATGTGCTCATATCCTTCCCTGTTTCTTAGATGTAAAACAAAGATAACGAGCGGTATTCATAAAACAATACACCGTGTATTAAATAAGATACTAATTATGCTAAACATGTAGCAATTAGCCTACACGCGACCGCACCTTACCCGCTTTTCTGATGCCAAACACCACATCTAGCTTTAGAAACGATTTTATTTCTGACATTAATTTGACATCCAGAGCAAGGCTATATAGAACCTCCTCTAAAACCATGAAATCTTGAACATTTCGGGCATCTTTTTGGTTAATAGACTCTAAGGCTCTTTATGACACACATCTATGTTGACAAAACATTTTACCCAACCTTCTGAAAAGATATTTCTGACAACCAAGCGCAACACCTTCACCTATGGCTGGCTTATGGAAAACATGAGAAAGACCACAGGGCTGTTTAATTCTCTGAATCTCAAAAAAGACGACAGGATTATCTTGTCAACTACAAGTGAAGCAGAGATCAGCGTGATTTTTCTAACCGCTTTGAACCATGGCATCGGTGTAATTGTGGTAGATAACGATACCAAAACTCCACGCACCAAAGCAATCATTGATATAGTTTCTCCCAAACTCATAATAGCAGATGCTAACCTGATACAAAACTGGGAACTTCAGGGCTCAACAAACTGCAAGATCTTGAGCCTTCAGGGGCAGGTTGAGGGTATAGAATCATACAACGAGCTGCTAAGCAAATCTGAGGGAACTGAAATTCAGCCCAACTACTACAAGGATTCGTTGGCATATATCATGTTTACCTCGGGCACCACATCAGAGCCTAAGGGCGTGGCTATCTCCCAGGAAAACCTCTTCACCCACCTGCAAACACTTCAAAAAGTATATCATCTTGATTCCGAAAGCCTGCTTTTAAATCAACTTATATTATCGCACGCTGATGGGTTGATACAAGGGCCTGTGCTCTCGGCGGTAACCGGATGTACCTGGCACCGTCCTTTCGGTTTCTCTATTGATACAGTTGGGGAATTGCTGCAATACATCTACGCTAACGACATTACGCACTTTTTCGCGGTGCCAACCATGCTGCATTTCCTGGTGAGCAATTCCGAGGGCAACGAGAACTGTTTCCAGAACCCCAACTTCAAACTGCTTATATCTGTTTCGGCAAACCTGACTGGAAGCCTGTGGGATGCGTGTGAGAGCACCTTTAATGTGCAAATGAGCAATGTGTACGGATTGACGGAAACAGTAGCAGGTGGCATTTTCTGCGTTCCGCTGGATGATAATTACAAGAAGTACACTGTCGGCAAACCTGTTGACTGCGATATTAAGATCGTAGATCTGGATGACAAGCCTGTAAAGCAGGGGGAGTCCGGCCATCTCTGCATGCGGGGCAGCCATATCATGCGTGGATACTGGAAGAATCAGGAGAAGACAGATGAAGTAATCAAAGAAGGCTGGCTTTACTCGGGCGACAGGGCAATAGAGGATGAGAACGGTTATATCACCATTGTGGGCCGCATAAAGAGCGAGATTATTTCGGGAGGCATGAACATTCAGCCACAGGAAATAACAGAATGTGTGCTGTACAACGAAAAGGTGTTTGATGCCTTTGCCTTTGGTTTACCCGATGAAATATTGGGCGAAAAGTTAGCTGTAGCTATTGTTCCGCCGAAAGGCGAAACCGTGACCAGAGAAGAAATTATCAGCTACTGCAATCAAAAGCTGGAAAAAAAGCTGGTCCCTCAGGAGGTTTACATTTTAGACCAGTTGCCAAAGGGCATTTCGGGCAAAGTGCAGATTGAAAAGCTGAAAGAGATATGCCGCAACCTTGAAAGCGATGCGAACAAGAATTCGGAAACTAAACAGGTGGACATTCTGTCAATCATCTCTGAAATTTATCTGAAGCCTGTGTCCGAGCTGTCGCTGGATGCGGATTTCTTTGATCTTGGCGGCGATTCCATGCTAGCTGCATTGTTTATCGCCAAAGTGGAACAAGTCTATAATGTTAAGCTTCAGTTCCGCCAGATATACAAAACCTCTAACCTTCAGGACCTGCAGAACGTGATTATTGACATGCAGAACAAAGATATTTCTGAACTGGAAGCGGAACGGATCAGACCGCAGGTATATCGTTTGAGCGAGGGAGACCAGCAAACCAAGATCATAATTGCTGCAAATGATTATTATGAGATCCATGAGCTAGCCAACCATCTCACAGATACCTACGACTGCTATTTCGTTCAATATCCCATCACATTCAAATATCAGGATAATAAGAACAAAGGTTTAAACGAGAAACCCACCATAGAGGGCATATCTACAGAGATAATTGATCTCCTGAACCGAAACAATCTCATTGATGAAACCACCATTTTCATGGGATTTTCTTTCGGTGGCTTAATTGCTTATGAAATTGCAAGGGTGCTGAACCAGTCCGCCGAGATAAAACATAAGGCTATCCTGGTGGATGCCATTGTTTCCGACCTTCGCTTCCCACTGCTCACCCAGGCTATGATAAAGGTTCGGAGAAAGATCGATACCATATCATCCCGATTTGAGCCCAAAAAGGCTCCTGTACTGAATGCTAAGCTCAATCTAACACCCTTCGTGAAGAACCACAGTAGTTTCAAAAAGGAATACATGTGGCTCGCTAAGAAAATTGAAGATGCTTATATCCCGAAGCCGGTTGATGAGGGCTTGGTTGTGCTTATAACCAGCGAGAAAAACGAAGCTAAATATCAGAACATATCCTACTGGAAAGAGCGTGTGAAATGCGGTTTGCTGGTAATAGAAGCGAAAGGAAATCACCGAATGTGTCTACTTGATCCGGAATTAAGCAAATGGGTATTCAAGCTGACTCATCTTCTTAAAGTGCTTACCGGGTCGGAGATGAAGAAGGCTGCCTAAAATGGTTTATATCTGCCGGACCGGAAAACTTACCAATAGTCAACAAGAAAACTTGCTGGCATTTCTATCGGAAGCAGAACGCCAGAAAGCATTCAAATTTAAAGATCGCACCTCGGCGGAGCTCTACCTCCAGTCGCATGCCTTTAAACGCATCTTGCTGGCTAAAGAATTACAACAGCCGCCTCAATCGTTGCTATTCGAGGAAAATGCATTTGGCAAGCCATTCTTGACAGGCTTGTCTGAAAAAACTTATTTCAACTTAGCTCATACACCCGGCATGGCTGCACTAATTATCAGCGATCAGCCACTTACCGGCGTCGACGTAGAGCGCATCAGGCCACAAGACTTTGATCTGATAAAATGCACCTTCTTTCACCAGGATGAACTGGAAGAGTTTAAAGGCATAAACGCACCGGAAGAGCGCCAAAATTACTTCTACAGGATTTGGGTGATTAAAGAAACCTACCTGAAGGCTTTAGGCGTTGGGCTTTCGATTGATCCAACAAGCTTAAAGGTGGGTTCTGAGAAAAACCATTTTGTAGTAAAACAATCGAAGAAAAAAAACACCGCCCCGTTGCACATTCATTACGTACAATTGAACAACTTCGCTTTGGCTTATTGCAATACTACCTCCGGAAAGCAGCAGATAACAGATGCAACCGGATACGTTCTCGATTGCAAGCTAAATCAGAATTCTGTTGCAGCTATTTAAACAGCGGCTCGATAAACTGACTGTCAGCATCGTCTTCTTTCACCAGCCCTGTTCTTAGTGGAGCAAAAGTGGTAGCCACAATGGTTTGTTTGGTGGTGTTGAATTTTAACAAGCGCATTAATCCACCACCGCCGTTGCGATCCTGTACGCCGCTGTACGGAGCTTTTTGCCTGAACTGATAATCGGTAAGGTAAGTCTTAATGGTGTTTCCGTTAAAGGTGTCTTTTCTGAACCCCTCACCTGAAATATGGCCACCGAGCATGAGGAAAACGTTTGAATGGTTTTTAGCCATATCGTAGATCACCTGCCCTTGACGGGTAAATTTAGGAGCCTTATTATCCGGAGATCCGGGCTTAATCTCGCTCGGAGATCCAGGTACGCGATTTAACATGCTATGCGCAACCATGATGGCTTTTCTGTCTGGATATTTACTTAAAACACTATCAGCCCATTGCATTACCACTTTCTCGTAAGCTGGATTATGCTGCGGATTGCCAGGTTCGTTGAAGACGAAGTATAAGGCTATAAACTGAATTCCGTTGGCAGTGAATAAGTCAAAGTGATTGTCGCTATTGTCATTTCCTCCCATACCGCCGCCATACCATTTGCGATCTTTGAAGTGGCTCTTTCCGAAGTATTTGGTATAGTCAGTTTTATCACTCCCCTGAGAAGGGCTTCCGTTAGGCGTTTCATCGTGGTTCCCAACAGTTAGGCCATAAGGGATGTTGTCTTCATCAAGCTTATATAACACGCTCTTTGCCCTATCCCACTCTTCGCTTGCATTATGGTCGGTGATATCGCCGAGATGGATCACATATTGAATGTTCTCAGATTTACGGTTGTTACGGATCCAATTGATCTGATCCTCGAACATATCCATTGTGCCGCCATTGCGCAAGGCAGTGTAGTACTGTGTGTCTGGCAAGACTGCTATCGAGAAGAACTCGTCGCCTTTATCGACTCCGTAGGATGCAGTTGAGGCTGGGGTGTTATAGGAAGTGGTTTTGCAGCTAAAAACCAGGAAGCCGCAAACGATTAGAACGAACTTAAACTTTGTAGCGAAGTTGAGGTTTTTCATAGACCAAACATAAACAGTTCCTGAAAACTACAGTGTAAAAAAAAGCTTACTGTAGAAGTAAGCTTGAAATATAATTCGGGAGATGATACTAGTCCACTACTCAGGGATATTGACCTTCGGATCTTCCGGAATAGTGATAATTGGGATTATTCTCCGGCTTACTTCGTGACGCCCGGTCCATTGAATCTATTCGTGCCGATGAGTGTGCTCCACCATCTATCAAATTTACATCAGGCGTGGATGATCTTTCAGTACGAATAATACGAGTTTCTGGGACATATACTACCTTCTTTTCTTTACTAATTATTTTACCCGTCGAATCTGTCTTAAATGAATAAACGGTTTGGGGTACAAATCGTGTTTTAACAGGACCGTGAGTTGCGGCTCTTTTTATTCCACAAGAACTGAGCACAACAATAAATGCAATGATAGTTGATAACGTTTTCATGGCCATGGGGTTTATATAACAAATAT